>CAWHOW010000027.1:0-127833 GCA_963831005.1 uncultured Bacteroidota bacterium
GTAGAGAAAAGCAGATTGTGTAAACAGGTTTAAAAGGAATATAGGCTTGTGCTGAAGTGGAGCGCAGCGGAACGAAGCACAAGCCTATATTGAAAATTTTAATTTATCTTTAAACCAAATACCAAAATGCAAAACAAAAACGACACGGGAAATCAATTCCCCAAAGGCTTTTTCAAACAGTTTAAAAGCAAAGAATCATTTCAAGAATATTTTAATTCGATATTTAAGCAAGGCATAGAGGAGATGCTAAAGTGTGAACTAGAGGAACATCTTGGTTACCCAAAACATGCCAAAGATGGATACAATACAGGTAACAGTCGCAATGGGTCTTTTCCAAAAACTATTACAACTGAGAATGTAGGAGAAGTGATACTTAATATTCCAAGAGATAGAAACGGAGCTTTCGAACCACATATTATTCCCAAGGGAGAAACCATCAGTAGTAAGATAGAAGATGCGATAATAGGTATGTATAGCCGGGGCATGACCACTTCCGATGTCCGCCACCAGGTTTTGGATATTTATGGACTGGAAATTAGCGAAACAACAGTTTCCAACATTACTGAAAGTATCATGGAGTCAGCCAAAGAATGGCAACAGCGCACACTGGAGCCAGTCTATTATGCCGTATGGATGGATGGCATTGTTCTTAAAATCAGAACAGATAACAAAGTGATAAACAAATGTGTTTATATCGTTATCGGTCTTAAACCAGATGGCATAAAAGAAGTTCTCGGATTTTGGATTGAAAAAACAGAATCTGCTGCCTTCTGGATGAGTGTTCTGACCGACTTAAAGGCCAGAGGTGTAGAGGATATTCTTATTGCTTGTACGGATAACCTCAAGGGCTTTACCCAAGCTATTAATGCCGTATTCCCGGAAACTGTAACACAGCTCTGCATTGTCCACCAAATCCGTAACAGTTGCAAGTTTGTAGTTTGGAAGGACAGGAAGATATTTTGCCAGGATCTAAAAAAAGTATATACCGCCATCAACAAAGAAATAGCCCTGGAAGAGTTTGAAAAATTTAAACTCAAATGGCAGGGTAAGTATAAATATGCAATCACTTCATGGGAAACAAACTGGGACAGCTTATCCAATTATTTTGAGTATCCACTGGAGCTTAGAAGAATTATCTATACCACCAATACTATTGAAAATCTAAACCGTGGTATCAGAAAATATACCAAAACAAAAACGCAGTTCCCAAATGAAAATGCAGCATCCAAATCTATATACTTAGCCATTAAAAACATTGAAGATGCTTGGAAACTTCCAATCATGCATTGGGCACTCATTCTTAATCAATTTTTAATTATCTTTGAAGGGCGATGTAGACAGTGAATATCCTGTTTACACAATCTCATTTATACTCTCATTATAAACATGCAACAGGGCAGCAGGCATCATGCGGCAGCCTTTCCTAAAAAGAACGTTTGATACCTTATTATATAGTGTATAATAAAAATGGGGATGTTCCCTGCCGCGTGGCAAGCCGGGCAATCCGTCAAGCAACGGATTCCTCTGATGATTAAGGGTTCTTCTTCCTTCTTCCTTCTTCCTTCTCTATCCCGTAAACATCACATTTTAAAAATGTGGTTTGGTGATTCATGCAAGTGAAATATGGTTTTGTAAAAATAGAAAGAATAACTTTAATAAAAAAACGAATTATTGGAAAAAAGTTATCAACATATTTTTTGTGTAGACCAATTACTACTTTAGTTATAGGATATAAGAATGGGGTTACGCATTTAATAAAAGAAATATGGATTCAACTTATAAGTTGATATTGATTATTTTTTCAATATTAATTTATTGTTAAGCTTAAAATAGAAATGATTTTAAATGCCATTTGCCGTCGGGTAGGCATGGAATTAAGTACTGCTTACTTCTAAAAATTCTCAGCCCTTACTTGTATTTACTATCTGAAGCCTTGGAAATATGCTTGCCTTTGCCTTTAAAAACAAATTCAGCGCCTGAAACAGAGGATAATTTACCTTTAACAACAAGCGAAGTAGCGGGGTCGTTCAGATATATCAATGCATCATGGTCAAAAGTCAGGTTCCCCTTGCCATGCCTGTCCCTATCAATAAGAATCTTCCCGTTACCATTCATTTTCACTTGCCCTGATGAGTTTACAGTTAATTGTCCTCCTCCTTTAACAATAAGATTACCATTCCAGAAATTATCATCAGCGCCTGTCAATATTGCCCCTTTGTCAATAATTAAAGTTGAACCTTTTTTCACGGTTATAGTTGAATTGTCAGCCATTACCAGTGAACATTTGATAACAAGAGTAGAATGGTTTGAAACAGTCAGATTTCCTGTAATAATTTTTGCAGTATTCCATGTATCATTCGAAGAAACCGTTACTGAATTATCAGTATCATAATCACATACCAAATATTGCGTATAGTTGTAATTCGAAAATGCATTGCAATGAATAGCTCCCATTTGCATGGGCGAAAGATACGACCTGCAAATATTATAACCCATAATATTGTTCGAAATGCCTGTATCACCACTACAACAACCGCAGGAAGGGAGCTTGGTAACACCACAATCTAACCATCCTTTATTGCAATCAGGCTGATAAGTGTCTGAGAAACCGCCTGAATTATAACACTTGCTGCCGGAACAATCACCCGTGTGATACAAGCCAAGCACATGCCCCAATTCGTGAGCAAGAACCTGTGCTGCAGCCCAACTGGGGGTCATACATACCATATTTACATAAGCTATGTTTGAAGAAGAAGGATGTATCCCGCAAGCGGAACCCTGCTTAAAATGCGGATCCTGGTAATACAATATATTAATTTCATTTGCCCTGTTAACTGCAAACCGGAGATAATGTTTACCATCACAGGCGTTTGCAACATCAGAAGAATAAAATGTATCATTATCATGAAAATAAATCTTCATTAATTTAAACCTCACCCTACTGTCGTTTATATATTCTGCAGGTGGATTTACTGGCATGGTAGGTGGCGATATATTTGAATAAATCCGGTTTACCAAGTCAATCTGCTGCCTGAATACAATTGTATCAGATAATTTATAAACTCCGCTTCCATCTGATTTTCTGAATAAATGAATATTGACTCGATATGTAACGATAGGGGTATTTTGATAATTATTATTTGTATCGGGAATATAATTCAAATAATCAGGGGGTGATGAAGGGGGTTTTTGAAAGGAAGACTTTTTTGAAACATTTTTATTTAAATGCTGTTGTATTTGGCCAATGCAATCAATACTTGAAAGGATTAATAATATTATAATGAAATAATTTATTGTCGTTTTCACGTGAGGGGTTTAATGTTTATCAAAGGTTAAATACAATTTGTTTGATGGCAAAAAGATAATACCTAATAAGTAATGTTACGCAGATATAATTTTCTCGTTTTTTAGATTCCTCATTCCACTACTTTTCATTCGGAATGACAATTAATTTATTTTTTTTGTGGGGGGTAAGAGGAGGCGATTCGCTATTGCGAATCGCCTCCTCTTACCCCCTATTATCCCCAAACCTATAATGTCATTCCGAACGTAGTGAGGAATCTCATTTGAACACATCATCAAACCGTTTATGGTTAATATGAGTATTAAGTAAAGATGCCTGTACTGACTGCCACTGCCTACTGCTTACTTACAAAATTAAGTATTTAATTCTGTATTTTACTTTTAGCAATAGCATTATAAATGGCTTGCTGAATATCGGTGCGGGTGCCCATTTCGATGATCTTTTTATTATCGGCATCAGGATAAACCCTGTTAGACAAGAAAATATAAATAAGGTTTTCCTTGGGGTCGACCCAGAAATATGTTCCTGTAAAACCTGAATGTCCGTAACTAAGTGAAGAAGCACTTTTACAACAAGGGCCAATATCTTTTAACGTTAAAGCAGGTTTATCAAACCCAAGTCCACGCCTGTTATTTAACTCAGGAAACTGGCACCTTGTAAATTCTTTCACCGTAGTATCATTAAAATAACGCACCCCTGCATATTCACCTTTTTGTAAGAGCATCTGCATAAGTGTAGCCAAATCATTAGCATCTGAAAAAAGCCCAGCATGACCGCATACGCCACCCATCATGGCAGCACCCTGATCGTCAACATCGCCATACAGCAATTGTTTTCTCCAAACGGTATCAATCTCCGTAGGAACAATACGCGACATCTTGAATTTCTCTCTTGGCTTGAATCCAGTAGAACTCATTCCAAGAGGAGTATATATATTATCCTGTATATACTTTTCAAAACTTTCCCCTGTTATCTTCTCAACAATCTTCATCATCAGGTAAAAGCCCATATCACTGTATAAATACTCCTTCTTCTTATTCAAAGGAGATTTAATGATTTCCTGAATAATGGAATCAGGGTAATCTTTCCTTATATATAATTTCTCCGCAACACGATAGGGATATTTATCAGACTTAACCTTATGATAAATTGCAGTATCAAGCTTGCCTTTTTTAATGGTCTCCAAATAAAAAGGAATCCACGCTTTAAGCCTTGCCTGGTGAGTAAGCACATCCCTTATAACAATATGTTCCTTATTTGAACCTTTCAGAATAGGAAGATAATCGCCAAGAGTTTTATCAATATTCAACTTACCTTCATCATACAACTTCATAATTGCCATAGTTGAAGCTTCAATCTTGGTAATAGAAGCCATATCGAAAATATCATTTATTGAAGTAGGGACTTTTTTATCATAGGTATGATAACCGAAAGCTTTATCATAAAACACTTTCCCGTCTTTTGCCACAAGAATAACACAACCGGGATATGCCTTATTCTTAATTCCTTTCATAGCTATGGAATCAATGGCAGTAAGGTCTTTTTCATTTATATTCACTTCATGGGGTGAAGTATATTTAAGCCGGAACGAATCCTTTATTGACAATCCAGTATTAAGAGGGAATTCAGGCGAAGCGGTAACAGGCAGCTTACCTTTAAAAGTAAGGCCACCGAAAATCATCTGTGCAGAAAGGTCTTCGGCAATATCAATGTTTTGATACGACAAGACCACGGCATCAATATTCTTTGTATTATGAAACATCCCTAATGTATATGGATTAGCAAATACATCCAGAATTATCTTTTTATGTCTGCTTAAAGAATCAACAAAATCAATAGCCTGCTTCGTAATGCCGAAATTCCTTGCAACAAGATTATGAGTATCATGTATGCCGACAATAATAAGGTTATACTTCTTTAGCTTCTTTCGAAGAGTATCAGCTTCACCCTTTTTACAGTTCTTATTCAAATTGTAAAAATCAATAGAGGCATAATTTGAAAGAACTTTCTGAAATACTCTTATTGCAGTATCGCCAACAGACACTACTGCCATTTTCAGGGTATCAAAGCGCTTCAGAGGAATTAAATTATTTTTATTTTGTACCAGAGTAATTGCATTTTCAAATATCAAACGTTGCAGGTAATCAATATCAGGGGAATTCAGATCATCATAAAGTCCTTTTGTTTCGACAGGTTTGATATGGTTAAGCCCTGCCTGATATTTATAATAAAGTATTTTTTTGCATTTCTGGTCAATGTAATCCTGCTTGATCCATGAACTATCAACTGCTCTTTTGATTCTGTTAATAGCTACTGGCAAGTCCTGCGGAATAAGCAGTATATCATTACCAGCCATCAATGCATCCATTTCAGCATAACCTTTTTTCTGTGTTTTGCTGATACCTTTCATATCAAGGGCATCGCTGATAACAAGTCCATTAAAACCAAGTTTGTTCTTCAATAGCCCGGTAACTATCACTTTCGATACGCTTGAAATACTTCTTTTTGATGAATCCAGTGAAGGAACATTCAAATGCCCTACCATTATCGAACTTACTTTATTCTTTATCATCTCCTTGAAAGGGAACAAATCTAAAGTGTCAATCATTTTCTTCGAATGACGGATAACAGGAAGTGAATAATGCGAATCCACATCGGTATCACCATGACCGGGAAAATGCTTTGCACATGCCAGGACACCATTATTTTGAAGCCCATTCATATAAGCTATTCCTTTCCTGGCAACATTATACTTACTCTCGCCAAAAGAACGACTGTTAATTACAGGATTTTTAGGATTGCTATTTACATCAACATCAGGGGCAAAATTCATCTGGATACCCATTCTTTTGCATTCACGGGCAATCTCGGAACCTACCATGTATATAATGCTGTCGTACTGTATGGCGCCCAAAGTAATCTGTCGTGGAAAAGCAGGAGTACTATCTAAACGCATTGCCAAACCCCATTCTCCATCAATAGCTATCATCAAAGGAACTTTAGATTTCTTTTGAAATTGGTTTGTCCACTCGGCTTCGCTTTTAGGACCGCCATTAAAAAAAGCAACTCCTCCTACTTTATAATCACTTATTTGTTTTGATATATCGCTGAAATACTTGCTGTCTCCATTTGAAAAGACCTTTATCATAAAGAGCTGCTCAATCCTCTCCATAGGACTCATAGTTTTAAATACAGAATCAACCCACAAAGAATCGGGATGGTGTGTATTTTGAGACTTCAGAGAAAGAAAAGAGAAAATTAATAGTATGAACCCCGCAATAAACTTCATCAATCTTGGTCTTTTAAATAAGTCGCTAAAATATTCATAATTTTTCTCATTATTGAAATATAATGAATATCCTTAATTTCAATAATGCAAGTTACGTGTTTCCCACAATTGACTGGCATTAATACTATCTCTACTTTTATGCGCTAATATTAACAAGTATTTCAGAGGAGAAGGATGGAAGAATATCAGATCTTAAACGATAAAGCTTATAAGTTTATCTCGAGTGACGGAATCTCTGTAGTAAATTTTTATGTAGAATGGAATTTCTATAGCAAGATACAAAAGCTGATACTGGATAAGTTTCACCAAGTTACTGGTAACAAAGCAAAGATATTTCACGTAAACTGTGACGAGAATAAATCACTTGCCGAAAACCTGAAAATTGTTTCATATCCGTCAATACTCATATTCAAGAATGGCAAGATGGTTTCACATCTTAGCGGATTGCAGGATAATGAAACGCTGGTTGAGCAGGTTAAAAGATTCTTATAAGCGCTTTTATGAACATGGTTCATTTTAATAAGGATAAGAAATTGAATTGGTTTAAACGATTGACACGACCTGTGAATATAATCGCTATTATTATTGGTGGAGTTCTTGGTTATATATTTTACTTTTCTACAAGTTGCTGTTCAGATGAAATGGCTTTAAGCCTTAATCCATTATATACTGTCATTTATGGTGGCATGACAGGTATGCTGATATCAATCAGGCGCTGACATATTATTTTTCATAGTGTTTAGTGTTAAGAAAGGGAGATGGGGGTCTCCCTTTTGTATTTTACTTTGTAAAGCAGACATTCATTTGGAAAAGAAAGCAATTTTATCATTTTAAGAAAAGTCCCAAGCTCCAAGCCCCAAAATCAAAGTTATAGTTGCAAGCAATCTTGGAATTTGGAATTTGAGATTTGGAATTTTATAAATGTATTAACCTTTTACTCTTTATATTTTAGTATGTCGCCACTTCCCTGTTCTAAGGTATATAAATGACATAGTGCCTATCATGATGAAATACATGCATTCCACTATCCATACATAATATACAGGTGTGTTAAATACAATGGCAAGCAAATACGCTGTTACCTGGTAAACAGTAATTGCTATGATCTCGAACATAAATGTAACTCTCGTATTCCCTGTGCCTGAAACACCCTGAAACATTACCATACCAACAGAAAAGAAAATCATGGTTATAGCAATTACATACAAAACATTGACCGAATCAGGGAATAAGGCTGGTATCATCGGTATATATTGTAATGATAGCACGCGGGAAAATAAATAATACAATTATAGCTATCATTGATAAAAGAAAACTCATTACTGAAATTTTCTTTATCAAGAAATCACTTTGTCTTTCAATCCTTCGCCCATGGCATTGCTCACAAGCGTATTGCATGCAGAACTCAAACCCCAGATGGGGATGATCATTAACATATAAATGCTGCGACAGATGTTTGAAACAGCAAGCGCTTTCTCGCCTAAATGTTCAATGATCATAAAGAAAACAAACCAGCCGAAGAAGGAAAGAAAGTTCTGCAACATAACAGGGACTGACAGATTAAGCAAACCACGCATTATAGTTTTATCAAACGATTTGAATTTAAAGAGTTGGTATTTTTTAATATCCTCAAAGAAATAAGTACGAGTAATGAAGAAAACCATCGTCACCATTTCAGCAATGGCAGAAGCAAAGCCCGCACCTGCTATGCCCATTTCAGGGAAACCTGCATTGCCAAATATCAAAAGGTAATCGAGAACAAAGTTTGTGATAGCAGTTATAATTGTACTGTATGTGAGCATGCGTGTTTTCACTGTTCCCACATAGAAGGAAGTGAACACTATATTTATTAAAGCGAAGAATATCCCCCACGAACGATATTTCAGGAATTGTATAGTGCCTGCATAAACAGCTTTCGATTTAATGAAGACATGAAGAATATCGGGCGCAAGAAAGAACAATATGATGAATAACAGCACTGCCAGAACAATAAGCAAATAAAAAGCATGGTCAGCTATTCGCCCAATCATTGGATATGATTTCTCTCCGTTCCTTCTTCCAATTAATATCTGTGTGCCCGTACCGAAGCCTATTCCCAGCACTACTATAGCAAAATAGAATAATCCTCCTAATGCGCCTGCACCTAAAGCCACTTCGCCTACTCTTCCGAGGAAAGCCGTATCTATGGCAACCATTACATTTTGTGCAATGAGGCCAATCATTATTGGAAACGAAACTTTCCAGATATATTTATATGTAACTTCTGAATTCAAATCAATTATTCAAAGAGGTAGTTTTTTTTAAAATGAAATTATTCGAATATTCTTTTACCGCAAAGGGCACAAAGTTAAGCGCAAAGGTCGCAAAGTAATATTCTCCTTGGCGCTCTTTGCGTATTCTTTCTTAGCGTTCTTTGCGGTTATTTTTTCGTCTGGAAATCATCTTCTATTCAACAAACAGCACAAGTCCTTTCAAGTACTCTCCTTCGGGGTGAAAAGCGCTTACAGGATGATCGGCTGGTTGGGTTAGCTGATGTATGACCTTTACATTCCTACCCGAAAGTATAGCTGCAGAAGCTACAGTGGAATTGAACAAAAACTTATCCACCACCTGCGAACAGGAGAAAGTAAAGATAAACCCGCCTTTTTTAATCTGCTTTATCGCCTGCAGGTTTATCCTTTTATATCCCTGCAATGCATTATGCTTGGCATCGTGATGCTTTGCAAAAGCAGGCGGATCGAGGATGATAACATCGTATTTTACTTCTATCTCTTTCAGGTAATCAATGGCATCAGTTTGAATAGACTGGTGTTTCGTTGCATCAAGATTGTTTGTAAGGATATTCTTTTCAGTAAGATCAATTGCTTTCTTCGAACTATCAACAGAATGAACTTCGGCAGCGCCGGCTTTTAAGGCATAAACAGAAAAACCGCCTGTGTAACAGAACGTGTTAAGCACTGTTTTTCCGTTTACATACTTTTCAAGCAGCTTGCGGTTCTCGCGCTGATCGACAAAGAAACCTGTTTTTTGTCCGGCTTCCCAATCGACAATGAATTTATGACCATATTCCAAAACTTCGTTGGTATCAGCTTTACCAAACAGGTATCCATCCTTTTGGTTCAGGTTAGCCGACTTGGGAAGGGTTTCAGAACTCTTATCATACACCGCTTTCAGCTTATCGCCGTATATATCTTTCAATGCATTCACAAGGTGTTCCCTTATAAAGTGCATGCCAATGGAATGTGTTTGCATTACAATAGTGCCGTTATAATAGTCGATAATTAGACCGGGCAGGCCGTCGCCTTCGGCATGAACAAGCCTGTAAACATTGGTTTCGGGGTTATCGGTAAGTCTCAGTTCTTTCCGGTATTCATAGGCTTTTACAAGCTTTGATTTCCAGAATTCATAATCGGGTTCCACCTGATGAAAGGAGAAAACCCGCACTGTAATGGAACTTGCCTGGTAATGGCCGGTGCCGAGATATTCGTCGTGGTTGGAATATACTTCCACCACATCGCCTTCCTGCGGCTCGCCATCCATTTTTTTGATAGCGCCTGAAAACACCCAGGGGTGAAAACGCCTTACGGCTTCGTCTTTGCCTGATTTTAAGATAACCTTTGTAAACTGATTCATAATTGATAAACAGAATTTTTAATTAAAATAATCTTCTTTTGAATAACGAATAATGATTAACGAATGATGATTTTAGAAGTGTATTCAAATCATAAATCAAAAATCGTTAATCCCTGTTCTCAAATCATTTTCTTTAATTCAATGAACAGCTTTGAATTTAAGCCGCAAATGTACAACAAGTTTGGAAGTGGAAGGATTGAATGTTTTATTGTTCAAATTCTTTTAATGGGAACACTGATAAAACTGAAAAAACTGATTTATGCTGATTATTCCTGTCGCCAGTCTTCAATCTTCAGTATGCAACTATCATTTTGCCGACTGCATACTGTGGACTGCCATTATTAACCGGCATCTAACTTTAACCTATTTTTACTGCCTACTGCCCCTGCTTACAGCCTACTGATTTTTTTTCTTTAATAGGAATACTTTAAACCAGCCTGCTGAAAGTTAAGCTAGTGATTATAAGGTATAGCTTAATCTAATGAAGGTATAGCATAATCAAGTGTTAGATTAGCTTAATCAAACATGAGAATAGCATGATCCTGTGTTAGAATAGCTTAATCAAACGTGAGATTAGCTTAATCAAACGTTAGAATAGCGTGATCCTGTGTTTGATTAGCACAATCAAACATGAGATTAGCTTAATCAAACGTTAGAATAGCATGATCCCGTGTTAGATTAGCTTAATCAAACGTGAGATTAGCATAATCAAACATTAGAATAGCTTATACCTTTGTTGCACTAGCATAATGTAACGTTTGATTAGCTTAATGCAGTGTTGCAATAGCATAATTATTACTTTTCCAGTGTTTTTACTGCCAAAAAGTATGCTATTCCAAGCCCGACTGACAATAATGCTGACATGGATGCTTCAAAGAACTGTGGTGAAATGGGAAATTATTGCAGGGAAGGCGGTTTTTTTTAACTTTGCTGATAGATAACCCGAATAGAATAAGAAAAATTATTTAATGATTAATAAAAAGAAAAGAATATGGATGAATGGGGAAAACGTGAATTAAGAACGAATAAATTAGTTAGGTTGTGTGCCAGTTATCTTTTGAGCAAGAAAATCACGCCAACGAATATTTATGGACTATGTAAATTAACATGGATTACAAAAAATAATAATGGTGCTTATATTAGCACTAAACTTCCTGCATTATCAGATATTTTTGATGTAGATTTTTCGGATTTAACTAATAAGGAATTAACTAATGAAGTTGCAAACTTGACAGGTAAACCAATCTCTGAATTGAAGGAGTTAATTTATAGGGACACTGGATATACAAATTTCTATAATAGACATTATATAAGTTAGTTTTCAAATGTGACTTTAAAATTATTTAGCCCACAGCAAATTTCCATAACAATATCCCTGAATCCCTGTTTCCAGTTTCTAATTGTATCCTTCACGATTCTAAATATTTTAACTTTCCCAATAGTGTGCTCCACGATGACTCTGATGGAAGATACCTGTTTATTATTGTTTTTTTGTTCCTTCGTTAGTTCTTTCCCTTTTGGTTTTTTTAAGGGTTGCATCAACAAAACATTATGTGGTGCATGCCCTTGAAAACCGGTATCCTGATAGACTATGATATTTTCAGGAAATTGCCAATCTTCTTCTTTGACGATGGTTATATCGTGTACGCTTCCTTCATAAGTCTCACTTAAGTATAGTACCTCGTGCTGTGGAGAGGTAATCATATTATTTTTTACACAATGCTTTTTTTTTACCACTAAAGTGATCCTTTTGTGTTTGATAATCTGTCGAACGTTGTACGGGTCTTTCAGTGCCATCTATAAATACTTTCGGAACATCTTTTAATACATAAATTAATTCTTTATTGCTGCGGGCTGGTAAATTTTTATTTCCATCAAGCGTATTTCTTAATAATCTTGTCAATAAGTGTATCCAAATATTTGCCTGCGGCTGTGATAAACTATATTGGGCCGCATGATATTCCTGCAAAGGATTGTTTTTTATATAGCTTAACAGAAAAAATAGAGATTCGCCACTACTTTCAAATACATTATCACTCCTTTTCAACTTAGGTCTTTCACGCTCTTTCCCATCGAATGTGAAATGTGAAAAGTAATTTTCATATACAACAGAAAATTTTTCGTTAAGTGCTTCAAATGCTTCAACGCTAGGCCCGCATAGGCTTTCAAATTGCTTCGGTTTTTCTTGTAGCTCTTTATATTTCATACTACAAATCTGAAGATATTTTGGACTTGTTTGTTTTAGCATGCTCTATATTTATAGACATCCTATTGTTAATTGTTTTAACTTTGCGTTATTGAAACCCTAACTTATATAATCTCTAATGCTTATAGAATAAGTTCTAAGCAATGGATAATTGATAATTTCAAGAAACTCGAACCATTAATTCGTATAGGATATAATATCAAAAATCAAACTGAAGCTGAAAAAATAATACAAGCAATATATAATTTCCCTGATATTCAAAAGGGAAATAACTCTCCAAGTCCCACATCTCCAGAAAATCTGTTGACACCACTTTTCTTCTCGTTAGATAAAAGAATTAAATTCCCTTTAATTAATGGAAATGAGGGAGTGACTAAGCTTTTAAGAATATTGAAGGTTAATAATGCAAATTTACTTGATAAATTTAGAGAGGTTAGTAAATTAATTGGTAAAGGAGATATTAAAACAGCTATTGATATTGATATGTTGCGAGGAGAGTTACCTGATTTTGTTAGTATAGGAGGAAAAGCACCTAAAAGAAAAATACTTCGAATTAAACAATTAAAAGATTTAGGAATAAAAGATGAAGATGATGTAAATGTAATAAAAAAGGCATTAAGTATTAAAGCAAAACGTAGGCACAATAATATGACGAATATTCTGATTAACCTATTGAAGAAAGACTTTGTTCTGCACGAGGGTAATTCTAAAGAAAATATGTTTGATGTATTAGTGAAGAATTTTAATCAAACAAATAAAGATTTATTAATTGAAGCAAAATCAAGTTCTGATATAGCAGATGTTCGTATGGCAGTGGGACAATTACTGGATTATTCAAGGCAATTAATAAATTATAAAAATACAAAATCATGTGTTTTTATCCCTGAAAAGCCAGATGAGCATGTTGTAGAATTCCTGAATTATTGTAAAATCTATTTGATTTGGTTGGGGGAAAATAATGAAATTATTACAAATTATAAAGATATTCCATTCGCAAAAAAAATATATCTATGACCACTTTGGAAGTATCATAAATAAATTTAACAACATATTCTCTTGAGAGAATTATATTAGTCAATAACTACAATTGCAGTTGCACAATAATATTTAAAAATATAAAATATGAACACAAATAAGAATGATCTTTCTGAATTAGGTTTAATAGGGAAAGTTAAATCATTAACAGAAACTGAATTTAAAGCAACTGATAAATTTGGAGAGTTTCAAAAAGAAAGAAAAACTAAAGAAATTTTTCTGTTTAATGATAATGGGAATTTGATTGAATATAGTTTAAACAAACCAGATAACTCTTTAAAAGAAAAATGGACCTATGAATATAATGACAAAAGAAATATTATTGAGTTAAACTGTTATAATTCAAAAGGCAGTTTGCGCGAAAAATACATTTACATGTATGATGATAAAGGGAATAATATTGAGATAAATATTTATAAATCAAATGGCAGTCTGCATGAAAAAAACACATACATATATGATGACATGGGAAACGCAATTGAAGAAATAGAATACATACCAGACTATCATACTGCTAAAAAAACTACTTGGAAATATGACGACAATGGGAATAACATTGAATACAATTCTTATAACTCGGACAACACTTTAAATGAAAAATTGATTTGTGAATATGATGATAAAAGAAACTGCATAGAATATATCTTATTCAATCCAGAAAACAGTTGTAAAGAAAGACATACATATAAATACGACGATAATGGGAATATTATTGAAGATTGCTATTATAGCCCTTGTGGGAATTTAAGCGAAAAACATATTTACAAATGCGATGACAAAAAGAATATAATTGAAGACAGCGTATATAAACAAAACGGAAATTTAAAATATAGAATTACTTATAGCTATGTCTATGATGAAATCGGTAATTATATAAAAGAAACCGAATTTAAAAATGGTATTGTAAAATCTATTACAGAGTGTGAAATAAAATATTATTAATTTTCATGTTCCTTACGACTTACTACTTTTGACTTGCATTCTTCTCCATAAACCTAAACCTATAGGGCCGCAGAGCATCTTCTGCGGCATAGTCCACTCCTACCCTTTTATCATTGAGTGTTTTCTTTAAAAGAATAATCAATGTTCAACTCTCAATGTTCAATAAACAAGTTTAAAACTACTTGAAAATTGAGCGTTGATTATTGGATATTGAAAATTAAAATAACGAGTATTGTTGTCGTGCAGCTTCCTATTCAATAATTCTAAATCGGTATGGCAATAATGCATCCTTTCCGGCATAATCAACCCCTGCCCTTTTATCATTGAGTGTTGTTTTTAAAAGAATAATCAATGTTCAACTCTCAATGTTCAATAAACAAGTTTTTATCTACTTGAAAATTGAGCGTTGATTATTGGATATTGAAAATTGAAAAAACTTTAAATGAACAATTGAACTAATAACAAGTGACTGAATAACTCTTCACTGCTATCAACAGTTTAATGCGGTTTAATATTTCGGTAATTCTTCTTATCTTTGTAAGAAAAAATTATGCCGACAATTTCAATGTTTTTCGGAATTATTATCAGGATGTATTTTGCACCCAAAGAACATCATCCTGCCCATGTTCATGCTTACTATCAGGACTTCAAAACAACTATAAAGTTAGACGATTGCGAAATAATAGATGGACAGATGCCAGCCAGGCAATTAAGATTAATTCAGGCATGGATAGAGATACACAGGGATGAATTACTTGCCGATTGGAAGTTATGCCAGAATGGAGAAAAACCATTTCAAATTGAACCATTAAAATAATAATAGTATGTATTTAGCCATTAAACAAGTAAAACCTTTAGAAAATTATAATCTGCTTTTGACTTTTGAGAATGGAGAAATAAGGCAATTTGATATGTCTCCATATCTGAATTTGGGAATATTTCAGGAGTTGAAGGATGAGAAAATGTTTAATACTGTCAGAACAAATTTTGATACAATAGAATGGGATAATGAAGCAGATATTGACCCTGAAATATTGTATCGCGAAAGTAAAAAGATTGATAAATAATAAAGTTGGCTACACAACTCCATTGGAATGAAGTATTGTGTAAATTATTAAAGAATAATCAATGTTCAACACTCAATGTTCAATAAACAAGTTTAAAACTACTTGAAAATTGAGCGTTGATTATTGAATATTGAAAATTAAAATAACGAGTATAGTTGTCGTGCCGCTTCCTATTCAATAATCCTAAATCGGTATGGCAATAATGCATCTTCGGCGGCATAGTCAACCCCTACCCTTTTATCATTGAGTGTTGTCTTTAAAAGAATAATCAATGTTCAACTCTCAATGTTCAATAAACAAGTTTAAAACTAATTGAAATTTGAGCGTTGATTATTGGATATTGAAAATTGAAAAAACTTTAAATGAACAATTGAACTAATAACAAGTGACTGAATAACTCTTCACTGCTATCAACAGTTTAATGCGGTTTAATATTTCGGTAATTCTTCTTATCTTTGTAAGAAAAAATTATGCCGACAATTTCAATGTTTTTCGGAATTATTATCAGGATGTATTTTGCACCTAAAGAACATCATCCTGCCCATGTTCATGCTTATTATCAGGACTTCAAAACAACTATAAAGTTAGACGATTGCGAAATAATAGATGGACAGATGCCAGCCAGGCAATTAAGATTAATTCAGGCATGGATAGAGATACACAGGGATGAATTACTTGCCGATTGGAAGTTATGCCAGAATGGAGAAAAACCATTTCAAATTGAACCATTAAAATAATAATAGTATGTATTTAGCCATTAAACAAGTAAAACCTTTAGAAAATTATAATCTGCTTTTGACTTTTGAGAATGGAGAAATTCGGCAATTTGATATGTCTCCATATCTGAATTTGGGAATATTTCAGGAGTTGAAGGATGAGAAAATGTTTAATACTGTCAGAACAAATTTTGATACAATAGAATGGGATAATGAAGCAGATATTGACCCTGAAATATTGTATCGCGAAAGTAAAAAGATTGATAAATAATAAAGTTGGCTACACAACTCCATTGGAATGAAGTATTGTGTAAATTATTAAAGAATAATCAATGTTCAACACTCAATGTTCAATAAACAAGTTTAAAACTACTTGAAAATTGAGCGTTGGTTATTGGATATTGAAAATTAAAATAACGAGGATAGTTGCTGTGCCGCTTCCTACTCCACAAACCTAAACCTATACGGCAGCAGTGCATCTTCGGCGGCATAGTCAACCCCTGCCCTTTTATCATTGAGTGTTATCTTTAAAAGAATAATCAATGTTCAACTCTCAGTGTTCTATAAACAAGTTTAAAACTACTTGAAAATTGAGCGTTGATTATTGAATATTGAAAATTAAAATAACGAGGATAGTTGCTGTGCCGCTTCCTACTCCACAAACCTAAACCGATACGGCAGCAGAGCATCTTCGGCGGCATAGTCAACTCCTACCCTTTTGCCGGTAATGATTTTGGTAGAAGAAACTTTTAAAGCACGGTCTTCGAGCCAGATGTTATTGCCAAGAAGTGATTCGCCACTAAGAGAGAAATGTATTCCCAAGAGTTTGGAAACATTACCGGGGCCGGTGCCATTCAAATCCTTTTCATGCTTCTTATTTGCACGCTTCATCATAACAGCCATGCCCTGAACAGGCTTAATGCCGCGGATAAGGATGGCATGTGGGATGCCTGCTTTATTGGTAACGATATTAAACAGGGAATGTATGCCGTAACATAAGTAAACATAAGCGGTGCCGCCTTCCATATACATCACTTCGGTACGTGCCGTGCGGCGGTTGCCATAAGCATGCGAAGCTTTATCGGTGATGCCTGCATAGGCTTCCGTTTCGGTAATGATGCCGGCGGTTATTCCTTCGCCATTCAAATTGGTGAAAAGGTATTTGCCGAGCAGGTCCTTTGCGAGATGAACTACGTCCTCATTTAGATAGAATGTCTTTCTTATTTTACTCATTGATATTGCGAAAATAAATTTTAACCGCAAAGGTCGCAAAGTAGTACGCAAAGTTCACAAAGAAATTAAGTTGTTGCAATAAAAAAAAGAAACCGTCATTGCGAACGAAGTGAAGCAATCTTTAATACATTATTTAGATTGCTTCGTCGTTCCTCCTCGCAATGACGCATTCAGGCTCGCAATGACGCTCAAAGAGTTTTTAGTGGCACCAAAAATCTTCTTTGCGCTCTTTGCGAATATTTTCTTTGTGTTCTTTGCGGTTAACTTTTGTCTTGAATATTTGTATTGATAATTCTATTTTTTCCACACTAGCATCCTTCCTTCATCCATCACTATCTTATCATTATCCATCAGCCATTGGATAGCTTTAAGAACCCTGTTCTCGCTTACGCCTTTAACCTTGCTTACCACTTCATCAAGCGAAAGAGGCTGCTTTTGCAAAAGTGGTTTTAAATGCTCTATCACAGTATCGAATTCAATTTCGCTCAGATCGAGTTTATTCCGTTCAAGGCACACATCGCACTGTCCGCAACGCTTGGGGTCTTCATCGCCGAAATACGAAAGCAGCAACTGGCTCCTGCATTTAAGGTTTGAAGCAACATAATGATTAACGGCATTGAGTTTTTCTTCGGCTATTCGCTTTCTTTCATGATAATTCTCTTTGGAGATAAAGAGATCTTTTGTATCAAGCCTTTCAATACTGAAAATAATCTGCGGACTTTCCTTCTGGGGAACATAAGAAAGGACACCTAACTTATCAAGATTGGCAAGGTATTCGGAAGTTTGCTTTTTGGTAACATTAGCCCTCGAAGCTATTTCTGTTTCGCTAACTTTAACAAAATCGCCAAATATGCCGCCATAAGAACGCAATATGATCTTAATGAAACTGTCGTACATTTTATTCTCCACCTGGAAACGGTACAGCGTTTCTTTATCCACTTTAAGGTGAAGCGTTGACGACTGATACATGGCATCGGTGGTCATCAGATAACCTTCCTTTTCGAGAAACTTAACCGAATTGAAAACTGTCAGCGGCTTTAAATTATATGTAGTTGCAAAATGCGTGATGTCGAAATTGAAGCTAGCATCTTTGCCGCTGCCAATGGCAAGATTATAATAATTGCCCAGGCACTGATAAACATTTTTTATTTCATCAACAGGAGGAAAAGAACCTTCAAGGTTATGCTGCGCATCAATGATATCAGCATTGTTGTATAACAATATAGCAAACGCACGCCTGTCGTCGCGGCCTGCCCTACCCGCTTCCTGAAAATAAGCTTCAAGAGTATCGGGCAGATCGAAATGCACCACTAAACGAACATCGGCTTTATCGATACCCATACCGAAAGCGTTGGTGGCAACCATTACTCGCTTTGCTCCAGCCATCCATGCACTCTGGCGCGCATCCCTTGTTTTGGCATCAAGTCCGGCATGATAATAATCGGAAGCAATCTTATTGTTATTAAGGAAATCAGAAATATCTCTTGCCTTACGACGGCTGCGGGCATAAATAATTCCCGGACCATTCACCTTTGAAATGATACGCAACAAACGGTTGAACTTATCTTCTTCGTGTATCACGGCATAAGCAAGGTTCTTCCTTTCGAAGCTTTTACGGAAAACATTCTCTTTTTTAAACTCAAGCTGCTTCTGAATATCCGTAACTACATCGGCTGTAGCTGTGGCGGTAAGTGCAAGAACAGGAGTTTTAGGGAACATGTCCCTTATTTCAACAATCTTTAAATAAGGCGGGCGAAAATCATAACCCCACTGCGAAATGCAGTGAGCTTCATCCACAGCGATTAGGTTCACTTTCATTTTTTTCAGGCGAAGCCGGATGGTTTCAGAAGAAAGCCTTTCGGGAGAAAGATAAAGGAATTTAATATCGCCATGAGCGCAATTATCGAGTACCAGGTCAATTTCGTTATAATGCATGCCTGAATACACAGCGGCAGCTTTAATTCCTCTTTTTTTAAGGTTAGCCACCTGATCTTTCATCAACGCGATAAGAGGAGAAATAACAAGGCATATACCTTCGTTAACAAGGGCAGGGATCTGAAAACATATTGATTTACCGCCACCGGTAGGCAAAAGCGCAAGTGTATCGTTGCCCTGCAAAACAGAATTGATAATCTCCTCCTGCATGGGGCGAAAATCGGTATGCGACCAATACTTTATTAAAACCTGGTGAATGTTCAAAGCAAAACAAAAATTGATAAAACGAAGGTAAGCAAAATTTTGAATTATGAAAAACACATTGAAAGAATAACCCTTAAGCTGAGTTAATTAAGTGTTAATGAGGTTTTGATTTTCAGCTTAATAAAATTTATCCAGTAGCTTTGTAAAGACTTAATCTATATTTGCGATTTATTTAATTATCCCGGCGATTGAAATTTAAGCCTATTTATAAAAAAATACTGACCATTTCATTATTATTATGTTATGGTTTAAGCCTCTATTCTCAATCCCAGAGCGATTCTTTAAAGAAAGACAGCACAGTCAAACCTCGAAAAGAGGTAAAACAAGCTGATATAGTTGATATTTACAGGGATATATTTAATAAAAAGACTAAGATTAAAGATACTTCTGAGAAAAAAAAGAAAGCATTTATTTCAGTTCTTCCTGCTGCCGGATATGCTATGTCAACAGGCTTAACGGCCGTTCTTTCATCGAATGTTTCCTTCTTTCTTGATTCAAATAAATCTAAACTCTCTTCAATTTCGACAAATGTTTACTACACCATAGACAATCAGTATTGGCTTCAATCAAATTCATTTATTACTGATGATGATCTGAAGCTGAATTTTATTGGTGACTGGAGAATTTATAAATATCCAACGAATACATTTGGCCTGGGTGGCGACAATTCCCTTTCAGATGCACTAAGGATTGATTTTGCATATCTGAAGTTTTATGAGGTTGTTTCAAGAGAGATAGTACATAATTTTTTTATTGGTCTGGGTTATCACCTGGATTATCATTGGGATATTAAAGCAGCTACCAGTCCTGATAGTACTTATGAGCAGGTAATGGACTATGGCCTGAACAAACATTCAATAACTTCCGGTTTGTCACTTAACTTTATGTACGATAACAGGGAAAACCCAACGAATCCAAGTAACGGGATATATGCAGCAATACAATTCAGAAGTAATAATAAAGTTATCGGAAGCGATTACAACTCTCAATCAATATTGATTGATGTAAGAAAATATATTAAATTGCCATTTAACTCGGATAATGTGCTGGCATTTTGGAGTTATAACAGCCTTACAATTTCAGGAAGACTACCTTACTTAGATTTACCCAGTACAGGTTGGGATGCGAGTAATAATACAGGAAGAGGTTATGTTCAGGGTAGATACAGGGGAAATGATTTTGTTGACCTTGAAGGTGAATATCGTTTTAAAATCACTAATAATGGTTTTCTTGGAGGAGTGGTGTTTGCCAATGCAGAATCGATTTCAAATTATCCTTCAAATAAATTTACTACCATCAATATTGGTAAAGGTATTGGATTAAGGATATCAATAAATAAAAACTCCAAATCGAATCTATGTATTGATTATGGTTTCGGGCAAGGAGCTTCCAGAGGATTTTCATTTAACCTGGGAGAAGTATTCTAAGGCATTATTCTCTTCATTGCCGCTTCTAAAAATAAACAGGTTTGAATGTCAGGCTTGCATTATTTGATTTCTTTAAAGTATCAGTAGAATATTTTAATGCAGGGGCTGGAAATTTTAAGAAATTAAGTGCGCCTAAGCCTGCTCTGCAAAAATCAGAATTGGTGTTTATTCTTGTCAAATCAACATCAGGGGAAAGAAAGAACTTCCGATACCTTTCGAATTTTGGTATTGCTACTCCATTAACTTCGGTTGGATTACTAGCTCCTCCTGTCATACCTTCTGCACCATAACCAAAAGCAAGGTTAAGCCATTTAGGAAAGTTGGAATTACTTTTTAGAAATGAGGAAATATTTCCTGAAAGCCAATAGGTCTGACCATTATAATCCTTCAGCCAAGTTTGTGTAATGCCATTTCCGAGCTCTTCAGGTCTATAAGCAGGATATATTGTAGTATGATACGACCATTTTAAATTAAATCGCTGTTCGTTCCATGCAGATTGTTGTCCAATAAATAAAGCCGCACCTAAAGTATTAGCAGTAAAATCACCCGGGGAAAATCCCCATTCGGAAGAAAAACCATCAAGAACCTCTATGGTAAGAAGGAAAAAAGCGCCAAGGCTACCGCCAAACCATATTGCTTTGGTATTATCAACACCACACCAACGAAGCGCACTGTAGCCGAATGACCCAAGTGTATATGACGTGGTTGCATGTCCGCACTTATCCATTTGCTGCCATTCATTATTGTCATTAAAGAAATGAAAAGCTGAACGAGGATAATGCTTATACCATAGATTATTTAACAGGAAAATTGAAACGCCGTAGGCTATAACTTCAGATGTAATAACGAAAGTAAGACGTTTAGGATTGTAAGGATAATTGGTGTTCTGTGAAATTCCCTTAAACGTAGATAGAATAATTACAAACAATAAAAAACAAATCCTGATTCTTCGCTTGAAGATATTCTTAATGTTCATTGAAAAATAAAGATTACCAAATCCCCAACACAAATCCACATATAGAGAATAGCAATATATACATCCCTGCATCTATTGCCAATAATCTTAGTGAACGATTTGCAAATAAATAAGTACCACCCATTGCAGGAAGGATCCATACTACTGAGATCAGGAAGCCTGCAATCAAACCATTTACACCACCAAGGCCTGAAACTATTGTACTAATACCAGCTATAGTAATAAAATGCAAAATAGCGGTGACTCCAAATATCAGTGGGGCATTTATTTTTATTTTATCATTATTCGGATTGTTTTCCTTTTTCCACAACTTCCCAAATAATATTGAACTATGCCAAAATGCTCCAAATGCAAAATAAAAGACTGTCATTACCAGCACAGATATCCAGTGAATACTTGAAATTAAACTTGTAATGTTCATAGCATTATTGATTTTTAATGACTACTATCTGCATTAGCAATTTTCCTAACCTCCACACTATTTCCATCACCCTGTAATACAGGGCATCCCTTTGCAAATTCAACAGCTTCATCAACAGAAGCGACACTAATTATTATATATCCTCCAATTGTTTCTTTTACTTTTCCAAATGGTCCATTTGAAATAACATTGTCATGCTTTACAATTCTGCTGTCGTTAAATGACAAACCATTTCCTCCTATAATCCTGCCAGGAGCAGCTATACTATCCATCCATTCCTTTGTTTGCTTCATCCAAATCTGCATTTGTTCAGGTGAAGCTACTTTATGCCCATCTTCATGTCTGAGAATTAATATGAACTCTTCCATATAGTTTTTGTTTTAAATATGATTAGTATCCTGACCAATAATTTTAGTCAGTACCTTTTTTATTATATCAGTCTTTACCTTATTATTGATAATATTCTGGTTATCCTTATTAGTTATAATAATCTCAACCTCCCGCCATTGTGTTGACTTTAATCTCCGTAATTTTTTCTTTTTATCCTTTTTGCTTTCAAATGGTTTATAAATGGTATTTCCATCATCTAACTTTCTATAAATGCCATCATGTAACTCCACAGTTAATTCTTTTCCAATTCCGGCAATTTCCAAGTTCGACCATACTATTATTCCTGTTTCATTTTTGGCTGGAGTGCCCCATATTTTAACAAGGCTGTCTATACAGTTATCAAAGTTCAGACTCTTGACGAAACCAAAAGTTCTGGTTGTATCTTTCTGATAGTATAGTTCATTTACACTAATAATATCTTTTTTCTGAGCTTGCGAATATGCTGATATTGCAGTACATATAAGGAGAAGAATAATTATAGTTTTTTTCATTGGTATATATTAAAATTTAATCTGATTATTAAGTTCATTTATTATTTAAATAACTTGACAATTATTTCATTTTCCAATTAAACTAAAGATACAAATCATTTACTTATGATATTAACAGTTAACTATCTACATTGCAATTACTTTATTATACTTATTCTATCTTTTTATTGCTTATCAAAGTAGACTCTTTTAGCAGCATAGAAAGAAACAAGCTGATTAATATTAGACCTATAAGCACTATCAAAGGTCTGGTCATTGAACCGGTTACAGGCGACTTAAAACTGTCCATTCCAAATATAAATGCTATTCCTGAAATCTGTCCAACAAGTAAAAGCAAACCATTTGATGTACTTTCAGATGCAGGAAAAGTTAATTCAGCTCCATACTGAAAACCAATTGGGCCCGAGCTAAGCAGGAAAAAACCTAAGATAACGCTCGAAGTAAGAAGCATCCAATATGTTGTAGCAAATGTAATGCCTGCAAGACCAACAATTGCTCCTATTAGAGCAACAGTTATAAAAGGAACCCTTTTTCTGTAATGATCAGAAAGAAGAGGCATAATAACAGCACCGACAATCCCCCCTATGATCATAACGCCTCCGGTGATTCCTGCCTGTTCTGCCGTAAATCCCCTTGGTTTTAGAATATCCTCTATCCAAGTAGCCACACAATTGAATACACCCAACCCGACAAAAAAGATGAACATCAGCCAGTAAAATGCTTTGTTGTGTAAAGTATCTTTAAGCCCGGTCAAAACTAATGAACGCTCTTCCTGATCTGCTCGGCATGGTGCAGTTGCAGGTCGTTCTCTTACCAATAAAAGAAACAGAATAGCTGATATAATTGAAATTATTCCATAATAATATATCATTCCACTTATACCATTCCCGCTAACAAGATAAGGAGTTAGCAGCATCCCAATTAAAACACCAAGATAGATAGCCAATGTCCCAAGCCCTGAAGCTGTTGCCCTTTCTTCTAACGGAAACCACCTGGCAGCAATCTTGGTAAGTGCATTAAGAATAAAAGGCTGACCAACTGCAATCCCAATCTGAGATAAAAGTAACCAATTGTAATCTGCACCTGCCATAACCCTCGTAAATCCAAACACACCGGTAAGAACCGCACCTATACCAACACCCCAGCGGATTCCAAAAGTATCAATAACCCATGAAGCAGGAAATGAAACTACAAGGTAAACCAGCATAAAACACATGGAAAGCATTCCAATCTGTAAGTCTGAAGCATGATAATACAAGCTCGCTTCTGTTGTAACAGGGGCGAAAGTGATCCATAACAACTGGTTTATAGCAACAATAAACATGTATAAAATAAGTACAATCCAACGGTATTTGTATACCGTAAATTTAGTTGCTTCCATTTTAAGAATTATTTAATTATTATTGATTTTATTTAATATATTTATCATTCGTTTGTAGAGACAAATTCCAATGAGATTACGTACAATATTAAACACTTTAGTATTCTTATAATTTTTTCAAAATTAGTATTATTTGATTCAAATCAAACTATCATAATTTGATTCGATCATTATGAAAGGCGCTTCATCTTTCAAGAAACTCTCGGGACAGTTCAGGAAGTGGTAATCTGACTTAAAGAATTAATATTATTGTTAAAGGAGTGCTAATTAACTTGGTTTATTTTAACATTCTGGATTATTATCTTCTCCTGTGTTCAGCAGGACAAACCTTATCTCCGTTTATCTTAAACTTATAAGTAATATAAACCCCTGCAAAAGAATACCAGTCGGATTTACCGTTCCCACGCTTCAATCCTGTGTCATCCTGACCTAGGCTTTTTATTGAACGGTCGGATAATGCAGCTGCAGCATGCCCGTTCTCAGCAGCTATTACTGTAGCGTCTGCATAAGTGCCGCTTACATCATCAATATAGCCTGTGAACGTTTTTCTTAAACCCCATTCAGCTCCTATACAAATCTTTCTGCCTAAACTGTACTTAACGCCTAAACCAAATGGTATTGAAACCTGTGTCAAAGCATATGGCTTAAGTGTAGATTCAGAAGTTCTCTGACCTTCAGTACCTAAAGGTTGCAAAGCATACCATACGCCATTATATTCTGCCATTGGATTAAAATGGAAAATAGCAAGCCCGGTAAAAATATATGGAGAAAATTTATTATTCGCATCACTACCGGTTATATAAGGTAAGTAATTATATTCAATCTGCAAAGAAGCTTCAAATAAATTTGATTTAAAGCTAAGGTTCCTTTCTACATTCGCTTTTGATTTTGCATCATCACCTGCAACACTGCCCAACAGACCATCAAATTTTAAATTCCAATGCGAACTAATGGTATACCTGTATATGATTCCTCCTGCAAACTTGTTCATAAAAAACTGCTTGGAAGGATTAAGGTCGCCCAGATAATATGATGTTCCTATAAAAATGCCAACCTCATTGCGCTGAGCATTGACAGTATATGAAAATGCAAAAACAACAATTACGGTTATTATTTTTCTCAACGGAATCATTTTGACCTGAATTTTCTATTCAAAAGTAATGTAAAATCCTTTTACTTATTATTTGTTCAGTAGTTTCAAATTAAAGGCGTAAAATTCTAAGATTTTAATTTTACTAAATTTTAAAAACTACTCGTCAATTCATTAAAGAATTAAGATTAGGGAAAAAATAAATATCAAAATAAATTATTGATATTTATTCCTGTACACACCTTTAAATAACATCGGGAAAATAAGGAGTATTAGAATAGTTGCTGTAATCAACCCTCCCACTATGACTATGGCAAGCGGTTTTTGTGTTTCAGAGCCTATACCAGTAGACATGGCAGCAGGAAGCAAACCGAATATAGCCATCAGAGCGGTCATTACAACTGGGCGCACCCTGCTAATTACACCTGCTTTTATTGCATCATCAAGTGCTAGTTTCTTCTCAATATTATGCTTTATTACAGAAATAATAATTACTCCGTTCTGAATGCATATTCCGAACAAGGCAATAAAGCCAATACCCGCAGAAATATTAAAATTAGTACCGGTAAACATCAGCGCCAGTATTCCTCCAACTATCGCAAAAGGAATGTTAATCAACACTAGCATTACATCTTTTACTTTGCGGAAAAGTACTAATAGAATAACGAAAATGATAATCAAACTGATAGGAACAACTATACCCAATTTGTTCATTGCCCTCACTTCGCTTTCATAATCGCCGCTCCATTGAAAAGAATATCCTTTTGGGAGTTTAATTTCCTTGTCTAATAAACTTCTCCCCTCATTAACTACGCTCCCCAAGTCTCTTCCACGCACATCATATGACACTGCAGTGAAACGTTTATTGTTGTCGCGGTATATAAATGAAGGGCCACTGCTAAGTTTAATGTCAGCTATTTCCTTAAGAGGAATTTTTGTTCCAGAACCTGTGGGTATCATAAGTTCACCGATCTCTGTTTCAGATTTTCTGAATGGATATTGATAACGAACGCGGACATCAAACTTCTTTTCACCTTCATATAATTGTGTTGCAGCTTTTCCGCCTATGGCAAGCTCAATAACAGCATTAGCTTCTGATGTTGTAATACCATAAGCTGCCATTTTCTCGCGGTTTAATTTGATTTGTAATTCAGGCTGACCTAAATTTTTCAAAATGCCGACATCTTCCATTCCACGAATGGTTTTAATTTTATCACAAACCTGTCTGGCTATTCTTGATATAGTGTCTAAATCATCACCAAACACCTTCACCGCCTGGTTCACGTTAAGGCCTGCAACTGCCTCGTTCACATTATCAATAATAGGCTGTGAAAAACTCCACTGAGTGCCTACATACTTCGAATCAAAAACCTTTTGCATTTTGGCAATCAATTCATATTTGGAAAGGTGAGATTTCCACTGTTCTTTAGGATAAAGATCAACCAGGTTCTGAATACTGTAAAATCCTTCAGCATCTGTTCCATCATCAGGACGACCCACTTGTGAAACTACTTCACGTACTTCAGGAAACTTCAACAGGTCATAACGCATGCTATCGGCAAGCGCTTTCGATTGTTCAAGAGAAATGCTCATGGGAGCATCACCTTCAACCCAAAGAGCGCCTTCATTTAAATGAGGGATGAACTCAGTGCCAAGAAATTTAGCTGAAAAGAATGTAATAGCAATAAATAATATAGCAATACTAAGGCTGAATCTCTTATGTTTCATCACCCAGTCAAAAAGCTTTTCATAATATTTGATCATTCCCGTTACAAGCGGGTTGTGTTTTTCAACAACGTTCTTTGTAAACAACCTGCTGGTTAATGCAGGAACAAAAGTAAGCGTGAAAAATAATGCACCCAGTAATGCAAATCCAAGCGTATAAGCAAGAGGCGAAAATAATTTGCCTTCAACTTTTTCAAATGAGAATATAGGGATAAGTGCAGTAATAATGATAAGTTTGGAAAAGAAAATAGCTTTTCCCATATCAACACCTGTGCGTTTAATGATACCCAGTTTAGCCCTCTTGTTGAATTTTTCCATTCCTATCTCTGCCGCGTAGAATCCTAACGCTACAAACACCCCTTCCACCATAACCACCGCCCCGTCAATTAAAATTCCGAAGTCAATAGCGCCAATGGAAATAAGGTTAGCAAACATACCCCTCATATAAAGAAGTATGAAAGCAAATAACAGTGAAAGCGGGATTATAAGAGAAACAATAAGGGTGGCGCGCCAGTTGCGCATAAAAATAAGCACTACAGCAGTAACTAATATAATTCCAAGCAAAACATTGTGGAATACTGTGTGTAAACAAAAGTCTATTAAATTCTGCCTGTCGTAAACGGTATCAATAGTAACACCTGCCGGAAGAACTTTTTCGTTAAGTTCTTTTACCTTTTCCCTTAGCGCTTTCAGCACAGGGCTAGGGTCAATATCTTTACGCATCAGCACTATGCATTCCACCACATCGGGATCATGTCCACGGGCCGCCATTCCTAAGCGGGGCTGGTGCGATTCCTTAACTTCTGCAACATTCTTGACAAGAACAGATGTACCATTAGAGTTTTTGATAACGATATTATTTATATCGTCCATGTTGTTGATTAACCCTATACCACGCACAACAAATGCCTGCGATGATTTTTCAATGACATCTCCCCCAACATTCACATTACTTTTACTGACCGCATCATATACATCAAGCGCTGTAAGGTCGTATTGCGAAAGCAGGTTCGGATTTACATTTACATCATACGTTTTAATAGGGCCTCCAAAAGCAACAACATCTGCCACACCCGGAACAGTTCGCAGGTTGCGGTCAATAACCCAATCCTGTATAGTTCGTAATTCAGTCGGAGTTTTAACTTTTGATTTCAATGTATAGCGGAAAATCTCATCAGTAGGACCTGTAGGCGGTGTAAGTTCATAGTCAGCGCCATCAGGAAAATCAATGGAGGGTAAAAGTCCGGTTACCTGCTGCCTTGCATAAATATCATCCACATTATCCTCAAATACTAGAGTAACAACAGAAAGTCCGAACAATGATACTGAGCGCAGATTGGTTTTCCGCTGCACACTGTTCATCGCGTTTTCAACAGGTATGGTAACAAAACGTTCCACTTCCTGTGCGCTGCGACCCGGCCAGCGTGTTATGATCTGTATCTGTGTATTGGTAAAATCAGGGAAAGCAACAATCGGGGTTTTAATAAAACAGTAAATACCTGCAATAGCAAGAGCGCCTGTCATAAAAAACACAAAGAGCTTATGACGCAGCGAAAAGGAAATAATACTTTTAACCAGGTTATTCATATCGGAATATTATTCTATGCTTATTAAAAAATATTATTGTTGTCGTAATTCAGTGAAAATATACAGCCCTTCTCTAGCAATAGCTATATCTCCTTCGTGAAGAGAATCGCTTTCAATAAAACTTTTTTCGGTATTTGATTTGAAGATATTCACCTGTTGAATTGTTACATTACATTTGCCTTTGTAGCGCAGCAAATAACTTTTGCCATCGTCGAAAATAATGGAGTTTGTTTTTATGGCAAGCATTTTTTTATCTTCTGGAAGTCGAATAGTAATAGTAGCAAACATGCCCGGTTTTAAAGCAAAGTTCTTGTTATCGAGCTTTATTTTCACACTCATCACTTTAGTGTCAGGGTCAAGTATATTGGAAATGCGCTCCACTTTACCTGTGAATTTCTTATCAGGGTAGCTTAAGGTTGTAACATCAACATCAGAGCCTACCTGTATTTTAGCTATATCTGTTTCAAAAACATTGGCAGTGGCCCACACCTCTTTAAGGTCGCTGATGGTAAAAAGATTATCGCCTGCATCCGAGCGTATGTCCATTCCGACTGTTATACTTTTTTCAACAATAAATCCTCTGATAGGCGCTTTTATAATATAACCCGAACCGGTTGTATCGCTTGCAGAAAATGAACTGCCATTAATTTTAAGCACTTCATTTATCTTATTGTATTCAGCCAGCGCTTTCTGGTATTCGCCTTGAGCAACCAGGTAATCTTTATCCGAGCTTACCCCGCTGTTGCGTAAACTATTCGTTACTTCCATTTCTTTTTTTGCAACGGCAAGTTCCGACTGTGCCGATTTATATTCATCATAATAAGTCGCCATATCGGAACTGCGGATAATGGCAAGCACCTGCCCCCTCTGTACATAATCGCCAAGTGAAACTTTAACATAGGATACATGCCCGCTTACCAGCGGGAAAACCTTTACCACATTATCTTCATTAAATGTAATTTTCCCAGACAGAGTAAGATTGCTGTTGACAAATTCACTATGCAAAGTATCGAAAGTAACGTTTCTTAGCAAAGAATCGGGGATACAGAACTTCTGGTCCTTGTTGTCCTCAGATTTATGGTTACCGCATGAATACAAAAATAAAATTGCAAGCATTGAAAGTAAACCGAATAATATTTTCCTGTTTTGCATGTTGATCTATTTTATGATTGTTGAACCAGTTGCCATATTTAAGTCTTCAATAGCTTCAAGGCGGTTATTTTGCAGCTGATAGTATTCGCTTTTTGATGTTTTGTACGTTTCGTAATAATCAATGAACTCAAGCAAACTGATAGTATGATTTTGATAAGCCACATTTATCCCGTCGAGCAGCTTGTCATAATTGCCGTTGAATTTCTGCATGGATGATTTATATAATTTGTCCGTTTCAATAAGCTCACTAAAAGCTTTTGTAATCTCATTTTTTACTTCCAGTTCCTTTTCCTTGCTATCTGTTTTGCACTCTTCTATCCTGCTTTCCGACATTTTTATATTACCCTTATTTCTGTCCCACACAGGGAGGTCGAAACTTAAAGAAAGTGAGTTGTAATTATATATATAACTTCCCTGCCTGTCCCAGTTTGCTCCAAGAGTAATATCGGGAATGCGCATGGCTTTTTGAAGGGCAAGGTTCTCCTGTTCTGTTTTAACCTGCGTTTCGGTAATTTTCAAATCATAACGATTAACCATTCCTGAATCAAGCAATTTTGCGAAACTAAGTGAAGAAACATCAATATTATCATAGATTGAAACTTCCATATTTGGCTTTATTGGCCTTGCAAGCGTATCGCCCGTAAGCAAAACAAGGTCGCTTTGCTTTTCGCCCAGATCTTTCAGCACATCTATCTTATCATTTTCAAGGTTGAACTGCAATGCCTGAAGGCGTGCAAGGTCGCTAAACGAAACGTTGCCATTCTTATATTCAAGGGTATAAGCGTCAACCAGTGTTTTCAGGGCAGCCAGTTCGCGGTCATAAACCGAAATGGAACGCTGTAAAAAATACAGGTCATAAAAAGTAGTTCTAAGCTCATAACGCAAAGTGCGCATCAAATCGTAAAATTGGTACTGGGCAATTTGTGCATTGAATTTCTCTATAGTTATCCTTTTATTCCTTTTGCCTGCAAGATAAATAAGCTGCTGAAGGGAAACAGCCGATTCGCCAGTTCCCGAAACATCGAACCATTTTTTATCTTGAGGATTATAAGCTCCCTGTTCAAGACTCAGATTGGGATTTGCCCATAATTTAGCCTGTATAACAGCGGCATCGGCTTCTTTAATCTGGTATTTTGCAGCCAACAGATCGAAATTCTTATCGAGGAATAATTTTTCGGCATCCTGTAGCGACAATATTACGGTATCTGTTCTTGTATTGCTTTGCGACTCTGCTTTAAGTAAACCGGCAAAAACGATTAACAGCAGTATAACGAAATTCTTTCTAATCATCAATCTCAAGCGGATTTTAAGCGGTCAAAATTATACAATAAAAAACGGGAAAAATGTTTATGAAATGTTAATTATTAAGAATGTATTGTTAATGTTTCTTAAATTGCCTGAATAATTGACTCTTACAAGCAACAATTTCTTTATATTATAATTTAAAAAGGCAGCCATTTTGCTGCATATGAAATTTAGACAAGATAATATGACTTTCACCCATCCAACGTCCCTATTCTACATATAGAGACTCCAAAGCATAATCATCTATACATGCAGAGAGATTGTCACTATTTATCGCGGTGTTGCTGGTGAGTTAGAAAAAATAATTAAACTGTCATTGCTTTAACTATTCAACAATTAAGCAATTAAACATATAATCCATATCTCCTTACTCCTCGCCTCCTACACCAATCTGTTAACTTTTTTTAACGAATAAACTAACTTTTTTTAACGAACAAGTATTGATTTCAATTGAATTATGTTTTTACTTTTGCAACGATTTTTTAAAACAATTTCACTATGCAGGAAAATATAGATATTAGAGAATTAAACGAAAAGATACAGCGCGAAAGTTCTTTCGTTGACATGCTGAACATGGAAATGAACAAGGTGATCATTGGCCAGAAAGCGATGGTTGAACGCCTTCTTATTGGCATGCTATCGAACGGGCATATACTATTAGAAGGTGTGCCGGGGCTGGCTAAAACATTAGCCATTAAAACACTTGCAAAAACTGTTAACGCAAAGTTCAACAGGATACAGTTCACTCCCGACCTGCTTCCCGCAGACTTGATCGGGACTATGATCTATAGTCAAAAGAAGGAAGAATTCATGGTAAAGAAAGGACCTATTTTCGCCAACTTTATCCTTGCTGATGAAATTAACCGCTCACCGGCAAAAGTACAGAGCGCTTTACTCGAAGCCATGCAGGAACGTCAGGTTACCATTGGCGAAGTAACCTATAAGCTGGATGAGCCTTTCCTTGTACTTGCTACCCAGAACCCAATTGAACAGGAAGGAACATATCCGCTACCTGAAGCCCAGGTTGACCGTTTTATGTTGAAAATAGTTATAAGTTATCCTTCCAAGCAGGAAGAAAAACTCATTATACGCGAAAATATGGGCAACGAACTACCTGTTGCAAATACCATTTTGAAAACGGAAGATATTATCAAAGCAAGAGGTATTGTTAGAGACATCTATATGGATGAAAAAATTGAGAACTACATTACCGATATAGTTTTTGCAACACGCTACCCACAGGAATATAATTTAGCCAAGTACAAGAACCTTATTAGTTATGGAGGTTCACCTCGTGCAAGTATTAATTTGGCTCTTGCATCCAAAGCTTATGCTTTCCTGAAACGCAGGGGTTATGTAATTCCTGAAGATGTGCGTGCCGTATGTCATGATGTGCTCCGCCACAGGATTGGTTTAACTTATGAAGCCGAAGCTGAAAACATAACTACTGAAGAAATCATCAATGATATTTTGAATTCAGTTGAAGTGCCTTAATAATTATAACGGTCAGACAGAGCCGACACATTTCGTGTCGAGTCGAAGTCGACCGTTATGTGTCACTCTTCGACACGTTCAGTAAACACTGAACGGCTCTGAGTGACTAAAAAGTATAATATAATAAATGAATAAATTTGAATAGCAGAATTGGAAACCAGTGAACTCATAAAGAAGGTAAGGAAGATTGAGATCATAACTCGCAGGTTATCAAGCCAGGTCTTTTCGGGGCAATATCACAGTGCCTTTAAAGGAAAAGGTATGGAGTTCAGCGAGGTGAGAGAATACCAGTTTGGCGACGATATACGTAGCATTGACTGGAACGTAACTGCACGTTTCAATCATCCTTATGTTAAAATATTCAACGAAGAGCGTGAGCTTACTGTAATGCTTCTGGTTGATGTGAGCCGTTCCAATGAATTCGGTACCCAAAAACAATTGAAACAGGAACTCATCACTGAACTGGCTGCAGTACTTTCTTTTTCGGCCATACATAATAATGATAAAGTAGGTGTGATATTCTTCAGTTCACAAATTGAAAAGTTCATTCCTCCAAAGAAAGGCTCATCACATATATTAAGGATAATCAGGGAACTCATCAACTTTACTCCTAAATATAACGGGACTGATATTACAGGTGCTTTGCGTTATATGACAAATGTTATAAAGAAAAAAAGCATAGCCTTCCTTATCTCTGATTTTATTGATACAGGATTTAACGATGCTTTAAAGATCACTAACAAAAAGCACGATGTGATAGCTGTCAAGATAAATGATGTAAGGGAAAGAGAACTTCCAAACGTTGGACTTGTAAGAGTTAAAGATTCAGAAAGCGGGAAGTCGAGATGGATAGATACATCAAATTCTGTTTTAAGAAAGATGTATAAAGAGAATAAAATTAAAACTGATACGGCCCTGAATGATATGTTTATCCGTAGCGGCGTTGATGTGGTTGACCTTGATACGGATAAAGATTATGTAAAGCCTTTGATGAAATTATTTAAGAAACGCGGAGCAAGATGGTAAGTAAGAAAAACCTATATATATTAATCCTCATATTATCTTCCTTTGCAGGTAATATCTTTTCTCAGCAGGTTAATGTAAAAGCCAAGCTTGATTCGAACAATATTCTTATCGGCGACCAGGTGAAACTGAAGGTGCAACTCTCCTACCCTTCTAAAACTATTATAGCATGGCCCGACATTAAAGATACGCTGACCAAGCATATTGAGATAGTAAAGAAATCGAAGATAGATACTGTCAGTAAAGACCCCAATAAACTGACACTTGCACAAACATTCGTTATTACCTGTTTTGATTCGGGAGGTTTTTATATCCCACAAATACCTTTTGGTTATAAGAATTCTGCAAGCGACACTTCATTCAATCAGGTGCTCACTGACTCCATATTATTGAATGTAAAAAGTATTCCTGTTGATACAACTAAAGCTTTTAAAGATATTAAAGGACCTATGGGTGTTCCATGGACATTAAAGGAGATGCTTCCATATATAATTGGAGTAATTCTTCTTGCAGCTATTATCTGGTTCATTATCTATTATCTCCGCAAACGCAAGAAAGGCGAATCGCTTCTGAGTTTCTCAAAACCCAAGCGCCCTGCTCATGAGGAAGCTTTGCTTGCTCTTGAAGAACTGCGCAATAAAAAGCTATGGCAGAATAACAAAGTAAAAGATTATTATGTGGAACTAACTGAGATTACACGTAATTACATTGAGAAGAGGTATGGCGTAATTGCCCTTGAAATGACAACTGACCAGATTATTCTCGCTCTGTTACCTTTTGCTGTTAACGATGATTTAAAGAAAAAACTAAGGCAAACCTTTGTTCTGGCTGACCTTGTGAAGTTTGCAAAAGCTTTCCCACTGCCTGACGAACATGATAAATGCCTTGATACAGCAATAGAATTTGTTAAGGAAACCAAGCCTGTTGAAGTACAACAACCTGCTGAAGAAAAAGTGGTTGTTCCGCTAATGGAAATTAAGAAAGAACAAAATGTAAATGGAGGGCCGGATAATGTTGTCTAGTATTCATTTTGCACAACCCTGGTTCCTGTTATTTCTCGTCATCATCCCATTGATGTCAGTATGGTATTGGTTTAAACACAAATCAAGCAATGCCGATATACAGGTTTCTGATGCTACCGTATTTGATAGTACACCAAAATCATTACGCCAGCGTTTATATCATGGATTATTTATTCTCAGGATGCTTACCGTAGCTGCATTAATAATATCTCTTGCCCGTCCTCAGACACAAAGCAGCGGAGAAGACGTTTCAGTTGAAGGCATTGATATTGTACTGGCAAACGATATTTCGGGAAGTATGCAGGCTGAAGATTTCAAGCCTAACAGGGTAGAAGCTGCAAAAAATATTGCTATGCAGTTTATTGATAGCAGGCCAAACGACAGGATAGGTCTGGTAATATTCAGCAGCGAAGCTTTTACACAATGCCCCCTTACTGCAAATCATTCTATACTTAAAAATCTTTATGCCCAGGTTCATACAGGTATGATAGACGACGGAACTGCTATAGGTGATGGACTTGCCACTGCTGTAAACCGTCTCAGGTTTAGCTCGGCTATCAGCAAAGTAATTATTCTTCTAACTGACGGAGTAAATAATATGGGAGTAATAGACCCCATGACTGCTGCTGAAATAGCTAAATTATATGGTATCAGAGTTTATACAATTGGTATTGGGACAATGGGAACCGCTCCTTACCCGTTTAAGAATCAATTCGGTGCCATACAGTACCAGAATATGGAAGTTGAAATAGACGAAGCATTATTACAACAAATATCCAACCTCACCGGCGGTAAATATTTCCGTGCTACAAATAATGAGAAGCTTGAAGCCATTTATAAAGACATTGACAAACTGGAGAAATCGAAAATTGATGTAATGGAATACAGTAAAAAAACGGAGAAATTTATTCCACTTTTATTTATTGCACTGGGTCTTTTCCTTTTAGAATTAACGGCAAGGTACCTTGTTTACAGAAGTATTCCATAATTAGATTTGAATGTTGGATTAATGAGAATTTAGGAAATGAAGTTTGCACATACATATTATCTGATAGGGCTTACTGTAATTGCAGTCTTTACTTTTCTTTATATTTTGCAGAGGCTATGGAAACAGAAGGCCTACAAAAGATTTGGAGAAACATCTGTTATATCCCGCCTGATGCCTGATGTTTCAAGCGTAAGGTCTTTGATGAAATTTATTGCATTAATGCTGGCTGTTGCTTTTCTCATTATGGCATTGGCAAGGCCGCAAACTGGTTCCAAACTTGAGAAGTCAAAGCATAAAGGCGTTGAACTGATGATAGCGCTTGATGTTTCAACCAGTATGAATGCTGAAGACATTAAGCCAAGCCGTTTAGGACGAGCAAAACAAGCTATAAGTAAACTTATTGACCAATTAGATAACGATAAGATAGGGCTTATAGTATTTGCAGGGAAACCTTATGTTCAGCTCCCTATCACTACTGATTACGCTGCTGCTAAAATGTTTCTTAATACAGTTTCTACAGATATGGTTCCTGAACAGGGAACTGCTATTGGTTCAGCAATTGATATGGCTGCACAATCTTTCGACTTTAATGATAAGACTAAAAACAAAGCTATCATTTTAATTACTGACGGGGAAAACTTTGAAGATGATGCTATTCAGGCTGCAAAGGCTGCTGTCGAGAACGGGATCAATATACATACCATTGGCATGGGTTTGCCTGAAGGAAGCCCCATTCCTATTTACAAAAATGGTGTTGCTACAGGTTTCAAACAGGATAATGAAGGAAAGACAGTTGTTACCAAGCTTGATGAATCCATGCTACAGGAAATAGCTGCAACGGGAAAGGGAATATATGTAAGAGCAAGTAATTCGGATGTCGGTCTTAAAAAGATAATGGAAGAGATTGACAAGATGCAGAAAAAAGAATTTGAAGCAAAAGTGTATTCTGACTACGAAGATCAATTCCAGTATTTTATTGCAGTGACACTTTTGTTCATGCTGGGAGAAATATTTATTTTTGAACGCAGAAGCAAACTGTTAATGAAACTTGATATTTTCGGTGAAAGGAAAAATGAAAAGAAAAAAATTAAGGTTTAGAATGATAAAGAAACATTTCATATTATTCATTGCATTACTGTTGGGCTTCACTGCATTTTCTCAAACGGCAGAAAAACTTGTGCGTAAAGGCAACTCAGAATATCAAAGTGGAAACTTTAAAGATGCAGAAGTAACTTATAAGAAAGCACTTGCTAAAGATTCTAACAATATTAAAGGCAAGTTCAACATGGCTGATGCTATTTATAAACAGGGCAATTATGAAGAAGCTTTGAAGAATTATCAGTCGTTGATGGAAAACAATCTTGATAATAAAACCAAGGCAAGTATTTATCATAACATTGGGAACTCATTACTGCAATCGAAGAAATACGACCAGTGCATTGACGCTTATAAGAATGCCCTTCGCAACAATCCTGATGATCAGGATACCAAATACAATCTTTCATACGCGGAGAAAATGCTGAAGAAACAACAACAGCAGCAAAAACAGCAACAGCAAAACAAGGATAATAAAGATCAGGACAAAAAAGACCAGAAGCAGGATCAGAATAAAGACCAGGATAAAAAGGATCAGGATAAAGACAAGCAACAGCAGCAAAAGAAGGATCAGATTTCAAAAGAAGATGCTAAACGTATGTTGGATGCCTTGAATAATAAAGATAAAGATTTGCAGGATAAACTGAAACAGCAAAAGGTTGTTCCTTCAAAAGCAAAAACGGATAAAGATTGGTAAGATTTAGGATTTACGATTTTAGATTTACGAATTAGGATTATAGAATGAAACAGTCCTCAGTTTACAGTGTGCAGTTGGCAATTTCTAATAACTTAATAACAAATAACTAATAACAATTTTGGAATTAGGGATTAATGAATAAAGTAAAACATATAGGGTTTCTTTTTTTAATCTTACTGGCTGCATTCAGCAATGCAATCGGGCAGGCTAAGATAACTGCCAGTTGCAAGTATTCAAAGGTACCAATGGGATCATCATTCCAGGTTACTTATACTGTTTCGGACGGACAGGCTTCCAGTTTTACAAGACCTTCATTCGATCATTTCAATTTTAACGGGCCTTATACCAGTAGCAATGTAAGCATGAGTTTTAATAACGGAACCATGGTTCAGCTAAGTGAAGAAACTTATACATACGTCCTTGCTCCCACTGCTACCGGAAAATTCATTATAAATGCAGCTAAAGCATTGGTTAATGGTTCATGGATAGAATCAAACACTATTTCAATTGAAGTAACAGGTAGTGGAAGCGCTGCTTCAAATGCAACAAATAATACAAGCAGCAAGCCAAAAAGCTCAACACAATCATCTGCCTCAACAGCCGATGCCGGAAATAATAATATATATATAAAAGCATATATTGATAAAACAAATCCATATGTTGGGGAGCAGGTTATTGTTACTTACAAGCTCTATACCCGTCTTAATGTTTCACAATTGGGCATTGATAAGATACCTGCGTTTACGGACTTTTGGTCTCAGGATCTAACAAAGGAAAGCGATAAGTCTCCTCAAACTTATGAAAATATAGGTGGCGCTCAATATCTGGTGGCAGAGATTAGGAAAATAGCTTTGTTCCCTCAAAAATCAGGCACCCTTTCCATTGATCCATTAAAGGCAGAGTGTGTTGTGCAGGAGGTCTCCAAGCAAAAATCCAATGACCCTTTTTCCAGTTTTTTTAATGACCCTTTCTCTAACAGTTCTTTTTTTAATACTTATACTAACGTTAAAAAGGATATTTATTCAAATGCTGTAACTATATATGCAAAACCATTGCCAGTTGCCAACCAACCGGCTGAATTCAAAAACAATGTTGGTTCATATACGCTTGAGGCTACTATTGACAAAACCAATTGCAAAACCAATGATGCCATTAACCTTACCTATAAAGTTTCGGGTGTTGGCAATATAAGCCTGATTGATAAGCCAGATTTTGATTTCCCTGCCGACCTTGAAACGTATGACCCTGACATCAAGGAAAACCTTGTTTCCAATGCTGCCGGTATTTCGGGGAATAAAGTATTCAAGTATTTGATCATCCCCAGAAGCGCTGGCGATTTCACCATCAAGCCGGTTAACTTCTGTTATTTCGACCTGGCAAGAGGCTCTTATGTAACGCTTACCACTCCTGAATTCAAACTAACAGTTGAAAAAGGCAGCGGCGATAATATACAGTAGTTACTACAGCTAACAAAGAAGACATCAAATACCTGAACAGTGATATACGCTATATAAAGAACAGTACTATAATGCTGACCGAAGTCGGTTCGTTCTTTTATGGTTCTCCCCTATTCTTCCTATTGCTGTTAGCACCTATCATCCTGTTTATTTTGTTTGTTGTTATCTATAGGAAGAAACTGAAAGAGAACAGCAATATAGCCCTTGTGCGCAATAAAAAAGCAACTGGAGTGGCACGCAAACGATTAAAGACTGCAAGCGTTTTCCTCAAAGAGAATAAAAAAGAACCTTTCCTTGATGAAGTATTTAAAGCATTGTGGGGCTACCTGAGCGACAAGTTAAGTATTCCTATTGCTGAGCTTTCGAAGGAAACTGTTAATGATAAATTTGTTGAGAAGAACGTACACGAAGATCTTGCAACCCAATTTATCAGCACGCTGAACAATTGCGAATATGCTCGCTTTGCCCCTGCCGACAGTTCGGTTACTCTGGATACTATTTATAACGAAGCCATTGATATCATCACTAAAATGGAGAAAGAATTACGATAATGTTGAGCAGAAAAATAACTAACTCGTCATTGCGAGGACTCATATCGTCATTGCGACACAGAGCGAAGCGAAGGGGAAGCAATCTCTTTAATAAGATTGCTTCGTCATTCCTCCTCGCAATGACGAAGGAAAGGCTCCGTGTCGCAATGACGCTCATCATAGTATTGATGTTCATTAGTACAGCAATGTTTGCTGAGGGTAATGATTCACTTATTGAAAAAGGGAATAAGGCTTATACAGGCAAATTCTACCAGCAGGCGCTTGATTGTTACCTGAAAGTAGTGAAGAGCAACAACGAAGCGGCATCGCTTTATTATAACATTGGCAACACTTATTACAAACTGAATGATTTTCCTTCGGCTATACTTTATTTTGAAAAGGCAAAGAAACTGTCTCCAGGCGATGAGGACATAAACTTTAACCTGAAAGTGGCTAATAACAAAATAACCGACAAGATTGAAGCCATTCCGGAGTTCTTTGTACTGCGATGGTATAATTCTGCTGCTAATTTCCTTTCCTTTAATAAGTGGGCGATAATCGGCATTATACTGTTTGTGATGTTTCTGGGCATACTTTCGCTTTACCTGTTCTCACGCTCGCTAAGGTTAAGGAAGTTCGCTTTTTGGTGTTCAGCTATTTTCCTGTTTTGTTCTGTTGTTTGCTTTGTTTTTGCACAAACTCAATATTCCTCGATAATTAATACCACCGAAGCCATTATCTTTTCACCATCTGTTACTGCTAAAAGTTCGCCCGATGCCAACAGCACCGACCTGTTTGTGATGCACGAAGGCACAAAAGTAAGAGTTATTGACAATGTTGGCGAATGGAGTGAAATTAAGCTTGCCAATGGCAGCGTGGGCTGGGTGAATACTTCCGTTTTTAAGGTGATTTAAGATTGAAATTTGGAATTTGGGGCTTGAGGCTTTGAAGAAGCAGGCTGTCATCCATTGTCATTAGGTCATTAGTTGTCATTCTCTTTTTTGCCTACTGCCTACTGCTCCTGCTTACTGCCTCCTTTTAAAATAGTCATTTATTGTCATTAATGGTCATTCATTGCCAATTGCGGACTGGCAACTGCCTACTACTCCCTTTATTATATTAGCATTTGAGATTATTTGTTAATGATTTCTTAAATAATTGTTAAAAATATTTGCTATTGAATAAAGAATAATTTCTACATTTGTCAATCTTATCTGATGTTGGATTTTTGGGGTTAGATAGAAAAAAGATAAGTGATTATCTTAAAATTACCAATAATGCCAACAACGCATTTTAATATATCCCACTCTGGAACTGTAAGCTTACGGGAAGCCACCTGCATTAAACCCTATTTTCTATTACCTTATTCAACCCGCATATCTTACAAGCCCGGTTACTTTAACATTTCACAGCGAGGCAAGGCTGAAATGCAGGTTTACCACTGTGCTTTAGCATCCTGTAACAGGAATAAATCTTTTGCATCGGGGTTCACTAAAGTTTCTACGAGCAGTTTAGCAGTTGCCACGGAACTCCACGCATGTGCGTGGAACAGTTCAGCAGTTGCTGCGGGGAGTTATCCCTGTGCGTGGAAGAGCTTCGCATGTGCGTGCGAAGAGTTCTCCCTATGCGTGGAACAGTTTAGCAGTTGCCGCGAAGAGTTTCCCCTGTGCGTGGAAGAGCTACGCATGTGCGTGGAAGAGTACTCCCTGTGCGTGGAAGGGCTACGCATGTGCGTGGAACAGTTTGGCAATTGCTACGGGGAGTGTTGCAGGCAACAAATTACCTTATGCTTATGTATCAATAGTTCAGTAATTTTTTTAATACGATGATACTTTTCAGGGCTAAAGCCCAATATTTGAAGGCTGTTTGCATAACCCCAGACTTAAGTCTGGGGTTATGGATAAATCCAGCTATTTTCGGGGACTTTAGTCCCATACTTTAAAAATATACCGAAGTGTTTATGTATTAAACCTAATAAATTAAGCCTGCAATAGTGCCGACAAGTATTAACCAAAAAAATAATAAAATATGGATTATCATTATCTGCCAAATGGCGAAAGAGACATTGAAGGCTGGATGTTCAACTTTTCACAGCGCTTACAAGCCATAGGCGCAAGCCTGGGGCTAACACCCGCTCAAATTGCAGCAATTGAGAACGACTATCTGGCATGTAAATACCTGCTCGATATGGAAGATATGTTCAAGGCTGAGTTGCACCAGCGCACAGAATATAAAAATACTCTATTAAAAGGAAAAATTGGTACAGTTATTACAAATTATCCGGCATCGCCCGTGCTGCCCGCAACCCCGGTACAGGTTCCGGCAGGAATTATTTCAAGGATTGAAACTACAGTGCAGCTTATTAAAAATAGTGCAAATTATACCGAAGCCATAGGGCAGTCGCTTAAAATTATTGCACCCGGCAAAAGTGCAGGCAGCATTACTCCTTTAGAAAAAACCGTGCTTAAACCCGCTGTTAAAGTGGTTGAAAATAGCGGTATTGAAATAAAGCTTAAATGGACAAAGGGCGATGCCGATGGCGTTATAGTGTATGTTAATGCTGCTGCAACTGCCGCCCCCGTGGCAGGAGCAAGGTTGATGTCGAGGCCGTGATAACCTGGGTTGAATACGGGCGTTATAATTATTCGCCTTTTGTCGATACACGTAAAAATGCCGGAACACAGCCCGAAACCCGCATGTACAAGCTGCAATATTTTGAAAAAGATAAACCGGTAGGCGTGCAATCGGATATAATTAAAGTAGTGGCTGCTATCTATTAAAACAGAACTGAAACTGAAAGACATTCGAAGTCTTTAAGACTTCGAATGTCTCGTTATGTGAAAAAATAAATTATTGTTTAACCAAAATATAAAACGTATGAAAAAAATTACATTTTTAATTATGCTCGCCATTATTGGCTTGAGTGCAAATGCACAGTGGCAAAAAACAAATGGTCCCTATGGTGTAAGTATAAATTGTTTTGCTATAAATGGGAGCAATATTTTTGCAGGTACAGATGACGGCAGTGTATTTTTATCTTCAGATAATGGAAATAATTGGAATCTTTCAGGTACATTAGGAAGTAATAATGAAGTCTGGGCATTTGCTATAAGCGGGAGCAATATTTTTGCAGGAACTATTCCTTCATCTGGTATTGGTGGCGTATATTTGTCATCAAATAATGGCGTTAGTTGGGCTGCGGTGAATAATGGGTTGATAAATCCTCCAACAACTTATTGTTATGTATATGCATTAGCAATAAGCGGGAGCAATATTTTTGCAGGTGGATATCCAATATACTTGTCAACCAATAATGGAAATAGTTGGGCTGCGACAAGTTTTTCGGATGCTTATGGCATTTATACTCTAGCCATTAGTGGAAGTAACATTTTTGCAGGATGTGGAGATGGTGTATATTTATCCTCAGATAATGGCATTAATTGGGCTGCTGTAAATAATGGGTTGCCGACAGAAGATAAGTATATTAATACTTTAGCTATTAGTGGAAGTAATATTTTTGCTGGAACCGATTATGGAGTATATTTGTCTACCAATAATGGCAGTAGCTGGGCAGTTACAGCTTTGTCCAATTTTGAAGTAAGATCAATTATCATAAATGGGAACAATATTTATGCAGGAACTGATGATGGCAATGGAGTATTTTTGTCAACCAACAATGGAAACAGTTGGACTGCGTTAGGTTTAACAAGTCGCCAAATCTATTCATTAGCTATAAGCGGTAGCAATCTCTTTGCAGGGACTGATAGTTTAGTTTGGAAAGAAACAGTAACAGGTTTAGAAGAAATAAATAACGAAAGTAATATTGCTATTTATCCTAATCCTGCATGTAATAACCTAACAATTGAAAGCCCACAAGATGCAGTAATAGAAATTACAAATATACAGGGGCAGCTTGTTAAAACCTTTACAACAACAGGCAATAAAACTAATATAGATGTTTCAGCATTGCCAAGCGGGGTTTACTTTATAAAGGCAACAACAGAAAAAGGAATTGCAGTTAAAAAGCTAATTAAGGAATAAGCAGTGCAAAATTAAAAAGGCTTCGCTATGCGAAGCCTTTTTGTTTTAAATTTCTTCAATCTTCTCTTTATAAATTATTCCTCTTTCGGCTAAACCTTTAAGAAGGTATTTAACGCATTCAGGCTGTTGACCTACAAATTCAGGAACAGAAACGCCTTTCCTGTTGTATAATCCTTCAGCAATCATCCTAAGTCCAACAGTAGCGGTATAGCCTGTTGTCCTTGCCATGGAATGTGTTTTAGTAATAGGGTCGTAAGTATCGAAAAGATCATAATCATAGCGAAGCATTTTGCTGTCTTTTTTACCTTCAATGGTAACACGCATAACTGTAATGTCTTCTTCGCCTTCTTTAAGTTTCCATTTGGGGAATAATAATTTGGCAGTAAAATCAAGCGGACGAATTTTAGTTCCTTTAATTTCAATTTCATCTTTGCTGAAGAAGCCTGTTTCGCGCAATATTGCCATAATATCAATATGTCCGGGATAACGTAATGTTTTCTCTTTCATATTAGGGCATTTAATAGTTTCTGCAAGCGAACGCAAGCCATCGCTGTTGAACGACTGCAATGTTCCCACACCCGGGAAGAAATGAAATTCAGGATCAGACAAAGCTTCCCTTGTAATAAGATGTCCGTTTTCAACATAACGTGCAGGGCGCGTATATTCTTCTATCACATCAACAGGTGAAAACACCGCTTTGTATTCATAAGGCCATTCACGTACCCGTGGAAGTCCGCCTACATATATAGTGGCATTAGTTGTTTCATCCAGTAAATGGTCGGCATAACCTATAAGTACATTGCTCATACCGGGAGCCACGCCAAAATCGCTTACTACTGTTACACCGTTTTCTTTTGCCATTGCATCAAGGATGAAAACATCTTCAGGAAAGAAAGCAATATCCACAGCATTCTTTTTGGCTTCAATGATGGCTTTCAATGTCTGGAATCCCATGAAACCAGGAACTGCATTTAGCACCATATCATAATCCTTAACCAGGTTCTTTACATTAACCGGATCCGAAAGGTCTTTCTGAATCTTCTGTACTCCGGGAGCTTTAATCTTTTCAAGGTTAGCCGCACTGATGTCTGCAACAGTTACCTGGAAACTTTTTTCTTTAGCAAGATCAATTGCCATTGGGCCTCCAACGAGCCCTGCACCTAAAACTATAACCTTCATTTTCTTTTGTTTTTAAACTAGTTTATTAATCATTTTATATATCTGCGATAATGAAACGCCTGCAACAACTATCACTATCCCGATAATTTTGTTAAAATTAAATGTTTCTGACAATATAAAAAAAGATAAAATTGCAGTAAATACAGGAATGAGGTTGGTAAACATATTTGCTTTATTTATTCCTAACTCTCTTACAACAGGGATGTACAGTATGTATGCACCTGAAGAAGCGAACACAGCCAGCATCAGCATTGAATAAACCAAGTCAGTATCGAGTGGAATTGAAATGAAATACTTAAAGTCGAAAATAAAGAACAATGGCATAAAATAAATGGCGCCGAGTATATTCTGAGCTTTAATAATGGTAAATGAAGAATATTTATTGGTAAGTTTCTTTACAACAATTGCATAAGCTATGGCAGAAGCAACAGCAAAAAACTCAAGGCTGACACCAAGAGGAGAAGCATCAAAAGTAAAATCCTGATTGAACACCATCAGCATGATACCCGCGAAAGAAATGATAAGTCCGAAAAAATTAAGGAATGAAATTTTCTCTTTAACAAAAAGAAATGAAAAGATGGGAGTTAACACAGGCAAGGTTGAAATGATAACAGCCGCTATTGTTGATGATATCATGGTCAATCCAAAGCTTTCACCAATGAAATAACAAAACGGTTGTGTTAATGCCAGCAGAAGAAACTTGCCATAATCTTTCTTATCTATCTTCTGCCCTTTCTTCATCAGCTTAATAGCAACAGTCAATATGATGGAAGATATAACAAGTCTTAGAAATATGGTCATGATGGGACGGTAATGATGTGCATACACTATCTTCACCCAAATAAAGGAACAACTCCAGAAAAGCATAGAGAGCAGTGCGAAAGAAATTATTCTGAAATTAGCTTTTTTCAAGAGGGAATGAATTTATGAGCGGCCCTCTTCGTTAAGCAAACCGGCATGTTTAATAGTTCTTAAAATGACAACCAAAATAAAAGCAACGATAACTACATATACAGATACCCTTTGCCATTCTATTTTTTTCTCTATAAAATATATCCTCAACAGATCAATAAAAGCAAAACCGAAAGCAGTTGCAAGCACGCCTGAATACTCTCTTCTTAAGACACTTTTAAATGAGAAAGGGATTTCATTCTTTTTGTAATTTTTAAAAGAAGGGATAAATGCAGGAACTGTTTTTGACCATACCAAGTAAACATCGCCAAACTTCTTCTCAAGGAAACGTTCCTCGGCAAACATGATGCGTTCGTAATACAACCAAAAGGCTAAAGAAACGATGATGAAGAAATAAATATTAAACGTAAACATCACTATGCCTATCCACATCAGGTAATTCCCAAGATACAGGGGATGCCTGAGCATGGAATATATACCTGATGTATTAAGCGATTCGGCAACCTGCTCATTGGTGTTCCTGCCTGAAGTCCCTTTGGGGGTAGTGGCTATTGCATATGCACGAATAACAAAACCAAATAAACTTATCACGATTGCAGCTATGCTTAATGCAATTGCCATACTATTTTTCATATAGGAATAATCGGTAAAATAGATAACCGGTACAGCTAAAATAAAAAGAATAACGGGCATCTGTCCCCTGTTGCGGAACAAGGTATTCCCGCTTTTCTCGAATGAATGAATCAATGCCATTATTAAAAAAATTTGGTTATTTTGGATAATTGTTGTATCTTGCACAATTATCAATAAAATTTGCGCTAAAGTATTAAATTTTACCTTAAGTATGAAAACACATTGTCCTCAAAAATATACTCTCGAATATATTTTTATTGCATCGGTTAAGTTGCTTTATCACTATTTAAGCACAGAACAGGGTTTGTCGGAATGGTTTGCCGACAAGGTTGACCTGAAAGACGGCATTTATCATTTTTCCTGGGGAGCCACTGAACAGAAGGCTTCTTTATCTTCAAAAAAAGAAAATGAATCTATCCGCTTTAAATGGATTGACGAAGAGTACGACAACTATTTTGAATTCAAAATAGATACCAATTCCATTATGAGTGAGATTACACTTATAATTACTGATTTCGCTTTTGCCGAAAATATGAAAGAATCAGAAATGATGTGGAATTCGGCTATCAATAAAATGCTTAGAATAATAGGCGGAAAGCTTGTTCACTCCCCCTCTTAAAGGTTAAACCATTTTATCACCTTACTTTCTTCATCTTTCTTCAGACTTTTATGCCTGAATTCATTTGTTTTTGAGGAATAGAGGTAATCGTTTCCCCACTCTTTATGATTAGCCTGTATTTCTTTTAGTGCTTTAGCAATCAATATGACCTCGCTGTCTTTCATAGTTGGATGAAGCGAAATCCTTACCCATCCGGGCTTGGTTGAAAGGTCACCTGTATTGATCTGTTCGGTGATTTTTTTAGAATAATTGTACGAAACATCTAGTAGAAAATGACCGTAAGTTCCTGCACAGGCACAGCCTCCCCTTACCTGAACACCATAGCGGTCGTTAAGAAGCTTCACTATAAGGTTATAATGAATATCATCAATATACAGCGAAATAACACCTAATCGGTTCTTAACATTATCAGCGAGTATGTGAATATTCTTAATCTTGCTCAATTCTTTAAAAGCAAGTTTTACCAACTGTTCTTCGCGCTTATGAATATTATCAGTACCCATTTTATTCTTCAACTCAATGCATAGCGCCGCGCGTATTGCCTGCAGAAAGCCAGGCGTTCCACCATCTTCCCTTAACTCAATATCGGAAATATATTTATATCCTCCCCATGGGTTTGTCCAGTCAACAGTACCACCGCCAGGTTGATCGGGAGCCTGACAATTGTACATGCCAGAATCAAATACAAGCACACCGGAAGTTCCTGGTCCACCAAGGAATTTATGAGGGGAGAAGAATATCGCATCAAGTTGCTGCATAGGATCGAGAGGATGCATGTCAATATCCACGTAAGGGGCAGAAGCAGCAAAATCGATAAAACATTTACCTCCGAACTCGTGCATTATCTTAGCCATTTCATGATAAGGTGTTTCAATGCCTGTTACATTTGAACATGCTGTAAAGGAGCCTATTTTAATTTTGCGTTCTTTGTATTTCTTTAATTGTTTTCTCAATTCATCCAAATCCACAAGCAAATCTTTTCCGGGTTCAATTAACACTATATCAGCGCATGTTTCATACCATGAAGTATGATTGGAATGATGTTCCATATGGGTGATAAAGACCACGGGGCGCTCTGATTCTGATAAACACGGACGATTACTAAGCTTGCCGCATATCTTCAAGCCAAGTATTCGCTGAAGCTTATTAATAACCGTTGTCATTCCTGAACCCGCCGTAATAATAACATCATCTGGCCCTGCATGTACATGTTCTTTTATCTTCTTATGCGCCAGATGATATGCTCTGGTCATTAAAACGCCGGTTTCGCTAGAATCGGAATGAGTGTTGCCCACAAAAGGGCCAATGATTTTGGATATTTTTTCTTCAATGGGACTGTATAGTCGTCCGCTTGCAATCCAGTCAGCATAGATCATTTTCTGAATACCATAAGGCGTTTTAAACATCACATCGTTTCCAATGATCTTATTCCTGAATTTATCAAAATATTTCTCCATTGTCTATTACAAATAAATCATCATACTTTATATGCAGATTTAATTATTCCGCTAAACTCTTCCGCAATATTGCTGTTTGAAGCAACGATCTCCTTACCGAAAATATAATCATCAGCGCCTTTGAAATCGTACACCTTCCCTCCTGCCTGCTGCACAATAAAAGCTCCGGCAGCGACATCCCAGGGGTTTAGCCCGTATTCAAAGAAGCCTTCGAAACGCCCGCAGGCAACATAAACAAGGTCGAGCGCAGCAGAGCCAAGGCGGCGAATGCCACTGGAGTTTTGGAGAAAATAAGTAAACAATATCATATACTTTCCCAAGGCGGAATAATCGTAATAAGGAAAGCCTGTAGCTAGCAATGAATCGGTTACTTTAGCAGTGGATGAAACATGTATCTCTTTGCCGTTAAGGTATGCCGCACCGCCCTGCCATGCATAAAAACATTCATCAAGGTTAACTTCGTAAACCACACCTACCACTACTTTATCTCTTTTCATCAATGCTATGCTAACTGAATAGCAAGGCACTCCATGAATATAATTGGTGGTGCCATCAAGGGGATCAACTATCCAATTGTAATCATCGCTATGTTTGGTAACAGTTTTTTCTTCCACCACATAACCTGCTTCGGGAAGAATTTCGGATAAGCGTTCGATGATCTTCTTTTCGGAGGCTTTGTCAACATAGGTTACATAATCGTGCAAGCCTTTGGATTCGATGTCATCATTTTTTACCTTGCTTATTTCGCTTTTCAGGAAAGAACCTATACTTCTGGCAAGCAGGCAAACTTCTTCGCATATTTTTTGATAATCCATATATAACAACAATTAGGTTGTTGTGACAGGTATTTTGTTTTTCTTTCGTAATAGATAAATAAGCAGCAGTATCCCTGCAAAGAACAAAAGCGTAGAAATGATCTCGGCCTGGGTAATACTATGTCCGAAAATATGGTATTTAATATTTACCCTTATCTTTTCAATAAAAAAACGCTCAACGCCATTCATAATAAGGAAAACAGAAAATAACACCCCTGTTGTTTTTATCCTTTTTCTTATTGCCCACAAAACAATAAATAATAAGGCACACATAGTGGTTTCATAAAAAGGAGTCGGAAACACAGGGATAGGCAACTGGGAATAATGTTTATCATTCTTACTTTTAATTCTTAAATATTCATTTTTCACACCACTGTCTATTACATTATTTGGATATGAATAAGCAAACATCCATTTAGGTAGCCAACTAGGTCCTGATACACTAATATGAGGAACTTCTCTTAAATCATGCGTATTAAATTCATTGAAATAAAAAGATTGATACTTCTGTAACGTATCTTGATACTGAGAACCCTGTACCAACTCAATTTTCGTATCGGAATTAGTTATGTAAGCGCTATTTAGTATGCCCCAATCGCCATCGCCTGCTGTCTGGCAACCAATGCGACCAATGGCATAAGCAATCATAATGGCAGGAGCAGCAACATCGCACATAACCAGCGGCGGGATATTATTTTTCTTTGCATACAATATTATAGATATGGCAGCAAAAATCAACCCTCCATAGAATGTAAGTCCGCTGAATGAAAACAAAGAACCAAGAGGATCGCTTATAAAACTGTCAATATTCTCAAGGCAGTCGAATACTTTAGCCCCTATAACGCCAAACAAAGCGCCAAGCATAATGATGTTACCAGTAAGTTCATAAGGATGTACATCAATTTCTTCCCATTTAGGTGTTTCAAGCTTTTGCTTATTCTTTTCCCAGTAACGCAGATATACAGCAATAGCAGCACCAAGTATTCCCCCTATAATACTTCCATCAGAAGAAAAAACAAAAGACTGAGGGTTCTCGGAAAAACTACTGTAATGAAGTATCATCCCTAACACTTTATAACCTAGTATAAACCCGATTATACCCATTATGATTAACTCCTGTGCAGTTGCAGGCTTCCCGATCAATACTTTTCGCTTCTGAATAGAAAGGATGGAATTACGTTCTTTGCGCTTCAATTCCCTCATAACTAACCAAGCGGCCACAATAAAAGCAATAGCCATAAAAAAGCCAAAGCTTTGAATTGGCAATGGAATGTTTACACCGAAAATATCTTTAATAAGGTCGGAAATGGTAGGGTACATTGTTATTTACACTTTAGAAACATTTATAGTTGAATACTTGAGATACCAATCGTTTCATAATTATTCATTACTCGGCCAAATGGGTTTCTCATCATCGTTATAATCAACGCCCCAGTTAACAGAAACTATTTTCCCACTATCGAAATAAATATCAACAACAGCATCGTTAATGCTGATTCTTCTTTCGCCCCATTCTTCATCTTCGGTTTCGAAATCGGAATAACCATTTTTTGTGAAAAGCTCTTTTATATCAGCCTCTTTAAGTTCAGACAGAGGTTTACCTAACAAAGTAGCATCAATGTTTTCGGTTTCAAGGCAGGTACATCTTTTATCTTCAGCATAATCAAAAAACACAGTAATTCCATGTTCCCAGTAATACCAAATCTCTGTTTTATTTTCAGAATCTTCATCAAGCTCAGTATCATCGGGATTGCCAAGTATCTTTTTTACTCCACCCGTACTAAGGCCAAACTTAAGTTCATTAAGCCCGTGTTTAAGTTTTATTTCAATTTTTTCTTCCATTGTTATATGTATTTAGCTGTTTTATTTGAATGGTGAATCGTGTTCTTTTGCCATGTGGTTATATACCATTTTATCCATCATCTTGGGGAAAAACTTATTCAATAATACTATCAACTTTCCCTGTGTGGTTAGGACAATTCGATGTTTACGTTTTTTAATAGCACTTATAATATGTTTAGCAACATCTTCCGAGGTCATTAATTTACCTTCATCAAGAGGAGATTCGCCCTGCGTACTGCCATCCTTTGCCAATGCTGTATTACGTATGTTGGATGCTGTAAAACCAGGACAAGCAATAAGGACATGTAAACCTTTATTCAGATTCTCTATCCTTAAGGTTTCCAGAAAACCCTGCATAGCAAACTTCGATGCGGAATAACCTGTGCGTCCGGGAAGGCCTTTATATCCTGCAATAGAAGAAACCCCAACCACGCTTCCTTTGCTTTTCAATAAGTAAGGTAATGCGTATTTTGTACAATAGACAGTGCCCCAGAAATTAGTATCCATCAGCTGTTTGATAACTTTCAGATCCACATCCTCAAATAATGCACGCATGGAAATGCCTGCATTATTAATGAGTATATCTATCGTTCCAAATTTATTTACAGTTTCAGCAATAATTTTTTTACAATCATCTTCCTTACTCACATCGGCCTGTATAGACAAAACAGCATAATTTTTACTTTCCAGTTCCTTTGCAAGCTGACCCAGTTTATCAGTATTCCTGGCAGCAATCACTACCTTTGCACCCATGCTTCCAAGTTCTTCGCTTAGTGATCTGCCAATTCCAGAGCTTGCACCGGTAATAATTACAACTTTATCTTTCATCAAAATAGATTTTCAACGCAATAATAAGCTTAAAATTCGGATTATTGATATAATGAAAATGTTTTCTAAGTAATTTGCAAATATAGATATTACGTTAAAATCATTTATCATGATTGTAAATAAGATACTTAATAAACTGTTAATTACATTTTTAGTTTTTGTAGGCAAATTATTTTTGGAATTTCAAATAATGCCTCTATCTTTGCACCCTCAAAAAAGAAGATGATTTGGTAGCTCAGCAGGTAGAGCACATCCCTTTTAAGGATGGGGTCCTGGGTTCGAATCCCAGCCAGATCACTCTTAATCTTTATAAACCCCTGTAGAATTGATACTTACAGGGGTTTTGTTTTTTCAGGGGACGGGTTTGGGGACGGTGGCAGAATAATAAATTTCTATTAATAAAAAAGGCTTACCGATTATGATAAGCCCTTTAGCCAAATGTCCTAAGAGAAATATTATTTTGTTACTGCTCTTAATACTTCACCATTCTTTTATAATAGAACGTTAACTGTACCAGCATAAGAAGAAATTGAAATCTCACCTGTAGTTGGGTTCTTGAATGCAATATATGCATAAACCGTATTTCCTACACAGATAGGCGGACATGTTATAGTTAATGTGCCAGCAGAACGAACTGATGAAGAAGTGTCCTCAAGGATCATTCTGTTAGAGGCATCGATTAAAAGTATCATGCCAACATCTGTACTTGCTGCATCACCTTCACCTGTATTATCAGTCCAGGTTAAAATAACTTTACGACCAGCAGCGTTTGCAACCGAAACTGTATCAATGCCGGTTAAAGTACCCGTAGCCACTACTAAATTCGGGTAATTAATAGAAAACGAAGGATACGTTCCGGAAATTGCTGTTGAAAGGTTTAACTTTACAAAAGAATTAGAGCCTGACATATTAGCATAAGCCTTAGCGAGGCTAACACGTACAAACGGCAAGCATTTTTTCCCTAATGCTACTATAAGTTTAAACTTTGCACGCTGGATCAATTGAGCCTTTGTTTTAGGATTGTGTGGTTTTGGTTGGTAAGCTCTTAAGATATTTAAGCTTTTCCATTTGGAACCTACGACTGGGCCAACCTTCCCATTTACTTTTCCTAGAATTCCATCATAAATTGTTGCCATAAATTTTGATTTTTTAGTTAATTTAAATTGTTAATTATTAATATTACTTATACTTGTAATGCACCTGAATGGAGATTCCGCGCAAACTGGGCCAGTAATTCCGCGGGAAAGTGTACCCCTCATTCCGCAGTAAACTGGTCCCCCTATTCCGCGGCAAACTGTGCCGCCTAAAATACATTGAGCTCTGTTGTTTTTGAACATATTTTGTAAAGATTAAACAGTACATTACTGTAAAATCAATACAGATTATGCCAAACAAAAACATCGACATGAGCAAACTAAGACAAATCATAAAACTCTACGCCAGTCATAAACAAGGGACGCGCACCATACGTGATTTAATAGGTGTGTCAAGGACAACGATAATGAAGTATATTGCACAGTTCCGTGCTTCAAGAATACTCTGGGACGAACTGTCAACGCTTAACGATAAAGACCTTGATGATCTGTTTAACACAGATGCAGAGATACCAGAACCACCGGAACGAGAGAAAGAACTATATGCATTCTTCCCACAAGTGGATAAGCGGATAAAACAGCCCGGAATGACTCTTCTCAAGCTATGGAAAGAGTATTCTGATAAAACCACAGACGGATACCAAAGCACTGGATTTTACAAACATTACAGCCTCTGGAAGGGACGGTCTCACCCATCCATGCACATGACACATAAAGCAGGAGATAAGATGTTTGTTGACTTTACAGGGAAGAAGCTTGAGGTTATTGATGTTTCAACAGGAGAGGTTAAAACAGTCGAGGTATTTGTTGCCATACTCGGAGCAAGTCAGCTAACATTTATTCAGGCAGTGGAAAGGCAGGACATATCAGATTTTATCATGGGTTGCGAAAATGCACTTTACTATTTTGGCGGAGCCCCTACAGCCATAGTACCGGATAATTTAAAGTCAGCGGTTACCAAAAGCAGCCGTTTTGAACCAATATTGAACCAGAACTTTGAGGCATTTGCAGAACATTATGGAATGGCAATACTACCCGCAAGAGCATATAAACCCAAAGACAAATCATTGGTTGAAGGAGCTGTGAAGATAACCTATAACAGGATTTTCACAAATCTTCAGGGACAAAAGTTTTATTCATTAACAGAACTCAATGAAGCTATAATGAGGCATCTTGAAAATCATAATAAAGCATGCTTTGTCGGGCGAACATACTCACGTATGGACCAGTTTAATGATATAGAGAAACATGTACTGCAACCTTTACCCTTCATGCGTTTTGAGATGAGAGAAAATGTTCAGGTTACGGTAATGAAGAACGGTCATGTTTGCCTTCATCGAGACAAACATTATTATAGCGTTCCTTCCAATCATGTAGGCAAGAAAGTAAAGTTATTTTTTTCAAAAACAACCGTGGACATCTATTACAAATACGAATTAATTACAAGCCATCTGCGCTCAAGAGCCCCACATGGCTACACTACCATACCCGAGCATATGGCAACTTATAATAAAGAGATTTTGGAATGGAACCCGCAACGTTTTATAGATGATGCCAATAAAATACACAGCGATGTAGGGTATTACATATCATTAGTAATAACCAAAAAAGCACATCCTGAACAGGCATATAAATCATGCCAGGGAATACTTTCATTTGCAAAGCGTGTCGGCAATGAAAGGCTCATCAATGCATGTAGGCGCGCACATCAGTTTGGCGTGTTTCATTATAAAATAATAGAAACCATTCTGCAAAGGAATCTTGACCAGTATGACATGGATGATGAAATACCTCCGATGCCTGCTCATGATAACATTCGCGGAGAAGAATATTATAAATAAAATGAAGTTGAACTTAAAAAACAAAACTATGATGAATGAACAAGTTGTAAAAAGAATGAAAGAAATGAAGCTCTACGGTATGCTCCGTTCCTTTGAGACCAGCCTGGAATCGGATGCTATGAACACCCTTACAAAGGATGAAATGATTGCTCAATTAATAGAAGAAGAGTGGGATGACCGATGTTGCAGGAAGATTGCACGTAATATGCAAAACGCAAAGTTCCACTACACCGCATCTATTGAACAGATGTACTTTGAAACAGACCGTGGCATTGACAAGAACCAGGTGATGCGTCTTGCGGAATGCACATTTATTAAAAATAAAGAAAACGTAATGATTACTGGCAGTACCGGTATTGGGAAAAGTTATCTTGCGTCAGCTATTGGTCAACAGGCTTGTACTTTAGGATATAAAGTATTATATCATAATGCAACCAAGCTTTTTGCTAAACTTAAAATGGCTAAAGCCGACGGATCTTATATTAATGAAATTGCAAAACTTGAACGGCAACAGTTGCTTATTCTTGATGATTTTGGGATACAGCCCATCGATGCTCAAAGCCGTTCTGCATTCATGGAGATCATAGAAGACAGACACGAGAAGGCATCTACATTGATTACTTCACAGGTTCCGGTTGCGAAGTGGTATGAAGTTATCGGAGAAAAAACAATAGCTGATGCTATTATGGACAGGATAATCCACAATGCTCACAGATTGGAGCTCTCAGGAGATTCTTTACGTAAGAAACTAAAGAAAAAAATGGATTAATTTTTAAATGATAAAATAAACTATATTTGTAATAATGAAAAACAGCAGAGAAAATACCTCAATAAAAAATTCGTTTTTAGTGGCCCAGTTTAACGCGGAATAGGTGGTCTTCTTTGCGCGGAATATCCAGACAACCTCACCAGTTCCATTAAATGAAATATATAAATAATTCAAGGCAACTTGTTTAAAGCAGATAGGCAATTTAAAATATTATTGCAAATTGAAATAAAACTTGCAACAGGTCACCAATTCGGTTACCATTGAAAATTACAATTTTGAAACCATTGTAAATACTGGTAAGTAGAGTAAGCTTCAAAGACCTCCAGCTCAATTATATTTCGCTTCTGTCCAGATAATAGGTATGCAGCAGTTCGTGCGATTTATGACCTAATGGCTTACCGAGGAACTCCTCATATATCTTTGTAATATCAGGATTCATATGCGATTTGCGTATTGTCTTCCCTTCATCTTCTTTAATAATGGCATTCAGTCGTTTTTCGCGTACATCACCATTCAGTGGCCGTGGCTGCCCTCCCCCGCAAATACATCCGCCGGGGCATCCCATTACTTCTATAAAATGATATTCGCTTTTGCCTGATTTGATCTCATCGAGAAGTATAGCCGCACCCTTTGTCCCGCTGGTTACAGCAACTTTAAGTACAAAGCCTTCAAGTCCTTTCCATTCAGGTAAAGGGTTTTCAATTTTCAGTTCGGCGGTTTTTATCCTCTCCAATCCCATCAGTGGTTTAACATGCAGGCTTTTGGTAGGAAGCTCCCTTCCGGTAACAAGCTCATAAACCGTACGTATAGCAGCTTCCATTACTCCTCCTGAATTTGCAAATATATCGGCAGCGCCACTTGAAAAGCCTAGCGGAGAGTCAAACTTTTCATCAGGTAATGATCTGAAATCAATGCCTGCGTTCTTTATCATCTTAGCAAGTTCTCTTGTTGTAAGCACAGCATCAATATTAGGAACGCCATTGTTTACCATTTCCGGACGTGTTATCTCAAATTTCTTGGCAGTGCAAGGCATCATAGAAACCATAAAGATGTCTTTAGGGTCCACTCCTATTTTCTCTGCAAAATAAGATTTAGTAAGGGCTCCAAGCATCATTTGTGGTGACTTACATGATGACAAATGGTCAAGTTGTTTCGGATAATTATGTTCTATGAATTTTATCCAACCCGGGCTGCAACTGGTAATCATCGGGAAAGAAACTTCTTCTTTATTAAGGACTTTTCTTACTCGTTGAAGAAATTCGCTTCCTTCTTCAATGATAGTAAGGTCGGCTGCAAAGTTGGTGTCGAATATGTAATCGAATCCAAATGTACGAAATGCCGCAGCCATTTTACCGGTTACAGATGTCCCTACTTCATAACCGAATTCCTCGCCAAGTGCAGCGCGAATAGCCGGTGCTGATTGGATGATAGTTACTTTTTTAGGATCGTGTAAAGCATCCCATACTTTATCGGTTGAATCATGTTCCTTTAAAGCCCCAACCGGACAAACAACCACGCACTGTCCGCAATTGATGCAGGATGTGGAACCAATGTTGATGCCATCGCTCGGGCCAATAAAGGTATCGAATCCCCGATGCTGTGCATTTAAAATACCTACACCCTGAACTTCATTGCATATGGTAACACAACGCCGGCATAGTATACATTTTGAAGCATCACGTGTAATGGAAGCACTTGAATTGTCTATCACTACTTTCGATTTTGCCCCGTCATTCATGCGATTTTCTTTTATCTGAAGCATTTCGCCAACTTTTTGAAATTCGCAAGCCTGGTTACGGTCGCATGACAAACACTCCTGATTATGGTCGGATAGCATCAGTTCATACACAATTTTTCTTGCCTGTCGTACCCTTTCAGTATTGGTATTTACCACCATTCCTTCGGTAACTTCGGTAACACATGAAGCCATCAGGTTTCGCTGCCCTTCAACATGTACCAGACAAATCCTACAGGAGCCTATGCTATGGATATTCTCCAGATAGCAAAGATGGGGAATGTGAATATTGTTTTCTTTCGCGGCTTTGATTATGGTGTATCTTTCAGGAACACTAATCTTTTTATCGTTTATTGTAAGATTTACATTTTTCATTTCCGTATAGATTTAATAATTAACAACGTCTGTCGCACCTCAAACATCTCATGGATTCAGCTATTGCATTTATCTTATGATAACCCAGAGAAACTTCCTGGAAATTATTTTTCCTTTTGTCAGGAGCAAGAAATTTTGCATTGAATCTTTCGTGTTCAATAACTTCAGATTCTTCTTTAGGCATAGGAATTTCTATTGGATGAGTTATCTGGAGTTTTCCTGAACCGCCAAGAAATTTATCAATAGATTTGGCAGCCCTCTTACCGTCGGCAATGGCAGTAATTACAATATCGGAGCCACGCGCCACATCGCCACCTGCAAAAATTCCACGCACTGAGGTCATTTGTGTTTTCTTGTCTACTATAAAGGTATTCCAGTCAGTAAGCTCAATTTCTTCTTTTTTCACAAATGAAAGATCCGTTTCCTGACTTACGGCAAGAATAACCATATCTGCATTCACCAGATATTCTGAACCCTTTATTACTTTCGGTTTTTTACGGGCTGCAATATCGTATTCCCCAAGTTTCATTTTAACAAGCTCAATGGATTTTACTTTATCACCCTCTCTAATAAAACGAACCGGGGCACATAGTGTATGAATTTTCGCACCTTCTGCAATAGCATCATCAATTTCGTACCGATCAGCAGGCATATCTTCAATTTCGCGCCGATAATAAATATGTACTTCATCGGCTCCTTTTCTGAGTGCCGTGCGAGCCGCATCAATAGCAGTATTCCCGCCGCCAATAACTGCAACTACACCGTTTATGGTAATATCCTTGCCCAGATTGACATCTTTCAGGAAATTCAAACCCTTATAAACACCCTTCAGGCTTTCACCTTCAATGCCCATGTTTTTTGAAAGTTGTGTTCCTGTTGAAATATATACTGAATCGAATTTCGCTTTTATTTCATCTACGGAAATATCACGTCCAATTTTTTTATTGAATTCGATTTTAACACCAACATTCAAAATAGTATCAATTTCCTTTTTAAGAATTTCTTTAGGAAGACGATATTGAGGAATACCAAAAGCAAGAACACCACCTGCAACATCTTGTTCTTCATAAACGGTTACATCATAACCAAGTCGTGCAAGGTAATATCCGCAGGTTAGTCCTGACGGGCCTGCACCAATGATCCCTATCTTTTTATTTCTTCTTGGCAGTACAAATTCATGGAAAGCTTCACTGGAATTCATCACACTGTCAGCAACAAAGCGTTTCAATTCCATTATAGACAACGGATCATCCAACTGAGCTCTGCGGCATTTAGCTTCGCATGGATGAGTGCAAACACGTCCGCAAACAGATGGAAAAGGATTCTCCTGTCGTATCAACCTATACGCATCCTCAACTCTTCCTGCTGATATAAGGGAAAGATAACCGGGAATATTTACATTGGCAGGACATGCATTTTCGCAGGGAGAAATAAATAATGCCTGGCATATCCCTGCTCTGCAATACTTATCATTGATATGCTCCTCATATTCATGACGGAAATATTTAATAGTACTTAGCACCGGGTTTGCTACAGTCTGTCCCAGTCCGCATAAGGCTGAATCTTTTATGGATTCACCCAGCTCGATCAATAATTCGATATCTCCTTTACGACCTTCGCCTTTTGTGATCCGTTCGAGTATTTCCAGCATACGCTTTGTTCCAACACGGCAGGGTACACATTTGCCGCATGATTCTTCCTGGACAAATTCCATGAAGTATCTTGCCACATCTACCATGCAAGTGTCTTCATCCATAATGACCATTCCGCCTGAACCCATTATCGCCCCGTGTTCTTTAAGCGAATCGTAATCAACTGCTACATTCAGATGTGCGGGTGTTAAGCATCCTCCTGAAGGTCCACCTGTTTGCGCCACTTTGAATTTTTTACCATTCGGTACGCCATGGCCAATACCAAAAATTATATCGCCAAGCGAAATACCCATTGGCACTTCAATTAACCCCGTATTTTTAATATCTCCTGCCAGTGCAAATACTTTAGTCCCTTTGCTTTTTTCAGTGCCTATTTTTGCATAATTATCACCTCCATGCAACATAATATGTTGAATGTTTCCAAATGTCTCTACATTATTGATTACTGTTGGTTTACCTTTCAGTCCTTCTTTTGCAGGAAATGGTGGTTTCTGAACAGGTTCACCGCGTTTACCTTCCACTGATGCGATCAAAGCGGTTTCTTCACCGCAAACAAAAGCTCCTGCTCCAATTCGTATATCGATATCAAAGTCAAGGTCAGAGCCCAGGATGTTTTTGCCAAGTATTCCGTATTCTCTTGCTTTGTCAATGGCTAAGGTCAATCGTTCTACGGCAATTTGATATTCAGCACGTACGTATACTACACCTTTTGTAGCGCCAATTGCATAACCAGCCGTAATCATTCCTTCCAGAACCAGATGTGGGTTTCCTTCAATAATACTTCTATCCATGAATGCTCCGGGATCACCTTCATCTGCATTGCAGATAATAAATTTTTGATCGCTGTCATTTTTTCGTGTAAGCTCCCACTTCAATCCTGTAGGAAATCCACCGCCGCCTCTCCCCCTTAGCCCGGATTTTTTAATTTCATTGATCACTGCATCAGGGTCCATAGTAAGGGCTTTTGCAAGTCCCCTATATCCGTCATCAGCTATAAACTCTTCAATATCGGCATAGTCAATAACACCACAGTTCTTCAATACAATTTTCTCTTGCCGTTTAAAAAATTCGATGTCATTTACCAAAGGAATAATTTCACCGGAATCAATGTCTTTATAACAGTATTCCTTTTGGATCGTTCCTTCAACCAAATGTTTTTTTACAATATCAGCAACATTTGAACTTTTAAGTTTACAATAGAAAACTCCTTCGGGCTGAACAATCAGGGATGGTCCTAAAGCACATGCACCCCGGCATCCAGTTGTAATCAAGCGGACTTTCGAAGTAAAATTGTTTTTTTCCAATTCGGCAATCAAGGCATCTCTAACGTCAAGACATTTCGATGACATACAACCTGTTCCAGCGCATAGTTGGAGAGTGTATTGAACAGATTCAATTTTTTTAGCAAAGCTCTTTTTAATTGAATCAAGATCTTTAATATTTTTAATCTTTGCTGTCATATAATCCTTCCCTTTAGCATTAATGATATTTGGCAATTATTTCATTTAATTTATTCGGATTTACTTGTTTTAATACCTCTCCATCTATAGTTATAGCAGGAGCAAGTCCGCATGCTCCTATACAACGGGCCACTGTTAAGCTGAATTTCCTGTCTTCAGTAGTTTCGCCTATTTGTATATTTAAAACATCTTTTATTTTTTCAAGAATTTTCTTTCCGCCTCTCACATAGCACGCTGTTCCCAGGCAGACCTGAATGGTATGTTCGCCTTTAGGCTGTGTTGAAAAGAAGGAATAGAAACTGACTACTCCTGTAATTTTTGATAAAGGAATTCTCATCTCTTTTGAAATGTGTTTTAATACGTGGATTGGCAAATATCCCCAGACCGATTGCGTGATATGGAGAATCTGAATCAGATTATTCTCATTTCTTTGGAAATCCTCAATGATTTGATCCAGGTGTTTTAGTTTTTCTTCTTCAGTTAGATTTGCGCAGTTGCACAATTTTTCAATTGCATTCATGATATAAGTTGATTAGTATGTTTAAATATTTTGGTTGTCCTTTCAAATATTCCATTTACAAAGGCAATAGCCATTCCATAGTTAGTGACCGGTACATTCGCGTTGATTGCAGGTTGCAACCTGTTCATCACTTGCTTGCGAGTAAACATACAGCCACCACATTGAATAACCAGCGCATAGTTTTCAATTTCACACATTGGTTTATTATTTCCGGAAACAAATTCGAATTCCAATTCTTTATTTGTAAAAGCCTTCAACCATTTTGGTAATTTGAAGCGTCCTATATCATCACAGTTTACACGATGCGTACAACTTTCCATGATCAGAATTTTGCTTCCGTTTTTTAATTTGGAAATTGCAGAAGTGCCATCTAAGTATGCTTCAAAATTGCCTTTTAGCTGAGCAAACAATATGCTGAAACTTGTAAGCGGTATTTCATAAGGAACTATTTTTGCTACATAATTAAACGCCTGACTATCTGTAACCACACAGCTTAGAACAATATGCGAAGTTTTGAAAAAATATTCAAGTTCCGTTTCTTTTAAGGTAATGCAAATACAATCATTATCCAATACATCTCGTAATGCCATTACCTGTGGAAGTATCATCCTGCCTTCGGGAGCTTCAGCATCTATGGGCGTTACCAGAAGAACATAATCTTTTGGTTTTATCAGATCAAGAAAAAGTGATGATTTTGAATAGGATGTTTCCGGAATAATTCTTTTTACGTTTTCAATGATTTCTTCTGTGTTTAAAGAAAATAGCGAGCTAAAGTCGATAACTGTCGCATTTGTAATTTTCTTAACTTGACCTATGGTTTCAGATGATAATTTACCAAGATCACTTTTATTATGAATAATAAAAAATGGAATATCGAATTCATTGAACTTGGTAATCAAATTTATTTCATAATCATCGAATGTATTTTCGCTGATGATCAGTATCGCAGCGTCAATGATTTTAATAACCTCAACAGTCTTTGTAATTCTTTTTTCTCCCAGAGCCCCTGAATCATCAATGCCGGCAGTATCAATTATGACAACAGGGCCAACACCAAATATCTCAATTGATTTCTTCACAGGATCTGTTGTGGTTCCGGCTTGCTCCGATACAATAGCAATTTCCTGATTGGTAATTATATTGATAAATGAACTCTTTCCGGTATTTCTTTTACCAAAAATTCCTAAATGTGGTTTTAAATCCCTGCCTTTATTCATATCTAAAAAAATAAATCACGTTTACCATTCCTAATTAAATCAAGATTTTCATGTAATTTATCTGTATTTGTTTTTTTGTTCTCCAACTCTGAAATGGATTCCTGTATTAATTCATTTCCCATTTTTCTTGTTTCTACGTCGGCATAATCTTCAAGAAATTCAGCTAGAGTCAGTATTGAGTTGGGGGTACAAAATCTGTTTATAAACCCCGGGACAGAGTATTCCATAAAATGCTCACCTGTCCTGCCAGCACGGTAGCAGGCAGTGCAGAAGGAGGGCATATATTTATCTGAAATCAGTTCCTTAACTACTTCATTTAAGCTCCGGGTGTCGCTCAAACTGAATTGTTCTTTTTTTAGATCCTGATTAAAACAGGTCTTTATAACTTTATCATTACTGTACCCATTTATTTCGATGTTACTTCCTGCATCTATTTGGGAACAACCAAATTCTAATACTTCGTCTCTGACCTGTTCGGACTCTCTTGCTGTTAATATTAATCCTGTGTATGGAACAGCTAAGCGAAGAATAGCGACTAGTTTGGAAAAGTCTTCATCACTGACAAACTCATCGGGAAGAATTTCCGCACCCTCAGCCTTTTGAATACGCGGAAAAGAAATAGTGTGAGGCCCCACATTGTAGCATGCTTCCAGGTGATTGACATGCCTAATCAGTGCAAGTAAATCGAATTTCCAATCGGCTAATCCAAACAGCACGCCCAATCCTACATCATCAATTCCCGCTTCCATTGCCCTGTCTAGAGCTGTTAACCGAAAAATGTAATTTGATTTATGACCCGATGGATGATATTTTTTATACACTTCTTTGTGATAAGTTTCCTGAAATATCTGGTAAGTACCAATTCCGGCATCTTTGATTGTTTTAAAACCTTCGATGTCGAATGGTGCTGCATTTATATTTACTCTTCTGATCTCGCCCCTGTCCTTTTTTACCTTATATATTTTCCTGACACAATCAGCAATGAACTCCGGAGAATAATCCGGATGCTCCCCAAAGACTGCAATTACCCTTTTGTGACCAGCATCTTCAAGAACTTTGACATTATCAATTAGTTCATCTGTGGATAATGTTTTTCTTACAGCTTCTTTATTCGAAACCCGGAAACCACAGTATTTGCAATCATTCTGACATTTGTTGCCAATATACAATGGAGCGAACAGAACTATTCTGTTGCCATATATCCTTTGTTTCAGAATACGTGCATTATTTTTTATTTCATCAATTAATTCAGGCTGGTCAGTATTGATGAGGCAGGCAACATCTTCTATATTAAGACGTGTATTGTTAAGTGATTTATTAATTATGTTCCGTACTTTTTTCTTTGTAGAAACAGAATTTTTCAGATAATCCAGAATTTCCTCTTCATTAATGAAAGGATTCATGGGTTCATCTTTAATGCTATATTTTTGTGGAGAGAAATTCATTTTTCTTATTTTGGAATCGTTATTGTGAAAATGCTTCCTTTGCCCGGTGTACTTGACACATCAATTTTACCATTATAGAGATCGATGATCTTTTTAGCAATGGATAAACCCAATCCAGTTCCAACTATACTTCTGGTTTTTATATTTTTTATTCTTACAAAATCCTGGAAAAGTTTTGCAATATCTTCCATGCTCATTCCAATTCCGGTATCTTCAATGGTCACTATAGCATTTCTTCCGGCATCCTTTATTGAAATGTTTACATAACCTTCTTCCATATTGTATTTGATCGCGTTTGAGATAAGGTTATTAAAAACAATTTCAATTTCCTGTCTGTCAGCTGAAATAAACAGATGCTCCGGTGAATCAATATAAATTTTGACTTTTTTTTGATCAGCCAAAGGTTCTTGTGTATCTCTTGAAAATTTAAGAATCTCGGTTAGATCGACTTCGGAAATTTCACGGGCTTTTTCGCCTGATTCAATTTTAGTGAGATTAAGCAGATCGTTTATAAGATGGCGCATCCCCTGCAATCTTACCAGAGAACGATCAATAACTCCCAGGTAATCATCAACATTGTTCCCTGCTTCCTTATCACGCATCATTTTTATATATCCTTCAACGGAATCTATAGGCGACTTTAATTCGTGTGATAAAACAGATAAGAACTGGAATTTGATTTGTTTATCTTCTTCATTCATCTGCTTGGTCATGCGCTTGAGATAAAGATGCTTTGTTATATTCTCAATGGCTGATTTCAGTTCTTCCGGAGTAAATGGTTTTGGTACAAAATTGTAAGCCCCGTTTCGTGTAGATTTGACTGCCAGTTCAAGTGATGCATAACTGGTGATAATCGTAACAGAAATATCGTACTTGTTTTTATTAATGTATTCCAACACTTCCACCCCTTCAATTCCGGGAAGTTTATTGTCTAATAAGACGATATCAATACTCTGGCTGTTTATTATTTCTATTGCTTCTTCTCCTGTTGAAGCTTCAATAATTTCAAAGTAAAAGTCTTCTTCCATGAAGGGAAATCCGACACTGTAGGATTTGAGTATGCGTTTTATTCCTGAACGAATACCCGGTTCATCATCTACAACCAATAATTTGAGCATTATCATATGAGCTACTTATTTAAGTGGTAATATTATTTTAAACTTCGTTCCTGTTCTCCCTTTAGTCGCGTCATCATTTGAGTCAACTGATATTTTCCCTTTATGCATTTTAATAATGCCATATGTTGTAGATAGTCCCAGCCCTGTTCCTTTGCCGTGAGTCTTGGTAGTAAAGAATGGAGTAAAAATCTTATCCATATTTGTTTTTGATATTCCTGTGCCTGTATCCGAAATTTCAATTACCACCGAGTCAAATTCCTTATAATATGCGTTAATATTTAGTTCTCCTCCGTTAGGCATTACTTCAATAGCATTTTTAGCAAGATTTGAAATAACCTGAACCATTTGTTCTTTATCGCATTTTATAAGGTCTAATTTCGAATCAACATTTTTCAAAACTTTAATATTATCCTGAATAATAAGTGAATTCAGACTTGCATTAATAAGGTCATCGAAACTGATCAATACCTTTTTTAATTGATTGTTCCTCGCAAAATTCAATAACCCACTGACGATGGTTTTGCATCGTGCTGCCTGCTCAACAACAAGCTCCAGATCTTCTCTCATCTGGGAATTCTTTTGGCAATCTTCGAGTAAAATATTGCTGTACATGATGATCACTCCCAGAGGATTATTAAGTTCATGGGCAATACCTGCCGATAATTGTCCCATGTGTGCAAGCTTTTCGGATTGGGTCAATGCTTTCTGCATATTTGAAAGCTTTTCATTTGAAACTGCAAGTTCTTTAATATAATTGTGCAATTTGTCAATGGTAAATGGTAAGCACATTTCATCCTCAGCTAACCCATTTGAAATTGCTATGGCGTGTTCATTGCAAGTATCGTAACCACAGCTTCCACAGTCAAGATGATCTTCTTTTGTTAATTTTCCCATCTTTTTCAGGATGATCTCAATCTCATCCTGAGATGTAGATGACATCCTATGGTCGTTACTATTAAATTGCTGACTCAAATCGAGTGAAATATATTCTTCAATTTCCTGATTCCATCTGGCATAATCCAGGTTAGATAATTTATTATTTACATAATTCTTGATGCTTTTTCTTTTATTTAAGGCATTACCGGCAATTGACATACCGGCTCCCATAACGCATCCTTCACAGCATAGCAATTCCAAATGATGAGTATGAGATAAATCGTTTTCAAATTCCCTAATAGCTTCGGGAAAATTACTTTTGCCGTCTGATACAATAATATTCCCTTCAACAATGCTGTCATCTATGCCAACAGTTTGAAGCAAACCCCTGCTTAACGGGAATATAGCTCCTTTGCCGCCTAACGGAAAATCGAATTCTGAAATATCAACTTTTCTATTCTTGATTTCAAAGAGCAGAAACAATTCTCTCAGTTCTTTAAAGGTAAGTGCTGCATCGATTTCGGTTGATTCGTCCTTCTTGGCTATACAAGGTCCTATAAAAACCACTTTAGTGTCAGAACCATATTTTTTACGTACTACTCTTGCAGTGGCAACCATTGGAGATACATGCGGAGCAAGATAGCAGACCAACTCAGGATAGTATTTCTCTATGTAGGAAACTATAGCAGGACAGTCGGATGAAATGTAATGCGATGAAGACTCGTTAAAAAGCTCTTTATATTTCTCGGCAATTAGATCAGCTCCAAAGGAAACTTCATGTACCCATGTAAAACCAATAGATCTAAGTGTCCCCACAAATTGCTTATAATCTGCATAATCCTTGAATTCTGCCGGAAAGCTTGGAGCAACACATGCTGAAACATTTTTATTTTGGTTCAGTAATTTATAAACACTCTGTACTGAGCTTTGGAATGTTTTGGCATTCTGACGGCAGACCTTAATGCAATTCCCGCATCGGATGCATCTTTCATCAATAACCTCTGCCTGGCCATCGGCAATCTTAATTGCTTTTGCCGGACATTCTTTTACACATGTATAACAAATCTTACACCGTTCTTTTATCGTCGATACCAATGATATAATAGTGCTCCCTAACATAAACCCGCCATTAATACAATTACATTATTATAACCTGACTCTGTATACATGAAGAATGCTTAACAATTTTTCAATGTTCTTTTTTCAATTATCCGTTCAAGCTCAGGTAAGAATCTATTTATGTCGAATGGTTTTGCAATGAAACCATCAACAGGGAACCATATGGTTTTCCCTTCTTCCGACAAATAATCAATACCTGTATTTCCTGTAGCGATATCCTTAACCAATAAAACATTTAAATCCTTATAACTGTCTTTTTTTCTAAACTCCCGTGCCATGTCCTGAACGTACGGGCTTGATGTGTACAGTACCTCAATAGAAGTTTGCATGAGTATTGGAATTTTATTTAGCACAGGATCATCTGTAATGGCTTTAGCCATTTCAAAACCTTCGTAATGAGTGGCCATCATTACATCAAGAATAGCAATGTCAGGCAGTTCTTCCTTAATTTTTAGAAGCCCTTCTTCCTTGCTATAAGCGGTGACAACGTTAAATCCCTTCTTCGAGAGAATTGTTTTCATAACAATGAGCACATCTTCGTCATCATCAACTATTAAAATTTTGGTTGTTTTCATGTAATTGAATTTTTTGTTATTAATAATTTCATTAAAATGTATGGGGAAATATAATCTTCCGTCAATAACTGAATTAACGGCACGCTCTATGTCTTTTCTGTCAGCATTTTTAGGTAAAAAATAGTTTACTCCGGTTGAAATAATTTTAATCAGGTAATCAGCATCGTTAAACATGGTAAGTGCAACGATTTTTGTTTTTGGGAAAAGTTTTAATATGATTTTTGCTGCCTCAACACCATCAAGGTCCTGCATCTCCAGATCAAGGAAAAAGATATCAACCCGATTATTCTTTAGAAAGGGTAATAGTTCCCTGCCATTTGATAATTCCCCAATGACATTTACATTTTCCATTCTTAACAAAACTGTCTTTAATGCTTTGCGAAACAAATGGTGAGAATCGGCTATGAGAATATTTTTTTTTGAACCTTCCATTATGCAGAAAATGTAACACGGCAAAATTAGAGAGCAATAAAATTGCAGGAACGGTTATTAATTACCAATTTAACAGGTAAAAAGAGGAATGAAAAAATAAGTTAATCAGTAATTTTAGGAAGGTAGGGTTGCGTAAAATTACTGGTTTTAAATTTTGCTAAAAGTCAACCAACTTGTTTTTAATAACATAAGCTAAAAGCTGAACAGTGCTTTTACAATTTGTTTTTGATAGAAGATTCGATTTGTGTCCGATAACAGTTCTCTCACTAATAAATAAAGTATCAGCAATATCTTTATTACTATATCCTTCCAATATGAGTTTAATAATCTCAACTTCGCGCTTGGTAAGGACCAATCCACTTGTATTACCTGGTTTTTCTTCGCGTATGAATTTTTGAGTAAAGTAATTCCATAATTCTTCAGAGTAATAATTATTCCCTTTCATCACGGTTTCAATGGCTCTTTCTAAATCTTCCGAATTAATATTTTTCAATAAAAATCCTTTCGCTCCGGCCTCAAGCATGCTTTCAAGGTATTCTTTATTATTAAACATGGTAAGGGCAACAATTTTCAAATCAGGAAATTTGGCAATGGCATTCTTTGTGGCTTCAACACCATTCATAACCGGCATTTCAATATCAAGCAGGACAATATCAGGTGTAACAGTATCTAATGCAGAAAGAAAATCCCTGCCATTAGAAGCTTCTGCAATAACCCTTGTATTCTTGATTTTATTAATAACAGTCTTTAAACCACTACGGAAGATCTCGTGGTCATCCACTATCATTATGGTAATTTTATCAATCATAAGCATTGCAAAAGTAATGTTTTACTATAAACTGCTGCTTCATTTAATCATATTTATTCAGGACGAATATTATTTTATTAGCTCGAATTTATAATTCTGCTGTTTTATTGACAACAAATAATTGCCTCGGGTCAATAGTATTGCAGAATTTATTTTCAGATGGCATAAAATATCAATCATTTCAATTTTGCTTCAATAACCATTGTAAATCCTCTATCAGGGTTTCTTGTAAAAGAGTATTGACCATTTATCGAAATTACCCTGCTTATAATATTTTTCAGCCCGGTACCGGATTGTTTGCTTTTTAAAATTTCATCTATGTCAAATCCGATACCATCGTCAGTATATTTTAACAACAAATCCGTATCGGATCTGTTTATTACTAAAACTATACTTGGGGCTTCAGCATGCTTTATAGTATTGTTGATTAATTCTTCTGTAATTCTAAATAAGGCAAGCTCTATTTTTGAATCAAGACGAACTGTATCAATATTCGACTTGAAATTTAATTTTATTTTACCTGTCAGATTAATCTGATTGCATAGTGAATCGATCGCTTTCGCTAAACCGTAATCTTTGATCAGTATAGGAACTAGGTTATTAGAGATATCGCGGATATTAAGCATGGCTTCATCAATAATTTCGTTGATATTTTTAATAAAAGAAAGTTTATCATCCTTTGCAAGATCATCTTCCTTCAGAATATTCACATAAAGTTTTATGGTCGATAGAAGCGGGCCAATGCCATCGTGCATTTCTTTTGCAAACCGCTTTCGTTCCCGTTCTTCTGTTTCGATCGACGCACTAAGAATCTTTCTTTCAAATTTAAATCGTTCTGAAATATCATGGGCTATGGTCAATATTGCTGTGCGGTCTTCATAATCGATAGTCCTGCTAATCATTTCCAAATAGAGAATTTTATTATCTTTTGTGATATGTTCTGTATCGTAGGTATGCCTTCCGTTTTTTACAATCAGATCAATATTGTATTTTACCTGATCAATATATTTTGGAGTTTTTATTTTCCTTATGTTCGTATTGATAAGTTCTTCTTTGGAGTATCCAAGTTGCTTACAAACTTCCAGGTTTGATTCTATGATATTCCCATCAAGATCCAGCAAGAAAATCCCATCCGTTGAATCATTAAATAATGTTCTAAACTTTTCTTCTGATTCTTTTAATATAACTTCTGATTTCTTCAGTTCTTTTAATACTTTCCCAATGGTAATAACTCCCACAAGAATAAGTGTAGAAATTATTATATCTATAAAATAATAATATCCGTTATGAATATTCCCATTTAATGCAAAATCAGCCAGATCAACAACTCGATTAAATGATATAAGGAAAAAAGCAATTGCAATAAGTATCCAGGATGTACGCGAACGCGCTATACTTAGTAACTGCAGCGTTTTAAGAACAGTAATGAGCTGGATTAAAATGGAAATTGAAAGAAGTATATAAATATACATAAACGTCCCGGTTAATTATTTTGACCTTTAAAGTGCTTTGAATCGCCCCATTTCCCATATCCTATTGAATTATTTATAGATTTTATTCTTAATTCAGTACATGGCAAACAATGAGATGCATCCTCAGTAGTACATGGCTTGCCTTCGTATAATTCATATAAATTGCGATATTTGACAGGAGAAATATTTGGCATTATAATATTGGCACCAGCTTTTATAGCTGCTTCTCTTCCATCTGGAACAATTGCCTGCATGGCTGTGGTTGCTGCAATATTAATATTTTTCATTAATATTCTTAATATAGCTATCATTTTTAACGTTAATTCAAAGCGGGCAATTTTCGGCATTAAATTCTCTTTATATACATACAATGGTGTATCCTGATGTTCCACATATGGACCCATTCCACACATATCAATATCTAAATCCTTCATAAAGATTAAATCATCGGCCAAATCTTCCATTGTTTGAAAAGGCATTCCTATCATAACCCCTGTTCCAACCTGAAAACCTATCTTTTTTAAAAGGTGCAAACAATTTAACCTGTAATCATAATCATGGTTTTTATCAGCAGGATGCAATTTAGCATACAACTCACGATTTGATGCTTCAATGCGAAGCAAATAACGATGTGCACCTGCTATAAACCATCTTGAATATGTTTCTTCGGATTGTTCGCCAAGTGAAAGCGTTATACCGAGTTCGTTGTTGGTTTGCTTTTTAATATTCCTCAATAAGCATTCAATTCTATCAACAAACGTATCTTTCATCAATTCACCGGATTGAATCACGATGGAGCCATAATTACTTTTATAAGCAAAATCGGCGCATTGCATTACTTCATCATCAGAAAGATTATATCTCTTAGTGTTTTTGTTACTAATCCTTATACCGCAATATAAACAGTCCTTTCTGCAAATATTCGATAATTCAATTAACCCTCGAAGATGAACAATATTACCTATATGTTTTTCTTTTATTCTCGCGGATTCATGAAACAATTTTTGTTTATCATCACCTTCAAGTTGTAATAAAATAATCAGATCTTCTTTTGAAAATGTTTTTTTTGCTAGGATTTCATCAACTAAACTCATTCTAAAGGGGCTTTTCAAGAATAAATGCAAAGTTATATATTTGTTGTCAAGTATTGAAAATGCCGTAAATATATATTCAATTATCCAGATATTTAAGACTTATTCATTATATGTAATAAACTATTACATTGGTTAAATAGCTAATCTGTGCACAATAAAAATATCAAATAGTAACAATGAGTATGAAAGCATTTGACGCAATTTAAAAAAAAGCATCTCAATGCATACCATTCGGTTACCAACGATTATTAAAATTCAAAAACTAATGCAAACACTCATATGTAGAGTATGGTTCAAAGACCTCCAGATCTATTTTATACTGTATGGTGCAACAATGTAGAACAGTTTTTCATTATCTTCCGGCAAACCCTTTAAATCAAAAAATTCCATGCCCATTTTATCAAGATTCTCACCATACAAATAAGTCGCATGTGACTGGTTTTCATTAGAGTTCTTCGGAAAATAGATACGTCATTGCGAACCCTTCGTGCCGTCATTGCGACACAGAGCGAAGCGAAGGGGAAGCAATCTTAAATGGAAAAGCACTCAGGATAAACTCCATGAAGCAATCTCTTACCTGAATTAAGATTGCTTCGGGAAAAGAGCCCTCGCAATGACGAGATAAATGATTTTCCGAAGAAGTCTATTGAACTGCCTTTTTGAACAGCCTCATAACTTCTTTCCGTAATGATTATCATTTTTATCCGGATGTTTCACATTCCTATGGAATGATTATCATTCTTATCCGGATGTAACACATTCCTGCGGAATGATTATCATTCTTACCGGGATGTTACACATTCCTACGGAATGATTATCATCCTTACACGGATGTTTCACATTCCTATGGAATGGTTATCATTCTGTTTGGAATTATCACTAAAAGGGTCTTTCGGAAATTTTAATGCTAATACTTGGTGGCAATCATCAGTTATCAATGTAGAATAAGCCATCATTTCATCTTTTTCACCAAATTCGCTTATGAAAAACAATTTTAATTGAGATGAAAATTCTTTTGTATGCTTTACTAGCGTCATTGTTGCAATTATTTCAAGATAATCCAGCATTTTAATCAACTTACCTGAAGTCTCTTTTATGGTTTCCATTTGCTCATCATAGCCTGTAAGACCAGTTGTATCGGGCATTGAAAAATTGATGAGGCGGTAGGTAATATCTGTATTATTCTGAATATCCTTAAAATTTTAATCCCAATACAATTTTACCGTATTGGGTCTTAAGCCTATGGTTGGTACTAGATAATATAAGCCTTCATGATTCTTGTTTTTTTGAGCATATTTTTTTAGTATCCTTTCAGTATAAGGTATTCTAATTGCAACAGATTTCATAGAAGTATCTATTTTTTCCCTTTTGAAAATACAGTATCTTGCATAAATATGCAGCCCTTTTGCTGTAATATAGAAAGAATGAAAGGTGAATATTTCACATCATCTTTTGATTTCAAGTATTTCAAGGTCTTTTATATCGTTTCCGTTAATGGTAAACCTTATTGCTGTAATAACATGATGTAAACCATACTTTCCCGCAGCTCCAGGGTTAATATGAAGCAAATTCAGCTTTTTATCATAAATAACTTTAAGTATATGCGAATGACCACAGATAAATAACTTCGGCGGATTAAGATGTATTCTTTCTTTTACATCAGGATTATACCTTCCGGGATATCCTCCAATATGAGTAATCCATGTATCCACATTCTCGCATTTAAATCGTAACTCTTTAGGATAAACTGCTTCTTACATCCTGACCGTCAATATTGCCATAAACGCCTTTAAATGGCTTTATTTCTGAAAGCCTGTCGGCAATAGCTATAGCACCCATATCACCGGCATGCCATATTTCATCTGTTTTACTAAGGAATTCAAGAATACTTGGATGAAGATAATTATGTGTATCTGATAACAATCCGATGCGAATCATTCAATAAACTATTTTTTAAATGAAATAAAAAAGAGGAACAAAATTGTTCCTCTTTTTAATAAAGACTATTCTTTTTTCTTACCTTATAACTTGTAACTGATTTTGTAGTAATTCCATCTTTGTTCTTCACCTGAACAAAATAAATACCTGCTTTAAACTCAGATGTATTAATTTGAGTATAATTCTGACCAATATTATTTTCATAAACTGTTTGACCAATAGTATTAATTATCTTAACACTTTCAATATTTTGATTGAAACAACATTTACAAAATTATTTGATGGATTAGGATATAAGCCTATACAGCATTATCGTGAATAATTCTTGAACACCAACAGTAGATGAACAAACTATTAGGCAGTATCATCATGATCAAGATTGACACCAGCACTTACCATTGAAAGCCATGAATACCATATTTTACCCTGAACTTCAAAGCACCGGCAATATCAACAGTAGCACTGCTATTAGTACCTGATTACTATCCAATTCCACCAAGGTAAGTTGTAATTGTAATACGTAAGTTGGAAGTGTTCAATGCTACAGCAAATAATTAGCAGTTGTTAACGGAAACTGGTGTAGTAAAATGATAATCATTATTAAAATTAACTCCAAAGTTAGTAGTATCAATAGCACTTTTTACAATAGTTGCACTGGTTCCTAACAATGAACCAACAGCAATACTGCTACCTGTGCCAGTAGCGTGCAGTATAAATACTAACTGCAAGTATTTCCAGTTGTTCCAGCTTTTTGCATAGCAAACATTACAAAAGCGTCAGAAATTGTAGAACCAACTGTTGCAGTGTACCTCATTGCTAAATAGCAGGGAATTTATAATAACATTCGCCCGTAAAGAAACCAGAATCAGGGTTTGCTGCAAGCATAATAAAGTGTTAAACTATCATAACATGTGCCCGTCATAAATGACAGTGGAACAACAGTATCGCATAATAGCTGCGCCAACATTGGTTAATACATGTTTTGCAGGAAATTCTTTTGCTTTTTTCAAATGAGTTGCTTCAATCTGGCTGAAAGCCATACTTACTGTAAGCATCATAATTGCTACTAAAAAAGTAATTTTTTTCATGTTTTTTCTGGTTTAAAGTTAGTAATGTATTTTAAAATTTATAATTGCAAATATATAATTTATTTTTAAACAAAAATATATTTTTCCATCTTTTTCAGTAGGTTGTCATTTGCATTATGATGTCTTAATATTCATTTTAAATTATTAAAAATACTACTCCCGTTTCAGTTTAAGCAAATAAAAAAAGAGGAACAAATTTGTTCCTCTTTTTTTATAATAACTATATTTATTATTTATGACTTGTAATGATTTTGTGGTTATTCATCCTTGTTCTTAACCTGAACAAAATAAAAACCTGCTTTAAACTCAGAAGTATTTATTTGAGCATAATTCTGACCAATATTGTTTTCATAAACTGTCTGACCAATAGTGTTAATTATCTTAACACTTTCAATATTCTGGTTAGATACAACATTTACAATATTATTTGATGGATTAGGATATACGCCAACAGTATTATTTGCATATTCATGTATACCAGAAGTGGAGCAAACAATAGGAAGTATAGCTAATTCCATATTTTGACACCAGTTCATAAAACAATTGGAATATGAATACCAATTACCATCGCCTTCCAATGTCCAGGCAAGGGAATCAGTGGTATGACAATCAACCGGGTTTCCATAAACTGCTAAAGTATCGTTAGTGGCAGTAATTGGAAATACAACGCATGCAGCGAAATCACTTGTTACATTAACCGGAGTAGAAAAAGTATAAATAGTTGCAGTAGATGAAGCTAATTGCACTCATGGCAACAGGATTACTGGTTCCAAGCAAACCTGAAGGAGCTTTAGAAGTTGCATCAATACCATAAATCCTTACATAAGTATTGGCTGTGCCGGTAGTTAGCTGTTACAGCAGCTTCTGCAACGATAACGGCTGATATTGAACCAGCAGTAGTATTATAATATTTCTGAGCAATAGCTGAGTCTCCATATGAATCAGTACCAGTTAAATACCCTGCACCGCCTTGTAAGCCATAATAAACTAAAGAGTCACCGCAAGCCGTACCAAAAGTAGGAGGTTTTAATGTATCACAAGTAGCAGCTAAAATTCCCCGTGGTAGTGAATGTATTGTAAGTAATCCCGCCAGCTTGATCTTAAATGATTTGAATTCTTTTGGCTAAATGACATGCTTCCTATAAGCATCATAATTGCTACTAAAAAATTAATTTTTTTCATGTTTTTTCTGGTTTAAAGTTAGTAATGTATTTTAAAATTTATTGGTGCAAATATATAATTTATTTTTAAACAAAAAATAATTATTATTCTTATTATTTTTTTGCAGCAATGCACAAAGTTAAGTCAAAGAGTAGTTAAATGTTACGTAAAAACGCTTTCGGTTTGATCCATACAGCTTTCGGTTTGCTCCGTTCTGCGAGCCGAAAATCATTTCACGAAAGCCTAAAATGGAATAATGCGATACTTTTGCCTTAGTTTGGGTTATGTTTGAAGAAAAGTTAAATATTTATGGTTTTTTTGATGAATTTGCTTTACATGTATAACAATACAAAATAGTATTATCAGAAAATTGGCAAGCCCCAGTATGCCGTATGAAGAAAGGAAAGATGAAATATCCGCTCCTACAATATCCCTCATATTAAATCCAAACATTACCAGGCAAATAATTCCAATAATTTTGTAAGCGATTGTTCCCTTTTTCTCAAAAAGAAAATGAATAATAATGGCTATTAAAGGGATTGACAAAAGGAAATGCTCCGAATCAGTTACGGTAATATTTGGAACTATAGCAAGCAGAAGGAAATATTCAAATACGAAATTACCCTCTTTGATTAGTTGAGATGAAAGGAATGTCCGTTCTTTTTTCAAATGAAAGATCAGCAGCATTAAGAAAGCAATTGCAATCAACGAAATTATGATTATCCCGAATGCTTTATCATAATGAATAGTATCTGAAAAAAAGAAATGCCCGACACTCCTGTAAAGCCATGAAAAGATGGTATACTGTCCGTCAATAAGAGAGTTATTGTGAAGCTGCATAGTCGTCAGCCACTGCCTGTGAAGTTCAATATTATATTTAATGCCTGTAAATACTGCCGGAAGAATAAGTCCTGAAATGATTCCTGCAACAGTATAGAATAAACATTTAAACTTTTTTCTGAATAATAGCAGAGGAAGAAATATTATGAAATGAGGTTTTATTAATATGCCTAATGCCAGCAATAATCCGGCTTTTAACTCTTTTCCTTTCAATAAATATCTCAATGCAATAATAAAAATTAAAAGAAGAATAGAATTAATATTTCCTAAATGAAGCTCTGTATAAACATTGGGAAGAATTGGCAAAAAAATGAGAAATAGCAATAGATTTAGGTTTGCTAACTTACTATCAGGAAAGAAGTGCAATTTGACAATCTTAGCAGAAAGAATAATTACTGAAGTAATTGCCACAGAAAGAATAATAAAATGCAACACTTTTGCTGCATAAAATGGCAATAAACTAAAAGGGGCGAATATCAGTAACGCAAATGGAGAATATTTGTAAAAACCGGATGATAAGCCATACGAAACACCATATACTTTTTCACCATGTAATAATGAATTCGCCGCCGAATAATACACTTCATAATCGTGCATCCAGAAACGATGATTGATATTTTGAACTATGAAGAACGCAACGCAAAAGAATGCCATAAAGGAAATGAACCAGGCATTTCCTCTGAAAAGTTCCTTATAATTATATTTCGACAAAATGTTCATCGGGTAAATTGAATGTAAATTTATTAAAAAAAAGAAACCCTGTAAATTACAGGGTTTTTCATATTAAATATGATTGGACTATTTTATTTTTCCTTCAACCATGCAAAGTATCTCGGCTTCCAATGCCTTGGTCTTTTCTTCAATCTCTTTCCCCTTTTCAAGTATCTCTTTAACAAATTTCTTATCTTCAAGTCCGGCTGCATTAATTTTCACATTCAGGAAAGCGCCCATTACTGCAGTGCGTGCACATAAGGCTCCAACACCGGCATCGGTAATGGAATTAGGATTACCTATTTCAACCATTGCTTTAATTATTTCCAATGATTCAAATGCTTTTTGCATGGTGCGGAATGGAACTTCGGTGGCATATTTGGTTGCTTCTTGTATTGCAGCATTTCTGGCAGCCTTTTCTGCATCACTTTTTTTAGGAAGACCGAATGCATCCATTATCTTATTAAATGAAACAGTATCTTCATCAACAAGGTAAAGAAGTTCATCTTTCAGTGACTGACCTTTTTCAGCCCAAATGCTGAATTCTTCCCAGCGCTCATCCCATCCTGCTTTGTGCGATGAAAGATTTGCGACCATAGTTCCCAGTGAAACACCCAAAGCCCCAATATAAGCGGATACAGAACCTCCACCAGGTGCAGGCGATTCGGATGCGGTTTCGTTTGCAAAACCTTTGCAAGTCATATTAACCAGGCTTTTCTTTGAAGTGTCTTCAAGAAGATATTCTATGATTTTCTCTTTTGGATTAAAAGGTTTCAAGTCATCAAGCCCTAATGATTTTACAGCTATTTTAATAATCTCTTCTTCCGCAACACCAACTGAACGCTGTTGTTTGCGAAGGAAATATTTCCCTGCTTCTATCATCGCTTTTTTAGGTATCAAACCAACAAGTTCAGAACCAGTAGCACGTAAACCTCTTTCCTGTGCTTTTTTGCTGGCTTCTTCAAAAGCAATATGAACAGGAGTAATGCTGATGTTGGTTAAGTTTATTGAAATCTGTGCAATACCGTATTCTTCAATAAACCAGCCAATGGCTTTGCATGCTTTAAGCGAACCGGGAATCATTACATCCTTACCGTTAGCATCTTTTACAATTTTACCTGTTACCTGGTTGCCTTCGCGCTTAGGGCGTCCTTTTTCGCGTATATCAAATGCTATGGCATTGGCTCTTCTAACGGAAGTTGTATTGAGGTTAACATTATATGCTACTAGAAAATCTCTGGCACCAACTGCTGTGGCACCAGCGGTAGCATTAAATGTAGAGGGTCCGAAATCGGGTTTCCATTTAGGGTCGGCAAGCTTTTGTTGTAACCCTTCGTATTCACCGGAACGGCAATTGGCAAGGTTTCTTCTTTCGGATGAAAATGCAGCATTCTCATAACAATATATAGGTATCTTCAATTCTTTTCCAACCCTTTCAGCCAGTTTACGGGCATAGACAACGGTCTCGTCCATTGTAATGTTAGCAACAGGGACAAAAGGACAAACATCGGTAGCGCCAAAGCGGGGATGTTCGCCTTTATGCTTACGCATATCAATAACTTCAGATGCTTTTTTAATTGCTTTGAAAGCCGCTTCAACAACTGCATCCGGCTCGCCTACAAAAGTTACCACTGTTCGGTTGGTTGCTTTTCCGGGGTCAACATCAAGCAATTTAACGCCTTCAACTGTTTCAATCTGGTCGGTAATCTGTTTGATAATGCCCATATCGTTCCCCTCACTGAAATTGGGAACACATTCAATAATCTGTTTCATAATACAATAAAAAGTTTATAGATGATATATACGCTGCGAAATTAGAAAAAAAGATGGGAGAAATTAAAAATGTTTGTTTTTGCTTTGATGTTATCTGGAGTGTTGAGTATTAGTTTCGATGCTATTCGGCCTATTCGGCATCTGTGCTTTACTCTTTTCAACACTTCCAGCTCATATTCATTCATAATGAAAGCAAATTTAATAATTCCTTCCAAACATTATTTTTTTTCTCAAACAATTAACCTATTCCTTCGTTATTATAGGAACATATACCGTACAATATTCAATATCCTAAGCAAATTTACTTTTAACAAGAGCCAATTCATCAACAACCGAACGGTATTCATTAAATACCGAACGGTTGTTATCAAATACCGAACGGTTGTCATCAAATACCGTACGGTTGTTATCAAATACCGTACGGTTGCCATCAACATTCAGAGGTAATTTATTAAAATGCCTTAGGTTGTCGTTAAATACTGTACGGTTGTCATCAACAACTGAACGGTATTCATCAATTACCGTACGGTTGTCATCAATTACCGTACGGTTGTTATCAAATACCGTACGGTTGTTATCAATTACCGAACGGTAATCATCAAATTCCTAAAGGTTATCATCAAATTTGCAACTATAATCACCAATATTGCTAACAACATCATCAATTTCGTTAAGCAAATCATCAAACTTGCTTACATATTTAATAAATGAAGCGCTAAAGTTAACAAAAGCAGTACCGTTATTGGGAAAAGAGGCTCGGTTATTGGAAAAAGCGTGACTGTTGTTCAATTATTTTGCAATAATAAACTTGAATTATAGATTAAACGTTTATTTCACCCCTAAAGGGGTTTTGTTTTTCCAGGGGTTTTCCTTTTCTACCAATATAATGCTCCTAACGGAGCTTAGAAAAGTCCTGTAAGGACCAAATATTAATAGAAAACAAATTGACATTGTCCATATAACCCTGCAGGGGTTTAATATTCTTAAAAGTTAATCCATAATGCACGATATAACAAAGCTTTATTGATTGCTTTCCTTTTGAAGTTCCTGCTCAACTTTAGCTTTAAGGTTCATGGCTTTTTCATCATTGGGATTAATCTGCAGCACCTTATCGCAATCGTCTGAAGCCCCTGCAAAATCCTTTAAAGAATATTTGGATCTGGCCCTGTTATAATAAGCATTAAAGCCTTTGGGATCAAGTTCCACAGCTTTTGTAAAAGTTTCAATTGCCTCCCTGAAATTGCCCATCGAATTCAGCACAGTTCCTTTACCGTTATAGGCTTCGGCAAAGTTTGGATTGAAATGAATAGCTTTGTCAAAATCTTCAATGGCCATATTGTAATTGGCCAGGCTCATATTTGCAAACCCCCTGATGCAATATGCTTTTACAAATTTATTATTTAATGAAATGGCGATATTGCAATCGTCCAATGCCCCGCGTTTATCACCCAGTTTAAACTTCATAAACCCCCTGTTACTATATGCATCGCTAAAGGAGGGGTTAATAATAATAGCTTTGTTATAATCATTAAGCGCCCCCTGGTAATCTTTAGCTGATAATTTTAAATGCCCCCTGTTATTGTATGCTAAAGCAGAATTTGGATTTTTAGAGATGGCAGTATTATAAAAAGTTATCGGGTCGGAATATGAACGGGATTTAATAAAAGTGAAAGAACTTAAAAGCACAAAAAGGGCAGGCATTACCCAAAAACTTTTACTGTTGGCTTTTTCAAACCATTTCTTTGGTAATACAAAAAGTATAAATAAAAGTATCCCAATTAATGGCAGAAAAAAACGATGATCCAGATAATCAATAAGTGGATGCTTGAACAGCATCGGAGGAAGCATTAAAATTAAAAACCATGAGAGGCCGAATATCTTTTCTTTTGTAGTCCTTTCCCTGTTTTTAATTAAGATAATAATAATTAAAGCAATAATTACTAAGCCTGTTAAGGTTTTAAAGAAAGAAAACCCGGGAATAGGTGCATTATCAATGGGAAGGAAAAATTGTGCCAGCGATTCGGGGATTGTTTGCAGGTTCAACATCACGGCTGCTAATCCTAAAATGTCATTTGAATTGGAAGAATCGCCAACTGCCTTTGAACGCATCCAATACCAGAGTATTCCTGATATTGCATAAAGGATAATTATGAAAAGATACTTCCAGTTAAAACGTTTTTCGGTAGAAAAAGTAAAAAAATATATAATGAAAATAAAAGGAAGGAAAGCGGCAGTTTCCTTACACAACAAGGCAATTGTAAAAGCAATCCAATTTAAAAGTAAATAAATGGTTTTTCGTTTTTGAAGAAAATCAATAAAGAATATAAACGATACTAACGAAAACAACAACAACAGCATATCCCCTCTTGCGGGAATCCATGCAACAGATGATACAAAAAGCGGGTGTGCGCAGTAAATCAAAGCAGCTAACAAAGCTAACTTAACCGGAATTAAGAAACGCCGTAGCAAAAGAAATAGCAGGCACGATATAATTCCTAAAAGTAAAATATTAGTTAAGTGAAACATCCATACACTGTTTGCTCCCGACAACTGTAAATCCACCATGTACGATAAAGTTTGCAGGGGGCGATAGAAGGAACTCATCTTTGAAATAAATGCATCTGTCATGAATGCATGAAATGTGTTATTAAAATGACTCAGGAAGGTAATATTATTTAAAATTATCCCATCATCATCAAAATGAGTAAATCCGAAACCAATAGTTTGAAGGTATAATAATACAGGTACGCAAAAGGCAATAATAATATGGACGATTGAAACATTTGTTCCTGAAAAACTCTTTCTATGATTCATTACTTTTAACTTAATTATTCATGTTACGCACAGATAATTTAATACTGCTTTTAAGTGTGATTCCTCACTCCGTTCGGAATGACAACAATATTATTATTAACAGGAGGGAGCGGGAAAGCGCCCGCTTGAAGCGGGCGCTTTCCCGCTCCCTCTCACACATCATAAACATTATGTCATTCCGAATGGAACGCCTGCCTGCTCGCCTGCCTGTCCGGTAGGCAGGGTAGGCAGGAAGTGAAATGAGGAATCTAAATATGAAAAATATTTGTTTGCGTAACATCAGTTAATTATTCGTTTTTTGAAGTTCCTTTTCCGCTGTAGCTTTAAGCTGATATGCTTTTTCATCATCAGGATTTAACTTAATGATCATATTGCAATCAGCTAATACTGCTTTAAAATCTTTTAATTTATATTCTGTAATAACCCTGTTAACATAAGCTTCAAGGTATTTTGGATTTATTTCAATAGCCCTGTTGAAACTGATCATTGCTTCATGATAATTACCGGCAGCACCCATTACTGAGCCTTTATTATTAAATGCCTCTGCATAGTTTGAACGAATTGATATTGCTTTATTAAAATCATGAATAGCTTCCTGAAGATTTCCTAAATTGTTATTAGCAACTCCCCTGGTATTATACGCTTCTTCATAATCAGGACAAATAATAATTGCTTTACTGAAATCATCACTGGCAGCTTCATATTCACTTCTTGCCATCTTTAGGACTCCCCTGTTATAATATGTTATTGCGGAATTAGGATTGAGCGAAACGGCCCTATTATAAAAGGTAATCGGGTCGGAATATGAACGTGATTTTATAAAAGTAAAAGAACAGAGTACAATAAAAATGGCTGTAAGCAGCCCATATATCTTTATATTGTTTTGTTCAAACCATCTTCGTGGAAAAAGAAATAGAATGAATAACAATATTCCGATTAAAGGAAGAAAGAAACGGTGATCGAGGTAATCTATATGGGGATGTTTATATATCATGGGAGGTAACATTAAAATTAAGAACCATGACAAACAAAATATTTTTTCTTTTATCGTCCTTTCACGATTCTTGAAGAGTAAATAAATAATCAGTATAATAATTAATGAACCTGTTAATGTTTTAAAAAGAGAAAAGTCGGGAAATGGATCAAATCCGAATGAAACAAAAAGCTTTGTTATAGATTCGGGTATCGTTTGTAAATTTGAAATAATTGCAGTAATTCCAAACTCTGCGCTTGGATCATACGTATTTCCGATTGCCCGGAAGCGCATCCAATACCAGTATGTCCCTGAAACAGCATAAAGAAGAAGAATAAAGAGATGCTTCTTTTTAAATTGTTTTTCATGTGAAATAGTAAAGTAATATACAATAAATAGAAAAGGAAGAAATGCCGCAGTTTCCTTACAGAATAATGCGATTGTGAAAGATAGCCAATTCAAGAGCAGGTATCTTATCTTTCCCTTTTGAAGGAATTCAATATAAAACAAAAAAGATAATAAAGAAAAAACTAAAAGCAGCAAATCACCTCTTGCCGGTATCCACGCTATTGATGATACAAATAACGGATGCGCACAATAAATCAAAGCGCTGAATAATGCTAAAGCAGGAGTTATTATGAACTTCTTAAGTAAAATAAAAAGCAAACAGGATATAAGGCCTAAAAGCAGAATATTGGAAAGATGAAACATCCATGCATTGTTCCCCCCGGACAATTGTATATCCACCATGTAAGATAAAGTTTGTAGTGGACGATAAAAAGAACTTGTCTTTATGATGAAAGCATCTGTAAGGAATGCCTTGTGACAGTTTCCAAAATGACTCAGAAAAGCATAATTATTGATTATTATTGAGTCGTCGTCAAAATAAGTAAAACCGAATTTTATAGTTTGCAGGTAAAGCAAAACAGGTAAGCAAAAAGCAATTATTATTATTATTGGGTACTTTTTGCTTTTAGAAATACTTGAGGAGATTGTTGTTAAGGCAATGCCAGGTTGTTGATTACCTTGATGATTCAATTTCATACTTTTCCACCCGCATTAAAAGTTAACCAGAAATTAGATCAAAGTTTTATGAAACGAATGCTTTCAGATTCTTTTCCATTATCCATATTTATAATATAAACTCCTTTACTTAAAGTTGCTGACCCTATATTAATTATATTCTTTCCCGAAGAAAAATCTTTTTCAGTGACAGATACAAGCTTACCTACAACATCAAAAATGGAAAATTTAACTTTTGATGCTTGAAGTAAATTGAAATCTAAAACCGACTTATCTGTTACGGGATTTGGCGAGATAATAGTCATCATGTTATTTCCCTGAACTTCGCAGATATCCATTACAGGACTTCCTGCCTGAATCCATGCAGTATACATCAATTCTGCAAGTGAATGGGAAGCATTATACCAAAGTAATTTAGTAAAACTTCCTGTTTTATTATATAAAGCCTGATAATATTGGGTTGAAGTATTGTTCCCTGCAAGTGCCTGAGCATAATCGTCTGCTGCAAAAATACTATCGATGTATGTGTAATCAATGTATAAATAATCGAAAATATATTTTTGAACATCAGTTATTACATGAACAGTATCACCGGGATAATTCTCAAGATAAGAAATATAATCATCAACCATATCTGTTTCATATCGAGCATGTATACCGCTTTGACTTGTGGTCATTCCATCATAATTTTTCGTAATGTGTAATGGTTGATGTCCATCTCCAACATAATGTCCAAGATCAGAAGCATGCAGCATTGCATGGCGCCAGTCGTGTTGTTGGAAAGCAAGAACCAGTGAATCATACATGGTCTTTGTTGCCCAAGGCAAAATTCCATTGGTAGTAACAAAACTTGATCCGTGTATTGCAACCACTGAATCATAGGTTGAAGGAATATATCCTGTAGTATTAAATTCAGAATAATTGTCAATATCAATATAATGTCTCTTGCTTTCATTAGGATCCCAACTCTTTCGGTTATCGGCATCCGAACCATGATTGGCAAGTGAATCAGCCCATACCAGATATGAACTCATAGATGTAGGAAATGATTCTGTGGAATTGTGATTTATCCAGTAATGTCCTTCTACTCCCCAGCTAATGCATAATATGGCGAGTCCGAACATGCTTAATAAAATAACTAGTTTTTTCATAATTTCAAATTTTAGTAAAATATAATTAGATTGCTTTAATTTTTGCCTGACTTTTCAAGTTTTTCCAAAATTTCCATCATCACTTTATTCTGGTTCTCCAAATGCATGAGTATAGTTTCTATCTCAAGTTCAGCTTTTGTATTCACTTCAAAATCGGCTTCAGCCCTTGCTTCCGCATGCTGAGATTGCAAATTTTGTCCTATCATAATCAATGGCATCAGGAAAATTTGTAGCACATTTGAAATGAATAGCCATAGTACAAAAGCCGGATAAGGGTCAAAACGCATACCTTCAGGGCCTAATGAATTCCAGCTAAGCCAAATGATAGTCCATATAAAAACTATAAAGAAGAATCCCATAGTTCCTACATTATTTGTGATCCATAATGCTAATTTATCCATAGAGGATAAATGTTTTCTATGTTCTATATTGGCATTGCGAATAGGTTTACTAAGTTTCTTTAACTCAGCAAGGAGTTTAGGTTTGTGCGATTCCATAATGAATTTATTAAGAGTGAAATTTCTTTAGTAATTCTTCCAGATAAGAAGTTGCATCGCAAACACAACTCATACACACCTTTTGATGCAGTTCGTGTTCTTCATAAAATTGTTGTCCTTCTAAAGTGTTCAGGTCGCAATTCAACAAGTCGCGGCATTTTACAGATCTGTATTTTTCCTTGAACCTATTTATGAATTGTGAAATAGTATAATAAACGCGTTCTTTATTAGTAGTAATATCTTCTTCTTTATTACTTACAGCCATACCTATTGCCACAATTCCGCCAGTCACGGCACCGCAAGTGTTTTGCATACGCGCCATACCGCCCCCAAATCCGCTTGTAATTTTTATTGCAATATTCTCATTGAGATTAAGTTCATGTGCAAAAGCAACTAAAACTGATTGTGCGCAATTATAACCTGAGTCAAAAAACTTTGATGCAATTTCTTGTTTAGTCATAAGATTCAAATGTTACATTTGATTAAACATTTCCAATTAGTTCTTTTACCATCTCGCTAACTTCTTCAAGAATTTCAGGATACCTTGCCTGAACTTGTGGTGTGAAATCGTTGCTGAATACCATATCCTCTACTATCTCAATAGCAATAATATGTACTTTTTCAGGAGTTGGTATATCCAGTTTTTTAGCCAGTTTCAAGGAAGTTAAGAAAGATATATCATGGATATTTGATAGGTGTGAAGTCTCTTTAAAATCCTCCGGTTTGAATTGATAAACAGCCCCGGGAATCCCATTCAGTGTTTTAATAGCATCAATTAAGATGACCATTTTGAAATCCTTGATATATTCAATTATTTCAAGTCCGCCAAGGGAAAGCGTATCGTAAATGATATTAGGAAAAGGGAATTTCTTTTCAAGGACTTTTGTTATCTTTATTCCAATACCATCATCAGTCAGTATATCGTTTCCCATACCAAGTATGAGAATTTTATTTTCATTCATTTGCATTCCATTTTAAATTGGGATGCAAGATAGTAAAATACTGCGAATTTTAAGGCAAGGCTTTTAAACTCATACCTCTTAAAGAAATTTTAAAGAGTGCTAATCTGCCTTTTTAATCGAGCCAACACCAGATATAGATTGAGAAACAGATGGATTGCCTTTATATAGTACCGAAGCGGCTCCCGAAATATCAACATCCAACTTATTACTTACATTAACATCAGCTTTACCTGCCCCTGAACTGGTTAGTTTAAAATCCTTAGCAACCAGTTCAAATGCTCTTATGTCGGCAGCGCCAGATAGCTCAGCATTGACATTTTCAGCGTTCCCTTTCAAGTTGAGGTCGCCGGAACCGCTGCAACTAATTTCTAAGCTTTGCACATCAAGGTCAAGTATCAAATTCCCCATCCCACTTATATCTATATTTAATTCTTTCGAAGTTAATTTATTTAAGGTTTTCAAATCTGCCTCACCTGATAAATCAATACCCGAGATATTCGGTGTTGTGATATTTACTGTCAGTCCTTTTGAACTGCAAATTGGTTTTTTATTTTCGATGATAAGCTTATTTCCTTCAGTCCTTGTAATAATCAATGATTGCAGGTTTTCATCTGCTTCAACTGAAACAGAAGTAATGCTATCCTGTTTCAGAACGATGGAATACGCTCCCGAAACTTCAAGCTTGCTAAAGGCATCTGTTTTCCTGTCCTGTTTGACAATTTTCCCATTCCCTTTTTCGCAGTTTATGTTGACAAAGCAACTTGTAAGTACTACGCAGCTTACTGCAATAAATAAGAATAACAAAGCTGTTGTTGTGATCTTTTTCATCTGTGTATTTTTTTTGTTTTTTTAAGGTCAGATGGAATACGCCATGTAATATTCATTCTGACTATTGTTACCTTTATTGCTCATGGCTATTTCATGTTTTAATTTTTATGATTAGTTATTCCTGTGACGAAATGAATATATCATTTGTTACAATAAATTCTCTTTATCTCAGAGATTCGCGTTTCGTACGGTAATAATCAGCCTTTGCATAATCTTTCTTCAATTCATAAACTTGTACAAGGTTATCATATATATTCGGGTTATTTGGATTTAATGCAACCGATCTTTCATAGTATTTAATAGCTTCATCGTAATTGCCTTTGTTAACCATTATTACTCCAATGTTCAAGAGGGCAACAGCATCTTTTGGGTTCAGCTTAAGGGTTTTATTAAAATAATAATATGCAGAATCATAATTCTGCTGATTAAAGAATATTACTCCTATGTCGTTAATTGCTGACAAATTTGTTGTATCGTATCTCAGGCAATGTTTAAATGCGTTTTCAGATTCCGCTGTGCTTTTCAGGTTATAATAACACACTCCCAGATCATACCATATTGCAGCTTCCCTAGGATAGATTGCAATGCTTTTTTTGTATTCACTTACAGCTTCTGATAATAATTCACTTTTAGCAGAAGGATCAACTACACTTTCACTTTTCAATTTTAGCACAATCCCATCATTGTTATGCAGTCTGAAACTGCTTGGCATGTTTTGCACATCTGTTTTGAACAGGTGGTCATTATCTTGCCAGTCTGCATTTCTGTTAATTGTCTTAAAAGAATAAAGAAATATAATTATTCCTAAAGTCGCGTAAAGCGAAACTAATCCTGTTTTCTTATTATTGGTTATATCTATTTTAAATAGTTTAACAAGAGCAAGTCCTATAATGATACAAAAACCCAGTGATGGTGTAAATAAGAACCTTTCAGCCATTGAAGAACCGATTATTTTGAAAATGTTTGAAGTAGTGGAGAATGTTATAAGGAAAAATAAAATAGCAAATGAAAAATAGTTCTTCTTCCTGAAAGTAACAATTGCAAAAACCAAAGCACCTGCATAGACAAGAAATGATACAAATGCTTCCGGGTTTCCCCATCCAATAATAGGCATGGAATTATAAGAGTAGTCGCAGGACAATGTAATAGGGAAAATTAAAAGCATTAAATATTTACCAAGCATGGAGAAAGTAGTGGCAAGCCTGTCGGAATAATTATCTGTTGACATAAGTGAATTGTTTATCATTTCAACTTTTGTGCTTAATGTGACAGCATCAATTACGGCATATCTTATCAGCAGATACAGTGATAATGTCGCAAAATAGGGAATAATAAAAATAAGGGAATCCTTCAAATTCGTTTTTGTAAAATAAAATATCACCATTGGAAACAGGAGAAAGAATGTTATTGCATTTTCTTTCGACAATAGAGAAAGAAGATAAAAGATGCAGCTAATTATAAGTTTGAAGATATTTTTCTTTTCAACATACATCATCATCAGATATAAGCTGCATACAAAGAACAGGAAACACAGTATTTCGTCACGACTCTTGATATTTGCCACAGCTTCCGTATGTATTGGATGTGCTGAATAAAGCAGTGTGATAATAAGCGGCAGCAGAAAATTGTAAGTATTGTATAGCTTTCTTAGCAATAAAAATAAAACAACACAGCTCAATGAGAACAGCAGTACATTTATGAAGTGATGATTATGCGGCTTGTTACCATATAGATATATTTCAAATGCCATGCTCAACAATGTAATGGGGCGGTAGGTATCAGTGTTTATTCCATTAAAACCATAGGTGTAACCTTTGGTGAATATCTCTTTTACACTGTGAAGCTTATTTTGAACATATTTGTTATTCCCGCAAATAACCATATCATCAAAGGCATAGTTATTCTTTATGGAATTGGAATAGATCAAAAATGAAAATATGAATATGATAATGGCAATTGTAATATCTTTCTTAGACCGTTTTTCCTCTTTATTGTTAATTCTCTGCTGCGCAGGTTTAACATTTTTATTCCCGTTCTTGTTGCCTATATCCTTTTTCAGTTTTGCCATTGTTCCTGTTTATCTTGTGCTGCAAGCAATATAAAATTGATTATAAATTACCGATTAAAATTAGCCGTTTCCCTGTAAAGTTTCTTTAATATCTTATCGCTGCATGTTTTGAATGCACCCGAGTTCTTGTCCGACTGGTCAAGTATTGCAAATATCAATTCGTTTTTTAGTTCGGGTTCTTTATTTGATATTTGATAAAGTATCTCAAGTGAATATGATTTCACTGCCACCGTTTCTTCATATGAAGCCATAAAAGCAAAACAGGCATTTATCAGCAAGCACAAAACTCTTTCATTATTTAGGTCACTATGCCGTGTGAAAATCTTAAGAAAGCAACGTTTCACACCAACTACTTCAAAGCCGGATAGAGCTTTTATTATTTTAGAATAATATGGTCGAATAAGGGCTGGTTGCTGCGAATCTATAATTTCTACAGTATTAGCAGCCCTCAGCGAGATGGGGTATTTATCTGCAAAAGCCAGTTTGATCAATGCAGGAATAATATCCCTTCTCTGCACAGCCACATCTGCTGCATGTATAGCGGTCAGCTTTCCTGTATCAGGTAATAGATCTTCCAAGTTCACGGCAGTAAAGATAAAAAAAGCAGCTTAGATATTAATCTTCTTAACGAACGCTATCAGTGTTATTATTCAATTGTCACCAGGGTATCTGTCAAATATCACTTTATCAATCTGGGGAAATTGAAGCAATGTCTTTTCAATAAGCGGGTGAATGATGGAAATACTGTATGAAACTCCTACCCAACCATCAATATCTATGTCAAGAAGGACATAAGCAATTTTATTTTCCAGTTTAAAGTAAGCTATTGAAGCATGTTCTGGCCCCCCGGCAGTTGGAATCATTTCAGCGGCAGCTTCAGCGCTTTCTCTTACGATATCAGTTGTATAAGGAACACGTATCTGCTTTTTAATAAATGGCCATTCATTAGAAGGTGCACCTCCTCCATAAATAATGAAATCGGTCATCGAATCAATATAACTGCCAATATCCCTAGGAACCATGATTGTTATTAATATTGAATCGGATTGTTTTGGATTGCCCACATTATCCTTTCCCTTTGAAAGCTGTATTTGAGATTGTGAAAACGACAGGGTCAGTTTTAAAGTTATTATAAGGAAGATTATATATTTCATAGTTCAGTAGTTTAGTAGTTATCTTATGTTCTATGCATTGAACATGTCTTCGTTATCGCATCAGGATAAACCTTAATGAACAAATTCAAATGGTAATAATGTTTCAAACGTCAAGACAATAAAGATAAAAAAACAGTTTGAAATTCTACTTCAATTGCCACATTATTCATGACTGCCAAATAAAAGATAAGTATAGAGAAAACACAAAGTGCACAGAGAACTGCCCACTGCCTCTAACTCTGGCTAACTATCATTTTTATTAAATAACCTCACTTATTCTTTGTCACCCTGTTAAAGATAGTATCCTTCATACTATTGAACTCCTTTTCATCGTATAACCGGGTAAGGTAGATTATCTTTCCCTGAGGATCAATTATAACGTTGCGGGTTACCCCGGCTTCTTTATTGGCATAAAGGGAGAAAACCTTGGCATCAGGATCAAGCGCCAGTGGATAGGTAATTTTAGCACTTTGGGCAAATTTAGTAGCCACATCAAGCGGCTCATTTCTGTCAATACCAAGCAGTATAAAATCTTTCCCTTTTAACGGAAGCCATATCTCACTTTCAATGTGCGGCATTTCTTTTCGACAAACACTGCACCAACTGGCTGTGAACTGAAGCATGATAATTTTACCTTTATTCTCTGACAATTTAAATGTCTTGCCATCAATTGTAGTTACAGAAAAATCAGGGGCTGCCTGCCCTACTGTATCAATATAACCTCTGTCGTCATCCTGAACTTGTGCAATAATGCTGATGCTGGCCAATAATAAAATTATTATCAATATCTTAGGGCGACTAACTTTCTTCATAGTATAAAATTTAATTTTCGTTTCAAAGATAGCTGAAATGTGTATGCATTGCTTACACTGCTTAATGAATTATTATTCTTTCACTATCCTTATTACTTCAATCTTATCATTACAAATCACTCTCAAAATGTAAACCCCTTTTGAAAGCCTACTAATGTCAATGTCTGTTTTCCCTTGCTGGATTTGTTGTTGTAGAATTATCTGTCCTTGTATATTTAAAATATCTAATGTTGATTTTTCAATAGTAGCAATAGTAAAATTATTTATTGCAGGATTGGGATAAACATTAATGCCTGCCGATGCCAAACTATGCGAAGTAACACCTACCGTTACTGTATACGTTGAAATAAAATTACCTAATGAAGTAGGTCCATTACCAACTGCAATTGTATCTGTAACTGCATTGTTAACACTATCTATTACACTTACAGTATTATTATCTTCATTCGCAACATATATTTTGCTTCCATCGGGGCTTACAGATATACCGACAGGATATGAAGGATAAGGGCCAATCGCTATTGTACCCGATACAGTATCGGTAGCAGTGTTTATTATATTTACCGTACCATTATAATTATTATTTGCAACATATACTTTTTTACCATTGGGACTGACACATATACCATCTGGTTGACCATTAATTGTAATTTTAGCTATGATAGTATCTGCATCTGTGTTTATTACAATTACTTTATTAGCAGTTTGATGTGATGTAACATATACCTTTTTCCCATCGGGACTTACACATATACCAACTGGTCCGTAATCAACAGTAATTGTGTCCAGAATAGTATTGGTAGCCGTGTTTATTACATTTATTGTATTAGCGCCATTATTTGCAACATAAACCCTGCTGCCATCTGGGCTTACACATATACCATCAGGTCCATTACCTACTGTAACTGTAGTGGAAACATTATTTGTGGAAGTGTTTATTACACTCACTTTATCAGTTCCGCTATTTGTAACATACACAGTACTTCCATCGGGGCTTACACATACGCCGCTTGGTTCGGAACCAACTGAAATTGTAGCCGAAACAGTATTTGTAGCCGTATTTATTACACTTACTTTATCATTGCCCCAATCTGCAATATATACAGTACTTCCATCGGGGCTTACTGATACTCCGCCTGGAGTAGAGCCGACCGGAATTGTAGCTATCACACTATCCGTCGAAACATCAATAACGGATACCGTATTAGCACTGCTATTTGTTATATAAGCAGTTTGCGCATTTGCATTCAAGCCAATTATGGCAAGTATTGAAATAATAAATAACTTCTTCATGTTAACAAATGTTTAATTTCTGAATTGTTAATTGTTTTATGTTTTCAGACTCACCCCCTTCCCCCATAGCCGTCAGGTTAAGGATATAAACAATTGATTGTAAATAAAAAACAGTTTGACATTAGTAAAGTAAATGAGAGTTTCAATACTATAGCAATTCACCAAAACTGCATACAATGAAACTCTCAAGTAAAAAATCAAACAAAGATAAAATAATAGAACAAATACAAGGATTTTTTGACCCAAAATATATAGAAGAAATATCCAGATTAACAAAATTTGTTCAACGAAAAAGTAAACTTCAAGGTGTAATTTTTTTTTCTTATGTGTTTTTATAGCTAAGAAAGAAGGCACAATTAGTTTGGATGATTTATGCAGGGAATTACAAAGAGACGGTATCAAAATCAGAAAACAAAGTTTGCAAGAACGGTTTAATGAACCGGCATCAAACTTTATGAAGAAGATGGTAGAACATGCATTATCGAAGAAGTTAGGATTAGATAAAGAAGGTATAGAATGTCTATTTGGAAGGATTGTAGTAAATGATTCAACAGCCATGCCCCACCGGCAATATGCCCGAATGGTTTATAGCCAGTATAGTTCCACTGGTAAGGTCGGTAACTTCAATAGTGCCTTCCAGTGAATAACAATCCACGTAGGTTCCTTTTGCCGGGATAACGCCTTTACCGCTAACCACCGCAACCCTGAAAATATGCCCTTCCTCTCCTCTCGCCACCTTCTTTGCATGTATCTGCACCCATCCTATTCCGGCGGCAGTAACCCCAAAATCGGGCTGGGTGCTTGTTATTTTCTTGGTCAACCTTCCCCCGCAGATATTTGCCAGTGTTATACCTGCAGTAATATCGCCTGTAGTTGTAGCAGCATCATTGCAGGCGCCTTTCATAAAATTAATTACCTTGTTGTACAAGTCAACCGTAATTTTTTTCTGGCCCAGTACCTGGTTGCTGGTATAGAGCTGTGGTATAAGTACAGTGCCGTTTGACATGGTCAGCAGCAAATTCGCCGCATTATGCACCACAGTATCGGTAGTTGTACAACCTGCCATAGCTGCCACACCTGATGTTTTCAAACCCAAACATTCTTTTATTACAAATTCAGTAGGATCTGTTACCCTAAGAAGTTTAAGGCTGAGTTTTGGGAGATTTTTAACTAACGCCATCATGATGAACGTCATTACGAACCTTTCGCCATAGCTGATTGGTTCTGATTTTAAAATTTTTGTTTCCATTGTTTTAATTTTTTTTGGTTAATAATTAAACTGCCTATCTGTTTTAATCAAGTTATGCAAATAATTTTATAATTTGTTTTTGCGAATTTGTATAACAATGGATTTTAAATTATTTTCAATCTGCGAAAATCAGCGTAATCAGCGGGAAACAGAAAGAACTCCCGCAGATAGCGCAGATATACACAGAAAATCAATATTAAATTTTGACATAATAAATCTTTCAACTTGTTCGAAGCAGATAGGCAGTATAATTAATTGAATTATTCGCAATACAAAGTTAAGTCGGCTGTCAAGCGAAAACAGCTCCCAATCAGTTAACGGTAGGTTTCGTCCAGTATTCGGCAGGGTTCAGCCAGTTAATAGTAAGCTAAAACGATTTGGGTGTTTTTTATCAATTTGCGATGCCATGCAGAGAAGAGAAGCGCGCAGGCAAAGGAAAATTTGGTGGGGCGGCTACGTGTGATATTCTCTTTTCCCAACCCGCGTCAGCATGTGAGGATGTGGCAAACCAAAGGCATGTGCGTAAAGCAACATACTTTTTATTACAGCAGGGTAGACATCAGGCTAAATGGGTGTAATAAAAAGCGTTGCGGCCGGTTTGCATATCCGTGTATGCATGTGCGCAGGGAAAATGCCTTCGCGCGTTGCGTCTTTTTCTTTTGGAACTTTTCTTTTGGACGAGCAAAAGAAAAGTGGAAATACTTTCAGATACATTCATAGTTCCTTACTTTTCTCCTCGATGAGAAAAGTAACAAAAGAATCAACATCTCTCCTTTAGTAAACGTAAACATGAAATAAAAAAATACAATAGAGTTCTTAGGAAAATAGTTACTCTTTTCAGTTCGAGCAGGGGTGATACTGGCGGGATAATAAGGTCTGTTACTCGCCTTCACGTAAAAATACCTGTTTTTTCTTTATTAAATCGGGTCAATATACTCTTGGCCAGCTTATGTTCCTGATATAATTTAGCATACTGGAAATACATTAAATTTGCTTATTCTAAAAGTCATTATAATTAAAAAGATACTATGAAAACAAAACTTACTTTATTATTTTTCTTTTGCATTTATATTGCTGCATTCGCACAGTGGCAGCCAACCAATGGATTGTTTGCGGGCTCAGTTCAATCGGTGGTGGTGAGTAACGGTGAGATCATTGCCGGAACTAATTATATTTATAAATCATCCGATAATGGCAAAACTTGGTTCGTGAGCAACAACGGTATAACTGGTACTGTTACCGCTATCCGCGGCCTGGCAAAGAGCGGTGGCAACCTTGTTGCTGTGAGCGATGCAGGAGCATTTTATTCGACCGATAACGGCAACAACTGGACACAAAGTTCAGGCACAGCAAGCTTGAATATATGGTGCCTTGTTAACGGGGGAAGCGACACCCTGTTCATGTCAACATACGCAAACGGGGTGTATAGGTCAACTAATAAAGGCGTAACCTGGAATGCCGCGAGTTCGGGCATCAACACCGCACAGCCCATATATGCACTGGCTGTTAAAGGTCACGATATTTATGCAGGTAGTGATGGATATGGTATTTATAAATCAATTGACAAGGGTGCAACTTGGAATACTGTAAATACAGGCTTGCCGGGAAGTTATTATGCTATAGGAGCCATGGCCGTCCACGGAAACCATATCTACGCTGGTACTTATGGAGCAGGTATGTATTATTCTTCAGATAATGGAGCACACTGGCTTGCTTTGAATAATGGCATATCAGCATCTGATAACATACTTGGCATGGCTGTTAATGGCAACTCTATTTATGCAAGCACGCTTACCGGGACCTTATATAAAACCACCGATTCCACTAACTGGAATGCTGTTTCAATTCCAACTTATGTTACCACAAGATACCAGGCGTTTTATTCTGCAAATGGTGTATTTTATGTGGGAACATGGGGGGCACAGGGTACAGAAAAATCTTATGGCCTTTTCAGAACAAAAGATGACGGCAACACCTGGCAACAGATAGGTATTACTGATTACCCCGTTTCGGTTCTCGAAGTTTCAGGGAGCAATATAATTGGTGGCACATCAGATATCACGGGAAACTCTTACCGTGTTTCATTATTTCAAACCACCGAAACGGATACTACATGGTCATATAATTTTGGCGGATTCAACGGGAAAGATATGACCGCTCTAAAAGCAAACGGAGCTGTTATGTATTTGTTCGATAATGAAGATCCCGGCAATTCGCTGGTGTATCGCTCCACTAATAATGGCAACAACTGGACAAGCACAGGTTTCAATGCATTGTATAATAACTTTGTAACCTTTGCTACTGCTGGTTCATATATTTATGCGGGCGACAATTCCCCCTATTACTCTTCCGATCATGTTTTTGTAAGTTCTGATAATGGAGGTACATGGAACCCTGTAAATGGTGGTGCCTTATCTGCCACGAATGTTTATGCTCTTGCTTTAAACGGCACTTCATTGTTTGTAGCCACTGATAACGGAATTTTCAAAAACACTGTTGGCTTAAATGCTTGGACTGTCGCTGATACCGGTTTACCGGCCAGTATAATTGTCAAATCGCTTTATGTTACAGGGGGCACTATTTATGCAGGAACGCAAGGCAATGGAATATACAAATCGGTTAATAATGGCGGTCTATGGACAAGCATAAATACAGGAATACCTTTATATGCTGATATTACCTGCTTTTCATCTTCAGGAAGCGCTGTTTTAGCAGGAACTGACAATGGAGTTTTTCTAATGCCCAGCGGAGGAACATCGTGGACAAGATTTAACACCGGGCTTATAGATACATCAATAACTGCAATGGTTACAAGCCCGAATTATATATGGGTGGGAACAACAAGCCAGGGAGTATGGCGAAGAGAATTGTCGCAAATAATTACAGGCATAAAAGAAGTTCCATCAGATCCTTCGTTTAAAATATTACCAAACCCTGCAACTACTTCAATAAGGGTAGAAATTCCAAATGCAAATAATAATACAGATAATAATATTTTGATCTATAATTCAGAAGGCAGCCTTGTATGGCAGGAAAACACATCAAAAGCTGTTCTAAATATTGACATTAGTAAGCTTTCAAAAGGGATCTATTTTGTAAAGATATATAACAACGATTATATCCATACTGAAAAAATGGTTGTTCAATAGAGATTATGTATAACTACTGCTATAAATGTATAGGCATAGTGCGCAATGCATAATTGTAATTACTTAATAAACATCAGATAAATTTCAAACACATCCATACATACAAATAAGCAAAACAAATAAACCATGAAAAATAGAACTATAGCACTTATTTTTTGTTTTATTGCAATCGCTTTTATTAAAACAAATGCAGCTACATGGACAGTAACCAATACTTCGGATGCAGGAGCAGGATCATTGCGTCAGGCAATTACTTCAGCTAATTCAAACCCAATGGATGCAGATAATATAGTTTTTAATATTCCAACTTCTGATCCGAATTATAATGCAACAACCGGTGTTTACACAATAACGCTTGCATCATTGTTACCCACTGTTAACAGTGTTTCTGTTTCTATTGACGGGACAACACAACCCGGCAGCTCTAATCCGTATGGCCCGGAGATATGTATAAACAGCACCACCAACCTATATTATGCATTGTGTTTCCCCTTCTCGGGAGGTGTTGTAAAAAGTTTGATCATAAATGGATTTCAAAATGGTATAGTGCTAACGACTTATAGCACCTACCCAAGCGGAAGCTGTACTATATCCAACTGCTATATTGGTGTGAATCATGATGGCAGCGCTGCTATTTCTAATGGCAATGGCATAGTGCTGTATGACGGCGTGGCTAACAATACAATAAGTAACAATCTTATTTCAGGAAATACAACAGCGGGTTTACTTGTTCAAAGATCAAACGGAAATATTATTCAGGGAAATAAAATAGGATGCGACAGAACAGGAATGTTCGCTATTTCCAACTATTACGGTGTAGCCATTGATTCATCAGCCAGCAATACTATTGGAGGAAACACTTCTGCTGAAAGCAATATCATCTCGGGAAATGCTTATGCCGGTATTGGGATAAACTCAAACATCTCCTATAATAACAGTATCAAGGGAAATTATATTGGCATCAATATAAACGGAGCTGCAAGAACAGATACTATACCTAATTATTATGGTATTGCAATCAACGACTCTTATAATAATACTATTGGAGGCTCAACAGCAGGCGAAAGAAATATCATTTCAGGTAATCCGGGCGGTGGAATTTCTATTGATGGTTCAAATGCAATTAACAACATTATAAAGGGAAACTATATAGGAACCAATGTTGCAGGCACTGATTCTATTCCAAATTCAAACGGAATACTTCTTAGCGGTGTTTCAAAGAATATTATAGGTGGAAGCAATACAGGCGAGGGCAATTTGATTTCAGGTAATACTGCAGCAGGAATTGTAATGGTTTACATTGGTACACGCTTAAACACTGTTATAGGAAATTATATCGGCACTAATTATCAGGGAAATCAAATCCTGAGCAACTATACAGGAATCTATATTAAAAGCAATGCCAATAATAATACAATTGGAGGCTCTGCGACAGGCGACCGGAATATCATTTCGGGGAATATTGCCATGGGTGTATGTGTTGAATCGGCTGACAGTAATGTGGTGAAGGGAAATTATATTGGTCCTGATGTTACCGGTTTGAACACTTTAAGACTTTCAAACGACACCCTTGTCCAGCAGAATGGCTTATATTTTAATGCCTATTCCCAATATAATATTGCAGGGGGATACGCAGCAGGCGAAGGAAATGTGATCTCAGGAAACAGAATGTATGGCCATACATTATATGGCAATGCTTCATACAATTACACTATAGGGAATTACATAGGAGTGGATGCAACTGGCAATCATGCCATGCCCAATGCAACAGGTATTTGTGTAGATGGCAGCGCCAATCATAATCCTATCATTAACAATGTACTTTCAGGCAATCATTCTTACGGACTTTTCATTGTTACAACAGGCTCGGATTACAATGTTCTGAAAGGAAACAAAATAGGAACCAATGCGGCAGGAACTGATACTGTTCCCAATCAAAGCGGCTTGCTTATAGGCGGGGGAACAAAATACGATACCATTGGAGGGACTTCGGCTGCCAGACAGGAACATCATTTCAGGGAATAAGTTTGATGGTATTGAAGTTGCAGATCTTTACACTTCTCACTGCAATATAGCAGGAAATTATATAGGGACTGATGTAAATGGAACCACTGCATTGCCTAATTCTATTGGCATCGGTTTAAGTACAAACCCCGGCAAAATCAATATAGAGAATAATGTGATAAGCGGGAACAACTACCTGGGCCTTGTTCTTTATGAGCATAGCGACAGCAATACAATTTACAGTAATAAAATTGGTATTGCTTCGGACGGGACAACAGCCCTGAAAAATAAAAGCGCGGGAATTGTTATTGCAAAAACTTCAAAATATAATAAAATAGGCGCTCCGAATAAAGGCAATATTGTTGCCTATAACGACAGCATCGGCATTGCCATTGGCGATTATGTGGACACAGAAACGGTGTATAATACCATTTCTGCAAATCAGGTTTATAATAATGGCATGATGGACATTGATATTTATCCTGTCGGTGTAAATACCAACGATGCAGGCGATACCTGTACCAAAGGACCTGATAATATGCTGAATTACCCCGTGATACAAAGTGTTTTCCTCGACTGGCATGGAATTTCAACCATTATGGGAACTATGGATTATACTATTCATGGAGGACCAGTGGGAATAAGAATAGAGCTTTTTAAATCCAATGGAACAAATACTTTCAATCATGGAGGAGCTACCGCTTATCTCGGAGATACAGTAATAGTGAACAGTTCGGGTAACTGGAGTTTTCATTGTACAGGATTGAGTGCAGGCGATATGGTAACGGCTACTGCAACTGATATTTATGGCAATACTTCCGAATTAGCCCTAAACTCAGGTATTACTGTGGGTATTAAGGAAGTTGCATCAACCAAGAGTTTCTCTGTTTTTCCTAATCCGGCGACAAACTCGTTAACAATAGAAATCCCGCAAGCGGCAGTTGGCAGTATGCAGTCGGCAGTAAGCAATATTGATATATACAATTTGATAGGTGATAAGATATATAGTTCACCGATTAATGAAAACCGATTACCGTTTACCATTAACATAGCTGATTTTCCGGTTGGGGTTTATGTTATAGAAGTAAAAACCGAAAAGGGATTAGAAATGAGTAAGTTTGTTAAAGAATAACCAATATCCAACACCCAATGTCCAATAATGAAGTGAAAAATTACCTGGAAATTGGACGTTCGATATTCGATATTGGAAATTGAGAAACTGAAAACTTCACTTTAGGCATTTTATGGACTTTAAGCACTTCTTTTATATAACAATACTTAGGTAAATTTTTAAAGTATGGGACTAAAGTCCCTGATATTAGTGGGTTTTGTCAGTAACCCCAGACTTAAGTCTGGGGTTATGCAAACACCGTTCAAATATAGGGCTTTAGCCCTGAAAGGTATCATCTTTTTAAATAAATTACCGAACTATTGATATAAAGGCATATAAATCAACTCGTTCTTTGAAGCTTTCCTGCTGAACAGCTAGGTAATAAACGCAGTTATTGTAATAGTTACCGCAAGTATTATAATAGTTTGTGCAAGTATTTAAATAGTTTGCGCAAGTATTTAAATAGTCTCTGCAAGTATTTAAATAGTTTGTGCATGTATTTAAATAGTTTGTGCAAGTATTTAAATAGTCTCTGCATGTATTTAAATAGTTTGTGCATGTATTTAAATAGTTTGTGCAAGTATTTAAATAGTCTCTGCATGTATTTAAATAGTTTGTGCAAGTATTTAAATAGTCTCTGCAAGTATTTAAATAGTTTGTGCAAGTATTTAAATAGTTACTGCAACTCTTTATAAAATACGCCATAATGACAGCGCAGAAGGCAGTTTTGGCATAAATGTTAGGGCAATTAATATAAGGAAAGTGAATTTTGGTAAATTTGTTGAAGAAATAATTTAAAAGGAAAATAACATTTCTGAGAGCAAAACAAGCATTTTTGAGTACATTGGCTATTACGATGTAATACCTGAAAACAAGTTACCTGCAAGCAAAAAAGACAATAAATGGAAGATATAGAATATTATCTTGAATATCTTGAAAAACTCCAAAATGAGCATTTGGAAAAAGTAAATCAAATGACAATAGCAGATAATGCAAATTTATATTTTCATGATTTAATTGCTATTCCTGTTTTTAATCGTTCAATTTCATTAATTTCCGGATTTTGCTTATTGATTCGTAATGAAAATTTCATTTGTGCTGCACCTCTTATTAGACTACAACTTGATAATGCAATTAGATTTTATGCTTCATTTTTAATAAATGATAATGAATTTTTAAAAAAATTAATTAATGGCGAATCCATAGGTCACATTAAAGATCCAATAACTAAAAAGAATTTTACAGATACATTTTTATTAGAAAAATTATGCGAAAAGATTAAACAATCAGATAATGAAAGTGAATGGCTAAAAAATAATTGGCTAAAGAATGTATATATTAATACATCTGGTTATATTCATTTGAGCGAAAAACATTTTTTTAATGCTACTGAAAAAAATGATGCTGCTAAAATTAGGCTAAAAGTTGGAATTAAAGATTCATATATAACAGATCAAAACAAGTTAGAAGCTATTGGAATTATGATAGGTATAACGAAACTTGTAATGTGGTTACTTGATAGTTGGACATATACTAAAATCAATAAAAGTATAACTTTATGATAGAAATAGCAGTAATATTAATCATTATTATAGTAACAGTTTATGTTGTAATCAAGAGCAAAAAGAAAAGCAATTCCTCAATACAGACAACAACTAAACAGACGAATTATAATAGTCCAAATGGACAACAAGTATTTACGAGCGACTATTTACCTCAAAATATTCAACGCATCGGAATTCAAGCATTGGAGACAATACACATTATCGGGACATCAAAAGCAATTGACACCATAAAAGGAAGATATGATTTTCTTTTAAAAATAATCGACACTTTAAAAAAAGGGCAAAATAATTCCCGCTATTTATCCGACATTCAAAAATCCATTGACACATATAAAACAATGTATTATGACAGATTACTGCAAGATTATGAACTTGCTTTACTTCTCAAACCAAATAATTTTGACTTAACTGATTTATATTGCAAAGCTCTTTACAATGCTTTTAAAAGAAATTATGAAGAACATCAAACAGCAATAAAGCTTCTTAAACAAGATAGTGCTAAAATAAAAAGGAAGGAAAAAATTAACAAGATAATAAGTTTCACAAAAGATGAATTGAAAAATAAATGTTCTTTATCGCAATCGTATTCAGCAATAATGAGTGAATTGGAAAACATTGAAGGTAATTTGCAATCAGAAAATGGAAATGTTATTGTAAATACATTCTTGCAAGTAGTGCAAGCACAGTACCCTTCTACTGCTAATACAATTGACTCATTTAAAACCGACCAATCAATTGCCATAAAAGAAACAGAATTTGTACTTAATCCTAGTGCACCTTTTAAATTGACACTTATAAGTGAAGATAAAACGATTGGTAGCCAAATTCGCAAAATTCTAATAGATGAAAATTATGCTGGTGTTGCTGACTATAATAAAAGGCATCAAATTCTTGCTCTATTTGCAGAATTCAATTTAAAAGTTAAGGAAGTTGAAGAATATAAGAATAAATATAGCAAAACTTATTTCAATAAAATTGATGAATTGAAAAATAATTCTCAAGAATGGAAATCTGTTGATGAAAAAGAGAAAGAAGATATACTCAAAAAATTTCAACAACTTGCAGTGAAAGAAATTTATGAAAAAGCAAATTGTGATATAGTTACTTTATTTGAAAAAGAACCTAAAGACATAACGATAGATAATGATTTAATAAAAGAATATGGATTTAATAATATTGAAACTTATTTTCGTTTTGCTGACAATTTAGATAAGGTCAGATTAATTCCGAATGATAGCTATAATCGACACCGTTTTGAAAAGTTAACAGAAATAGGGTTAGCTATTAGAGGTAGAGCAATTCCTATAGAAGAAATTTTATTAATTTTATCTTTAAAAGACCTTAATGAAATTGCACGAAGTGAAGAAAAAGAATTCAAGCGAAAACATCAAATCATTGAATACATACTTTCACTTTCAAATATTGAGGAAAAAATTAGTTCAAAAATTTCATTCAGTGAATTATTTAAATTAAAACCTCTTCCTGAAAAAGTCGAGTAGGCAAGGGCATTTCAGCCCAGAGCCTCTCGCAAAACCGTACGGGAAACTCTCGCTTCATACGGCTTTTGTCATTTTTAAACCTTTAACAAAGAAACCTTGTTTCCAGGGTTCAAACAATGTAGGTTTTGCTTTTCTAATACGCATAAGCATACCGTAGGCTTTGCCAATATTGTTTCTTAATGCTTTATACCTGTTCATAATCCATTTGAGTAGCCTGCGATGAAAATTATAAAAAATAAATGACATTGCTGATTTCCGAAACTTTCCGTAATAATTCAACCATCCCCGAAATTTGGGGTTCAGTTCTGCTGCGATTCCTTCAATGGTGTTTGATGTCCACCGATGAAAATGGCTTTGTCGTAGCATTGTCAAAATACGTTTCCGTGATTTTACGCTTATCCCTAAATCAAATCCCAGAAACTTATATCCATCCTCCTTCCCCTTTGATGTTCGTGGTTTGAAGGTGTACCCCAGAAAATCAAACTTCACATGTTTATAATTCCCTGTTCGTTTGTGGTCTTTGCAGTAAACAATCTTTGTCTTTTCAGGGTGTAGTTCCAGTTCACAATTCTGCATTCGTTCTTCAAGCCTTATCAAGTAATTTTTCCGCTTGCTCTTTGGTGCGGCAATGCACAATGATGTCATCGGCATATCGCTCGAATTTCGCACCCCAAAAGCGCTTTGTTAGCCATTGGTCAAAAGCATAGTGCAGAAACAAGTTGGCAAGCAAAGGACTTATGACTCCGCCCTGCGGTGTCCCTTTTCCTTCTTTGTATATCAGTTCTCCGCCTTCTTTTTGCACAGGTGCATTAAGCCAGCGTTTAATATACATCTTAACCCACTTTTCATTCACATGCTTGTCAATGGAAAGGAGTAACTTTTCATGACTGATGTTATCGAAGAATCCTTTTATGTCAATATCTACCACCCAACTATACAGCCAGCAATTTCGTCTCGCCTTTGCTAATGCATCATGTGCACTGCGATTTGGACGATAACCATAGCTGCTCTCGTGGAAGATTCTTTCCATTCTTGGTTCAAGATAATCTTTTACTACCATCTGTGCCACTCTGTCCCCTACCGTAGTGATTCCAAGCTTTCGGGTTTTCCCGTCTTCTTTTGGTATCTCTACTTCCTTTACAGGGGGCGGAAAATATGTACCCGATGAAAGCCTGTTCCAGACTTTATACAGGTTGTCGGCATAGTCTTTCTTCAAATATTTTCAGACTTTCTCCGTCAACTCCTGGATAGCTTTTGTTGGCTTTCACCTTTTTGTATGCTACCCGTACCATCTGTTTTGTTACAGTTGCTCTGGTTTTGTTTCACTCATCCTAATCCTCTCCGCCAACTGGCGGATTGTTAAAACTTGTTATACTAAATGACCTAAGTCCTTCGCTCCTTTCATGTTTCCATGAGTATCTTCACTACTACTACTTAGTCCGTCACCTCTCGATGCTTCGATATTTTTAGCCTTGTGTTGCTTCACTTGTGCCGTTTCTCTTTAATTGTCCAGCGAATCCTCAAGCGGTAGCCTTATTTTTTGACAATCTATCATCATCGGGAGGTTTCCCTCGTTCCTTCAATGAGCCTGATTAAAGGTCATGCCTCCTTAATATCGGTTGACGCATAGCCGGTAAACAGGTCTCTGCTATACTCTTCCTGCCGATAGCACAAAATCAACAGTTTTGTCAACGGGTTACATTGTCTCTACACTTCTTAATAGGTTTACTTTCGTTCATCTCCTTTAACCTTACCTGATTTTGCTTGCTGCAAAACCTTGCTCTTTATCGCTCAGCACCATAACTTTTGATTACAGCACCATAAAGTGGTTTGGAAGCTACTCCTGTAAGTCGCTTCCGGTGGGTCGTCCACCATCTCATTTAAAGCTCGTCAAAGAACTACTGTCCTCTTTCTTCGAGGCGCACTATGCTTCAATCAATTTTAAATATATTATTGATAAATGGTCATACATAACTGAAGTAGTCTCATTACTTGTATATACATATCAAAATGCAAATCGTACAATTAGGACACTCAAAGAAGATAAAGATATTATAGAAGGATATATTGTAAGTAATTTTGCTAAAGAAGAGTTAATGTGTCCTTGTGCAAAGACTTTAATAAATAAAAAATATTCTAAAACAAAACCACCAAGAATTCCATATCATATTGGTTGTAATTGTGAACTTGAAAGCACATTAGATTTTGAAGATTAAAAAATTGCCAGCGGCTAACTTGCTTGCTTCAATGGCTCTTTGAAGTAGGAAGCAGGCAATAAAAAGTAATTTCTCTGTGTACTTTGCGCCACCTTTGCGCACTTTGCGGTTAAAATTTTCAATAACTATTAATGACAACTAATGACACGAAGTAAATGACAATAAATAAAAATCAGCGTAAATCAGTATTTTCAGTGTCATCAGCGTTCCCATTAAAAACAATTCAACTTATGAAACACAAAAATATCTTTTCAATACTCCTCGTTTTCATTCTTGTTACTTCGGCTAACGCTACTGTTTACAACGTAACCAACACCAATGATGCAGGAAGCGGTTCACTGCGGCAGGTAATCACTAATGTAAACATGTTTCCGGGAACTGATACTATTAAGTTTAATATACCTGTTTCCGACCCAAATTATAATTCCTCACAAGGTGTTTGGGAAATCATTCCGCTATCCGATTTGCCAATACTTACACATAGTAATGTATTTATTGATGGCTCTTCTCAAACCGCAAGCCAGGGAAATACCAATCAATATGGTCCTGAAATAATGATAAACGGAAATCATTCAACAGGCTCCGATTATGCTTTTAATTTATATAATGTATCAAGTGTTACCATCAAAGGCTTTATTATTGGCGGGTTTACCGTTGGCATTGAGATAGACGGAACCAGCCACAACAATACTATTATAGGGAATTACATAGGTTGTAATTATAACGCCACCGACACTTTGAGCAATACCGAAGGAATTGAAATCATGGGTGGCCCTTATAGCAATACCATAGGAGGAGCAACAGCAGACAAGCAGAATATTGTTTCCGGCAACAGGGATGTGGGTATTCGCGCAGTAAACTCTAACAGTAATATTATTAAAGGGAATTATGTAGGATTGAACCGCACAGGTAATGCCGCCCTTAGAAACACCGAAGGTATCAGCATTGAAGGAACTTCAAAATATAATATTATTGGTGGGTATACTACTGCAGAAAGAAATTATGTTTCAGGAAATGATGCTTACGGTATTACGGTTTACGGAGACTATAATATTATTGTAGGAAATTTTGTAGGAACAGATATTACAGGTACAGATTCCATTCCCAATACATACGGAGTTTTATTTGATGAAGGCGCTTGCTATAACAGGCTTGGAGGAACTGTACCAGGCGCAGGCAATTTAATGTCGGGTAATTCAGGCTATGGTGTATTTATTTATAATTTAGGTACACTAGCTGATACTGTTGTCGGTAATCTCATAGGAACAGATGTTACGGGCACTCTGCCCCTGCCCAATACAAATGGTATGGTAATCGACGGCATAGCTTCAAAACATTATATTGACAGTAATGTGGTTTCAGCTAACCGTCAATGTGGCATTGACATTCATATCAGCGGAACAGACAGCAATGTAATAGTAAGAAATAAGATTGGCACAGACATTACAGGGACACAGGCTTTAGGAAATGCAATTGACGGAATCCGTATTGCAGAGGGTGGGCAACACAACAGAATAGGTTTACCCGGCAATGGAAATATCATTGCTTATAACGGAGGCAATGGAATAACTTTAATGACTGCCGCCGACCTGTATAATACTATTACAGAAAACTCTATTTATAGTAATGCTGCTCTTGGCATTGATCTTTATCCTGCCGGTGTGAATGTCAACGATGCCGGAAGCGCTGATACAACAGGGCCAAATGGTCTGATGAATTATCCGGTGATACAGAATGTGAATCTGAATGCTATAAGTGGAATTACATCCATCTCGGGAACTATTGATTATACTATACATAGCGGGGCTAACGGAATAAGAATTGAATTGTTCAAATCTGATAATAATGCATCGGGATATGGCGAAGGAAAAGAATTCATTGGTTCTGCTATTGCAGATGCCGCAGGCAACTGGTCGTTCAGTTGTGCATGTCTTTCAGGTACTGATAAAGTTACTTCTACCGCCACTGACCTTCTGGGAAACACTTCTGAATTTTCACTAAACAGCAGTGTTATTACTTCCGTGAATGATATTGCATTGAACAATGATCTGATGTTATATCCTAATCCTGCGAGTACTATTTTAGTAGTAGAATTTTCAAATGTAAATTTTAAGAACGCTGATTATAAAATCATAAATGCAAATGGAGAAGTTGTTCTGGCAGGGAATTTAAGAGAAATGAAAAGTATCATCAATATAAACACACTAGAAGAAGGAGTTTATTCTATTCAAATAAATAACAAAATTTATAGTATTACCAGAAAAGTAATAATACGTTAAATATTCCTCGACCTTGATTCAATTGGAATTCATGAAAAATTTTCGTTCTTCATTCTGAAGGAATCAAAAATCTACTGAATACTGCTTGGATATTGCTTTTGCTATAGAGTTAAACAGAACACATTAGCATAATATTCGCAAGCAGCTAACCCTAAGGTAAATCGATAGTAGTGTTTTTATCAATATTAGAACAGAAAGAATAAAAAAGCAGCTTAAAATTTAGCTGCTTTTTTATAAATGATGTTAAGCAAAAAAGCCATGCTTACATTCAGGCAGGCAACTTACCTATTAAAAACTAAGAAATAAACAGATAAAAAGAATTAAAATATATTCAATGAAATTCTTCAACAAAGTCGAATTTAAAGGGAATCACTAATTTCCCTTCATTATCTATAAATCCCCACTTCCCGTTTTTTCTGACGGAAACCAAGCCATTACTGTAATTACCGACAGCCTCATATACGGGAGGAATATATAATTCTCCTTTTGAATCAATAAATCCCCATTTTTTACCTACTTCAACACCTGTCATGGTTTTATTGTATGGCATAGCCGAAATATAATTCTTAAAAACCTGTACGCCAAGTTTATTTACAAATTCAACACTGTCGCCATTTGTTGCACTCAAAATCCCATTACTATAATTATAGCAACTGTTAAAATAGCCAATACCGGCAACAATTCGTCCGCCGGTATCTATAAGTATCGCCCTGTGATCGGAGGTTTCCATCAAAGCAGTATCGTTAAGGAAATCACGCCCAAAATCCCCATTGTTATATGTTAATTTTATTTTACCCTGTTTGTCAATATAACCATCTCCCGGATCGACCATCGAAATTCCAATACAAGCAAGTCCGTCATGGAAATCGGAAGCAGCTCTCATTTCGGGGCTGAGAATGATGTTCCCATTCCAGTCAACATATTGCCATTTACCACCGTTAATAAAATTACGGTCATCCCAAAAGCCTCCTGTATTGGCAAGCGCCAAGCCGCAGGATAAAATGGAAACAAAATCCATGCCTTTAACAGTGCTTAGTATGTTGCCCTTTCGGTCAATAAAATACCATACTTTATCTTGGCATACATTGGCATAACCTTCGCTGAAACCATATTTGATCTCAGTATATGCATACGAAGGGTAGAAATCGTATTGCTGCTGAATTACCCAATTCCCCTTCTGATCAATAAAACCGTATTTGAATACGCTGTCTGTTTTTCCGATTGAAGCTATAGCAAGAAAAGGCTTCTCATTCTGGGCATATAGCATAGTGCCTGCAATACACAGAAATAACATTAGAGTTCTTCGGAAAATAAATGCGTCATTGCGAACGGAGTGAAGCAATCTCTTAACTGAATTAAGATTGCTTCGGGACAAGAGCCCTCGCAATGACGAGAAAAATGATTTACCGAAGAAGTCTATTGATAGCCTAGTAATAAGATGTTTCATTTTTCCGTTGATTTAGATACTATTACTTTTGTTATAATATTATAAAATGTCAATTTTCTTTAGTTTTTAATAATATGAAATGTCGCGTTCTGTGATATTATCTGCGTTGTAATTAACAAACTCAGTTCTTTTTATCCAGTTGCCGTTTTTATCATAATCATACTTATAGGTATATTTCTCCTCATTGTCTTGATATGAAGGATTGTAAATTTTACCCGTTATTTCATTTCCATTGCTATCATACTCAAATGAACTTTTTTCCTTAACACTGCCATCAGGATAATATTTATCCTGCTCAACCAAATTCCCTTTAGCATCGTACTTATCAGTAATTTTTTCATCAAAACTGCCGTCGGAGTTATAACGATCCTCCTCAATCTTATATCCCTGATCATTGTACTTATAACTCCATTTACCTTCAGAGCCACCTTTAGCATCATATCTGCTCATCTCAGTAATATTCCCTTTGTCATCATATTTGTAAAAAGCTTTTTCCAGCAAAGTGTCACCTGAATTGAAAGAGTTATTCAATATTTTATTCCCTTTGTCATCATATTTGTACAATGTTTTGTATATCAGATTTAGATCCGATCCGTACGTTTTAACTATGATCTCATTCCCTTTTTCATTAAATGAATAAGAGTTTTCATTCAAACCACTTACTTTTTTAATTTCACCGTCCTTATCTTTTGCATAATAGGAAGTTTCAACTAAGGTGCTGACTTTCCCATTCAAATTTAGGTCTTTCAGATCATTTTTAATGGTGTTGGTTTGCCCTATAACATTCGGGAAATAGAATAAAATAAAACTCGTTGTAATTACTCCTGTCAATATTTTTATTATTTTCATATCCTGTCTGATTATAATTTTTTATTTATCATTTCTTGCAAGATTCCTCATAATGTATAAGCCTCAAAACACTACGAATAAAAATCTCCACAAAGATAATACAAATGACAATATTACCTATATGTGTTATAGGATATGTTATTTGAAAAAGAATAAACCATTTGCTTTAGAACCTGCTTAAATTTAAATAAGATACCTGATTGTTGTCAGGCAAGTTATTATTGGATATTTATTTTGCACAATTGCCACTGCCTTATAGGGTGTGAATAAAATAAGAATTCTTAGAATACTGTTAGCGAAAAAAGACAAAGTCCCGTAGGGACAGAATATCGGTAAAAGACAGGAAGCGAAAGAAGATAAAGTCCCGTAGGGACGATATATTAAATCAATTCTTTAAAAATGAAATTTTCATCATAATCAACTGCAAATTTATTCAGGAAACCAATGTATTCTTCTCAGAATGTAGTTTTCTTATGATGTAATTCCTGTATTTCTATATAATTTATTACATCTTTTACTTGTGATTTACCATAGAAAAAAGCCCCATACCCTTCCTGCCACTCAAATTTCCCCATTACAAAATGTTTTTCATTTATCCATTTGGAAGAGCTTCCTTTTATATCCTACATCAAGTCGGAAACAGATTGTGTCGCACGCATTCCAATTAAAATATGAACATGATCTGGCATTCCGTTAATGCATATCATCTTATGATTATTGTTTTGAACAATACCTGTAATATATTTATACAATTCATTTCTTCATGAGGAATGCCTTGTTTTATCTCTGAATTTTACAGCGAAAACAAATTGAATGTGTATTTGCGTATATGTGTTTGCCATAAGTTAAATTTTATATCGCCCCTACAGGGCTTTTGGTTTACATGTTCCTATTATGCTACCGATATATAATCCCTAACGGGATTTAATCTAAGGATATTTTCACCATTCTAATTTTGAATTCACAAAAGTAAGAATAAAAAAAGCAGCTTGAATTTCAAGCTGCTTTCCTGCAAACAAATAAATAGGATTATTCTTTAATAAACTTCTTCACTATAACACCTTTTTCAGTTATTGCCCTTATAAAATACACTCCATTGGCAAAGCTGCTGCAATCAATGGTTTTTGAAGCGGTAGTGTAAATAGGCCTACCGGTAATATCAGTAACTACTAAATTCTTTATTTGCAATGTTGTTTGCATTTGCAAATTATCAGTAACAGGGTTTGGATATATACTTATTGCACCTGACAAGCTATTTTCAGCTATTCCAACAGTGCTGATAGTATAGCAGGATGAAGTATCTGAACAAGCGTTTTGAGTAACTATAACTGCATAGTTGCCATTGGCAGTTGCAGTATAACTCTGGTTTGTAGCACCTGTAATAGGAGTCATTGCCGGGCAATTTAGCCATTGGTAAGTGGCAGTCGGGGTATTTGCTGTTAACGAATCTGCTGAAACCATAACTGATGTATCCACTGTAATAATTGTTATTCTGACAGTATCAATAGCCAGGCATGCGCCAGAAGTTCCTATTACCGTATATGTAGTGTTTACTGTAGGCGTAGCAACCGGATTAGCAATATTTGTAAGGCTAAGTCCTGTAGATGGGCTCCATGTGTATGTAGTTGCCCCTCCCGCAGTAAGCGTTGTTGAACTATGCGGACAAATAGAAGTAGTACCTGAAATACCAACATTTAAAGGTGCTGAAGCTCCATATTGATTTTCATATGCACCCATATCAATCCGACAAATAACTATACGGGGATTACCTGCCAGATCTGTTGAAGGATAGGAATAATAAGGTGCATTGGGTGCTAAGGGCTTTCCTGCATCAATGCCTGGAGAACCTGTTTGCAAGCCCCAATTGGCGCTTACACCATTATATAAGTAACCCGTGGCTGCAGATGGAGAAACAAACATTGGTATTGCAGTAATATTATTGGCATAAGTTCCTATATAAAAATTGGCTCCAATTTGAAAAGCAGCTTCGCCACCCTGCACATCGCAATAATAAAAACTTGGCGCACTGGGAGCATCATTCTGAAACATTTCATTACCTCCTCCCGGTGTAGCAGTCGTATCGTTCCATAAAATGCAATTGTATAGATTTGGTTTGGCAGCAACATCACAATACAAGGCACCGCCAAGGTTTGCATAATTATTCGCTATGGTTACATTAAGCATAAACGGGCTAGTACCACTGCAATAAAAACCGCCGCCGTTTCCGTTTATAGCTGAGTTATTCGTAATACTTGTGTTTGAAATAGAATCAATGCTGCTGTTAATACCACAATATATACCGCCTCCCTCACTGTTACCCATAGCATAAGTCACTAAGTTATTCGAAATGATATTGTTTGACATGGTAGAAATAGAACTTGAATTGTAACATAAAATTCCGCCACCAAGGTATGCGCTTGAATTATTTGAAATATTATTATAAGATAATGTAGCAATATTACTTTGGTTGCAAAAGATACCGCCACCACCATAATTAGTTCCCCCTGTGTTATTTGAAATTGTATTCTGTGATATAATTGGAATAGTACTTGAATTAATATAAATACCACCGCCACCGTAATAGGCAGATGAATTATTTGAAATAGTGTTATATAAAATTAGTGGACTGCATGCATTATCGCATGCAATACCTCCACCATCATAAATTATGCTATTGCCGCTTATAATATTATGGGTAATTACAGGACTGCTATTATTCAGGCAGCTGATGCCGCCACCTTCACCCCAATCATAAGCAAAATTGTTTGAAATAGTATTGTATGAAATGACTGGGTTGCTACCGTTATTGCAACAAATCCCTCCTCCCCCGTTGCCGGTAGAAACAGAAGTGGTGACAGCTGAGTTGTTAGTAATAGTATTATACATAATAACAGGACTGCTTGAAGAATCACAATATATTGCACCACCACTGTAACCTGCATTACAATCTGAAACAAGGCAATGGGAAATTACAGCATTTGACCAATTATCAAATAATATCGCCCCGCCATTTTGATGTAAATACACACTGGTAGTATCCTTGCCATATTGTATCTTGCAATATTCAAACTTTGAACTATCGTTACCTGTATATTTATAGCTATCAACAAAGCGAATGCCGCTAAAACCTATAGTAGTATTGGCAGCTGTAAAAGTTATAGTGTCGGCAACTGTACCAACAGCAAGTAATCGTCCCTGTACTATCATTGTAAGACCGAATGATGTCTGGAAACTTACTGTAACACCAGGGTCAATTGTAAGAGTTGAGAGAGTTGGAATTGTTACCGAACCCATAATGTTGTATGGTGAACCTAACACAGTCCAATGTCCGCTAACTGTGCCTCCCGGAACAGATGTTTGTGCAAATACACCGCTCAAGCCTAAAATGGCGAACAATGCAAAAGTTGTAATTTGTTTTTTCATAATTATAAATGTTAAGTGATTAATTAACCTTTCTTGCCTTAATGCAAGTAAAAAGCTGCTAACTGTATTAAAAAAAAACACCGATTAATCACATTTATGGAGTTCCCATTTCCATTATGCGGGTATTCTGATCAGGTTGATTGAAATTGCAACCTTTTTTAATTCACATGAAAACGGAGGCTTAAATGTGATTTACACTGGCGCTGCTATTTGTATCGAGTGCTGCCAAATGATCTGTTTGTTGGTGGAATGTTACTCAACTACAGAGTATGTTAGCAAAAAGGAGATAATATTATTTACAAAGGTAATATAAATTATCTAATATCCGACTATTCTGGTAGGATATTAATATATTATCCCTTTTGAGATTTGAAGTTAATTACTCCTATTGAATTATTAACTGATAGAAATAAAAAAAGCAGCTTGAATTCCAAGCTGCTTTCCTGCGAACAATTAACTTAACTTTACTAACTAATCTCTCTTCAACTGATCTGTAATATTTCCTTTTGAATCGCGGAAGTTAATTATCATTGGCATTTGACCGGGAAGACTGTGTGTAGCACATGAGAAACAAGGGTCATAAGCGCGGAATGCCATTTCAATCATATTGAATATCCCGTCGTTAGGTGCAACACCTTTCTTAATAAGTCCCTGTGCTGCTTTCTTCAATGACATGCATATGGCAGCATTATTATTGGTTGTACCAACAATAAGGTTAGCTTTTGTAACCATGCCATTTGAATCTGTCCAGTAATGATGTGTTAATGTACCTCTTTGTGCTTCAACAGTACCAACTCCTTCAGTAGGAGTCTTGTCTATTTTTGCAACAAGGTCATTGCCGGTTATTTCTTTATCATTAGCCAGTTCAAGGCAATGTTCGGCTGAATAGATCAATTCCACTAAGCGTGCCCAGTGCATGGCCAAAGTATTATGAACAGGCTTGCCACCTAATGTAGAGAACATTCTTTCATATTCTTCCTGTGCAATAGGAGTTGCCATACCATCGGAAGCATTCAATCTGGAAAGGGGAGTGGCCTGGTATACACCTGAATCCTGTCCTTCAACAAAGCCTTTCCATCCAATCTTTTTCAGGTAAGGGAATTTTAAATAACTCCAAGGTTCAACTCTTTCAGCAACGTATTCTACATAATCTTTAGGTGCATATTTGTAAAGTTCTTTACCCAACGTATCAACCACACGTACCTTGCCGTCATAGAAATTTACTTTGTTGTTGGCATCTACAAGTCCCATTGAATGTATCTTCAGTTTGTATGGACCGTTAACTATCAGGTCAACATATTCTTTGTTTGCAAGAACTACATCATTGAAAATCTTCATAGAGAATTTTGAGAACTCAACAAAACCTTTAGCTTTTTCAACTATGTCTTTACGTTGGTCTTCTGTCAGTCCTTTTCTCACTCCGCCTGGAACATTCATTACTACATGAGTCTGATGTCCGCCAAGCAAAGCCTGTATTTCCTGAGCAATGCGACGTTGTTTTAGAACTTCGGTTCCTATTTCTTTTCCAACCTTTGCAATCACGCCGAGAACGTTTCTTTCAGCTTTAGGTGCTGTAGGTCCTACAACAAAGTCGGGTGCTCCGAGTGCGTAAAAGTGTGCAATATGGCTGTGAACAAAATGAGCCATATAAAAAAGTTCCCTTATCTTTTTTGCTGTTGGTGTTGGTTCCACGCCGAAAACAGCATCAGCGGCTTTTCCAGCTGCCATGTGGTGGCAGCCTGGGCATACACCGCAAATCTTTGTTACTATCTGTGATACTTCTTCAATAGCGCGTCCTTCAAGAAATTTTTCAAAACCTCTTAATTCAGGCACCTGGAAATATACATTGTCTACATCTCCATCGTCGTTGCAGAATATCTCAATTTTTCCGTGACCTTCAAGTCGTGTAATAGGGTCTATAGTGTATTGTTTCATTATTGTTTCCTCCTTAATTTAGAGCCGGGTAAACTAAAGCGATAAAAAGTACCGGCCGGGTCAACTATTGATTCCATTGCCTTATCGATCTCACTATCTTCCTTGCCTTCCATCATGGAAGCAACGGCTGATAGTATTTTGGCTCCGGGATCAGGGATATCGTCAAGTGTGCCATAGCAACCACGACATGGAGCATTACCCTCAATGCAGCGTACGCCGCATCCGCCTCTTGTTGCCGGTCCCATGCAAAGAATACCCTGTTCATTAAGGCAGGTTTCGCCATCGTCCTTTACTTCCCAGGGGCGATAGAATTTTACGATTCCTTTTTTATCAGATTTCTTACGTTTGCAGTCGTCGCACTGAACTTTGTTCAAAGCGCCAATTACAGATCCTTTAGGAGGTAGCTGGGCTCCAGTTACAACAGCCATGAATACTTCCACAAGCCTTTCGGTCTGTGGCGGACAACCCGGTAAATAATAATCCACATCCACTGCCTGGTTCAAAGGCATAACATCGTTGTAGAATACAGGAATATGCAGGTGACCTTCTTTCACATCTACTTCGGGAGTAGGCCTTACTTTATTAGGATTGTCGAGCGATTCACTTTGCTCATACACCCTTTTAAAAAGGTCTTCCTTGTTTGAGAAGTTTGCAAGTCCCGGAATACCGCCCATATGAGCGCATGATCCGTAGGCAATCAATATTTTTGATTTTTGCCTGAGCAGTTTTGCCATATGTTCATTTTCGCTGTTTCTTACAGCTCCGTTGAACAATGTTATATCGATATGCTGATCGGGCATTTCCTCAACATCCTTGTATTTAAAATCAAGGGCAATTGGCCAGAATACAAAGTCTGCATGTGCAATGACGTCGAAAAGTTTTTCATGTACGTCGAGCACGGAAACACAGCATCCACCGCAGGCTGCGCCCCAATAGACGGCCAGCTTCAGTTTTGGCTTGTCATTCGTTCCCATTTATTTCCTCCTTATCTTTCAATGGTTTCTACTACTTCTTTTATTGTTGAAGGTCCCAGTTGCCTGATCTGTTCTGTCATATCATTGACAACTTCCTGCAGTTTTTTACCTTCGCTTGCACTGATCCATTCCAGGCGCAGACGGTTTTTTTCAATACCCATCTGGTCAAGATATTTCTGGAGCAGTTTAAAACGCCGCAGGCATTTGTAATTGCCTTCAGCATAATGGCAGTCGCCGGGATGACATCCACCGATTAGAACACCATCAGCTCCATCGGCAAATGATTCCATTACGAACTCAGGGTCGATACGACCTGAACACATCACTCTCACCACGCGGGTGGTTGGAGCATATCTTAGTCTTGAAACGCCTGCAAGGTCAGATGCAGTGTAAGTACACCAGTTGCAAAAAAATGCAACTATTCTTGGTGACCATTCTCCGTTTGTTTTTTCTGTTGTTTCCATGGTTTATATATTTTATATTATTCTAAAACGAGTAGTCCTTTAATTTCATTTATGATCTCTTCGTCATCAAACAGGTTCTGTGACACAGCTCCAGAACCGCATGATGCAACGCATGTTCCGCAACCTTTACACAATGCCTCATTAACACTTGATGTCTTCTTGTCAGGGTTGAATGATATTGCACTGTAAGGGCACATGTTCACGCAAACCTGGCAACCGCAACATTTTTCATCATTGATGAAAGCAGTGTTTGGTTCCAGTTCAACATGCCCTGCATCTATAAGAGCCAAAGCTTCAGCAGCAGCAGCTCCTGCCTGTGCAACACTGTCAGGAATATCTTTAGGTCCCTGGCAGGCACCTGCGATAAATACTCCATCTGTGAATGTACTTACAGGAGCAAGTTTAGGATGTCTTTCTAGGAAGAATCCGTCTGATGAACAGGAAATGTTGAATTTCTTGCGAATATCCTGTGCATCTTTTCCCGGTTCAAGACCTACGGAAAGAACAACCATATCAACCGGTATCCTGCGAACAACACCTATCATGGTATCTTCAGCACGGATGATAAGTTTTCCTTCTTCAGCTTCTGTGGTTGCCCAGTCTGTAACTTCGGCAACACGGCCACGGATGAATTGAACACCTTCATTCAATAATTTATCATAAAATTCTTCATAACCTTTACCCGGTGTCCTCATGTCGATGTAGAAATTGTATATTTCAGCACCAGCATGCTCTTTCAAAAGGTGAGCAAGTTTCAGCGAATACATGCAACAAACTCTTGAACACCATTTGTTGGTCTTTTCATCACGAGATCCTACACAATGTATGATACCGATACTTTTTGGTTTTGTCTTTCCATCGCGCAACACAACATGTCCTTCAGTCGGCCCCGATGCATTTACAAGACGTTCAACTTCAAGAGATGTAAATACATTTGGAAATTTACCATAGCCATAATAAGGCGATTTAACCGGATCATGAGGCTGGAAGCCTGTGGTAAGAATTACTGTCCCAACATTTATTTCAACATTTTCAGGTTTCTGGTTAAAATCAAAAGCATCTCTGTCGCATGCTTTAGCGCATCCCTGTGAACATTTGCCGGTCTTGAAATGAATACATGTCTGATCATCAACTACCACAACTTGTGGAGTTGCTTGTGGGAATGGTATGTAAACAGGTTTCCTTTTTGCAAGTCCGAAGTTAAACTCATCATAGAACTTACCTTCTTTATAAATACAACCGTCAATACATGCAAGGCAACCCACACATTTTGCTTCGTCAATATAACGTGGTTTCTTTGTAACGGTAACTTTATAATTGCCTACAAAGCCATCAACATTAGCTATCTCCGACCATGTCCAAAGTGTGATGTTCGGGTGTTTGATAACTGATGACATTTTAGGAGTAAGGATACAAGCTGCGCAATCAAGGGTAGGGAAGGTCTTGTCGAACTTCGCCATGTAACCGCCAATGGTTGCATCTTTTTCCACGAGGTAAACTTTCTTTCCTGCGTTAGCCAAAGTTAAAGCTGCTGATATTCCTGAAATACCACCACCAACAACAAGTACGGCAGGGTTTACAGGAACTTTTTTCTTTTCAAGAGATTTGTGATAAGCTACTCTGTGAACAGCTGCTCTTGCCAGATCTTTAGCTTTTACCGTAGCTGCTTCTTTATCTTCATGCACCCACGAAGTATTTTCCCTGATGTTAACCATTTGCATAAAGAATTCATTCAGTCCTGCTTTTCTAGTAGCAGTGCGGAAAGTAGCTTCATGTAATAATGGCGAGCAGGAAGCTACAACTATCCTGTTCAGCTTTAATTCTTTTATATCTTTCTGAATAAGTTCCTGACCGGGGTCAGAACACATATATTTGTAATCCTTTGAAACGACTACATTCGGAAGTTTTGCCACGTAATCTGCGACAGATTTAACATCGACTACTCCGGCGATATTATGCCCGCAATGACAAATATAAAAACCAATTCTAATATCTTTATTTGTTGACATTCTATTTTCCTCCCTTTATTATTTAACTAAACTTAATTCAGGTGATAACGTTCTTTGAAGCCCTATTTCTTTTTCAGTGATACCGAAAGCGAGGCCCATTAACTGGGTGAAGTACATCACAGGAATTTTTACATCTTCACCAAATTTCTTTGAAATTTTATCCTGGAAACATTCAAGGTTGAACTGGCATAAAGGACATGAAGTGATGATAACATCAGCTTTGCGCATTTTTGCTTCTTTCAGCAGAAGGAAATTTAACCTGAACCCTATATCTGAAATAGTACTTGTCATACTTCCACCGCAACATCTGGTTTTCAGTGACCAGTCAACAGCTTCTGCACCTAATGCTTTTACAATTGTATCCATGGATTGAGGGTCCCTGGCATCATCAAAAGGTGAATAAGGCCTTACAAGCTGGCAACCATAATATGATACCACTTTAAGTCCTTTGAGAGGCTCAAATATGCTGTCCCTGATTGCATCTACTCCGATATCGTTTATAAGAACATCAAGCGGATGGCGCACTTTGACTTTATTTTCAAAATTAAGACCTATTTTATTAAGATTAGCAAGAACAGATTCTTTTAAGGCAGGCTCATTTTCAAGATAATTTTGTGTTTTAAGCAAACCCATGAAACAAGCGCTGCATGGGGCTATAATATGGGCGCCTTTATCCTGCTGTTCTGCCAGTGCAAGGTTCCTTGCTGTAAGAATAATTGCATTTTTCTCGTTTATCGACATGTAATTTGTTGCTCCGCAACAATTCCAGTCATTGATTTCTTCTATAGGTACATTCAGTTTTTTTAAAACTGCTAACAGCGATTCTTCGTATGATTTTCCTGATGATTTCAGTGAACATCCAGGGTAATATAAATATTTCATATTCTATCCTCCTTAGTTTTGTTTAATATCTTTCTGCAACAGTTTCTGCAAATTCTTCCGGTCTTTCAATCCTTTTTCAAATAATGACAAACGCCCGTTCTTGAATAATTTCAGTGCAAGCATGGCATAGGAAAGCGATTTGAAAATATTTGACCTCAAATAATAGTTCATAAGAAGAGTGGTTTCATTTATCCTTCCCTTCTTTTTAACCTCGTTGAAGAAAGTGCTTGCCATAATTGGAACAGTAAATCCTTTCGGATATATTTTATTGCCAATTGCTTCCCTTTTCAGAGCATACATCACCTCTGTGATCTTAATGCCTTTCGGACACTCAACAGTGCAGTTGTAGCAGGAAGCACAAAGCCACACGGTTCTGTTTGAAAGAACCTCCTGTTTAAATCCTGCTCTTACCATTGCAATGATTTTCCTCGGAGTATAATCCATATAAATACTCAATGGACAAGCTGCACTGCAGTTTCCGCATTGAATACAGCCAAAAAGCTTTTCACCGTGAGCCATTTTAGCTATTTTCTTTCCAAATCCCTTATCCAGCTCTGACTCATGCTTTATTTCCTGATAGGGAAAATTCAACTTTTCAGTTTTCATTGTCAAATTTTTAGTTTTATTATTTGTTATTGATCTTGCATAAATTTTTAAGTCCTGCAATGTTTGCAGAAATGATGATATTCCTTTTTACAGTAACTAGTTTTCTTTCTTCGAAATCAGTAAGTATCTGCTTTATTTGTTGGGTTGCAATTCCGGTAATGCCTGAAAGGTTGCTAACCGATATTTTAAGCTCAGCCTGCTTTAAATTAGAAATTAATATAATTAATGCATTGGCAATTCGTGCTTCGTTCTCCGAGTAACATTCTTCAATAATACTTTCAGTATCTTCAAGCTGTTTGCAAAGATTGATAAGAATGTATTTCGATACAATAGGGTTTGATGAGAGTAAGTGCATAAAGTCTTTTTTAGAAATAAAGAGAATTTCAGAGGATATGGAAGCTAAAGCGGAATAACAATGATCCTTTCCTTTCATAAGGGCATTCATTCCCAATAAACTTCCGGGCAGGGAATTTTGTAATATGATCTCTTTCCCTTTCATATCACTTTTCACAATTTTAATACTACCTTTGCTTATGTAGTAAATGCCAACGGGTGAAGAGTTTTCTTTAAACAGGATTTGTCCGGATGTTAATAATAAAGGAGTCTTTTGAAACAAATCAAATAAAGCCACTATTTCAGGTCTTTTCAGATCGAATTTTTTCTTTGCAGTTTTATTATTTAACTTAAATGTTTTCACGATACTCTTAATTACGATGTAAAAGTATTGGCAAAGAATAACGTGGGGAATAGAGTAAGCCCGTTAAATGCATGGGGATTACTACACAATGTGCTGCGGGTTTTTACGCAGTTTTATTATACAGAAAGGCATAAAAAAAGGGCTTCGCTCATGCGAAGCCCTTCTTTTATAAGAATTGTTATAGTGAAAATTTAATTAATTATTGTTTATTTCCTCCGAAATAAAATATAAATCCTCCACTTACGCTTGTTGTTAATGATAATTTAAAATCGTTACTTGTAGTTATTGCATTTGTTTTACTATTTTGATAAAGAGCTATATTACCGCTAGTCTTTACATAGTTATAACTTAATGCACCAAAGGAAAACAATATTGCAAGATTTTCTTTGATAAACCATTGTAATCCTGGGTTAACACTTAATCCTAATGAAGAAGATGTGTTTTTATCTCCATTTGGAATGATAATATTTCCAGTTGAAGTTGTTGCCATTAATACATTATTAGGATATGTAAAAGTGTTTTCCGTGTATGAATATGGAAGAGTAGTGTTGATAATAAATCCGAATTTGTCGTTTATCGGAATAGTATAACGAAGTAACGGCGCTATACTCTCTACTTTAGAAGTGGTCGTAAGAGTACTTGTATTATTAATATTAGAAGTATTTGTAATATAAAGGGTATTTTTCAGTGCATAGCTATATCCAAATTGTAAACCAATTGCAATATTTCTATCTAAATAATATCCAACAGATGGGCTAAAACTATAAGTTTGATTCGCATTATTATTGCTAAAATTTGATGTATTAATATTAGCATCTGCAGAAGTAAAATCAAAACCTATACTGCCTCCTGCAAAAAATTTCCCATTAAGATCTTGTGCATGAATAATGGATAGAGAGCCAAAGAGTATGACTGCCAGTAATGCTTTTTTCATATTTTTTATTTTTGTTTTATAGTATCCGCAGGAGGTATCTTAACATCATAATTAGCACTTAAATAATTATACAACTCTGTTAGAGTAGAAAAATATTTTCCTATACGATCACCACTAATCTTATTATCGGAGATAGAAACTCCATCACAAAATTTAAGAAGCTTAGCGTTTGTGTTTAAAGCGCCGGAAATAATTGCATAATTCCCTGCATCATAGCAAAAGTATAATGCCGGACCATTAGGGATATTTGCTTGTGGTTGATCAAAAGTGTGCTTCTGAGTGGTTATACCATCTTTATCTTCAACAATTCCATCGGTTGGTTCAATAATTATTATTGTATCACTTTGAATATCGCCTTTTATTACTCTTTGCACATCAATTTTATAAGAATTAAAATTAGCAAAAGTATATTCGCCCGATTTTAGATGTAAATATTTTGAAGAAATTAATTTCCCTTCAAAAATATATTGCGATTTTCTTATATCATAATCACACCATTGCTTCTTTGCCTTATTCGTATCACTCTGTGCTGAGAGGTTCGTGAATAACATTACTAACCCCAGTAATGTCATTAATGTTTTTACAAGTGTTGTTTTCATATTATTTGTTATTTATTGTTCGTAAATTAAATGATTATTTCTGAAGTATTAGTTTTTGTATTGCACTTCCGTTATTGTATTTTACCAAGATAAAATAAATCCCGCTGGCTTGATTGGAAATATCAATTTCTGATTTTTCATTTTGTATTTTGCGTGCAAGAATTGTTTGCCCTAAAACATTTGTTATGATAAGCGTGTATTCGCTAACTTTTGTTTCGATGGTAAATGTTCCATTGGCTGGATTAGGGTAAAGAATAAAATAATCGTTATTTTGAAGTTCTTCTATCCCATAACTATTATTACATGGGTGATTTAACTCAGTCATTTTTGTCCAACCACAGGCAGGAATAATTGTATTGTAAATGCTTTGCACTACGGAATAACTCCCGCCATCCACGGGCGAGGTTGCTACCGACAATGTTTTTCTTTGCGTAAACGTTAGTGGACCTGAATTTGCCGTCCAAAACATCAAATCATTAGGGTCGGCATTATGAGCCAATCCAACAATGTGACCTAACTCATGAAGAATATTGTAATAAAACCTACACCTCACCTACTTCTGCTTCGTAGTATCCGCAGGCATTGTTGGTTGTGCCACTTCTTCCTGCACAGTTAATCCATTTTCTTTGAAGAAAGAATAAAGGTCATCTAATGTATTAAAATGAGTCTTTCTACTCCATTGTGCACTAGAGGAGTCAGTTGAAACCATATTATTATTTTTAGAAATTTTTTCAGAAAAAACAATAGGATCTTCACAATCCATTGTAGTTAATGTAATAGTATCATCAGTTGTAATCATTTTGTCAACCAGCATATATGAATAAGCAGGTCGACCAAAAATAACATAAGTAGAACCCTTACTGAGACCAACTCCTTTATCATCAATATTTACATGAGAAATATTATCTCCGATACGTCCAAATTGTTTTGTTATTACTTTTATATTGCCGAGTTTAATCTGTGGACTGCCCCTAAAGATTTTGTTAATTGAAATTACACTACATGTTAATATTTCTTCGTCCTTTCCATAATAACATTCCTGTTGAGTTACTTTTCCTTCAAAGATGTATGCTGTGTTATTAATACTTCTTTTGTGACGAGCTAACTCTTGTGAGGCGGAAAGGTTTGCCTGTTGTGAATAGCAAACTGAACAAAAGCAAATAATAATAATTACAGTCTCAATGATTTTTGTTATTGTTTTCATAATAATCTGTATTTATAATTTAATGAATTTAATTGTTTTACATTCTCCATTGATATTCGCTTTGAAAAGATAAACACCATTAGCCAAATCATCAATATTTACCTGTTCCGTATAAGTCCCTATGGATTTTTTCTCATCATTAAGGATCATTACTTCCCTTCCTGAATAATCCAATATCTTAAATTGTATAAAGGAGTTTTTATTTAATTCATACGAAATGATAATATTTCCGTTATTTGCCGGGTTAGGATACAGATTAAGATTATAAGCGCTATTTGAAACGACAGGTACACCGAGATGAGGATCTGTACAATTTATGGAACTCTGAACCAAAATGCTATACGAGCCACATCCAAGAGAACTAGGAGAATTAGCAATACTTGTTTTCACCATATCCAATCCTCCAAGCAGACTTGCCGGACCCGGGTATGTGCTACCTGTTGTTATATTTACTCTTTGACCCTTAACAGTATTAAAATACATTAAAGATTTTTTGTCATTAATATGACCTAGTCCATGTACGTGACCTAATTCATGAAGAATAGCATCATAAAACCTACACCTCACCTACTTCTGCTTCGTAGTATCCGCAGGCATTGTTGGTTGTGCCACTTCTTCCTGCACAGTTAAACCATTTTCTTTAAGAAATGCATAAAGATCATCTAATGTTTTATATTTAGTTGGATTTCGCCACCCCCAACTCGAATTATTACCATTGAAATCAATATGGTCAAAACATTGTAAAGTAATTGTGTTATCAGTTGTAATCATATTGTTAATTAACCAAGTCGTATCTGCAGAACAACCAAATATTATATAAGTGCCATGACTATGAAGTCCTGGGCCAGCATCTATTAACCTTATTGTATTATCACCTATAGTTCCACCCTGCATTGTTATTACTTTTATACTGCCAAGATTAATTTGTGGATTTCCTTTAAAAACTTTAGTGATTTGAAACACAGTACAGGTCAACATTTCCCCTCCCTTGCTATAATAACATTCCTGATGCGCTACCTTTCCTTCAAAGACGTATATTGCTTTTTTAATTGAATTAAGGTGTGTTTTTAATTCACGGCTTTGCGATGAAGTTTTTGCTGTATCAGAAACTTGAGATTGAGCATAAGAAAATGAATTACAGAAAATAATAAGTATTCCCGCAATAATTTTTTTTATTGTTTTCATGTTAGCAGCTTAACAAAATCTTTTTCCCAACTACTTCTGCTTCGTAGTATCCGCTGGAGAATTAGGTTGTTGTTGTTGCCAATACTTTGCTTCCCCTTCAAATATAACTTTAAGCTGGGCTAACCGAACACTATCTTTTCTTGATAAAGGCTCTTCTTTCTCTGCGCCTATTGGAATTGTGATGTTTTGGTATTTCTTCATAAATTCTAAAAACTCTTGTTTGTTTTTAAAGTTTTTGCCAAAAGCTTCAAAACCCACGAAGTATCTTTTACCTGGAGCTCCTAAATTACTACTACTGTCTGATACATAGTAATAATTAGGAATAGTATAAACCGCTTCAATAGGTTCCACACAAACCGAATTAGCAACTGTATCAGGGCAAGAAACTGAAGAAGGAACACAAAAAAATATGCCACTATTACGGATTCGATCTTCCACATCATAATGTTCCTTAATAACTATTCCACCTTTTGTTATTATTTGAATGGTTGCGCCTGCTTTAATTTTATCTCCTCCCCTGTAAACATTTGTAATTTTAAAAATATGCGAAATGTAACCTCCATTCCCGCCTTTCCCTCCAAAGGCATAATTTTTAATTTCATTTCCATCAAAAATAAATGTTGCTCTATCAAATACCATTTTCGTATTTTTATCATTATAGGAACTTTGCTGGCAAAAAGCAGCAAAAAATCCAATAGCTGCTATAGTTGTTAGAAATATTTTTTTCATATTAATATATTTTAAAGTTATAATAATAAATATTTAAATTGATTTCATTTTAAGAATTTTTACGGTTCGCAGTTGCCTGTTGATATTTGCAACAAAAAGATAGAGCCCAGGAGCAAGATTCTCCGTATTAATTTGCTCCTTATATTTTCCTATTTGCATTTGCCCTTCATCTATTTTGGTTATTTGCTTACCTGTATAATCATACATGCTGAACTGCACTGCCGCATTGTTGTCAATTTCAAACTCAACAGTGAAACTATTATTCACAGGATTGGGATAAACAAGCAGGTTATTATTTGTTTTTGACCGTTCATTTATTCCTGCCATCGGCACCCCGGTACATAAATAATGGGAGATTTTGGTCGCCTGATGTAAATCGCTGTCACATGATGTAGTTATAATAGTATTTATACTTCTGTCAACAACATCTCTTCCGCCGTCAGCATCATCTTGTTCAATCCACATCCTGTCTGCATAGGGGGTAATATGGTTTACCACCGTATCTTTCCAATACATTAAGTCTTTTTTGTTATTAACGTGATACAATAAACTAGCATGCCCTAATTCATGCAATATAGCCTCATAAAAATCATTTCTTCCCGCAGGTAAATCACCGGTATCTGGAAAATACCAAGCGCTCATTCCAACGGTTGTTGGATCCTTTAATATTTCAATATCAGTTTCTTTATTAAGAAATATATTATTTCCTGACGCATCTGTGCAAGTCAATGGATAGGTTGTTGTATTAGCTAACATTGTATTTTTCGAAAAATGATCCACAAAAGTAATTACTGATACACCATCTAAACTATCATAGTTGATATTTGTAGGTATGCTATCTATTCTAAAATTAATAGAAGTATTGCAAACCCAATCTTTTACCGCTTGTTTTATGGTGTGCTGAACCATAGTGTCGGGATAATTTGTGATGGTGGTGCTTAAATGAAACAAAATCATAGTAGTATCATTGGCTACATCTGCCATATTCAATCTTATTTTCTGACCGGACGGAAGGAAGTCGTCCGAAATAGCGTAAGGCATCGTAACTATATTATCGTTTTGATTATTTGTAGAAGAAAAGATACAATCATTGACGACAGTAAAATGACCGCTACCCGGATAGTCATCTTGATATAAAGTGTCCAACATTACAGACGGCATTTTAATTTGTATTTTTTTATCGCTCCAGGAAATAATATCACTGTTATCAAGAGGAACAGAGTTCTGCCCTCCATTATTTGCATTTTTAAAATAAACATTTCCGTCTCCTTGTGTATCACCAAAAAAATTCCCGTTAATAACCATTTCATAAGGTGCACTCCCAGGGTTGCCGGGGTAATATGTGCCGGGATAAACAACAGGAGTAAAACTAGAAATTTGAGGTGGGCATATTGTTGGAGTAACGACACCGCCTGAGTCTATTGCGTTATCATAAGGCTGTAAATCGGCCATTGTGTCTGTTAACCACGCGATAGGAGTAAAAGTAAGGTTTACCGGTGAATTATAACAACCTTCTTGAATTGCTATGTTAACATGAAATAATGTAAGAGCCCAGGTAGCATTTTCATAAAGAGGCGTTCCTGATCCATTCATGGCATAGTTTTGAGTGCCAAATGTAATAGATATTACATTTGATGTTGAATCATTTACTACGGGATATTCATAAGTGAAACCGCCATCATAAGGAAACATTTCCCCTTGTGTAACATTTACGTCATTGTAAAAAGCAATATTGCTACCAAATACGTCATTGGGGTATTCGATATACAATTCACAATAATTAAAAATAGTTGTATCACAACCCGGCGTATAAACCATAACATCAAATTCAAAAGAATCTTGGGCACAATTTGTTTTAGCGTTTGCTAAATAAAATGTTATGTCAGGATCACCCGGATTACAAACATTCTGGAAAGTTCCAAGATGGCTAAACGT
>CAWHOW010000028.1:0-246602 GCA_963831005.1 uncultured Bacteroidota bacterium
TTCTCTGTTTTCGCTTTCAAGATGTATACACCTGCCGCAAAGCTTGAAATGTCTATGCTTGCTTTGTTGTCAGTTGTTGTGAAAGATTTAATAAGCCTTCCTTGCACATCTAATATCTCAATAACGGCCTGTTGTATGACTGCAATATTTAAATTAGTTGAAGCGGGATTAGGGGAAAGGGTTATCCCCTGCAATTGAATAAAATCAGCTATACCGGCATTGGCTATTGTTTGCGTATGTGTCCACGTATGTGTGCCTTCTGAATTCGTGCCGCCTGTAACCCAATGATAATTATTAATTTCATATCCTTCGCCAACCAGCGGGTCCATGTAATACATATTATTCCCTGAAACACCATAACCCACCAGAAAGTGTCCGCCCCCTGTTGACCATCCCCACCTGAAAATAAATGGTCTGCCTCCAGTTATTTCCGTTTGAACAGCAGCAAGACTGAGTGAGTCTGATATTGAATTTGTTTCAATAAACCCAAAGTGGGTGAGTATATCCTGTATGCTACCGGGGCATCCCCAGTTATAATTCCACTGATTGCATCCCAGTGTTGCATTGGAACAGCAATTTGTCGTTCCATAATTATTAGGGTTGCAGGATGTTGAAACTTCCCTTGTATATTCGGCAATCGTGCATTGAGCAGTATTACCGCCATAATAATCAAGAACACATGCAGACGATGCAGCCCAGCACCACTGTGTCTGCTCCTGTATAACTTGCGGGACATTTATAACCTGCGATAAAAGTCTTGCTTGCCAACATGCACAAAATACAAATATGGCTATGATCAATTTATAAATCTTTGTCATCGTTATTAGAATTTTTTATTGTAAATATTATTTTTGAGAAGCAATAGAGCCTGTGACAAGGAATAAAATGGAGCAGTCATTTTACTGTCTGCTTTATCAAATGCCATCCTTGCAGATGCCATTGGGTATGCATTAATTTCTGATGTAGTCGAATTTGCAGGCAAAAGAAAGAAATCACATTCAAGCTGATAAACCCTCAATAATTTTCCTTCCGGGTTAGCAGATGGATAATTTTTTTCAAATTCTCCCAGTTCTTTTGAAAGGCCAGCTCCGCCAATGCCAACAACTGTATATTTACCATTCATTACGGCCACAGTAACCAGTGTGCGATTTTCGCCATTGACTGTAACTGGTATTCTCCATTCTTTTGTAGGAATAAGATAATTCTTATTATCAGTCAAACTTGCATCAGCAAAGAAATCCTGAGAAAGTGTATATATTTGGTATGGCTTGCCAATCTTAGTTATTGCAAATTCGTCACGGCTTGTGAATCCATAGAACGATTCCTGCCCAGAAGGAATCAACTCAAGATAATTCATATAACCTGAATTAGCGGTATCTAAAATTGCCTGCAAATTGTTTTCCTGTGCTTTTATTCCAAAAGACGCAATAAGCATCATTAAAAATAAGGATAATTTTTTCATAATTGATTTTTATATTATTAATATTGATTTTAAGGCTATCCCTGATGTTTAAAAGATTTTTAAGTTTGACATTTATAATTGTCAAAGGTACGACATTTAATTATTCAAATCAAATTATTAATGGTGTTTTTGTGGGCATCAAATTATTTAACATCTTTCTCGAATAACATCAGATACAACTAATTTATAATTAACATACACTTTAAGTCAAATGTTGATTAATTATAGAAGATTTAATAAAAAAAGACAATTACTATTCTAAATCGTTTAGCAAATTCTTTAAAAAATTAATCAGTAATTTTAAATATAAATATATGTCCTAAATAAATTTACTTATATGTTTCTTTTTTCATTTTTATATTTAAAATTAATTTTGTTACTTTGTATTCATCTTCATAAAAGAAAAAAAAACTTGACATCGTTTTGTAATTTTTATAAATTCATCAATTATTAATTTAAACCTGTAATCTATGAAAAATCGACTACTACTATTAATTGCAGCAGGAGCTGTGTTGTTTACCAACAGCAAAATTCACGCCCAAAACTTCGTTACTGTTACAAGAACGAATCAGGAACAAACTATCAATCTTTCTCATGATCAGGTCTTGGAAATTCAACTGCCAAGAAAAGCATCTACCGGATACATCTGGGTTGAAGCTACAGCACCTTCTGATAAAGTTCAGAAAACAGTTGCTCAGATCGGAGACGCTGAATTTATTCACGATCTAGTATCCGGGAAAGTAATAAAAGGTGGGTCAGGCACTCAAATTATGAGATATGTCGGCACTTTACAGGGAACTACCACTCTTACTTTAGAATTAAAGCGTCCATGGTCAAAGAACCATGAGGTTATTGACAGTTACACTATCACTGTTGTTACTGACGGAAAATATAATGGGATATACACTCCTCCTCTAAAAGCATCAAGACATTATGATCATCCTTTAACAATAACGCCACTTGCTGGAATTCCTACTTCATGGGACTGGCGTTCACAGTGTACACCGATTGCTAACCAAATGCAGTGTGGGGATTGCTGGGCATTTGCTACAGTTGGAACTCTTGAAAGCAACATTAAAATACACGATGCTGTTACCGAGGACATTTCAGAAGAATTTGTAACAAATTGTTACACTGTTAGCGGCTATGATGGATGTGACGGAACTGAATATGGAGCTGCCCATGAGGTTTGGATGGCTTCTTATCACGGTGCTAATTCTGATGGAGGCGGCGCTGTTTATGAATCAGAAGATCCATGGACTACCGCAGAAGGAAATGGAGCCTCTGCATACCCTAATGCTTGCGGAGGTCCTTATACTACTCATCAGACAATTGATCGTTTTGCCGATATCGGAGGTGAAAATGCTGAACAAGTACCATCTGTAGATAGTATGCAATATCATATATATTATCACGGTCCTATTTGGATTGCAATGGATGCTTCATCAAATGCTTTTAATAATTATTCTCATGGAATTTTAGTTGAAAGCGGCACCAGCGTTGACCATTGTGTTGTACTCGTTGGATGGAAAGACACTACCGTTTCTGATGGTAGCGGTGGTTACTGGATATTAAGAAATTCATGGGGCCCAGACTGGGGTATTGGTAATACAGGATATATGTATATCTCATATGGCAGCGATGAAGTTGGTTGTGATGCAGACTATTTAGTTTATAAAGGAGGTGTGCCTCACAGCGTACCACCTGTTGCTGCTTTTGTTGCAAATCAAACAACTGTGGCTCCAAATACAACTGTAACTTTTACAGATCAGTCAACAAATTCCCCAACTATCTGGGCATGGTCGTTATCACCAACTACCGGATTCAGTTATGCCGGAGGAACTTCAGCAACTTCACAAGATCCACAGATTAAATTTACAACTGTTGGAACATATTCTGTTACATTAACTGCATCAAATACATATGGCGCAAGTTCGCCCTATACAAGAACGAACTATATTACTGTAACAAATGCAACGTCTACTTGCGATACTATGGTGCCACCCAATTATAGCTCAGCATGCTTTCAGGATACTATTACTTATTATTCCATTACAGGACAAGGGGGATATGTTACAGGAAATGACCAATATGGCGATGAAGAAGATGCACAGAAATATCATAATTCTGTCAATGGAACAATTTCAGCTGTTAAGGTAGGCGCTGTTGCGATAAAAGCACCTACCGGCACCGCTGATACTTATGTAAAAATTTATAACATTGATGCATCAACCGGAGCGCCATCATCATTATTAGGAACAAGTAACCCAATTGCTATGAGTGGTATTAGCACAACAGGAGGTTATGTTACCTATACTTTCGGCACGCCTGTTTCTGTTACCGGCGACTATGCTGCAGCTGTTGTACTGCCGACAGGAACAGGCGACACTATGGTAGTATTTTCAACAACTGCCACTTGCAATAACGGAGACTCACTTTCGTGGGAAATGTTTCAAGATGGAAGTTGGAATTCTTTCCCAAACTATGATAATTTTGGACATGGTTTTAATCCGGAGTTGATAATTTATCCTGTATTTTGTTCAATTCCAACCGGAATCAAAGAAGATCTGGATAAAAATATTACTCTTTATCCTAATCCTGCCAGGAGTGAGTTTACAGTTGATTTTTCAACTTATTTGCAGCCGGATGTAGTTATTAATGTTTACAACATGGTTGGCAAACTTGTTCAGAGTACATCTTCTAAAGATGTAAGCACAATGACAGTTGATATGTCAAACCAAAGCAGCGGTATTTATGTAGTTAACATAAAAACTCCTTCTGGAACAATTATTAAAAAATTATCTTTAATTAAATAAAACTTACTCTCACAAGTAAAAAGCCCGGCAAATTGTCGGGGCTTTTTATTATATATAATTTGATATTTGATTAAGTAGTGAATAAATATCCAAAACCCAGTTTCTAAAAAACTGGAACTTAATTCTAATCAATTTGTACGTATAACCCAATATTGCTATTTTTTTTATTTTTGATTTTAGAATCTTTTATTAAGCAAATTCACTAAATCGTTTAGGTGAAATTACTCATAAAATAATTAGTAATTCTACTTACATGTGCGCATATAAAAAATATGTTTTTATGAGCATTTTCTAATAATTAGTAGAAAATTTTCACTTTATATATCTGTTTATTAATATGTTAATTTGCAATAAAAGCTTGACATAACTTTTAATATTTCGTAATTTCATTGGCTAAATCAAACGCCTTAATTTGTAAAAAAATTGAAAAACAATAATTTTTAGTATTCAAAATACAACCTTATAATTAATACTATACACATTATATTAAAAACATTAATATTTATTAATTAAAACCTATAATCTATGAAGAATCGACTATTACATTTAATTGCAGCAGTATTAGTACTGTTTGCATTCAACAAAATTCAAGCTCAGAATTTTGTTAAGCTCACAAGAGCAAACCAGGAACAGACAATCAGTCTTTCATCTGATCAGGTGCTTGAGATACAATTGCCAAGAAAATCCTCAACCGGGTACATGTGGGTTGAAGCGCCCGCTCCTAATGATAAATTTATTAAATCAATTGCAAAGATAGGTGATGATGATTTTATTCACGATCTGGTTTCAGGGAAAGTAATGAAAGGAGGATCTGGCACTCAAATTATAAGATATGTGGGAAATTCACAGGGAACTACTACTCTTACATTAGAATTAAAACGTCCATGGTCAAAAAATAAAGAGGTTATTGACAGTTATACTATCAACGTTGTTTCTGCCGGGAAATATACCGGCACATACACTCCTCCTCTTAAGGCTACAAAACATTATGACAAGCCGCTCACTTCAAATGAAACTGCAATTGCAGGAATTCCTGCATCATGGGATTGGCGTTCTAAATGCACACCTATTGCAAACCAAATGCAGTGTGGAGATTGCTGGGCTTTTGCTTCTGTCGCAACACTTGAATGCAATATTTCCATAACTGATGGTGTTACCAGGGATATTTCAGAAGAATTTGTTACAAATTGTTATAAACCATCTGGCTTTAGTGGTTGCAGTGGTGAGGCTTTAACAGTAGGAGCAGCACATCAAGCCTGGTTAGCTTCATATACAGGAGCTAATTCTAGCGGTGGCGGAGCTGTTTATGAGACAGAAGATCCCTGGACAACAGCAGAAGGAAATGGAACTACCGGAAGCTGCGGTGGTCCCTATACTCCACATGAAACCATTTCAAGCTTTAGGGATATTGGCGGTGAAGATGCAAACGGCGTACCATCTGTTGATAGTATGAAATATTTCATTTACAACGACGGCCCTATTTGGATTGGGATGGATGCTTCATCTAATAATTTCAACAATTATTCCGGTGGAATTTTGGTTGAAAGCGGCACCAGTGCCGATCATTGCGTTGATCTTGTAGGTTGGAAAGACACTACAGTTTCTGATGGCAGCGGTGGATACTGGATTTTAAGAAACTCTTGGGGAACCGATTGGGGTGTTGATAAAACAGGATATATGTATATCTCCTATGGAAGTGACATTGTTGGGAATATGGCAGATTTCTTAGTATATAAAGGCGGTACTTCTCATAATGCACCTCCTGTAGCAGGGTTTACTGCTTCGTCAACATCAAGCTGCTCTTCTGGTACTATACAATTTACAGATCAATCAACTAATTCTCCATCAGCATGGGCGTGGACATTTGGTGACGGAGGAACATCAACTTTACAAAATCCATCTCATACCTACACTGCTAATGGAACTTATACTGTTACGTTAAAAGCAACAAATAGTTATGGAAACAATACTGATACCCAAACCGGTTATATTACAATTGATATGCCGCCTGCCCCTACGGTAGTTAATGGTTGTTATTCCCCTTCCACTGTAGCAATGACGGCCTCAGGAACAGGAACACTTAACTGGTATAGTTCTCCATCAAGCACTACAGTTTTGCATACAGGAACATCGTATACGCCAACTGTAACTTCTACAACTAATTATTATGTTCAGAATGCAGTGACTTCAGCCGCTCAGTCAGCGGGTGTAGTATCCTCTGCATTATCAAGCGGATCATATACAAATTCGGCAAGAGAAGGATTGGTATTTAATGCCGATGTTCCGCTTACTATTCAATCTGTGCAGGTTTATGAAAAGACTGCCGCAAACAGGACAATAGTTTTAAAGAATAACTCAGGAACAGAAATAGATTCAATAACAACTAGTGTTTCCACAGGATTACAAACTATTCCATTAAATTTCAGCGTTCCGGTAGGAACTGGTTATATTTTGGAATCCCCTGCTTCCAGTGCTTTCTGGAGAGATAATACGGCAACATATCCACTTACACTTTCAGGCGTGCTATCTATAACAGGAAATACCAATGCATCACATGCTGCGTATTACTATTATTATTACAACTGGCAGATCACTACATCTTGCTTAAGCCCGATGACAGAAGTAAACTGGGGAGTTTGCACTGGTATAAACGAAATGTCTCAGGCTAACTTTGAGGTTTATCCTAACCCCAATAACGGCTCCTTTGATATTAAATTGAATGATCAGAGCATGCAGAATGCAACATTGAGCATTTCCAATATGCTTGGTCAGTCCTTACTGGAAAAGAAGGTTATGAATACCTCGACTATACATATTGATGCTAATTTACAACAGGGTATTTACTTTGTAAAAATACAAACAGGCAATGCAACTTATGTAAAAAAGATTATGGTTAATTGATGAGGTTTAAGTAGTTAATTTTAGTACAATGGAAAAGCCATTACATCTGTAATGGCTTTTTTATTTTAGCTTTAACTAATTATTTTAATTGAGAATATGGTAATTCGCAGACTTATTCTCTTCTGCATAAGTTATACTATTATTCTAATATTCCTTCTCCGTTACTTATTCAGTCTGACAAATTTCCCCATTCATTTTATTGTTATATTTCTGTTAACATTTATCTGTATTTCTAAAGTTTCTATAATTTCGTCAGTATTTAGAAGCATATTAAATGCAAACGAAATTCAAAATCAGCATGCCCGATAAGAAATTAAAGTTCTTTTTAGTTATTAGTATCCTACTGCTTCAAGCACACTTATCCATAAATGCACAGAATAAGAAAGCCGATACTATTCCATCATACAATCTTGATCAGTGCATAGTTTATGCCTTGCAAAACCAGCCGGGAATACAGCAGTCTGCAATTGATATTACCATCGCTAAAAAATCGAACCTCATTAGATTATCAGACTGGTTGCCTCATGTTGGTGTTAACGGAACCATTACACATTACGACCAATTACCAACGACTTTCGCTATAAATTCAAGTAATCCCGGGTGGTCCTTTAATCAAAGAAAATAATGGACTTGTCAATTCGTTCATGCCCATGTTATCGGTAACGGAAACCATCCTTAGTCCTGATGTTTTATATGCAGCAAACAGTGCACATTTGTTTGTGCAGCAGGCAAAGCAATCAGACGACAGCACTAAAATCGGACTTATTGCAAATGTAAGTAAAGCTTTTTACGGGTTGCTATTTACAATGCAGCAGGTCAATGTACTGAAAGAAGATACTGCACGTCTGGCTAAGAACCTTCGGGATACTTACCATCAATATGTCGGCGGCATAGTTGATAAAACAGATTATAAGGAAGCTTCAATAACACTGAATAATTCTAAAGCCCAATTAAAACAGGCAATTGAAAGTGTGACTCCACAGTACTTTTCTCTTAAACAGTTAATGGGATTTCCTCCGGAAAAAGAGTTTAACGTGTTGTTCGATACACTGAAAATGATGCAGGAAATAGCTTTCGATACTACCCAGCAATTGAAAGTTGAAAAGCGTATAGAATATCAATTGCTCCAAACAGTGAAAAGCTTGCAGGAGCAAAATGTGAATTACTACAGGTATCAGTTTCTGCCAACACTATCGGCTTTCTACAATTATAATTATGAATATGAAAGCAACCCTTATTCTAACAATTTAAACGGACCATATCCTTTTTCATACATAGGCGCTACAATCAGCATTCCTATATTTACAGGTTTGCAACGTATAGAAAGTGTACAGAGAGCCAAACTACAGGAACAACAAATCGATCTGGCTTTGATAAATCTAAAATCTGTCATTTACACCCAATACAACAATGCCCTTGCAAATTATAAAAGCAATTTATATGATTTAAAATCGCTTTCAGAAAATGTGGCAATGGCGAAAGATGTCTATAGTATAATCTCTCTGCAATACAAGCAGGGAGTGGTAGCTTACCTTAATGTGATAACTGCAGAATCAAACCTGATATCATCTGAGATAAGTTATTTGAATGCCCTGTTCAATGTATTGTTGAGCAAGGTAGATCTGGAAAGAGCAATGGGTAACACATTGTCAAAACATTAACGAATAAAATTTCAGCATACATGAAAAGAGAATATTTAACAGACCTATTCGGGAAATCATATATCCCGTCATTGCGAGGGACACTTATCGTCATTTCGAACGAAGTGAAGCAATCTTTAATTCATTGCTTAGATTGCTTCGTCGTTCCTCCTCGCAATGACGAAGGAAAGACTCGCAATGACGTTTCTATTAACAGAAGCTTTCTACTATTATTAACCGGCATCCTTTTACTGGCTGCTTGCGGCAGGAAAGCAGTTCCGCCAACGCCTCCCGTATCTGTTAACACGTTTATTGTAAAGAAGCAAAAGGTTTTCTACTTTGACACCTATCCTGCAACAATAGTAGCTTTGAGTCAGGTTGATCTTCGTCCGCAAGTGCAGGGTTATATCACCGGAATAAAGTTCATTGAAGGCGACCATGTGCAAAAAGGACAGACTTTATATGAAATAGACCGACAACTTTATCAGGCAAGCTATGATCAGGCAAAAGCTAACCTGGAAGTGGCAAAGGGCAACCTTAAACAGGCACAGCAGGATGCCGACCGCTATAACTACCTGAATACTTATGATGCAGTTGCCAAGCAGGTTCTCGACCACGCTACGGTTACATTGCAAAATGCCAAGGATATGGTTACTTCGGCGGAACAAGCTTTAAAAATAGCATCCACTAACCTGGGGTTCTCTGTTATTACAGCTCCTTTCGACGGCACTATAGGTTTCAGCCAGGTAAAACTGGGAAACATGGTGTCGGTAGGGCAAACTGTGCTGAATACTATTTCAACCGACGACCCTATGGGTGTTGATTTTTTAGCGTCTGAAAAACAATTGGCCTATTTACAGCAACTTAAATTAAACAAACTAAATGCGATCGACTCGCTGTTTTCCATTGTACTTCCAAACGATTCGGTATATCCTTATATGGGGAAGATATCCGTGTTAGACCGTGCAGTTGATGCTCAAACAGGCACTATCCGTGTGAGGATAGAGTTTGCAAACCCCGACCATTCATTAAGGCCAGGAACAAGTTGTGTGTTGCGCGTACATAACCAGGATGCAGCGCCCGAAATGGTGGTGCCAAGTAAAGCTGTAGTGGAAGTTATGGGCGAATATTTTGTGTATATGGTTAAAGATACTACCGCCCGCAATGCTGACGATTCAACAAAAACACATCCTGTCGTGGTTTCCATACAGAAGAAAGTGCAATTAGGACAAACAATTGCCCCTAACGTGATAATAAAGAAAGGTGTTAAAGAAGGCGACCGTATAGTTGTTGATGGTGTTCAATCATTACATTCTGGCTCTGTGATAGATATTTCTAAAAAGACAGGAAAAGGGAAGAGTGATAAGGGAGATGGTGGAAAAAAGTAGGCAGATGGCAGTGGCAGGAGGCAGTCAGGAGGGAATGAAATTGATGGAAACTGGAAATTAATAGAAATTAGGAAATTTAACAAACTTAGCGTTCTTTGCGCCTTTGGGTGAAACATTAATAAAGCGGCAGTAGGAAGCAGCAGGAAGCAGCAGGAAGCAGTCAGTAAGTAGAAAATACTAAATCCCAAGCACTAATTTCTAAATAATCTCAAAATACAAATGACAAAAATTCAAAACGAAAACAGTTTAGAACATTTGAAAATTGAATCATTTGAATTTGTTTAGGATTTAGGGTTTAGAAATTAGGATTTATTGATTTCTTGAAACAGTAGGTAGTAAACAGGTTGAATTTAAGATTAAAGGCATATAAATCAATCCGTTCTTTGAGTTAATAGATGCACATTTATAGCGAGAAATAACTTATAGCAAATAGAAGATAGCAAATAGAAAAAAGAAAATAGTCTAACTCGCCTTTTTCCTTCAATTTGCTATTTGATATTATCTATTTTCTATTTAATATAAATATAAAGGCATATAAATCAAGCCGTTCTTTGAAGCTTGCCTGCCGAACAGGTAGGTAATAGATGCAGTTAATGTAATAGTTGCAGCAAGTATTGTAATAGTTGGTGCATGTATTATAATAGTTACCGCAAGTATTATAATAGTTACTGCATGTATTATAATAGTTACCGCATGTATTATAATAGTTACCGCAAGTATTATAAGAGTTGCTGCATGTATTATAATAGTTACTGCATGTATTATAATAGTTACCGCAAGTATTATAAGAGTTACTGCATGTATTATAATAGTTACCGCAAGTATTATAAGAGTTGCTGCATATATTGTAATAGTTACTGCGAGTATTATAATAGTTGGTGCAACTCGGTATCAAGAAGTGAGTACTCGATATCGAGTAGTGAGTAGTCTATAGAGAGTTGATGCAAGTGTCTAGAGAGTTGGTGCAAGTGTCTAGAGAATTGAAGCAAGTGTCTAGTGAATTGGAGTAAGTGTCTAGAGAATTGGAGCGAGTGTCTAGTGAATTGAAGCGAGTGTCTGGTGAATTGGAGTAAGTGTCTAGTGAATTGAAGCGAGTGTCTGGTGAATTGGAGCGAGTGTCTGGTGAATTGGAGCGAGTGTCTAGTGAATTGGAGTAAGTGTCTAGTGAATTGAAGTGAGTGTCTTGAGAGTTGGAGTAAGTGTCTAAAGAATTGGAGTAAGTGTCTAGAGAATTGGAGTGAGTGTCTAGTGAATTGGAGTAAGTGTCTAGTGAATTGAAGCGAGTGTCTAGAGAGTTGGTGCAAGTGTTATGAAAAGAGGGGGAAAAGCTTAATGGAAAGCTCCAAGCCCCAAAACAAAAGCCCCAAATTCCAACAAAATAGAGTCTTTTCTTGGGATTTGGAACTTGATACTTGGGACTTGGAATTTGATACTTGGGGCTTGAGACTTGTTAATATTAAACGTTGGTGCAACTGTTATAAAAAAAGCGAAATGTTTTGCCTTTAATGGGGTGGAAATGAGAAGAAAACTGAAATGTGCTAAAAGGAAAAAGATATGAAAACAGTAATTGTATTTACAATATCAACCTTCGTTTTTTGTTATTCTTGTTTAGGTCAAGATTCTAAGAAAAATGACTTAAAAGTTTCAAATTTGAAAGGGATGTTAAAATCATTATCAGTTAATAGTTTTAAAGTAACAAATGAAGGTAATGAAATGCAAAAAGGAAAAATAATTGGTAAAAGCACGTCCTTTTATAATGACAAGGGAAATATTATTGAGGGTTATGATTGTAGTTATTCAATAGACAGTTCAAATACTAATAGTATAACATTCATTAAAGATAACAAAGTTTATAAAACGGGGAGTCCAAATCACAGTGTTTCCTATGATAGTTCAAAAACAAAAAATATTTACAAATATGATGAGAATGGAAGGAAAAAAGAATTGAATATCTATAAATCTGATAGTAGTTTAATTTATCGCATTACATTTAAATATGACGACAATGGGAATATTATTGAAAAGGATTATTATAACATCGATGGCAGTTTAAACAGAAAATGGACTTATAAATTTGATAATTATGGGAATGAGATTGAGTATAACTCTTCATACAGTTCAGGCACACATTTTAATAGTAAAGCCATTTTACAATATGATGATAAGGGAAATAACACAGAGGTAAACTTATATAATCCGGATGGAGCTTTGAAAGAAAAAGATAATTATAAATATAATGATAAAGGAAATTCCATTGAGATGAACACCTACAATCCAGATGGCACCCTAAAAGATAAATATACTTTCAAATATGATTATGATAAAACTGGTAATTGGATAAAAGAAACAGAATTTAAAAATAATATTCCACAATTTATTACAGAGCGTGAAATAACATATTATTAATTATTTTCAAAGGCTTGCTAAATCAACTACAAGTGAACTTTCAACTTTATAAACTTTATGAACTTTAAGTACTTTAGTACACTTCGTTATGATAGCTGATACCTTTATACGACGCCCTGTTACCGCGATAGTTGTTTCGCTTGTATTGGCATTCATAGGCGCTATCTGCATTTTCAATCTTCCTGTAAACCAATACCCGGATATTACGCCTCCTGTGGTGCAGGTTACAGGTCAGTACATGGGTGCGGATGCCACCACCGTTGAACAAACCGTTGCCACTCCTATTGAGGAGCAGGTTAACGGTACCCACGGCATGGAATACATGCAAAGCAACAGTGCCAACAACGGACTGATGACCATTAACACCACCTTTAAAGTGGGTACCGATATTGACATTGCCACACTCGACGTTCAGAACAGGGTAACTATTGCCACGCCTTTATTACCGGCATCGGTAAGCCGATTAGGGCTTACTGTAAGGGCATTGAATCCAAGTCAGTTGATGCTGGTGGCGCTGTATTCGCCTAAAGGCACGCATAATATTACTTTTCTTGATAATTACACTAACATATTCATCATGGATGCCCTGCTCCGCGTGCCCGGCGTGGGAGCTATCACTACCATTGCCGATAATTTCAGTATGCGCGTATGGCTGAACCCTGATAAAATGTCGGCTTATTCGTTAACACCTACAGAAGTCATCAATGCTTTAAACGAACAGAATTTACAGGTTGCAGCAGGTTCTGCAGGTGTGCCTCCTCAGCAAAAAACACAAACCTCCGAGTTAAGCATACTCGTGAATGGCAGGCTGAACAAGGTTTCCGATTTTGAGAACATCATCGTGAAAACCATTCCCAGCACAGGACAAATGGTCTATCTGAAAGATGTTGCAAGAATAGAACTGGGAAAATTTACTTATTCAAGCAATTCCTATGTTGACGACCAGCGCGCATCAATTCTTACCATTTATAAGACACCTTCAAGCAATGCAATAGAAACAGCAAGCGGGGTTGTAAAAGAACTTAACGAACTGAGAACTTCATTCCCTGCCGATGTGGATTATAAAGTGCCTTTTGAAACGGTCACCGTTGTAAAGGTTTCCATGCAGGAAGTGGTGCAAACTCTACTGATAGCTTTGTTGCTGGTTGCATTCGTAGTATTCTTATTTCTTCAGAACTGGCGAGCCACACTGATTCCCGTTCTTGCTATTCCTGTTTCCATACTCGGCACATTCATCTTTTTTGTGCCGTTGGGATTTACGATAAACACATTAACCATGTTTGGTTTCGTGCTGGCCATAGGGATAGTGGTGGATGATGCCATTATAGTAGTTGAAGCCGTTCAGCATTACATTGATGTGGAGAAAATTTCCGTTAAGGAAGCCACCGTCCGTGCAATGAACGATATATCGGCCCCTGTAATTGCTATAGCTTTGATACTCGCTTCGGTGTTTGTGCCGGTAGGTTTTATCCCCGGCATAGTTGGAAGGTTGTACCAGCAGTTTGCCATTACTATAGCCGTTTCCATCATACTTTCCGCATTCATAGCATTGTCGTTAACGCCTGCATTATGCACATTACTGTTAAAGCCCTACAGCATTGACGAAAAAGCAAAAGGACTGAATAAACTATTCTTCAAATTCAATACATGGTTTGCTAAAATTACGAACAGTTATTCAAACGGTGTGCAGATGGGTATCCGCAAATCAAGATACGTGGTTATTTTATTGATATGTATTGGCGCCGCTACTTACTTTATGTTTCAGCATAAGCCATCAGGCTTTATTCCCAGCGAAGACGACGGGCTTATCTACGTTACTTATGAATTACCCGAAGCCTCAGCAACTACGCAGTCTGTAGATGTGATGACCAAACTAATGAAGGTAGTGTCGAAAACTCCGGGCATTGATCATTATGCTGCTTTAGCGGGATTTAACGTGGTAACAGGTGCAACGAAATCAAACAGCGGTACTATTTATTGCCAGCTAAAGCCCTGGAATGAACGAAGTGAATCTGGGCAACAGATACCTGGAATTATAGATGTGCTGCGCGACAGGATATCAAAGGCAAATGTGAAGAATGCAAACATAGTGGTCATTCCGCCTGCGCCTATCCCCGGTATAGGGCAAACTGCAGGTTTCAGTTTCCAGATTGAACAAAGAAATACCAACGACGATGTTCACGCTTTTGAAACAGTGGTGAACAACTTTGTTGCCGAAGCCAATAAGAACCCCACTATTTCTCATGCTTTCAGCTATTATTCCGCCCATACGCCGAGTTACAACGTAACTGTTGACAGGGAGAAATGCAAAAAGATGGGGGTTAATATATCTGATGTATTTACATCTATCCAGACCTACATGGGTAGTTTTTATGTGAACGATTTCACACTTTATAACCGTACATTCCATGTGGTAGTTCAGGCAGATACTGCCTATCGCAAGATGATAACGAACATGGATAAATATTATGTTCGGAACCAGGCGGGTGAAATGCTGCCTTTAGGCTCACTTATCAGCTATCAGCCCACGGAAGCTGCTCCATTGTTGTCGCATTTTAATATATTCCGCTCAGCGGAAGTTGATGGTTCTTCGGCTGTAGGATATAGCAGTGGTCAAACCATAGATGCATTGAAAGAGGTTGCCGCAAAAGTGTTACCTCAAGGCTATGGTTATGACTTCTCAGGCTTGAGTTATGAGGAATTACAGGCAGGTACCATGACCATATACATTTTCATGTTTTCGCTTATATTTGTTTTCCTTTTCCTTGCAGCGCTTTACGAGAGCTGGTCGGTGCCTTTCTCGGTATTGCTGGCAGTGCCTATAGGAGCTTTTGGGGCTATACTCACGCTTATATTCATACCAAGCTTAACCAACAATGTATATGCACAGATAGGACTAATAACATTAATTGGGTTGGCAGCCAAGAATGCTATCCTGATTGTTGAATATGCAAAAGTGCGAGTGGATGGCGGCGAAGACCTTATTCAATCAACTATTAAAGCAGTTAAGCTTAGGTTGCGCCCAATTATCATGACCTCTATGGCATTTATCTTAGGCGTTATGCCTTTGGTGCTGGCTAGCGGGGCAGGTGCTGTTGCTCGTCGCACTATAGGTGTTACCGTTCTTGGAGGGATGATAGCTGCTTCATCTATTGCAATTTTCATTGTTCCTGTACTCTTCGTGGTAATAGTGAAGATAGCATACGGTAAGACGAAACTGGAACTGCTTGTTGCGAATAAGGAAAAAGATGTGGATCATAAGGAATAATAGGGTCTTAAGATAGATAATTAAAGTAATAATAAGATGGTACTTTTCAGGGCTAAAGCCCTTATGCTTGCGGTGATTTCATTAACCCCAGACTTAAGTCTGGGGTTACAACAAAAGCCTCTGTTTATCAAGGACTTTAGTCCTTCAATTGAAATATTGCCGAAATATTTATAAATGATTTCCGATACCTTCATAAGGCGACCTGTTACTTCAATTGTAATTTCCATTGTAATAGCAATACTGGGAACCATTTGCATTTTCACCCTTCCTGTTAACCAGTATCCTAATATTACTCCTCCCGGTGTATCCGTTTCAGGAACTTATACCGGTGCAGATGCCATTACCGTTGAGCAAAATGTAGCTACTCCCCTGGAAGAAGCTATAAACGGTGTAAGCGGCATGGAGTATATTCAAAGTAACAGCACCAGCACGGGGATGATTTCAGTTAATACAACATTTAAGGTTGGAACCAATGTAGATGTTGCCATGCTTAATGTGCAGAACAGGGCAGGTATAGCAAAACCCCTGCTGCCATCGGCAGTTAGTCGTTTAGGCATGACAGTGAGGGCGAAAAATACCAGTATGCTGATGATGGTTGCCCTATTTTCCCCTAAGGGTACACACAATATTACTTTCCTTGATAATTACGCCAATATCTATTTAATGGATGCCCTGCTTCGTGTGCCGGGCGTAGGCGATGTAAATTCCCGCTCCGATAATTTCAGTATGCGGATATGGATGAACCCTGATAAAATGGCATCCTATTCCATAACTCCGCAGGATGTTATAGCTGCATTAAACGAACAAAACGTGCAGGTAGCGGCAGGCGCTGTGGGCGCACCTCCTCAAGAATCAACACAGGCTAACGAATTAACGATACTGGTTAATGGACGACTGACTAAGGTTTCCGAATTTGAGAAAATAATAGTAAAAACAATACCGAGTACAGGGCAGATGGTTTACATCAAGGACATTGCCAGGGTGGAATTAGGCAAATTCACATACTCCAGCAATTCCTATTGCGATGGCAAACGCTCATCCGCTCTTATGGTTTATTCATTGCCGTCTGCTAATGCATTGGATGTGGCGAATGGCGTTTATGCGGAGCTTGAAACGCTGAAGAAATCATTCCCTGAAGATGTTGATTACAAAGTCCCCTTTGAAGCTGTAACCATTGTTAAGGTTTCCATGGAAGAAGTGGAGCATACGCTTTTTATTGCTCTTTTACTTGTGGCTTTCGTGGTATTTCTTTTCCTTCAGAACTGGCGCGCGGCGCTAATCCCTGTATTGGCTATTCCTGTTTCCATATTAGGCACTTTCATCTTTTTTGTCCCCTTGCATTTCACCATCAATACACTTACCATGTTCGGCTTTGTGCTGGCAATAGGAATAGTGGTTGACAATGCCATTATAGTGGTGGAAGCAGTTCACCGCTATATTGACGATAAGAAATTACCCGTAATTGAAGCAACCAGGCTTGCCATGAAAGATATTACAGCTCCTGTAATTGCCGTGGCATTGGTACTGGCTTCGGTTTTTGTTCCAGTTGCTTTTATTCCCGGCATTATCGGACGCTTATACCAGCAGTTTGCCATTACCATTGCCATATCCATGCTGATATCAACGTTTATAGCATTGTCATTGACACCGGCATTATGCATACTCTTATTAAAGCCTTATCATATTGACGAGAAATCAAAAGGACTGAATAAATTTTTCTACCGGTTCAATACCATTCTGGATAAAATTACTTTTCGTTATTCCCAAGGGGTGAAAAGAGGCATTCATAAAGCAAGATATGTTGTCGTTTTATTGTTCATTATTGGCATCGGCACATATTTGTTATTCAAATATAAGCCATCAGGTTTTATACCGAATGAAGACGTGGGACGATTGCAGGTAACGTATGAATTGCCCGAAGGCTCATCTACCATTCAATCTGTTGAATTTTTGACTAAGCTTATGAAGGTAGTTGCCGAAACTCCCGGAGTAGATCATTTTATGGCTTCGTCAGGGATTAATATCACTAACGGCGCACAGAAGTCGAACAGCGGCACTATCTTCTGTATGTTGAAACCCTGGAGTGAGCGAAGCACACCTGAAGTACAGGTGCCGGGCATAGTAGATGTAATGTACAAACGCATTGCTGCAGCAGGATTGAAGAACGGAAAAGTAATAGTAATGCAGCCCGCGCCTATTCCGGGAATCGGGCAATCAGCCGGATTTACTTTCCAGGTGGAGCAGCGCAGTACGAACGATGATGTTTATACTTTCGAAAAGGTAGTTCGCAATTTTGTTAATGCAGCAAATAAGAACCCAGCCATTTCGCGCGCTGTTACTTATTATTCGGCGCATACACCAAGCTACAACCTGACTGTTGACAGGGAGAAATGTATGAAAATGGGAGTGAATATTTCTGACATTTTCTCAACTATACAATCATATATGGGGAGTTCTTATGTGAACGATTTCACTCTTTACAACCGTACTTTCCGCGTGGTAGTGCAGGCAGATACGATCTACCGGAGGTTAGTATCTGATATGGAGAAGTATTATGTTCGCAATCAGAATGGTGAAATGCTGCCCATTAGCTCTCTCATCAAATATGAACCAATAGAAGCAGCTCCCGTGATACCTCATTTCAATATCTTCCGTTCTGCCGAAGTGGATGGCGGCCCTGCTCCGGGATACAGCAGTGGTCAGGCGATAGATGCACTTAAAGAAGTTGCCGATAAATCGTTACCGCGTGGATATGGTTATGAATTCTCTGGTTTGAGTTATGAAGAAATAATAGCAGGTTCACAAACTATTTATATTTTTTTATTCTCGCTTACTTTTGTTTTCCTTTTCCTTGCAGCTTTATATGAAAGCTGGTCTGTTCCCTTTGCAGTCATGCTGGCCGTACCTATCGGGGCTTTTGGCGCAATACTAACTCTTACTTTTATTCCTGCACTGAGCAACAATGTTTATGCACAGATAGGACTAATAACTTTGATTGGACTTGCTGCCAAGAACGCGATATTAATTGTTGAATATGCCAAAGTGCGTGTGGACAGGGGAGAAGATCTTGTACAATCCACTATTGATGCAGTTAAATTGCGTTTACGCCCAATCATCATGACCTCACTGGCCTTTATTTTCGGCGTTCTTCCTCTCGCATTAGCAACCGGAGCAGGCGCTGTAGCCCGCAGAACTATTGGTTTTACTGTATTAGGTGGAATGATATCAGCTTCATCTCTGGCAATATTTATTGTTCCTGTACTGTTTGTCGTAATCATTAAAGTTGCTTACGGGAAAAAGAAACTTGCAGAACTTGCTCAGCAGAGAAAGGAACAGTAATTTCTTAAACATTTGTTAAAATATTTTAACTTATGGTTGCATTAATTCGATTAATTTTGCATCCCAATTTGCAGGAATTAATTTAAAGTTTAAAGCAGGGTTTATTAACGAATGAGATATTTCTTTCAAAGCATACTTAAGGGCACTTCTAAATACTATACAATCCGTCATTGCGAGGGAGGAACGACCGAAGCAATCTTATTGGCGGACAGATTGCTTCGCTTCGCTCGCAATGACGCTCACAGAATTTTTAACGATGCTTTTAAGAACAAATGCGGATATAAGAAGTTTGGAAAAGTAGTGATTGCTGCGCTTTTTATTGTTAGTTCTAATTTTTCAATAGGTCAGAAAACAAATGATACCCTTCCTGCTAAGGTTACTTTGCAGCAATGCATTAGCTATGCGTTGGCTAATCAGGATCTGGTTAAACAATCCCTGCTTGATGAGGACATTACTAAAAGAGACATTAGAATAGCTTTATCCGGCTGGTATCCTCAACTTGAAATTGATGCCAATGTGCAGCATTATTTGCAGGTACCTGTTGCCAGCTACCCTAACCTGAGTTTACCTGCTCCATACATGCCGTATGTATCTTTTCCCTCCACAACAAATTATACATCAGGCGGTATCTTCTCAGCAAACCAAACTTTGTATAGCAGTAATTTGTTTTTTGCCGCCAGAACTTCTAAAGAGCTCCGCAACCAGGCAACAGAAAATACGGAGAATACAAAGATCAATACGTATGTTGATGTAACTAAAGCGTTTTTCGATGTGTTATTGACAGAGGAGCAGCTTAATGTGTTGGATGAAGATGTACTTCGATTGCAGCGTAATTATAAGGATGCTTACAGTCTTTATCAGAATGGATTGACTGACAACATAGATTATCAGCGTAGTGAAATATCACTAAGTAATGCACAGGCTCAAAGGAAATCTGCCGAAGAAGCGCTGAAAGCCAAGTATTCCATATTAAAACAATTTATTGGAGTTGGTCCTGAAAAGACGTTGACAGTATTGTATGATTCTTCCAAATTTGAAAATGACATATTGATTGACACAGCAAAGGCTCTTGATTATGGCAAACGAATAGAATATCAGCAGATGCAGACAGCGCTGAAACTTCAGAACATTGAAGTGGGCTATTACCGGTGGTCGTTTATTCCGACATTATCGGCTTTTTACGATTATAACCCAATGTTCGGTAACAACCAGTTTTCCGATTTATATAATGCAAATAATCCTGCTTCACTGTTTGGCTTGAAACTAACTTTTCCATTATTCCAGGGCATGAACAAGCTGGAGAATATGAACAAAGCTAAGCTACAGTACAAGCGTCTCCAACTGGGAATGGATTACCTGAAAAGCGAAATAAACAGCGAATATACAACTGCGCTTGCAGCGTATATCAGCAACCTGAACGAACTGAGAATAGCAAAGAACAATATAGCTATTGCAAAGAATATCTTTAACACGGTGAAGTATCAGTATGATAAAGGAATCAAGGCATACCTTGAAGTGATAGTATCGGAAACAGATCTGCGGACTTCGGAACTTAACTATTTGAACGTGCTTTTCCAGGTGCTTACCAGCAAGATGGACTTGGAGAAAGCGTTGGGAGAAATTAAAACAAATTGATGATTTAGGATTTACAAAATAATGTTTAGCAGAATAATAATTAACCGCAAAGTACGCGGAGTAAAATAAAGCAAAGTACGCAGAGAAGGAAATTTCTTTGTGACCTTTGCGAACAACTTTGCGAACTTAGCGGTAAAAATAAATTTAAGCAATATGATTTAAGAAATGAATACTAATTGATAATTAATAATGAATATTAAGAAACTTATTCTATACTGCTTCCTGCTTCCTGCCTACTGCCTACTATTAACATCCTGCGGTGGCAATGCAGTAAAACAGGTTGAGCAAGCTGTACCGGTAACGGTTACCAATGTCAGTTTAACAAAAGCCATATTCTACAATTCATATCCTGCTAATATTGTCGCGTTAAAAGAGGTTGAACTTCGCGGACAGGTGAGCGGATATATTACGGGCATGTATTTTACTGAAGGAAAAACTGTTACTTCGGGAGAGAAACTGTATGAAATTGACCGTCGCAAATATGAAGCTGCTTATGAAGAAGCACAGTCGAATGTGAAGATAGCTGAAGATAATCTTGAAAAGGTTCAGCGTGATGCTGACCGCTATACTGACCTTAACCAAAAGAATGCCGTTGCAAAGCAAACTTATGAAGATGCCATGACCAACCTTAAAAGCGCCAAACAGCAGGTAGATGCTGCAAATTCAGAACAGTTAAAAGCCAAAACAGATTATGATTATTCCTTGATCAATGCACCTTTCGACGGCACCATAGGTTTTTCCCTCGTTAAGCTGGGCGCTCTTATTACTCCGGGACAAACTCTTCTTAATACGGTATCTTCAAACGACCCTATGGGCGTTGATTTTGAAATTAGCGAAACTGAACTTGGCCGTTTCCAGAAGTTGGAAGATGCAACAAATTCGGAAGCAGACACTACATTCAGGCTCACCCTGCCCGATAATTCAATATATCCCCATATTGGAAAAATAAGTGTAATTGACAGGGCTGTTGACATGCAGACAGGCTCGATCAGGGTTAGGATAACCGTTCCTAATGCCGAAAAAATGCTTAAACCAGGCATGAGCTGCAAAGTGATGGTGTTGAATGCAAATGCAGGCGAACAGGTGATTATTCCTTTTAAGGCTACATTAGAGCAACTGGGCGAATATTTTGTGTTTGTAAAACAGGATAAAACAGTTAAACAGGTTAAAGTGGCGCTTGGCCCCAAGGTAGGTTTAAATGTTATTGTATTGAAAGGACTTGATGGCGGTGAAACTATAGTTGAGGACGGCATACAGAAACTGCACGACGGCTCAGCAATTACCATTGCCCCACCACAAAAACAACCTGCTAAATAGCTTACTATGAGTATCGCAATTGGAGTGAATACAATGGGTTATGTTTTAAGGGAAAGCTCCTTAGGGTTTGACTTTATAGCTATGGATACAGTTTCTACGATGACATTGCAAGGCATTTGCACAACTGTGCGAGGTACTCAACGCCTTGCGCGAGGTGCTCAACGTCGTGTGCGAGGTACTCAACGCCTTGCGCGAGGTACTCAACGTCGTGTGCGAGGTACTCAACGCCTTGCGCGAGGTACTCAACGCCTTGTGCGAGGTACTCAACGCCTTGTGCGAGATGCTCAACGGAGTGTGCGAGGTACTCAACGCCATGCGCAAGGTACTCAACGCCATGCGCAAGGTACTCAACGCCATGCGCAAGGTACTCAACGCCATGCGCAAGGTACTCAACGCCATGCGCGAGATACTCAACGTCGTGCGCGAGGTGCTCAACGTAGTGTGCGAGACCCTCGCACGGTCGTGCAAGCACTAAAATCTAGTGCTCAAGCATCAAAATCTCGTGCGCAAGATACTCAACGTCGTGCGCGAGACCTTCGCACGGTTGTGCAAAAGTCAAAACCTATTGTGCGGGAGTGTAACTCTATTGCGCTAATAAATAACAAGTAACCAATAACTATTAACTCAATTACTATTAACCTTAACACCTTTTAACTTTATGAACTTTATAAACTTATCATGATAGCCGATACCTTTATAAAACGCCCCATCACTGCAATAGTAGTTTCAATGGTACTTGTAATAGTGGGGATATTAGCTATAATAAGCCTTCCTGTTAGCCAGTATCCCGAAATTACCCCGCCAGTAGTGCAGATTTCGAGCCAGTATATAGGCGCCGATGCCACTACGGTGGAGCAAACCGTTACTAATCCGATCGAAATACAGGTCAATGGTGCGCCCGGCATGAATTATATGCAGAGCAACAGCACTAACGACGGGCGTTCTTCTATAAATGTATTTTTTGATGTAGGCACTAATATTGATATTGCCACTACCGAAGTTCAGAACAGGGTAAACATAGCCACTCCCATCCTGCCCGATGAGGTGAAAAGACTGGGAGTTACAGTCCGCAGGCGTAACCCGAGCGCCCTTTTGCTGGTGGCGATTTATTCGCCCAATGGCACGCATAACGTACAGTTTCTCGACAATTATACTAATATTTTTATCAGGGATGCCCTTCTTAGGGTTAAAGGCGTAGGGGACATATTTACCAGGGCCGATGATTTCAGTATGCGTATCTGGCTTAAGCCTGATAAAATGGCAAGCCTGGGCTTAACTTCTGCCGACATACTTAGCGCTGTACAGGAACAGAACGTGCAGGTAGCTGCAGGCTCAATTGGCACACCCCCGCAGCCCAAGGGACAGCCCTTTGAATACACGGCCATTGTAAATGGAAGATTAAGCAGCGTGGATGATTTCAGGAATATTGTTGTAAGGTCTAATCCTAACGATGGTTCAATAGTGTATTTGAAAGATATTGCCCGTGTTGAATTGGGCAAATTCAATTATTCAGGTGTATCATTTGTTGACAAGAGACCCGCTTCATACCTTATTATTTACCAAACCCCAGGCAGCAATGCGCTTGATGTTGCCAATGGGATTTATAGTACAATGGATAAGCTTAACAAATCTTTTCCGAGCGATGTGGCTTACAAAGTGCCTTTTGAATCTGTTTCGGTTGTAAAGGTGTCGATAGACGAAGTTGTTAAAACACTGCTCGAAGCATTGGCGCTTGTGGTATTGGTGATATTTATATTCCTGCAGGACTGGCGTTCAACCATAATCCCGGTGCTTGCCATTCCTGTGTCTATAATTGGAACTTTCATTTTCTTCATTCCACTTGGTTTTACTATTAATACACTTACCCTTTTCGGCTTTGTACTGGCAATCGGGATAGTGGTGGATGATGCAATAATTGTAGTGGAGGCGGTGCAGCGATATATGGACGAGCAGCACCTTACACCCAAAGAAGCCGCCCACAAAGCTATGGCTGATATATCAGGCCCTGTAGTTGCCATTGCGCTTGTACTTGCTGCTGTATTTGTACCAGCAGGATTTTTGCCCGGAATAGTTGGCAGGTTGTACCAGCAGTTTGCCATTACTATTGCCATCTCGGTTCTTATATCTGCATTTGTTGCACTTTCTCTAACTCCTGCCCTTTGTTCCTTGTTCCTGAAACCACACCATTTAACTAAATCTTCAAAAGGGATCAATTACCTTTTTTTCCATTTTAATAAATGGTTCAACAGGCGGACAGAAGGATATACGAACAATGTCCGCAGGGCTATTAAGAAATCACGTTATGTTGTTATATTGCTGGTATTGGTAATTTTTGGCGCTTATGTTATGATTATAAATAAGCCCACCGGCTTTATTCCTATAGAGGATGAAGGGCGCGTGTATATTACTTTTGAACTGCCGGAAGCTTCTTCAACCTCGCGCACAGTGGAAGTGCTGAAGAAGATAATGACTGTATTGGGCGAAACTAAAGGTGTGAACCATTATTCCGCTATAGCCGGGCTGAATGTTGTAACCGGGGCCACCAAATCGAATAGCGGCACTATTTTCTGCCAGTTAAAACCCTGGGAAGAGCGTACAAGCAAGTCGGAACAGCTTTTTGCCCTTATGGATCAGCTTAAAGCGAGATTTGCTGCCATTAAGGAAGCTAATATTGTGGTGATACCTCCTCCTGCTATTCCAGGATTAGGCGCTACCGGGGGATTTACCTTTGAATTGCAGCAACGCGAAAGCAATGATAATATTAAGGCTTTCGAACGAAATGTTAATGCTTTTATGGCAGCCGCCAACAAGCGTCCGGAAATTGCCCGCGCCTTTACATTCTTCAATGCCCGCACCCCAAATTACCAGCTTACTGTTGACCGTGATAAATGTAAAAAAATGGGGGTCAGCCTTGCTGATGTTTTTAACACCATTCAAACTTACCTGGGCAGCAGTTATATTAATGACTTCACTATTTATAACAGGAATTTCCACGTTATTGCACAGGCTGATACGCTTTACAGGAACGATATTGTTGACATGGATAAATATTATGTCCGTAACCAGCAGGGCACTATGTTGCCCTTAAGCTCAGTGATGAGCTATAAAGTCAGCGAAAGCGCTTCATTGCTTTCACATTATAATCTTTACCGCATGGCTGAATTTGTGGGTGATGCAAAACCCGGATTTAGCAGCGGGCAGGCTATTAAAGCGCTGCAGGAAACTGCCGACCAGGTGCTGCCGAAAGGATATGGTTATGAGTTCTCCGGCTTAAGCCGTGAAGAGTTGAAAGCAGGTAATACTTCTACTTTCGTTTTCATTCTTTCAATACTCTTTGTTTTCCTTTTCCTTTCTGCATTATACGAAAGCTGGACGGTACCTTTCACTATTCTACTGGGGGTTCCTCTTGCTGCTTTCGGAGCAATTTTAGCATTGACATGTATTCCAAGCCTGTCGAATAATGTTTATGCACAAATTGGTCTTATTACTCTTATTGGTCTTGCAGCTAAGAACTCTATTCTTATAGTTGAGTTTGCCAAAGAGCGTGTTGACAAAGGCATAGAAGTTGTTACCGCCACTGTTGAGGCTGTTCGTTTACGATTGCGCCCGATATTAATGACATCATTAGCTTTTATCTTTGGTGTTTCACCTTTGGTTTTAGCAACCGGTGCTGGAGCTATTGCTCGTCAGACAATAGGATGGTCTGTGTTGGGAGGTATGCTTGCTGCTACGGCATTAGGCGTATTTGTTATCCCTGTTCTGTTTATCCTGATAATCAAACTTACTTATGGTAAGAAAAAGCTTGCCGAACTTCAGGCAAAACATGACTCTTTAGAGGAAAGCAAAAATTAATAGCCTATCAAAGCTGCTTTTCTTAATTTGCTTTTCTCCACATCCGACGACGGGTATGTATTGTGGTATATTGCTTTTTCCCAATCACCATACATAGGATTAGGCAGCATAATGAAATTAACACCATATTGGTCTTTCAAGCTGTCAGCCATATTGAAACCGTAATTCACTTTTCTGTTGCCGAATATCTCTTTAAAATCGCGCAGGTTATCACCGAAGGTGAGTAATATCTTATAATGTTCAGCTATTTTAACATAACGGGGAGTCTTATCATTATTTCCATTCATCTTAAGCATAACATGAGCGGTATCAGCAAAAGGAAGGTTATCCTTTTGCAAGTTTTGTATTGTAACATCTCGATCACCAATTTCGCGATTTGAAACATAAAAAGCAATCACACCTTTTGATTTGGCATAATTAATAAAATCTACAACGCCGGGAGTGGCTTTTGCAACCGCCATCTTTGTCCATTCTCTCCATAATTTGTTTGAATGATCAAGTCCTTTCTGTATCATCATGGCTTCGTAAGGGGAATTATCCAGAACGGTTTCATCAAGGTCGAAAACTACTGCTTTCTTGTCAGCAGATTTATCTTCGCCCAGTTTTTTATCAAGCGTTAACTTTGCCAGATAGAAACTCTGGTAATACATGGCTCTCATTTCAGCGGATCGCTGGTACCAAAGAACCGACATCACAAGATGTTCTTGCGAAGACATGGAAAGGCTGTCGCAAACAGAATTCCCCTTCGAATTATTATTTTCAACTCCTTTGAATGATAGTATAAGTATTACTATTACCGGAACGATTATCAATATTATTTTTTTCATATTTCTATTCTCTTAAATTTCTATGCAAAATTATTTTAATTATCGATACGCGTGATTATGAAGAAAGGAATAGTTCAATTGACAAAATATATTTTTATTATCTTGCACCCTCAATACAAATCCTTTAGATATGAGTTCATTCGAGATCATTGGAGCTAAAAAGCTGAAAGGCGAAATTACGCCACAAGGAGCAAAGAACGAGGCATTGCAGGTTATCTGTGCCGTATTGCTTTCTCCTGAAACAGTTACTATAAGCAATATTCCCAATATACGCGATGTAAATAAGCTTATTGAGCTGATGCAGGATTTAGGGGTTAAAGTTGAAAAGAAAAAGGAAGGCGAATATTCATTCTGTGCTGATGAGGTGAATCTTGATTTCATGTACACTGATGATTATAAGCAAAAAGCTACAAGCTTAAGAGGCTCTATTATGATAATAGGACCGCTGCTTTCACGCTTTGGTCAAGGGTTATATTCCAAAGCCAGGAGGGGATAAGATTGGCAGACGCAGATTAGATACTCACTTTATCGGATTACAAAAACTCGGCGCCGATTTTAATTACGATGCGGATAATAATTTTTATAAGGTAAGTGCTAAGAAACTTCAAGGGAACTTACATGCATCTGGATGAAGCATCAGTTACAGGTACTGCCAATATTATAATGGCTGCTGTTATGGCAAATGGAGTAACCACTATTTACAATGCAGCCTGCGAACCATATCTGCAACAGCTTTGCAAAATGCTTAACAGGATGGGTGCTAAAATAAATGGTGTCGGTTCTAACCTGATTTCAATTGAAGGAGTTGAAAAACTTAACGGAACCACTCATCGCTTGCTTCCGGATATGATTGAAATAGGAAGCTTTATTGGTCTTGCTGCCATGACACAAAGCGAAATCACTATAAAGAATGTTGCTTATGATGAACTTGGAATTATTCCTGATGTTTTTAGAAGGCTTGGCATTATGCTAGAACGGAGGGGAGAAGACATTTACGTACCCGAACAGAAGCATTACCAGATAGAAACTTTTATTGATGGTTCCATCCTTACTATTGCCGATGCTATATGGCCGGGTTTCACTCCCGACCTTTTAAGTATTATTCTTGTAGTCGCTACGCAGGCAAAAGGCAGTGTACTTATTCATCAGAAGATGTTTGAAAGCCGCTTGTTTTTTGTTGACAAACTTATTGATATGGGTGCACAGATAATTCTTTGCGATCCGCACCGTGCTACAGTTATAGGTCTTGACAGGCAGTTTCCATTAAGAGGCATTGAGATGGTTTCACCTGATATCCGTGCAGGGGTTTCTTTGCTTATCGCTGCTCTTTCTGCTAATGGCAAAAGTGTTATTCATAACATTGAGCAGATAGATCGAGGATACCAAGATATTGATATACGTTTACAAAAACTTGGTGCGCAGATAAAAAGAATTTAATAATTCAACTGCTCTTTTAAAAAAGTTTCTTTCTTAGGTTATAAATCAAAAGATTCTTTAATAAAGGAAGAATACATTCCCCCACTTATCAGTTTGGTTTGAGCTTTGTCATTCATAATAAAAACAAACTTTCCTTTAAAGTATTTGTGGATCTCCTTTACATAATTTCGGTTGATAAGCAATGACTTTGATATCCTGAGAAAATCAGCTTGTAGTTTTTGCGAAAGCAATGTCAGTGTTTGGTCAGTAATAAATTCTTCTCCATTCTGGTTATAAAAATTCACATACTTTTCGTTGGCAATAAAATATACTATTTCTTCAAGTTTAACAGGAATGATCTTGTTCCCTAATTTATGTGCAATAGTAGTTATAGCAGGAGTTTGAAAACTTATTTGCTTGATGTTTTCATAAAGCTCATTATTGTTTCCATTGCTTATTTTTTCAATTTTCTGAATAGTAAGCTGAAGCCGGTCTGATTCAACCGGCTTCAGCAAATAATCAACAGAGTATGTATTAAATGCTTCAAGTGCATAGCTATCGTATGCGGTGCAAAATATTACAAATGGCTTGTGATGAATCTCCATTAGCATTTTAAATACATTTTTCCCCGGCATTTGAATGTCAAGAAAGATAATGTCAGGCTTCAGTCTTTCAATCATTTCAAAGGCTTCATCACCATCGGCAGCTTCACCACATATTTTAAAATGAGTTGGGTAATCATTAAGCAGGCGTTTCAGCCTTTGCCTTGCTAATTTTTCATCATCTATTATTAATGTGCTCCAGGGCTTTTTCATGAGTTAAGAAAATTATTTCGTCAACATAATTACTAATTTTTTCTCAGGTTGATTGATAAACTCAATTTCAAATGGTTTCTTGTAGAGTAGTTTTAACTTCTCATACGTGTTCTGCAAACCATAGCCGGATATAAGACCTCCGGGAAACTCAGGTCCATTATCATATATCTCGATATATACTTTAGCTTCTTCTTCAAATATTTTAATTTTAATGATCCCTTTCCCTGTTATCTTTGAAATACCATGCTTTACTGCATTTTCAGCTAAGGGCTGAAGAATGAATTTTGGTATCCTGAAATCGTATATTGAATTCTGAACATCAATGCTGTATTTCAGTTTATCTTCAAACCTGTTCTTTTCTATATCAAGGTAAATACTTGCCATTTCAATTTCATCTTTTACTGAAGAGAAATGGTCATCTTCTTTATTGATGTTATAACGGAACAACTTTGATAATGACAACGCCATTTTTTCAGTTCTGCCTGCATCTGTATAAGCCAGCGATGCCAGTGAATTCAAGGCATTGTATAAGAAAATGTGGATTAATCCGAGCCTGCAATGCATTAAGATCCGATTTGAATTTTAATTCTTTTTGTTTTGTAAGTTCAAGTTCTTTTTCCTGCAACAGCCCCGAAATTTTATTTGTCTGGAAGCGTGCATATATCCTGTAAAGCGTTATCAGAAATGGTATCAGCATTATTTTCCAACCAACATTAGTAGGAGAAACAAATTCAGGAGCAATGAATAAATACATTATCTGGTAGGCAAGCCATATACAGAAGAAGGACAGGAGAAAGTTTAAGATGATCACTATCCAGTTCTTTTTGATTTTCCCAAGCAAATTGTCAACTCCTAAAAACAAAATGCCACATAATATCGCAAAAGGAATAAAAAATATCTCAAAAATAAGACACAAACTAATTTCATGGAAATCGCCACCAATAAATTTTACAATTAGCAGAATGAAAACAGCAATTGTCGGAATCTGTGCTACCAATATCGCTTCAATAATTCTTTTTGCAATTTTCGATTTTATTTTTCCAATAGAATAATTAAAACCATAATAATAGTATATCTCAGAGAAAACAAATAATAATATAACTGATAAAATTATCATTATAAAAAACACTACATTTCTGTCAGGCGCGTCAAATTTATCATCAAGGATATTCTGCACTTCATCTTCGCCTCCTATAGCATACATTTTCTTAAGCATATATTTATCATAAGCAGACAAGCTGTCGCTATAATTGAAGATAGAACCTTTTATATTATTTTCTTTAAATTCACCAAGTAAATTCACAATATCATATCTTAAACATCTGCCCATGTCTTCTGATGTCCTGTTTGTATCTATTAACATCAGGAAATGTTTATTAAAAGGGAAAAACAGATGAGAACCTTCAGTCACCAAGTATCCTCCGTCTATGCTCTTACAGCCATTCTTAAGATATGTTGAGTCATCTTTTATTGAATCGAACTTTATGGTTAATGAAGGCTGCCTGTCAACAATTTTAACATTTATAGTCTCGAAAAGCCCATTGAGTTCATCCGCAAAATCATTTATTATTTTAATGTATTTCTTTGAAGGATGTCCTGTAATTTTTATTCTCAAGTCATTTTTCATTAAATTCAAGTCATAGGTATAGGGTTTAAATGTTACTGTTTTCCTGATAAATTCGTTATTATAATCATCAACAATCCTATAAGTTTGAGCCTGAACAGAACGCATTGAACCATCAGGATTTTTCACAGCAATATTTTCAATATAAAATTTCTGACCAACCTCAACTTTTTGTAAATGTTTTATTATATCTTGAGAAAATAAAGAATCTTTTGAAGGTACTTCAACTAAATCTCCCTTTTCGTTAAAAGTAACTGTATAAGAAACTACATTAAAACTTGTATATTTATTCTTTACTTCAATTCCTGTTGTTTTCATCAAAGCTTCTTTACTAATTACATTTTCCCATTGAAATTTATCACCATTCAGATAAAGTTTTGGTTCTGGTATTGGCAAAATGTGAAATATAAACAACGCATTATCAACATGCAGAAAGCTTGGACCTATTATATTTGGTGTAATATAAAACCAATTATTTTTTATGGGCTCTACTTTGCCATTATCATATTTAAGCCTATATATTTTATTAGGGTCATCAGCCTCAACTTTGACTATTGATTTTATAGAATAGTGTAAATCACCGCCCAGAATACTTACTTTGTAACCACGCCAATGGGAAACTGTCCATACGCTATCGTTGGTTGAAGCATTTGTTTTCAAGGCACTTGCTGCAGTGAGAAGCAAGAGCAGAATTAAGATTTTTGTTTTCATAGTTTTTGTGGTTTTTAAATGTTTACACTGCAAAAAAACAATAGTATGAATGCAAAATAAATGTTTTTCCGACAACCTGGCTTTTTAGATGAGTGAAATTAGAAAAAGCCGGAGTGAAATAGCCGTTCATTGTCCGAATATTACCCTGCTAAATTATTTCCTTCAAACTCACAGATTATTATTAATTTTGTAAAAAAGATTTTATATGAAAAAACTCAGGTATATACTAATTCCTGCTATTATCGCTACTGTCGTTTTTACTTTTTCAGTTATTATCAGCAGCAACATTAATCCTTATTCCCGTACATCAGCTTCCAATGTGGATGTAGGTCTTAAAGCTCCTGACATCACCATGAAGAACCCTAACGATTCAGTTATCTCGTTATACTCAATTACAAATAAGCTTGTACTTGTTGATTTCTGGGCATCCTGGTGCGGCCCATGCCGCATGGAAAATCCTAATGTTGTAGCAGCGTATAAAAAATACAAAGACGAAAAATTCAAAAAGGTGAAATGCAAAGGATTTACAGTTTTCAGTGTTTCTCTCGACAAGGATAAAACAGCCTGGAAAACTGCTATTTCAAGAGATGGTCTTGAGTGGCCATATCATGTAAGCGATCTGAAATTCTGGAGCAATGCTGCTGCCCTGACTTATGGAGTGACATTTATTCCTTTCAATTTCTTAATTGACAAGAACGGAATTGTTCTGGCAAAAGGACTTCGCGGAAGTGACCTTACCGATAAGCTTGAATCGCTGAAAAACAAATAATCATTTCCTTAAAGCTCTTGCTGCGAATAAAACATTATTTTTGCCGCTGATTATTTACCGGGTGGTCTGACAAAATGACTTAACCATACATTCTGGCAAGGCTTTTGTTAATCATTTAAGCTCACAAAATACTGACAAGTTTTGATTTTTTGATTGCAATAAACACAATGTTGCAAAAGCGCCACCAATTAAAATACTATGGCTAATATTAAAGAGATGTTGAAAATGAATAAAAAGAAGAACGCCAAAGAGAATATCAAAGAAATGGAAGATACAGTTAAGACCGAAGAGAAAACAACTGTTGAAAATGAAAGTTCAGAGACTGCCGAAGATCAGGGTGTGAAAGAAGAAAGCAATGAAGAGAAAGAAGAGGAAAAAAAGGAACCGGATTTTGAAGAAAAGTTCCTTGACATGAATGACAAATTCCTTAGGCTTCATGCTGAATTTGACAATTACAGGAAAAGGACCATCAAGGAAAGGATTGATTTAAGCAAATATGCAACTGAAGATGTTATTAAATCTTTTCTGCCTGTTATGGACGACCTTGAAAGAGCCGTTAAGCTGATGGAAAATGCAGAAACTGACCCCGTGCAGCAAGGCGTGGTTCTTATTTATCAAAAGTTTAAGAATATCCTTACCCAAAAAGGGGTGGAGGAAATAAAGACTACGGGCGAAACTTTCAACACTGATTTTCACGAAGCAATAACTAATATTCCTGCCGAGAGCGATGATAAAAAAGGACAGGTGATGGATGTTATTGAAAAAGGATATTTGCTTCATGGCAAGGTGATACGCTTTGCAAAGGTTGTTGTGGCTAATTAAAAGTTAATTATATGGAAAATCAATTTGAATGCCCCAAACCCTGAAGGGTGCAAATTGATTTTCAACACACCCTTTAGGGCAGGGGCAGATGTTGAAAATCCTCAAAATATAAATATCATCTTTATTTGAGATATTGCAAGATGGAAAAAAGAGATTATTACGAAATATTGGGCGTTGCCAAAAATGCCACCGATGCCGAACTAAAGAAAGCTTACCGCCAGATGGCTCTTAAATACCATCCCGATAAAAATCCCGACGATAAAAAAGCTGAAGATAAATTCAAGGAAGCTGCTGAGGCTTATGAAGTGTTGAGCGACCCCCAGAAACGACAGAAATACGACCAATTCGGACATGCAGGTCTTGGTAATGCTGCCGGTTTTGGCGGAGGTGGTGGCATGAATATGGATGACATATTCAGTCATTTCGGTGATATATTTGGTGATATGTTTGGTGGCGGTTTCAGTTCACGAGGTGGCGGACAGCGTGGAAGAAGGGTAAATAAAGGCTCTAATCTAAGGGTAAAGGTTAAACTTACTCTGGAAGAAATTGCCAAAGGCGTTGAGAAAAAGATCAAGGTAAATAAATATGTTGGCTGCGATGATTGCCATGGTTCAGGAGCAAAAGGAGGATCATCCTATACCCGTTGTTCCACCTGTCATGGCACAGGGCAGGTTACAAGGGTTACCAGTACTTTTCTCGGACAGATGCAAACAGCTTCCGTTTGCCCTCAATGCGGCGGAGAAGGACAGATCATTACCGATAAATGCAACACTTGTTTTGGCAATGGAGTTGTTAAAGGCGAAGAAGTTATTTCACTTAATATTCCTGCAGGTGTTGCCGAAGGCATGCAGCTTTCGGTAAGTGGCAAAGGCAATGCTGCTGCACGCGGAGGCATTGCAGGCGATTTGATTGTAGTTATTGAAGAACAGGAACATCCCGAATTGTTAAGGGATGAAGAAAACCTGTTGTACGTACACTATATCTCCTTCCCTGAGGCTGCTATGGGCACTTCTATAGAAGTCCCTGCACTTGAAGGGAAAGCACGTGTAAAAATTGAACCGGGAACACAATCCGGTAAAGTGCTACGATTAAAAGGCAAGGGTTTGCCCAGCCTTAACTCCTATTCTCGAGGCGACCTGCTGGTAAGCATTAATGTATGGACACCTCAAAACCTTACAAAAGATGAACGTGCCTTACTCGATAAATTAGAGGCTTCACAAAACTTTAAACCAAATCCCGGCAAAAAGGACAAGAACTTGTTTGAACGCTGGAGGGAAAAATTTAAGTAGGCTTTACCATTTGATAGTTAGATTGTATGCCTTGCCGTCAGGCAGGTTCAACTTTTCAATAGTTTGTTATACACTTTCTCCATTTCACTTCTTTTCTCTGCTAATTAATCTCGCTAACAGATGAGTTAACCTCATTATAATGTGAGGTAAAGTCAATTATATGTGAGATGACTTCAACAGGAGTTGAATCGTATTCACAAGAGTTAAATCGTATTCATCAAGAGTTGAAGTGTATTCAACAGGAGTTGAAGTGTATTCAACAGGAGTTGAGGTGACTTCAACAGGAGTTAAGGTGACTTCAACAGAAGTTGAGGTGACTTCAACAAGAGTTGAGGTGACTTCAACAAGAGTTGAGGTGACTTCAACAGAAGTTGAGGTGACTTCAATAGGAGTTAAGGTGACTTCAGCAGGAGTCGAGGTGACTTCAACAAGAGTTGAGGTGACTTCAACAGGAGTTAAGGTGACTTTAACAGAAGTTGAGGTAACTTCAATAGGAATTGAAGTAACATTATTGACTGTTTATGCGCTTTCTCTTAAAAAGGCAATGAAGATTCCAATGGTAAAAGCATTGTAAACAACTATTGAAGTGATAACATGAGTGAATGAAGGCTGCGGGAGAAGAGAAGGTTCGAAATTTTTATATCATGTTTTATAATTTAATTGCTTTTCATAAGGTCTTTGTATATTTGCCTTCAAATAAACAATCAGCATGGATCTTTTTAATGCAGTAAACGTTACCAAACGCTTTGCCAACCATACTGCCCTCGATAAGGTAAGTATTTCGGTTCCCGCTCAAAGCATATTTGGTTTACTTGGCCCTAATGGTGCCGGCAAAACAACCCTCATCAGGATAATCAACCAGATAACCGGTCCCGATGAAGGTGAACTCTTCCTTAACGGACAAAAGCTAAAACCCAGCGATGTTGAACTGATCGGTTATCTTCCCGAAGAAAGAGGGCTTTATAAAAAGATGAAGGTCGGCGAACAGGCTTTATACCTGGCGCAGCTTAAAGGATTATCGAAAACAGTAGCAATGAAAAAGCTGAAATACTGGTTCGAAAAGTTTGAGATACAGGCATGGTGGGGACGAAAGGTAGAAGAATTATCCAAAGGCATGCAGCAGAAAGTGCAGTTCATTGTTACCATACTTCATGACCCTAAGCTTCTCATTTTCGATGAACCATTCAGCGGTTTCGATCCTATAAACGTTAACCTTTTAAGGGATGAGATACTCAACCTTCGCAGCAATGGAGCCACTATTATTTTCTCTACACACAATATGGCTTCTGTTGAAGAGCTTTGCGACCATATAGCTCTTATCAATAAATCAAGAAAGATACTTGAAGGCAGTGTAAAAGATGTACGCAAACAATTTCGCAGCGATACTTACGAATTAGATTTTCTACATGCAAACGGACAGTTGCAACAGGCATTCAGCAATGATATGTTACTTGTTGAAGAGAGCAAAGAAGATGAAATAACCCACATCAAAGTAAAGACAACCATCGGCAGAAACGAACTGCTGCAAAGGATGATACCGCTTGGAGAGATACAGTCTTTCAAAGAAGTGATACCAAGCATGAATGATATTTTTATTTCACTGGTTCAAAAAGATTCTAAAGAACAATCAAATTAAATTGAAATGAAAAAAATTCCAATAATTATCCGCCGCGAATATCTTTCAAGAGTAAAGAAACGCTCTTTTATAGTAATGACCATACTTGGTCCCATACTCATGGCTGCTATGATGATAGTACCTATTTTTATTGCACAGATGTCGGACGAAACAAAGACCATAGCTGTTGCCGATGAAAGCGGGATATTTTACAAGCGTTTCCCTGATACCGAAAACATTAAATTCGTTTATCTCAATACCAATATAAAAGTATTGAAGGATAGCTTTGAACATAATAAATTCTATGCTATCCTCTACTTGCCGGCTGAAATAGTAAGCAAACCATCTACTGCCACTATGTATTCTGATAAGATGCCCAGTATTTCTGTGAAAGCGTATATTGAAAATGTTCTGAAGAAAGAACTGGAATCCATGAAACTCACCTCTTCAGGAGTAGATAAAAACATACTTGAGTCCATAGAAACGAATATTAATTTATCAACTACACTGCTCAAAGGCAAAGGACTTGAAGAAAAAAGCAATTCAGAAGTAAGCACTTTCCTTGGACTTTTTGCGGGCATCATGATATATATGTTCATTTTTTTATTTGGTACACAAGTAATGCGGGGAGTGATAGAAGAAAAGACCAGCAGGATAATTGAAGTGGTTATCTCATCGGTAAAGCCGTTTCAGTTGATGATGGGAAAGATAATTGGTATTGCACTGGTAGGCTTAACACAATTCCTATTGTGGATCATCCTGACATTTACTATTGTTACTGTTGCGCAGACTTCTTTACCTGACACATTTAAGTTCAGCAAGAAAGAGAATATCATGTTTGGGAACAGCAAAATAATGACTAAAGACCAGGCAGCACAGCTCAATTCAGAAAAGCAGTACAAGAATCAGGAAGTTCATGAAATGCTTGAATCAATCGGTAATATTGATTTTACTCTAATGATCTTTTCGTTTATTTTTTATTTCCTTTTTGGTTATTTACTATATGCGGCTTTGTTTGCAGCAGTGGGTTCGGCTGTTGACAGCGAAGCGGATACGCAGCAGTTCATGCTGCCTGTTACTATCCCGCTTATATTCGCTATTATAATGAGCCAGTTTGTAATCAATAATCCTGAAGGTCCTGTAGCATTCTGGCTGTCTATGATACCCTTTACTTCACCTATCATAATGCTGATAAGGATACCATTTGGTGTACCCACTACTCAAATTATTCTTTCAGCAACACTTCTTGTAGGCGGTTTCATATTATGTACATGGTTTGCAGGGAAGATATACAGGACAGGCATACTGATGTATGGCAAGAAAGTCAGCTACAAAGAACTCTGGAAATGGATGACCTATAAAAGTTAAGTAATACCATTGAAACTTGCAATCCTTGATCTTGGCACCAATACTTTTAACCTGCTGATAGCAGAAGTTGAAAGTGATAAAACATATACCATTCTCTTTAAAGAAGAGCTGGCTGTTAAGCTTGGCGAGGGAGGAATTACAAAGAAGATAATCGCTTCTATACCTTTTAAGCGAGGAATAGATGCATTGAAGAAACATAAGTCAACCATTGAAACCTATGGTGTAAGTATTGTTAAAGCCTTTGCCACTTCAGCTATTCGCAGCACAGAAATGGACAAGCTTTTGTTAGATAAAGCATTTGATGAAACAGGAATAAGCATACAAATTATTCCCGGAGAAGAAGAAGCAGGTCTTATATATAAAGGTGTTAAACTTGCCGGCCTGCTTGATGATAATGCTTCACTGATAATGGATATAGGTGGCGGCAGCACAGAATTCATTATTGCTGATAAGAAGAAACTGTTATGGAAACATAGTTTCGACCTTGGTGCGGCACGACTGATGCAGATGTTCAAACCATCAGACCCCATCACTTCCACACAAATTGAAGAATTACAAAATTATTTTGATGGGATACTTTCTCCTCTTTTCGACTCTGTAAAACAACATCCTGCAACAACACTCATAGGATGCAGTGGTTCTTTCGAATCATTTGCAAATATGATCTTGCATCAAAACAATATGCAGGATAAACTTTTTGCAAAGAATTATTACAATATAGATCTTCTCGATTTTTCAAGTCTTTATCAAACACTTATCAATTCTAGCGAAGCTGAAAGGTATAATATAAAAGGCCTTATTGCCATGCGTGTGGATACTATTGTTTATGCTTCAATATTTGTTGCCTATATCATTAATAAACTAAAGATCAAAAAACTGCAGCTTTCACATTATGCACTTAAAGAAGGCGTGCTATACGATATTATTCAGAGTGGTAAATAATACTCAACTTCTTTTTTTAACTTTGTAAAAAATATACCTGTAATGGCAAAGATCCTTATAATAGATGATGAAAAAAGTATTCGCAGTACACTTATTGAGATACTGGAATACGAAAAATACGAAGTTGATGAAGCCCCCGATGGCAGTGCAGGAATAGAGCTTGTTAAAAAGAACCAGTACGATGTTATTCTTTGCGATATAAAGATGCCCAAGATGGATGGCATTGAAGTGCTGGAACAGGTAATGAAACTCTCTGATGTTCCTATGGTGATGATATCAGGTCATGGAAATATTGAAACAGCAGTAGAAGCTATAAAGAAAGGCGCATTTGATTATATTTCAAAACCCCTCGACCTAAACCGTCTCTTAATTACTATCCGCAATGCTATGGACCGTTCACACCTGGTGAATGAGACCAAGGTGCTGAAAAAGAGAGTTAGCAAAGCATGGGATATGATAGGGGAATCGGAACCTATAATTCATATTAAAGAGTTGATAGAACGTGTTGCTCCTACAGATGCACGTGTACTGATAACAGGCGATAACGGCACAGGAAAAGAGCTTGTTGCGCGCTGGCTGCATGAAAAAAGCAATCGTTCGGCATGCGCTTTTGTTGAAGTGAATTGCGCCGCTATTCCTTCGGAACTGATAGAATCGGAATTGTTCGGACATGAAAAAGGTTCATTTACTTCGGCTATCAAACAGCGTAAAGGTAACTTCGAACAGGCTAACGGAGGAACATTGTTCCTTGATGAAATTGGCGACATGAGTCTGTCTGCGCAATCAAAAGTATTGAGGGCCTTGCAGGAAAATAAGATCATGCGCGTGGGAGGAGAAAAGGAATTGACGGTAGATGTAAGGGTTATTGCTGCTACAAATAAAAATGTTCCTGAAGAAATAAAGAAAGGTACCTTCAGGGAAGACCTTTATCACAGGTTAAGCGTAATACTTATCAATGTTCCTTCGTTGCACGAAAGGGCTGATGATATTCCTTTGCTTGCGAATCACTTTATTGAAGAAGTATGTCAGTCTCAGGGAAAGCCTGTAATGGCATTTACCAAGGAAGCATTTGTTGAAATGAAAAAGATAAAATGGACAGGCAATGTACGCGAACTTCGCAACGTGGTAGAGCGCCTTGCCATTCTTTGCGACAAGACAATTACTGACAAGGATGTGAAGATGTTTGCACAACCGCTAATGAAATAAGAAAATGAAAGATGACAGAAAAGGACTTACCTCTGTATGAAAAGCATTCGAATTTATTCTGTCTTTTGATTAGTATTGCTATCTTGCCTACCTGAAGAACTGCCGTTATTCCCGCCTTTATTATTATTGTTTTGTTCGTTACGCGGTTTCCGTTGAAAAGAATTAGTACTCCTGCGCTGATTATTCTGGTTTTGCTTAGGAATTATTTTGCGTTTATTAGTGGCGAGAATATTCCTGGTATCTGACAGCCTAACATTAGCGGCCAGTTTAAGTTTCCCATGCGACATCAGTTCAAGGTGGTCGGCAATAACTTCATCAGTAACCGAATCGCGGTTCCAGTTCAGGTATGATTTTTTTAACTGGTTAGCAATTACAAGTATTAATGCAGTTTTCGGTTCACCATCTTCCATTTCGATAGCTTTCTTTATTATACGTTCAATATTGTTACCATAATGTTTAAAAGCAATGTTATAAGAAGGATAAGCTATCTTTTCCGGCTTATGGTTAACACCAATATTAACAGGTATTGGAAAAGGCGCATCAATATCAAGTTTGAAATCGGATAAAATAAAAAGATGGTCCCAAAGTTTATGTTTATGTTCGTAGTTATCGCGCATACCAGGATTCATCAGCGACATAACATTTACAATAGCCTTTGCCATTCGGTTACGTTTCTCCCGGTCTTCAATGCCAACGGTATAATCAATCATTTTCTTGATATTCCTGCCATACTCGGTAATGGGAATAAGTTCTCGTGTTGTGTTATACTCCATGAATATTATGATTTTGGAAAGAAATTAAAAAAGCAAAATAGTAAATTGCGTATTGGTAAAAAAAGGATTATAAAAACAGGTATATTATGCTGCAAATATAAATAAAAAAATTAAAACACCAGCCTGATTTCGTTTTTAAGGAATTCCAGAGCAGTTTTTGCAACAATCTTATCACTTACAGCAAGTTCAAAAATCTTTTGACTAAGGTCGGTTGCCGAAGCTTTATCGGTAAGTTTAGCTGCTGCAGTATTTATAAGCTTTACCATATCTTCTTTTGCATTCTTAATCATATCCCATGCTTGTGACGAAATATACACCTGTTGTGATAAATTATGTTCAAATTCTTCGCGTATAGCAAGAATAAGCTGGGTTTGCAGCTGTAGTCCCGTCAATTCAGGTTTGTGTATACGCATAACCAAACTTTCTGGAGAGATACGTTCAAGGAAAAGCACCAGTCTTTCATAAGCCTGCAAACGAATAGGAGTTATGATTTTGTACCCTGCCAGTTTAATATCAGTAGTTCTTTTGTTCTGTTCATTATCAAGAAAAAGTTTAATAAGATAATAAGCGGCAGCAAAGACTACCAGAGACGGTAAAATATATTTCAAAATTTCCAGAAAATCGTTCATAAGTCAATAGTTTTGGTTAGTCTATAAAATAATAATCGTCTTATTAAAAATGCAAATATCGTAAATTTATTGTTAGGATATTGTTAAGAAATTATTTGCTTTTTCGGTTTAGGTTTACATATCTTTGCGACACTATCATAATTATTTTATAATAAAATGAACGAGCAACATATCGAAACTGACATGAATACGATATCCGAAAGAATAAGCAATCTTTCAGAATCAGAAACCTTGGCAATGTCGAGGTTATGCAGGAAACTGAAAGCTGAGGGATTAGATGTTATTAATTTGAGCATCGGCGAACCCGACTTTAGCACTCCGTATCATATTAAACAAGCCGCAAAAGATGCTATTGAAGATAATATTACCTATTATCCTCCCGTATGTGGCTATCCTGAATTGCGTGAAGCCGTAGTAAGAAAATTCAAAAGAGAGAATAATCTCGACTTCAAGGCCGAAAATATTATGGTATCAAACGGTGCTAAACAATGCATTGCCAATATTGTGATGAGTTTATGCGATCCCGGGGATGAAGTTATAATTCCAGCTCCTTATTGGGTTTCTTATAAAGAAATTATCAAGCTTGCTGATGCAAAAGGAATATATATTAGCACAACAATTGAAAACGATTTTAAAATAACCCCGGAGCAACTTCAAAATGCAATAACTCCCCGCACAAAACTTTTCATTTTCAGTTCTCCCTGCAACCCCACTGGTTCAGTGTATACAAAGGATGAACTTAAGGTGCTGGCTGATGTTTTTGCATTGCATGAACAAGTGTATGTTCTGTCAGACGAAATATATGAACATATAAACTTTAATGGCGGTCACCAGACCATTGCACAGTTTGAAAATATTAAAGACAGGGTAATTATTGTTAACGGAGTTTCAAAAAGCTTTGCCATGACAGGCTGGCGCATTGGATATATGGCTGCTCCGGTAGAAATTACAGAAGCCTGCAATAAATTACAGGGACAAGTAACTTCTGGTGCATGTTCTATAGCACAGATGGCTGCTCTGGCTGCTCTCGACGGCGATCTTTCATCAGTTAAGACCATGTTGAAAGCGTTCAATGAAAGACGAGATCTGATTGTTGAATTGCTGAATGAAATTCCGGGCATGAAAACAAATGTTCCACTTGGAGCTTTTTATGTTTTCCCAAATGTTACTTACTATTTCGGCAAAACCGATGGCACGGTTACTATAAATAATGCAACAGACCTTTGCGATTACTTAATAAATAAAGCTTATGTTGCATTGGTTCCAGGCAATGCTTTCGGCGATCCTAATTGCGTTCGCTTTTCCTATGCTACGGCAAACAAAACTATAGCAGAAGCATTGCGCAGGGTGAAAGAAGCTCTTGCACTACTTTATTAAAATCATTTTGTAACCTTTTTATAAACTATCCCGTTTAAAAGACGGGATTTTTTATTAATAGAAACTGATTTTGAATATAATATATATCTTTGCAATAATATAATTTTCTATAAACTAATCTTTTAGATCATGAGCGCAACTTTTATATTAATTTACATAATAGCCATAGTGTCTGTTGTGTTGCTAATAGCAGGATTAACTTCTCTTATTTATGGGTTGGCAGTTAAAAATAAAACCATCACTATAAGGGGAAGCGTAATGACATTCCTTGCCATAGTGATTTTAGTTACAGGCGTTTTCTACGGTGCGCATAAAGTATATAATTTCGGTCTTTATAAATATCAAAAATACAAGAAGCAGCATCAGGCAAATCTATTAAAACATGATATGATGTGCGATACCACCTTGATGAAATGCTGTAAGGGAGGTATGAAAGATTCATGTTGTGCCGGCAAAAAAATGGAATGCTGCAAGAAAAAAGAAGCATGTGATAAAGAAAAAGGCAAATCTTGCTGCAATAAAGATAAAGAAAGTCCTCAACCTCAGAAATGATACCAATTGAAGTGTTAAAATGCCCGGCATCTGATGCCGGGCATTTTTTATTTCAAATCGGGCTAATTTTATACTTTTGCAATTGAAATCCCAACCAGGAATATGAACAACTTCACTCTTTTATTAATGTCGGGCATAGCAGTAATTGCTATTGCAGGCGGACTTACATTGCTTATTATCGGGTTAATTCAGAATAAATTAAAGCTTTGGATGCCTGGCCTTATTGTGTTTGTTATTGCATTTATTATTGGGCTGACAAGCACAGTATTTAGTTTTAAAAATTTAATTACTTCTATTTCTCATAATGTGGGAAAGTATAGAATTCACGGGTATCTTGATTCCATTAATAATGTCTTTTCCAATACGAAATTTGATATTAATAGCCCTGCTGACACTACATTTTCCGAACAGGTTTCGGGCTTTGTTCATGATACTGATAATAGCCTTATTTTTATAAAAGTCTTCCCTGCTAAAGATTTGTCATCCAAAGGCCTGGCAATAGAAAAGGTTAACAAAGGAAAAACTCCAGGCAAATCAATTTCCCTTATTCTGAATTTCAATAAGGATTTTACCGGAAATATAAAACTTACAGCCTTCGACTTTGAGAAAAAAGAATTAGGTAGCAGCAGCATTAAAATGGATAAAAAAGCAGACGAAATCAGTAATATTAATTTCTCTTTTGCTGACAATATAAAATTTTCAGCTATAGATTATTGCACCCTTACCGAAGCTGAATAAATTAAAATTCCGAGATGTATGACAAACAAAGAAATTACCGATATCTTCAACACGTTTAATTCACTGAAAGCTTTGGTAATAGGCGATGTAATGGTAGATTCGTACCTGTGGGGAAAGGTGGAACGCATTTCGCCTGAAGCACCTGTTCCTGTGGTCGCTGTTAATAAGCGCGAAAACAGGCTGGGTGGCGCTGCCAATGTGGCATTGAACATACAAGCTTTGGGAGCAACTCCCATACTTTGCAGCATTATTGGCGATGAAACTAAAGGTGATTCCTTTTCCGAACTTCTGCGGAAGCAGGATATGACCAATGAAGGAATAATTAAAAGCGCTAACAGGATAACTACAACAAAATTCCGTATCATAGGCAATCATTCTCAGATGCTTAGGGTGGACGAGGAAGTTGATAGCGACCTTACTGAAAAAGAAACAATTCAGCTTTATAATCGTATTGCGAAACTTATTGAAACTAAAAATATTGACGTAATAATTTTTGAAGATTACGATAAAGGTATCATTACCCCTTTGCTTATTTCGAAAGTTACCGAACTGGCCAGAAGTAAGAAGATACCCGTTGTAGCCGACCCCAAAAAGAAGAATTTTAAACATTATACAGGCATTTCGCTGTTCAAGCCAAACCTGAAAGAACTTAATGAAGGTTTAAAACTTGATCTTGAACTTAATAATCTATCCGAATTAAGTGTGGCAGTGAATAAGCTTCACGAAGAAAAAGACATTGAACTGGTTATGGTTACCCTCTCCGAGGCGGGGGTTTATATCAGCAAAAGGGATAATAAAACAAAAAACAGCGCCTACAGCAAGATAATTCCCGCCCATATAAGGAACATTGCTGATGTTTCCGGCGCAGGTGATACTGTTATTTCTGTAGCTTCGCTTTGCCTTGCCCTTAAACTCGATATCTATTTAATAGCTTCCCTGGCGAACCTTGCAGGCGGGTTGGTGTGCGAAGAGGTGGGCGTGGTACCCATTAACAAGCAAAAACTCATTGCCGAAGCCCAAAAAATAAGCTGATTCATTAAAAAAACCTCCTTTTTAGTTAAAATGCTTGCTTTCTAAGTTTAGAAAGATGCTTTTCTAATCATAATGTATGCCGGCTTTATTATGGCGTATGCAGTTATGATTGTAATGTGTGCCGCAACAATTGTAATGTGTGCCGCAATAATTGTAATGTATGCTGCTAATAATTGTAATGTATGCCGCAATAATTATAATGTATGCTGCTATAATTGTAATGTATGCCGCAATAATTATAATGTATGCTGCTATAATTGTAATGTATGCCGCAATAATTGTAATGTATGCCGCCCCTCGAGGAAAGTATGTCCTTCTGGCTTTAAAGGCAGGAATTACTATTAAAACTACTGGAATTTGGGGAAATAAAGTAAGTCGGCAGTTTGCAATATGCAGTCGGCAAAATGTAATTGATTATTGAAGACTGTGAATTGAAGACTGAGGACTGTAAACGGTAGGAGACAGTGAAAAATAAACAATTATCGGTAACCAGTGAACAGTAAATAAATCAGTGGAAATCAGTTTTTTTAGTTTTATCAGTGTTCCTATTAAGAAACAAACAATTCCTTATTGATAACTTTCATCTTTCCAACTTTTCACTTCCCAAACTTTAAGTACTTTTGTTAGCTTTAAGTAATTTAGGCAAAATGTTAGAAATAAAATCATCATAATTATTATCACTTCGAATTACGAAAGTTTTACGAACATACGAACTACGAACGCGGCAGTAGGTTGGTAATTCGTAAGTTCGTATTTTTGTTCGTACTTCGATGGAATAATCAATGGAAGTTATTTTAAACGTTTCATTTAGGCAAATTTCTTCATGAAGGAAACAGCAAAGGAAGTGAAATACAGTCCGCAGGAAGTTGATGTGAAGCAAATGTTTAACGACATTGCTCCCCGCTACGATTTCCTGAATCATTTCCTTTCGGCAGGTATGGATAAGCGCTGGAGGAGGAAAACCATCAGCATGCTGAAGCCTTACCACCCTAAACAGATACTTGATATTGCCACAGGCACCGCCGACCTTGCCATAGAAGCCATGCGACTGCAGCCGGAAAAGATAACCGCTGTGGATATTACCGAGGAAATGCTAAGGCTGGCAGCAATTAAAATTCAAAAGAAGAATTTATCCGACACTATAATATTAAAAGCAGCCCGTTCGGAGGAGCTCCCTTTTGCCGATGCATCATTCGATGCCGTAATGGTAGCTTTCGGTGTAAGGAACTTTTACGACCTTGAAAAAGGACTGAAGGAAATGCATAGAGTATTGAAAAAGAATGGAGTTGTTGCCGTACTTGAGTTCTCTGTTCCGACAGCATTTCCAATAAAGCAGTTATATAAGTTCTATTTCAGGAGGATATTGCCAGTAATGGGTAAAATGGTATCGAAAAGCAAGACTGCCTATACTTACTTGCCCGAAACAGTGCTTTCTTTTCCACAAGGAAAGGGTTTCACTGCATTACTAGAAAGGACAGGCTTCGTTAACACCCGTTTTAAAAGGTTAAGCATGGGAATTTGCAGTATTTATATAGCTGAGAGATAAAATTTGGTAGGACGCTGATAACACTGATTTTTTATGATAATCGCTGATAAAATCAGTGGAAATCATAATCATCTGTGTCATCAGTGTTCCATTTTTCTTTGCAAGAGAACAACATTTTATGGAAATAATCGTTTAAATTTTACGGAAAAGAATACTATACAATAATAAAAACCCAATTCTTTCGTTAAGGGGTTAATTTTAACTTTATCATTGAAGAAAAGCATTGCATATCTGACTGTTTTACTCTGTATCGCATTTACCGGGATGCAGAAGACTGCTATTGCACAAGATTATACACCCGGTTTTGGACGCTCTCCGCAAATACAAAACCTCCCCAAATATGATCTGGCACCCTATCATTTCGGTTTTGTTCTTGCCATTAACCAAATGAATTTTACCATACATCGTATTCCGGATTTTAAACCTCTTGATTCTTTACGCACCATTACATCAACACCGCAATGGGGGTTTAACATTGGAATTGTTTCCAACTTGCGGCTTGGCACCTATCTCGATCTGCGTTTTGTTCCCACTCTTTCTTTTGGCACCAGAACACTTAATTACACTATAATGCAAAACCACGACAGTATTCTGACAAGCTATACAAAGAATGTGGAATCCACTTATCTTGATTTCCCGCTTTTAGTAAAATACAGGTCGAAGCGACTTAATAATTTTGCTGCTTATGTAATAGGGGGAGTACAATATAGTTTCGATCTTGCTTCGCAGGCAGGTAAAGAGCAGAAACCCAATCAGCAGTATTTAGTAAGGCTTGAAGAAAAAGACGTACAATATCAGATGGGCGTTGGTTTCGATTTCTACACTCTATATTTCAAGTTTGCTGTTGAATTAAAGATGTCCTATGGCTTGTTCGACCTGCTTAAGCATGATAACACTGTTTATACCCAGGGAATAGAAAAATTGAATTCAAAGATATTCCAGTTATCCTTCCTCTTCGAATAAAACTGTATATATTGCGGCTTTATGCGAATTGTTGAAATTGATATTCCCCCTTATAATTCTTATGAAGAAAAAGACTGGAAATCATTAGTTGCATATAAGATCAATATTCCAATTGATATTATCTGCGGGGTTAAGCTGGTTAAGCGTTCTATAGATGCACGAAAACAGAGAATTACAATACACCACATCTTCGAAGTTTATACCGAAGGAGAACTTCCCACTCAACCTTATTCGTTTAATTATAAAAACATTCATGATAAAGCCCGCGTAATTATTGTGGGTGCCGGACCGGCAGGTTTATTTGCAGCTTTACGACTAATTGAGCTTGGAATTAAACCTGTTATAATCGACAGGGGCAAAGCGGTAGAAGAGCGTAAAACAGATATTGCCGCCATCAATAAAAGCAGGATAATTGATCCCGATTCCAATTATTGCTTTGGCGAAGGCGGGGCGGGAACTTATTCAGATGGAAAGCTTTATACGCGCTCTACCAAACGTGGCGATGTAAACAGGATACTTCATATTTTTAATGCCAATGGCGCTGTTCAGGATATTCTTGTGGATGCTCATCCGCATATAGGTACAGATAAGCTTCCTTCAATAATTGCTTCTATTAGGAATGTTATACTAAATTGCGGTGGCGAAATACATTTTGGAGAAAGAGTTAACAGCATAGTACTTAAAGATGGAACCGCTACCGGAATAAAAACATTTAGTGGAAATTCCTTTGATGGAGAAGCCGTTATTCTTGCCACCGGTCATTCGGCTACAGATATTTATGAAATGCTTGATACGGCAAACATTAAGCTCGAAGCCAAATCATTCGCAATAGGGGTTAGAATTGAACATCCACAACAGCTTATTGATAATATTCAATACCATGGTGTTGAAAGGGGCGATTTTCTGCCGGCAGCTACTTATAGTTTGGCAAGCCAGGTTGATGGAAAAGGCGTTTTCTCCTTTTGCATGTGCCCGGGAGGAAGCATGGTAACAGCATCAACATCTCCAGGAGAGCTTGTACTAAATGGCATGTCGAATTCACGCCGCAATCTTCCTTTTGCCAATGCGGGCATAGTAGTAACTGTTGACGAAAAGGATATGAAAGGATATACCGGAGTTCTTGCAGGCCTTCATTTCAGGCAGAAGATTGAAAAAGAAGCCTTTCTTTATGGCGGAAGCGATCTTACTGCTCCCGCTCAGCGAATGATGGATTTTGTGGATGGAAAAGCTTCCACCCAGCTACCATCAACCTCCTATTTCCCTGGTGTAAAAAGCGTTCCGATGAGCGAAATCCTTCCCTCTTTTATTACAACTAGGTTGAAAGAAGCATTCATGGTCTTCAACAATAAAATGAAAGGCTTTCTTACCAACGAAGCTATATTGCTTGGTGTTGAATCGCGCACCTCCTCCCATGTTCGTATTCCACGCGATGCCGAAACACTTGAACATGTGGGAGTAGCCAATCTATATCCCTGCGGCGAAGGTGCAGGTTATTCGGGGGGTATAGTTTCTTCGGCTATTGATGGCCAACGTTGCGCTGAAGCTGTTGCCAAAAAATTCTGATATAAGCTAAATTGTAGTTATTTTAGCTTATCTTTGTTAATCTAAAACTGTAGATAGAAATGACCGACGACGAACTGAAGAAACTCCCGCTGATTCAAAAGATAGGTACAAAAGGAGGGATGAAACTGGATGTGTATAACAATACTTACGAATCGTTCCAGGATTTGAAAAGCATTGCTAAAGATATGATCGAATCGCTGAAGAAAAAAGTGAATAAGGAAGAAAAGCGAATTCAGTTCAGTTATACCGATAAGGGCGAATTTGAAGGCGACTTGAAATTCGGCAGCGATATGCTGGTAATGACCATGCACACCAACGTTTTTGAGTTTCCACGCGAACACGATATCATGAACCTGTCGTATATCAAACAGGATATTACCCGTTCATATTGCGGCATTATCAACATGTACAATTTCCTGGCCGATTCGCTGAAGTACAACCGCGTGAACGATTTAGGCTACCTTGTGGCCCGTATATTCATTAACCGCGAATATCATTACTTTGTTGAAGGCAAACGACAGATAGGACTGATGTATAATAACTTTGCCAAAGCCAAGATAGACCGAAGTAATTTAAAGAAGATACTCGAAACCGCTATTACTTACTGCGTTGATTTCGATCTGCTGACACCGGTTTACGACAGTATAAAGGTTGTAAGCGTAATGGAAATGCTCGAAAACTCTATGAACCTCAACCTTCGCACAGGCAAACGACTTGGTTTCCGTTTCCAGGTGGATGAAGACGATTCTGAGTAATTAACGTTTTGCTGTAAGTTTACATTACTGCCCTTTGTTTTTACAGGTATCCCCGTTAGCTCTACAGTGTGGTGCAAAAGTTCTACAGGGCTACCCGTGAACTCTACGGGACTGACTACTTTTCCGGTACAGTTTTATACAAACTTGAAAAAATCAGGGTAATTTTACGAAATCTTCCTTACAAGGTCAACCAACCTTGTGGAATAACCCAGTTCATTATCGTACCAGGAAACCACTTTAATAAAATTCCCGCCAAGCACCTGTGTAAGCTGTGCATCGAAAATTGATGAATGCGGGTTACCTATAATATCAGTGCTAACGATAGGGTCGGTACAATATTCCAGTATGCCTTTCATAGCGCCATTGGCAGCTTTCTTCATGGCTTCGTTAATTTCTTCCTTGGTAACATTCTTCGAAAGTTCGCAGGTTAAATCAACTACTGAGCCATCGGGAGTGGGAACGCGCATGGAAAAGCCATCCAATTTCTTATCCAACTCAGGGATTACAAGACCTACAGCTTTAGCAGCACCCGTTTTGGTAGGGATAATCGACATAGCAGCAGCCCTTGCCCTGCGAAGGTCTTTATGCGGAAAATCGAGTATCACCTGGTCGTTGGTGTACGAATGTATGGTATTCATCAAGCCGCGAACTATACCAAAGTTATCGTTTAGCACTTTCACTATGGGAGCCAAACAGTTTGTTGTGCAAGAAGCATTCGAAATAAGCTTATGCTCCGGCTTTATTTTATCATCGTTAACACCAAGAACAACTGTAAGGTCAACATCGCTCTTATCGTCGGCGGGAACCGAAAGAACCACTTTGTTTGCTCCTGCAGTTATATGCTTGCTAAGTTTTTCCCTGTTGCGGAAAACCCCTGTTGATTCAATAACCGTAGCAACTCCCAATTCTTTCCATGGAAGGTTGGCAGGATCTTTCTCGGCAAATATCTTTATCTTCTTACCGTTAACAATAAGGAAGCCTTCTTCCGAAGAAACTTCGCCGGGAAAACGCCCGTGAACCGAGTCGTATTTAAGCAGGTGAGCAAGTGTTTTGCTGTCGGTTAAATCATTTATTGCAACAACTTCTAAGTCGTCGTACTTCATTATCTGGCGGAAAGTAATTCTTCCAATTCTTCCGAAGCCGTTGATAGCAATTTTTATCTTAGCCATAATCTTAGTTTTATTAATTATTCCAGTTGCAAAATTACATATTTTATACATATCCGAGACCTGCAAATAAAAAAAACCCCGTCAACAGACCGGGGTTTTTCACTTAACAAACATAAATCTTTATCTGAGTAAAGTAATACTTCCGAATAGGAGGTGTTCTTCCTTTTGATCCTCCTTGTAGTATATCTGGTATGTATAAACACCTTGGGGGCATGGAGCGCCTTTATATGTTCCGTCCCATCCTACACTTATATTTTCCGATTCAAAGATCTGTGCTCCCCACCTGTCGAATACCTTCATGTCAAAAACCGTTATACCTGTGCCATAAGCAAAGAAAACAGGGTTACGATCATCTCCATTGGGTGTAAAAGCAGTTGGAATATATATAGTATAATCAGGCCTGATAGTTATATTCCTGTAAGCCGTATCTGAGCATCCATACTGGTTGTAAGTTATCATGCTCACCACAAATTTTCCTGTATCGCGATAGGTGTAAATGAAATTTGAAGAATCAGTAGAAGTGCTGCCATCACCCATATTCCACAGCCAGCTTACCGGAGGCGGATTACCGCTTGAGTGATTGAAGAACATTATTACCGGATAAAAGATGGAAGCAGTGTAAGGGTTGGCATCAAAAGCCGACTGGGGCTTAGGATGAACATCAATAAACATCGGATAGGTAATAGAGTCGCTGCAACCCCCTCCATTCGAAACAATTAATGAAACGGTATATTTACCGTCTGTATTATAACCATGTATTGGGTTCTTTTCAGTTGATGTAGTGCTATCGCCAAACTCCCATAGATATGTCGCTGATGCAGTCTCATATTGCGAACTGTCGGAAAAACTGACTGTAAGAGGCACACAACCGGCAGTATCCATAGCCGTGAAATTGGCAATAACATCATGGTCAATTAATACAGAATCGCTGAATACATTACTTGGACACCCGTCAACCGTAATTGACAGCGTAATCGTTTTCATTCCGGGTGTAGACCAGCTTACCTGGTAAGGACCAGCACCAGAGCCTGTAGCTGTTCCTCCGCCAAAACTCCAATTGTAAGTTTCGTTGTAACCAGAAGTACCGTTAAATGTTATGTTGACAATATGCCCTACACAGGTCTCCGTTGTATTAATAGTGAAAGAAGCCACAGGGGTAGGTTTAAGATTCACTGTTATGCTGGCAGAATTGGTACAGCTTAAGTTATTCGTTCCGGTAACGGTATATACTGTGGTTACGGACGGACGAACAACAAGATTGGCAAGAGTTTGCTGTCCAATAAGACTTGAATCAAATGGGCTCGACGACCATATATAGGAAATCCCTCCCGATACAAAAAGCGAACTGCTTTCGCCTATACATATTGAATCAGGAGTGTCTGTAGCAATAATATTGGGAGGAGGGTTAACAAAAACGGTAACAGAGTCATACCCTTTACATGCATCGGTAACACTTACATAATACCTTGTAGTTCTGAGCGGGCTGACAGGATTAACAGCAGTGAATACATTATTGCTCCAGTGATATGCTATTCCCCCGCCCGCAGTAAGGACAGCTGTACCTCCGGGGCATATAGTGGTGTCATTACAAATAGTTGCATTGGTAGTTGCATAATAAACCAACACTGCATCTGTCGCTGTAACACCGCATGCATCACTAATAGTAACAACATAGTTGGTAGTAACAGTAGGACTTACAACAACTGAATTAGTGTTTCCGGCAGCATTACTCCATGAAAAGTTGTAAGGCTGATTTCCCCCGCTTGCTGATGAAATAAGCGTGGCCTGACCGCCTAAGCAAACGGTGGTATCTCCTGTTGCATCAGCAATCAAAGGCGAACTGCGTTTGATATATACTGTATAAACTACCGGGCTTCCGCAAGCTGAAGCCTGAACTGTTATAGTAACAGTTTTAATACTGTCAGGGAGTCCTCCGATAATGGGAGAAATTACTAAAGCTACCGAATCCTGTCCTGTTTGAATTGTATCACTGATTGGAATTAAAGGATAATCAACACCATTGGTAGCTGTGCCGCCTATTGTATAATTAATAACATAAGGAGATGTTGCGGGACTTTGCAGGAGGAAACTTACAATTGCACTGCTGCAACCTTCTATTGCCATAGTGTCAAGACTTGAAGTGTATGTAACCGTTGTTTGCAATGCATCTGCTGAAAAACTATTTGCATCAAGAAATACTGCCGAATCCCATGATGCATCACCAACATCCGCTATCCCAAGCTTGATATGATAGGTTGTGCAAGGAGTCACTTTGCAGGATGCAGTCAACACAGTAGTAAACCCATTGTAGACTATCGTTGTCCCAGAAAAATTATTCACGTAATATGCACAATTCCTGCAAGGGCCTGTAGGAGGGCCTGACCAACTCTGTCCATCATTTACATTATTAATGGAAACAGGAGTATTAGTTCCCGGAATTAATGCAATATTTTTATTTGAATAATTACCACCTGCAGGATTTATACCAGATATAAAAAAACCGAAAACATCATTAAACGGCGAATTTACGTACATTGGATATTCCTCCGAGGCAAACACATATCTAAATCTGACTGTATCAGACTGGGGAATAAAATCAAACTGAAGTATGGCTTCATCATAAATACTGTCTGTCGCGATTGAAATAAGTTGTGGGTCATGGCAAGGAGAATTACTAAATATCAATGAATTAACATTAGAAGCGGGAGATCCTATTGGATACTCTCCATTAGTACCAGTACCATCCACCATCCCTGTTGACATGACAATTCCATTTGCCATACCTAAATTAGTGCCAGCACCGCCAGTAAAACTTCCGATAGCATCCGTATTGCCTGTGTATGTAACATTGCTTACAGTTATCCCCCCACCGACAAGAACATTCTGAACAAGCTGTTGGGGTGTCATTGCTGTGCTTACAGCAAGTTGTGCTGAAGCATGATTAACTGAAATTATAATAAATAATACTATCAGCATTGGGCTAATACTGAAACGCTTATTTATATTTTTCAGGAAGAAGAACACGCTTATTATTAATACATTAATTCTTAAACGGAGATTATTGATCAAAGTTACAAACCAATTAAAACATATTTTATTATTAGGGCACTATTCATAATCTATTACAATGATTATAAAGACATGCAAAATACCTATTGGGTTGCCTTAAAGAGAAAATAAATTAAGTTAACACTAAAGAGATTTCAAGAGAATTATATACCTTTACCAAAGGACATAGAATTATAATTCAAAGAGATTTATAATGAATCTACAAATTAGAGAATTGAGCATTGAAGATGCGGGTAGCATTGCCAAACTTGCAGGGCAATTTGGTTATCAATCAACTGAGGAAGAAACAAAAGAAAGAATACTGCTGTTAAAGAAATTCCCAGACAATTGCGGTTTTGTCGTTGTTTCTGCTAATGAGATCATTGGATGGATACATGTTATGCTTTCTGCTCGCATTGAATCATCGCCATTTTATGAGATAAGCGGTTTAGTGGTTGATGAGCGTTTTCGCGGACAGGGCATTGGTAAGCAACTGGTTGAAAAAGTCAAATTATGGTGCAAAGGGAAAAGTATTAATAAACTCCGCGTTAGATGCAACGTTACAAGGACAAGATCGCACGAATTTTATCTGAAGCTGGGATTCAATGAAACCAAGATATCAAAGATTTTTGATATGGATTTACAAACTCTCTGAAAGAATCGGAGGATTACTGATTCTTATCCTCTCAACTATCTGACAAACATCATTTCCCTGTACTTTGGCAAGGGCCATAGCTCATCGTCAATCAGTATTTCTAGCTTATCCACATGCTGCCTTATCTGTTCAAAGTAAGACTTAACATTCTCGCTATACTCCACTGCTTTTTGCTTGTAATCGTCCATAACATTTGCTTTCTTTCTGGCTTCAATCAAATCATGGACAAGGTTGCGCACGGCATCAACACGGGTAGAAATATCAGTAATCAGGTCGATCTGGTAAGCGCTTTGCTTACGGTATTCTTCGGCATGAAGTATATTCTTCAATCCGTTAACGTTTTCAAGCAGGAGGTTCTGATATTTCAGCGCAGTTGGAATAACATGGTTAAGGGCAAGGTCACCAAGCACACGGGCTTCAATCTGAAGCATTTTGGTATACATTTCGTGCATGATAACATAACGTGCTTCAATCTCACGTTCGTTAAATATGTTAGCATCTGCAAACAGTTTCTTTGATTTAATGCTTATATATGCATCAAGAGCAGAAGGAGTATCCTTAACATTTGGCAGGCCGCGTTTTTCCGCTTCCGTTACCCATTCCTCACTGTAACCATTTCCCTCGAAAAGTATATTCCTAGAGCTGCTGATATAATTACGAAGAACTTTAAAAATTGCCTCATCTTTATCTGTCTCGTCATTTATCTTTTTATCAACCTCTTGCTTAAATTGTGCCAACTGATTTGCTACGATAGTATTAAGCACTATCATGGACGAAGAACAGTTTGCACTTGCTCCAACTGGACGAAACTCGAACTTATCGCCGGTGAAAGCAAAGGGCGAAGTGCGGTTACGGTCGGTATTATCAAAAATTATTTGAGGAATCTTGCCAATGTTTAGTTTTAGATTTGTTTTTTCGTCGGGCGACATTTTTTCCTTTTTCACTTTCTTCTCAATATCGCTCAACACACGGGTTAGCTGCTCACCAATGAACACAGAAATTATGGCAGGCGGAGCTTCATTAGCACCCAACCTGTGTTCATTGCCTGCAGTGGCAACAGCCGCTCTTACAAGGTCGGCATGATCGTGAACTGCTTTGATTGTATTGATAAAGAATGTAAGGAACTGTAAATTGGTCTTAGGAGTTTTACCTGGGCTCAAAAGGTTCTTTCCTGTATCAGTCGCCATACTCCAGTTATTGTGCTTACCGCTTCCGTTAACACCGGCATAAGGTTTTTCATGAAACAAAACACGAAAATTATGTTTTCGCGCAATGCGTTCCATCAAATCCATTATAAGCTGGTTATGATCAATTGCAAGGTTAACTTCCTCAAAAACAGGTGCAAGCTCAAACTGGTTAGGGGCAACTTCGTTATGCCTGGTTTTAACCGGAATGCCAAGCTTCCATGCCTCAAATTCAAACTCTTTCATGTAAAGCGTGACGCGTTCAGGGATAGAGCCAAAATAATGATCTTCCATCTGCTGATCTTTGGCTGAAGCATTACCCAACAACGTTCTACCTGTAAGTATTAGGTCGGGACGGGCAAGATACAGTGCTTCATCAATAAGGAAATATTCCTGTTCCCAGCCCAGTGTTGGAAAGACCTTCGCAATATTCTTATCAAAGTATTGACATACATCTACAGCAGCTTTATCTAATGCACTAACTGACTTAAGCAAAGGCGTTTTATAATCGAGTGACTCCCCAGTATAAGAAACAAAAATTGTAGGTATACAAAGCGTTCCATTATACACAAACGCAGGTGAAGTAGGATCCCAAGCTGTATATCCCCTTGCTTCAAAAGTATTCCTTATGCCACCGCTGGGAAAACTTGAAGCATCGGGCTCCTGTTGTATAAGCTGGCTTCCTTCAAAACGGGCAATAGAACGTGCACCGCCATCGGACGAAGAAAAGAAAGCATCATGTTTTTCAGCAGTAGCGCCATTTAAAGGGTGAAACCAATGCGTATAATGTGTGGCACCTTTGCTTAATGCCCATGCTTTCATTGCAGCAGCCACATGATCGGCTATTCTACGGTCAATCCCACCACCCTTGTTAATTACCTGCATTAGGTTTTCGAATATTTCGGAAGGGAGATGTTCGCGCATAGCTTCACTGCTAAAAACATTGCATCCGAAAATGTCAGAAATCTTGTATTGTTTATCTGTGACTGGTTGCGATGAACGTGTAAGGGCAATTTTAAGAGCTTCTTTGCGGAAGGTTGTCATAAATTTATATTTTTTGACAAATATACCGAAAATAAGAGGGGGCAAATTGTATTTTTTTCAATATTTTATCAACATACCCCATGTTTTATCATCCGCTCTAATATTTTTTACATGTTTTAATGTTATTTTAAACAAGAAAAGGTCTTGCAATATGCGAAACCTTTAATTTATTATTAGATATTCACTGATGTTACGCAGAAACACATTTTAATTTTTAACCGCTGAGTTCGCAGAGAAGATTAATCACAGAGATACCGCTGAGTTAATACTAATTTATCTATTTTCGTTTTTCAGATAAATTATATTTCTCTGCGTATCTCTGCGATTAATTTTCTCTGTGGACGGAGTTTATCCCGATAAAATTGGGACGGTTATTTTATTGCGTAACATCAGATATTCATTATTCTTTATTTGACTTTGATAATTGGTAACATGGTAATTTTTGATTTCACTGAATTCGATATCAAACATGCCGCTTCCGATTTTTGTAATATCCGTTCTGCCTTCTCACGATCTTTTTCATCAACAATGATTACCGTTGGTTCAAGTACTATCTCATTCATCAGGAGCTTGCCTTCTACTTGTTCCAGCTTACCTTTTGATTTACAACTAAAGTGTTCAAATTCTAGTCTTGAATTTTCAGCTATAGATAAAAAGGTTGTCATCAGGCAACTGCTAACTGCTGCTGTAAATAAATGTTCAGGCGACCATATTCCGGGTATCCCTTTTGGGAATTCGGGCGGTGTTGCAACTTCTATACAAATTCCTCCTTCCATATTCAATTCCGGCGAACATACCACTCCTCTTCGTTCTTGTTTCCACTCAACATCTATGTTGTAAAAATGTGCTTCCATATTACCTGATTTTATTTTGCAGACTAAACCATGAACCTCCATTATGTACATTGGTGTATCCATTTGCTTTTAATATACTTTTAGCTGATGCACTGCGCATGCCCGATGCACAACAGGTAATGATAGTTTTATTCTTATCCTTAAACTTATTGAGGTTACTCTCAAGCTGATTGACAGAGATATTTACCGAGTCCCTAATATGTCCGCCGGCATATTCGCCTTTGCTTCTTACATCTAATATTATTGCACCGTCTTTCACTAATTGTGCATAATCGGTCTTTTCCAGACCAAACAAACTTTTAATTGATTTAAGCATTTTAATAGATTTTACTGCTTATCTCCTTTAAACAAGTTTACTTTACCACATAGGCACAGTAGAAACATAGTAAAACACATAGCCCGATAATACCAATTGCTTCATCGTCCTTATTGAATCTATGTGAAGCCTATGTACCTATGATACTATGTGGTAAACTTAATTTCACGTTTTTAATCTTTTTATATAGTAATCTATTTATATTTCATTTTACTTGAACGAAGTGGATAAGCAGTTAGATTTTTTAAGTTTTACAATTTCATTTATGTTCAGAATGCTGCTGTATCAATTCATATAATACTACATGAACCTTCAAACGTTTTACATTCCGGGGACAAAATTACAGTGCGCAAAAATACTTTTCAGTGATATAGGTTACAGAAGGGTGATTTTATTTCGCGAAAGTGAAATTAGCTTTTCATTTTCCATTTGTTTAAGCACCCTGCTTGTAGCTTCGCGACTGATGCCAAGCTCATCGGCAAGCTTCTGGTGAGTTACAGAAATTTCTTTCGACTGATATAATGATGATTTTTGTTTAAGCAGGTGAAGCAAACGGACATCCACTTTCTGAAAAGCAACGGCATTTACCACGTCAAGGAGCTCTTCGAAACGTTTCTGGTAAAGGGTGAAAATAAAATCGGTCCATTCGGGGAATTCCTTTATCCAACTGCTTGCTTTATCAACAGGAATTAAAAGCACTTCGGCATCTTCTTCCACTATGGCTTTTATCTTACTTGTGTCGTTATGCATGCCAGCAAGCAACGACATGATGCAGCTTTCGCCGGGGCGAATGTAGTAAAGCAATATCTCCCTGCCTTCTTCGTCAGTCCTTATTACTTTGATACTACCTTTTATAACTATTGGAATAGACCTGATATAAGAATTGAAATCCTGAATTATACTACCCGCAGCAAAGCTTTTAACCTGCCCTGTGGCATAAACTTCTTTGTTCAAAAGGGAGCGGAATAAATTCTCAGTTTGCGGCATTATATTTTTATTGGACATTGTTTTTTTAATAACTCATGTTACGCAGAAACACATTTTAATTTTTAACCGCTGAGTTCGCTGAGGTTTTACACAGAGAACCGCTGAGTTAATACTAATTTATCTATTTTCGTTTTTCTGTCATTATATTTCTCTGCGTATCTCTGCGATTAATTTTCTCTGTGGTCGGAGTTTATCCCGATAAAATCGGGACGGTTATTTTATTGCGTAACATCAGTTAATAATTACTCCCGTAATTATCAGAAATCATTTTCAGTATTTACTTTAACCAAGGATTTTAGCATAAAAATATCTTCTCACAAAGGTAAAACAAATTTCTTTCTTTATTATACCTTCCTTTTCCCTTATTAAAACTGCAATATAGAAGCAAGTCTTTCCGATTTTAGATATTGTTCCAATGATTGGAGATATTGTCTATTTGATTGGAGACATTGTCTATTCCGTTGGAGACATTGTCTATTCCGTTGGAGACATTGTCTATTCCGTTGGAGACATTGTCTATTCCGTTGGAGACATTGTCTATTCCGTTGGAGACATTGTCTATTCCGTTGGAGACATTGTCTATTCCGTTGGAGACATTGTCTATTCCGTTGGAGACATTGTCTATTCCGTTGGAGACATTGTCTATTCCGTTGGAGACATTGTCTATTCCGTTGGAGACATTGTCTATTCCGTTGGAGACATTGTCTATTCCGTTGGAGACATTGTCTATTCCGTTGGAGACATTGTCTATTCCGTTAGAGACATTGTCTATTCCGTTGGAGACATTGTCTATTCCGTTGGAGACATTGTCTATTCCGTTGGAGACATTGTCTATTCCGTTGGAGACATTGTCTATTCCGTTGGAGACATTGTCTATTCCGTTGGAGACATTGTCTATTCCGTTGGAGACATTGTCTATTTGATTAGAGACATTAGTCCAATGATTGGAGACATTCTTTACATGAACGTTAACAAAACGAACAAGATTTAGGGAAAGATGGGGAATTAGAGACTAAAAATACTACTTTTCGTCCACCCTGTCGTTATCCCACCAAAGGTCCTGGTTATCCATGTTGACGTCGGCATTATCATCGTAGTCGTGTTCTTCATCAATACCCGTACTGCGGTAATGATAAAAAGTGAGGTTAGGGCTATTATCTTTATCGAAAAGCACTGCATAGGAATACCTGGCTATCTTATAACACCTGCGGTACGAAATGCCGGGATATTTTGCAGTAAACAAGACAAGAACGCCGTAAGGAATAGTATCCATTTTAATATCCTGGAACTTTTCGCCATCGGCATTAAATAAGTGCATTTCCTTTTTTTGAACGGAAGCAAAGGTTTTGCTGTTAAGTTCAAACCATTTTTCATCGTTAACAGAAGGATAAGCAGTTTTGAATGATTGCAGAACAGGAGCCGGAACATTTGACCTGTTGGCCGAAATTACACCTTTTTTATTCTTGCAAACAATATGTAAATCCCTGATATAAGTGCATGAACTTAAAAGGAAAGTGCTTACAGTAAGAATTAGTATATATTTCATGCCATTAATAGTATGGATTGCTTGCATTTTAGCCATTCCTTGTTTTCTCAATATTATAATAATTAGAACTGCTTATCTCCTTTAAACAAGTTTACTTTACCACATAGGCACAGTAGAAACATAGTAAAACACATAGCCCGATAATACCAATTGCTTCATCGTCCTTATTGAATCTATGTGAAGCCTATGTTCCTATGATACTATGTGGTAAACTTAATTTCACGTTTTTAATCTTTTTATATAGTAATCTATTTATATTTCATTTTACTTGACCGAAGTGGATAAGCAGTTAGATTTTACTGCTTATCTCCTTTAAACAAGTTTACTTTACCACATAGGCACAGTAGAAACATAGTAAAACACATAGCCCGATAATACCAATTGCTTCATCGTCCTTATTGAATCTATGTGAAGCCTATGTACCTATGATACTATGTGGTAAACTTAATTTCACGTTTTTAATCTTTTTATATAGTAATCTATTTATATTTCATTTTACTTGAACGAAGTGGATAAGCAGTTAATTAGATTGCCGCAAAAATAACATTAATTCAATACACAAATGTTAAAGCTTACTCCTTTTTCTTAGCAGCCTGTCTTTTATCAAATTCTTTCAATCCTTTTTCAAGGAAGGACACAAAATTCTCCACATCACTGTTATAGCCTATGGGCATACAAAGCGTATCAGCCCTGTCATCAAGCAGCACATTGAAAGGTTGTGCATTAATATTATAATGTGTTATTTCAAAATCGGCATATTTTTTACCAATACTCTTTTTAATTTTCCCGTCATAAGTAGAGGTTACCCACTCTGATTCAGGCAGCTCCTTTTTATCATCAACATAAAGGGTGATAATGACAAATTTTTCCTTTAGCATCTTTAATACACGAGGGTCAGACCAAACATTCTCTTCCATTTTACGGCAATTCACACAACCATGACCGGTAAAATCGAGGAATACTGGTTTGTTCTTCGCTCTTGCACATTTCATCCCCTGCTCAAAATCGAAATAGCCTTTTAAACCATGAGGAAGTGAAAGAAAATCTGCAAACTTTGGCATATCGCAAAGCTCTTCATCTGTCTTTGTGTTGCCCATCATTGCTGCCGTTTCAACCTGCTGCCTTACTATGGCATTAATATCGAAATCCTGTGTGGTTTCAGGAGGAAGCCAGCCTGAAAGCATCTTTAATGGTGCGCCGAACATGCCGGGTATCATATACATCACAAATGAAAACACAATAATGGCAATGCAAAGTCGCGGAAACTTTAGGAATTTCATTTCACTGTCGTGAGGAAACTTAAGCTTCCCAAGCAGGTAAACACCCATTAAAAAGAATATAACTATCCACATAGCAAGAAACACTTCGCGGTCGAGGATGCGCCAGTGATATGTTTGATCGGCAACACTAAGGAACTTCAACCCAAGTGCAAGTTCAATAAAACCAAGTGAAACCTTTACAGAATTCAACCATCCTCCAGATTTCGGCAAATTACTTAGCAGGGAAGGGAAATAAGCGAAAATGGCAAATGGCAAAGCAAAAGCTGTGGAGAAGCCAAGCATAGCAACAATTGGGTGCCAGATATTACCTCCCGAAGAAGACTCAACTACAACAGCGCCAACTATAGGGCCTGTGCAGGAAAATGAAACAAGTACAAGCACAAAAGCCATAAAAAACGGACCAAGCCATCCGCCTTTGTCAACCTTTGCATCCATCTTATTTGTCAGTTTGCTGGGAAGAACTATTTCAAACATCCCGAAGAATGAAGCTGCAAACAAAAAGAAAATAAGGAAGAACAAAATATTTGGTATCCAGTGCGTAGAAACCCAATTGAACACATCGGCTGTTACAGTTCCTTTCCCGAACAGATATGAGATGCCTATAAGCAGAGCGATAGGAACAGTGGAAATTAAAATGATAGAAACACCATAAAATACGGCCTGAAAAAATGCACGACGGCGGTTCTCACTCCCTTTCAAAAAAAAAGATACCGTCATTGGTACCATAGGGAACACGCAGGGTGTGAAGATTGCAATAAAGCCTGGAAGGAGCGACAGAAAAAATACAAGCCATAATGAAAGCCTGTCTTCGGCATTGGTGCAGGGCGTACAAGTGGGTGTTATCGTTCCTGAAGTATCTTTCTTCGCTCCCGGTGAAACAGAATCTGATTTAGATTTCTTAAGTGTATCTTTTATATCTTTAACAGGCGTGCCAACAGATTTTGAGTAGCCGTCAACATCGAAAGTAAAGGGAACATCATCAGGAGGAAGGCAGGATTTATCATTGCACGACATGAAGTTCAATGAGCCTTTAACCTTAAAAGCTTTTGTGGAAACTATCCTTATCTGCTGAATAAAAGTAACAGTATTCTCGAAATATTTCAACTTCATTTCGAAGTTCTTGTCGTACTCTTCAATTGCCTTGGGTTCGTAAACTTTACCTACGGGAATATAACCGTTATTCTTATCAAACGTGAAAGTAGTTGGAATGGGGCCATCGCCGGAAATGAACTGCGAGTATATATGCCAGCTCTTGTCGATAGTGGCTTTCATGTACAAATTCACAGTCGAGTCGTTTACTTTCGAACTGCTGAATGTCCATTTAACCGGCTTCAATACCTGCGAGAAAGCAAGGTTGCCAATAAACAACAGCAGGAAAATTATAAGATATTTAGTTTTCATGCAAATAGATTTGAATTCATTTATATACTGATATTACGTAAATTAATTTTTACCGCAAAGGGCGCAAAGTTTCTCGCAAAGAGCACTAAGAAATTCCCTTCTTTGCGTTCTCTGCGTATCTTTCCTTTGTGTTCTTTGCGGTTAAGTTCTATTCTATGTAACATCATGTACTCATTCATTATTACACATGCAAAGTTAAATATTATTCCCAATTACTTCAGCAACAAAAACTTTTTTAGTCGATGAAGTTATCCTATACCTGTTATCTGTCCTGCTACCGATAATCCACATAATATCATTACCATTGCAAAGCAGCCAGGTATTTTCTTTATCTATCAGCGAAAATTTGCTGTCGGTAAAGAAATCGCTGAGTTTCTTTTTGCCGCGCATGCCAAAAGGATAAAAGAAATCGCCTTTCTCCCATTTACGAATGGTGAGAGGGAATTTAAACTTAGCGGCATCAAACATTGCGATAGACTTATCTTTAATCTTTACTTCAAAATCCTTGGTAATATTAATGGTTTTGAATTTAAGATGAATGGGTTCTTTCAGTTCTTTATAGCCTTCGGTAACAATAAAATCTTGTTTGGTTTCAATTTCCACTATAGGCGAAACTATCAGTTGCAACCTGTCCTTAAGCAGTCTGTGCGTTAAGGAAAAGAATTGTTTTCCGGTTTCGCCTTTCAGACTTTTGCATATAGTTGCAATGATGTCGCCTGAAAAGCCATAAGGTTTCAGCAATTCATAAAGGAATAATTCTTTCTGCGAAAGTGCAAGTATCTTCTTAATGTCAAATTTAACAAGGCTTCCCTCCTGCCCTGTCTTCGAGACGTCCCGCGTCATCCTGAGGAGCGAAGCGTCTCGAAGGAAAGCGGGACTCCTCAGACTGACGGCAGGCGGATTGGCAGGCTGCACAACTATCTCTTTTCTCTTTTTCCTCCACCATTTCAAGGAACAGGCATTCAAGCTGCTTTAATCGTTCAATCTCTACTTTAACTGTCTTTTCAATATCGGGATTCAGCTCTTTCATCAGGGGAAGTAACTGATGGCGAATCTTGTTCCGCATATATTTTAGCGAAGCATTGCTGCTGTCTTCGCGGTATTTAAGCTTGTTCTTTTTAACGTAAGCTTCAATTTCAAGCCTGTCGGTGAACATCAGAGGACGGACTATATTCCCTGCCACAGGCTTAATTCCATGCAACCCGGCTATGCCGCTGCCGCGAATTAGATTGATAAAAAATGTTTCAACTTCATCGTCCCTGTGATGAGCAACTGCAATAACATCGTAGCCATTCTTTATCCTTACTTCTTCAAACCAGGCATATCGCAGATCGCGGGCAGCCATTTGTATGGAAATCTTTTTATCTTCAGCATAAGCGGCAGTGTTGAACCTTTTAAGGTGGTAAGGGATATCGAGTTCATCTGCAAGCTGGCTAACGAAGGTTTCGTCGCCATCGGATTCCCGACCCCTGAGTTGAAAGTTGCAATGTGCCACAGCTACCGTGAAACCGGCTTCGTACAATAAATGCAGAAGCAAAACAGAATCCATGCCGCCACTAACAGCAACAAGTATGCGGCGGCTGGTATTGAACAATTTTTCCTGTTTAATAAACTGGAGAAGGCGGGGTTGCATCTTTATAGGATTAATAAAATGTAAAATTATAAAAAAAGGCTTCGCATTAACGAAACTCTTTAATAGAAAACAGATGACAGCTAACAGCAAATAGAAAATATAATTGAGTGAAGCAGGCAGCGGTAATTGGCAGGAAAGGCAAGTTTGCAAGGTTTGATGTTGAAAGTTTATAAAGATTATGTAATTTTGTAAAAAATATTGATTATGGAAACTATATTCAGGCTTAAAGCCTCTGAAATTGATAATAAATTTTTAGCTTCATTGAAAAAATTATTCAATAAGCGTGAAATTGAAATTACCGTTACGGATGTAATAAACGATGAAACGGAATTATTGCTTAAAAGCCCTAAAAACCGCGCACACCTGATGGAAGCGATAGAAGAAGTGAAGCATAATAAAAACCTTGTTCGTTTTACCGGCGATGAATTTAAGAAATACAGCAAATCCCTTTTAAAAAAATGAGAGCTGTTATTTTTGCTTCAATAGCCCGGAAAGATTATGAGGCATGGGCTCATAGCAATATAAAGATATTCGGGAAAATTAATGAGCTTATAAACGATATTGACCATCATCCTTACACAGGGCTTGGTAAACCCGAACCACTGAAATACGAACTTGCTAGCTTTTGGTCGAGGCGCATTAATGCTAAAGACCGCCTGGTTTATCAAATATCCCCGAAAAACGAAATTATTATTATCAGTTGCAAAGGGCATTATAACTAATAGCCGCAATTATAGTAAGCAGTAGCAGCAGCAGTATGCAGTTCTTAATTCGATTGCTCGAATGTTCAATTGTTCGTTTGTTTCTTAGCGTCTTTGCGCCTTAGCGTGAAATAAAAAAGAAAAGTTTAACCCAAAGTCCGCAAAGTTTGCTTACGGCCTATTCTTTTACAAATTTCTTAACTGCTATATGAAAATTAAAATAGCTATAACCTACGCCAAACGGGGGAAAGTATAGTATTTTAATAAATCCAAAAGAATGTTAAACCTTGCATTATAATTAATATAGAAAGCATCCAAGCCAATAGAAATGCTTTAAAATCTGAATTACGTAATATAGAGCAGCAATACCAGTCCCTGTTGCAATCCAAATCTGAATTATTTTCATCTGTTTCTGAATTTTTACGACCTCAATATTCAGAGTTGTATTCAATTCCTGATTCGCAAGATTTATCTTTGTTAATACATCCATCTGTTTTTCTCTATTTTCTTGAGTTTTTTTGTCCTGCAATTCTATAGCAATAGCATGCTCTTGCCTTAATTTTACACCTTGATAACCACCACTCAAATAAAACATTCTTCCGCTAAAAGTTGAATAATAAAATGCAATATTTGCACGTATTTCTTTGAATATATATTTACTATTTTCAAGCTCAAATAATATCTCTATTGATTCCTTTGATTTTATAGAAGTGCCAAATTTTTTATCTATTTCTGAAAAACTAGTATATGGAGGGGTTCTTTGTTCAATGATAAATTCTAAAACATTATCAATTTGCTTATAAGGATTTAATTCATCTTCCATAATCTTTTTAATTTGTACTCAATTATTTCCTCAAAATTACAATATTATTCTTCGCTGCATCATTAAAAAAGGGAAACTATTATAGAGAAAATAGATGCCAACCCACCGGACAGGTAGTTTTCCCACCTCCCTACCCGTTTACTCCGCAAATTCCTTAGGTATTACCGTAATTTTATTGGTGTAATCTGAAATCAGAACCCGATCAAGTACGAACGGGAATGCATCAAGTACGTTCAACTTGATACCAAGTCGGTCCGACTTGATGCAAAGTCCGCGCGACTTGATGCCAAGTACATTCAACTTGATACCAAGTCCGTTCAACTTGATGCAAAAGTTTACTCAATTTGGTGTCAAGTACGTTCAACTTGATGCCAAGTCGTTTCAACTTGATGCCAAGTCCGCGCAACTTGATGCAAAACTGTTTGTACCTTGTGCAAAGTCCATCCGACTTGATGCAAAGTCCATTCAACTTGATATCAAGTCCGTTCAACTTGATGCAAAAGTTTTGGTAATTACCTGACAAAAGAAGGTTGGTTAGACCTTTTTTAAATCAGTGTAAATCAGCATTTTCAGTGTCATCCGCGTTCCCATTATATAACAATTAATGACCTAATGACAATGAATGGCAATAAATGACTGCCTACTGTACTTTTTGGGCTAAAGCCCCTGTTCTTCTATTATTATTTACCCACGACCTAAAGGTCATGGCAATTCATAATATCTTAATATCAATGAATTTCCAGTTTCAAATTTCCGATTACCGTTTACCTGTTGACTGCCTTCTTCTTTAAATTTCCCAGGTATCGCCGCTGTTAAGCAGGTCATCAACACATTTTATGGGCGAAGTTGCTTTAGCTTTGGCAATCTGTTCTTCCACCATATCGTCGTAAGTGGGGAACATAGCCGAACGAATTACGCCAAGTGCAACAGGATAATGAGGTAAGGCCATTTTAGCCAGCATAAGGTGTATGCCGGGATCCTGCTCGTACTGGTCGTGAACAAGCAGATCATCTTCAGTAATACTGTTTACACCTATCTGAACAACTTCAAGTTTAGTGCCTTTCAGGCGTATGCCTTTATCCTTATTCTTACCGAATATCATAGGCTCGCCGTTCTTAAGTATAAGCTGCATATCTTCCTTGATATCCTTAGCGGTAATTCCTTCGTGAACGCCATCGGCAAAAATAACGCAGTTCTGTAGTATTTCAACCACCGAAGTGCCGTCGTGCTTGGCTGCTTCGAACATTACTTCAGTCATCAGTTTTGGATTGGTATCAACCACTCTTGCAAAGAAAGTTCCCTGAGCCCCAAGTATAAGTTCGCCGGGGTTGAAAGGATGTTCAATGGTTCCCTGCGGGGAAGTTTTGGTTACCGTACCCATAACAGTGGTAGGCGAATACTGGCCTTTGGTTAAACCATATATCTGGTTGTTGAAAAGCATGATATTCAAATCAACATTCCTGCGGATGATATGAATAAAGTGGTTTCCGCCTATAGCCATCGAATCGCCATCGCCGGTAGCCACCCAAACGCTTAAATGCGGGTTGGCTATTTTAACGCCGGTAGCAATAGCATTGGCACGCCCGTGAATTCCATGAAAACCGTAAGTATTTACATAATAAGGAAAACGCGAGGAACATCCGATGCCGGACACCATCATAAAGTTTTCTTTCTTGTAGCCTATCTTTGGAAAAACATTGGCTACGGAAGAAAGGATAGCATGTGCACCGCAACCGGGACACCATTTAACCATCTGGTCGCTGACAAAATCTTCTTTCGACAGTGGCACTCTTGATTTTTCAATTGTTGTATTTTCTTCCATGACTTATTTCTCCTCTAATAATTTATTAAATTGCTCTTTAAGTTCGTTAACCATAAATGGCAATCCCTGAATCTTATTATATTGATGGTATTTGATTTCGGGGAAGTTTATTCTCAGATATTTTACAAATTGTCCGAGATTCAGTTCACATACAAGTATCTTATCAAAACTACTTAGTATTTGTTTTGTATTCTTTGGCAAAGGGCAAATATTCCTGAAATGAGCAAGACTTACCTTTTTCCCTTCGGCCTGCATTTCTTTAACAGCTGAAAAAACAGAACCGAATGTTCCGCCCCAGCTAACTACCAGCAGTTCGCCCTTTTTATCGCCTATCAGTTTCTGATCGGGAATAAAATCGGCAACTTTCTCCACTTTCTTTTCGCGGAATTCGCACATCTTCTGGTGATTCATCGGATCCATTGAAACTGTACCGATACCATCCAGCTTTTCCAATCCGCCTATCCTGTGACGCAATCCTTCTGTACCGGGAATAGCCCATTGCCTTACCAATGTTTCTGCATTTCTTTTGTAAGGTTGATAATCCTTATCATTAGCCTGTGCCATTGGAGGAGTGATAGCAGGAAGATCTTTTACTTTAGGAATCTTGAACACTTCCGAGCCTTGTCCGATATAGCCATCGGTAAGGCAAATAGCAGGTGTCATGTGTTCCAGCGATAACTTAGCTGATTCGTAAGCTGCATAGAAGCAATCAGCAGGGCTGGAAGCTGCAACTATAATAACAGGGCCTTCGCCATTTCTGCCATAAAGTGCCTGAAGCAAATCACTTTGTTCCGACTTAGTAGGTAAACCTGTTGATGGTCCTCCACGCTGAACATTTACAATAACAAGAGGCAATTCGGTAATAACAGCAAGTCCTATAGCTTCCGACTTTAATGATAAACCAGGACCGGAAGTAGTTGTGCATGCCATAGCACCGGTATAGCTTGCGCCTATAGCCGAACAAATACCTGCAATTTCATCCTCGGCCTGAAACACTTTTGCTCCCAGTGATTTATGCTGTGCAAGTTCCATCAGTATTTCTGTAGCAGGTGTAATAGGATAAGAGCCAAGGAAAAGAGGCCTTCCTGAATTTTCAGAAGCAGCTAACAATCCCCATGCAGCAGCCACATTACCTGTTATATTCCTGTATTTTCCCTTTTCTACTTTTTTAACTGCAGGTACTTTGAATGTAGAATGAATTACTTCCAGCGTATCAGCGAAATTATAACCTGCTCTAAGGATTGCTTTGTTTATGCCAATCATCGCAGGTTTCTTTTTGAATTTCTTTTCAAAAAATTCATCTGTTGTTTTGAAATCGCGGTTGAAGAGGAAATATGCAATGCCAAGAGCGAATACGTTCCTTGTTTTATAAGCGGTCTTCTGATCAGCGCCCATATCTTTAATAGTTTCCCAGGCAAGAGAAGTGATCGGAGCTTTGATCAAGTTATAGCTTTTCAAACTGCTATCGTCAAGCGGATTCTTATCGTAACCAGCTTTCACAATCGTTTTTTCATCAAAAGAATCGGTATCAACAATAATTGATGCACCCTTCTTAGCCCATTTCAGGTTCGATTTTAGTGAGGCTGGATTCATTGCCACCAAGAGGTCGGCAAGGTCTCCAGAAGAAAATATCTTCTTTGAACTAATCCTGGTCTGGAACCCGGAAACTCCTGCCACTGTATTGTGCGGGGCACGAATTTCGGCTGGATAATCAGGAAAAGTAGCAATTTCGTTGCCGAATAATGCTGCAGCATCAGCAAACAAATTACCTACAAGCTGCATCCCATCGCCCGAATCTCCTGCAAATCGAACCACTGCATCTTCCAGTTCGACAACAGTATTTTTCTTTTCAGTCATATAAATAATATTTAGAATTAAAATTTTTGCGAAGTTAAATGGTTTTTTAAAGTGAAGGATTGATTTTCATCACTTTTTTTTCCGAGATTAAAAACAACCGCTTTTTACTGTTAATACTATAACAATAAAACAATTAGAGAAACAGTTCCTTACACCTAAATGGCCCCCGGTAATAAAAATTATTATTTTTTTAATAAAATATTTTCTTAAATACTTTTAACCGAATATATTTGCAGCAAAATAATAACTAAAACTACATAAAAATGGCTTACAAAATTAATGAAGATTGTACTGCTTGCGGTTCTTGCATAGATGAATGTCCGGTTGAAGCAATATCAGAAGGCGATATCTATAAGATTGACCCGGATGTTTGCACCGATTGTGGCGCTTGCGCTGATGTTTGCCCGGTTGAAGCAATTCACCCAGAATAATATCGGAATATTTCGTTTTTTGACTTTCCTCTATCAAGTGGAAAGTTGAATTTTATTGTACGATCGAATAAAAAATCCTACTATCATGGCGGTAGGATTTTTTATTTTAGTAAAAAAATGTATTTTTGTAATATGGATGATGAAAAAATTGATATTGAGAAAACAATAGCACATTGGATTGAAACATCCGATAAGGATTACAATACAATGAAGCATTTATTCAAAACCAAAGATTATCATTGGGCATTATTCATCGGCCATATTGTTATTGAAAGATTATTGAAAGCAGGAGTAGTAAAAACCACTGCACAACATCCTCCATTTACACACGATTTACGAAGGCTTGCAAAATTATCGAATATAGAATTTCAGGATTTACATTATGACTGGCTTGACACTATAACAACCTTTAATTTGAATGCCCGCTATGAAAGCTATAAACAAGCATTCTATATGAAATGTACCTTTGATTTTACTTCTGAATGGATTGAAAATATTAAAAAAATAAGAAAATGGATAAAAGGGAAGCTTTAAATATTGCATCAAAATATATTGCCCTTGTAAACCAGAAATACCATGTAGAAAGAGCAATTTTATTTGGCTCTTTTGCCAAAGGAACTAATCATGCTGATAGCGATATTGACATAGCAATCATTTTCGCCACTGTTAATGATATAATTGACACCCAGATCGAGTTAATGAAAATGAGAAGAAATGAGGATTTATTTATTGAACCCCATCCATTTAGTTTACGCGATTTTCAATCATCCAATCCTGTTGTAGCTGAAATTATGAAAACAGGTATCGAGATAATAAATTATGCTGCCTGACAGCAATTGCGTCTTTAATTAATTCAAGTTACAAACCCTTTCTTCTATTTCATTTGTGATGAACGAATAATTTATTTTCTTAACTTTGCTTCTTGCTCTTAAAAAATGGATAATCTATCATACATTAACAATACTGATATTGGACAGTTAGAGGATTTGTTTAAGAAATACAAAGACAATCCTTCTTCTGTTGATTACGGCTGGCAGAAATTCTTCGAAGGTTTTGAATTAGGTCAAACCGACTACAACGGAGGAGAACAGGTATCCTTACTTCCTTCTGAATTCAAAGTGATGAACCTTATTCTGGCTTACAGGCAACGTGGACATTTGTTCACTAAGACAAACCCTGTAAGAATTCGCCGCCAATACTCCCCTACTCTTGATATTGAGAATTTCGGACTTGAACAGAAAGACCTTTTAACTGTTTTTAAAGCAGGAAATGAGATTGGAATTGGCGATGCAACTCTTGAAGATATATTGGCTCACCTGCAACAAACCTATTGCCGCTCAATTGGTGTGGAATACATGTATATACGCACACCAGAAATCACTGAATGGCTTAAACAAAAAATGGAAGGATGCAGAAATACTCCAACTTTCAATAAAAGCCAGAAGTTGCATATACTTGAAAAGCTTTCGGAAGCTGTTGTCTTCGAAAAGTTCATTCATACTAAATTCCCCGGACAGAAAAGTTTCTCATTAAGCGGAAGTGAAACGCTGATTCCTGCACTCACTACCTTAATTGAAACAGGAACAACACTCGGAGCAGAAGATTTTATCATAGGAATGGCACATCGCGGAAGGCTGAATGTTCTTGCCAATATATTGCACAAAGCCTTTGAAAATATTTTCAGTGAATTCCGCAGTCTTGATTTTGATGAAAGTTATTTATTGGGTGATGTAAAATATCATCTGGGGCATTCATCTGAAACAACAACAAAAGATGGAAAGAAGATACATTTGGGACTTGTTCCCAATCCATCACACCTTGAATCCGTCAACCCGGTGCTTGAAGGCATAGCAAGAGCCAAGATCGATAATGATTATAGCGGGGATAACAACAAATTAATTCCGGTACTTATTCATGGTGATGCCTCACTTGCAGGGCAAGGCATTATTTATGAAGTATTGCAGATGTCGCAACTGGAAGGATATAAAACTGGCGGAAGCATACACCTTGTCATAAACAATCAGCTTGGCTTTACCACTAATTACCTTGATGGACGTTCCAGCACATATTGCACCGATGTGGCGAAAACATTACGTTCACCGGTCTTTCATGTGAATGCTGATGATGTGGAAGCGGTGGTTTATGTGCTACAGCTTGCCGTTGAATTCAGGCAGAAGTTTCATCGCGATATTTTTATTGACTTGCTTGGGTATAGAAGGTTTGGGCATAACGAAGGCGATGAACCACGTTATTCACAACCATTACTTTACAAACTTATTGAAAAGCACCCCGACCCAGCTGCCATTTATATAGAAAAGCTGGTGGCAGAAAATATCATTGATGCTTCTGTTGAAAAATCAATTGAACAATGCCTGCATACATTGATGGAAGAGCGTTTCTCCGAATCCATGCAAATTCAGAAAGAACATATCTTTCCTTTCCTATGTGAAAAATGGACGCATTTGCGTCGTGCGTCGGCCAATGATTTTGACCAATCACCTTCAACAAACATAAATAAAGAAACTCTGCTTTCGCTTGGCAATGCTATTACTGAGATTCCTAAGGATGTTAATTTATTCAGGAAGATCATTAAAGTTATTCTGGACAGAAGAAACATGCTTAATAGTCCGGGTAAAATAGATTGGGCATTAGCCGAACAACTTGCTTTTGCTTCTTTGCTTAATGAAGGCAATTCCGTTCGATTCAGCGGACAGGATTCAAAAAGAGGGACATTCTCACAAAGGCATGCAGTGATAACACTTGAAGATTCGGAAAAAGAATATGTGCCTCTTTCGAAAATAAGCACAAACAATTCACGTTTTACTATATACAATTCTTTGCTTTCCGAATACGGAGTTCTTGGATTTGAATACGGATATGCCATGGCTTCGCCCGATATACTTACTATCTGGGAAGCACAGTACGGAGATTTCGCCAATGGCGCTCAAACCATTATCGACCAGTTCCTATGCTGTGCCGAAGAAAAGTGGAATGTAATGAATGGCTTGGTACTTCTGCTTCCTCATGGCTACGAAGGACAGGGACCTGATCATTCAAGCGGTCGCATGGAACGATTCCTTACGCAGTGTGCCGACAATAATATTCAGGTGGCGAATTGCTCCACTCCTGCAAATTATTTTCATTTGTTGAGAAGACAACTAAAGCGTGAATTCAGAAAACCTTTGATCGTCTTTACCCCGAAAAGCCTGTTGCGGCACCCATTATGCGTTTCACCTTTGGAAGATTTCATTAACGCTTCGTTTAAAGAAATAATAAATGAAGAGCATCCTTCACCTATGGAAGTAAAGCGCCTGTTGTTTTGCAGCGGTAAGATTGCTTACGACCTTATGGAAGAGAAACTAAAGCGCAATGAGAACAGGGTTGCCATTGCCCGCATTGAACAGTTGTATCCTATGCCCGACGAGCAGTTTGACGATACCTTATGTCTTTACCCTAATTCCAGAGAATACTATTGGGTGCAGGAAGAGCCAGAAAATATGGGAGCATGGAAATATCTTAGCTATCATTTGGATGATTTTCCTATTAAAGTGATTTCGCGCCCGGCAAGCGGAAGTTCTGCTACAGGCTCAGCCAGCGTGCACATACAGCAGCAAAAAAATATTATTGCAAAAGCATTTGAGTTTAAAAGTTAGGAGTTGGGAGTTTTGAGTTAGGAGTGAATTAGTAATTAGTGAAATAGTTAATTAAGGTAAGCATAACAAAGTATCGAATTAAACAATAGAATAACAAACAGTCGAATTAAGAATGAAGAATCATGAACACTTCGCTATTCTTCATTCGGTATTCAATATTCTTCATTCAAATTAAACTTAATAATTAATAACAATATATGTTGATCGAGATAAAAGTTCCCAGCCCGGGAGAATCCATTACTGAAGTGGAACTGGCCACATGGCTGGTTCAGGATGGCGCAAGCGTTAGCGCCGACGAGGAAATTGCCGAAATAGATTCCGATAAAGCCACTATTGCGGTTCATTCGGAGGTAGCAGGTATATTGCACGTAACTGTTCCGGCAGGAACTACCATTAAAGTAGGTTCTGTTATCGGAACAATTGAAGCTATTGAAGGTGGCGTTGCTAAAACCTCAACTCCTCAACCTAAAGAAAAGCCCGTTACTGCAAAACCTGCTATTGAGGTTCCTTCTTCTTTGAACATTACCCCCCTTGCCAAAAAGATAATGGAAAGCAACAATATCAAGCCTTCTGCTATTGGTAACGTTGCAAAAGATAAAAGAATAAAGAAAGAAGATATACTGAATATTGCCAATCCAAAACCCGAAACAACCGCGAAAATTTATGGCGACGGAAGACCGGTTGAGGTAATTAAAATGTCATCTTTAAGGAAGAAGATATCGGAAAGGCTGGTGGCTGCCAAGAACCAGACTGCCATGCTCACTACTTTCAACGAAGTGGATATGAGTGGCATTAACGAAATAAGGGAAAAGTACAAAGAAGCTTTTCTTCTGAAACACGGCGTAAAGCTTGGCTTTATGTCGTTCTTTGCCCGTGCATGCCAACTGGCAGCAAAGGAATTCCCCGGCACGAATGCCATGATAGATAACGAAAGCATAGTTTTCTTTAACTACATGGACCTTGCTATAGCCGTAAGTACACCCAAAGGGCTGATGACCCCCGTTATCCGCGATGTGCAGGAACTTAGTTTCGCAGGCATTGAAAAGAAGCTGGCCGAACTTGCCACCAAAGCCAGAGATAATCGCATCTCCCTTGAAGACCTTACCGGCGGCACTTTTACCATTACCAATGGCGGGGTGTTTGGCTCGCTGATGTCCACACCTATACTAAACCCGCCGCAAAGCGCCATACTGGGCATGCATAAAATAATGGACAGGGCTATGGTTATTGATGGCAAAATAGAGGTACGCCCCATGATGTACATTGCCCTCTCATACGACCACAGGGTTATTGACGGGAAAGAATCGGTCGGCTTTATTGTGAAAGTGAAAGAGCTTCTTGAAAAACCCGCGGAACTTTTGTTTAATAATGAGGTGGAAAAGGGATTATTGGAAACATAAATGTTCTTAGTTTGTAGTTAGTAGTTCATAGTAAATTACAGAGAATTTAATAATATTTTAATGAATAATTGGGTTTATACACAAATTGGAATTTGTATAATTACAACAATAATTGCATCATGCGGAATATTGTTGAATAAGGATTATAAAATAAAAACTAAAATTGGATTTATTATAGCATTTGTTATTTTATTAGGGATACAAATAGCTGCTATTTGGTTAAATATAAGCGAACAAAATAAAAAGGAACAGAAAGATAATACTAGGCATACAAGCGATTCTTTACAAATAAATGGACTTAAAACAGAAGTTAAGAATTCAAGAGACACAATTTCATTAAAAGAAAATTCAATTGAAGCTTTTATGAAAATGTATATAGTTAGAGATAGTATAATGAAATATAAATATGACAGTATTAATAAAGTGACAACAGAAGTTGGTAGACCTATATTGAGGATGCGTAAAATTACAATATACAAACTCAACACTGTCTATTACAGATTTAAAATTGATTTTGAAAATACAGGAAAAAGAATGGCTACAAATGTTTCATTGAAAGCATTTATATTTTCTAATTTATATAATAATCTTGATACAATACATAGTACAGACATACCTATTGATAAAAAAGATATGTTTGGAACAAAGCCAAATGGAACAAACTTATATTGTGAAGTACAAATACCCACTGAGGTTAATTTTACCAAAGATGATTTCATTTATGGGATATCTCTTTATATAATTGGTACATACCAAGACGCTTTTACGAAAAAAGAATATCCTTTTAGCTGCATTTATTGCGCTGATTTAGATAATTATGGAAAAGAGTCCTCTCCGCTGACAACTTGTTTCCCAAGCACTCTTAAAAAGGTTGAGGCATTCCTTTTTCCTAAATCAAAGTAAATTATCATTCATATCATACAAAGCCTATTCTCTTGCACTTATTATTCTATTATTCTATACTGGTTTTTGCTTTAATAATCTTTATGTTGTGAAAGCATAGTTCCTCCAAACCCTTCTAAATCCTCCATTTCCCCTTCGCCAAGTGTATTTTCCTTTGCAAAAAGTGAACATTTCGGAGTAAAAGTAAATATTAGCAGAATGAGATTGAACAATCCTAACGTGAGATTGTGTAATCCCAACTCGAGACTGTACAATCCCATCGCGAGATTGTGCAATCCCAACGTGAGACTGTGCAATCCCATCACGAGATTATTTAGTCTCGCCATGATAAACTAACATTTCCAAGCGAAATCGTTAATTATTAGCCCTAGGTCTCATGACTTCAACACGAGGGCACGTGACTTCAACACGAAGGAACGTGACTTCAACATGAGGGCATACGACTTCAGCATGAGGGCACGCGCCTACAACGTGAGGGCATACGACTTCAACGTGAGGGTATACGCCTTCAACCTGAGGGCAAGCGACTTCAACCTGAGGGCATACGCCTTCAACATGAGGGCATACGCCTTCAACATGAGGGCATACGCCTTCAGCATGAGGGCATACGCCCCAAACAATTAGTCGCATAATGAATATTTGCTGTTCTGAGCAATAAACTGTACAAATGAAGATTAGCTTTATATTTGCAAAAAAGAACCTTTATTGAATAAGGGCATAAAAATATTGATCCCGCTTCTGCTATGCTTGCTGCATATACATGCACATGCACAAGGCAAAACCGATAGTTTGCTTGGCGTAGTTAAATTACAACATACCGACACTTCTACAGTAAACGCCCTCGCCTCGCTGAGCAAGGTATATGCACTGAACGACCCTAAAAAAGCCATGTCGTATGCAGAACATGGTCAGCAGCTGGCTGAAAACATTGGCTATAAAAGGGGAATGGCACTTTGTTTCAAGAGGTGCGGAAATATTTGTTATTACCTGAACCAGTACGATAAAGCCCTCGAAAACTATAAAAAAGCCTTGCTCATTTATTCCGAACTGAACGACAGGAGCAGTTACGGCACTTGCCTGAACAATATAGGCAATATTTATTTTTATCAGAGCAATTTTTCTGTTGCAATGACCTATTACCAGAGTGCAATTAAGATATGCGAAGCTATACCCGATAAAAAAGGGATGTCATTATGCTATCTTAATATTGGCAATATTTACTGCATGCAGGGCGATTATGAAAAAGGGGTCGGATTCTATCAGAAATCCATTAATCTGTGCGCCGAAACAGGCGATAAGAACAATATGCTACAGTGCCTGAATAATGTCGGGAATATCTATTTAAGGCAAACCAACTATAACAAGTCTATTGAATATTACCAGCGTTCGCTGGAAATTGCGCAGTCGATGAATGATAAAACAGATGAAGCAAGGGCTTATAACAATATAGGGCTTGCCCAGCTGGGGCAGGGGATTTATCCTTCGGCTCTTGACAACATCAGCAAATCATTGAAGATACGCGAAGAAATTGGAGATAAGCAAGGCATAGCCAACATTTACATTAACCTTTCAGATTATTATAATCAGCAAAAAAATTATACTGAAGCTATCAATTATGCCGAAAAAGCGCTTTCCTTAGCTACTGAAATAGGTTCTCCCGACCAGGAACAATCGGCACAGCAAACATTATCGGAATCGTACAAGGGAATGGGCAATTATAAGGAAGCCCTGCATCACTACGAGCTTTTTAAGCAGCTTAACGACACTATTTACAACACTGAAAAAAGCAAGCAGCTTGCAAAGATGGAAGCAGCTTACCATCACGACACGGAACAGAAGGAAATTGAGATACAGAAAATCAAACTTTCGCAGCAGGAGTTAAAACTCGACAGCAGTCATAAATGGCTTATTATCATCGTACTGCTTTCTTTGCTCATCATTATCTTCTTTAGCGGGTTCATACTGTTTTACAAGGCTAAGCAAAAGGCACAGATGAAAACTGAAATGCTGAGGCAGCAGGAAATAATGACAAACGCTATTATTGAAACGCAGGAAGGCGAAAGGAAACGTATAGCGCAGGACCTGCACGACGGGATAGGGCATAAACTGACCACAATAAAAATTAACTTTGAGAATATAAAAAGTAATATTCAAACAGTTACGCCTGAAAATATAGCTGTTTTTGAACAGACATCTGAAATACTGGATGAAACGCACAAAGAAGTAAGGGCGTTATCGCACCAGATGATGCCAAAGGCTCTACAGGAAAAAGAATTCACCTTTGCTGTTTCTGATCTGCTTGAGCAGACCATTTCAAACTCCGGCATCAAATACAAACTCTCAAACAACGTTCCGAATGAACTGCCCCTGAATATCTGCATTTGCCTGTACCGTGTTCTGCAGGAACTACTGAACAATATACTGAAGTATGCACAGGCAAAGGAAATATCAGTTCAGATCTTTAAAAATACAGATACTGTGATCATGATGGTTGAGGATGACGGAATAGGAATAGGTGAAACCGAAATAGCAGCTGGAGGCATCGGACTGAAAAATATTTCAGGAAGGATACATGCATTAAATGGTACATTTGTAATTGAAAAGGGTCCATATAAAGGGACTATTGCAACTGCAAGAATCCCATTATCGCCTGTTACAGATATGAAGAGCTAAATGAAAAAGAATAGCATCAAGGTTCTTATCGTGGACGACCATCAGCTTGTGGTTGACGGGCTAAAGTCTTTATTGTCAGGCAAGGAGAATATAGAGGTTGTCGCTGAAGCGAATAACGGGAAAGAAGCGCTTGAGGTATTAAGCGAAACCCCCGCAGATGTTGTGCTTATGGATGTCGAAATGCCTGTAATGAACGGATGGGATGCCACGAAACTAATCGTTACGCGCTATCCGAAAACAAAAGTAATTGGACTTTCATCTTTCAGTGAAAAAGCTATAGTTCGGAAAATGCTCGCGGCAGGAGTTTCAGGGTACATCCTGAAAAATATTGATAAGGAAGTACTAATTGAAGCAATAACTACGGTCAATGACGGCCTCACTTATTACTGCAGCGAGATCTCTCTTTCGCTTTTGAAGCCTTCTGCCGAAGAAGCTTTTGAACTTCAGACACAGCAATCATCCCCTGATCTGCTTTCTTCCAGGGAGACAGAGATCCTGAAATTGATTGGAAAAGGTTTGTCAACCAAAGAAATAGGTTCAAAACTATTCATCAGCTACAAGACAGTGAATGCCCATCGCGAGCATATCATGAAAAAGCTAAACATACATAATGTTGTTGGGCTGGTACGGTATGCCATCGACAACGGCCTGATTGATTAATACAATTTTCGCAAATACTTGTTTTACCCTATAAAAATAGGATAATATCCTATTGTCCATACTTCGGCATGTAAGTAACTTTGTCTCGTGCAAAACGTTAAAAGGAGCAACGTCAATATATAATAAAAGTCTTAACATAAAATCAGGTACTTAAAAATTACACCTAAAGAAGCTGGCACTATTGGCTACTGAGTGATAATTGGACAAACACCAATGATATATGGGAGTAAATGTTGTATATTTTTTTGTTAATTAACAATGATTTTCTTGACAGCTTGTTTGATTTAGCTTAAAAGTGTTGTATATTTGTGCGGATTAGGCTTATTAAGTGAAAGAATACCGAAAAGCAAAAAAGCAAGGCAACTAATTTTATTATCCAACGTCTAAGTAAAGAAAAGAATTACATTTTATCATTTATTTTATAATATAAAGAAACTGTTAATGCTTTCTTTTAAGAAAAATATTTGTTTTTATTTATCAATTTGCTGCTTTCTTCTTTTATCAATAAGCGGATTTGTATCTGCTCAGGTTGTAACCCAGACATTCAATTATACCGGAGCAGTTCAAACCTTTGTTGTCCCCTGTACAGATACCATTACAATAAAAGCCTGGGGCGGTGGCGGCAGTGGCGGCGGTCCTGATACGTACGTCGGTGCAGCTGGCGGTGGCGGTGGCTTTGTACAAAGCAGTTTTCCTGTTGTTCCCGGGCAAACATTAACATTAGTGGTTGCCGGAGGCGCCGGCGAAGGAGGCGGATGCCTTTCATTTGCGCCTGGCGGAATTCCCGGCTGGGGTAATGGCATTACCGATGGTGGGACAGGCGGCATGGCCGGCGGACATGGTTGTTCTGGCGGCGGCGGCGGCGGCGGCGGCGGAACTGCTATGTATAATGGAGCCACGACTTTATTTGTTGCCGGTGGTGGCGGTGGCGGAAGCGGTGGTGGAAATCATAGTTCCGGCGGATCTGGTGGTGGTGCCGGTCAAGACGGGAATCAGGGAAGTTCCGCAGGTGATTGTTCGTTTTTAGGTTTTGCCGGAGCGAGCACTAATGGAATTGGAACTAATGGTGGAAACAGAGGAGGAGCAACCATAGACGGGGCTGGCGGTGGAGCTGGCGGTGGTGGTTATAACGGAGGTACCGGCGGTGGAGCACCATCAGGTTGTGATTGCGGCGGATGCGGTGGTGGTGGCGGCGACAGCTGGTCTTCCGGAGTTAATACAAGTATTATCTATGCTTCAGGACAAACTCCTGGCAATTCTACTGATCCTGATTTATGCGCAGGATGTGCTGTGGGAGGGTATTCATCTGCAGGAGGCAATGGAATTATTATTATTTCCTATTCGACAAGCCTGACTCCTGCGGCAAACTTCACATCAAATACAGTTTGCTATACCACTCAATTCACAGATTTATCCACAGGGGGTGTAAATGGCTGGAATTGGAATTTCGGCGATTCTACTTCGGTCAATAATACATCTGCCTTGCAAAATCCCTCACATGATTTTACGGCAGCAGGAACGTATACAGTTACACTGATCGTTACAAATGCACTTGGCTGTACTGCGACAGCTAATATTATGGTTACAGTGAATCCAAGCCCGCCTGTCGTTATTTCGGCATCTGCAAATCCTATTTGCGCCGGAACGTCAACAACACTTACAGTAAGCGGGGCAAACACATATTCATGGAGCGGCGGATTAGGTACATCGACCACTGTTACTGTGACACCAGCCACGTCAACAACGTATATAGTTACCAGTACAAATTCTGTAGGTTGTACTGATATTACTAATTATTTGGTAACTGTAAATCCAGATCCAATAATCGGAATTGCAGCATCTGCTAATCCAATTTGTGTTGGTGCCACTACAACGTTGACAGCCTCAGGAGCTACAGATTATTTATGGAGCGGAGCTTTTGGTAATGCAAATCCAATAAACGCTACTCCGCCTTCCACCACCACTTATACTGTCACAGGGACAGATGTAAATGGTTGTACAGGTACGGCAGGTTTATCTATTACTGCTCATCCCAATCCTATTGTCAGCATTTTATCAACCAATAACCCTATTTGCATGGGGGCTTCATCAAATTTGACTGCTGGCGGTGCAAGTACATATTTGTGGAGCGGAGCCTTTGGAGTCGCTAATCCGATAACTATTTCCCCAATAACTGCTACTACTTATGATGTCACAGGTACAGATATAAATGGATGTACTGGCACAACAAGTCTGACAGTGAATGTAAATCCTAATCCTGTAGTTGGAGTCACAGCTTCAGCAAACCCCATTTGCGTAGGAACTTCTACAATATTAACCCCGAGCGGAGGGACAACTTATTTATGGAGCGGAGGTTTGGGAACAGCTAACCCTTTGAATGTTTCTCCTCTTTTTAATACTACTTATACAGTTACCGGCTCTGATGTTAACGGATGCACCGGCACTGCTAATATTACTGTTACTGTCAACCCCGACCCTATTGTTAGTATTGCAGCTTCTGCCAACCCTATTTGCATTGGTAATTCTACCATTTTAACTGCTGCAGGTGCAGCTACCTATGTCTGGAGCGGAGGTCCTGGGAACTACCAATCCTTTGACTGTTTCTCCTCTTTCTACTATTACCTACTTAGTTACCGGAACTGATATAAATGGATGCACGGGTACTTCCAATTTGGTTGTTACTGTAAATCCTCTTCCCAACCCCACGATTTCACCTTTCTCACCAGCTACCTGCGGTTTGAATAATGGCAGTGCAACAGCTACTGGTGGAGCTGGTTATATTTGGAGTAACGGGCAAGCTACTGCCACCATTACCGGGCTGGCTCCTGCCGTTTATAATGTAACTGTTACCAGTGCTGCAGGATGTTCAAATACAAATACAGTAACTATTGGCAATATTCCGGGACCTACAGTTTCTGCTACTTCTACTAATGAAAACTGCGGGCAGAATAATGGAACTGCAACGGCTACTCCTGTTGGCGGGTTTGGCGCTATTACTTACCTCTGGAATAATGCACAAACTACTGCGACTATTATCAATCTTCCTGCCGGTACTTATGACGTTACTGTTACCGATGCAAATTCGTGTACTGCTTTTGCTTCTGTTTCTCTGATTGATATTCCAGGACCTACTTTGAATTTGGTGGGTTTTGTTAATGAGACTTGTACTTACGGGAATGGCTCTGCTACTGTTAACGCTATTAACGGTTTAGCGCCTTACACTTATGCGTGGTCTAATGGGACTTCTTCAGTTAAAGATTCCAACCTTCATGCAGGAACTTATACGTGTACTGTTACCGATGCCAACAATTGTACTGCTGTTACCTCTGTCAACATTACCAATACTCCGGGGCCAAGATTAACTATTACATCTATGGACAGCGCTTTCTGCGGTATGCCTGACGGGGCTGCATCACTGAATGTTAATGGTGGTACTGCTCCTTATTTATACAGTTGGAACTCCAGTCCTGCTCAAATCACTCAAGATCTGATTAATGTTCCTGCCGGAAATTATACGGTTATTGTTACTGATAATAAAAGTTGTACTGCTTCTGTATCTGTTGTTGTTGATCAAAAGCCTGGTCCTTCTGCTTCTGTTTCTTCCATTAATGAAATTTGCAGTAAATCTGATGGAACGGCTACTGCTGTTGGTTCAGGAGGCATGGGTGTGTATACTTATTTATGGAGCAACGGAGAAATCACTCCTACGGATACAGGGCTGGCTCAGGGTAGTTATACGGTTACTGTCAGTGATGGTGGGTGTACAACTTCTGCAACTGCTTATGTAAATGAAACGTTGGGACCTGTTGCTGCTTTTATGGAAAATCCTCAGATATTGACTATCTTAGATGGACCTGTTGATTTTATTAACAGTTCAACCGGAAACGTAGTAAACTGGCAATGGACTTTTGGTGACAATACTGCTGGTAACGGTGCTGATGTAACTCATCAATATAAGAACATCGGGACTTATCTCGTCACTTTAATTGTTACCGATAATAACGGATGCAAGGATACCATTACCGACTCTATTAAAGTAAAAGACGTTTTTACCTTTTATATTCCTAATGCGTTTACTCCTAACGGGGGGATGCTGAATAATACTTTCTTCCCGCAGGGTATGAATGTGGATCCTAATAACTTCGAAATGTCAATCTTTGACCGTTGGGGTAATCTGATGTTCCACACTACTGAATGGTTGACGAATCAGAGCGCCGGCTGGAATGGAACGTTGAATAACAGTAGTGCGTACAGTGAAGCTGTGACGGATGTATATGTGTATCGTATCATCCTTAAAGAAATTGACGGTACTAAACACGAATACATTGGGAAGATAACTGTTGCCCCATAAAAGCATAAAACTGTAATTTTCTTTACTAGCAGGGAAAACCTTAAACTAAAAGGACAGCGATTAAAAATTAACCGCTGTCCTTTTGTGTGGGCCCACCTGGGCTCGAACCAGGGACCCTCAGATTATGAGTCTGATGCTCTAACCAGCTGAGCTATAGGCCCGGGTTTCAGAAAAAATAAGATATTTGCATCTGAAACGGGCTGCAATTTTACACATTTAATCTGAATCAGCCAAACAATTTTTAAATTACAATGGTTAAGAATATCATTTTCGATTTGGGCGTAGTGCTTCTTGATATTGACTTTCAGCGGACAATGAACGAGTTTGAGAAGCTGGGAATATCAAATATCAATAAAATTTATTCAGGATATGACCAGCAGGAATTCTTTGACAAGTTTGATAAAGGTCTTATATCTACGGAAGAATTTAGAGATGAAGTAAGAAAGCATATAAATAAACCTGTTACCGACGAAATGATCGATCGTGCATGGAATGCCATGATAATTGAATTTCCTGCAAAGAGGATAAATATGCTAATAAAACTAAGAGCCCTGTTCAGAACGTTCCTGCTGAGCAATACTAATGCCATTCATTTCCCTGTTTATAACAAACAGTTAAATGATAAATTTCAGATTACAGATCTGTCGGAACTGTTTGAAAAAGCCTATTATTCTTATAGACTAGGACTACGGAAGCCTGATAAAGAAATATTTGATTTGGTTATAAATGAAAATAAGCTACATCCCTCTGAAACTTTATTTATTGATGATTCACCTCAGCATATCGAAGCAGCAGCAAATCTGGGATTGAACACTCGCCTGTTGATACTGCCGGAAACTGTTATAGATTGTGTGAAGGAATTATTGTGCTAATATCTTAAAATAGTTTTTCAATTTCATTCAGAATATCATCTGTCTCTTTCAATGAATAGGTCTGCAACAAAGCGAGCTTATATGGTTTAAAGTTTTTTATTCCTTTAAAATAACCATTAAAATGTTTTCGCATTTCCAGCACACCTGTTCTTTCTCCTTTCAATTCGATTGATAACAAAAGATGCTTTTTGCATATAGTCACCCTTTCCTTTATATCAGGATCTGGTAGTTGTAGACCGTTGTTTAAATATTCTTTTATATGAGAAAATATCCATGGGTTTCCAATACTAGTCCTTCCTATCATGATACCATCAACATTATATCTTTCTTTCATCTCGACAGCTTTTTGAGGACTGTCAATATCGCCATTACCGAAAACAGGAATTTTAATGTAAGGATTATTTTTTACTTCACCTATCAATGTCCAGTCGGCTGTGCCGCTATATATCTGCGCTCTTGTCCTTCCATGTATTGTCAATGCTTGTATGCCCGTATCCTGAAGTCGCTCGGCAATATCCATGATGTTTTTGCTTTTATCGTCCCAGCCAATACGTGTTTTTACAGTAACCGGTAATGATGTTGAACGGACAACAGCTCTTGTCATTTCAATCATTTTGTAAACGTCTTTCATCAGCGCGGCACCGGCTCCTTTATTCACTACTTTTTTTACAGGACAACCATAATTGATATCTATCAGGTCTGGTTTTGCTTCCTCTGCCAGTTCGGTAGCACGTATCATTGAATCAATATCATGCCCGAATATCTGAATACCTACGGGTCTTTCTTCATCAGAAATAATCAACTTGCGTGTGCTTTTAACTGCATTCCTTATCAATCCTTCGGATGAAATGAATTCGGTGAACATAAGATCTGCGCCAAATGGTTTAATAACTTTCCTGAATGCCTGGTCAGAAATATCTTCCAGTGGAGCAAGAAGTAAAGGGAACTCCCCTAATTCAATATGTCCTATTTTAACCATTGTTCAAAAAATAATGAAGAGAAAATTATTTGCAGTAGCGGAAAATATATTTATTTTCGAGCAAAATTACAAATAATCCTTTCCAATGGACAAAGCTCCTGTTCTTCAAAAATTTCCCGTGTACCTTAGGATAATAACATTTGGAATGATTATTATTACTTCAATTATCTTCGTTTTAATCATTGGGATACTGCTCGCCATTCCTTTTTACGGGCCAAATGTATTAAGTGACTTAGGTAAAATTGAAACTTCTACAGAGCCCAATATTATTGCACTTGCAAAATATTTCCAAATAGTAAGCCAGTTTGGTATTTTCATAGTTCCGGTTTTTATCTTTGCTTTCCTTGATGGCAGGAATATCAACCGGTATCTTTCTATAAATATTAAACCTGCTTTTAGAACAATGATATTTGCTGCAATAGCCATATTAGCAGCAACGCCGTTAATAAATTATCTCGGTGAACTGAACCAGCAGATGAAGCTTCCTGAATCTATGGCCGGAATTGAACACTGGATGAAAGATTCGGAGGATAAAGCAGCAAAACTAACGGATGTATTTTTAAATGTCAGATCACCGGGGGCCTTTCTTATCAATTTGCTTATGATAGGACTAATTCCTGCCATTGGTGAAGAATTCATGTTCAGGGGAGTTCTTCAAAAGTTATTTCATCAGTGGACTAAAAATATTCATTTTGCAGTTATCTTCTCTGCGTTTCTTTTCAGTGCCATGCATATGCAGTTCTACGGCTTTGTTCCTCGTTTTTTAATGGGTGTGATGATGGGTTATATGTTTGTGTGGTCGGGTTCTTTATGGGTACCAGTACTGGTACATTTTACAAACAACACTATGGCTGTATTAATGTCATACATGACTAATTTGGGATTTGTTGATGATTCCTATGATACTATTGGCACAGGGAATTCACAATTTGTGTTTGTACTTATCAGCCTGATAATTTCAGGCTCTTTGATTTTCCTGATATATAAATGGGAGAAAAAGAAGAAAATGATTCAACAGGTAGTTATAAATTAAAAAGCCCGCCAAATGGCGGGCTTTTTTTATTACATCATGTTAAGAGAAAACTTAATTGGTAGATTAAACTGAACCCTTACTGCCATATTATTCTGCTTCCCACCTCTCCATTTAGGCATAAGTTTTACCACACGCACAGCTTCTTGTTCACAACCGCCTCCTATTTTATTCAAAGGCTCAACATTTGTTATGCTTCCATCTTTTTCAACGACAAATGTTACTACAACCGTTCCTGAAATTCCGGATTCCCTTGCCTCCTGAGGATATTTTATATTTTCGCCAAGAAATTTATACAAGGCCTCTTCACCCCCAATAAAACAAGGCATAAGTTCTACAATTGGCAATGGTTTCTCAATTGCCTCAAAAGTAATTGGGCCTTTTTCTGCCTCAATGCTGACATTCAATTGATCATCTCCTTTGTCACTTATCGTTTCATTCTTAGTATCATTCATCAAATCCATAAGACTGGTAGAATTTTCATCATCTGCCTTTTCGACAATCATTGGTGGTCGATAGGTAATTGTTTTTTCCTGTTTTGGCTGTTCGGGTAGTTTTGGTAATTCAGGTTTATCAATTGGAGGCTTAAGTAGTCCATTATCAATTGTAAAGGAAGTGTCAACATGAATTACTCTTTTATTCATTAATCCTGCAATCAATGGAATGGAAATAATTCCCAGAAAGACTGTGATTGCTAAGAATAAGGCACGAGTTACATTCTTATTATAACTACTCCTTAAGTAGAATGCACCATAGTTTCTGTTTCTCTTTTCAAAAACTATGTCATCTTGATTTTTTACCTCTGCCTGTTGGCAGCTTCCCTGTCCGGAGGACAGGTCTGAATCTGTTGTTTTCATGATTAAAATTTTTAAGTTAATAAATGAATTCCAATACAATTATAATACATGAAAACCCTAAAGTGAAATGGAAATCAGGGAACGGCAGGAATGAACCCGTGAACGGTCATATTGAACCAGTTAACGGTAATCTAAACAAAAAAGCCTTTCAGTAAGAAAGGCTTTCAATATTATTAAAAATGTTAAGTTTTATTCCAGAGTAAATCTGATCGGAAGATTGAATTGAACACGTACTGGTACGCCATTCTGCTTTCCAGACTTCCATTTAGGCATAGCTGAAACAACTCTTAATGCTTCTTCATCGCAACCGCCACCAATTCCTTTAAGAATCTTAGCATTAGTTACGGCTCCATCTTTCTCCACAACAAAGGTAACAATAACAGTACCGGAAATTCCGGTTTCTTTTGCAACCTGGGGATATTTAATATTTTCAGCAAGCCATTTATACATTTTATCCTCTCCACCATCAAATGCAGGCATTAATTCCACGATGGTTAAAATGGGAGCTGCCTGTTCAATTACCTGGTTCTTGGTATCATCAACTTTTATTTCCTGTTCTTCCGTAGAAACCGGAGCTGTATTTGTAGATGATTTATTCAAATCGTCCTGATTCAACATATGTGTATCCTCAACACTGTCTGTAGTAACAACAGGTGCCGTAAATTTCACTTTTTGTTCCAGTGCTTCAGGTGGTGGTGGTGGTGGTGGTGGTGGTGCATCTTCCTGTTTTGGAGCATCAAGATTAGCAAATTCAGCTCCAACATTTTTTTCTATATTAACCGAACGAGCTTCTTTGAAAATGATAAAGGGAATAATAGTAGCAAGCAATATTGCTACAACAGAAATTGCCAGTGCGCGGGTAACATACCGATTGTATTTTGTCCTAAGATAATAAGCGCCGTATTCCTTATTTCTATTTTCAAATATGATTTCGTCAATATTGGTTCTTTTTTCTTCTGCCATAGTACGTTTCGATTTAATAACGACTAATTCTTTCTTTATATTATTTTGGTGCAGTTTTCAACATATCCTCTTCAACACTATTAATGTCAACAACAGCATAACTGGCAATATTACAAATTGCCATCTCATCAATAATGTCAACAATATTCTTATATTTAGCTTTATCATCAGCTTTAATAAGAATAATAGGAGCCTTCTTATCAGATTTTTTGATTTCCTTGATCTTTCTATTAAGAACGCTGTCTGCCATAACAAGCTCCCCTTTAAGAACTTTTGTTTTCAAGTCTTCAATTTGTTTGAAAACATTCTTATTTTTTTGGAGCAAAAATTTGCGAATACCATCCTTTCCATAACTTGTTTTTTGAAGCTCCGGAAGGGGTGGTTTTTTGGGATCAGCCAAACCTACATACCAATAAACTTTATCATCTCCGCTCATAAGTATGTTGATGGTTTTATCGGCCTGAATTTTTGTTTTATCCTTCTGGTCCTGTTTTTGATCTTTTTCAGGCATGGTGATTTCCATAATTTTAGGCTTGCTGAATGCTGTTGTAAGCATGAAGAAGGTAATCAATAAACACATAAGGTCCACCATCGGCGTCATGTCGATATCGGTAGAATGTTTTTTGGGTTTTTTTCTTCCGCCTTTTTCTTGTTTTTCTTCCTGGATTATTTCAGCCATAATTTTTTTTTTATAGTTTTAAAAAAATAAACAAATTATTCATCAAGCTTAGCTTCTTGTTTCTGAAGATTTGTGACAAGATTAAATTTATTTACTTTGTTATCCTGCATCAGATCTATGATCTTTTTAACGGTTTTATAATCGGCATCCCCATCTCCCCTGATGATAACTTCTGCATTGGGATTGGTCAAACGTGCAAACCTGACCCAAAGGGCAAGCTGGTTATCGGCGGAATCAGTTGGAATACCAATCTGCATAGCTTCTTTTTCTTTTGGACTATCTGAATCTAACCATTTTTTCAGGTTGGCAACAGGCATACCAAATGATGTTCCGTTATCAAATTTTTTCTTTTCTGCTTCGGTAAAAGTTAATTTATAACGTTCCCCCATTTTTTCCAGTAGAGTCTTCCTGTAATGTGTTGCCGTATCCGCAACTTCCTTGCCTGTTCTGTCAAAAGTTTTTCCATTTCTGTTCAGATCAAAAAAGATCTTACTATCTTTTGTGATATCAATGGTAATAATACTTTTGTCAGGAGCCGATTTATCTGAAATTGAATTCGGTGTTGTAATCTGGGCGGCCTCCTGAGGGCGAAATGAAGCTGTAAGCATGAAAAAGGTTAAAAGCAGCGAAAACAAATCCACCATAGGAGTCATGTCTATATGGGGTGATTTGGTCGGTAGCTTAATTTTTGGCATAATAAATTATTTAAAAATTAAATACTTATTAAATTATTTAGTATTCGATGCAAATGTCTGAACAATACTTAATCCTGCTTCATCAATTTTAAATGTCATTCCATCAATTACTGAAGAGAAATAATTGTAAAGAATGATTGCACTTGCTGAACCGCTAATACCAAATGCTGTATTAATAAGAGCTTCAGAAATACCTGTTGCAAGAGCTAATGCATCAGGTGATCCGGCTTGTGCCAAAGCTGCGAAAGCCCTGATCATACCAAATACAGTACCCAACAATCCGATAAGAACGCAAAGGGATGCTAAAGTAGAGAGGAAAACCAAATTCTTTGAAAGCATTGGTGCCTCAAGAGTTGCAGCTTCATCAAATTCCTTTTGTATAGCAAGTGTTTTCTGTTCTTTTGAAAGTGTAGAATCTTTCTGTAATTCCCTGTATCTGGACAATGTAGATTTTGCAACATTTGCAATAGAACCTCTTTGTTTGTCACATGCAACTAATGCCTCCTCAATCTTATCAGATGCCAATAAATTTTGTATGGTTTTAAGGAAGGCACCAGCATTGTATTTATTTAATATCAGTGATACGATACAGAAAATAATTACTGCTGCAACAAGCAAAATTCCACCAAGTAAATAATTGCCGAAGATCAACATTAGGAATCCGCCTAAAGCCAATACAAATGTTACAATTCTTAAGAAAAGCTTAATCATAGCATAACCAATGGGGCCTCCTCTGGCAATTTCAATGGTTATTAATCTTTCAAAGGTAAAAATAAGTAACACCAGAATAGCAGTAATAAGTAAAGGAACTATAAATCCTCCTTTATAAATCATCCCAAGGAAGTTACCTGGTAACGGGGCTCCTGCCGGATTATTACCTTGGAAGTTTTCCGGGTTTCCCATTACAAAAACGTAAACTACAATTGCAACCGCTAGTGCTACTAATAGCGAACTAACCGCAAACACAGATGACATTGCATCTTTCAATGATTGACCACTTTTATTCTTTGCCATAACAATTAATTTATTGATTAGTAATTTATTTGTTTATCTTATTTTTATGTGAATTTTCTCGTTTTAAGGTGTCGCAAATATATATATTTTTTTAGAAAACAATCATCAATTATAGATTATTGTGAAATAATTTTGTTAATGTTAAATTAATGAGAAATATACAATTCATTCTTTTTTGCTTTGCTGATTTTATCCGAAACAAAATTACATATAAAAAGGTGTAAAAGATAAAGCAATCAGTTTACGGTAGCATTGGACAAGTTAACGGTATATTCTGTTAAGTTTGAGAAATAAAAAAAGGAGAAAACGATTCTCCTTTTTTTATTTACGAATATGTTTATTAATTCGGGCACCTGCCTAATAATGCTTTTTTTATTGTTAATGATTTTTCATCTTTGGGATCATAAACAAGCATTTTGTTGCAGTATAGAATGCTGTTTTTAGCATCCTCGCACTTTTTAGTTATGTTGTATTGTTTGAAATAATAATATCTCATATAATCATAAGCCTGAGAAAGTTCTTTGGCATATTTGGTCGTATCTTTTGAATATAGTGTAATAAGTTGCTCATAATATTTCTTTGCCAGCCCCTTTTCACTTGTTGTATCAATGTTAGCATTTGCAAGAGCACGATAATTGATAGCACTAATAAAATCTGGCTTTTTCGACAAAATAATTCCCATAGTCGTATCAACCTTTGTCCATTGTTTCAGGTTAAAATATGTCCTTCCCATGTCAAACAAATCCTGAAGATTTGCACAATTCTTATTCAATTCTCTTTGATACTCTGCAATTGCCTTATCATATTTCTTTAATTTCGAATATGATTTAGCAATCTTGGACAATAAGTCACAGGTAGAGGAATCCATTGCATAAGCACTTTGGTATTTACCAATAGCCAATGAATCCTTTTTCAGTTTTACCAGTATATCCCCCCAATAGGTATAATCGGATACAATTATCTTATCCGGCGGAGTTTCTTTCATAAACGTTTCAATTGCTTTGAGGCCTTCCGGATATTTTCCTGTTTCATAGTACGAATATCCCGCTAAACGATATAAAAGGATATAACTTTTGTCAGTTGCTTGCACTTCATTGATAACATTCAATGCCTCATCATATTTTTTAGCCATAAAGAGGAAAGAGGCAAACCTGAATTTTGCATATGTATTCTTTCCAGACAGTTCAAGAAATTTCTGGTAATCCTTTATTGCATTGTCCCATTGACCTGCAAGTCCGTATAATTCAGCTCTTCCGCGATACGCAGGAGCGAAGGAAGAATCTATTTTTATTGCATTTTTGTAATATCCGAGTGCATCCTCATAGCTTCTTCCCCTTACCCATAATTCGCCTATCTTTACCATAGCCTTGCAGGATTGCGGATCAAGGTCATTAGCTTTATTATAGGCAACAATTGCATTTGAGCCATCGTTATACTCAAGATAAATATCGCCTTTTATCAGAAATACTTCCGGAACCGTTGCACAACGTTCTACAGCTTTATCAATAAGGTCTAACAATTTGGTTTCCGTTCTACTGGTGTCGGAAGCTTTTAAGAGAGCTTCCGCAATTTTAGCAAATGTCAGAGCCTGTTTTGCCACAGGGATGGGAGACTTGGCAAAGTTCTTCCAGGGAAGATGTTTCTTTGCTTTGTCAAACATTACTTTGGCATTAGCATTCTTTTTCAACAGGACATAAACCCTTCCGGCTCCAACGTAATTCAATGGGTTAGCTGAATCTTTTTCGATGCCCATATTGAAATTTTTAAGAGCAGCATCCGTTACTTCTTTTAATGAAACTGACATGCTGTCTACCAGAAACTGTTTTATCCAGCATTCCCCGTTATAATAATAGTTATCACCATTGTTGGGTTCTTTACCAATAAGCCCGTCGAACATTTTATGCGCGGCATCAAACTCTTCTCTTTCTGTAAGTTTTATTCCGCCCTTTAAATCCTGAGCAAAAGAAGGCAAGCTAATAATGAAACTAAGCATTACCAAGCTTCCGAAAAATTTTGACATTCGTAACATATTATTATCTCCTTTTTTAATATTTATTTTTTAATTTGAACAAGTCTGATTGGCATTGTAGCAGGAATTATGCCAGATTTTAAAATTATTCGTTGTCCTTTTTCCCCTGCAACGAAGGAAATGAAACCAGAGCCTAGTCCGGCAAAAGTTTCGCGGTTGATCATATATACTTCTCTTGTTAGAGGGTAAGTCCCTTCAGCAATATAACCCTGGTATGGTTTGTAATAATTTCCTGTACCATCTGTATTACCTTCATCACCCACTGAAACAACTTTAATGCGATGCAGAAAACCATGCGAAATGGAATCGTTCTTATCGCTAATCCAATTCACGCTAATAATACCAATTGCATTTTTATTATTTTCCACATAATTAATAACATCTGAATTGGATTTTACTGCAAAGCAAGTTGAGGGGAAGTTTCCTTTGAGTTCAAATTTTTCTCTCACAAATCGCGTATTACTTGATTTGTTATTATCGAATACCATTTTTAAATCTCCTAAGTTCGATTTTGAGTTTATCTGTGACCATTTATTTATCTTACCCGAAAATATATCTTTTATCTGCTTATATAAAAGAAGAGAATCTTGATTGTCTTTGTTAACAATAAAAACAAGAGCATCATAAGCTATCTTAGTAGTTTTGGGAATAAAATGATTACTCCTCAGATATTTGTCTTCAGCATCAGTAAGCTTTCTGCTTGAAACAATGACCCTTACCGAATCCTTAAGGAAAAGGTCAAATGCATCTCCTTCTGGTTTGTAAAGTGGAGTTATTTTTGCACTTTCGTACAATGCTTCAAATGTGTAAATTTCAGTATCAAAAAGCAGTTGATATGCTTCATCAACAGCAATTTTTACTTTGCCTGAGGTGGGGGTTTCTGTTATGGTATTATTCCTGTTTCCCATACCACATCCCGATAATCCATACATAATAGAGAATACCAGCAATGCCAATAAGTACGAATGTAATTTATTTTTCATTGAAACGCTCCTCTCTTTTTTGTATCCTGATTTGCTGTATGATTCTTGCCAAGCGGAAAAAACCGTAAGCCATGAAAAAACAACCAAATATAACTTCCATTTCTCGTGTCAGACCTGGATATGGGTGAAAAAAAGCCAAAGCTATGCCCAAACCAAAAAAGACCGCTACCATGACAAATCCGAAAACAGTCATTATTTTTGAAAACAGCTTTTTATCCCAGATCATGGATTAAAAAATTGTTTTCTCCTGCTCATTCAACACGGCAGAAGAAAATATTTGTTGCGGAGAGAATGGGATTCGAACCCATGAAACGCTTGTGACGTTTACACACTTTCCAGGCGTGCGCCTTCGACCACTCGGCCATCTCTCCAAATCATACCTGAATTGAATGATTTGCAAACCTACATGAATTTTGATTAATAGACAAAAACTTTTGAAAAAATTCATTCAAAGTCAACACTAGCCAAAGAACTATAAAAGAGCATTACAAAAGTAAATAATCTGATACCGAAATAAAAGAACCAGGCTTTTTAAGCTTAACATCTATCCTCGAAGTTACCCCCGAAGTTTTTAGTTTGATCAGCACCACCCATGCAGCAATTTCGTCCATAAGGGTTGATTGTATGCCGCCGTGAAGTATGTTTACATATCCCTGCAAGTGCTGGGTCGGCTGCCATTCGGTATATATTTCATCGCCATCTTCATAAAATTCCAGCCTTAACCCTGTTGGGTTATCAGGCGAACAGCCAAAACAGCAGTAATCTTCTACTTTGATATATGGATTTTTGATCTTACGCATATTTGCGGCAAAGATAAAAAAGAAAAAGAGTTTAAACTTTTTGCTGGTTTAGGAATATTGTTTAAGAAAGCAGTTTTTGTTCGTTTATTAAGCATTCTTCCCAAATAATATGTATTTCTTGTCAAGATAACAACCATTCTTGTTAAGTTAACAACTATTCTTGTTAAGTTAACAACCATTCTTGTTAAGTGAACAACTATTCTTGTTAAGTGAACAACCATTCTTGTTAAGTGAACAACCATTCTTGTTAAGTGAACAACTATTCTTGTTAAGATAACAACCATTCTTGTTAAGTGAACAACTATTCTTGTTAAGTTAACAACCATTCTTGTCAAGATAACAACTATTCTTGTTAAGTTAACAACCATTCTTGTCAAGCTAATGCATATTCTTAACAAGAATGAGGGTAAAAATCCTTTTATTTATCTTTGCTAAAATCCTTACAGAGATAAATGTAATTGAATATTCTTGTCAAATTTTATAAATGAGCACCATAATTGAAGCAAAGGGTCTGACAAAGGTCTTCCCCGGCGGCATAACCGCTGTGGACGATATAAGTTTTTCAGTGAAAGAAGGGGAGATATTCGGTTTCCTGGGACCAAATGGGGCAGGGAAGTCAACCACCATAGCCATGCTCACTACCCTGATAAACCCTACCAAAGGCGGTGCAATAGTGGATGGTATGGATATTATAAAGAACCCGTATAAGGTACGCCTTTCCATAGGTTATGTTTCGCAGGACCTTGCCGTTGACGATTCGCTTACAGGCAATGATAATCTGCGTTTACAGGCAGGCTTTTATCACATACCCCGCAATGAAGTTATATTCAAAAAAAAAGCGGCAATAACTTGCCGCTTTTTAATTGAGGATTATTCTCAATATTACGGAATTGGAAAATATAAAGTTCCTGGAGTGCCTTTTACATTGTAAGCTAATTGGAACACTGTGGCACAATCTCCTTCAGTTACAAGTACATCGCTGCTGTTATATCCATAAGTAACAGTTGCGCTCTTTGGTACATTTGGAATCTGGTGTTCTATTGCACCCCAGATAGGAGTCCACTGATAAGTAGTACAAGTATTATTATAAATAATGGGTGTATTGATTGAAGAATAAAAAGCTTCACCATTCCTGTCGGTACCATATTCTACAAGGCTGCTGTATCCTGAATTGGATCCAAAACCACTAACTGTGACTGTAAGAGCTGTAGGGAAAGTACCTGCCCATGATCTTTGTCTTGAAATATTCCATATTCTCTGGCTGCCATCTTCAAATGTGATAGTCATGGCGCCGGTGATCTGATGTACAACAGGTGATGAACCGCCATGTCCAAGGTCTATTATCAAACCTCCTGAAACATTGGTCCATGTCCTGGTGCCATTAAAAATAAAGGTTTTACCAGTAGTAACTTTGGTTATTTGTAAATTAACATATTGGTAAGTAACAGCGCAACCAGCAGTTTTCCACTGAACGCCAAGAGGTCTTGTTATTATAACTGTGCCTGTTCTGCTAAAACTATGACCTGTGCAGAATCCGCTGTATAACAATGTAATCTGAAGGTTAGTGCCAACAGTATCTACAGTAATAATGCAGCTGCTGATGGTGGTGTCCATGCCTTTAGAAGAACTTGTTGTTGATGTTAAAGCGCCATTTGCATCACTTGAAATTTCATCGTCGCTTGCCTGAACCTGTGCGTCGTCTTTAGCCAGCTGAGTTAAAGATGATGGATCTGGTGTAGTTGTAGTAGTTTTGTCTTTTTTGCATCCTGCAATGTTAATACCTATCACTGCTACAAGGATTGCCATCAGTTTAATTACATTTCTTGATTTCATGATTTTGTTCTCCTTTTGTTATTATTAATTTTAGTTAATGATTTTTCGCTTTCGATGATATTACACATGAAAATATGTCTACCCCTAAAAGAAATTTGATTATTTTTTACTCAAATTGAAAATTATCTCATAACACTCTGACACAAAAGCTTTTTAACAGAGAAGAAAATTGTTAAAACAGGGTTGAATAAAGGAAAATTATTTTCTTTTTCAATAGCCAAACAATAATTATCAGTTAAAATATCTCCTTATAGCTCTTCTTTTGCACAAAGGTACATTATTATCAGGTAGGTTTCAATTAAAGAAATGCTATATTTTGTTAAAATGCGGGCTGCCACCTCCTCGGCAGCCCGCATTAATTATTATAAATATCCCCTTTGAAATAGCTCAAATTGCAGTGTGCAATAAACGCACTGTTACAATATCGGCGTTGTAAACGCAACACTCCATGGGCCATCAAGGGTAGGGTGTTTACTTTTTGCCCAGCGGAAAAAGATTACAGCTACTTTTAATGGCGTTGCCTGACCTGCAGGAATAGCGGTTAAATTAGCCGTTAGCGTATCGGTTTGCAGCTTAAAATTAGATTTGGTTGAATAATCTTTTGTTAACCTCGCATCATTGTAAGATATGGGAAGTCCGGTAGCAGTGGAATAAAACACGCCAATAGCATATTGAAGTTCATCAAAACCTTCTGGCTTGTGAGGGCGACCGCTTTGTTTTTCTTCACAATATCCCTTTATATGCAATATTCCTCCTCCTATGGGAATAATTTCGGGATAAACCAACTCCTTGGTAATGATAGTTATATCAGTAATTTTACTTCTGGCTACCGAATGTGTACTTGTGGAGGCTACTGCCAGCGATACCGGGAGTTTGAAAGTGTTACAATCTGTAGTATTAATACTTACAGTAGCCTTTATAAGTTCAATCAGTTTATTTGCACGGGCATAAAGCACAGCATTGGCAATTATAGCCATCAGCTTGTCCTTGATATCAGTGGTATAGCCTGCTTTTTTGTTAGTGTACTGGTTATACAGAGGCGTGAATTGCGACAAGAAATTTTGCCATGCCGTTAAGTTAGCTGCTGTCCAGTTAAAACGGACTGCATTAGTTGGCACACCTAATATAAGGTATGCACATGTTTGTACGAGATAATTGTAAAATGGCTTTATACTTCTCGGAATTATTGATTTATTTGGCATAATTTTAAAATTTAAAAGTTAATTAATAAACCGTTCATTTTTGTAATAAAATTCCTTACTAACAGATTATGGTTCTTAAACCACAGCATGAAGTTCTTAAACCTCAACGTGAGGTTCTTAAACCACAGCGTGAGGTTCTTAAACCACAGCGTGAGGTTCTTAAACCACAACGTGAGGTTCTTAAACCACAGCGTGAGGTTCTTAAACCTCGCCTTGATAAATAACAATACCATTTTATTATCCTCCTTTTCTAAGGTATTGCTTTTTGTTGATACTTTATTTTCATTAATTGTTGTCATTTTACCTAAACTTTTTGCTTTGTTTTATTAAGGTTAAAAATCGTACTGTAAAGTTACAACCGCTGAAATGCGAAAGCACCAGATGTACCAAATTAAGCACGGGATGTATCCCCTGATGCACGAGAGGTAGCTCCTGCTGCACGAAAGGTATTTTGATTTTAGCAGGATTTCAGGTCAAAAAGAGGGTTTTTCGTCATTTTTTCACAACAGAAGCATATTTTCTGTATAATTTAGGCCACTCCATTTTTTGTTATGAAGAAATATTTTTGACAGATTGTTTGATTTCGTACCTTATATATAATATCTTTGGAGTTGTTAAAAAATAAGAAGCAATGAATAAACTTTTTCTTTATGTTGTATTTATTGGCTTTGCAGTACTGGCGAAAGCGCAATCGCACAACAGTCCTGATCCGACAGGGATAAAATCTGTTACTAAAGAAGAAATGGTATTAACTCCGGGCGGTCCGGCTTTAAAATCCAATGTTCATTACGTTGACAGTAAACACCACATTAATATGAAAGACGGCCATATGCAATTGATTAATAATAAAACAGGTATAGTGGAGCAGGAATTTAATAATGCTGTGGCTAAAGACGATTCAAAAAACAATAATGCTGATTATACAAATTCAACTGATAAAGCACCCGGACTGAATATACCGGATGACAATGGCTGGATAACATATTCATACTGGCATAATACAGACACGGCGATGCCGTTTCATTATTTCAGTACAAACTGGGTTGTTCCAAACCCGCCTATTACAAATTCAGGGCAGATAGTGTTTTTGTTTAATGCGTTGGAGGAGGCTCTGCACAGTACCGGAGTAATTACCAATTACATTATTCAGCCCGTTCTTCAATGGGGTGTTTCTGCTGCAGGCGGTGGGAGCTACTGGGCAATAGCCGATTGGTTTGGGCCAAATGGCAGCGGCTTTTATGTCTATGATTCATTAATTCCGGTTAACCCCGGAGCAAATTTACAGGGAATTATTAAGTTTACATCCGATTCGGCAAATCATTACAGTTATAATTCTTCTTTCGCCGGATATGCAGGTTCGGGGCTTCAGGTGGATAATCTAACCCGTCCTAACTATGCTTATGAAACGCTGGAAGCATATAATATTACCGAATGCACAGACTATCCTGCTGACACAGCCGTAAGGCTGACAGGAATCAATATTAAGACTGATAGTATTTATCCGACAATTACATGGACTGTAAAAGATACACTCTTTGAGTATGGCCAACATACGGCAATCGTAAGTAATAACTCAGATACTGGTGAGGTTGATATTTATTTTCACACAGCCTGCAATTCGGCTGGAATTGCAAACATGACTGCTGCAACAGATAAAATAAGTGTTTATCCAAATCCTGCAACAACTAACATATCAATAGAAAGTCAGCCACTAACTATAATAGAAATATCAAGCATTCAGGGACAGCTATTGAAAACACTTAAATTAAGCAGACAGAAAACAACTGTTGATGCTTCATCATTTCCACCAGGAGTTTATGTTGTTGAAGCCCGAACAGATAAAGGATTTGAAGTAAAGAAGTTTGTAAAAGAATAGCAATAAGCACAAGTCATTCAAATAAATAACCATTAACTTAATCCAGAACTATGAAAAAAACATTTATCATCCTTATGTTAGCCATAACAGGTTTCAGTGTTAATGCACAATGGCAGCAAACAAGTTTTAACAGCACCTATGTTTATTCATTGGTCATTGAAGGCGATTCCATTTGGGCAGGCACGTATGGCAAAGGAGTTTATGTAACTGCGAATAATGGTGATAGCTGGACGGCAATGAATAATGGCCTTACAAACATTGATATCTATTCAATAGCAATAATCAACGGTGATATTTTAGCCGGAACATTTGGCACTGGTATGTTTAAATCAACTGACAATGGGAGCCACTGGGCTACTTCAAACAGCGGTTTAACAAATATGGATGTCTGGGTATCAACTATTGGTAATGGCAATGTTTTCATAGGGACCAGTAATGGAATTTATTATTCTTCTAACAATGGAGGCAGTTGGACAGCGATTAACAGTGGGATACCGGCAAATACCGAAGTCGATGCATTGGCCTGGAACGGTGGCAATCTTTTTGCAGGGACTTATGCCCACGGAGTGCTTCTGTCTTCAAACAACGGAACAAGTTGGGATACTGTGAATACGGGGCTGAATCATACTAATGGCATCCATGCATTAGCCATAAGCGGAAGCAATATGTTTGCCGGCACTTCGAATGGGGTATATTTAACAACCAATAATGGAACCAATTGGGCAGCTATGAATACGGGCTTACCTGCAAATACTGTAGTATCTTCATTTGCTATAAGCGGGGATACTATTCTGGCCGGGACAAAAACCAGTGGAGTGTATATGTCTCTGAACAACGGAGGCAGTTGGAAAGAAGCGAACTGGGGTTTGGCAAATCCTAATGTGTTATCATTAGCCATTAATGGAAACGACATTTACGCAGGAACCAGCAGCGGTGTTTGGAAAACTTCGTTAATCGGCCTGGGAATAAACGAAATTAACAATGATGTCCACATATCTGTTTTCCCAAATCCTGCAATAAATAGCATAACAATAGAGGCCCCAAAGGCAGTCGGCAGTATGCAGTCGGCAGTATACAGTATTGAGATATGTAATTTGCTTGGTGAAAAGGTCTACACTTCACCGTTCACTGGTTACTGTTCACAGGTAACCGTTAATGTTTCAGACTACCCAAGCGGGGTATATGTTTTGGAAGTAAGAACAGCAAAGGGAACCGAAGTTAAGAAGTTTGTCAAAGAATAAACATTTAGTAATTTAGCAACCTAACGATTATTTATTATTATGAAACCAAAAATTCTAATTCTCACGTTAGTTCTGACTTTAAACTTTTTCTTTTTCACCCTGACTTGTAATGCTCAGTGGCAAGTGACAAGTCTTGACAGTGGCGTAATAAACTGTTTAGCTGTGAAAGCAGATACACTATTTGCCGGAAATTATAATAGCGGCGTATTATTTACTTCAAATAATGGAAACAGTTGGGATGCTACAGCTTATACAACTGCCGGTGACTTGTCAATAGTTATTAGCGGTAACAATATTTTTATTGGCACAAATAGTAATGGTGTCTTTTTGTCAACAGACAATGGAAACAGTTGGGCTGCAAAGAAAAGTGGATTGCCAACAAGTACAAAAATCACATCCTTAGCTATAAATAGCGGTAACATTTTTGCAGGGACATGGGGTAGTGGCGTATACTTGTCAACAGACAATGGCAGCAGCTGGTCAGCTGTAAATTCAGGCTTATCCAGCACAGATGTCTTTTCTTTAGCTGTTAGCGGAAGCAATATTTTTGCAGGCACTTACGATGGCAGCGGTACGGGTGGAATATTTTTATCTTCCGACAATGGCAGCAGTTGGTCTGCTGTAACAAATGGATTGCTTGCTAATACTTCTGTTATATCATTGGCTGTAAGGGATAGTTTTATTTTCGCAGGGACTGACGGTGCCGGCGTTTATTTGTCAACGAACAACGGGCAGCTTTGGACAGCAGTGAACAATGGTTTTAATACAACCACACAAGTAAATGCCTTGGCAATAGACGGTAATAACATTTATGCAGGCACCCTGAATGATGGGGTTTTTCTATCTTCATGCAATGGGAGCAACTGGGCTGTTGCAGATTCAGGATTTACAGGTTATGGCATAGATGTTAATGCATTAGCTGTCAGCGGAAGTTATATTTATGCCGGTACTTATCAGGGTGGTATCTGGAGGCGTCCTTTATCAGAGCTAATTGGAATTACACCTCCTTCTTCTGTTATTTGTTCCGGAATATGTGTAACACTTGTTGCAAACGGTGAAGGAACCTACCAATGGAGTAGCCCTCCCGGAGAAACAAATTCCAGCATTACAATTTGTCCCACAACAACTACCACTTATACTGTAACTGTTTCAAATGGTGGATGTACTTCATCTGCATCTGCAACAATTAACGTCAACCCTTTACCTCCAACCCCGGTAATCATTCAGTCAGGAAATTTTCTTATTTCAAATGCCACATCGGGCAATCAATGGTATAATGATAATGGAATTCTTTCCGGACAAACCGCCCAGGTGTTTACCCCAACCACTTCTAACCATTATTATTGTCTAGTGACAGATACTGCTGGCTGTACATCTGACACTTCAAATATCATTTATGTTGTTTTTGCAGGAATACATAAATTATCAAACAATGATAGTTTTTTTTATATTTCTCCAAATCCTGCATCAAATTATTTAACTATAGAAGCTAGTCTACAAGCATCAATTACAATTCTAAACTTACAAGGGCAAATAATAGAAAACCTGACAGCAGTTGATACTAAAACCAGCTTTGATGTTTCATCATTTCCTTGCGGAATATATCTTGTGGCAGTGAAGACTGAAAAAGGAACAGCATTCAAAAAGTTTGTAAAAGAATAAACTCTAATTTAACTCTATATTCATTAAAACATTAATACTATGAAGACAAAAATTCTATTTCTTAAACTTACCCTGACTTTAAGTTTTGCACTTTTAACTTTAATTTGCAGCGCACAATGGAGACAGATTAATGGTCTTTATGGCGGACAAGTAAATTGTTTTGCTGTTAGCGGTTCAAACATTTTTGCAGGAACAAACGGCGGAGGTGTGTTCCTCTCAACTAATAACGGTAGTAGTTGGACTGCGGTGAATAATGGTTTGGTCAATATTACCGCCCGTTCTTTCGCAATATACGGGAGCAACATTTTTGTTGGCACTACTTCCGGCGTTTATTTATCAACCAATAATGGCAGCAGCTGGACTGCTGTTAACACAAACTTAACCAATACCAATGTTTATTCATTAGCTATAAGTTCTACCGGAGCATATATTTTTGCTGGAACCAGCGGTGGAGTATTTGTATCATCAAATAATGGTGATAGTTGGGCTGCTGCAAATTCAGGTTTTACAGGCACACCAACTATAATGTCCTTAGTTGTAAATGGAGGTAATATACTTGCAGGAACAGGTAATGCCGGTGTATATTTATCAACTGATAATGGTGATAGTTGGACTGCCGAGAATACCGGATTGACAAACAATACAGTTACAGCATTAGCAATTAGCTTAGGTGGTGCTGACATTTTCGCAGGAACTTATGGTGGCGTGTTCTTATCAACTAATGGTGGTTACAACTGGGCTGTGGTGAATACTAATTTGACAAATACTTCTGTTACTTCATTGGCTGTTAGTGGAAGTAATATCTTTGCAGGAACTGATGGCGGAGTGTTCTTATCAACCAATAGTGGCACTCACTGGTCTGCTTTCATCACCGGAATAGCATCTTATACTGTCATTCAGGCTTTAGCTGTCGAAGGCACAAATGTTTTGGCAGGAACTACTGATGGGGTAGGCCTTTACGTATCACCTGTTAGCAGCAGCAATTGGACTGTTGCAAATACCGGCATAATTAACACACAAGTTACAGCATTGGCAGAAAGCGGGACTGATATTTTTGCGGGGACGAATGTTGGTGTGTTTGTATCAACCGATAATGGCAGTACCTGGGCTGCCGAGAATACAGGATTGACAAATACAACCATTTATGATTTGACAATAAAAGGAGATAGTCTTTTTGCCGGGACAAATGGCGGAGTATTTTTATCAACTGATAATGGCAGCAGCTGGAGTGCAAAGAATACAGGCTTAACAAGTACTACAGTCCGATCCATAGTCAAAACAGGGAATAACCTTTTTGCGGGTACAAATGGTGGCGTTTTCTTATCAACTGGTGGTGCATGGTCTGCTGTGAATACTGATTTGACAAACCTTAATGTTTATGCTTTAGCAGTAATAGGATCAAATATTTTTGCAGGAACTTATAATGGAGGTGTATTTTTATCAAATAACAATGGTAGCAGTTGGGCAGCGGTGAACACTAATTTGACAAATCTTGTTGTTTTATCTATGGCCACAAACGAGACTGATTTATATGCAGGAACAGGTGGCGGTGGTGGTGTATACATGTCGAACGATAATGGCAGCAGTTGGACTGCTGAAAGCACTGGTTTATCAAGTTTCGTGGTTTATGCCTTATCAATAAGCGGCACAAGAATGTTTGCAGGAACTTTTACAAATGGTGTATCATTGTCAACGAATAATGGTGGTAGCTGGACTTCAGAGAATGATAGTTTGACAAATACAGATATCAGATCACTTACTATTACGGGAACAGATGTTTTTGCCGGAACTTTGGGAAGTGGTTTATGGAAACGTTCTTTATCAGGTTTGCCTGGCATAAATGAGTTTAAAAACAGCAGACTTAATATTGAAGTATTTCCAAACCCTGCAACAGCTAACATAAATATAAAAGTAGCTCAACCGGCAATAATAGAAATTACAAATGTTCAGGGTCAGCTTATCAGAACACTTGAAACTACTGGCAATATGATGAGTATTGATGTTTCGTCATTGCCGAGCGGAATGTATATTGTGACTGTAAAAACAGTAAAGGAAATAGAAGTCGGAAAATTTGTAAAGGAGTAATTATTGAATCTCCTTCTTCAGCTTACTGTGTTTGTTCCCATAAGTAAAATAAAGTGCAAGCCCTATTACCAGCCATATCAGGAAACGCATCCAGTTGGTAATGCCAAGTTCGGTTATAAGGTAAAGATTGGTAAGCAGTCCTAATATAGGGATAATGGATAGCTTTTTCTTTATAGCAAGGTAAACAAGCACAACGGCAATAATTATATAACCCAGCATAGGAATCTTATCTTTGTTCGTATCCCAGAAACCCAGATCGCCACTACTAAAATTAAAGAAGTTCTGCACGGCATCCCAATTAAGCCAAAACACTGCTACAAGTGTTACAATAATGATAGGTGGCAAAATGTAACGACTGTTGTAATAAGGTATCTTAAACCCTTTGCGTGTACTCTCGTTCGGATCTTTTTCAACCAGCAAAATACCTCCGCAAACAAGTATGAAAGCAAATAATGTTCCTATACTGGTCAGGTCGGTTACTTCTGTTAAGTTAAGGAACAGAGTAGGTATTGCAACCAGTATTCCCGTTATGATAGTTGAAAATGCAGGTGTTTTGAAGCGCTTATGTATCTTTGAAAATTTGGGAGGGAGTAAGCCGTCACGGCTCATGCTCATCCATATTCTTGGCTGCCCCACCTGGAATACCAGCAGAACACTTGCCATGGCAATGATGGCGCTAAAAGCGATAATTCCTGACAACTGTGTAAAATGCAATTGCTGGAAAACATATGAAAGAGGATCGCCCACTGCCAGTTCTTTATAGCTTACCATTCCAGTCAGCACAAGACTGATGGCAACATATAAGACGGTACAAATAATAAGAGAATATATCATAGCTCGGGGCAGATCCTTCTGCGGGTTTTTGCATTCCTCCGCAGTGGTAGAAATGGCATCGAAGCCAATATAGGCAAAGAATACTCCCGATACCCCTCTTAACACCCCTCCTATTCCATTGGGTGCAAATGGCCGCCAATGCTCAGGTTTTACATAAAACGCCCCCACTCCTATTACTACAAATAATATAATAACTTTTAGTAATACCATAAGGTTACTGGCTATCTTGCTCTCCTGTATCCCAACATAAACAAGCCCGGTAATGAAAGCAACTATCCCGAAAGCAGGTATATCGGCAATAAAGCGAAGCCCTCCTATTGTTGGTGCATGCAACCATGCATTATAAGCTTCTTTAAGGGCGGGCGTAAGATCAGCAAAAGTAGTTCCGGAAGCCATTTGCGTTGTAGCTTCATGAAACCCTCGTGATGCGGTAAGATAATCTGTGGATAAATATTCGGGGATGTTAACTCCAAACCCACTCAGAAAAGCTGTAAAATAATCAGACCATGAAATAGCAACAGCAATATTTCCAACGGCATACTCCATGATAAGGTCCCAGCCGATTATCCATGCAATGAGTTCTCCAAAACTTGCATACGCATAAGTGTAGGCACTTCCACTAATTGGAATACGGGAAGCAAATTCAGCATAACACATAGCTGAAAATCCGCAGGCAATAGCAGTAAAAACAAATAAAAGAGAAACAGCAGGTCCGCCATGCGAAGCGGCAGTTCCTATAGTGCTGAATATCCCTGCACCTATAATCGCGGCTATTCCGAATGCAGTAAGATCGCGCACATTCAGGTTCTTCTTTAGTAGATGCCCTTCGGGGACATCATCAGCATGACGAAGAATATGTGCTATTGATTTTTTGCGGAAGTATTTGCCAGTATTCAAATGGAATTATTTTGTGTAAAAATAGAAAGTATTTCTTTAACAGTATCCTTAATTATCTTTGGTTTGATTCCTCGCGACGAAAATTATCTGATAAATGCTTTATAAAACAGGTAAGGCTTTACCAACTTCTTTTTAACATCCTCGTTGGTCATTGCATCGGCAATAATATTTTTGAAATATTGATTACTATTGGCCTTTTCTATTGCAAAATTTATAAATTTACTATGTTTAAACAGTTTCAGAATTGAATAATTCAGTTTAAATTCGTTCAACATTCTTCTATATATTTCCTTATCATAAGCTGTATTAAAGGAATTATCAAAACGTTGCAATTTAAAACAGTTAGTAATATGCTCCGCAGCGATCCTTCCGCTTCGAAGAGCATTGCCAACACCTTCGCCGGTAAATGGATCAATCAATGAAGCAGCATCTCCAATAAGTAAAAATCTTTCACCAGATATTTTTCTTTTCTTTGTACCAATTGGAATCCTCCAGGCTTCATACTTTCCGCTTTGTTTCGCATCTTTGAACCGTGAAGAAATATTCGAATATTCATTAATGATCTTTTCCAAATGACTCTTTAAATTTATTTTCCTTTTCGAAACATCATCGGCAAGCATACCTATTCCAACATTTGCCATATTGTTTGCCATTGGGAATAACCAAATGTAGAAAGGCAAAACTTCTTTATAAAAATGAAGTTCAATAAAATTTTCGGGGTGAAAACCAGTTACGTTTTCATAATATCCTCGCAAACCAAGACAAAGAGAATTCTTATCTTTTTCTAATTTTCTAAGCTTTTTTGCAATCAATGAATTCGCACCATCTGCACCAATTATCATTTTTGAATGAAATGAATCTGTTGCAGTTAAAACAAGCATACCTTCTGAATCTACTCTTAAATCCGTTATTTCTTTGCCTTCGAAAAATTTGATATTTGAATATTCTTTTAAACTGTTAATTAAAGCTTCATCTAAATACCTGCGCTTACAAACAAAGCCTGAAATATCTTTTTTCCCTAAGCTCTCAAAGGAAATTTCAAGACAATCCCCTTTCGGTGAATAGAACCGTATTCCTGAAGACGGAATCTTCTCAGTGATTTTATCAAAAGCATTCCTTACTTGTGGTGGTAACATATCCAGCTGACTAACCACATCGTTGCTTAGAGCATCACCACATATTTTTTCTCTTGGAGATATATCTTTATCAATAATAGCCATATTCAATCCTGAATCGGCAAGCATCAATGCACAGGCGCATCCCGCAGGTCCTGCACCGGCAATAATTACATCAAACTTCTCAGGATTCATTTATTTAAGAACAATAGAATAAATCAAACACTATTCCTTATTCCAACTCGCACCTTCCTTAGTATCTTTTACAATAATTCCCAATTTGGCAAGCTCATCACGTATTTTATCAGATGTTGCAAAATCTTTATTTGTCTTGGCATTTGCACGAAGTGATAATATCAGATCCATTAATCCATCAATTGAATTATTACTTAAATCATCCGATTCATCTCGCAATCCTAGAATAGCAAAAACAAAATCATTGAATAATTTTTGCAATCTTTTTAAGTGAGTTTTATCAATTTTATGTTGCCCATCTTTTATTTGATTAATAAACCTAACACCGTCAAATAACTGAGCGATTACAATAGGACTATTAAAATCATCATCCATAGCTTTTTTGCATTCATCTTCAATTAAAGTCAAAAATTCAGATACATTAAAAGATGATTCTTGACTTGGTTCGATATTATTTAAAGTCTTTATTCCTTCAATTAATTTCTTTAAGCCTTTTTCTGATGCCTGCAAGGCTTCATTTGAAAAATCAAGAGTGCTGCGATAATGCGCCTGAAGCATAAAAAACCTGACAACCATTGGAGAATACCCTCTTTCCAACAAAGGATGATTACCTGTAAATAATTCATTCGGCAAAAACCCATTTCCTGCAGTTTTAGACATTCTTACACCATTAACGGTAAGCATATTTGTATGTAACCAATACTTGACAGGAGCTACATTACTGCTAGCCTGCGACTGGGCAATTTCATTGGTATGATGAGTGGCTTGTAAATCCATACCGCCGCCATGAATATCAAATGTTTCACCTAAATATTTTGTACTCATAGCCGAACATTCAATATGCCAACCCGGAAAACCCCATCCCCATGGAGAAGGCCATTTCATAAGTGTTTCAGGTTTGGCTTTGATCCAAAGTGCAAAATCCAGTCTTCCCTTTTTCTCATCCTGTCCGCTCAATTCTCTTGTGCCTTCTAAAAGTTCTTCCAACTTTCTATTAGTCAATTGCCCATACGGATATAATTTAATGTATTTTTCAACATCGAAATAGACCGTGCCATCAGCATCATAAGCATAACCATTATTCAGAATCTTTTTTATCATTTCGATTTGCTCAGAAATATGCCCTGTTGCTGTAGGTTCGATATTTGGTGATAATGTGTTGAATGAATACATAATTTCACGGAACCCAAGAGTATATTTTTGAACGATTTCCATAGGTTCGAGCTGCTCAAGCTTGGCTTTTTTAGCAAATTTATCTTCGCCTTCATCTCTGTCGCCTTCCAAGTGCCCTGCATCAGTAATATTTCTAACATATCTCACTTTAAAACCCAAATGCAATAAGTAACGGTATATTAAATCGAAAGAAATAAAGGTTCTGCAATTTCCCAGATGTATATCACTGTAAACGGTAGGCCCGCATACATACATTCCAACAAATGGCGGATTTATCGGTTCAAATTTTTCTTTCTTTCTTGTTAGAGTATTGTACACAATTAGCTTCTGGTTCATGCTCTGATAATTTTGAACCTGCAAATTAACAGAAAATTGGTAAGTACGAGGGAATAATTTTCCTAAAAAATTAAATTTACAATTAATAATAACATATTTCAAAATAATATAAATTTGCGCTGTTAAGTAAATAACAAATAATTTAAAAATCACTATATGAAAAAAATCTTAATTGTTGGAGCAGTTGGACAAATAGGCTCCGAGCTGACGATGGAACTCCGCCGTATTTACGGCAATCAGAATGTAATTGCCAGTACACGTAAAACTCCGCCTACTGATAAAGTTAAAGAATCCGGGCCATTCGAATTCTTTGATATTCTGAATAAACAAGCTATGCACGATGTTTGCAAAAAATACAATGTTGACTGCATCATCAATATGGCTGCTATCCTTTCTGCCGTAGGTGAACAAAACCCTATGATGGCATGGGATATCAACATGAACGGACTGATAAACGTGCTGGAAATTGCACGTGAAATGAAGATGTCGCAGGTGCTTTGCCCAAGTTCTATTGCTGTATTTGGTCCCGGAACCCCGCTGGATTGTGCACCACAGGAAACTGTATTGCATCCCTCCACCATGTACGGTATTACTAAGGTTGCCGGAGAATTAGTGTGCGATTATTATGTAAAAAAATACAATCTTGATGTTCGTGGTTTGCGTTATCCCGGCATCATCAGCAATGAAACGCTGCCCGGTGGCGGAACAACTGATTACGCTGTTGCTATTTATTATGATGCAGTTAAATTTGGTAAATATACTTGCTTTGTGAAAGCAGATACACGCCTTCCGATGATGTATATGCCCGACTGTTTGAAAGCTACTGTTGATTTAATGCAGGCTGATTTTTCAAAACTAAAGCATCACAGCGATTTCAATGTTGGAGCTATGAGTTTTTCTATAGCAGAAATGGCTGAAAACATTAAGAAACACATGCCAAACTTCACCATTGATTATAAACCCGATTTCCGCCAGGCTATTGCCGACAGCTGGCCTGATGCAGTGGAAGATAAAGCCGCCCGTCAGGAATGGGGATGGAAACCAAGCTATGACCTGGATGCTATGACCAAAGACATGCTGAAAGTGATAGGCGAAAAACATAAAAAAGGATTAATTTAAAAACATACTTATAAAGGAGATATTAATATGCAAACTAAAATGAAAGCATTTCTTGGCGAAGAGCTAAAGAAACTGGAAGACCAGAAACTATTTAAACACGAACGCATTATTGAAAGCGCGCAGGGCGCCGAAATCGTTGTGAAAGGCAAAAAGTGCCTCAACTTCTGCGCCAACAATTATCTTGGACTTTCTTCACATCCCGATCTGATCAAAGCTTCACATGAAGAAATTGACCGCAGGGGTTATGGTTTATCGTCTGTACGCTTTATTTGCGGTACTCAGGATATTCACAAAGAACTTGAAAAGAAAGTTTCTGAGTTCCTAGGTATGGAAGATACTATTTTGTTCTCTTCCTGCTTTGATGCCAATGGTGGTGTTTTTGAACCATTGCTGGGTGAAGATGATGCTATTATCAGCGATGCTTTGAATCATGCATCTATTATTGATGGTATACGCTTATGCAAGGCTCAGCGCTGGGCTTACAAGCATGGCGATATGCGCGATGTGGAAGAAAAAGACCCTGCTACCGATAAAATGGCAAAAGGACTTGAGTGTTGCCTGAAAGAAGCCCAGAAATGCCGTTTCCGCATGATTGCCACTGATGGTTCATTCAGCATGGACGGCGATATTGCCAAGCTGAAAGAGATTTGCAATTTAGCTGAAAAATACGACGCTATTGTAATGGTTGACGACAGTCATTCAACAGGTTTCCTTGGTAAGACAGGTCGCGGAACACATGAATATCGTGGTGTAATGGGCAGGGTAGATATTATTACTACCACGTTCGGTAAGGCTTTAGGCGGAGCTTCCGGCGGATGTATCTCTTCAAGCAAGGAAATCATCAACTGGATGCGCAACAAAGCCCGTCCGTATTTGTTCTCCAATACTGTTGCTCCTGCTGTGGTTGGCGCAACCTTAAAAGTTATGGAAATACTGATGTCATCTACTGCATTAAGGGATAAACTGGAAAAGAACACCAAATATTTCCGTACAAAAATGACTGAAGCAGGCTTTGATATTGTTGCCGGCGACCATCCTATTGTTCCCATTATGTTTGGCAAATATCCAGATTGCTCAAAACTAGCTGTTGAATTTGCAAATAAAATGCTGGAAGAAGGAATCTATGTTATTGCATTCTCATTCCCTGTTGTGGCTAAAGGAAAAGACCGCATACGCGTTCAGATCTCGGCAGGCCACGATATGGTTCATATTGATAAAGCCATTGCTGCTTTCACCAAAGTTGGGAAAGAACTTAAAATGATCAAGTAAATTGATATGTTTATCAAAAAACCCCGCAAATCTGCGGGGTTTTTTATTGAAATTACAATTTGGCTGCATCAATAAAGGCAAATGCCTTCCATATCGGGAGCAAAAACAAAGCTGGTGTTTCGCTCTTCGTTGTCGTAAGTAATTTTCACGTTCACGGTTTCTCCATCCTTCAGTAAGTTGCGTATAAACAACCTGCCGTAACGGTCGGAACCTTTCTTGAGCAGCAAGGTTCCATTTGCATCATAAACAAATATCTTGGCATCTGAAATAGGCAAGGATTCATTATTGTCGAATACCACCACCTGCAAATTATCGTTTTCAATACCAAAAATAACGGCATTGAATTGCATTGGTTTTTTTATTTTCCTAATATATTTAAGCGGGATAATATCAAGTGTTATATTGGTTCCCGAATAATTGTTCAGCGTATCATCAGCTTCTTCAGGCTTTATCTTTCCAAACCACGACTGGGTAGTATCTGTCTTAATGAAGCGTATAAAGGAAGAAATATCGCCATGTTCAAATTCCCTGTCGTAGTCCATCAGCGCAATTACATCTTTGGCTTCGTTATCTAACAGGTCGTTTACAAGTATCTGCGAGGTTTCATATTCTTTAAAAACATTCAGACTTATATGATAATCGTTAGCATCAAAATACGGCGTATTGATAATGCTGGTCTTTCCGTTACTGGGCGTAAACTGTTTTGAAGTAAGGTTGTACTTATCGCCATGAGTGAGAAGCGCGATACAAATATCCCTGGCATGCAACTGTTTTCTGGGTGCACTAATTTGTCGTGCATTGTTCAGATCCACCATGAGCACACTCCCATAACCAACTACTTCAGCAGTAAGATCGGGATAAATAATAACTGCTGTTTTTTCACTAATACCCAAACCATATTTATTGCCTGTAATTACTGCAGCATCTGATAGCCTGCCTAATCTTCCCCGTGTTTCAAAATGAGTATCGAAAATGATATTATCAATCAAGCCAAGACCATTCAAGATAAGCAGCTCTGTGCCGTCATCGTCTTCAGATTTATAAACAACACGGTTAAGGAGTGCTTCTTCGCTTCTGCCTCCGGCTATAGAAGTCTTGCAAAGAATATTTGTTCCGGCGCTTGTTCCTGCAATAATACCGCCATTATTATAAATTCCCTCAATGGCTAAAAGCAAAGGTGAATCTATATTATTCCGTTTAAGCACATCTATATATCTTCTCTGATCTCCCCCAACAAAATAAATAATATTATAATCAATTATTTTCTCGGCTATTTCTTTGTGATAAGCATTATCTTTCCATTCGCCTTCATTCACATTCAGTGTTGCGGGATCATCATTTTCAGCAAGGGGAACAGACCAAACATTTTCTTTTTTTAGTCCGAGTTCTTTCACAAAATATTCTTCATAATCACTTATGGTACTTCCGACATGTGAGCTGGCGGAAGGAATAATTGCCATGCGCGAATTTTCTTTTCCGCCGGCAAGTTCGAACATCCTGTTACAGATAAGGGAACTGTCGGTTCCTCCACCTATCAGGAATAAATATCCTTTTGACATATATGATTTTTTAAATATTAATTATCGAGTATAGCTTTCACCCCTGGTAATTCACGACCTTCAATATATTCCAGCATAGCGCCACCGCCTGTCGAAACATAACTTATCTGGTCTGTCAGGTTGTAAGTGTTTATTGCTGCAACAGAATCACCGCCGCCTACAAGTGAGAATGAACCGCTGATAGTAGCTCCCGCAACAGCTATTGCAATAGCTTTGGTTCCCTGCTGAAAGTTTGGTAATTCAAATACTCCCATTGGGCCGTTCCATAATATAGTATTTGAATTATTGATGATTTCCGCATACCTACGGCATGTCTTTTTACCTATATCAAGCCCCATCCATTTATCATCAATATCATCTGCCGAACAGGTAGTGAAATTAGCATCATTAGAGAAAGTATCAGCCACTACAACATCTGTTGGAAGATAAAGATTCACGCCTTTCAGCATCATTTCCTGAACCATTTCTTTCGCGGCAACAACCCATTCTTCTTCATACAATGAATTACCAATATTTCCGCCGAGCGCTTTAATAAAAGTAAATGCCATGCCCCCACCGATAATAAGGTTATCCACTTTGTTAATAAGGTTCTTAATTATCCCTATCTTGTTCGAAACTTTAGCGCCGCCAATTATTGCAGTGAACGGTGGTCTTGCATCGAGTAATATTTTATCAAGATTGGTTAATTCGTTAGCAAGCAGTAGCCCGAAATATTTAGCGTTCGGAAAATATTTCGGAAGTACACTTACCGACATGTGAGCCCTATGCGATGAAGCAAATGCGTCGTTAACATAAGCGTCGCCCAGCGAAGCAATATTCTTGGCAAATTCCCCATCGCTTCCCGATTCTTCTTCTGGATAGAAACGTATGTTTTCAAGCAGCACTATTTCTCCGGGCTGTAGTTTGGAACATACATCCATTGTTTTCTGCCCAAACAAGTCGCGGGTGAAGATGATATTTTTTCCTAAAAGTTTTGTAAGCACTGGAACTATTGCGGTCAGAGAATAATCATTTTCATATCCCCCTTTTGGACGGCCAAGATGCGATATTAAAATCACAGAGGCTCCGTCGTTTAATATCTTTTTTATAGTTGGTAACGATTCGCGAATACGTGTGTCATCAGTAACCTGTCTGTTATGATTAAGCGGCACATTAAAATCCACCCTGATAATAACTCTCTTTCCTTTAAAATTGTGATCGTGAATAGTTTTCATAAAATTCTTTTAGATTTAAAATTTTAGCTGCACTTCTTGTTCTTAAAATTTGCCAAGACAAAACTAATCATTTGTATCAAAATATCATTAATGAATTTTCAACACTTGCTTTTTTTCAATAATTCATTATTTTTGCATTACTTCATTTTAAAGGATTCGCACCGATGGCTAAATTTCCCGACTTTATTCCTTCCAAGCTTCCCAATATTGGCACATCTATTTTTGCCATAATGTCTCAGTTAGCTAACGAACATAAAGCCATTAATCTTTCTCAGGGCTTCCCCGATTTTGATTGCGCAGATAAGTTGAAAGAACTTGTTCACTACTATATTAAAAAAGGCTTTAACCAGTACGCACCCATGCCGGGCATTATGACTTTAAGAGAAGCTATCGCTGAAAAAACCGAATATTACTATGGTGCGAAATATAATCCAAACACAGAAATCACAGTAACAGCAGGTGCTACCGAAGCATTGTATGCCGCAATTTCAGCTTTTGTCAGGGAAGGCGACGAGGTAATTGTTTTCGAACCCGCTTACGATAGCTATGTTCCAGCAATATTATTAAACGGAGGCAATCCCATTTATGGAAGTTTAAGTGGAAAGGATTTCAAGATCAATTGGGACGAAACCCAGAAAATGGTGAATCAGCGTACCCGCATGATCATCATCAATTCTCCGCATAATCCAACGGGAAGCACGCTCTCTGCAGAAGATATGAAGCGACTGGAGAAAATAACAAAGAATACCAATATCATCATCCTCAGCGACGAAGTTTACGAGCATATCATTTTCGATAATAAAGAGCACCAGAGCGTTTGTCGCTATCCGAAACTTGCGGAGCGAAGCCTCGTCATCAGTTCCTTTGGCAAAACTTTTCATACTACTGGCTGGAAAATGGGTTACGTACTTGCCCCCGAAAACCTTACTTCCGAATTCCGAAAAGCCCATCAGTTTGTTGTGTTTGCTGTTAACACACCCATTCAATATGCCGTGGCCGATTTCCTGAAAGGACGGGAGAGCTATGTTAACCTCCCCGATTTTTATCAGCAGAAGCGCGATTACTTCAACAATGCCCTGAAAGGTTCACGGTTTAATCTGGTTCCCTCATCAGGCACCTATTTCCAATTGCTCGATTATAGCAGGATATCCGATGAGAAGGAAGAAGATTTCGCCATCAGGCTCACCAAAGAATATAAAGTAGCTTCCATTCCTGTTTCTGTTTTCTACCACGGGAAAAAAGAAAATAACATACTCCGCTTTTGTTTTGCCAAAGGCGAAGAGACTATGGATAAAGCAGCCGAGATATTATGCAGGATATAAAAGTAGCCATCATACAAACAAGCCTCTTGTGGGAAGATATTCCTGGCAACCTTGCCATGTTTGATAAAAAGATTTCTCACATAAATGAAGCAGTCGATCTTATTGTCCTTCCCGAAATGTTCAACACAGCATTTTCAATGAATGCCACTGTTTGCGCTGAAGATATTGATGGAGATACTACCAAATGGCTTAGGAAAAAGGCCAAAGAGAAAAACTGCGCCATTTGCGGAAGCATACTTACCGAAGAAAACAATATGTTTTTCAACAGGCTGATATGGATGATGCCTGACGGCAGTTATTCCTATTACGATAAAAAACATTTGTTTCGTTTTGCAGGTGAACACGAAGTGTTTTCACAGGGAAAGGGAAAGATAACAACAAAGCTTAAGGGCTGGAATATTCGTCCTCTGGTTTGTTATGATTTGCGTTTCCCAGCCTGGTGCAGAAATGCATTTAATAATAATGCCTTTGATTATGATGTGTTGATATTTGTTGCCAACTGGCCCGAAAAGCGCAGGGAAGCATGGATGTCGCTATTGGTTGCACGTGCTATTGAAAATCAGTCGTATGTTATAGGCGTGAATCGTGTTGGCGCCGACGGCAAAGGAAATTTACATGCAGGCGATTCTATGATAATTGATCCTAAAGGCAAAGTAATCGTGCAAATTCCTTCTCATGAAGAAACTACAGAAATCGCCACTCTTTCATTCGCCGAAATGCAGTCTTACCGCGAACACTTTCGTGTAGCACTTGATTGGGACAGGTTGTCATTGAAATAAAAAAGAGGGCTGCGGCAAACCGCAGCCCTCTCGCTTTTGTTAATTCAAAATCTCTTATTTCAATTACTTAATTGCATTTAAGAAATCGGCGCCGGTATTCCATTTTAAGAATTCCCTGTCATCCTTAGCCTGATCCCTGTATGATGCGTCTAATGTAATTGCTTTGGGAAGGTTTTCATATATCATGGTGGTGTTGCTTGTACGAGCGCCAACAACTGCCATCATATAATATACGGCTGCGGTTTTAGGAGTTGCGCAATCTAGTGTTGATGCTGCTGCTGAAGTATTTCCTGTCATCAATTGTGCAAGTGCAATATTGTGTGTACATGTTCTTGAACCGTATGAAGTAACAGCTCCGGCATAGTCGCCTTGTTTAATTAATATTGGTCCCATGTTGAATCCTTCGTCAATGCCTAAGCCTTTTGCTGTTTCATAATATGATTTTGCTTTGTCATAATCTTTCTTGAATTCAGCAACAACGCCAAGGTTGTTAACTATCATGCCATTGTTTGGAGCTAAGGTATTAGCTTTTTCAAGGTAAGTTGATGCTTCGTCAATCTTTACCAAGTTTTATGCAAATATATCCTGCATTGTTATAACCTTTCCATTCGTTAGCATAAACCTTGGTTGCAGAATTGTATATTTTTAATTTGGTATTAAGATCTTCAGTCAATGTAGCAGCATACAGTAATTCTTCTTTCTTTAAAGAATCAGGAGTGGTTACAGCAAGCTGTGCAATTTCTTGGTCGGTTCTTCTTCTTGGTTCAAAATAATTGATAGTGATAAGAGCCCTTCTGAGTGGAGGTAATATTGCAGCTTCTATTTCAGGATAAATAACTGTCATATCGTTGATAGCTTTTTCCTTCTTTAAAGGATCTGTTTCAGTATTTACAACATTCAAAACTTTTTCTTTATCCTTTACAGTTGAAGCTCCGATAGTTTTTAAGAAACCGTCCCAGTCTTCACCTTTTGCACTAAGAGTAGAAGTAGGTAGAGTTGTTTCAAATTGTTTTTCATCAAATTTCTGTTTCTTTTCTTTTGCTATGTTTTTAGCAATATCTTTAATCTGATCTTTAAGATAAGTTTCAGCAGTTTTCGAACGTTTATCTGATAATCCCTGGTTCTGTGTTTCTTCGCCTTCTGGTGATGCCCAAGCATTAATATCAACATTCTTTATTTTCCAGCTCTTCTTCATGAAATCAACAAAATCCTTTAATTTCTTAGCATTTTCCTGATCTTTATTGAGTGGTAAATACTGTAAATTCAGATCAGATAATCCTTTTGCAAAGAATATTTCCGCGCTTTTAGGAACAATAACTTCCTTAACATATCCATCAGGTGCAAGTTGTGGGTCGCCTTCTCCCTGAATTCTTTCTGAAGTATAAATAACACCGTCAGCAAGTTTTCTTTCACCAAGATCTTTTGATTTTTTCTTGATAGTAACTTTAGCATTAACAACCAGGTCTGACTTATTCATGTCGGGTTTATAATCGATAACATCTGAATAAGTGAATGAACCGCCTTCTTTCTTTTTAATGGAAGTTCCGTTGCCTTTTGCTTTTTCACCCTGAATCGTTATTGATTTTAACTGTGTTGTTCCGTTTGCATATTTCAAAACAGGAGCAAATTCCACAACAGCTTGTTTACCAAAATACTTAGCGGGAATAGTACCTTTTACAGATACTGCAATTTTTCCACCCTTGGTTTCAAGCACAGTAGGTGTAGTTTCATACTTTACCGTGTCGTATTTTTTTGTCATTTTTTTCAGGTCACAACCTGATAAAAAAGTAGCTACAACAACTGTTGCAGCAATGATTTTAAAGTAGATACTTCTCATAGTTTTTTTGGATTGTTTTATTTAATTTTAATTAATTCGGTAAAATTTCCCGTCGCAAATATATAAAAACAAAATTTTAATTACCTAATATATTTTTCAATAAAATCTAACAATTTGTTTTAAAACAACATATGAATATTAAAAACGTCATTAACTGGCTCAAAATAAAAGAATATTGATTTTCGGTCATTTCTAATTATTTTTGCAATATTGAGCATATGAGATAAATTAAAACCAATAAAACATGAAAATTGCAAAATTTATTTATATCGTTTGTTTGTCACTGACATTGATTAGTACAGTTTCATATGGTCAGAATAACAATAGTAAAAGGGATACAGTAAAATATAATACGTGGTCTGCTTCTATCAGTGGCGGGTCAATGCTCTTTTTCGGCGATGTAAAACAATTTGATTTCTATCCTTTAAGTAAGAAAAATAGTGAAGACTGGTATGGGTTGCAAAATGGCATTTCAGAAAGAAAATGGGGCTTTGGTTTAAGTCTAAGCAAACAAATAACTCCGGTTTTTGCCTTACAGGGAATGCTTGAAAACGGAAATCTTGCCGGAATGAAGGATACAATAAAATCCTATTTCAATGCAAGCATCCTTACTTTTAGTATAAATATGAAAATTAATATTCTGCCCATCATTAACCCTAATATTAAAGATCATAAAATTTCAGTGTATGGTATTTTGGGAATAGGGCTGAGTAAATTTAAAACAATTGAAAGAAACATTTCTACTGATACCATTATTTTTAGTTATGGCTATGGCGATTTTAAACAGGAGAAAAAAAAACCACCGAAACAGTTGTTCCCGTTGGTGCAGGAATAAAGTATAGGGTTACTAATAATATGGATATAGGTATCGAGTCAATTTTAAATAATGTAAATACATATAAATTAGATGGCGGCAATGCTTATAATTCTGCAGAAAAAGACAAATACCTTTATACATCGTTAAATGTCACTTATACATTTGGTAAAAACAAATCTCTGGAATGGGCTGTACCCAAAGAAAAGGAGAATGACAAGTTTGCTCCATCTTTAAATGCCTTGAACCAAAAAATAGATTCATTAAATAAAAAGATTGCAGATGCTGAGAATAAAAACATACAGGCTCAGAAAGATATTGAAGATTTAAAGAATTATACTAAAGAAGAAGAGAATAAAATAAATAATCTCAATACAAACGCAGAGAATAACATTAAGCAACCTCCTGTTGATAATAATAACAAAGTCGTTACACCTCCAATTCTTGCTCAAATTGCCCAAACTGCTGTTATGCCCGAGTTACAAACCAAACTTTCCGTTTTCTTTTCTGTTAACAGTTCAGATATTGATGATCTTAACCAGGAAAAAATTGAAAAAGCTGCAGAAATAATGAATGCAAACAAAGATATTAAATTCGACCTGATTGGTAATTCTGATAAAACAGGCGGAGAATTGTACAATGAAATGTTAAGCAAAAGAAGAGCCCAGTCTGTTTTTGACGTATTGGTCAATGAATATGGCGTAGGTCCTTCAAGGCTGAATATTATTGCCAAAGGTGACAGAGAACCATTATCCAGGAATATTCTTTACCTGAACAGAAGGGTTGATATTGTTATTAAGAAGTAAATACTATATCCGCCAAATAAAAAAACCTCAGCAAATTGCTGAGGTTTTTTATTTATACCAGTTTGTAATTATTTAACTAGCATTACTCGTTTTGTAATAATGTTCTTGCCTGTATCAACCGTTACAAAATAGATTCCGTTTTTGTAGGTTGAAAAATCAAGCTGCAATAAATTAGTATATGAAGGATCAACTACCTTAGAAAGGATGTTTTCTCCAACAAGGTTATATACATTTACTGTTGATATGGTATTAATTCCAGAGAATGCAACATTTACATAACTGCTTGTCGGGTTAGGATAAATATTGATTTGCGTTGGATTTTCTTTAACAGGATTAATGCCAACTGTTATCACTGAAGGATCCCATTTGTAAATTCCACCAACTGTTGAACTGGTATTAAATCCTCCTGCCCATCCATCATTGAGATCGAGGAATTTTACACATGTGTACTGGGTAGCTCCTGTATCAATATCATAGAAATAAGCACAATCGTTATTACTAAAAGAAGAACCTTTTCCATATCCTGCAGTAACATCAACCCACATAGATGCTGTTCCGGGGATGTTACCTATATTAGGGCTCTTTACATAATATCCGGTCGGAGTAACTGTACTCCATGTAGTGCCGCCATTAGTAGTTATTTTCATTCCAAGATATGCTCCTGTGGAATAGTTGGAACCTGTTACAATCCCGACACTGTCGCTCCTGAAAACAGGTGTAACCTGTGCTGTTGTACCTAAACCTGTTGAAGAAACAGTCCAATGTAATCCTTTATCAACAGATTTATATATGCGTCCCTGTTGGGTACCGAACCATATTGTGCTGGTTCCAAATGCACAGAATTGATTAACAACACCTGTTTCACTGGCATTTGCCACTGGAATGTTGGCAGAAGGAACAGCGGTCCACGTAACTCCTGAATCGGAGGTGGTATAAATGCCAAATACATGACTGGTATTAGGATCACCAACGCTTACGCCATTTTTAGCATCAAAAAAGTAAAGCAGGTCAAGCCAGCTTGCTGCATAACTCGGTGAATTTGCAATTGACCATGTAGCGCCGCCATTAATGGTTTTAGCTATATAGCCTCCGTTTGCAGTAACACCGGGATACATGGCAGCATAACATATAGTATCATTGATTGCAGCAAGGTCAGCAACTCCATAACTTGTAGAACCTGTAAATATAACAGTGTCTGCTGTCCATGTAATACCGCCATTTGTAGTTTTGGTAACATCCTGTGTATAATTATTTGTGCTTACGGTACCATCTATTGCTCCTGCCCATACAATATAAGGGTTAACGATGCTTATGCTGGAAACTCCCCTTGATGGTGTGGCATATCCTGAATTCTCCAGTATCCATTTTGAAGCAGTTCCCCCAACATTTACATATTGAGCGCTTGTTTTGGTATCAGTGCCATTGGCATTTGAAACAGTAAGTATAACTTCGTAATAACCTGCAGTTCCTGTATAGGTAATGGCAGGAGGAGTTTGTCCGTTATATGTTGAAGGTGTTCCGCCTTCGAATGTCCATAACCATGAAGTAGGACTATTTGTTGACATATCAGTAAATGTAACGCTTCCTCCAACCAAAGGTGTTGTAGTGTTTGAAGTAAAACTGGCTATAGGAGCTAAAGCTGATTTTGGCCTAACCCTCACTACTGCACAATTGTTCGAATTAAAAGCATAGGGAAGCGGGTTAAGGGAACCAACAGCAAAATAACCGTCTTCAGAACCGCTCCATCCCCAGTTAACATGGAATTTAGCGGAAGGAGAAGTTTCGAATCCGTCAAAAACAAAAGAATGTCCTTCGGTTCCATCGTCACCGGCGTATAATACAGGACGTCCTTCATTAAGTTCTGTTTCCAGCATATTTACCCAGTTACTGTCAGCAGCAAAACTTGCCTGCCACTGAACTTCGGCATTAGGCTGATAACTGAAATAGGAAACAAGTGCATTGGGAATAGCAGTTTCCTGTGCACCTGAGCCGCTTGCTCCATAAACCATATCAACTGCAATACCACAATGATATATAAGTGTAGCAACAGCGGTATCCTGTGCTGTAACCGTATCTTTCATACCGCTCCAATTATAGGTAGTAGCTCCAAAATTGGCTGTCAGATGACCAAAAGTAGTATCCAGATCAGTATGAGAACCAACTCCTGTTACAGGATAATTCCAGTATTTCATTACCTGTGCAGTAGCTGTGGCAACACAACCTGTAGGAACATGGTCGCAATAACCACCGGGAGCGCTTGCATCATAAGGGCAAAGAGCGTTAAAATAACAACTCTGATCCCATATTGTTTGAAGCATAGGGTTAACTGCGGTTAAGTTCTTAGTTTCAGGAAACTGGTTATTCTGTATATTTTTCCATTCTTTAATGGTTTTTGAATTACCAACATTTGCGCTTACTATAGCGCTTATTCTCTTGCTATACTCATCAAACCATGCTTGTGCATTTGGTGCAATATTATTCTTGTCGAAAGTACTCTTTGTTGAATATCCTAAAATAGGAGTTGATGCATCATCGGCGGCTACCATAACAAACCCGCCTGATTTGAAAATAAAAACATAATAAGTCGTCATACCGTTATACTGACCGGTATATTCGTCAGCTACCGTGTAGTTAGCAGTACCTACAGCATAATGTTTGTAAAAATTCACTGCAACCTGTTGTGCAGATTCCATAGTTACCGGGGAGGCAAACAGCCCGCATCCGAATAACGCCATTGTTAAAGTAAATAGGATTTTTCTCATAATGATTCTGTTTTATTTTTAATTATTATTGAATAGCAAATATATTGTTTTTTTTAATTCGTTGTGTATTCCATGAATAATTTTCTTTCTAACTCAAAATGGAAATAATGCCGATACATTATTTTATATAAAATAAATTGCCCACTGCTTCCATGCGCCTTTTTTCTTCAATTGGCACAATCACTATAATGACTTCACCTATCCTTTAGGGCTTTCAGCAATTGTACAAGCAGCATTCGCTGTTACAGATACCACATTTTCTATTGAGCACGCCCCATTTTCTGAAGAGAATGTCGCATTTTCTGTTGCGCACGCCGCATTTCCTGTAGAGAATGCCACGTTTTCTGTTGCGCATGTCGCATTTCCTGTTGCGCATGTCGCATTTCCTGTAGAGAATGCCGCGTTTCCTGTTGCGCATGTCGCATTTCCTGTAGAGAATGCCGCGAAATCTATAGAAAATGTCACAAAAGCAATAGAGAATGTGGTAAAATCTATTGTAAATACAGTAAATTCAGTCCCTGAAATGGTAAAATTTTAAGCAAATTTGGTGTTCTTGTAAAATAAAAAAACCCCGGCATCAATTGCCGGGGCTTTTTTATAAATGAATGCTGCTGCTTATTTAACCAGCATCACGCGTTTTGTAATGATCTTGTTTCCGGTATCAACCGTAACTAAATAGATGCCCGATTTGCAGGATGACAGGTCAAGCTGCATTAAATTAGTATATGACGGGTCTATGGCCTTCGACATGATATTCTCGCCAACCATGTTGTAAACGTTAACCGTTGATTTGGTTGTAATGCCGTTTAATTCAACATTTACATAACTGCTTGTTGGGTTAGGATAAATATTGATCTGGTCGGAATTTTCTTTAAATGAATTAACACCTGTAATAATAGCAGGGTTCCACTTGTAGATGCCGCCATTGGTATTGCTTACCATACTTCCTGCCCAGCCTGAATTGATATCATAGAATTTAACACTGGAATAAAAAACTGTACCTGTGTCGATATTTATAAAGCTTGCACAGTCATTGTTATCGCTTAAAGCTGAACCGCAGCCCCAACCGTTGGCAACATCAACCCATGTAGAAGGAGTTCCTGGTATGTATGCTAAATTAGGATTTTTTACATAATATCCCCCTGGTGTAAAAGCTGTGTAAGAAGTACCACCATTAGTAGTATGAACAGGGCCATATTCAACATAAGTAGAAGAATTGTAACCGGTAACTACGCCAACGCTACCGTTTCTGAAAACAGGCGTAACTATTGCTGTTGTTCCTAAACCGGTAGCAACTTTAGTCCACTTTGCCCCCATATTAACCGATTTATAAATGTTTCCCATATTAGTACCAAACCAGATAGTATCACCAATTGCAGAATAGCAATTAGTATAAGATGCTTCACCGGAAGAGCCACTAGGAAGATTAGTTGTACCTGTTACCTGTGTCCATGAAGTGCCACCATTTGAAGTGGTGTAAACCCCAAACGGGTAGGGAGAAGTAGTAGAGGCATCGCCCACTGAAACACCATTCTGAGCATCAAAGAAATGTACAAAGTCCAGCCAGCTTTTTGTATAACTTGGTTCAGCGCTGAGCACATTCCATGTGGCGCCACCGTTGGTAGTTTCAACTATAACACCGCCAGTCGCGGCCATAATAGGATACATGGCAGCATAAGCAGTGTCTTTATTCAATGCATCAATGTTTGCTATGCTGTAGTTTCCTTCGGGATAAGTGGCTGACGTCCATTTTATAGTATCGTAAGTCCATGTAGTGCCGCCATTGGTTGTAACAGCATATTCACTTATATAATGCGTAGGGCCGCCGGCATCAATCATCCATGCCCAGGCTACAGTTGGACTACAAGTATATATACCGCTTACCATCCTGTTATCAAATATGTTTTGAAGGGGATATCCTAAATTCTGGGGTGTCCAGGCAGGAGCATTACCGCCAACTTTAATCATTTTTGAAACGGTTTTGGTATCATTTCCTGTGGAATTTGTAACTGTAAGCGTTACCGTATAATTACCGTTTGCAGTGTAAGTATGTGATGGAGATGCAGAAGTTGATGTGCCTCCATCGCCAAATGTCCATGCCCATGATGTCGGGCCGTTCAACGACTTATCAGTAAAATTAATAGTGGTACTGGTTGCGGGATAAGCATTATCTACTGTAAAATAAGCAATAGGTGCATTTGATTTAGGTTGTATCCTTACAACACACTGGTTATCTGCATTCCAATCACCCTCACCAGTTGTATTTAGAGCTCCGACATTAAAATATCCATCAGTTGAGCCGCCCCATCCCCAGTTAACATGAAAAGTATTTCCGGTAGATTCCCATCCGTCAAATACAAATGAGTGTCCATCGCCTGCACTGGAATCAACACCTGCATATAATACCGGGCGCCCATGATTAAGTTCATTTTTTATCATGGTTAACCAGTCGGCATTAGTAAAATTTGACATATTCAGGCATTCTGCCGAAGGCTGATAAGCAAAATTTTCAATTAATGCCCTTGGGATATCCGATTCGTTAGCTCCCGAACCGCTTCCGGAATATGACATATCAACGGCAACACCAACATGGTATAACAGGGTTTCATTTCCTGTACCAGCCGTAGTAGGACTCATGGAAGACCAGGTATATGTTTGAGCAGCATAATTTACAGTAAATTCACCAGTATTAGCTGCTAACCAATAGGAGTGCGAACCAACGCCAGTAGCAGGCCACCCCCAAAATTTCATAACTTGCCCTGTAGCTGTAGCAACGCAACCGGCAGGATCTCCCCCGGGACATTTAGCAGCCCAATTTCCATGTGTATCTGCTGTTTGATTCCATGCTATCGTACCTAATAAGGAAGCAACATCAGTTACATTTTTAGCATCAGGAAACTGTTTATTCTGTATTCTTTTCCATGCCTTAACTGTTTCAGTGTTATCTAACTTTGCATCAACAATATGTTTTATTTGGTTGCTGTATTGATCCATCCACCATTGGGCATTGGGATTAATATTGCTATTGTCTAAGGTACCGTCGGATGAATGTCCAAGAATAGGTGCTACAGCATCATCGGCCGAAACAATAACCCAGCCGCCTGCATTGAAATTAAAAATATAATAAGTCGTAAGCCCGTCTTTTGTACCAGTCGCCACATTCGCTATAGACAGGTCAGCGGCATTTGGAACCAGATGCTTGTAAAAATTTACTGCAACCTGTTGTGCAGTTTGCTGCGATACAGGAGCGGCAAACAGCCCGAACCCGAATATCGCCATCGTCAATGTAAAAAGAATTTTTTTCATAATGATTGCTTGTTAGTTATTAATTGTTTTAAGTACTAGTTATTATTGAGGAGCAAATATATTAAATTTTTGAATTATTCAATATTCTTTAACTATTTTTGTTTCAATATTCTTTTTACTTACTCTTATGCGATTTGGCTTACATAATATAAAAGCAGTTATTCTTTTATTAATTCTTTCGTTTCCTTTGGCTGTTTTTTCTCAGTCTTTATATAGGGTAAGCGGAAAGCTCAATGGTTGTGCGAAGAAAATGATATTTTTTTCCAGAGTTGTAGGAAAGCAAACTGTCAAAGTTGATTCAATGAAACCGGATGACAATTGCAACATTCGTTTTGTTTTTCCCGATAGCTCTTATAAAGGTGTTTTCCGTATATCGGACGGCGACAGCAATTATGCCGATATTATTTTCAATAAGGAGAATATTTCTTTCGAAACTTATGACGCCAGGCTTACTGCCCGCATGAAAATATTAAGTTCAGAAGAAAATAAGGAGTATTATGAATATCTCCGTAAATCAATACCTATTGATGATTCTATAAATTTAATGACTGACATCGGGCAAAAATTATATGACGTGAATCATTCAAAGGTTACACCTGAATTAAATAAGGTAGCAAAGAAGATATCAGCCCTTGAACAGCAAAAAAGAAAACTGAACAATAGCCTGGTTGCTTCCCATCCGGGATCTTTCGCTTCTAAAATGATAAGAGCCATGTTGCCTCCCGATTTCAAAACCTACCAGAAGCAAAATGAAGGCTCGGATTATCCAAATGAAAATGCGTTTCTGCGTGAACATTTCTTTGATAATATTGATTTTGCAGATTCGAATATGCTTCATACTTCCATCATCTTTGATAAAATAGGGCAGTACTTTCAATATTTTGCAAGCCCTGCAAGCACCGAAGCATATAAGAAAGCAATTGACTTTATTTTAATCCGTGCTGCTGCCAATAAGGACGTTGAGGATTATGTGATGAATACCTTATTGAGCACTTTTGACCATACGAGTTGGGATGATGTTTTTAGCTATGTGGTTGAAAAATATCTTGCTTCCAATACCTGCGGAGATGATTCGAAAAGGAAAAAGCTTTCAGAAAAGGACAATGTTATTAAAGCATTAAAGCCAGGCAACAAAGCCCCCTTAATCAAATCTGCCGATTTAAAAGGCAAAGAGATTACCCTCGATTCTGTTAATGCCAAGTATACGTTGATAATGTTCTGGGCTTCCTGGTGTGAATTCTGCGATAAAGCTATGCCTGACATCAGGAAAATATACAGCACATACAATTCAAAAGGGCTTGAAATCTATGCTGTTTCTCTTGATAGCGTAGAGCAAAACTGGGAGGAAGCGTCAAGGCGGTACAATATTCAATGGATCAATACATGCAATTTGCAGGGATTTGAAAGCCCAGTAATTATAGATTATAATATTTGGCAAACGCCTACTTTCTTCCTGCTAGATGCCAATAAGAAAATAATCTCCCGTCCAGCTAATGCCAACAGGCTGAATAATGAACTTGGGAAAATAAACTGGGAATAAACTTATTTTTTAGAGCGGTCTCCCTTTTTCTTTATTGGGATTGAGATTTTTTTAGGTTTCTTTTCCTTCTTATCTGCTTTTAGCGTCTCTTCTGTTATCTCTATCAAAAGTTGCTTATTAGCCACTTTAACTCCATCACTAACATGCAGTTTCTTAATCTTACCATTCATAGGAGCGGTGATAATATTATTCATTTTCATTGCTTCTAAGATCAGAAGTTTATCACCTAATTTTACACTTTGTCCGTTTGTGACAAACACCTTAATAATAGTACCAGGAATAAACGAAACTATCTTACCCGGATCAAATTCAACGTAAGGTTTTCTGGAAAGAAACTTATTTGTCAGTAAGGTCTTATATTGATCACCGTCAAGGATGAATTTTTGGAATTCCTGTTTTTCTTCTTTTGGTTCTAATTCGTCTTCCATATGAATATTTTTTTAGAATGGAGGTATTCCATGTTTTTTAGCTGGTCTTGTTTCATCTTTATGAGATGAAACTTCAATAGCATGTATAAGGAACCTTCTTGTTTCATTAGGATCAATTACGGCATCAATGTATCCATAAGCGGCAGCAACATAAGGGTTCGCAAATTTTTTCTTGTATTCTTTCACTTTCAGTTTGCGCATTTCTTCAGGATTTTCTGCTTCTGAAATTTCAGTTCTGAAAATTATATTAGCGGCACCTTCCGGTCCCATAACAGCTATCTCAGCAGTTGGCCATGCAAATACAAAATCTGCTTTCAAGTGGCGCGAACACATTGCAATATACCCTCCGCCATATGCTTTACGCAGAATGACAGTCATTTTAGGTACCGTAGCTTCTGAATAAGAATAAAGTATTTTTGCTCCATGCCTGATAACACCTGCATGCTCCTGGTCTACACCCGGCAAATAGCCCGGAAGGTCAACCAAAGTAACTAGTGGAATATTAAAGGCATCACAATAACGGATAAAGCGGGCAGCTTTATCTGAGGAATCAACATCCAAAACTCCTGCCAGAACCAATGGCTGATTAGCCACGAAACCCATGGTCTGCCCATTAAGACGTGCAAAACCTATAACAATATTTCTTGCAAATAATTCCTGTATCTCAAAGAAGTCGGAATTATCAACTATAGCCTTAATAATATTACGTACATCGTAAGGCTGCATCGGGTCTGTTGGAAATATTTCCTCGATTTTGTACAGTTTTGTATTTGGTGTTTTCTTTGGAAAGGGCTCTGCCTTTTTAGTATTATTCCATGGAATATAGGAAACAAGCTTTTTGATTTGTTCAAAGCAATCGTCTTCGCTTTCTGAGAAGAAATGCGCATTCCCTGTAACTTCTGCCTGAACCCTCGCTCCTCCAAGCGCTTCCATTGAAATTTCCTCGCCTAGAACAGTTTTAATAACTTCAGGTCCAGTAATAAACATCTTAGAAATCTTATCCACCACAAAAACAAAATCTGTAAGCGCAGGAGAATATACAGCACCACCAGCGCAAGGACCAAGAATTACAGATATTTGAGGAATAACTCCAGAAGCTAGGGTGTTTCTGTAAAAAATATCTCCATAGCCAGCGAGAGAGTTGACACCTTCTTGTATACGCGCCCCACCAGAGTCATTAATACCAATTAATGGAATTTTTAATTTCATGGCATGATCCATAATCTTGGTTATTTTTCTGGCATGCATAAAACCCAAAGATCCTCCCGCAACAGTAAAATCCTGAGCAAATATGCAAACAGGATAACCATTTATAGTGCCAGTACCAGTAATAACACCGTCTCCGGGAAGGTGTTTTTTATCCATGTCAAAATCTTTTGCAGAATGCTCAACAAACAAGTCATACTCATGAAAAGAGTTAGGATCAAGTAGGGTAATTATTCTATCTCTTGCAGTCATCTTTCCCATAGCAACCTGCTTCTCAATAGCTTTTGCCCCACCACCCTGCAAGGCTTCGTGCATCCTTTTCTTTAAATCAAGTGTCTTTTGTTTTAGTGACATAATTTAAATGTTTTATTTTCAATGAATTATTTTAGTGAAAATGAAAAAACTTAATCGTAAGAACGTCAAAGTAAGAGATTTTTTCTTTTATAAAATTTCGAATCAGCCTTAGGTTATCAACAGCGTTAATTCGATATCCAATAAAAGATAGAATATTTCGGGTAAATACATGATAGTTATAGATAAATCTTTTTATTTAATATGTTAATGCCATTGTTAAAAAATGTTAAACATATGTAGATGTGTTGCATATGTTTTTGAGCGATTTATTTGAACAGGATTCTATTTTGGGGACTTTCCCGGCATATTGTTTATTAAACGATGTATTCCATGCGGAAACCCGTATGGCTTTATATACATAAGTATGCACTCACCCTGAACAACCTTTATTCCATTTTGTTCTGCTAAAATAATGGCCTCCTGGTTTTCGGAGCCCTGCAGGAACCACATATATTTTATTATACCTCTATCACAAATTTGTTTGACTATTGTGAACGTTACATTCGGTTTTGTGATAAAAACCGCGTTTTTCACATTGTCTGGCAATGCAAAAATATCAGGATAGCATTTAAGTCCATTTATGTTTTCTCCTTTTGGATTAACCGGATAAACATTGTATTGCTTTTTCTGTAATGCATCAAAAACGATATTTCCAAACTTCTTTTTGTTACTTGAGGCACCAATAACAGCAATATCCCTATTGCTTAAAAATTCTTCAATTGTTTTCAAGGAAGTCATAATATTATTAAAACTCAAGGTAAATAAAAGGCTGCGCCTGTGTGCTGAATACCTGGTAAATAATTACAAAAGCAAGGAAGATAACAGTGGCTTTAAGCGTCCAGTGCAATTTTGTAAAGCTATAAAGCAAAGCGGTGTTCCAGCGTAAGGGGGTGTAATGCAAAACCAGTCCTGCTATAAGAGCAATTAAAGGATAAATATACAAAGCAGCCCACGGCCCTGCAAGGCTGAAATCTACAGAGGTGAATATCTTCTGATATATCTTTAATGCAGCGCCCATGTCGGCGGTGCGGAAAATAATAAAGCTGAAACAGATAAAATGAAAGGTGATAAAGATGCTGATGAACTTATAGATACCACTATTCATGGTTTTCTTTATCCTGTTCCGGGTTTTATTTGTAAGCCTGTCCCATGCCATGGCAATGCCGTGCAAACCGCCCCAAATAATAAAAGTGAAGCGTGGCCCATGCCATAATCCGCAAATGATAAATGTAATGACCACGGCAAGCATAAGCCCGAATATATTCCAGCGTCTTAGCTTAAGCGACAAGGGAGTGAACAGATAATCGCGCAGCCATGCTGACAGTGTAAGGTGCCAGCGCCTCCAGAAATCGGTAATATTGGTGGCCGAAAAAGGTTTGTTGAAATTGGGCATAATGGAAAATCCCAGCAGGCAGGCAATGCCAATAACAATATCGGTATATCCTGAGAAATCAAAATAAAGCTGAATGGTGTAGCCATAGCTTGCCATCAGGCTTTCAAAGCCTGTAAAATACGAAGGGGCATCGAATACCCTGTCGACAAAGTTGTTTGCAAGAAAATCGGCTATCACTATCTTTTTAAAAGCCCCGCACATGATAAGGAAAAAGCCTTTGCCTAAGGTTTCACTGCTTATTACAAGCTTGTTCTTTATCTGTGGCAACAGGTCAACCGCTTTAGAAATGGGGCCTGCAAGTATGTTTGGGAAGAAAGAAACATAAAGCACATAATTGATGTAATTTGTTTCAGGCGTTTCTATTGTTTCCCGGTAAAGGTCGAAAATGTATGAAAGTGTTTTGAAAATAAAGAACGAAATACCTATGGGAAGAAGAATGTTCAGCACCTGCGGGTTGCTGATACCATTAATATCGGCCCATGCCTGCAGGAAGAAATTAGTGTATTTGAAATAAAACAGGCAGCCCAAGTCAATGAGCAATGAAAGAAGCAACAGCCATGTTTTCCCCGACTTATTCTTTGCCTTAAATATTCCTTTGCCTATAAAAAAATCGGAAGTTGAAATTACCAGTAAAAGGATCAATGCAGCCCCACTGACTTTATAATAAAAATACAGACTGAACAGCAGCAGCAGTGCATTCCTTGCTTTTACATGATTGAAGGCAACAACATAAACCAAATAAAAAACAGTAAACAAAAGGAAGAACAACACCGAATTGAATACCAGCGGATGATAGTGGTTATATGCCAGCGACTGTATGAAATCTTCCATCAGGTATTACCTATTTACCAATAGTTAGAACCATTCCCGGCCTTAGTCCATCGGTAGTAAGGTTGTTTAGATTTTTAATTTGCTGAACAGTAGTACCGAATTTAGTTGCTATACCCCAAAGGTTGTCGCCATTCTGAACAGTATATTTTGTTGTGCCTTTTGGATTAGTTGTAACTGGTGCAACAGTATTAACCGGTTTGTATGCCGGCTGAACAGTTTTTGGTTGTGTAATATTCTGTTGAGCAACGCCGTTGCTGTTGGTCAGTTTTTGTTTATAGATAATAAGCGTTTTCCCTGCCACTATAGAAGTTCCTTTCAGGTTGTTCCATGCCTGTATCTGTTTCACCGAAACACCATATTTCATGGCAATGGTGCTAAGGTTATCGCCCGATCTGATCTGGTAATAATTTGTTTCTGTTGTCCAAACCAGCTTTTGTTCCTGTATAGAGGATGTGGTAACATCAGTATCCTTCACTTCAGGAATATTTTTATTTGCAGTGTGAACAGCCAGTTTTACTGTATCGGGAAAATCTTTGGCAGCAATAAGCATTTTCTTTTCGGGTGTTGTTAGTGTTGCAAGATATGAGTTCAAAAGAGCGTTGCAAAATAATTCACCACGAACATAATAACCCGGGGCAGTAAGATGCACCTTGTCGTAACGGGCAAGCTGGCTTGACAGCCATTTCATCATCGAATATTGTCCTCCGCTTACATAATAATAATCGTAAAAAGCACAGCCTTTACGGAACGCAATTTCGCGCATAAGGGATGCATAGGCTTTGCAGTTCACTTCATCCCAGTAATTATAATATACATCCTGTCCGTCGCATAATACAATGGAAGCATCAGGTGCTGCGCGTTCGATAATATCAATAATGCTGCAAAGGTTCTTTTCTATTTCCTCGCTTTTAAAAGGGACTTTATAAAAATCATTCAACCCAAGATCAAGAACTACCATGTCTGGTTTAACTTCTGATAGCTGGTATAATAAGAGGTTTTCTTTCATTATACTTGCCAAACCGGCTCCATTAATGCCAACACTGTTATAAAGGATTCCATTATCCTCACTTGTTTCAACCATCAAACCATAACATTCAAAGTATTTTTGAACTGTATCTGTTTTATTGATGAAAAACTCAAGAGTATCGCTGGCAGCGGGTAATTTAATTTCGAGGTATAGCTTCTCATTAAAAGAATTGCAATCAATATAAAGTGGAGAAATTACTCCAGATGCTTTTAATTTAAGATTATAGCTTTCAGGAGATCGCTTACAGTACAATTTCAATACATTAAAATTATTTTTTAATGCACCTCTGTTAAAAATTATCTTAAAGCTTGCAGAGCTGTCAGAAGTATGTACTGTAGCTCCTGATATTCCCATATCATAAACAGGATAGGGTTGTATATTTCTTGAATAATCCCATTTGCCTTTGCATGAAGTGCGGTAATCATAGGCTGCATGAGTGGATGCGGCGGCATAAGGAAATACAAAACCCCTTCCGCCATCACCGAAAATATTCTGTAATTCATCACGAATGTAACCTGTGAAAATATCAGCCTGAACATGAGAGTCGCCTATATGAAGCACTTTTAATTTATGGGTTTTGGTTTGCTTTAGTTTTGCAAAAACCCCACTGACAGAAGAGTAATCATTCCATTCAATATAATTCTGGTTGTAATGAATAAATGGATATATTTTATTATAGGTGATAAGTCGCTTTATGTATTGTGGTGAGGCAATAGAGTCAAGGTTGTAGCCTTTGCCTGCCTGTTGTTTCACAGCACCGGGTTTGAATGCATATAATCCTCCCAACAAAATTATTGTTACTAAACAGTATCTCATCTTAATATTCATCATCAATCGCATCATATATTTTCCTTTGTCCGTTGCCTGTATTTATATTGATTGTATTCATTCATCAATGTCTTGAATAACTCGTTTCCTATTATCTTCTGACCTTTGTTTGTGAAATGTCCGTCGTGTGAAGCCAAACCGTTATTTGTCCATGTAAGAATAGAGTTCTCTCCGCCCATTACTTCATGAAGGTCCCAGAATGCGCAACCTGCTTTTAATGCAGCTTTCTTCTGGGCTTCTATTAATTTAGGGATATAAGGATAAGAGCTATATTCTCCATTTATCACTGTTGCCATATCACCGGTGCCTATTACTAAAATGCTAAGTCCGGGGATGGCATTCTTATAAAGCATAAAAAGGCTATAATACATATTCTCCATCTCTTTACATCTATCATCTGAATTTACATAAGGAACGGCATTATTTCCATACTGGAAAATTACAAGTTTTACATTTAGCTTTTTCAGTTGTGTAGCGAGGTATTGTGGGTTTATTAATAAAAGCCCGTCACCTGAATGCCCGCGGATGGAATAATTATCAACTTGCACGCCATTGGAACCATCAACCAGCAACCCATAAAAATCAGGGCTGTAATCGCCTGTGAATTCAAGCATAAAACTTCTTACCGTGTTAGGAAATGAAAGTTTGTGAACATTAAATCCATCTGAAGGTTCTAATGTTTCCGAAAGGATTTTCTCATTATTCCATTGGTTGTATACATTCATCAAACAAGGTGAATATGAATGCCCGTACATTAATGAAATCTGGTTAAAATATACCTGTGGCCCCAGAGAAATGCTGACTGTTGCATTATCATAGATCTTTTTATAGTTAATCTTTGGCAAAGAAGTATCTTTTCCTTTATTTCCAGCGGCTGTGTCCTTTTCATTTTTAACTACGGCATACTTTGAGAATTTAAATACATTCCCTGAAAGTCCATAGAAACTGCAACCATAACGATTATGGAAAACCGTATACCTTATCCAGTTTGGGCTGGAAAATCGGGAATAATTCATATTACCCACAATATCGTCGAAAGGAATAAAGCCGATTCCTGAACCACCAAATTCTTTCTGGAAATTATTACGCAAATAATATGTTATCCTGTCACCTTCAAGCTGAGAATCTCCATAATGAAGTATCCTGACTAATGAGGCATCTTTTTCATTCCTGAGCGAATTAAAGAAATTATCGAGGGCGTACAAACTGTCTGTCTTCGGATTAAGCAGAAATTGATTTTTGATCTTAGTGCCAATGCCTGAAAGCGAAGTGCGGTGAAACTTTCTATTGTTACTGTTATCATCCGCCAGATAAGAATTAATAAGACTATCGGCAGATTTTCCTGGCTCTTTATATCCAAAATTAGTAATGGAATTAAAGGATAAAAATTTAATGTTAAGTCCGCTATTGTTGAAAAAGGGTATAGATATTCCGGGCACAAATGAAACAGCAACCAAAAGAAAATTAAACAATAAAATGATCAATAATATTTCAACCTTTTTGTTCTTCATCAATCTTATAAAAATTCGGGAATGCTAAAATAATACCATTACTTATAAAAATTAGTCCAATGAAATTTGGTATAATGCCGATAGAGTAGCTGTTATAATACAATTCATTGGATTATTACAGATACCGTATCGGTATAAATCTTATCGCGCAACATCAGTTGTCAAATATCGTAATTTATTCAACACATCTATTTTGAAATAATATCAGGAAGAAAAAAGAATGAATCAGATGCAGGAAAATATTAGTGTTGCCTCTTTTGATATTTCCCCATAAGGACACCTTTAGCAAGAATATGATCTTTCATTGCATTTTCGACATCAGCTTTTTCAGCTTTGTAATCAAGCGATAGTTCACAATCCAATGCATAAACTTTGAAATAATACCTGTGCGTCCCTGAAGGTGGGCAAGGGCCAGAATATCCAATAGTTTTAAAATCATTCATTCCCTGAATAGCTCCCAACAATATACTCTTTTCTGTAGGTAAATTTTCCGGTAATTCATTTACAGACGACGGTATGTTAAATAATACCCAGTGTACCCAGGTTTTTGATGGTGCATCAGGATCGTCACAAATCAAAACGTATGTTTTCGTATTATCCGGACCCTTTGTCCATGATAAAGGAGGTGAAACATTTTCAGTATCACATGTGTATTTCGAAGGAATATTACCAGCTTCATCAAACGCTTTGCTTGAAACTGTTAGACTATCAGTTTTTTTATCCATCTTGCATTGAAATAATAAACTGTTGGGAAATGTAAACGATAGAAATATTAATAGTAATGGAACTAAAATGATTTTATTTTTTTTCATTAGAATTACATTAAAGTTCATTCAAGTGAAAAACAAAACTTAGTTTATTTTGTGAGCCTCTCACCGGACTTGAACCGGCGACCTTCCCGACTTACAAGTCGGGATGCTCTACCAACTGAGCAGTAATATAACTTTCAATATATTTTCTGCTTTTGCATTTTTTCAATCTTCTTTCTTCTTGTACAGCTTCATCTTTACTGTTATAAAGGCGAGTGAATTTAATTTCCCAAGGAATACCTTTGCTTGTGTATTTCCCTCTCCCCAGATTGTGTTCGTAAATTCTTCGCTCAATATTATTGGTAGTGCCAATGTAATATTTCTTCAAAGAAGCACTATATAATATATAAAGAAAATATTTCATTTCCGAGCCTCTCACCGGACTTGAACCGGCGACCTTCCCGACTTACAAGTCGGGATGCTCTACCAACTGAGCAGTAATATAACTTTCGATATATTTTCTGTTTTTGCATTTTTTCAATCTTCTTTCTTCTTGTACAGCCTCATCTTTACCGTTAAACAAGCGAGTGAATTTAATTTCCCAGGGAATACCTTTGCTTGTGTATTTCCCTCTTCCCAGATTGTGTTCGTATATTCTTCGCTCAATATTATTGGTAGTGCCAATGTAATATTTATCCAAAGAAGCACTATATAATATATAAAGAAAGTATTTCATTTCCGAGCCTCTCACCGGACTTGAACCGGCGACCTGCTCATTACGAGTGAGCTGCTCTACCAACTGAGCTAAAGAGGCACTTATTCTCTCTTTACTATCAGAACCGGCGACCTTCCCGACTACAAGTCGGGATGCTCTACCAACTGAGCTAAAGAGGCACTTATTTTCTCTTTACTCTCAGAACCGGCGACCTTCCCGACTACAAGTCGGGATGCTCTACCAACTGAGCTAAAGAGGCATAATAAAAATCGGCTCATCCGTAAGGAGGTTGACCAAATTAAAATCTGCACAAAGGTAAATTAATTTATATTTCTGGAAATTGTTTTTATATGCGATTTTTTTTGTTCGTTTTAATTAAATAATTTACTTTTGTCTATCAGTTCGATAGACAAGATATAAATATAGAACTATTTGATCATGGAAATAAATAAAATAAGCATAATAGGAGGGATTGGCAAGGATGGACAAGCTGAACAAGTTAAGAGGTTCGATTTGAAAATGGGTGATATTATTAGTATAGTTGGACCAACAGGTTGCGGAAAAACAACTTTGATTAACGATATTGAATTATTCGCCAATAATAACACTCCGTCGCAAAGAAGTATATTAATAAATGACGAACCCATACCGGAGGACTTTTCATTCGACCCTTCTAAACATCCTATTGCCCTTATTTCGCAGCATACAAACTTTTTATCCGATCTGCCTGTTGGTGAATTTCTGAATATTCATGCAAAAATAAGAGGCTCGAAAAATGTTTTGCAGATGATAGATGAAACGCTTGATTTTGCTAATCAATTGACGGGTGAAGCAATTATCAAGGAAACTGCAATGACCGAACTTTCGGGAGGACAAACAAGGTCATTATTGATTGCCGATGCAGTTATCATAGGACATTCACCTATTATCCTTCTTGATGAAATAGAAAACGCGGGCATACACAGAACCAAGGCTCTTAAATTATTAAAGACATATAAAAAGATTTTTGTTTTTGTTACGCACGATCCAAGAATATCGCTATTATCAGACTTCAGGATAATAATGAAGAACGGCGCCATGCAAAAGATGATAGTCACGAATGCCGAAGAAAAGATGGCTGCACTTGGATTGAAGAAGATTGATGATGTTATGCTTGAATTCAGGAAACTGATACGGGCAGGCGAAGTGATAACAGATAAAGTATTCAGTGAACAAATAAAAGACCTGGCAAACAGTTACCAGATATACCTGAAAAGAAAATAAACCATGAAACTAATTATTATTGCAGGTCCGCCTACATGCGGCAAAACAACGGTAATAAAACAGGTTATCCGCAGGATAATCAAAAAGAATTTAAAGCCAGCCTATTTAAAGATAGATGTACTTTATGCCGATGAAGACGAACAGATAAAAAAAGAATTTAATATCCCTACCAAGAAAGTGTATTCAGGTGAACTTTGCCCCGACCACTGCAATGTGGTGGTGCTGGATGAAGTGGTTGACTGGGCCGAAAACCAGGGTGCGGATTATTTATTTGTTGAAACGGCAGGACTTTGTTTAAGGTGCTCGCCTTATGTGGAGAATTCACTGGGGATAGTGGTTATGGAAGCTACCAGCGGAATGAACCTTCCAAGAAAGATTGGCCCTATGCTTACACTGGCTGATATTAGTGTGATCACAAAGATTGACCTGATATCGCAGGCAGAGCGCGAAGTGTTCAGGTACAGGGTGCTTGAAGCGGCAAAGAACATTACGGTTGTTGAAAGCAATGCTCTTTATGGGATAGGCATTGACCCTATTGTAAGGGATGTAATGAAATCGAAAGATGTCGTTCGGCCTATGTTTCTTAAAGGTAACCCGCCGGTAGGCACTTGTACCATTTGTGTAGGGAAAAAGGAAATAGGTGCGAAGAATCATTTTGGAGTGTTGCGCACCATGGAGAATGACCTGTTCTATGTTGGGGAGTAATTGTAAAACAAATAATTTAATAGAACACTGATAACACTGATCTTTTATGATAAATTATGATGAAATCAGTGAAGATCATAATTATCTGCGTCATCAGTGTTCCATCTGACTTTGTTTGTATTAGAGTTCTTAATAGGGCCATAAATTATTCTGCTAAGAAACTGAATAAAAAATTTAAAATATATTTTATATCATGGAAACATCAACAAAAACAATGGAATTGCTCCCAAAACTGGATTGCGGCTTATGTGGGTATAAAACCTGCATTGATTTTTCAACTATGGTTGATAAAGGCGAAGATGAGTTGAAGAAATGTATTCACATTGCTGAAAAACTAAATATTAAACCATTAGAAAAGGGTTTTAATTATAGTAAAGGAGGAACTGCCACAGGTGAAACGATGGGTTGGAAGGATTATATGCAGCGCGAATTCGATTTCATACTGGATATGTTTCCGGGCGAACAAGGCCCGAGGGAAACAATTTTACCCTATAACCCTGCATTGGTTAAAGAGCTTGGCGTGAAAAAAGGCGATGTAATGATAGGCCGCCCTATGGGTATGTCGTGCGGATGCCCTGTTACCCACTGCGGCATAGTAGGGAGCGCCGATGCCCGTAACGGGGTTATCGACTGGTTTGTTACAGGCCCTTTGGGACCGCGCTCGGGTGGATTTATTGATATTGGATACTATATTGCACAAGGCTATGAAGGTATCATTTCCGAATCGAAAGTAGCTATTGAACTGGGCCGCCGGTACTGGTTCATGCCGCGCCGTTGCATGTTGCAGTGGAGGCACAGCGGACTTATTAACGCCGTTACCAAACTAAAGGACGGAAGCTATAAAATAAGGATAGAAGGATTGATGATAGGGTAGATAAGTTGAATGCTGAACTTTAAGAAGTAAGCAGGAGGCAGTGGCAAGTTCGTTTAATCAATTGTTCAAATATTTTTTTGCCATAGCATAAATCAAAATGCTGTCATCCGGCTGTTTTTTATCGTTTTAAATTAAACAAGTAAATAACAGCAAGCCCGAATGTTCGGTTACAGTTTGGAGTACCTTTGCTATCTCTTTCTATACTTAAAAATCCCATATCATATCTTAAATCAAAAACTATTTTGCCCGGGCCTACCTTATAAGAGGCTCCTCCTCCAAAGCATAAACCCAAATCTAATCTGTTGTCATCTTTATTATCGAAGACATATGACTCCTTAACTACTGTATCATTCTGCCCAAATCTGTAAATGCTCATTGCGCTTGCCCAATAAGCCAGATAAGGGCCAATATCTAAAAACCCTTTTAATTCATGACCTCCAAAACTGAACTTAAACATGGCAGGAACTTCGAAATAATTTGTATTAAATTTCATGTAGTTGTATTTATTATTATTGTATTTTACTTCACCACCCTTTTGAAAGTACAAAACTTCCGGTTGGAAAGAATACACTTTTCTGTTTGCAAAATTAAAAGCAATGCCAAACTGCATTCTAACAATATCAGTAACATTAGTACGGTAGCTTGCATCCAAATTTGTAAGGGTGGAAAAACTTAAACCGATTTTTGGACCCATGGAAAATTGCTTTTGTTTATTAGAAGCGGTAATAGAATCATTATTTATCCTGTAATTTCTAAAATGTTGATTGTTGTACTCCGATAGTTTTATGGCATCGAAAGCATCCATTTGCCTATTCAAATATATTATCCCTGCTAATTTGTTTTTTGCTAAAACATAACTTGGTCCTGATGGGTTTTCAACCCTTTTATATTCAACTTCATCAGAACCCACCTTAGTTACCACTCCGATAATAATATCCAAGTTCTTAAAAACTATCGTATCTTGAGCCCTGACAAATACTGTCAATAGCAATAAGACCACAGTAGAAATGTAATTTTTTTTCATGTTTTTGATGTTGAGTCAGACAAAGATACGAATAAAGATTTATCAATTCATAAAGTTTGAAGATCAGAAAATTTACAAAGGGTAAAGAAGCAATTTAAATGGTTGTTTTGTGGTTTCTGTTGGCATTGCCATTTAACTTTTCATTCATTATTTTAACTTACCGGTTAATGATAATAAAAAAACGCCGTCTATCAGTTCAGGCGGCGTTAGTTATAGCATTTAAGCTTCATGGCTAGTTATAAGAGCGGTGTGGTAAAAGGTCCGCTCCAGGGACCATCCAGATTCGGATGCTTGCTTTTTGCCCATCTGAAAAAGAAAACGGCTATTTTAACTGTTTCTACTGCCCCTACAGCCAAAACAGGCAGGTTGGAGGTATTAGTATCAGTAGGAATGGTAAAATTAGACTTAGTAGAATGAGCATCAAGCAAACGCGAATCAGTTGGATGTGCCGGCAAATTTGCTGTCCCCGAATAAAAAACAGCCCACTTATACTCAAGCAGGTCGAACCCTTTAGGCTTATGGGTACGCCCTGTCTGAGCCTTTTCCAGGTAAGCCTTTATATGTACAAAACCGCCTGCTTCTGCTATCAGCTTCGGATAAACAGCTACAGTAACAAGTATGGTTTTGTCCTTAGATAAAGGTACTACCGGACTGTGGGTGCTTGGCACGGGGTTAGATAAACTCAATGGCAGGTTAAACGTGCTGCAATCAATAGATGTCAGCCCTGATGTTGCTTTTACCTTGTAAATCAGCTTATTTTGCTTATCATACAAAACGGTTGCATCAATTATATTTATCAGGTCGTTCTTCTTATCAGTGGTATAACCGCCCTTTTTATCCAGGTAAAGCTGGAAAATAGGGGCCCACTCAGTCTGGAATGCCTGCCATGCGCTAAGGTTGGCTGCCGACCAACCGAATCGGATATAATTTTCAGGTACACCCTGTATAAGATAAGCATTCGTTTGCACGATAAATTTGCCGTAACCTTTGATATCCCTCGGTATGTTTGTCTTATCGCTTGACATATCTTACAAGTATTTGGTTAAACAATATCGTTCGATAGAAAATATATGGAATTGAACTCTCATTGCTGAAAAGTTCAACAAGAATGCAATAAATGGCTCTATTGATATAATAAGTGCCTTTAATGTTGTATCGGGATCACCCGACGTTGTATCGGGATCACCCGATGATGTGTCGGGATCACCCGACGTTGTATCGGGATCACCCGATGATGTGTCGGGCATACCCGATGATGTGTCGGGCACACCCGATGATGTGTCGGGCACACCCGATGATGTGTCGGGATTACCCGACGTTGTGTTGGGCACACCCGATGATACGTTGGGATTACCCGATGCCCTGTCGGGAACACTTATTATGCTGAATAGTTTACTTATTAAAGCTTCGGAAACACTAATTGTGGCAATAGGTTCTGTATTTGGTATTATAACTGTACTTTTTGCCGCAAAGTGTTTACTTGCTGATATACTTAGGGCTATATCTGCTGCAATAAGGGAAGTTTCGGGAGTATAAAGGGAAGGTAATAAAGAAGAAAGGAAGGAGAACTGTGTGTTTCTTACCGGATTGAATTCATTATGTACATTTTTTGCATCCATAAAACACTGATAACCATGCTTGGGTGCGGTATCAGGCAGTAAATAAGTGTCATTTGGCCTCCTTTTTTAGTTTTACAATCAGTTTAGTTTTCTTTTGTTTGTAATGATGATAAAATTCTGATCCAAAGGTACGCATATATTTTCCCGATGTCAAGAAAATATTCATATTTATTTTGTTAATGTGCACAATAATATGTAATATTTCCCGTTTGTGCGATTTTTTAAGGGCAATAATATTATAAATATTCTATTTCCAAAAAGATTCCTCTCCGCCAGCCGGCGGATCGGAATGACAGCTATAGTTTTTTAAAGATGACAGGGGAAATCAAGGGGCGGCGGCTGCGCCGCCGCCCCTTGATTTCCCTTCCCTTTATTTATTTATCTTAAGTTGTCATTCCGAATGAATCCGCCTACTGGCGGAGAAGTGAGGAATCTGAAACTATCAGAAATTAAATATTTGACTTGCACAACATAAATGTGTAAATTTGAAGTGTAAATAGAAGTAGATCAAACCATGAAAAAAACTACCCTTACCCTAACCTCACTTGGCTTGCTTGCCATTTTATCCTGCTGGCTTGTATTTCATGTATCTTGTAAGAAAGAAGATGATTGTAGCGGTTGTTACCTAACGGATGAGCAAAAATCATTTTTAATTGGTGTGCAAGGACAAAAAGTAATATTTAAAAATGACACAACTGGTATTTTTGATACACTCTGTACTGAAGGTACTTTCTATGGACCATCCAATTGCTCATCTCCATGCGATAATCAACCGGGAAGTGTTGCGACAGGTTTTACTTTTTCTCATTTATCTCCATTTGGCATTCATATCTCTTCAAGTGGTGAAGGCACTCCTTTCATAAACTTTACAGGAGGTTGTAATTTTAACTTAGATCCCCCTACTCAAAATGTTACTGTAAATAGCACGACATATAATGATGTTTATTCAATGCAGATTGATTCTACAAAAATTTCAAATGCATATAAACAAACAGTACCATGGAAAAGTATATTATAGCAAGTCAAATGGTTTTATACGTTTCTATATGATTAACGGGCAAACTTGGAGCAAACAATAATAAGGAACAAGAAAGCAGCAGGTAGTTAAAAGAAAAATCAATATCAATAAAAAAATCAATGAGTATCCACCAATATCAATTAATACTATGAAAAAGATAACTACTCTAGTAATGCTCACTATTATTGGGCTGAGTGCAAATGCACAATGGCAAAAAACAAACATTCCTTATGGTGGAAATTGTTTTGCTGTAAGCGGCAGCAATGTATTTGCAGGCACAGGCAGCGGCGTTTATTTGTCGTCCGACAATGGAAATTCCTGGGTAGCGGTAAATAAAGGTTTAACTAATACTCATGTATATACATTAGCAATAAACGGAACTAATATATTTGCAGGCACCGACGGGGGAGTATTCCTTACGGCTAATAATGGCATTAGCTGGTCTGCAGTGAACACAGGCCTTACAAATGTAAGCGTGAAAGCATTGCTTATAAGTGGGAATAATATTTATGCAGGTACTGATTATAGTGGCATATATATTTCGGCTAATAACGGCAGCAGTTGGAGCGCGGTAAATACAGGCCTTGCAAATACCCATGTTACTTCACTGGCTGTAAATGGGAAAAGTATTTATGCAGGAACTCAGGGCGGGGTGTTCATCTCGGCTGACAATGGCAGCAACTGGACATCGGTAAGCGCCGGACTTACCTATGCCGTATTATCTGTAGCCATTAGCGGAAACAACCTGTTTGCAGGAACCGATGATGGCGGTATGTATGTTTCTGCTAACAACGGCACAACATGGACTGCCATAAATAACGGCTTATCGAAAGGCGTTGATGTGATGTCGCTGATAGTAAACGGAAGTGATATTATAACAGGTACTGAAGATGGGGTTTTTATATCATCCAACAACGGTCAGCTTTGGGCATCAATGAATACAGCTTTGCCAAAAGCGGTTGTAAATGCAGTGGCTGTAAGTGGAAATATCATATTTGCAGGAATAGCAGGAGCCAATGGCGGGGGAGTGTATATCCTGAAAAAATGATAAAGGAATACTGTTTTATTTCAAACATCGGAAATATATTCGAGTTCTTCAAAAAATAAATGCGTCATTGCGACACAGAGCGAAGCGAAGTGGAAGCAATCTATTACTTGAATTAAGATTGCTTCGGGACAAGAGCCCTCACAATGACGAGAAAAATGATTTTCCGAAGAAGTCTATTAAAAAAAATATGTTTAAAAATTTGCAACAGGCATTTTTAATATTATATTTGCCTTGATAAAATAGGATTGAAATCAATAAACCATATTACTAATTTAAAATTCTCCGCTATGACAAAAAAAATTACTTTTTCAATGATTGCAGTTTTTATTGCTGCAATAATTTGTGCTGTTGTTTTCCATGATCCTGCAAATTCGTATCCAACGGGAGCGCCCAGCGGAACAACTGGATATACAGGCTCGCCTATTGACGGCGGAACAACTTGTGTTTCCTGTCATAGTGGTACCGCAGTGCCTGTATCAGGAATTATCACCAGCAATATTCCTGTAACAGGCTATGTGCTTGGCTCAACATATACCATAACTGCAAAGGTTTATGGTGTTGGGAACAAAGGATTTGAAGTGTTCGCGCAGAATGCATCAGTTGCAGCCGGTTCATTTATTGCAGGTTCGGGAACTAAGACTGTTAATGGAGGTTCTTCATATATTACACATCAAACAGATCCTACCAATAATCCTCAAACATGGACATTCAGCTGGACAGCACCTGCAACAGGCATGGGCAATATAACCTTTTATGGTGCATTTGCCGTAACCGAGGATACTACAAAACTTTCTACACTTACTGTTATTCAGAATGGGACATTTGGGATTGAAGAAAAATCAGGAGAGAAATTTGCCCTGTATCCCAACCCTGCCAGCGATAATTTATTTGTGAATTATACGCTATTCAGCAATTCAAATGTTGAGATAAGCATTTATACAATAGATGGAAAGAAGATTGCAACAGCTTTGAGCAAGGAACAATCAACAGGAAATCACAAAGAACAGATCAACCTGAAAGCTTATGGTTTGCACGGTGTTTATTTTGTTGACCTGAAAGTGGCAGGACAATCAGCGCTTCAGAAAATTGTAATTGAATAATCTTTTTGAATAAAAAGCTCTGCAATAGCAGGGCTTTTTTTAATTTAATAAATGCTTTACATGGCCTGCAAAAAAATGAAATACCAGGTATTGATTCTTATTGTACTTATTACCATGGCACCTGGTATCGCTTTTTGTCAGCCTGTAGCTAAAGAAGCTCCCGCTCCTGTTATCAACATAGTAAATGATTCAACTATTGTAATAAATAAGCGTGTAGTTTTAAATGAAAATGACAGGTCAATCTCTTTCCCTGCAAAGTTTCCGAAAAAGAATGCAAGAGGTGGAATAATTGAATTGATACTTTGCAACAAGATGGGAAAAGCATACGAAAGCTTGCTTGTTACCGACGTTACACCGATTGAATTACAGACAGCTTTGCTTTTGCTAGGATATAAATCTATGGAGAACAAATTGCCTATTGATGATAAGAGTTTAAAGAAAAAAGAAAAGAGAATAAGTAAAGCCGACAGTGTTTATCTGTATGTCCAATGGACAGACAGCACCAATAAAGTTCTGACACAGAGAATAGAGAATTTTATTTGGGACCCGAATACCAATACAAATATAAAGCCTGTGTCATGGTTCTTCAATGGCCTTCTTACCGGTGAAGACGGGAAAATAATTTGCCATGATTGGATCTCGATGATAGTTAATAATTACGATTTTGAATCTGTTTTGTCTTTGAATTATAACCCTGTATTAAATACACAAGTGGGAACGGCGCATCATATTAATTCTGCCAGGGATAATACATATTATTTAAAAGTAGATAAAAGCTTGTTGGGAAAAGAAGTACAATTAATAATAAAGCCCGCGTCGGTTAAAAAGAATCATAAGCATAAAATTAAATAGCTTTTTTTATTTGAATTTTGCATTAACCTCTGAACTCGGCAAAACTTAGTTCTTCCTTTAAGTTTATATTTTGTACCTTTGTACTATATTATAATCAAATCAGCTTCTGGAATTTTCAATTGATAATATTTTATGAAAAAATATAAAATTATTTTGTTGTGCTTTCTATTATTGTTTTTCAATAAGATTTTTTCCCAACCCGGAAAAATAATTATCCCTGACACAACAAATAAGAATATAGATGTTTCCCTCAAGAATGAGATGAATCATACTATGGAATCAGGATTGAAATGGTTGTTTAAACAACAGGAAAAAAATGGTTCATGGCAGAACGACCCCGCAATAACTTCACTTGCATTATCTTCATTTCTGCGTTATGGCTCAAATTTTTCCTGCAAAGATTCCTTTATTACTACAGGGTTTGCATTTCTAAAGAAATGCGTTAAAAGCGATGGAGGAATATATATTCAGGATGTTCCAAATTATACCACATCTATTTGTTTGATGGCTTTTAAGGATGCCTCTAATAATCTGGAATTTCGCAGCATCATTGATAATGCTGAAAAATTTCTGATGGGGCTTCAATACAATGAGGCGAATGGTTATTCTAAAGATAGCCTGGACTATGGCGGTGTTGATTACGGACACAGCAAGAACCCTGATATATCCAATCTGCAGTGGGCAATTGAAGCTTTGCAGTACAAGGAAACATCCAATGTTGAACAGCAAACCGATGAAAAGTCAATAGAAAAGAAGCTTTATTACAAAAGAGCTTTAAGTTTTTTATCAAAGTGCCAGAATTTGAAAAGTGTAAACAGCGAAGAATATGCTTCTGATGATGGTGGTTTTATGTATGCACCCGGTAAAAGTAAAGCAGGCGGTAGTGCATCTTATGGAAGTATGACCTATGCGGGTTTGAAAAGCATGATATATTTGAAAGTGGATAAAAACGATAAGCGAGTACTGGCAGCATATAACTGGATAAAAAATAATTATTCAGTAGAATCTAATCCCGGCTTGGGCGACCAGGGAATATTTTATTATTTCCACACATTTTCGACAACCCTGGCAACTTACGGAGAAGATTATTTAATCGATAGCAAGGGAATAAAACATAATTGGCGCACAGAACTTGCAGACCATATTATTAAGATACAAAATGAAGAAGGTTGGTGGCAAAACCAGAATGCAAGATTCTGGGAAAATAATAAGGTTCTGGTAACAACTTATTGCATCCTAAGCTTAGAGGAATTATTGAAATAATTTTAATAATTTAGAAAGCAGCTTAGTATAATTCTTCAAGTCTTACCAGACGTATAGTTGAAAATAGATTTTGTTTTAATGAAGCCTTTTTATAAAGAGCATAAAATGAAAGTGCTAACATCAATAAGTGGAATTGCTAGGAAATAATTAAGTGGACACACTTATTGTTTATATTCACTTTTATTTATTACTTGCATAAGATTTAGCTTTGTGGGTTAAAGTTGTTTATTTATAGTTTGGAAACGAAGTTCAATTTAAAATATTTTAAGAAAAGTAATTGTCAAATTTAAGATGTGTTTGAATATTTTTAAGGCAACTTTTAAATATTTGATACGTCTTAAATATGCATGAAATTGATAAGGATAGCTATTCTGGAAAAAGATTAAAGGTAAAAAAACATTTATGAGAATAATTACATTTTTAAAAACGATTATTTTCAGTGCAATTTTAAATTATTGCACAAGCCTAATTGGGCAGCCTTTAGTTGTTTCCACCATGCCTTCATGGACAAACAATCAGAAAGAGAGTAATGTAGCCGTTGGTCAACCTGTTATTGTTTGGGGAAGTTATTTCGGAGGTTCAGGTATATATTCATCTGTTAGTTTGACTGTTGACAATGGTCCTTCATTGCCAAATAACGACCCCTATCCGTTACAGGATTTTGCTACCGGTCATTACTGGGGTAATAATTATACATTTTCCACATGTGGACTCCATCACGTTAGTATAAAAGTTACCGATAGTAATGGTAATACGGATTCAAGTACATCTGTAGTCTATGCTCATAACAGCCCTTCCGATACTATAAAAATAGATATGATGATTGATAAGGGTTTGTTGTTCCTATATAAAAATGCTACAATCAACAATGACAGTACTGTTTATTGGCAGGACAATTCCGGTAATGACGGTAACCCGGGTATCCAAATGATCCCTGGTCATTTGATGCAACTGCTGCTGCTGTTATAGCTTTTCAGGAAGGCAGCCATTTCAGGATAAGTACAATTCCTGCTTCCACTGGTGGTTGCGCTGGAACTACTACTTTTATTGATCCTTATACAGTTGTAGTTAGAGAAGGGTTGAATTACCTTATGTCAGAAAATGCCGGTTCACAAACCATTAACCATACTGACGGCAGTCATGTTAACGTTTATGATGTAAGTGGTGACGGAGAAGGATACTATGTTTTTCCATCCCTCAATTATGCAAATTCATTTGGATTATATGCTGTAATAATGTCGATGGACGATTCTACCCAAGCTGCTTCAACTCAAATCACCTATGGTCCTTTTGCCGGTAAATCTTATTATCAGTTCATGCGAGATTGCCTTGATCTGCTTCTTTGGGATCAGGGAACCTCTGCATTGTTACCCTGGGAAACTGGCGCTATGATCCTTTGACATTTAATGTATCAGGCGATGATGGTTCCTGGATGGCTCCACTGAGCAATGGCCTATTTTAGCATTGTGGGCAGCACAATCCAGGTGGGGAATGACTTCTCCCCAATGGGTAATAAACAACGCTTTATCTGCATATTCAAATATGACTGTCAGCAGCGGAGCCGACATAGGGGCATGCAGCGGAGACTGCGATGGCGCTTGTGTAACTCCTTATGTTTGCGATTATAATTTAGGTACAACGGGTGGCATGCTTGCAGCCTATGCATGGGCCGGTAAGATGTACAATTCCGGAGACCCTGATGCTATCAATTCCGTTCATTATATTGAATCTGTCTATAATAATGACGGAGCAGGCGCTAATGTTTTGAATAGCGGATGGGGTGGTTATTTTTATGGCATGTATGGCCTGAAAAAAGGCCTTTATATTCAAAATATAGATACGATTGTTGTAGGAGGAAGTCCGCTAAATTGGTATTTTACAGAAGCCAGTTGGTTGTCTGGAAACAATGTTTATATAAATACATTACCAGCAGGTTTTGCTCCAAGTACACAAGGGATCCAGCTCATTGTTACGGTCAAGACCCAGACGGTTCCTGGCAGGGTAATCCCACTTATTGGATTTCAGATAAACCTATTGCTACAGGATGGGCACTTTTGCTTTTACGTCCTAATCTTACTCCTCAACCTATGCCCGTTCCAGCTCAATCATTTAATATATGTCCGGGTGATACGGCTTGGTTGTTTGCCAGTGATTCAGCTGTAGGAGGATATTCATGGTACCCTACCGCAGGATTAAACAACCCTAATATCCGAAATCCTATTGCCACACCTACAATAAATACAAATTATTATGTAAACTACATTGATGCGATGGGTTGCCCTTATAAATATGAGTATTCTTATGTTTGTGTGAAAAATCACCCAACATTGACTGTTAGTAATAATACAGATGTATGTATTGGTAATTCAACAACATTAAACGTAATTTCGAATTCTGACCCTTTTATTTGGAGCAATGGCAGTACAAATAATGCTATTACTGTTGATACAAATGTTACATCTGTGGTTTGGGTAACTTCCTCAAATATTTATGGTTGTATAACTACTGATTCAATAAAAGTTACAGTTAATCCTTTGCCAGTCGTATCCGTTACACCTGTAAATACAGCTATATGTTTCGGGTCTACAGCTACACTCACTGCGTCAGGCGCTTCAACATATTCATGGAGTAGCGGACTTGGTGCGGGGAATCCTGTAATTGCAGATCCAACAACGACTATATCATACACTGTAACCGGTACCGACACTAATGGCTGTGTTAGTACTGCTGCATCAGCTAATGTAATTGTTCATCCTTTGCCTCCTGCCAATGCAGGCCCTGATAATGCAATTTGCATAGGAAATAATACTAATTTGAATGCTTCGGGAGGAATTATATATGCTTGGAGCCCTAATTCTGGCTTAAGTGCTTCAAATATTCCAAATCCAGTTGCCAATCCTACAATTACTACTGAATACACAGTAACTGTAACAGATATAAATAGTTGTTCTGCGATTGATAGTATGATTCTTTCAGTAAATCCTCTACCAATAGCAAATGCAGGAACGGATCAAATAATTTGTAATGGTCAGAATGTCAATTTGACAGCCTCAGGAGGCGGAACCTATTCGTGGAGTACATCAGCAAGCACACAAAGCATCAATATATCTCCAACAACAACTACTACCTACACAGTAACAGTAACAGGAGTAGACGCCTGCACAGCTACCGCAAATGTAACAGTACATGTAAATCCAGACCCACCCGCTAATGCAGGCCCCGATCAATCCATATGCATAGGGCTTAGTGCGAACCTAAATGCAAGCGGAGGAACTAGCTATGTATGGGGTCCTGGAACAGGTCTTAACAATTCCACTATTTCCAATCCAGTAGCAGATCCTACCACCACCACGTCCTATATTGTTACAGTGACAGATGTAAACGGATGTTCTGCAAAAGACACCATGGTACTAACGGTCAACCCCCAACCCACCGTTTCAGCAGGAGCTAACCAAACCATCTGCTTTGGTCAATCCGCTAACTTAAATGCTACAGGAGGCATTATTTATATCTGGAGCCCCCCTGCGGGATTAAGCAATACAGCAATATCCAATCCAACAGCCAACCCGGCAGATACAACAACATATACGGTAACTGTGACTGACCTTCACGGTTGTACAAATACCAGTGATATGATCGTTAATGTAAACCCAGTACCCACATCCAGTTTTACGGCCACAAGCCCCTTATGTGCAGGACAGACATCGTCGACCATAGTATATACAGGATCAGGAACAGCAGGTACAACCTATTTTTGGAACTTTCCCGGAGGAACAGTAATAAGCGGGACAGGACAAGGACCCTACCAGGTTAGCTGGTCCTCACCAGCCACATATGATATAACATTGACAGTTATACAAAATGGATGTACATCAACAGTAACAACAGTACCTGTTGTGGTAGGACAGGTAACCGCCCCGCTGACCATAACAGATTCAATAAGCTGCAACGGAGTAAGCGATGGACAGGTAACAGTAACGCCGGCAGGAACATGGCCATACCAGTGTAACTGGAGCAATAACCAGATAAGCACGGTTGCCACCAATCTTTCAGCGAATATTGCCTATACGGTTACCGTTACAGATGCAAACGGATGCTCCGCCACCCAGAGCATAACATTAACACAACCGGCCCCTTTAGCAATGGCATTCACTACACAAGCTGTAAGCTGCTTTAACGGACATAACGGAATAGCCAATTCAGTTGTAACAGGAGGCACGCAATCCTACACATATTCATGGTTACCGGCAGGAACAGGCGGAGATGCCAATACGGTAAATACACTTTCGGCAGGAACCTATACATTAGATATACAGGATCTGCATGGCTGTACTTTGGATACCACATTTGATATTACGCAGCCACCATTGCTGACCTATACGTTTACTACAGACAGTGTTGTTTGTTATGGAGGAAGAAACGGAGATATTTGTTTCCATCCTTCGGGAGGAATATCCCCCTATGCATTTACATGGAATCCCAATGTGTCAACCGACTCCTGTGTAACCAATATAGCCGCAGGCAATTACCTTATCACTGTTACGGATCATAACGGATGTGATACCACTGCACTGGCCACGATTGGACAGCCACAGGAGATAATGTTGCATGTGAGCAACAATGTAACTATATGTATAGGTCAAAGTACAGTTATCAGCGCCACTGCCAACGGAGGAATAGGCGCTTATACATTTGCCTGGAATAATGCATTAGGCAATGGAAGCAGTTTTACTGTCAGCCCGACAACAACAACAACATATACAGTGACAGTGACAGACCAAAACAACTGTTCACCGCCACCTTTATCGGTAACAGTAACAGTGAATCCACCGATATCGGTAAATGTCACAGCTAATCCACCTTCATTGTGTATCGGAGGAAGCTCTATAATTACAGCAGCAGCCAATGGCGGCAACGGACTATATACCTATGTATGGGGACAGGGGATAGACACATCCACAGCATCCATAACCGTAACCCCAACATCAACGACTTGGTATCCGGTAACCGTGACCGATAATTGCAATTCACCATTGGCAATAGATTCAGTTCAAATAGTAGTTTACCCGTTGCCAGTAGTTCAATTCTCGGCAGACACTCTTAGCGGATGTGAACCTTTGGGTGTACAATTTACAGACCTTAGCACGCCTGCCATAGGAAGCTGGTTATGGGATTTTAACGACCCCATGTCAGGGACAAATAATACATCCACGATACAAGACCCCTATCACTTGTTTTCATTGCCTGGGATATATTCTATTTCGTTAACAGTAATTACTACAGACAGCTGTTCTGGAAGCTATACGAATATGAGCATGATAGATGTATATCAAACACCTGTAGCAAATTTCAGTATGACACCACAGCCGGGCTCAACAGCTTTAGCACCGGAGATACAATTTCAAGACCTTTCAGTAAATACCTATACATGGGCATGGAATTTTGGCGATCCGGGCTCTACGAGCGATACTTCCAGTACAGAGAACCCAGAGCACTCATACAGCAATGCAGGGAACTACACAGTATCACTATTTGTAGAAAGTGTCAATGGATGTACAGACAGTATATCAAAAGAAGTACTTATCAACCAGGATATCACTATATATTATCCCAATGCATTTACTCCCAATGGCGATGCCTATAATCCGGGATGGAGGCCGGAAGGCACAGGTGTAGATAATACAGATTATCAATGCTACATATATGACAGGTGGGGCAAGATGATATGGAATACGAACGACTTTTATGCCTATTGGGATGGTCACGCAATGAGCGGTAACCAAGTATGTGAATTAGGAGTGTATTCGTATATAGCGCATGTTAAGGATGTAAACGGAATCACCTACCAGTTTAAAGGAAGTATTACTCTGGTGAAATAACAAATATTCACTCTTTTCTCTGTACCCGGGGCGGGAATCGAACCCGCACAAGATTGCTCTTATTGGTTTTTGAGACCAACGCGTCTACCAATTCCGCCACCCGGGCATTGTGTTATTTGAATTGGGAGTGCAAATGTATAGAATCCTTTCGGATATGCAAAATATTAAAGCAATATCAGGTAAAACCCTTTAATATCAGGCAGTCCATACTATTCATTGAAAATATTTTGAGCGAATCAAATAAAACAGTAATTTCGCGGCTGGAATTAGAACAATTTCTTTTTAATCAATAGACTGTGACATGTCCACTTATCCCATAAATATTGTTTCCGGCCGGGCCACCCGCTATCTTTCTGAAAAGATCGCTGCATGCTTCGGTAAAAAGTTGAGTGAAATACATATTTCAACTTTCAGTGATGGAGAATTCCAGCCTTCGTTTGAAGAAACAATCAGGGGTAGTGAAATGTTTATTATCCAGTCTACTTTTGCTCCTTCAGATAATTTATTCGAGTTATTATTGATGATAGATGCTGCTAAAAGAGCATCTGCTAAAACTATAGTTGCTGTTATTCCTTATTTCGGCTATGCACGCCAGGACAGGAAGGACAAGCCAAGAGTTCCGATTGGCTCCAAGCTTATTGCAAATCTTTTATGTGCTGCAGGAATCGACAGGGTAATAACCATGGACCTTCATGCCGACCAGATACAGGGATTTTTTGATGTCCCTGTTGACCATTTATATGGCTCTACGATGTTTGTACCTTATATAAAAAATCTCAACCTGCCTAATCTTGCCATGTCTTCACCTGATACCGGTGGAACACGCAGGGCAGCCGCTTATGCAAAGTTCTTAAACTCCGACCTTGTTATTTGTTATAAACAGCGGGCTAAAGCCAATGTTGTGGAAAAGCTGACTGTTATCGGCGATGTAACCAATAAAGATGTTGTGCTTGTTGATGATATTATTGATACTGCCGGCACCATAACCAAAGCATCGGATATGCTTATGGAAAAAGGGGCCGCCAGTGTAAGAGCCATTGCAACACATGCCATACTTTCGGGCAAGGCTTTTGAACGTCTGGAAAAATCAGCTATTAAAGAAATCATAGTAAGCGATACCATTCCTTTGAAACAGGAAAGCAGTAAAATAACCGTTCTCACTTCATCTCACCTTTTTGCCGATGTGATAGGAAGGGTGCATAATTACGAGTCTATCAGTACGCATTTTAAATTCAATCCAATTACAACATAATTCAATTTTTATTCATTTAATTAAAAATCAATCATGAAAACAGTATCTATTAGCGGTTCTCTCAGAGAGAACGTAGGGAAAAAAGATGCTAAGAAGCACAGGATAGATGGCAAGGTGCCTTGTGTTCTGTACGGAGGCAAAGATCAGGTTCATTTTGTAACCGATCAAATCAGTTTTAAAAAACTTGTGTATTCGCCCGAAGCATTCACAGTTAAACTAAACGTTAACAGTAAAGAATATCAGGCTATTTTGCAGGATATACAGTACCATCCGGTAAGCGACGTTATTTTGCATGCCGATTTCCTTGAAATTTCTGATGATAAACCGGTTACCATCCATATTCCGGTAAAAGTAACAGGTAAATCACAGGGTGTTCTTAAAGGCGGTAGATTCATACAGAAGTTGAGGAAAGTGAAAATAAAAGCGCTACTTGCTTTTCTTCCTGATGATATTACCGTTGATATTACTCCGCTTGAGATCAATGATTCTATCAGGGTTTCGGATGTTAAACAGAACAATGTTACATTTCTTGATCCACCGAATTCAGTTATCGTAGGTGTTCGTGTAACGAGAGTTATTGTTGAGGAAGCTCCTGTTGTTGCTGAAGGCGCTGCTGCTACCGCTGAAGGCGCTGCAACTGCTGCAACTCCTGCTGCCGGTGAAAAAGGAAAAGAAGCTGATAAAGGCAAGGAAGCTGATAAAGGAAAAGATAAAAAAGAAAAGAAATAGTATTCTTATCCAATTAAAAAAAGGTATAAAGAATTACTCTTTATACCTTTTTTTATAATTTTATTCTTTTATAAAAGTACAATGTAGATGAAATACCTGATTGCAGGTCTTGGAAATATAGGTCCCGAATACGCCAACACCAGGCATAATCTTGGTTTTATGGCGCTCGATAAAATGGCCGAGATGGTTGGCTTTACATTCGAATCGAGGAGATATGCCTGGAATGCAGAATTCCGTTATAAAGGAAGAACCTTCGTACTAATAAAGCCAACCACCTTTATGAACCTGAGCGGAAAAGCTATCATTTACTGGTTGAAAAAAGAAAACATTCCCGACGAGAACCTGCTTGTAATTGCCGATGATATAGCCCTGCCTTTGGGAACATTGAGATTAAGAAAAAAAGGCGGAGCCGGCGGGCATAACGGTTTGACAAGCATAATTGACCACATGGGCACCGACGGCTTTTCGCGTTTACGCATAGGCGCGGGTGGAGATTACCCCATCGGCTTCCAGATCCGCTATGTTTTAGGCGAATGGACACCTCAGGAAAAAGCCATATTATCGCCCAAGATTGAAATGTGCAGCGAAATTATTAAAAGCTTTGGCACGGCAGGGATGGATATTACGATGAATCTTTTTAATAATAAATATAGAAGCTAGTCACAATTTTTAAAAATATGCGCGTAGCTGAACATTGCCAACATTAATGACCTTTGATCCCTCTGATTTCCTGCCATCGTAGCTTAAATTAAGTTGCAGATTATTCGAAAGGTTTCGTTGGTAGGATACATTCCAATTCTCATTATCACCCATCTTCATCCCTTCAAGCATTTCATAAGCAACGGGAGTGTTATCGCTACTGTTGTATTTAATCTGGGTGTAACTTATTTTCAACAGCAAGCTTCCTTTCGACAGAACATTATACTTTATTTCAGTACCGACTTCATTCAAAAAAGCTTTTTCGCCAATACTTCCTATAATATTTCTTTTGTCTGAATATTTATATTCAAGGCTTATACGATATGTAACACTTGGCTGGAAACTCATTGTGGGTTGCGTTTCGTAAGCAATAACATTATAATCATTAGTGTTAAAGAAAGCAGAAGTACTTGTTTTTTCATCAATCTCGTTTTTAGTGGTAAATAAAATAGCTTTAGTGATACCCCATTTTGTATTTATTTCTTTGGATGTTCCTGTCCGCGAATCAAAACCATCTACAAGAAGTTCCTTGGTATTATTGTTCAGATAGTCAAGGTCAAAGCCGAATTTTGAACTGCTCCTGTTGAAATAAAAAGAATTGCGAAAATTAGAATTAACCGATATAAGTGAAGTGTCCCCAACTTTAGCATGAAAAGGATTGTACGCTTCAAAGCCATTATTATCGCTGTTTTTATTGTCAATGCTATAGGTTGTCTGGTTAGTCAAGCGAGAAATGAATTTTTTAATGCCCTTTTTTGAATTCCAAATGGCTGAGGGATTAATGTTAAGCGTTTGGCTGAACTGGTCGTTGTAGGTTTTTACATATTGGTTGGTCGGTGTATAAACTCGAATATAATTACCTGTTCCCGGGATAGTAGCTAACTCGAATTCGTTGAGTTGCATAATTCCGTCGCCATTGTAATCGTTCCACACATAAGTACCCTGCCCCATAGCTACCTGTACATAAGAATATTGCTGTTTAACCACAAGCCCGGAACCTATTTCATAAAATGTACTGGAGTATATTGCTCCTTTAAATACCTTTAGTGAATATTCAATACGTCCCAATAATGATTTATCCTTTTGCTGGGTAGTGAGTGATGTATCATTAACTTCCAGGCTGCGGTATGTTCCATTTAGCGTAAGCTTGCTTATAGTGCTTTTGAGCAAGTCAAAAGTGACACCAATATTTTGAGCAGTAGTTGCAAGGGCAAGGGAATTCTTTAAAGGAAGATAATCTACACGGGTTTTGTAAAACAGTGTGTATTTATTTTTAGTAGTATCTGCATTTCTGATATACGCTCCCCATTCAGTATAAGAATAGCTGCTTTTTTGAAGAGAGTCGGTTTTAATACTTTTAAAGGAATTATATTCCTGGTCTCCATCAACACCAACTGTTATCCATCCGAGTTTTTTAGAAAGATCGGCATCACTCCTGATAAATTGTGTAGTGTTTACATTATCTTTCGAATCAAGGATGCTGCCGTCGAATACCAGATGGAATCCTTTATCTTCAAGATTGCCATTAAGTGAGTTCCGAAATCCGGTGTATTGCGGACTTGCAAGAAAAGACTGAAACTGATAAGCCGTGAAATTTTTCTTATTGTCGGAAAGAGAAAACTTCAGAGAAGAAATGTTCTCGTCCATGCTTTGTGCAAGCGAAGTTAAATTCCAATCTCGTTCAAATTCAACATCACGATAACGGTCAATGGGAGAAAAGTATTTAGATGTATATTCATTATTGAATTCTGTAATAAAATTCCATCCTGTAGTATCATCCCTGTTAAGCGGAGTAGTATTTTTTAAGCCTGCATGAACCGCATAGCCAACATCAGTATTTTTATCAAGCGTTGAAAATAAATTAACATCATTATTACTCATAGCAACTTCTACGGTTGCCTTTGTTCTCTTTGAAATGGCATAATCGGTTGATAAAGTGATCATCTGTTTTTTCTTCGGGGGAATAAGCTGTGTTACAGGGGCATAATTCCCCTGCGACACACCTCCTATGGGAGCGACCCATTTAAAAACACGTCCGTTTGCAGCGCTCTGAATCTGTACATAATCCCCTTTGCCCTGCCCCACTATGCTAAACCCTACCAGGAAGTAAGCACTGTCTGGGCTGGTACTATAAACATAAACCGGGTAATAAACTGTTGTCCCTACAGTGTCCCTTATCTTTTTATAAAGCACTTCGGTATTAGTAAAAGCAACGCTGTCTACATAAGGATATACAGCTTTATCAAGACTATCTCCGGCATGAGCAAGCAGAAGCTTCATACTGTCATTTAATGTTTGCTGTAAGGGCTGGTTTTTTATGTCTTGTTCTGAATAAAAATTAAACCGTGTAACAGTTTTCTTAGATATATAATCAAATCCGCCCGCAAATAAAGAAGTTGCATAATTCTGGTTTGAATACTCGAATTCGATAGAAATACGACTGTCCTTTGTTATCTGGCGTTTTGCAGTAAAAGTAATTTGCGCAGTATTATAATTTATAATGTAATCATTTTCCTGTCCGCGCAGCATAAGCACCCCGTCAATATACACGCTTTCAGTACCCGAAAGAACAACAATATATGGTTCGTTCTGGGCACCTGTAAGTGTATATGGCCCTTGATTCCCATCCGTTCCCGTAAATTGATTCTTCGCATATTTCCCTTTTGAGATACCACCTGCAGCATGAACGGTCATCATATCTGAGGTCTTTTTACCCTTGCTGTCAGTAATATTAAAAGTAGTGGAAAAGTCGCCGCCCTCTGTTTTTTTATCATAATTCATAAAATAACTTTGAGGGCGTGTAAGCTCAAAATCGCCAGCAATAAGCTTGGAATTCTTTGATGACAGTTGGATATATACCTTGTCAAAATCCTGTATCTGTTGTGTATTCCCGTCGGGCTGAATAGGAATATTATTATCTGTAATTGCAGCCTCTACCTCCACTTCATCGCTTAATTTGCCGGACAATTGCAAATTGAAATTAGAATTTACAACCAGGTCCTGGCTGTTTCCAAAAGATACACCTTTGGAAATACTTCCGTTTTTATTCAACCCGCTGAACTTGAAAATATCCTGCGACTGATTATTGTAAGTATAAGTGAAGGGATTATAATTGCCTTTTGCATCTGGCTGAATATCTTTAGCGTCCTTATGTTTGTAGCTTTGTGAAAAGTTATAAGGGAATACTTTATACGAAACAAACAAGGTTTTAAACTTCATCCTGTAAGCATGGTCAATCACGAGTTCGGCTTTCGGATTATAAATACTGTAAAATGAACTGTCCAGCTTGTTTCCTGCGGTATCCCTGATCATAAGCGAACCGGGAATAATGCTAAGTGAATCGAGAAAGATGGTGTCTGATTTTACCTCTATCTTTGATGCACGATAATTGCTGAGCCGCTGCGCCTGATTTATTAATGGCAACAGCAGGCAAAGGAGGAGTAATATTTTAACGTGATTCCTCAAGCTTTGTATTAAATATATACTAAACGTATTATTTAGCAATTTATTGTAAACGTTAATATTTGAAGTACACACGTAACCGTATCGAACTAACAAAGATAAATTATAATTATTGCTTTTTGCATCATTTTTTAAACCCTTACTTTTGCATTTACTATTTTAATATTTCCTCTTATGGCATATCTACAGAAAGATAAACTGTTTTCAAAGAAATGGTTTTATTCATACAGCCTTATTGTAATAGGCGCATTTATTATGGCAGTGGGCTTTGTATATTTTATTTCACCTCATAAGATAGTTCCAGGCGGAGTGTTCGGCATCTCTATTGTGCTTCACCATTTACTGGGTTTTCCCATAGGCGTCACAGGGCTGGTTCTGAATATCCCTTTAACAATACTTGGCATAAAAATATTAGGGCCTCGCTTTGGAGTAAAAACAGTAGTTGGATTTACCCTTGCATCTTTGTTCATTGATTTGCTGACATTGATATGGGGCGAGGCTCCTTTGGTGAAAGATGATGTTTTACTTTCTGCAGTTTTCGGTGGCGTATTGTTGGGTTTGGGAATCGGACTTATATTTAAAGCAAGGGCAACATCGGGCGGCTCCGATATTATTGCTTCAATATTTGCTAAATACACAAAAATGCCTATTGGACAACTGATGATAATGATCGATTCTTGTATCGTAATAGTGGGACTTATTGCTTTCCGCGACTGGCGTATACCGCTGTATTCGTGGATAGTTATTTTCATCACCGGCAAGGTAATAGATACAGTACTTGAAGGCTTAAGCTATGATAAAACGCTTTTTATTGTTACGGATAAATACGAAGAGATCCGAGATAAAATCATTCTCGACCTTGATCGTGGCGGCACATGCCTCAAAGCAGAGGGCATGTACAAAGGTTCCGAGCGCAAGGTTATATTCACCAATGTAAACCGTCGCGAACTTGCTCAGTTGCAGGAATTCATAAACCATGTTGACCCCAATGCCTTTATGACAGTTATCAATGCCAATGAGGTGCTTGGTAATGGATTTAAATCCTTACGCGAAAAGGTGGAGCAGTAAATATAACTGCTTATCCCCATTGGTCAAGTAAAATTGAATTACAATTACCACATAGTATCATAGGAACATAGGTCTCACATAGATTCGCTATACTTTATGAAGCCTTGAGAATATTTAGCTATGTGTTTTTCTATGTTTCTACTGTGCCTATGTGGTAAAGTAAACTTGTTTAAAAGAGATAAGCAATAAATAAATAATACTTTTGCAGGAATTTATATTTAACAGAAAACACAGACAGATATGAAAGTTGCGGTTGTTGGAGTAACAGGATTAGTGGGCGGTATTATGCTTAAGGAACTTGAAAATCGTAAGTTTCCTGTAAGCAGTTTGATTCCTGTTGCTTCTGCAAAGTCGGTGGGGAAAACGATTATCTTTAATAAAAAGGAATGTATAGTTAAAAGTCTTGAAGAATGCCTGGAAGAGAAACCCCGCTTTGCCATATTCTCTGCCGGTTCTGCTGTATCAACCGAATGGGCGCCATTATTTGCAGAGCAGGGAACTGTGGTTATTGATAATTCTTCCGCATGGAGGATGCATGATGATATTCCGCTGGTAGTGCCCGAAATAAACGCTACTGTTATAAAAGATAATGACCGTATTATTGCCAACCCCAATTGTTCCACTATACAAATGGTTATGGCGCTAGCACCGCTTAACCGCAAATACAAAATAAACAGGTTGGTTGTTTCCACTTACCAGTCGGTTACGGGTACGGGTGTTAAAGCTGTGCAGCAACTTAAAAACGAAAGAGCGGGAATTAAAGGCGAAATGGCTTATGCCTATCCTATTGATATGAACCTTATTCCTCATGGCGGGACTTTTGTGCCGTCGGGATATTCAACCGAGGAAATAAAGCTGGTTGACGAAACCCGCAAAATACTTGGCAATAAAAATATACTTGTAACTGCCACTGTTGTTAGGGTGCCTGTTACAGGCGGGCATTCCGAAGCGGTGAATGCAGAGTTTGACGATGCATTTGAAATAGATGATATACGCAGGCTGCTGAAAGAAAGCCCCGGAATTACTTTGCAGGATGATTTAACAAACTCTGTTTATCCCATGCCTCTTTTTGCTGAAGGAAAATCCGATGTTTTTGTAGGAAGATTAAGAAGGGACGATACCCGCCCTAATGCTATTAATATGTGGATAGTTGCCGACAATCTTTATAAGGGCGCTGCTACCAATGCCATACAGATAGCAGAGTATATTGTGAAAAGGTTTGGGGCTTGATTTTTCGATAAAAGATAATCACAGAGAACACTGAGTAGGCACAGAGTTCACAGAGTAATTTTTGATTGCCGCCTTAATCAGTTACCAGCCTTCAGGCCACAGTCTTCATTGCTGACTGCCAATTGCCAACTGCTGACTGTCTTCTGAATTATTCTTTCACAAACTTCCTAACCACCACCCCTTCTCCCGTTGTTGCCTTTATAACATACACCCCATTTACAAAGATGGAAACATCAAGTGTGGATTTAGTAGTAGCAATACTCTTTTCAAAAACCAAATTGCCTACAACATCATATATCTTTAACTCAGCATTCTCACCTCTAACTTCTGAATTAATTTCTATTTGCAAATTATCGGTAGCAGGGTTGGGATAAACCGAAATATCATTTTCATAACTATTTTTTTCTTTTATTCCTGTTATTATTTCCGACAAAGGAAGTTCCCAAATTTTGTTACCAGTCCCTGCATACAGGGTATCTCCTATTATTTTTAATGCATTTACAGAATCATTTATTAGACCTGTATTTAGCCAAACACTACCATATTTATGAAAAAGCACACCATTAGGAGAATCCCAACACATTGCTCCTGCTAAAATAGTATCCCCGCTTATTGCTAAAGAAGTGACCCAAGAAGTTGGTAAACCCATACACCCCCAATTGCTTCCGTTATTTGAAGATATATATACTCCTCCTGCACAACATGCCCCTGCATAAATATTAGTATCGCTTATGGCTAACACATCTACATTAGTACTATCTGTTAAGCCTGTATTCTTTGCAGTCCAACTGCTTCCATTGTTTGTTGATAAATATACACCATTGTGAGTGGCTGCAAAAATGTTATTACCGCTTATAGCCAATGCAGCAATCCAATAACCGGTTAAACCTGTAGCAGACCAAAGCTGACCATTGTTTGAAGATAAATATAAGCCACTATCAGTCCCTGCAAAAATAGTATCTCCTTTTATTGCCAAAGCAAAGACACTGGTATCTGCTAAACCTGTATTCATTGCAGTCCAACTGCCTCCATTGTTTAAAGAAAGATACACACCATAACCTCCATAATCACCAACAGCTCCTGCAAAAATAGTATCTCCCTTTACGGCTAATGATTTGATCCATGTGTTTGCAGGTATTCCTGTATTCATTGCAGTCCAAGTGTTTCCATTGTTTGAAGACAAATACACGCCTTCAAAAGTTCCTGCAAAAATATTATTTCCGTTTACAGCAAAACAATATGCACCATAAGAACACGATGTTTCTATCCACTGTGCTTTTACTTTCAAGCCAAGAATAGAAACCAAAGCAAAGATTGTAAATAGTATTTTCATTTTTTATTCTTTTATTAATTTTTTAAATGTTGTATTTACCGAAGTTCCCACTTTTACAATATACACTCCTTTTTCAAGGGCAGAAATATCAACATAAGTTTTTGTTAGCTTAATGGGGCGTTGAATCAGTAATTGGCCCTGAATATTATAAACAGAAGCATATATTTTATCATTTATTCCTGTTTGATTTGATAATTCAATAGTGAAATTATCCTTTGCGGGATTAGGATATACATTAAAATTACTTTTATTTACCTCCATTTCATTTATCCCAACCGTATCTGTTGTATCGCACAATGTTACACTAACATCATCTAAAAAATAATAAGGCCAAAACTCAGGTGGATGAATAGTGTCATTAATAACATAATGTATAACACTATCAGGGAAAAAACTTCCTATTGTAATAAATTGTTCCCCACCTTTTGCAATATATTCACCTGAAATCTCCGTCCAGTTTACAGTATCTGAAATAATATTACCTAATGGGTTTTCTATTTGAGGTGTAAATGGTAATACACCATAACCGCTTACATGAATAGAATCAACAGAAATATATGCACCAATTGCATCTATTACATAATATGTATAATTACCAGGGTTAACATAAAAACTAACACAATATTTTTTCCATTGCACTAAAGGAGTAATTAACTTTACGGATAAATATTCAACATTATCTTCATAATCCCTTGCAAATGCACCATAACCAATGCCTGTATGCGCCTGTTGATACCCCAAGCCAGTATTCGGAACATTCATTGCAGTAGAGCATTTATTATAAATATCTGGAGTGTTTTGAGTTGGGGAAAACCAAGGAGGCGTATAAGAATAAAACGATGAACCTTGTAATTGTGGACAACTAATAATATTTTCAAAACTATAGTTCGGGACTAAATTTGTTTGTGCTTTTGTTCCTTGCAGGATTAATAAAAAGAAAAGTAATGTTAAATTTCTCATATTGTTAAAAATGAGTAGAATGTAAAGGTAATAAATATTAAAGAAAGGAACTGCATTAATTGATAATGCAGTTCCTTAAATTGTTTATTTAATAATGATAAATTTGTTATACGATACTTGTACGCCATTAGCAATTACCTGGTAAAAATAGATACCCGATTTGAATTGCCCGGTACTGAAGGTAAAATGATTTTCTTTAGTATTTAATTCATAATCAGCTATCTCTTTTCCTGCAATGGAAAATACTTTTAATTCGGCTTTAGCAGCAGAAGTAATGGTATAATCAATGCTTGCATTATCGGTAACCGGATTGGGATATATTAATCCAACAGTATTTGATTTAACTGTGTAATTCTTTATCCCAACCGTATCATCACATAATGTTACACTTACATCATCTAAATTATAATAAGGCCAATTTCCGATGACAGTATCATTTATTACGAGTTGTACTAAACTATCCGGTCTGAAATTTCCAATAGTAATATATTGCTCGCCTCCTTGTGCTATAAATGAACCGGAAATTAAAGTCCAGTTTAAAGTATCTAATATTACATTCCCTGCAGGATTTTCAACCTGTGGGATAAAATGTAAATATCCATATGTTGGCACGCAAAGCGAATCTTTTGATAAATACGCACCAATTCTATCATAACCCCAATAAGAAGTATTTAAAAGGTTTACATAAAACTCAACACAATACTTTTTCCCTTCTTGTAATGGTGAAATTAATTTTACAGAAAGATATTCGCAATCATCAGATTGTGCCCATGCAAAATCAGTAAAACCATTGCCTGTATGAGGCTGTTGATATCCTTCTCCATTGCCATAATATGGAACACCTATAATGGGATTTGTAGTATTATTGCAACTATTAAGTATATCCGGTGTACCCCAATTAGGAGAAAACCAGGGAGGCATATAATTTATAAATCTTGAACTATCTTCTAATCCAGGACAATTAATATATTCCTCAAAACTCGGATTAGGAACAAGATTTATTTGAGAAAACGATTGCATAAATAAACATTGAAAAACAATAAGATGGAATAATCTTTTCATTTTAAAGGATATGAAATAGAGAGAAATTGCGTTATGCAATCCCTCTCTATAGTTAGTTTACTTAATTATTATTAATTTATCATTTTCAATAATATTATTATTTACTAAAACTCTATAAAAATAAATACCCGACTTATACCGTTCGGTATTAATGATTAATTTATTACTTCCATTGAACATAGTATATTCAGACAATAATTGTCCTGTAATATTAAAAAACATTACTTTACCTGTTTGTCCTTCCTGCAATTGATAATCAATATAAGCTTCATCTTTTGCAGGGTTTGGATATATTTTACCAACTATCGGTGTTGCAAAAATATTTGAATGATTATCGTCAACTGTTCTGGTGCTCGCCAAATTGTCAGTCGGTTCGCCTACCATTACCCTTGCCGAATAAACTCCGCTACCGCCCAATATGGGTTGCTGTGCTGCAATACCAAATAACGTACTATATTCGGTTCCGGTTAAATTGAACCTGCCTTTTGCCCATGAATTAAGAAAAATGTCATTAACCGTTTGCCTGTTGATTTCCATTTGGTTTGCTGGGCTTATACCTGAGTTTAATACCAGTGCATCGCTGTCGTCACCGGCAAGTATCAGGCTGTTTACTTTTTCAAAAGCGCCTATATTCGTTGCAGCAAGAGTATTATAAAAAGTCTGGTATTTACTATTGGTATCCGCCATACTGCTTAAAATGCCCGGGTCGTTTTTCAGTATATTGTAAGCTGTTGTATTATCGGTATATTTATTTTCCGCAATATTAGCAGTGTAATTATACTGGTTGTTTACAATATCCTGCACCGTATTAATCAGAAGCATTTGCATAGAACCCACCTTTAATTGCTTACTAAACTATTCCTTAATAAACTTCCTAACCACAACCTCATTTCCTGTTTCTATTCTAACCACATATACCCCGCATGGTAAGTTAGCTACGTTAATGGTAATCGGTAAGCGGTAATCGGTGAACGGCAAAGTGTAAACCATTTCTCCATACAAATTGTAAATTTCTATACTGCCTACTGCTTCCTGCTTCCTGCTTACTACTAACTTATCACTTACAGGATTAGGGTAAACATTAAAATTACTTTTATTTACCTCCATTTCATTTATCCCAACCGTATCATCGCATAGTATTACACTTACATCATCTAAATAATAATACGGCCAGCTTCCAGTTACTGTATCATTTATTAAGAGTTGTACCAAACTATCTGGTCTGAAATTTCCGATAGTAATATATTGTTCACCCCCTTGCGCAATAATTGAACCGGAAATTAAAGTCCAGTTTAAAGTATCTAATATTACATGCCCTGTAGGGTTTTCAATCTGTGGAATAAAATGCAAATATCCATAGGTCGGCACACAAAGCGAATCTACTGATAAATATGCACCAATTCTATCATAACCCCAATAAGAATTATTTGTGAGGTTTACATAAAACTCAATACAATACCTTTTTCCTTCTTGTAATGATGAAGTTAATTTAATAGAAAAATATTCGCAATCATCAGATTGACACCATTCAAAACCACCATACCCATTACCTGTATGTGCCTGTTGATAACTACCGCCACAATTATACGGAACTCCAATATTACTATTAATTGTATAATTATCGCATCTATTAAAAAAATCCGGAGTACCCCAATTAGGAGAAAACCAGGGAGGCATATAATTTATAAATCTTGAACTATCTTCTAATCCAGGACAATTAATATATTCCTCAAAACTCGGATTAGGAACAAGATTTATTTGAGAAAACGATTGCATAAATAAACATTGAAAAACAATAAGATGGAATAATCTTTTCATTTTAAAGGATATGAAATAGAGAGAAATTGCGTTATGCAATCCCTCTCTATAGTTAGTTTACTTAATTATTATTAATTTATCATTTTCAATAATATTATTATTTACTAAAACTCTATAAAAATAAATACCCGACTTATACCGTTCGGTATTAATGATTAATTTATTACTTCCATTGAACATAGTATATTCAGACAATAATTGTCCTGTAATATTAAAAAACATTACTTTACCTGTTTGTCCTTCCTGCAATTGATAATCAATATAAGCTTCATCTTTTGCAGGGTTTGGATATATTTTACCAACTATCGGTGTTGCAATAATATTTGAATGATTATCATCCACGGTTCTAGTGCTTGATAATCTGGCTGACTGTTGACCTACCATTACCCTAGCCGAATATACCCCGCTTCCGCCAAGTAAAGGTTGCTGCGCAGCAATACCGCATAATGTATTATATTCAGTTCCGGTTAAGTTGAACCTTCCTTTTGCCCATGAATTAATGAAAATAGTGTTAACAGTTTGCCTGTTAATTTCCATTAGGTTTGTTGGGCTTATACCTGAGTTTAACACCTGTGCATCGCTATAATCGCCCGAATGTATAAAGCTGTTTACTTTTTCAAAAGTGCCTATATTACTTGCGGCAGTGTTATTATAAAAAGTTTGATACTTAGTATCTGTAGCTGACATGCTGCTTAAAATGCCCGGGTCGTTTTTCAGTATAGTAATATAGAGTATTTTTTTCATTTATTTTAAAAAGAGGAATGACAATACGCCATTCCTCTTTTAAATTTGTTATTTAATTATCACTAATTTTTCGTTAGCAACTACTGTTTGATCAACAATAATTTTATAAAAATATATACCAGATCTAAATGTAGCAGTATTAATAATTATTTTACTGCTTTCACTATTAAGTTGATATTCCGATAATAATTTTCCTGTAACAGAGAAAAACTGGAGTTCACCTTTTTGACCATCTTTTATCTGAAAATCAAGATAAGCTTCGTCCTTAGTCGGATTGGGATAAATTTTACCAACTACTGGTGTTGTAGTATTATTATAGTTTTTTATCCCAACCGTATCTGTTGTATCGCACAATGTTACACTAACATCATCTAAAAAATAATAGGGCCAACAACTATTGACGGTTGTATCAAATTTTATGTAATCCACTAAACTATCCGGTCTGAAATTTCCAATAGTAATAAATTGTTCACCACCTTTTGCAATATATTCACCCGAAATTAATGTCCAATTTAAAGTATCTGTAATAATGTTTCCTGCCGAGTTTTCAACCTGTGGAATGAAATGCAAATAACCATAAGTTGATACTTGAATAGAATCTACGGAAATATAAGCCCCTATTCTATCGAATGCATAAAATGAATGATCTGCAAGATTCACATAAAATTCCACACAGTATTTTTGCCCATAGGACAAGGGAGAAGAAAATTTACCCGTAAGATATTCGCAACCGTCGGAATAATCCCAAACAAAACCGGCAAAACCATTTCCAGTTCTTGGATATTGAAACCCCCAAGATGTATTAGGAAAACCATTTTCCAAGTTTGAACATGCATTTAATAAATCAGGCGTTCCGCCCGTCGGGCTGTACCAAGGTGGTGTATAAATAACGAATACGCTGCCATTTTCAGGTAATGGACAAGTTGTGTAATCCTCAAAGCTATAATTTAATACCAGGTTGGTTTGAGAATACGTGTTCAAAATGATTAATTGAAATAAGAGAATATTAAATATTGTTTTCATAAGAAAGAATGGGGAATTGCAGTATTACTGCAATTCCCCAAATTAATTTTATTTAATTATTATGAATTTATTCTGCTCAATTGCAGAACCATCAACCCGCAACTGGTAAAAATAAATACCTGATTTAAATAAATTAGTACTGAATGAAAAATGCGTCTCATCTTTATTTAGTGCATATTCTGCAAGTTTGTTCCCTGCCAAACCAAATATTGTTAAGATCACATTATTTCCCGAATTAATAGCATAATCAATATTTGCTTCTCCTGTTACAGGATTTGGATATATTAAACCGGCAATGTTTGATTTAGGAGTGATATTATTATTGTTTTCTCCCATAGTTCTATTGCTTGATAAATTGCCTGTCGGTTCGCCTACCATTATCCTTGCCGAGTAAACGCCGCTACCGCCAAGTAAAGGTTGCTGCGCAGCAATACCGTATAATGTATTATATTCAGTTCCGGTTAAGTTGAACCTTCCTTTTGCCCATGAATTAATGAAAATAGTGTTAACAGTTTGCCTGTTGATTTCCATTAGGTTTGTTGGGCTTATACCTGAGTTTAATACCAGTGCATCGCTGTCGTCACCGGCAAGTATCAGGCTGTTTACTTTTTCAAAAGCGCCTATATTACTTGCGGCAGTGTTATTATAAAAAGTTTGATACTTAGTATCTGTAGCTGACATGCTGCTTAAAATGCCCGGGTCGTTTTTCAGTATATTGTAAGCTGTTGTATTATCGGTATATTTATTTTCCGCAATATTAGCAGTGTAATTATACTGGTTGTTTACAATATCCTGCACTGTACCCGACAGCAATGTTAGCGGTGTGATTGTTGAGCAAGATGTAAAATAAGTACTTGCATCTATAATTTGAGTTAGTGAGGGATAAGGATTTAAATGTACATATGTAGTTAAAGGTAATAATTCGAGTGAAGGCGCTGAATAAGCATACCAATGAACCGGAGTCCATGTGCCATGCAACCTATAGCCGCTTTGAATGTATAACCATTGATTACCGTAACAAAAAGTAGTAGTATGCCCCATGAAAGTTATAGAAGAACCCTGATTGCCCACATTAGCCCCATCTAACCTTACTCCATAGTACGTGCTATCCATATAGTTTACCTGGATTAAAGAAGCAGGCATGCTTCCAAAAAACCTTAAACCGCATCCTGTTTTAATTACTGTATCTTCACAAAGATACGAATTCGGGCTTAATTCAACCTGTATGCCATTAAAAAGTTTTGCATGAGTAGAATCGGTTGCCAGAGTTCTGCTGGTATTTGTAACAGAGCATTGTTCAATATTAGCCAAAGAACTGTTTTGTACTCTTATACCCCAAGTTGAGTCAGCTAGAGTTGGCGTATTATATATAACCCTGTTTAATGATAAGAACGCATAAGGCGTAGCCCCGCCTGTAGTGCTTCCCTGCACATTTGTTACAAGTATTCCCGTTTGATTGTTTAGTTCTGTGGGACAACTGATAATGTTTTTTGCAATCTGAAAAGTATAAGGAGTTGTTAAATTTACACATTGAGCTGCAATACCTGCTGTAAGTGCATTCTTAACGTAGTTGGAGCTGATATTCACGGTAGAATTGGATCCAAAATTCTGGCAAAATATACCATAACCCCAACTTCCATTAATAATGCTATTGTTACACATGGTGATATTACTCTGTGAATTAGTATACGCATATATCCCTATTGGCGTTGTGTGAGAAGGAGCTTGCACGACCATAGTGTCGTAACTGTCATTAATAGTTCCACCAGTAGCTGAATTATAATAAATGCCATCATAGCAATTTTTAAAATAATTACTGTAAAAATAACCTGAAGCATTCTGTTTGCCAACTACAGCTATCGGGGCATAGCTTCCCGTTCCTGCAATGTTCACAGCAAAGGCCGCGTTATTTACTCTTTCTACATTTAGAAATTTGTTGTTATAAACATGAATATTAGAGCATATTGCATTAATGCCATAATCCATATAATTAAAGGAATTCCTGTTTGCATAAGCTGTAGTATCACCAATATAAATTGAATTAACAGTGTCAATTTCCACACCTTCGTAAGTCCTGTGAGCTGTAACCGGAGGGTATTGCGGTATTAAATATATTGTTGAATCACAAGTAATTGTTGTTTGCGAGATTTTGCCCGTATGGGTGCCTGAATAAGGTTTTACTACAATATTTTTGTAATTATTAAGTAGAGTTGCATTGTTTTTAATTTGAAAATCGCCTCCATTAATTGAAACTACAGCATTTTTAGCCTGTTCTATTGTTGCGCCTGCTGAATCCCTTAGATGTGCAGTATTTCCGCAAATATAAATACCATCCCACATGGTATCGCAATAAGCTTCCAATGTTGATCCATGGTTAATAGTAAGTGTATTACCAGGGTTAATAATAATTTTTGTATTCGGCCCCATAAAGCAGGTTGTTCCTCCTGCCCCCCCGATAATAACATTTGCATTTATTATTATTTGACCATTCAAATAAGGCGAATTAGTAATTGTGGTATTTGAAGAAAATGTGGTATCTGCAATTATATAAGGGCTCGGATAACTTTTATCACAACAACCAAAAACCTTAAAACTGTCAACAGCACAAGCGTATGTGCTGTCATTCATTACTTGCACGTAAAGCATTCCACCACCTGTGTGCCCCGTCCAGTTTACCGTAAAAGGATTAGTTGTAAATTGTTGCTGTGACCCATTTTTACCAATATACCAAGAATAGGTATAAGCAGGATTCCAGTTTTTAATAGTGTCACTGGTAGTGATATTGCTTGGCAGTGTGCCATGACAAAGATCCCACTGACCTGAAATTACAGGAGCAGCCGGTGGCTGGGCAATAATACTTATACTATCAAGGAATAATTCAGTATAATTTGCAGTTGACTGAGAGGGGTAAAAGACAATATTTTTATACACCGAACTAGTTGTAAATGGTACTGATACATGATGCCATGTAGTGGAAGTAGAAATATTGGCTGCTGCATAAATTATATCACGTTTAGTTGCAGGCCATGTTGCATAAGGTATAGGATCGCCAGCACTCATACCTGAAGGTTTCAAATTAGTATTTGTTAAACATACTATAAGACTATCCATTAGTGCAGATTGAACTTCATATGAAAAGTTAAGTGTATAATTACCTATAGGAAGATTTATTGTTTGTATTATTGCTTCTCCATAATTTCCAGTAGTGGGTGTAGTAGTATATTCTCCCCATAGCAATGCATAATGATTACCAACAGACGTATAGGGTTTTATTTGTGGAGTACCCCAGGCTCTCCTCCAGCCACATACTTGTATAATAGTATCCCATTTATGAGTAGTTCCATTATAATACCAACTGGGATAAAAAGGGCTATACGTAGATACTGGAAACTGATCTGTTTCAAATAGCCCATTATATATTAGATTACTGGAACAAGGAACACGTGGGCAGTACAAATATGGAGGCGGGGGTAAGTATTGAGAACCTAGTCCAAAATAAGCAGAAGTTGTTGCTGTTCGATTTATTTTTACATAATATGTGCTTCCGACAGATAAAGAACCAAATGCTATTGAAATACTATCATTGACATTCCCTGAAGCTATGAGTGTCAAACTACTGCAAGTTCCGCTATATAAATAAATATTTTTTATGCTGGCTTGCGGTGTTTCATTGGCCGGTACAATTTGTAAAAAAATGTTGGAATCTGCAACAAATTTCATCCAGTATAAAGTATCGGTAATGTTGTAAGTTAATACCTTGAAAGTATCGCTGAGGGTAAAACTCACCGCAGTAGCACAGGTGCTTTGTGCTTTCACATTTATTGTCGTCATCCAGGCAACAATCATTAACAGCGTTAGTAACGCGTGTTTAAAAGTAATTTTTTTCATGATTTTGAATTTTAATTAAACATTAATGAATTCTCCGTGTTGAACGTGGTGTTTATGTTCAATGGAGTAAATTATATCAAGTTGTTTTACTCATTTTCCTCCTTCTTTAGTTGATAAATATTGATTGAAATTTTATGTTATAATATTTCTTTATTCTACAAAAAAACAGCGTGGCCAATTACCTACGCCGTATCTGAGGCCCGACCAAGAGCCCTGTGAACAACTGTAAAGCAACGACCACGCCTCGACGTGGCGTTTTGCTTTTTCTGTTCACATTTGAAATTTGGTCGGTTTCAGACACAGAATTTGGCTAAACGCTATTTTTTAAATCCCTTTATTCTACATTTCTATTATGTTTATTCATTTATTAAAGTCAAAAATAACAATATTAAATAATATACAAAAACTTTTTACAGTAAATATTCATTCATCAGTCGGAAATGTAATGTTAGCGGTAATTGCACTTTTTACTGAATGGTTTTACACAGTTTCTTTGGCTTTGCTATCATTTTCAGGAAACCCACCTTTTTCTATGGATGCCTTTCCAGTTGATAAGCAAGTTGCACCAACTCTCTAGACACTTGCACCAATTCAATATACATTCCTAACTTATCTTACACAACAAGTCACTTCTCTCCAGACACTACTCACTTGTGTCAAGCAACAAGTCACTTCTCTCCAGACACTACTCACTTGTGTCAAGCAACAAGTCACTTCTCTCCAGATATTACTCACTTGTGTTATGCAACAAGTCCCTACTCTCTACACACTACTCACTTGTCTCAAACAACAAGTCACTTCTTTCTATACATTACTCACTTGTTTCGAGTAACAAGTCACTTCTCTATAAACACTACTCACTTGTTTCAAGCAACAAATCACTTGTCTCACGACACTACTCATTTGTGTTATGCAACAAGTCCCTACTCTCTACACACTACTCGCTTATGTCATGCAACAAGTCACTTATTACTATACACTACTCACTTGTCTCATACAACAAGTAGCTTATTATCAGAAAAGTGCAGATAATGTTGCCTGATATACTTGAAATGCAAAGAGCGCCTGAAGTTATTTAACTCAAGGCGCTCAATATTTAAATGCAACCCGTGAAATATTCTACTGAACCACTACATAAATCCATCCATCCCAAATATAAGGGTCGGGAGAGGTGAAACTGAATATAGGATGATGTTTAGCTGATACAGCAGCTTTGGTGGCTTTTTTGAGTTTTATCGGTGTAATTACAAAGGGAGTTTTAGCACGGCTAACGGGCAATACAGCTGAATGGTTTATAGCCAGTATAGTTCCGCTTGTAAGGTCGCTCACTTCAATAGTGCCTTCCAGCGAAAAACAATCCAGCCAACTTCCTTTTACAGGGATAACGCCTTTACCGCTAACCACCGCAACCCTGAAAATATGCCCTTCTTCGCCTTTCCTTATTTTTTTTGCATGTATCAGTACCCAGCCGGGACCTGATTGAGTTACCCCAAAATCGGGCTGTGTGCCTGTTATTTTCTTAGCTAATCTTCCACCACAGGTGTTAGCCAATGTTATCCCTGCCGTAACATCGCCTACAGCCTCGGCGGCATCATTGCAGGCGCCTTTCATAAAATTAATTACCTTATTATACAGGTCAATAGCAATTTTTTTCTGGCCCAATACCTGGTTGCTGGTGTAGAGCTGAGGTTTAAGCGAAGTGCCATTTAACATGGTTTGAAGCAAATTCCCTGCATTATGTACTGTAGTATCGGTAGTTGTGCATCCCGCCATTGCTGCAACACCGGTAATTTTCAGGGATAAACATTCCTTAATTACCAAGTCAACGGAATCGCTTATTTTTAGCAGAATAAGGTTAATCTTGGGGAGGTTTTTTGTAATTGCCATCACGATAAACGTCAATACAAATCTTTCTCCATAAGTCATTGGTTCTTCTTTTGAATTTTTCTTTTTCATAGTCTTTGGTTTTGAAGGTTAATACTTTTTTTAATTTACGATTACAAAGATAATACTTGCCAAACCCTCTTGTCAAGCGGCTTTAGGCAATAGCCTATCAATAGCCCATCAATAGCCTATTTTTGCTTCTTCGTAATAGCTGTGATTATTTCGTTAATTTCTTCATGTACGTAGGCGTAGCTGTCTTTCTCTACATTCACCTTGGAACAAAGGTTTTTAAGAGACTTTTTTTTCATTTTTTTCCCGTCGAAGTCTGTAAAATGCATCTCGGCGAACTGAAAATAGCCTTTACCCTTCTTTAAAATGATAAATTTTTCATTGCATAAACGGTAAAGAAGCAGTGCAAGAAACTCAAATTTATTCCCGTTCCATCGCACATCAGGGCAGTTATGGGGATCATCGAACAGGTCGTATAATTCCTTTATTTTAAGGATATAGCCTCTTTCTTTCAGTATATGCGCAAGTAAATGAAGGTAACCTCTCACTCCCCATACAGGTGTGCATAACAGGGAGTTATGCATACTGACCAAAACAATAAACGGTGTCATACAACAGCGCAGGTTAGCGACAATGTTTTAAAGAGCGAGTGTGTGAACACACAAGCAAGTTTCACTATAGAAGGAATAGGATATATTTGGAATATGCACATCAGCACAGGGATTCAAAGGATAAATCACATACAAATATACATCAAATAGTTGATTTTGCTGCATAAAAGGAGATAAAAAGTTATCAACATATTGTTATTACTGGTAAAATACGATAATGTATTCCCAAACTATAGTAATATAAAGGGGTATAAAGATTTGAGATTTATGTATAACGATGAATGATAATTAAACATTCAGGCAATCAAACGAGAACTGCATGCTGCAGCTGCATACGGCCTACTGTTTTATAGGAAATCTGTAGTATATTGGAACGATGCTTAATCTGCCAACACAATTATTTTGTTCTTCTGCATTTCAACTACCCCGCCGTTAATTTCAAAGTATTGGGTGGTTTTTGCGGCATCAATAATTTTTATTTTCCCTTTGGCAAGGGTTGAAATAATAGGGGCATGGTTATTCAGAATTTCAAACGAGCCATCGGTGCCGGGCAGTTGCACAAGGCTTACTTCGCCTGAAAATATCTTTTTATCGGGGGTGATGATCTCTAGTAACATAATCTTTTATTAAAAGTCAAAAATACTTATTTACTTCTCTTTCACAACTACCTTAGCTTTAAAATGTCTTTTATATACAGGAATAGCATAATAAACTGAATAATTAAACCCGAAACATGATTTAACATTTCCGCTGCCGTAACCCGGAATCCAGTAAGGTGTGGTTAGTCCTTCTTTTGTTTTGGATAAAAGTATCCGCCATCTTAAAGAAGCGCCGAGATAAAAATGCTTGAATATTTCTGTTTTAAGTCCGGCCAGCAGCTCTAACCATTCAGCATTCATCGCGGTGGAAGGAAGGCTTCCCCCATGAAAATTTCCCCAGTAATTGTCAATTATCTTTATGCTGTTGGCATGGTCGGTATAAGTGGCATATCCAAACCTGATGCCTCCCATGAACATATCTTTATCGCCGGCGTTTTTGGGATATACAAGGTTATAATCAACGCCTATCCTTCCATAAGCGCCATTAGAGTAATAATTGAAAAGGCTATCCTTGGTCAGGCGTATAGTGTTAATGCCAAGCTCTACTGTAGGGTAAACGCTTGGAAGCAACTCCATATCCAGCGAGCCTTCGAAGGTTTTTCTTTCGGGCTGGAGGTAAAAAAGAGCAAGCTTCGACACATCAAAGCCTATCCTTGCATCAACCGTTCTCATTTTACTGGTATCAGTTTGGGAGAAAGTCACACCTGTCCATAGGAACAGAAGCAGGCTAAAAGAATATCCTGATATTTTCCCCATACGAAGTGGTAACAGTTGTGTTGGTTACTGAAAGTGAATCGAAAAAATGTCGTGTAACATTAACATTGGTTATCTTGAATATAGTTGCAAATCCGCATTCTTTCGAGATATACTGAAGATGGCGGTTGTAATTCAGCGTTAGTGTATCTGTCAAAGAGTCGGAAATTCCCTTACGCTTAATTATGCTATAAATAATAAACGAAGAAGAATTCACATTCATGGAAAGCGGCAAATAAATCGAAGACGACGACGAATCTTTATATAAAAAGTACCCCGTTTTGCCCATCCCATAAATAGAAAGAGTGTCCAGAGTGTCAGGTTTGACTGCTTTTCTGGGATAAGCATAAAATCCTACTTGCAGCAGTGAACTGGTATTTACGTCGCAGGGGCTGTCTTTACATGAAAACAATAAAGGAATAATTATAACAAGCAGTATAAATATTTTTGATTTCATGTTGATTTTATTTTCCGATAACAGCAAACCATTAACCGGAAACAGTAAACCTTACTTGGCTTCTTCAATCATTTTCTTGCCTTTTTCAATAGCTTCTTCAATGGTTCCCACCATGCTGAAAGCCATTTCGGGATATTCGTCAACGTCACCGTTCATAATCATCTTAAAGCCTTTGATGGTATCTTCAATGCTGACAAAAGCGCCTGCAAGTCCCGTAAACTGCGTTGCTACAAAGAATGGCTGAGATAAGAAACGCTGTACCCTTCGCGCACGACTAACAATAAGTTTATCGTCTTCTGAAAGCTCGTCCATGCCAAGAATGGCGATAATATCCTGGAGTTCCTTATAACGTTGCAAGATTTCTTTAACTCTTTGTGCGGTATTATAATGCTCTGCTCCAACAATATCAGGAGTCAAAATACGCGAAGTTGAATCGAGCGGGTTAACAGCTGGATAAATACCTAATTCAGATATCTTACGGTCGAGAACGGTAGTAGCATCAAGGTGAGCAAATGTGGTGGCCGGAGCGGGGTCAGTTAAGTCGTCAGCTGGTACGTAAATAGCCTGAACAGAAGTAATAGAGCCACGTTTTGTTGAGGTGATACGTTCCTGCATCAATCCCATTTCAGTTGCAAGCGTTGGCTGATAGCCTACTGCCGAAGGCATACGTCCAAGCAATGCCGATACTTCAGAACCTGCCTGTGTGAAACGGAATATATTATCCATAAAGAATAAAATATCACGACCGCCAGTTTGTTCATCTCCATCGCGGAAATATTCAGCCAGCGATAATCCTGATAAAGCAACACGTGCACGTGCGCCGGGAGGTTCATTCATTTGTCCGAACACAAGCGTTGCCTGGGAATTTTTCAGTTCATCCATATCAACCTTGCTCAGATCCCATCCGCCTTTTTCCATTGATTCCTTAAACTTTTCGCCGTATCGGATAACATTCGATTCTATCATTTCACGAAGTAGGTCGTTACCTTCCCTTGTTCTTTCTCCTACACCTGCAAATACCGACATACCGGAATATCCTTTAGCTATATTGTTGATAAGCTCCATGATGATAACCGTCTTGCCAACACCGGCGCCACCAAACAATCCAATCTTACCTCCTTTTGCATAAGGTTCAATAAGGTCAATGACCTTGATACCCGTGTATAATACTTCTTTCTGAGTGGAAAGGTCTTCAAATTTAGGAGGATCGCGGTGAATAGAGTTCAGTTTCCCTTTTTCAACGGGAGCCATACCATCAATGGTATCGCCTATCACATTGAATAAGCGCCCCCTTATATATTCGCCGCCCGGCATAGAGATAGGAGTACCAAGATCGATAACTTTCATTCCCCTCGATAGTCCATCGGTTGAATCCATAGCAATGGTACGTACTGTATCTTCGCCAATGTGCTGCTGACATTCAAGAATAACCCTTTGCCCGTCAGGCCTGGTTACTTCCAATGCATCAAATATGTTAGGCAGTTTTTCAACCTCTTCAAAAGTAACATCGATCACAGCGCCAATGATCTGTGATATTTTCCCGTTATTAGATGACATATAAATTGAGTTAATTATTAACTGATAAAATTTCAGTGAACGAAATTATACAATTATTCAAATAGGGCAAGCATTAACTAAGAATATTTTTGCTAATTTTGAAAACCTAAATACGTTGTGCAATATGCAGGTTATATAATACAGGAGTTTAATTGTGAAAGTTTACAGGAATATAGAATCGTTTAAACCAATTGCCAATACCGTTGCTACTATTGGTACATTTGATGGGGTACATACGGGGCATCATGTGATCATTACAAGGGTGAAAGAGCTTTCATTAGAAATGAAGGGCGAATCGGTAATCATTACTTTCTCTCCACACCCCCAATTAGTGTTACATCCTGAAGAGAAAAATATTTCTATTCTTACTACAGATGAGGAAAAAATAACATTGCTTGAACAACATGGAATAGATCATCTTATCATTATTCCATTTACCAAAGAATTTGCAGCTATTTCTTATCTTGATTTTATTAAAGATGTTTTAATTGATAAACTGCATGTGAAAAAGTTGGTTATCGGATACGACCATCATTTCGGGAATAACAGGGAGGGTGAACTCAGGCATCTGGTTGATTACGGAAAGCAATACCATTTTGAAGTGGAGGATATTCCTGCTCAAAAAGTGGATGATATTACTGTCAGTTCTACTAAGATTCGCAAAGCTTTGATGGAAGGAGATATGCAGGCAGCCAATAAATTTCTGGGCTATCAATACTTTTTCCAGGGAAAAGTCGTTAAGGGGGAAGGAGTTGGAAGAACATTAGGGTTTCCTACGGCTAATATTGAAATCAATCATCCGATTAAACTTCTTCCTGCGCATGGAGTTTATGCAGTTTTGGTTGATTACAAAGGAAGAAATTATAAAGGAATGATGGATATTGGCATGCGGCCGACATTTAACGGAATCAAGCCGGTGATTGAAGTAAATATTTTTAATTTTGATGATAGTATCTATTATGAGTCATTGACAGTCACTGTTGTTGAAAGACTTAGAAGCGATATTAAGTTTCCCGGCATTGAACAACTGAAAGAACAATTATTGAAAGACAAAATTAACGCAGAAAGAATTCTAAACAAATGAACAAGATAAAGAAAATGGCAAGCCTGCTTTTCTTGGTTTTGCTTGCATGTATTCAGAGCCAGGCTCAATTGCTGGATTCCATATCATTGTATAAAGAACCACTTTTTACAAATCTGGCTATGGCTCTTAAAAACCCTGATAAGGTTTACAGGCTGGATCTTCATAAGACCAAGCTTAAAGAAATCCCTAAAGAAATTTTTACACTTACCAACTTGCAGGATCTTAACCTGAGTAAAAACAAGCTTACCAGTATTCCCAAAGAGATTGGGAAGTTAAAGAACCTTCAGGTGTTAAATGTTTCAGCTAATGATATTGATACTGTTCCCCCTGAATTAGGGCAGTTAGTAAATATTCGCAGGCTAATACTAAATCAGAATGAAATTGCGCACCTTCCTAATACTATCGGCAACCTTACTAACATGTATTTTCTTGACATCTGGGGTAACGAAATACAGGAATTACCTAAAGAGATATCTAAACTTAAGAATACATTAAAAGTAATTGATTTACGGGTAATATCTATAAAGGATAATTTACAGGAAACAATGATTCAACTGTTGCCTAATACAAAGTTTTTGTTTTCGACAAGCTGTAACTGCAACTAATTATTTTTCCTCGACCCAGTCACCGTTTTCCTTTAGCAGCGCAATTAGTTCGGTAAGCGCATCGGCTTCTTCAATACTGCGCTTCACAAGTGTCTTGCCTTTGTAAAGATTTATCTTTCCTTCACCTGTACCCACATAACCATAATCGGCATCGGCCATTTCGCCGGGACCATTGACCACGCAACCCATTACGGCTATTTTTAAACCTTTCAGGTGGCCGGTAAAACGTTTTATACGTTCGATGGTTTCAAGGACATTATAAGAAGTCCTGCCGCAGGTAGGGCAAGAGATATATTCGGTTTTGTATATGCGCGCCCCAGTGGCTTGTAAAATATCGAAAGAAGTTTTTTCAATAATCTCTGTTTCTACTCCATCAGCTTCAAGCCAGATCCCATCGGCAAGTCCGTCGGCAAACAATACTTCAATATCCGTGGAAGCAAAGATCTGAAATTCTTCAACAGATATATCCTTGTAATTTCTTTTTATGATGACAGGGCATTTGCAATGAAATGCAATCAGTGAAAAGATCATGCTTCTTAGTTCCGCTGCTGCGTGAGGATTTCGGGATTCCAGAACAAGAACAGCTGTATAATCTTCATTTATTTTATTGATGAATTTCTCAGTAAAATCGGGCTTGGTAACCAGAATAAAGTTAGCGGATGATGATTTCTTTCTTGATGTTAGATATTGTTGCACATCAAATAACGGAAAAGAATTCTCATCAGCTTTATTCCATAGTGCGGCATTGACAATAGTAGGGTAATTAAGTTGTTGCTCCCTGCTGTAAATATAATCGGCGGCGGATCTTACGTTAGTATTTTCAGAAGAAATGATAATAACAGGCCTGTTATCTTTTCCAATATTCTGAATTTCGAAAGTATTTCGTTTGTGGCATTCGAAAGGATTGACGGGCGACTCCTGAATTTCTTCAATTTGTCCATCGTAATGCCTGTTGGAATATCTACCGGCAAGGATGCGGGCAACAGGGATCTCGGCTTCGGGCTCATCGGAGAGAGAAACGCGGATAGTGTCGCCAATGCCATCTTCGAGCAAAGCGCCTATGCCGGCGGCTGATTTGATGCGCCCTTCATTGCCTGAGCCTGCTTCGGTAACACCAACATGCAAAGGATAATCGAGGCCTTCTTTAAACATGTTATGGACAAGCAAGCGGTAAGCGGCAATCATGATGCGAATATTGCTGGCTTTCATTGAAAGTACAAGGTTTCCGAAATCGAGTTCTTCGCAGATGCGGATAAATTCTAAGGCGGATTCGACCATACCGGCGGGGGTATCGCCATAACGGCTAACGATCCTGTCGGACAGTGAGCCATGATTTGTTCCAATTCGCAGGGCGGTGCCGTGATCCTTGCAAATCTTAATAAGGGGGCTGATCCTGTCGCGAATTTTTTCTATTTCTTCGGAATATTCGGCGTCGGTATAATCGAGTTTTTTGAAGTTCTTTTTATCGGTATAGTTGCCGGGGTTTATACGAACCTTTTCCACTATCCTGGCGGCGTATTCGGCGACAAGGGGATTGAAATGCACATCGGCAATTAATGGAATATCGAAACCCCTGTGGTGTAATTCTTTCTTAATCTTTTCGAGGTTCTCGGCTTCTTTGATGCAGGGAGCAGTAATTCGTACATAATCGCAACCGGCTTCAAACAATCGAATACATTGGTCAACAGTTGCAAGAGTGTCAAGGGTGTTGGTATTTGTCATTGACTGGATGCGAATAGGATTATGCCCCCCGAGCGGAACATTTCCTATGTGCACAACCCGTGTTTTGAAGCGGGAATAAGTGGTAAGGCTATTGCAATATTTATAATCGGGTTTCAATGAAAATGCTTTCGTTTTGCTATATGCAAATGTAAAAAAATAAACATTAAAATAAAATCACAATGATACATTTACGATGAAAAGAAAACAAATTTTGTTTATGTTTTAAGTTTAATATCTACTTTTGCAGCTAATTAATTCAAAATATTAACAACCTTAAAAAAGATTAATATGAAACTAAAAATTTTATCGGTATTAGCGTTTATTATGTTTTTCTCGCTTTTCGCAAATGCACAGCAACCATCAACGGCTGAACCAGAGTTTTCAAAGAGCAATCTTATTGTAAATGTTGGAGCCGCCTTTGGATGGTACAACTATGGTGATGATTATACTGGAATGTCTGCAATGCCGGCATTTACTTTTGGTGTTGAGAAAGGTGTTTACGAAATTCCTAAAATTGGGGTAATCTCAGCTGGTGGAATTATTGGCTGGAAACATGCTACTTATAATGACGAATATTATGGTTTTTTTGGGGTTCTGAATTACGATTATGATAAATATACAACTGATGATTATATTATTGCCACAAGAGCTGTGTTTCATCAAAGCATGTTAAAAATTTCAAAATTAGATTTGTACGCAGGAATTGATCTCGGAGTGCGACTTGAAAAATCGAAAATTTATGACACATATTATGGCACAACTTCAACATCAAATACTACTGATTTCTTAGGTGGGGCATTTATTGGTGCAAGATATTATTTAGTTGGGAATTTTTCGGCATATACTGAATTGGGTTATGGTATAGGATATTTTACCTTGGGACTTGGTTATAAATTCTAAAAGCATGAGCTAAAAAACCAAAAAGGAATATTTATAACGAAATTCTTGTTATCCCAATTTCATATTCTTTGCCCATAATTACATTGGTGATCTTATTATAGTCATCAATGTTATTTACAAAATCGATATTGTTGGTGTCGATGATCAGGATACGCATATTCTGTTGCGACTTAATAAAATCAAGGTAACCGGACTGTATCTTTTCCAGGTATTCTTTTTCCATATTCTGTTCATACGATCGCCCGCGCCTGGCAATATTTCTTTTCAGGTTATCTATATCAAGGTATAAATAAACAAGCAGATCGGGCTTGGGCAAATTACTGCTGATGATGTAAAACAACTTGGTGAATAAGGCAAACTCATCTTCCTGCAATGTTTTCCTTGCAAATATCAATGTCTTGTTAAAAAAGTAATCTGATATTGTGAAATTCCTGAACAGATCCTGCCTTGCTAATTCGTTTTTCAGTTGATGGAATCGTTCGGCAAGAAAAGAGAGTTCAAGCGGAAAAGCATAATCGGGGTTTTGATAAAACTTGGGAAGAAAAGGATTATCGGCAAACTGTTCAAGGATATATTTTGCATTGAACTGCTCAGCTATCCGCGTGGTGAGCGATGTTTTGCCCGCCCCAATGTTTCCTTCTATGGCAATATAATTATATCCCATTCAGTTAGGGCTTATACTGTCTATAACAGGCGCATGCAGTAATTCAACTTCGCTTTCGTCGGGGCATTCGGATAAAAGTTGTTTTAGCGTTTTCCTGTACAGGGGATGAATTAAACCCGGCGCAATTTCTGTAAGCGGAACTAATGCAAACTTCCTGTTCTTAAGGTGGGGATGCGGGATAACAAGGTTTTCCTCGTCGACAACCATATCATCGTAAAAAATAATATCAATATCTATTTCCCTTGCAACCCATTGTTTTTCCTGTCTTGATCTACCGATTGAAATTTCAATTCTTAAAATTTCGGCGAGCAGTTCAAAAGGATTCAGCTGTGTTTCGAGGCTAAGGGCCATGTTGAAAAAGTTGCGCTCGTCGGCAAAGCCCCAGGGTTCGGTTTCGTATATGGGGGAAAGCTTTTTTACCCTGCCCAGCTTTTTAAGTGAGCGTACGGCATTACTAAGGTTTTGTTCCTTATCGCCAAGATTTGTGCCTAATAGCAAATATGCAGTACTCATTGCAATGAAACTAACGCTTCAAAATTACAATAAGTTTGATACGATTATTGTTTTGTTGAAAATTTATTTATAGGCAGGAATTGGGTTAGTAGTTATTAGGTTAATGAGTTATTGGATTTTAACTATAATATAGTTTTCTCCCCTTTACAAATATACTTAACTGCTTATCTCCTTTAAACAAGTTTACTTTACCACATAGGCACAGTAGAAACATAGTAAAACACATAGCCCGATAATACCAATTGCTTCATCGTCCTTATTGAATCTATGTGAAGCCTATGTACCTATGATACTATGTGGTAAACTTAATTTCACGTTTTTAATCTTTTTATATAGTAATCTATTTATATTTCATTTTACTTGAACGAAGTGGATAAGCAGTTATACTTATTTCCTTAAGATTATTAATTATTGTTATTGACTATACAGTTACTGTTATTGACTATACAGTTACTGTTATTGACTATACTGTTACTGTTATTGACTATACTGTTACTGTTAATGACTGTGCAGTTACTGTTATTGACTGTGCAGTTACTGTTATTGACTGTGCAGTTACTGTTAATGACTATACAATCATTGTTAATGACTGTGTAGTTACTGTTATTGACTATACAGTCATTGTTAATGGCTGTGTAGTTATTGTTAATGACTATACAGTCATTGTTAATGGCTGTGTAGTTATTGTTAATGACTATACAATCATTGTTAATGGCTGTGTAGATAGTGTTAATGACTATACAATCATTGTTAATAGCTGTGTAGTTATTGTTAATGACTATACAGTCACTGTTAATAACTGTACAGTCAAAGAAGCCGGGAGCGTCCACGAAAGTAGGCTAATGATGAGGATTAATTATAACCGTTGGTATTCGTTTCTTTACCGCTGTTTTTGTGTTTCTTTTCGTATTTGTCGCAGTCAACCTCAACCGATAATTCCCTGGCGGGCCTTTCGAAATCGTCTTTCTTAATGCCAAGCGATTTATCTGCATAAACTTTCAGCATATATTTTGCCCAGATAGGCAGCGCCATATGAGCGCCCTGCCCAAGATTAGTATAGCGGAAATGCACACTACGGTCTTCGCAGCCCACCCATACACCGGTAACAAGCCCTGGTGTTATGCCAAGGAACCAGCCATCGCTGTTATTCTGCGTGGTGCCTGTTTTCCCTGCAATCGGGTTGGTTAGTTTGTACGTATAACGTATGCTGACGCCCGTGCCGCTTTCCACAACGCCTTTCAGCAGCATAATCATCAGGTAGGCCGTTTCTTCGCTAATGGCATCCTGTGTTTTTGGTTTGAATGTTTCAATTATGTTGCCATTCTTGTCTTCTATCCTCGTGATAAAAATAGGTTCCACGTAAACGCCTTTATTTGCAAAGGTGCTGTATGCGCCTGTCATTTCATACACACTCAGGTCGCAGGTACCCAGGGCAAAGCGAATACACAGGAGTAATATCGCTGGTTATTCCCATTTTCCTTGCAATCTTCACCACAGCAGCGGGCGAATAACGCTTCATCAGGTAAGCCGATATATAGTTGACAGAATTGGCAAGCGCCCATTTCAGCGTCACCATCTCTCCTACCCTTTCCTCTTTATCGGTTCCTGCATTTCTCGGAGTCCATTTAGTACCGTCGGGCATGTCAAAAGTAACGGCAACGTTAGGAATTTTGGTACAGGGTGAAAATTCTCCTTCCTGCATGGCAAGCGCGTAAAGGTAAGGTTTAAAAGAAGAACCCACCTGCCTTTTGCTGGTGCACACGTGGTCGTATTTGAAATACCTGTAATCAATCCCGCCCACGTAAGCCCTTACATATCCGGTCTGCGGCTCCATCGACATAAGCCCCGACTGCAGGAACCATTTGTAATACTTCATTGAATCCATGGGCGTCATCACAGTATCATGTTCACCTTTCCATGAAAATATCATCATATGAGTAGGTACATCGAAATTCTTCTTAATGTCATCGTCCGACATACCATCCGATTTCAAATGGATATACCTGTCCGAACGTTTCATTGATTCATCCAATAGTTGGTCAATATCCTGCTTTTTAAGCGACCAGTCGTAAGGAGCCCCCTTAACACCTTTCCAGTGCTGAACAAATTCGGGTTGGAGTTCCTTACCCAGGTATCCGGCAACGGCTTCTTCGGCATAACGCTGCATCTTAGAATTAATAGTGGTATATACTTTGAGTCCGTCTTTATATAAGTTATAATTGCCCCCACCCGGTTTCTTATGGTTTGCGCACCATTCGGTAAGGTATGCCCTAAGGTATTCCCTGAAATAGGTTGCAGGTCCAGAGTTCTGATCTTGTAACTTATATTTCGACATATCAATTTTCAACACCTTCAGTGAATCGTATTGCCTTTGGGTGATATATTTATACTTCATCATTTGATTCAGTACGACCTCTCTCCTTTTGATTGCCCTATCGGGATTTCTTACGGGGTTGAACCACGAAGGAGCCTTCAGCATACCTATAAGCATTGCCGATTCAGCAATGTTCAATTCAGCCGGAGTTTTATTGAAATATGTTTTTGCGGCAGATTTAATTCCGAACGATTGGTTGCCAAAATCAACTGTATTCAGGTACATGGCAAGTATCTCTTCCTTGCTATAATTCCGTTCAAGTTTTATGGCAATAAGCCATTCTTTAAATTTCCTCATGGCAGTTGCAATAAATCCCGCATTTTCCTGCCTCGGGAAAAGGTTCTTGGCAAGCTGCTGGGTAATAGTGCTGCCCCCTCCGGCACCCTTATTAAATGTTATCACTCCAACCAATACCCTGAACATGCTCCTGAAATCAACTCCCGAATGTTCTTTAAAACGGGCATCTTCTGTTGCTATCAGTGCATTTACCAGATTGGGGGATAATTCAGAATAGTGACAGACGGAGCGGTTTTCTATATAATATTTACCTAATACGGTCTGGTCGGCAGAAATAACTTCGGAAGCTAAATTACTTTTAGGATTTTCAAGCTCTTCAAAGGTTGGCATAAAACCAAACAGTCCGTATGAAGTAAGAATAAAAACAAGAAGGATAATCACAATGAAGGCCGCATAAACTATCCTGAAATTGCGGATATATTTACGGAAATCCTGTTTACTATCTTTCTGAACTTCTTTATTCATTGAAAATGGAAAGACAACATTACTTCATTTTCTCTATTCTGATTCCCACACTTCTGATACCTTCAAGTTTATCAACCCGCATTGCCTGTTCAAACTCAAAAGTATATATTCCTTTTTGATGGAAACGCAATCCTCTTTTTATAAGATAACGACAATCTTTCAGATCACCGAGCCCCTTCCCCAGCCACTTTCCCTTACTGTCAGCAAGAAGGCAATCAATCGTATCACGCGATATCTTTCTGTCAGGATAAACTATATTAAGGAAAAGATACAGATTGCTGAACTTGTAGTTGCCTTCATTCCTCACATTGATTAAAACATTATTATATGAAATGGTATCTTCTATAGTCACATCAAACTTGACTGTCTCAGTCTTGTCCCAGACCCCATTATTAATATCCTTGAATTTGTCATAAACCCTGTCTCTGTCGCAGGAAAAATAAGCAATACTGATACTGAATAAAAGTAAAATAAAAATTATTTTCCGGGAATTGGTCATTTCTTTTTATCATCAAAGCGGGTAATATCATCCTGTCCGACTACATTTTCAAAATCGATTTCTTTTTCTTCGGCATGCAATATCAATTCATCAAGCATTTCAGGGATAATATTCTTTTTGTTTTTTTCAATTACTTCGCGAACCTTTTCCACAGACACGGGGATTAGCTTTTCAGAAGAAGAAGTATAGGAATACCACATTATCCCGCGGAAAATATCTGTTTTCTGATGTACAGCATCACCTGCTTTTGTCTTAAGTACTTTATCACTGTCGGGAAAATCTTTTACTGCATCAACATAAGTATCGAATTCATAATTAAGGCAGCATTTAAGCTTACTGCATTGTCCCGTCAGTTTCTGGGGATTGAGCGAAAGTTGCTGTACCCTGGCTGAATTGGTAGACACTGATTTGAACTGTGTGAGCCATGTGGAACAGCATAATTCACGTCCGCAAGCGGCAATACCGCCAAGCCGACCTGATTCCTGGCGAGCGCCAATCTGCCTCATCTCAACGCGTATCATGAATTCTTCGGCCAAACGTTTTATCAGTTCCCTGAAATCCACGCGCTCATCAGCAGTATAATAGAAAATTGCTTTTGTTTTGTCTCCCTGGAATTCTACATCGCTTATCTTCATTTCAAGTTCGAGTTCAGAAGCAATCTTTCTTGATTTGAACATGGTTGGTTGTTCCTGCTCAATGGCAGATACCCATTTTTCAATATCAGAAGACTTTGCCTTACGGTATATTTTTTTTACTTCTGCAGAAGAAGGATTAATCTTCTTCTTTCGCATTTGATACCATACAAGGTTGCCGGTAAGCGAAACTACACCTATATCATGTCCCGGAGTCGCCTCAACGGCAACAATGTCCCCAACGTTAACTATTGTATCTGGTGTAAGCCTGAAAAAATCTTTTCGGCTGTTTTTAAATCTGACTTCGATGCAGTTAAAACTTTTCAGGTCGGCAGGAGTTGGAATATCCCTCAGCCAATCATAAACATCCAGTTTATTACAACCGTGTTTAAAAACAGTTTCTTTCTTATGTGTTGGCTTTGGTAAGCCTGTACCACCCCTTGATAAAAATCCTTTATTTTCCATTCTATTTTCAGTATCTTTCTAATTTTTTATCTCTTACAATAAAATGGAAGAAATAAGAGATATAATTTCTAACATTTAAATAAGATAACAATTAAAAAGACCAACTAACGATGCAAAGTTAATAAATTTCAATGATCAGGATTTAATTTTTAAATAGCCTGTCATTTTGAGCGAAAGGTTGAGAAATAATATTTTGGGGTTGGCATTACGCTCTATATGGAAAATAGAATTGTTAAATTCGTCAATTATAAGATTAGCATTATAGGTATTAATAAATGGAGAAAAATCTTTAGCAAATTTCAGTTCGTCTCCTTCCGATTTTAACAACACACTTGTATCTATTCCGGCCATAAAACTTTCCCTTAAAATTCTTATAGCATTAACTAAAAAATTCTTATGCTTTTCTCGTCCCGATTTTGAAAATTTCTCAACCCATTCCATTAATTCCACGACTGAATCCTTATAACACAACCTTGCCCAGTCTCTGAAAAGTTTGAAATTCGTATCATCGCTGGAATCAGTTGCATAAATCATGGCTTCTATATAATTACCATCTGCAATTCTAATGATATCATTCGCTTTTTGAGGTGTTAATTTTTGATTTTGAGTCAAATCATGCATTAAATCTTTATCAGAAACCTTTGACATTTTAATTACCTGTGTTCTTGAAAGAATTGTATTAATAACTTGTTCGTGGTTCTCGCAAATCAAAAGGAACAGCGTCTTATCCGGAGGTTCTTCAAGTATTTTCAATAGTTTCGGGGCCGCTGAATGAAAGAGTTTCTCAACCATCCAGATGATCATAATTTTATACTCCGATTCGTATGATTTAAGACTTAACGTTTTAATGACTTCATTGCAATCGCCGGCGTAAATATATCCCTGTTTAGTGCTAATCGTATCATACCATTCATTCAAACTGATATAACAATCTTTTCCCAGCAAAAGCGTTCTCCATTCAGGGAGATATACAGAACATAAGTTTTTCTCTTTGGTGGCTGAAAAAGGATATAGAAAATGAAGATCCGGGTGGACAAGCTTTTCATATTTTACACAGGAGGCGCAGACCCCACAGGCATCATCTTCTTTTTTATTTTCACAACTGATATATTGGGCATAGGCAATTGCAAGAGCTAGTTTTCCACATCCTTCAGGTCCAATAAATATTTGGGCGTGACTTACTCTGTTATCATTTACTGAACGAATAAGACGTTTTTTTATCTGTTCTTGTCCAACAATATTCTGAAAAAGCATTTGAGCTTATTTTCTAAAATAGAAACCCTGTTTAAATAATCACAAAAATATAATAATTATTCCGAATCATAATATAGTCAAAACAAAAACAGACGATCGCTTATATTACTTAAGTGTATCTATAACAGAAATAGCTTTCTGCAGGGCAAAATCGGTTTCTTTCAGCACAGGATAAAAGCCTTCGTCGTTATAAATATTCCTGCCTATGTATGCTTTTAGGTAAGCCTTAATATACCTGCTTAATAAGGCAATATTCTTATCGTCTTTCTTTATTCCATTCTTTTCGGCATAAGTCATAAAATCGGAATATGTAGCATCGTCAATGCTAAAGCCTTTAATATATGCCTGTGCATTTTTGTAAGCATTTTTTATGATTACCCTGTTTTTATCCGTAAAATCAAAAGTATATTGCAGAATAATTCCTTTATTAAAAATTGAAATAAAATATCTTGAACCTTCTTCTTTCCCTATTGGAACAAACACATCTGGTTTTATACCGCCGCCACCATAAACTATTTTTCCTTTAGGAGTTTTGAATTTCAGAGAATCAGGAATTTTAACTGTATCTGCATTTTCTGAAGTAGTATCAAGCAAATGTTCATAAAACTGGTTATAATATTCTTCAGTACCTTCCCTGTATGAGCGCTGAATACAACGCCCTGTTGGAGTATAATATCTTGCTACTGTAAGTCGTACAGCTGAACCATCGTAAAGCTTGAGTTGTTCCTGCACCAGTCCTTTTCCGAATGAGCGTCTGCCAATAATAACACCCCTGTCGTTATCCTGAATAGCCCCTGAAACTATTTCACTTGCCGAAGCAGTGAATTCATTAATCAAAATAACCAATTGTCCTTTTTCAAAATTGCCTTCGCTAGTTGCGTTTACTGTTGTTTTTGGCCTGTGCGCCCCTTTCGTATAAACAATTAGCTTATTTTCCTCAAGAAATTCATCTGCTACATCAATGGCTGCTTGTAAGTATCCACCTCCGTTATCACGCAGGTCGAGCACAAGCTTGGTCATTCCTTTGTTCTTAAGCTTCTGCAGAGCATTAACAAACTCTTCATGCGTAGTGGCCGAAAACTTGCTAAGCTTAATATAACCTATATTCTTTGTAAGCATATATGCAATATCAAGGCTGTAAGTAGGAATAACACCTCTCGTAATATTAAATTCGATAAGTTTTCGCAAACCTCTCCGGAAAACGGTTATCTTTACTCTGGTTCCATGTTTACCTTTCAGTTTCTTCATTACCTCGGTATTAGAAATCTTTATCCCTGCCACATTTTTACCATCAACTTTAACGATGCGGTCGCCAGCAAGCACGCCTATACCTTCTGATGGGCCGCCCGGCACAACATTCATAACAGTTATACTGTCCCGCTGTATCCTGAATTCAACACCAATACCATCAAAGCTTCCCAGCAGGGGGTCATTAGCATCATTAAATTCTTCAGCCGATATATATACGGAATGAGGGTCAAGTTTATCAAGAAGACTGCTGATAGCTTCTTCAGTAAGTTTCTTCCGCGACATGGTATCAACATACGAATCCTGAATGTAATTGAGCACATCATTCAGTTTATCATATTTCCCAAAACCTAACGGAAATGTCTTATTGGATGAGTTACCGGAAATAATAGGGATAAACTTTATTCCTAAAAATACTCCGGCAACAAAAACAAGAGCAAAAAAAACAGGGAGATAGATCTTATAATTCCATTTGTTTTCTTTCATAATACACTTATATCAATAAATCGTTCAACTATTAAACAAGTTGCGAAGATATATATATGAAAAGACTTACCCAAGTTCAAAATAGAAATGATGAACAATCGTTTATTTTTGTTTTTAACTTAATTGGGTTAATTTTGCAACACATCTTATATTAAATCTATAAATTAAAAAAATGAAAAGACATCTGCTAATCCTTTTTTCCGCATTATTAATCACAATCACCTGCAATGCACAAAGCTCACAATCTAGCACAAATTACCAAACTGGTACTGTAATCTTTTCGACAATAAATGCTGCATTGACAGCAATGAATACGTCTGGTATATATCCCGCATGGCAAACTGAATACACTCAAGGGATTGGTGTTTTAACCGGACTTGCACAAGTAGCTTATGGTATTTATGCCCAAGCTGGTTCAGGTTCAAATAAATCTACATTAAATATTATCAATTACACTGTAGGTTCTGCTGCTGCTATCACCAATGCCATTGCATTTTTCTCGACATTAAACGATGGCAAAAAAAAGCCTGCGCCTAAAACCGAGAAGAAAACCTCCTGGAATATTTATTATGCACCAATTAATATGAATAACTATGCAATTGGAATCAGCTTAGTAAAGCATTTTAAAATTTGATGCCTGGTTGTAAAGCATTAGCACTGTAATTAATTTAACTTTATGAAAACAATATTGAATTTGTTTTTGGCATCTATTGCCATTTTAATTGTTTCCTGTGGAGGAAAAGATAAAAAGAAGGTTGTATCACCTTGCGATTCGCTTGGTGCAATTTATAAATGCAAAACTGTGGACCGTCTTGCAGATATGAATAAAGCTGATTCGGTTTTATTCCAGGCAACAAACAATAAATGTTACCTTGTAGTTTTCGACAAAAAGGATATAAAAGAGGAACAATTATTAGTTATTAGTAATCCTGGTGATAGTGATAAGTTTTGCGGGATAGGCAGGAGGACTGCAAAAACTTCGATTGCAAATGCATACACACTTATCTATAAAAACTTGACTTCTTTTATTAAATCATTACCCGGTGATAACGAAATGGGAATAACGCATGTTCCTGAAATCAGAAAAGATTCAGCGTCGAAAAGAGTTGATGAAGAAAAGAAGAATATACATATAAAACAATGCTGGATACATGCCATTACTTGCCAGACAGATGGAGATTACCGAATTATTATAGGTGATTCACCCGATGCTAACAAGTCTGTATTTTTCAATATTGCTATTTCCGGCTTACCAGAAAAGAACAACTCATCTTATGCCAAATTGAGTAAGGCCAGGCAGTCGTTTAAGGACTTTTGGGGAATAAATAAAAATATTAAAAAATGCAGTGCCTATGTTTTTAGCACACCTGTTGAGATAGAATTTGCCGGTTCCCTTTTCTTTGATAAATATAATTTTGATAAAAAGAGTGAATGTGGATATAAAAATTTTAAGCCCAAAACCTATTGGGAAATACACCCGGTAACGCAAATAAAATACCTTTAAGATATTTAAAACTTGTCTTATGAAAACATTCATTGCTTCAATATTGGTCGTAACGGCATTTATGGCTGCGTCCTGCAAGCATATTTCATTTTCGCACTCCAAGAGTATTTCAGAGCTAATTACATTTACTGATCAGAAAAATACAGATTGTAAAGCCAAGCTTAAACACGAAGGCGAAGAAGTGGTAGTGGCTGCGTATATTCAAAAGCTAAATACATTTCCAAAAGAAAACAGATTTCAGATATTTGAAAATGCTGATATTGGCAGTGTTCGCATTGATGTAAATGTTAATGGTAGTTCAAAAGAGGTGTTTGATAAAATATCCCAGCAATTAAGTAAGTTGAGCGAAAACGACTTTGCCAAAATATTGGTAAAAGGTTTTATTAATGGTAAGGCTCTTTATATGAATGGTAGTTGCAGAATGGGTGAGTTTCTTACTATTTCAGGTCCCGATTATATTAAGTTCTAAGCGGAGCAAATATTATGAAGATCGCGTTAGCACAACTGAATTATCATATAGGTAATTTTGAAAGCAATACTAATAAGATACTGGATTGCATTCAAAAGGCGAAGTCAGAACAAGCCGAACTAGTAGTATTTTCAGAGCTTGCTATTTGCGGTTATCCTCCCAGAGATTTTCTTGATTTCGATCATTTCATATTAAAATGTATTGATAGTGTCAATATTATTGCAGCAAACTGCATTGATATTGCAGCAATTGTTGGCTCACCAAGTTTCAATCCCGATCTTAAAGGCAAACGGCTTTATAATTCCGCCTTCTTTTTAAAAGATGGAAAGGTAAGCGAGATAAGGCATAAAACATTGCTTCCCACTTATGATGTGTTTGATGAATACCGGTATTTTGAACCTAACAGAAACTTTGAAACTATAGAATATAGAGGGATAAACATTGCTTTGAACATCTGTGAAGACCTTTGGAATATTTCGGACGACCCATTGTATGTGACTAATCCAATGGATGAACTGCTAAAACAAAAACCTGATATCATTATCAATATAGCAGCATCACCATTTCATTACAAGCAGGCAAGTATACGCAAAGAAATATTAATTGCAAATTCGAAACATTACCATATCCCACTGTTATATGTGAACCATGTTGGGGCGCAAACAGAGCTGTTGTTTGATGGCGGTTCGCTGGCGATAGATAATAAAGGAAATGTAATTGAAGAATTGAATTCTTTTGAAGAAGATTTCAGAACTTACACATTTGAGAAATCAAATCTGCTTTCATTAAATCAAAAGTCAGAAGTTAGAAGTAAGAATTCTGAAATTAGTTTGATTCATGATGCTTTGGTAATGGGAATAAAGAATTATTTCCAGAAGCTTGGGTTTAAACAAGCAGTGCTTGGTTTGTCAGGTGGCATCGATTCGGCTGTAACCTGTGTACTCGCAGTTGAAGCATTGGGTAAAGAGAATGTGAAAGGCGTGCTTCTTCCTTCCCGTTTTTCTTCCGATCACTCTGTTAAAGATGCAGAAGAACTTGCAAAGAATTTGGGAATCTCTTCGGAAATAATAAAGATAGAAGATGCATTCCATGCATTTGAAGAAACACTTAAACCATCCTTTGCCGGTAAGCCTTTCGATCTTGCAGAAGAAAATATACAGGCACGTGTGCGCGCTGTAATACTTATGGCACTGTCAAACAAATTTGGATATATACTTTTGAATACTTCGAATAAAAGCGAGGCTGCTGTTGGTTACGGAACATTATATGGAGATATGTGCGGCGGCATCTCTGTGCTTGGTGATGTTTACAAAACACAGGTGTATGAATTAGCTAATTACATTAATAAGGACAAAGAAATAATTCCGAATAATTCTATCATAAAGCCACCATCAGCCGAATTGCGACCAAATCAAACAGACCAGGATTCATTACCGGAATACGATCTGCTAGATAAAATTCTTTTCCAGTATATTGAAATGAATGCCGGTCCTGATGAGATCATTGCAATGGGTTTTGATGAGGCTATCGTTCACAAGGTGCTTAAAATGGTGAATACAAATGAATGGAAACGTTATCAAACGCCACCAATACTTCGAATCTCCCCTAAAGCATTTGGAATGGGAAGAAGAATGCCCATTGCTGCAAAATATCTTGCATAAAAAAAGCGGGCGATGCCCGCTTTTTATTTAAAGTTATTATTTTAGTCAACAAACTGTTTAGCATAATACTTGGCTGTGAGTTTTTCGCCTGTAGCTCTTTCAATCATATCATCCCAATAATATTTAGTGCCCGGTTTGAATATCTTTTCCATGAAGAATTTCCCGGCTTCCGGTTTATTGGCAAAACTTTGATTCTTGAAATCTGTTGATTTCAATACCTTTTCGGTAACATAATAATACATCTGTGAAGCCAGTAATTCACCCATTAAATAGTTATGGTAATAACAGGGCGATGTTACCAAATGTATCTTTGAAGCCCAATCTGGCTGATTCCTGTCTTTTGGGCGTTTCATTAACTGATATTTTTCAACAAGTGTCCACCATAAATTATTCAGATCCTGATCAGGATTTTCATATAAAGCTTTCTCAAACCTGTACATTACCTGCGACCAGCGACTGAATACCATTTGCTGCAAACGCAGATTTTTATTTATTTTATCTTCTACTTCTTCTTTTTCCTTATCGCTTATTCCAATCATATCTTTTATCCATTGAGGATTTGAGGAGAAACGTCCGAACATTTCGGCAACAGCTTCTGTGGTAAAAATATGAGCAGGGTCGCGTAATGTATAAGGCATACTTCTGTCAATATATTTATCATACACTGCATGACCGAATTCGTGAAGCAGCGTGCCCATCCAGTATTCGTTATCTTTAATGCTTGCCATAACACGTATATCACCATCTTTATCCATATCCGCACATTGTGCATGCTGGTATTTACCCGGCTTTTCAAGCAAATCGCTTTTCTTTGCCATATCGGTAATATCCATGCCCATGCTCTTGTAATAGGCTTCAACAATCTTTACAATATCTTTTCCTTTATAATATTTATCCAGGTCAATGTCATAGATCTTTGGTGCATCCTGGAAGAAACGGTTCTGGTAATGCCATGGCATCAGGTCTTCTTTCTTAATATTATAGCGCTTTGCAAAATATTCATCCACTTCGCCCTTCAGTTTTGCAAACCCATCTTTTGTAAGACTATCAAGCTGATCAAACAGTTTTTCTATTTCTCTGGGATCCTCTTCGCTTAGCTCAAGGCTCATTTCATGATAATTCTTAAAGCCGAGTGTTTTGGCTTCTTCATTTCTCAGCTTCACAAGTTTAATAACATCGGCAGCAACATTTTCGCCCGATTTCTTTGAAGCAAGCCATGTTGCTTCGAGCTTTTTGCTGTCAGTTGATTTTAAAAGAATATCATCAACCTGGTTATCGCTTAAAGAGTCTTTGTCAACTATAGCGCGGAAAGTATTGAATTTCTTTTCAATTGCACTTTCCTGGTCAATTATCTTACGCAGTTTTGCAGTATCATACTGGTTGCCGCAATACGCATTGTATAAAATAGTGATTTGGCGAAGCTGCATAGAATCGGTAAAAGCGCCTGATTCTTTAAACATTTTCAGCTTTGCAAAATCATCCTTATTGGAATAGATGAGGTTGAACTTGTATTGCAGATCGGCCGATTTCTTATAATCAGCATCTTTTCCGCTTATCTGTGCATTCCATGAAGCAAGGTTGTATTCATGAAATAAGGGGATAACCTTAGCTTCGTAAGCTTTAATAAATTCTTCGAATTCTTTCACGGTCTTTTCTTTTTTGTTTGATGAACCGCAACCATTGAATATGGTTGCCAAAAACGCCACAGCAAGTATAAAAGCTGCAACATGCAAACAGGATCTCTTCTTCATATTCGGAAAATTTTTAGTTATTAACTGATGTTACGTAAATATTCTTTAACCGCAAAGTTCGCAAAGGTTCTCGCAAAGTACACAAAGGAAGTATCTACTCTGTGTTCTTAGTGTGTCTTCTCTTTGTGTTCTTTGTGGTTTATTGTTTTTCTGCGTAACATCTATTATTAAATTCCCGCAAATATAAATATTAATTCAACATTCCTACTCCCACGGATTGCCGAAACTGCCTGTGAAAGCAATCTCGCTTATGTCCTTTCTTTCCCTGCCTGCGCGTTCCCTTTCCTGCTGGTCTTCGTCAAGAATATCGGGTTTGCCAAGGTAACCTACAGCAATAACCGAAACAATATAATATTCTTCGGGAATGGAGAAATGACTTTTTATCTTCTCAAAATGAAAACCTGCCATCTGGTGAACATACAAGCCTTCGTACATAGCCTGGAATGTCATGTGGGCAACCGACTGACCTGTATCGTACATGAAATGAAAATTATCATGACCGTTAAGCTCAAAATGTTTCTTTGAAAGCGAAACTATAAGCACAGGAACATGCTTGGTCCATCGCTGGTTGTTTTCGGTAAGGCTGTCGAATATCTTATCCCAGGTATCGTTGCCTTTTTCACCAACAAGAAACCTCCAGGGTTGATTGTTTGCACAGGAAGGTGACCATTGCGCAGCTTCCAGTATGCGCTGAAGCTTATCTTTTTCCACTGCATCTTCGCGAAAAGCACGCGGGCTCCAACGGCTTTCCAATAGGAAATGTATGCCGTATTTTGTTTTTGCTAGTTTACTCATATTGTTTATTCGTGATTGGTTAATTGTACATCAAAATTACATATAATTGGTGAAATAGGTATCGGGTTAAAATAGAACAATAATAATTAATCTGTCCATTTTATTTTTTTAGTCTAGCTTTTAGAAATATTATCCATGCTGCAAATAATCCACATGTCATACCTATAATAACTATTTTTAAAGGAAATGGAATAAAGAAAATAAAGGGTATAATTAATATTGTCAATGGGGCTAAAATATATAACCCAAACCATTTTGCCAGAACTGTCTTAAGTTGAGGAATATTACAATTATTATTTATATTGAATACTTCGATATTCCTTTTAAAATCAATGAGAAAGTTTTCAATAAGTTTTGGTTTACAGAAAGTTTTATTACAAGTTATTTTTAACGTTGTTTTATCAGAAAGATACAAAGTAAAAACTACTCCGCCATTTCTAGTACTATGATAAATATAATATTGATTAATATCCTTGAAATATATTTTCTTTTCATTATTGGATAAGTTAATTATAACATAACTTTCATAAAGAACCGCCGACCCATATTTCTTTATTTTATTTTTAAAAATATAAGTTGTAAGAATAGGAAGTAACATTAATAATCCAATTAAAAAAACAGGCGGTTGCTGAAATGTATATCTAAATGGACCTAATATTAAGTAAAATCCTAAAATTACTAACCCTATTGAAATTCCCATCAATTTAAATGCTTTTGCTTGGTCATTATACTCAAATTGATAATCTTTCATAAATCAATACTTCGGTAAATTTTTAAAGTATGGGACTAAAGTCCCCAATATTAGCGGGATTTATCAGTAACCCCAGACTTAAGTCTGGGGTTATGCAAACGGCCTTCAAATATGGGGCTTTAGCCCTGAAAAGTATCATCTTATTAAAAAAATTACCGAACTATTGATAAATCATTCCTTAATTAAATATATTTATTATAATTGTTGTTCTGGTTGCAATTATTAAAATTGTCCAATTACAAATGTATAAAAACAAATAAATAAACCGCCGTTCAATTCTTCGGGCGGCGGTTTAACGTTTTGTTTACATTTTTTCTGCCTACTGCCTTTAAAACTCCAAATCTCAAATTCCAAATTTCAAGCCCCAAGTGGTTTCCTTTGAATTTGGGACTTGGAGCTTGGAACTTGGTTCTTTTTTTCCTGCCTACTGCAACTGCTTACTGCCTACTTTTTTCTATCTCAGCAAACTTTTGCACGGTTTACACAACCATCAGGTTAATCGGGTTGCAAAAGGGTTGTTGCCCATCTTTGGTTACTACAGCCACCCTGAAATAATACATGGTTCCAACGGTTAAATTAGCTATAGTATGTTTACATTGCTTTTTAATTACAGAAGTTACCCAGCTTGATTCAACCAATGGTGTGGTTGTAAATTGAAATATATAACTTGCATTTAAGGTGGCTTTCGATTTCACATCCACTTCGCCTGCCTGCAAACCATGAACTACGGTAAATTCCAAAGTACTGCGCGATGATGGCGCCCTAAGCGAAAACCCGCTTGTTAAAGCCACAACAGGATTGTCGTTGCAGAAATATTCCACGTAAGCAGCGTAAAATTTAAGCAATCGCTTCACGTTGTATTCCGCTTTTCTCACGGCTTCAGTACTGGCTTTATCACCTTTTATCTGAACCGCAATAGCATTGTTAAGCACATCTATCAAATTTTGCAAAACCGATAACACCGGGTTAATACCCGTGAAGTTTACATTGCCATTTAAACTATTATAAATATGAGAGGCGAATGCTCCTATTCTTACGCCTTTTAAATTTCTTGCATTTATTGTAATATAAACGCTTTCTATTAGTGCCATAGTATGAAAGTTAATTGATTACATGTCAAAAGTAATAAGAATTTTGAAAATAGCAATACGGTGAATGAAATTTGTTGATATTTACACGTAATATGTTATAATTTACATGTAATCTATTACATAGTATATATATATAGTTATATATTACCTGTAACTAATCACTATATATACGTATTATGTTATAATATACATATAGATAGCTAAATGTTACGAGTAAATTATTATTTATTACATATAATAAACTATAATATACGTGTATTTAGTTATCGGATATGTGTATATTATTAATATGTACACGTATTTCATTATAATTTACATGTAAACTGTTATAATATACATATATTTGAAAGCATATTACATGTAATATGTTATGATAAATATAAATATCGTTACTGTTTAAAAGTAATCTGCTGCACTGAACAAATTTTTGGTGATTTGGAACGATTCATTGCATAAAAAAACCCCATTTTCATGGGGTTTTCATTAATATTTTGTTGCTAATAATTATTATTTATCTGCAGGAAGGTCTTCTTCTTTATCCTTCAGCATGCTTTTTTCGTCAGCATTAGCGGGTATCGTTACTTGGCTGTCGAGTACTTTATCAGTGGGAATGTCCTTTAACAGTGGCTTTTCACTGGCAGTAACCTGCATATCGTCGGAAACTTTGGCTTTGTTAGCCCTGATGGCCGCAAACGACAATTGCCTTGCACGATACGAATGATAAATGGCCTTGTTGTATTCGCCCTGTTTGAAAAGTTCGCGTGCAAATTTTTGCTGATGAACAGCCTTTACAACATCGCCTGTGTACACCTGGCCAACTTCAACTGCGCCTTTTGCTTTCATAATAACATTGTTGCTGTGGTTCATGAAATTCCTGGCATCTTCCTTAATAGTAGTTTGAGCAAAAAGTGTAGTTGCCTGACACACCATCAGCACAAACACAATGATAAACATTGAACTGAATTTCTTTTTCATAGTTTTTCGATTTTTAAGTTAGAACAAAAATAAAGTTTTTTAAATTAATCCTGATTTAGTTAATTATTAAAAATTTATAAAGAACATTTTGGAATAATGATTTTCCTGAATAGCAATAACCGGGCCAATTATTATTTCCCCACATGCACCGCCTGGCATGCATTAAGTATGGTGCTGTCGGACTGGTTTATTATCATTCCGATTATATTGATATTAGCAGCATTCCATGAAGTGGAAAGCGTAACACTGTATTGCTTGGTAAGAACTGCCCCCACATCATTATCATCGGAAATGCTTCCCGCTGCACCCATCCACCCGTCAGAAATATAACGGGCAACATGGTTGTAATACATTAAACTGTCGGGAATAGGATCGGGTAAAATACCGAAATCGCACATGGCGCTGGGCCCTTGTCCTGCAAAAGAATTATCCTGGTACCAGGTGGCACCATGACCGTGAACGCTGTCCTCAGTAAGAACGCTGTTAAAACGGTATTCACCTTCAAATTCAGTAGTAACTTTAGCCTGCACGGTATACGATAACATCCTTGATGATGAATTCCATGAAATATTAACAATGCTCATATTTGCATAAGGGATGGCCGTTATTTCAGTTGAAAATTTAGCAAACACGCTGTTATAATCGGCAGGATATGACACCTGAGTTTTCCTGTCGATAACCACACAAGGCAATCCATTATTGTTTGCATACAGAGTATTGTATTCGTCCCATGCCGAATTATACATAGGGTCGTTGCTGATAAGATCAAAATGATAGGCAATGGGAATAAAGTTATTCGAATATGTACCTATCATTCTCTCAATGGTACAAATTCCTTTGGGGCAATTAACGCAGGAAGTAGAAGTACCTTCTTCGCACAGCACAGCCTTAACAGAAGATGTATCAACAATCACCTTTTTAGTATACGGAGGGTCCACTTTATCGCAGGAGCTAAAAAACACCATGGCGAAAAAGCTTAATAAAATGCTTATGGTTGCTGTATGTTTCATAAAATAAGAAACCTTTTAAATGCTTTTATTTAGAAACTGCTCATTATTGATAACGAAAACCCGTTCGATGCCGGAACATACCTGCAAACTCCACCCACACAGAAGATACCTGCACGCTGTTTTCCCCAGCCAATAGCAATACGGTTGGTGTTTTTTATGAATCCCAGTGATGCATTGTAATAATTTATCCGTAGAATATCATCGCTGTTACCGTAATTATACATATCGCTTACAGCAAAGAACCACTTAGGCGCAATGGTATACTGGAGCATTGCCATTGCCCAGCTTCCGTTTTCTTCCTTTGTGTATAAATGCTGAAGTTCCAACTGGAACGATTTCTTTTCCTTCAGTTTATAGGTAAGGTCAAGAACACCGATATGTGCATAAATGGTTGGCGGATGGCCCTGAATAATTTCCTTGTTATACGTTTGATACATATAAGTAACGCCCGCTTTGAATCGCTGAGTGAATTTATGGTCAATCTCAATATTAAAATCATCGTAGTATAATTCTTTACCAAACTTAAAGAAATCGGATTTATATCCGAGAGTTCCGCTTTCGCCTACGGGAATAGTATCATTTACAGCTTCCATATCTATAGATGACACTCTTGAATAATTCACAGTTACATCTGTTCCGTACCTTCCGCCAAGAGCTGTATTTCTTTTAATGTTGTATGAAATGGTTCCCTGCTCACCCATTTCACCGTTAGGCTGTGTTGCATAAGGGTACATGGCCTCCAATTCGTAAGTATGTTCTGTGGGAAGAGAAGGCAGATAATTAATATATAGCACATTTCCCGTAGCAGTTCTGTCCGACTGGAATCCCATATTATCAATGCGGTCAGCGGATACAGAGATACCAAAGGCCTTTTTGTGAAAATGTAGCAGATGTATATAAAGCTTCACCGGGTTTATAAATATAATCGTTTAATAAAGAAGGATCATTCACTTTATATGCATACTCGCTAACAAAATTTATTTTCCCGCAAACAATATTCACCCTGCCATCAAAAGCAGCAACATTTGCCGGAAGATTATAAACAGGGTCTGATTTATCCTGATATTTGCTGACTACGCTTCCGCCTAATGTGATCTTTGTTTTCGTATTCTCCATTCCTTTGAAGATATCATTCAAATAGAATTTTCCGTCTGCTGCCCTTACAATACCCGGACCCTGTTTAAAGAAAAAACGTTGTGTACCGGTAAGTCCTTTTATCGTTACTCCTTTAAAAGGCTTATAAACCACTTTCACTCCCTCAACGGAATTATCCACTCCAAGACTCCAGTCCTGATACAACCTTAATACAAGTCCGTTTCCGAACTGCTCATAAAAATTGCCAACGGTAACTTCTAACTCATCCGATTTATAAGAAATGAATTTGTAAGGAATGCCATTACCAACATTTCTTGAGTCGTAACCCTGCAAAACATCCTGGTAGCTTTCGTATCTAACACCTGCCGAAAAATTACCATTGGTATACAGAATGTTTGCAAAAGCATTCATAAGCACTTTTTGTGGAACGTCGGGAGCGCCAATAAGAGAATCTTTCATATAATACTGGGCATCCATTTCAAAGCTGCCGTGGACCTGACCTGCGCTTGTAAAATTCTGCGACCTGGAAATAAAAGGAAGAAAACAGATTAATAGAATTAACCTGTTTGTAATGAACTTAATTGCAGAAACCAATTTATGCAAGAATTAAATTATCATTTATTGCGAAACGTCCTTTCCTGCGGCAACTTTCTTAACTATATTATAAAGGTCGCTTTCAGCCCCTTCAGTATATGTTACATGCTGCCACACCACTTCACCATTTCCATTTATTACAAAAGTATGAGGGATCTGGTTAATGTTCAATGCGCGGTAAAGGTCTTTATTTTGATCGAGATAAACATCATAATCCCAGTTTTTTCCATTAACAAACGGTTTTACCTTATCTACGCTTTTGGAATCATCAATAGAAACAGCAATAAGCTTTACGCCGGTTTCGGCCTGCCAGTCGGGATAAACATCCTGTATCGCTTTCAGTTCCTTGATGCAGTTAGTGCACCACATAGCCCAGAAACTCACAATAATAGGTTTGCCATTATTCGAAAGCTGGGAAGTATTGAATGTTTTGCCGTCGAGGGTCTTCACATCAACAGAAGGAAACTTGAATTTCTTGGTTAACAATTTTGCATTCGCTGTATCTTGTGAATACAAAACAGAAAACCCGAGAATAATAAACGTAACTGACAGTATAAGTTTTTTCATAGCATGAAATTAAAAAAGTCAGCAATAAAGGAACAAAAATTGTTCCATATTGCTGACTTTAATTTTAGAAAGTTATTTACTTAAAACTATTTTTTCTGTGGCAACAGTGCCGTTTGATTTAATGTTTACAAAATAAACTCCATTAACAAAATTAGACAAATTAATAGAATTAGTATTTTCAGCAGACATTACTGTTTCGCCATAAACGTTGGTAACTGTTATTTGTGAATTACCACTTAAGCCCCTGAAATTAACAACTCCGTTTGAAGGATTCGGAAACATTTTAAAATTGTTCGATTGTACTTCAGGTATTCCTGTAATAACAATATTATTTGATTGAATTGAATTTAATACTTTACCGCTTGCCTGGTCTACAACAAAACCTACAACATATAAATTACCTTCAGTTTGAGTAGCTGGTACGGTGTATGTATAGGTTTTTGTATAGGTAGTACCGTCTGTGATTGATGCAGGTATGCTTCCTGCTGTTCCCGCATATCCGCCCAGTATAGCACGACCTACTGCAGGAAAATGCATTTCTTTAGCAGGAACTGGATCTGGTAAATTTTCAAATCCACCCATAGGGCCTAATCCATACCCATCAGATGTTGAATAATAGTTGTGTTGTTGATAGCTTGCTGAATCTGCTGCGGGAGATGCATCTTCTGCCCCAGGTAACATCATTTTCGTATATGGCTCCATTGATTCTCCAATTAACCGTACCTGTAGTAACCGAAGTAGCCTTTACGTCAAATGAAATTTGTTTGCTGACAGGACTGTAAGTAATATTTGCTAATGCAATATCAACCGGTGGAACCATAGCCTTTTGTGTAGCATAATCAAATGCTAAATTTTGAGGATCATCAAGTATGGTGCGGTCAACTTCAACGCTTGGGAAGCCTGTGAAGCCAGGAAATGCAGTAGTAGCAGTATTCCATGCAGTAACTACCATTTTGTCATTATCATGAACTGCAATACCCACCCAATCGTTAGGATGTTGGAGCGCCATAGAATCCATATAAACTATACCGCGAACACAGTATCCACACCATGTTCCTGTCTCTTCTTCGCAGAATACACGTTTAGTTGGAACGCTTGATACAATAGTAATAGCTTTTGTTAACACTGTGTCTGCCGTACTGGCATCAGCGCCGCCATTAACATTAGAAATGGTAACCTTAATGCTGTCTTGTCCCGTAGTTAAACTAGCCGGCACATTATGTGTAAAATTACCCGTAGCCAGTGTAGCTATATTTTGACCTGTTACAGAATAAACAGGAGATGAGGCTCCGCCATTTATTTTATATGTTACATCATAAGAAGTAATGGGATTAAAGCCGTTATTCGTAATAGTACCGGTGATATTGGTATTTCCTGAGGCTACATAATCAGGAGTATTAATTGAAGTAAGAACTGCATTAACACTTGGTAAAGATTCGACAACAACATTATCAATACCTAGTATTACCATATCATGTGAATTATCTCTCCAACCGATGTAAACTGTTTGTCCTGCATAAGCAGTAAGATTAACAGAAACTGTTGTCGCTGTAGTAGGAGCAGCAGGAACTGATAACAATACTGTTGAAGCCATAATATTTGCTGCTGTCGGGGCAGTAGTCATAATATGTAATTCATAGCCATCAGGATAACCTGCATTTGGTGTATACGCTGTATATTGGATCACGGCATTAGTTGCAGGAACCACAATAGCAGGAGTAAACATCCAACGATTTGCTGTTCCCGGTGATGTAAAATAAGAAGTAGTCCATGCAGCTTTAGATGTTAATAAACCATCTGATGAAAAATCATAACAACCCCATGCTTTATCAAAAGGTTCGCCTAAACCTCCTGATGATACCGGGCCAGTTATTGCTGAATTTGGTGTTAATCCATCTAAATTAAATTTAGTCCATCCGGCAGGAAGACTATCAGTTGTAACTGCATTAAAATTTTCCTGAAATACAATTTGGGCTTTTAATCCGGTAAAAAGCGCCACAAAAACCATAATGGTAATAATTTTTTTCATAATTTTACATTTTAGGTTTGAATGATACAAAATTAATTAATTTATTGAAATGAAAACAAATTCAGTAAATCGTTTTAGTAAACAAATTAAAAAGCTCATTTCTCTTTTTATTTTATCAATGTTATTGTTTTTCATTAAATAGTTGTACCGGAATAAGAATTTACATACATTATGCCATTTAACAAAAAAAAGCCCCAATTATTGGGGCTTTTTATTAATATTTAAAACAGGTATTATTTTGCTAGAATTATTTTTTGGAAAGTAACATCTTTTCCTGTTGTAATTTTAAAAGTATATATTCCTTTATCTAAACTACCTATGTTTACAGTATTTACCTGGTTTTCTTTATATACGACTTCACCAACAATATTATAAACTAATACATCAACAGGAGTTTTGTATTTTAAAGTTACTTCACCTGTTGTAGGGTTTGGATAAACTACAACTGATTGTAAATTAATATTATTTTCATCTATGCTAGTCGTATTATCTGAGGTGGATGTTATTTTAGTATTAGCATTATGCTTTTTACCAAGTTTATCCTCGTCACTATAAACATAAGCATAAATATTATAGTCATTTTTACCTGGATAATTCGGATCCCAGTTGGTGTTTCCATCACTCTGATCATAACAATTACCAGGATAAACGTCATCATCTCCACTTACTGGTAAATTACTTTCATCAAAATATGGGCACGATGCACTAAATCCATATGAAGTAACATGATAACCCTTCGGAAGTGCAAAAGAGAAATTATGGTAAGAATCATGTGTTATTTCAGCTACCTGTGCCCGAAAATCAATATCTTGTGTGCCATTAGAAGCACTGCAAGTGCAAGTAACGGTATATGTACAGACATAACTACCATTATCCTGATCATAATCATTATAAACAGTATAATTTTGAGCTTGTGAAAGCAAATTTAATCCCAAGAACAAGGACAATAATAAATATATTTTTTTCATAATTTATAATTTTAGACTTTTAAAATAACTTTATTTAATTTTCACTTTCGCAGTAAAGAGACATTTGCCTTAAACCAGCGCAAAATGCAAAGTAAATTATGTACATGCATTTAGTTTTTCTAGTGGTATTTTTGCAAAATAATTGGTTTAATTTTGAATATATTTCTTTCAGAAGAAACCGGAAACGGGTATGCAAGCCCATTCCTGTTTTTATAAGTCTCAAATTCAAAGAACCAAGCCCCAATAAATACTCTTGGGGCTTGAGGTTTTATACTTTTAACTTTATGCCTTTTAACTCTTAACTACAATGGGTAGCGGGCTTTCGTCCTGTAGAAGCACTCCCATTTTAAGCGCTTTCGAAGGGTTGCCCAGCACACCTTTGGTGCTTTCGTAGCGGGCTATGTACCATGCCCACAGCTTTGCAGTAGGGTCTAAACCTATTTCGGCAAAGTTGCTTACTATTAAACCCCGCTTGGCATTGCCTATAAACTGGTACTGGCTTATACTTGTGGGCGCTGCCGTACCTATAAAGCGATACACTTTGCAAAACTTCATTCCTTTGGGAATAGCCCTGCTTTTGGGCTTTAGCGGGTTGCGAACGGCCAGCTTGTGTTCGCCCTCGGTGTTTAACCTTTCAGTAAGCACAGGGATAAGTGTTCCGGGCAGCGGGCCTATTTTGTCGGCAGTAAGCACTAGCGGTGTGCCGCGTTTCACTTTAAATATCGAACAACTGTTCATGGTTCCCATAATAGCTATTTTATCCAGCAGGTGATGGCCGGTTAATGGGTTATGGTCATAGGCTTTAACGTTTTTAATCAATGTTGTCATTTCATTCCTGTTTTCGGTATTATTGTGTTTTTTGTCGCTGTAAAGCAGGTAAAGCTTGTCGCTTTGTGTGCGATAAGCCGTCCATTGTGCGCTGTCGGCTGTTGTCCAGCCCCAGTCTTTCCAATAAGCCTGTCCGCTAACGGGGTTAATACTTAGCTGGTGGTTGTCGGTATTGTCCATAAATGGAGCAAATACGTCGGGTTCTGTTGGTATTCTAGTTCCTGCTGCCATAATTTTTAGTGTTTTGTTAAGTTAATGAATATATGTTTATTTACTCGTTTTAATAATTGTAACTGAGGGAAAAATTACTCATCCCTTCGCTTTATTTATTTACAGAGAGGGATAAATTATTCATCCCTTCGCTTCATTTATTTACAGAGAGGGATAAATTACTGTTCCCTTCGCTTCATTTGTTTACAGAGAGGGATAAATTGCTGTTCCCTTCGCTTCATTTATTTGCAGAGAGGGAAAAATTACTCATCCCTTCGCTTCAATTACTAAGGCATTTCTTGCCTGCCAGGCGGGTTTCACTGTTAAAAGCCTTGTCTATATGTAAAGAACAATTTGTGGCGTGAAAATATGCTAAAGAATAATACTATGGTTTAACAAAATGATATTTTTATTTTACGGTATGTTTTTATCGACCAAATTTTAAATAATCTTTTCGTTCTTCCTTTTCAGGTAGGGAATAAGTTCGTTGGTTTTTCGCCTGCTTATCTTTACGCAATCGCCTGTGCAAAGCTTTAAGCATTTATTTTTTCTATCAAGTTCATTGATGTATGGGTAATTTACCAGTATTGTTTTATCGCTTTTGAAAAAATCATCATCGTTTATGATTCTTTCCACTTTCGCCAGCGACGCTGTAATAAGCCTATTATTACCTCCCTTCATTATTATATCAGTACAGTTGCCATTTGCCCTGAAATATAGCACCTCGAATTTACAGATGCTCATAAAATAAGGCAGGGCGGCGATACTTATATTCATTGATTTTCCCGGTAAGCAGGTATAACCCTGCTTACCCAGTTCTATCATCAGGTTTAATGTTAGTTTAAGCCTTAAATCCATAACGGACTTTATTATGTGAATACCTGTTTTCCAAAAATCTTACACTTATTTTTGAATTATTTTTCAACAATGGCATTCAAACCCTTTAATTGCAAGGCAAGAAAATTTTGTTAAAATTCATTCCAATTGTTAAAATTTATCTTCATCATATAACCCTTCATATATTAATACCGTTTTTTCAATTTCGTTTCATGTTTTTTTGAACTATTTTTTCAGAACATTATTAAATAGCTGAAAATGAAATCAAAAAAAATCAAACATTCAAATGTTAAATACACCCCTCATATATACTTAATACCGATTTTTGAATTTCGTAACACTTTTTTTTGAACTATTTTTCAAATGCTGTTGCATTTTATTGAAAATGAAAGAGAAAAAATTGTTAAAATTCGTTTCATGTGAACCTTTCTATTGTATTAATAACAGAATTGGCAAAAACGTTACCCTGTTTTTTCAATTATTTTTCCGCTGCACTTCCAAATTGTTGAAAATGAAAAAGAAAAACTTACTGAAGTTTTTATTAAAAAATTTAGGTGAGTGTTGTTGTGGAATAAAAAAAGCCGCATAAATGCAGCCTTTTTTAATTTGAAATAGGTTTCGGAAAAAAACCCCACTTAAAAGCAGATTTTTTAATCTTCTACATATAATTTTATTTAACTATTATTAATTTTTGAGTGAATTTCTGATCGCTAATAGTTGCTTTAAGGAAATATATTCCCTGGCTTAAATCATTATCGTTAAAAACTACCATATGTGAACCTGCACTGTAATTGGTTTCATCAATTGATAATATTTTATTTCCAATAAGGTCATACACACCAAATGCAGCTTTTTCAGATGTTGCTAATGAAAATTCAACATTGGTTCTGTTGCTTGACGGATTTGGGAATACTGTCATATAATTAACAGGGTTAGTAATATCTTTTATTCCAACTACTCCCTCTGCTATATTAATATCATCAACATAACAGTCGTTGCCATAATCACTGATTCCTCTGAATTTAATAAATACTTTGGGTTGTCCTGCATAGACACTCAGGTTAATTGTATCTGACCTCCATTGTGCTGGTGTTGGAACAAATTCACTGGTGGTAACACTGCTGCCTACTGTTGACAGAGTAGAACCATATTTGTTATAAACTTTTGTCCAGGTTGCTCCGCAATCTGATGAAGCCAATACTTGCAATGTATCGTTTTGACCTGAAGTAGCAAATCGTTCATATGCAATACTAAATGTCATTATTGGATTTATTACCGAACTTAGATCAACCGGAGGAGCCATCATATCCATAATGTCACCCTCAATAAAATTGTAAAAATGTAAGTATGCGGAAGAAGAACTGTTTCCAAAACCACCAGCAGAATTTGACAAAGCCCATGTAGAGCCATCAGCAGTATAATTTTTAAGAGTCCAACCTGTAGGAGGGAATGATGCTGTTGTAAATCCTTCAACCAATGGTATAGAAACAGGAGCTACATCAGCAATAAATGGAATTGTTAGCGTATCATTGACTAAATTCATATCAGTTCCACCATTTGGAGCCATAACATCGAATTTTACATAATGTATGCCCGGTGTAACAACATTGATGGCGGGTATGGGAACATTTGCAATTGCATACTTTGCCAGAGAACCTGTCCATGGGGTGGTGCTTTGAACAGTTCCGTCAAGTGATGTTACTATTGAACAAGAAGTTAACGTAGTACTGCCGTAATTCTGAAGAGTGAATGTAGGTGTAAAGTTACCTCCGCACATACCTATTGGCATGTTTGCGCTGTAAACCGCAGCATCCAGAGTAAATGTAGATGGTGAAGGGCAGGTTAAAACTGTTGAATCAAGTAGCTGTGCATTTGCGGTTTGCCAGTCAAGCAGAAGAAATTTCCTACTAGGACAAACAATGAAAACATAAGGAAAATAAGTAGTATTATAATTTGCAATAACAGAGTCGCTATTAGGGGCTATTGTAAGTATCTCCGGATATTTAGTACCAGCAACCCAGTTTCCTTGTGTGGGTTGTCCTCCATCTCCGCATGGAGAAACCCCCGTCGAGCCTTCAAGGCAAGCAAGCGAGCTTTGGTCTCCTTCAATAAAAAGTACCATAGCCGTATTATCACCCGTAGGACCATAGTGCGCATAAAATGTATCTAAAGCATGTGTTTTATGATACTGCCAGCAATCAGCGCACCAAGTAGTTGAAATATCAACAATAACAGGCTTCCCTGCATTTAGATAACTGTATAGATTTTGAACATGGCTATTAATATCAGTCATAACAATATTTGGGCTGAAGGAGCCATTAGGTAATTGGGCTTTACCCCGGGTGAACACTAACATCATAATAGATGATGTGATAAATGCAACCAGTAATATTCTTCTCATAAGCTAATTATTCTTAATTTTTATTAAGTACAAAATTAAGGAAATTATAATGGTCAAGAAATAAAAAACTTGAATTTAAATTTGATTTAGGTTTGTAAAAAGTATAATTTTGTCATCTAAAATCTAAAACCTTTCAGATATGAAAAAATTTCTACATTTTCTTCCAATTCTATGCGCTTGTTTGTTAACCTCTTTCACAATGGCGCAAAGTATTCAGCTATCCACTGATTCAGGAATTGTTTCTAACGGCTACGTTTTTAATGTGTGGGGCGATACAGGGCAGGCAATAACGTTTGCGAGTATCCATATAAAAAACATATCCACCAGAAAGATTGGAGTTAAAGCGAAAAAGATTGAAGACAGCCTTATTACCGGAGCTACTGTTTCTATGTGTTTGGGGAGCAGTTGCTACAGTTATACAACATTCATAACCCCTAATCCTGATTCTATTAATATTAATGCCATTGATTCTACATTTTCAGGGCATTATAATTCAAACGATCATGTGGGTGAAAGCATAGTAACATTTGTGTTTTTTAATTCAGGACATTCCGGCGATTCGGCATGGATAGTTGTGCATTTTCATGCAGCTCCAACAGGTATCAAGGAAATTTCTTCTCTCAATGCAAAGATTTCAAATTTTTATCCAAATCCCGCATCAAATTTTACTTCGTTTAATTGTTCAATACCACATTATTCAGGCAATGCGAAGATTGTTATAACAAATATTCTGGGCTTTGAAGTAAAAGAAATGAATATAGAAAGCGAAGGAAAGATAACTTTAAATACAAGCGATCTGAATGACGGTATTTACTTGTATAGTTTCATCGTTGAAGATAAACTCGTAACTACAAAAAGACTAATAATACAGCATTAAAAAAAGCCCCAGTGTTGGGGCTTTTCAATTTATTTCAATCCGAATTCTTTTTTGATCTTATCTACATAATTTAGCTTTTCCCATCCAAAGAATTCAACTTCTTTCAGGGTTTGTTTTCCATTATTGCCAACCAAAACTTTGCGTTTGAAAGGATCCCTTCCAAAATGTCCATAAGTAGCTGTTGCAAGGAAAATAGGATTTTTTAAACCGAAACGGTTTATTATGGCACCCGGACGCATATCGAAAATGTTTTCAATGCGCCTTGCAATTTCGCCATCGGTTAAAACCTTGCCTTTTTTATCTTTCACCTTACATGTTCCATAAGTGGTAACATATAATCCTACGGGTTTAGCAACGCCAATAGCATAAGCAACCTGCACCAGTACTTCGTCGGCAACACCTGCTGCTACCAAATTCTTTGCAACGTGACGGGTAGCATAAGCAGCCGACCTATCGACTTTTGAAGGATCTTTCCCCGAGAATGCTCCGCCACCATGTGCGCCTTTTCCTCCATAAGTATCTACAATGATCTTTCTTCCGGTTAAACCTGTATCACCGTGAGGACCTCCAATAACAAATTTACCGGTTGGATTAACGTGCAGGGTTATTTTATGTGCAAATAACTTTTTGATTTTTTCCGGAAGAGTTTTTATCACCCTTGGAATTAAAATCTTTTGAACATCTTCTTTGATTTTTTCCTGCATGGCTTTATCGGCAGCAGCAACAGCTTTCTGCGATTTATCCTTTGGCTTTACAAATTCATCATGCTGAGTAGAAATAACAATAGTGTCAATTCTTTCAGGCTTGCCATTATCATTGTATTCAACAGTTACCTGCGATTTTGAATCGGGACGTAAATATTTCATTACCTTTCCTTCTTTGCGAATGGCAGCAAGCTCCTGTAGCAGAATATGCGCCAGTTCAATTGGCAAAGGCATGAAATTATCCATTTCCCTTGATGCATAACCGAACATCATTCCCTGGTCGCCTGCACCCTGGCTTTCAATGCTTCCGCGGTCAACGCCCATGAAAATATCATCCGACTGTTCGTGGATAGTGGAAATAACTCCACACGATTCAGCTTCGAATTTATAATCGGCATTGGTATAACCGATATTTTCTATTACTGCTCTTGCGATTTTCTGGACATCAACATATCCGCTTGTCCTTACCTCTCCGCTGCAAACTACCAAACCTGTTGTTACAAGTGTTTCGCAGGCTACTTTTGAGTCGGGGTCGGCTGCAATAAATGCATCGACCAATGCGTCTGATATCTGGTCGGCAACTTTATCAGGATGCCCTTCAGATACTGACTCTGATGTGAATAAATATCCCATTTTCTTAGATTTTAGATTTATGATTTTAGAATTACGAATTATTAAATTACTTTTTAACATTCACTTTTGGGAGAGCTGAGAGAAGGGCTAAAACCATTGTTTTAGCATTTTTTAAAGTGGTTGCAATCAATCAAATCTTTCCACAAAGAGGATGCGAAATTAATTAATTTACTTAATCCCGCAAAATATTTCACTTACTTTTTGTCAATTGATGGAATGTTTCCTCAAGGGTTTGTTCCTCCAGGTTCATCGAAAGCACGGTGATATTATTCCTTACGGCAAACTTGAAAATTTCCGGACGTATATCTTTTCCCAGTTCTGCCTTAATACTCCACAAGTTTCCTTTCACACATACAGCTTCCACAACTCCCGTGATCTCTTTCAATAGATTTGCGCTTACATTTGATTCAAATTCTACTGAAACACCCTGATAATTTATATTTGACTGATGCATTTCAACAGTGGTTTTGTTAGCCACTATTTTACCATTATCAATTACTATCACTTTGTCGCAAATAGCCTCCACCTCCTGCATGATATGGGTAGAAAACAAAACAGTTTTTTCCTTTCCAATCTTCTTAATAAGGTTACGGATTTCAATTATCTGGTTAGGGTCAAGACCTGAAGTGGGTTCATCGAGCACTAACACTTCGGGGTTGTGAATCAGCGCCTGTGCAAGCCCCACTCTTTGGCGGTAACCTTTAGATAATGCACCTATCTTCTTTTTTCTTTCAACTTCCAGTCCGGTAATATCAATCATCTCAGCTATGCGCTTTTTGGAATTACTTCCCAACTTATGTATGCCCGAAATAAATTCAAGGTATTCCTTTACATACATATCAAGGTAAAGGGGGTTATGCTCTGGCAGGTAACCAACTTTCCTGCGCACTTCAATTGAATGTTCCACCACATCAAAACCACATACCAATGCATTGCCCGATGTTTGGGGAAGGTAACAGGTAATGATCTTCATCATGGTTGATTTGCCTGCGCCGTTAGGACCAACAAGGCCCACTATCTCGCCGGCATTTATGGTGAACGACACATTATCAAGCGCCTTCTGCCTGCCGTATATCTTGGTTATATTATTTACTTTGATAGACATTGTTATCCGAATTATGATGCAAATTTACGAAAATGTGAACGCAATGCGATTTGACATTAACTGCTTTAGGATATTTTAACATTATGGGGCCTTTTATATCCTGTTTTGCATCAAAATGAAGCAATTTATTGTAAAACTCAGCTATTTAAGGGTTTTTCTGTTAAAAGTCTTAGTTTTTCTGTATACATAATTTGTAATTGTTATATAACAATTAGTTTTTCTGTTCACATAATTTAAAATATTGTATACATAATTTATTTTTCTGTGCACACAATTTATAATAGTGTATACATAATTTGCTGTTGTTATATCATAATTTGTTTTTTCTGTATACATAATTCAAAACAGTGTATACACAATTTGTTTTTCTGTGCACACAATTTCAAATAGTGTATACATAATTTGTTAAACATATTACACAATTTGTTTCACATAGCACAGAAAATGTATAAATGATAACAATACGCTTAACTTTTGTAAGGAAACTGTGAAGACATATATAAAAACAGAGAGCAGTTATAAGAAAACAATGAAAAGCGATATGGAAACGTTGAAGATTTATAAGGAAACAGCAAATAAGTATATAAAACCTGTTTAAATACAGAAAGCCTAAAGTTAAACAATTTTAGGCTTTTCAGGCACTTTAAGTACTTTTTGCAATTACTATCTACAACTGGGGAGTAAATGGGAAAGGAGCGCTTGGCTGGCTCTTACCTGCAGAGTTAATAGCATATACCCTAATGTAATTCTTTCCTGCAACTATACCTTTTGTAAGTATAAGCTTGGTACTTGCAGCGCCTTCCAGTACCGTTACCCACGAACCTTCGGTAAGCGGTGTAACAGAGGTTTGAACAGTATACCTGGCCCTTGTTTTATCGGCATGAGATTTAGTAAGACCAATGTATTTTTTTGATTTTCTTTTCAAATGCACTTTATAAGTATATGCTGCTTTACCCTCAGTTACCTTTGTAATTACGGGTTCTGGAGGAACTTCAGTAGGCATGGGTTCGTTGCTTGCATCAAATCCCGAAAGGGTAATATTTGCAAGTACATGGTTACAAATAGGTTTAGAATAATCGAGCAGTTCCTGCAAATAACCATGAACAATAACAGCCTGTTCGTCGCGCTGCTTAATTACATTGCTATTGCCCTTTGCCTGGCTGATAAGATTGCCCAGTTTATTAACAGCCGGCTGAAAAGTAAGGATATTTACCACTGGACTTGGAAAAAGTGTGGTATTTGCATAAATACCTTGTGTGATAACACGATTTGCAAGGTTATAAACTGGTTGAGGTTCAACTGATGCGCAGTGCATCACTGGATTAAAAGGTTTTGTCGAGGCCATTTTATTTAATTTTTAGAATTCAGATTAATAAATAATTTTTTTAATTATTAACCGATACTCAAAATGTATGCCAAAAATATTAATTTAAGAATATTTTAAGAAAATTCTTAATTCTTTTGACAATAATAATTAGACATGAAAATCACTAAAAAGGAAATGGAAAATATCAATATGCAAAAAGTTTTTTTTGCAACTGTTTCCAATTAAAAATAAAAAAAGCCATGCTATTTATCATAGAATGGCTTCTTATTATTGTATATAAATAATTAATGCAAGATTATCATTTTTTGGCTCATTTTGTTATAACTATTACCAGCAATAATAATATAAATACCATTTGATAAATCTTTTACATCAATATTAACTTTATGGCTGCCTGCTGAATAATAATTATTGCTTGAATAAATTGGCTTGCCCATAATAGTAAATATATTAATACTATAGTTGTCATCAGTGCCTGCTTCAATACTTACATCAACTGACTGTGTTGCCGGGTTTGGATAAATACTTATAATGTTATTTCCAGCAATTCCTTCATCTTCAATTTTTGTTGTTTTTCTATTAATATCTGTATTATTATCATCCAAAATTGCATCATAAATATTTTCATTAGTAATATTTTCAATCTTTCCAACGCCATTGCAGTGAATAGGATCATATGGCCTAACAAATATATTTCCCGACTGTGTCGCACTTGTGGAATAACTATTTTTTGCTACAACATTTATTCCGTAGTTTCCTACTATTTTTGGCGCTATGATACAAGATAGACCATTAGAGCTAGGTTGTAAAATTATTCCTCCGGGTGTTCCCGTAAACGACCAAGAATATGATGTAGCACAATTTACTGTAGAAATAGTCCAAGTTACAGGATACCCAGTATTCCCATTAATACAGGCGCTAGGATATGTATAGCTCCATTGAGGTTGTGCAATATTAGTTGTAATTGATTTTGAAATCGGTTGGCATAAATTACCTCCGCTTATATTTATTATATTTGTACTTACAACACCTGACGGTGGCACAACAACAAGAGCAGTAGCAGTACCAGTATAAGTAGATTGATTGTTTATCTGAAACTTCCATGCATTATTGCTTAACGACCAAGTAAAATTACCACTTAATGTAACAGGACTTGAGATTGAATAATTTGTTGCAGTACATAAGTTTGCGGGGCCATTGATTGTTTGGCTAGGAACTCCAATATAATAAACATAGTCACAAACATCATTATTACATGTAATGCCACCTACCCAAAAATGTAATTTAATTGTTTCTTTTTGTCCGCACGTTGCTGTTGATGGTATTGTTCCGCTTATTGCAAAACCACTCGATGATAGACAGTCAATTGTATGATTGCTTCCAGGAGACCAATTACCCCAACCCTGTCCGGGTACAAAATAATAAAATAATAAGTTTTGAGTTGTAAAATCACCACTTCTATCAATAGTAAAATAATATGTTTCATCGGTATTATTTTCTGAACTTTCCGATACTGCAAGTGTTCCAGTATAATCAGCAAAGGAAAATGCAGGCATTGCATAAGATGTGCCGCCAGTAGTAAAACTAAGTGAACCTGTTGCGCAGGATTGTGCATTCACTTGTTTCAATGTTATTAATAAAAAAACAAACATTAAAAAATATTTATTTATACTTTTCATAATTTTTGATTTTGTAGGTAAAGGCAATTCCGTTTATTAACAAATCTTTTAAAAAGTAATTTTATATTTTAGTAATGTATATTTCCAAAAAAATAATCGTCAAATATATAATATTTAATTTTACAAATAAAAAAATATTAACTGCCTATCTGCTTCGAACAAGTTGAAAGATTTATTATGTCAAAATTTAATATTGATTTTCTGTGTATATCTGCGCTATCTGCGGGAGTTCTTTCTGTTTCCCGCTGATTTTCGCAGATTGAAAATAATTTAAAATCCATTGTTATACAAATTCGCAAAAACAAATTATAAAATTATTTGCATAACTTGATTAAAACAGATAGGCAGTAAATATTATAATATCTCACAAACTTTTGGGTACTGTTTATTATTCAATATAAAATATTTATAAATTTGCAATTCCAGGAAATTAAATAATTATAATTGTGAAAAAAATTCTTTATTTTATTTTTATATTTTTTTTAGCATTAATTAATAAAAATGCTCTGGGACAAAACAGGGGAGGTATTAATAATATATCTGGCGATAATATAGGCTTAGAAATTGGCCCCTCCTTAACACAAAATATACGTGGTAGTCTCATTCCTGCGGAATCATATAATTTTATAATGGGATATTCGTTGGGAATGTTTTATGAACACTATTTGAATTCGAATATTTCTTATAAAATAAACATTTTATATAGCAGAAAAATAGTTTCTGAAAACTTTGATTATGATAACATTATAACAAACGAATACGAAATTAAACTTTGGCAAAATTATTACAACTATGCTTCATTGCCCTTACTGGCAAAAATTAATATAATGAAAAACAGATTTTTTTTTGATGCAGGTCCATGTATAGATACTTATCTTGGTGCTAAAGCTGAAGTGTGGAATAGTCTTACTGATAGTTATGGGGTCAATAATTATAATAAAAATGTTTTAAGAAGATTTGTTTTATATCTGACAGCAGGATTTGGTGCTAATATTCCTGTTGGGAAAAAATATGATATGTCGTTTGAAATAAGAGATAATTATGGTTTGACCCGTATTGATGTAGGGACTGGTTCATCAAATAATAAAAAAAGCAGAATCAGTTTAAATTCAGAACTTTTTTTATATAGTTTTACCTATCATATACCTGATAAAAAGAAAAAGTAAGCATATTCATTCTTAAAAATAGGAAGTCAACTTACTTTATTCATTCTTCACTTTACTTTGCAACTGGCTCAGGTCGTCAATAACGTTGGTCATGATTTGAGTCATCTTTTTGGTGTCGCCTGAATAATAGGCGTAATTTCGCTGGAACTGCGCATATGTAATATTATGCTTCTTAAAAACATAATTATAATAATGCCATGTGCTGTTGGTAACATTCCATGTTTTCGATTCGTTGTTAGTAATTGCAACTTCAGCCAGGAAAACATCAACCATAATTTTTCGCATTTCATCCACTGAAACCAAGTCGGAAGGGCGGGAAACCTTTGCAGTAGTATTGTTTTTATTATGGCAGGAAAAAGTAATCAGCGCAAAAATAATGGTTGCAGATATATAAAAAGTTTTTTTCATATTAACCGAAAGTCGGCATTTTAAATTCATTATTCTTAAGAGTCACTCAGAGCCGGACATCGTAAAGCATTGTGTGATGGGGGTCCGTGTCGAAGAGTGGCTCTTTATGGTCGACTTCGACACGATTCTCCCTCCACTAACGTTTCGTGAAAATCGGCTCTGTCTGACCATTACTTTATTATAGATTTGTTATACTTATGTAAAATCACTTGTAAGGCAAAAATACTTAATCCCTGTCAAACTGCAAGCGCATTCCTTTAGCGGTTTCATCAAACCTGCCATTTTCGTAAACAATCTTACCATTGACCAGAGTGTGTGTGACACCTGAATGAAATGTATTGCCTTCAAACGGCGACCACTGACATTTTGAAAGGATGTTCGATTTATTCACTGTCCACGGGCTGTTCAGATCAACAAGAACAAGGTCGGCAAAGTAGCCCGCACGAATAAACCCACGCTTATTTATGTTGAAACATTTTGCAGGAGCATGGCACATTTTATTTACAATATTCTCCAGCGTAATCTTTTTTTGATGATACATTTCAAGCATGGCAACCAGCGAATGCTGTACAAAAGGCGCACCCGAAGGAGCTTTTAAATAGGTGTTGTTCTTTTCTTCAAAAGTATGAGGCGAATGATCGGTTGCTATCACATCTATGCGGTTGTCCAATAATGCCTCCCATAAAGCATCGCGATCATCAGATGTTTTGATGGCAGGATTCAGTTTAATTAAAGTGCCTTTAGTTTTATAATCAGCATCAGTAAACCAAAGGTGGTGAACACAAACTTCGGCGGTAATTTTTTTCTTCTCAAGGGGAAGTGAATCTTCGAGCAGATTCATTTCCGGGGACGATGATAAATGCAATAAATGCAAACGGGTATTGTATATTAATGCTAATGCTACGGCAGAAGAAGAGGATTTATAGCAAGCCTCGACACTCCTGATAAGAGGGTGCGAAGCAATTGGTATATTTTCGCCAAATAGGGCTTTTTGCTTTTCAAGATTCTCCTTGATTGTTTTCTCATCTTCGCAGTGAACGGCAATCAAACTGTTAAGTGAAAATATTTGCTTGAGAGCATCCTTTTCGCTAACCAGCATATTCCCTGTTGATGAACCCATAAACACTTTTATGCCACAAACATTCTTATTGTTTATCTTTTTAAGTTCCGCTATATTATCATTTGTTGCTCCGATATAGAATGAATAATTAGCAAGAGATTTTTCAGATGCCAGCTTAAACTTTTCTTCTAATAAATCTACAGTAGTTGCATTGGGAACCGTGTTGGGCATTTCCATATATGATGTGATACCACCTGCCACTGCAGCTTTTGATTCGGAATAAATATCGGCTTTATGTGTAAGTCCCGGTTCCCTGAAATGTACATGATCGTCAATTACTCCGGGTAATAAATATTTTCCTTTGGCATCAATAATATCAAATCCTTTATGATCTGATGGATTGAAAACATTGTTTTCTTTAACCTCTGTTATCAATCCGTTTTCAATGATCACAGCTCCCTTGAAAACCTTGTTCTCATTAACAATAATGGCATTTATAATTGCGATCTTCATATTATGCAAAACTAAAAAGGTATGACCGCAGCCATACCTTTTGAAATATTTATTTTAACCAGTTTATGCTGCAAGTCTTTTATATTTTTTGAACAAGCTTTTTATGCGAAGCGAAAGCACACCAAATATAGCTTCTTTAAAAATACCACCATTCATTTTGGATTGCCCTTCTGTTCTGTCGGTAAATATAATTGCCACTTCAACAATATTAAAACCAAGTTTCCATGCAGTGTATTTCATTTCAATCTGAAAAGCATAGCCTGTAAATCTTATTTTATCAAGGTCTATTGCCTGAAGGACTTCCCGCCTGTAACATTTAAAGCCGGCAGTAGTATCCCTAATTTTCATCCTTGTAATGAAGCGTACGTATGACGAAGCATAATAGGACATAAGCACCCTGCCCATGGGCCAATTCACCACATTCACTCCATTGATATAGCGCGAACCAATGGCAACATCGGCATTTTCTTTTACACAGGCATTATAAAGTTTAATAAGATCTTCAGGGTTATGCGAAAAGTCGGCATCCATTTCAAAGATATACTTGTAATCTTTCTTCAGTGCCCACTTAAAGCCATGAATATAGGCAGTGCCAAGCCCGAGTTTACCTTTACGCTCTTCCATGAATAATCGGGAAGGAAATTCAATCATAAGATGGCGAACAATAGCCGCAGTACCATCGGGAGAATTGTCTTCTATAATAAGGACATCAAATTCTTTGGGCAATGAAAATACCTTTCGAATTATTTTTTCGATATTTTCACGTTCTTTATAGGTTGGTATTACGACAATACAGTCGGACACTTCTGCTGCAATTAAGTTGTAAAATTAAAAATTATTTTAATATTCCTAATTTTCGAATATTTAATTTATGTTAAAAACGTAAAAAGCGGAATATTATTGTGCAATTATTTAGCAATAACTACTTCTGAAAGCATATCATTTAAGCGATACTCCATTCTGTTCTTATAAGTCCCTTTGTGATAGGAATAGCCAACCATAATAGGCATAGCAATAGTTGCTTCAGAGTAAACCATTTGTTCGTAAGTGGTATCCACTTTGCCCCAGGAGCTTGCTTCTTTTAATGTAGAGCCAGATAAAGCGCCATCCCTTTCGTCGGCAACAGTAATTTGTATTGCATATTTATGCATAGAAACATCATAGTCCAGAACTTCAGCAGCAACAACTATATCTTGAACAAAGTTCTTTGGTACACCGCCGCCTATCATAAAGATACCGGTAGTAGGATTATTAATTTTGATCTTGGTTATTTCAAGAAAATCTTTTGCTGAATCAATGCTTACATGTTTATCTGGATTATTCCACTGATGATGAACAAGACCGAAACCTGCAGAACAATCGGAGAAAGCCGGAACAAAAATTGGAACGCCTTTCTTGTAGCACTGGTAAACTATCGAATCTTCTCTTGAAGCAGCAAACTTTTTATTTTCATCAAGATATTTCCCCATTTCAATAATGAACTCTCTTGAAGAATATGGCCTTGTTTCAAGACTATTGGCAATCTGACCTATGGTCTCATCGCAAATTCTTAATTCGTCTTCATCAATATATGTATCATATATTCTGTCAATAGCCAGTTCACGAAGGTTAGCATCATTAACAAAAGGAGTTCCTTTGTAATGCTTGAAACCAAGTGCTTCGAAAAAATCCTGGTCAACAATATTTGCGCCTGTAGAAACAATGGCATCTATCATATTGTTCTTAATCATGTCAACAATGACAAGCTTCAAACCAGCTGATATCAAGGAGCCAGCAAGGGTTAGGAAAACAACACAATCTTTGTCCTTTTGCATCATGTCGAAGATCTTTGCACCACGGGAAAGGTTACGTGCCTGAAAAGCCATATCGTTCATAGCATCAACCAATGAAACGACATTGTGGTTCTTAATATCAATATGTTTAATAGGTTCTTTTAAATATTCTTTTTTTTCCATATCAGAATTTGTTTTTAAGATGTTGTTTTTATTTTGCAAATATAATAATAAGGACTTTCAGAAAAATGTTAAATTTGTGAATACTAAATCAAATAATGTTTCGGTGTTATTCTAATTACTCTATTTTATTGAGTTCTGCTTTTGCTTTCGAATCGGAAAGGTGTATAAATCCTGCTGCGGAAACGAATTTTTGCCCATCAGTTAGAATCCATTTCAGAAAAGTAATTTCTGCGTTATCTGATGGTTTTGCTTTGCAAACCAGGTATAAGTCACTAACAAGAAGTTTTGAGAAACGACCATCGGCGATTGCTTTTGCCAGGCTGTCCTTATGTTGATAAAAAAACTCTTTGTCATCAATAACACCATTGCCATTAAAATCAATTGGAAGAACTTTTATTCCTGAATTTTCATATCCTGATTTCTGATCATAAGCATAAGCAATGCTTGTAAAACCTATGCCTTTGTTATCGTTTCTAATGGCCTGTGTCAGATCAGCATCATCTGATTCCAAAGTTCCTATAAAGGCTGCCTTATTTCCGCTAAGGTATTTTGCCCAAGTGTCAGCTTCCCCGCAAGCATCAGAGTGCCTGTAAACATTGATCTTTTCATCAGTTTTCTTCTTCCCGTTTAAAATATCCCAGTTATTAACCTTTCCAGTTATAAAGATGTCTTTTAAAATATCTTTCTTTAGTCCCTTGAGCATTATTTGCTGCAATACAGGATTGTTAAGATTAACGATGGGTACAACAGCATTTTTTGCAACAGTAATAATCCACATACTATTATCTGATTCTTCTTTGCTTAGTTCCCGCGACAACATTCCTATTTTTGTTTTACCCGATAAGGCATCTGTTATTCCTTTGCTGTCACTGCTTGCCGAAACACTTATCCTTACGTTGGGATAAACTTTCTGAAATTCCACTGCCCATTTCTGAACCAATGGGAATAATGCGGAAACACCTGAAATCGAAATTGTACCGCTTAAATCTTCTTGTGATGCTTTCCCATTTTTGTTTGATCTGTTTCCGCAACCATATACAAATAAAATGGTTATCGTTATAAGTATTGAAAATGTTTTTTTCATCGAATTATTTTTTTCGTTGGCAAAGATATTAAATATCCAAATTAACCCACCAATACTTGATTGATGAAAAGAATCATTGATAAAATAATATTTCACAAAATATAGCTGTGAATTCAAAAACAATTAAATTTGCCCGTCTTAAAAAAAGATTTAAACCTATAGAATCTAAAAAGAACTTAATTCTTTTTTAACAACTAAAATAATACTAATATGTTCAACAAAACTATTGCAGCAACACTTCCTTACATGCCACAGAAATTTGTATGGATATTCTCAAAGAGATATGTTGCCGGAAAAACCCTTGACGAAGCCATACAATATTGTAAAGACCTAAATGCCCAGGGAATAAAGATTACAATTGATGTGCTTGGTGAATTCATTAAGAATATGGATGAAGCGGAGCAGAATAAAAATGAATATCTCCATGTGATTGATTCAACTGAAAAAAACAAAATCACCGGTAACTATTCGTTGAAGCCAACTATGTTCGGGCTTCTACTCGATAAAGAAGCTTGTTATAAGCATATAAGGGAAATTGTAGCAAAAGCTGCGGAATATAACAATTTCGTGAGGGTTGATATGGAAGATACTCCTTGCACTGACCTTGAAATAGAATTGTTCAGGAAACTGAAAAAAGAATTTCCTAAGAATGTAGGGCTTGTGGTTCAAGCATATCTGAAAAGAACATTGCAGGATGTTACCAACCTTTTGGATGTAAATACTCCTGATATCCCAATGAATTACAGGCTTTGCAAAGGTATCTATAACGAGCCTAAAGAGCTGGCTTATAAGCTTTATGAGGAAATAAACCAGCATTATCTTGAGGATCTCGAATTCATGTTCAAAAACAAAATATTTGTAGGTATTGCAACTCATGATAAGCCTTTGGTTGACGGTGCATTCAAATTGATTGAAAAATATAATGTTCCTAAAAACATGTATGAATTTCAAATGCTGCTTGGAGTGACCCCGGAATTGCGTAAGTCAATTCTGGATAAAGGGCATAATATGCGTGTTTATGTTCCTTACGGGACAAAGTGGTTTGCATACTGCACGCGCAGGTTGAAAGAAAATCCCAAAATGGCAGGCATGATTATTAAAGCCCTGTTTAAGAGGGGGTAACATACTTGGTTTTCCTGTTGATTAGGGCTGTCAATTTATCCTTTTTTGAATAAAATCAATTATTTTACGCTATTTTTTTTTATTTAAAGAAGAAATATTACCTTTGCCGACTTGTATTAAAAACGATATATCTTGAGTTTTTTGGATCAGTTTGCAATTCAGTTTGCGGGTTTAAAGTCAGGATCATATAACTTTGAATTTGCAATAAATGAATCGTTCTTTGAAAAGTTTACCGAATCCGAAATAAAAAGGGGTACGGTAAATGTGCATATTGAGCTCCAGAAACAGGCGCGGATGATGGTATTGCTTTTTAATATGGATGGTTCTGTAATACTTACATGTGATAGGTGCCTGGATGAGTTTGATTTTCCGATTGATCACCAAACGAAATTGATAGTAAACATAGGGAAAGATAACAGTGAGGATACAGAAGAAATAATTACAATTTCCGAATCTGAGAACGAGATCAACCTTGCACAATTTATTTACGAATCTATTCATTTGGCCCTGCCAATGAAAAGGATTCATCCTGATAACGAAAAAGGGGGTTCAACCTGCAATAGTGAAGTAATGAAAAAACTTAAAGAACATACAGCTTCTGCTATTGAAAACAATGACGATCCCCGCTGGGATAAATTAAAAAACATAGAGTTTAATTAATTATTAAAAATTACATATTATGCCAAATCCGAAACATAAACATTCGAAGACAAGAAGAGACAAAAGGAGAACGCATTATAAAGCTACTGTACCAACCACTGCTACCTGTTCTAATTGCGGTGCATCTGTTTTATATCACAGGGTATGCAGCGAATGCGGCTTTTACAAAGGCAAATTAGTTGTAGAGAAAAAAGAGGTAAAAGCGTAACCTTTAAACTGTCAACAGATGAAAATCGGAATTGACATTATGGGGGGTGACTTTGCACCTGCTTCAACAATTGGCGGAACAATACTTGCCCATAAAGAATTATCTCCTGATATTCAGCTTTGCCTGTTTGGTGATGAGAAGATCATTACCTCATCCTTATTGAAAGCTGGCGCTAACCCCGCCGACTATATTATTTGTCATGCTTCCGAAGTGATCGGAATGGGCGAGCATCCAACTAAAGCATTCAGCCAAAAACCAAAATCATCTATTACACTTGGTTTCGAAATGCTAAAGAATAAAGAGATCGATGCATTTGCAAGTGTTGGAAACACAGGAGCCATGCTTGTTGGCTCTATTTATAGTGTGGGCACTATTCCGGGAATAACCAGGCCTTGTATATCTACATTGATACCAAAGGAAAATGGCGGTATCGGAATTATAGTTGATGCAGGGACTAATCCCGATTGTAAACCTGAAGCCCTTTACCAGTTTGGTATTTTGGGCTCTCTCTTCGCAGAATATGTTTATAATATCAAAAATCCCAAAGTAGGTCTTTTGAACATTGGCGGTGAGGAGGAAAAGGGTAGTTTGCTTACACTGGCTGCTTTCAAATTAATGAAAAATACCACTGATTTCAATTTCATTGGAAATGTTGAAAGCCGCGACTTTTTTAAAGATAAGGTAGATGTTATTGTATGCGACGGGTTCACCGGGAATATTGTCCTGAAGCATACCGAAGCCATGTATAGGATGTTCGTGAAACAAGGCTTTAAAAATGATTTTATCGACCGCTTCAATTACGAGAATTATGGCGGCACACCCATACTTGGTGTGAATTCTTCAGTTATTATTGGCCATGGAATTTCAAACGACAGGGCAATAAAGAACATGATTCTCCTTACCAGGGATGTTCACGAAGCAAAGCTTTACGAAAAGATACAGGCCGCGATGAATAACTATACTCAGATAAAAGTTAACGAATAAAATCTTTACAACTTATTAAAAGAATAACGAACAAGGATTAACGATCTAAGATTTTAGAAGGGAACGGAATTAAGATATTATTGGCACTTCTAAAAACCTGTTCTTTAAATCCTAAGCACTAAATCCTAAATAAATTCAAAATTCAAATGAGAAAAGCACAAAACATTGAATTAGCAAAGGTTTTGTCTGCCTTGCCGGCTCGCATCGCTGCGAAGCGTGTAGGCAGGAACATTAATATTTTGGTTATTTGATATTATTTAGAGTTTAGAAATTAGAAATTAGAATTTGTTTTTAAGAGTCATTAGAGGTGTTCTTAAATCAGTTCGTATAATATATCTGTTGAATAAATATAAATAGTTTAATAGTTTAATTGTTTTTTAATGTCAAAGATCAAGGCTGCAATTACAGGAGTGTTTGGTTATTTGCCTGAATATATTCTGACAAATGAAGAACTCAGCAAGATGGTAGATACATCGGATGAGTGGATCATGACCCGTATAGGGATAAAAGAAAGAAGAATAATAAAAGAAGTTGGTAAAGGAACCTCCGATGTTGGTGCAGCTGCTGTTGCAGGACTACTGGAAAAAACCAATACCCGACCCGAAGATATCGACCTCCTTATTTGTGCTACTGTAACTCCCGATATGCAGTTTCCTGCTACCGCTAATATCATCAGCGATAAGGTAGGGATAAAAAATGCTTTCAGTTACGACCTAAATGCCGGATGTTCAGGATTTTTATACGCACTTGTTACCGCTACCAAGTTTGTTGAAGGCGGACTTAATAAAAAAGTAATAGTGGTAGGCGCCGAGAAAATGTCGTCCATTGTTGATTATACTGATAGGGCTACCTGTCCTATTTTTGGCGATGGCGCTGCAGCCGTATTACTAGAACCAACTACCGAAGATATTGGCATTATCGATTCTATTTTGCGCGTTGATGGTGTTGGCCGTATCCATCTTCACCAGAAAGCCGGCGGTTCTGTAAAACCTGCTTCGCATGAAACCATCGATGCCAACGAACATTTTATTTACCAGGAAGGACAGGCTGTTTTCAAATGGGCTGTTTCTAAAATGGCCGATGTTTCGGAAGAAGTAATGCAACGCAACAACCTTAAAGCCGACGATATTAAATGGCTGGTGCCGCATCAGGCTAACCTCAGGATTATTGATGCTACCGCAAACCGCATGAAGCTCGATAAAGATAAGGTGATGATAAACATTGAAAAGTTTGGCAACACTACAGCAGCCACCCTCCCGCTTTGTTTATGGGAATGGGAACCCAAATTGCGTAAAGGCGATAATATTATACTTACTGCTTTCGGCGCAGGCTTTACCTGGGGAGCTACCTACCTTAAATGGGCTTACGATCCTAAGTAAATTTGATTGCTTTTCGTTTTCAGTGTTTTAATATCCAATATCGAACATTGAACACCGAATTTCCAAGTATTTTTTATCACAGAGAGCACTGAGAAGGCACAGAGTTCACAGAGAACTGCATCCTGCCCCTGCTTACTGCTTACTTTTGTTGCTTCCTGCTAACTATCACTTTTTTACAACAGCAGCAGCCTGTTAGCATCCTGCTTTACAAAAACAAAAAGCAGCAGTGTAAAAGCCCAAAGCGATGAACCGCCATAACTTATAAAAGGAAGGGGAATGCCTACCACAGGCGCCAAACCTATGGTCATGGCTACATTAATAGCAAAATGGAAAAGAAGGATGGACGCCACCCCGTAACCATATATCCTTGCATAAGCCGAGCGCTGCCGCTCAGCCATCATAATAATGCGGACAAACAGCCACACATATAAAATAACCACCAGCGCTCCTCCCAGGAAACCCCATTCTTCGCCTACGGTGCAAAAAATAAAGTCAGTGCTTTGCGCCGGAACAAAATTAAACTTGGTCTGTGTAGCCTGCAAATAACCTTTCCCGAAGAAACCACCCGAGCCAATGGCTATCATCGACTGGTTTACATTATAGCCTATTCCGCGGGGGTCTGCATTCTTATCAATTAGTACTTCTATCCTGTTTCGCTGGTGAGGTTGAAGTATATGGTTGTAACCGAAATTCACCGAGAACACAAAACCCGCCACCAGTATAAATGTACCAAACAGTGTGAAAAGTTCGCGCCTACGCTTCCTGATATAAATAAACAACAGCATGGTTATCCCTGCTAGTATCCCGATAATAACAAACTGGTTAACAAGCAGGGCAAGAAAGAACAATACTATCATAGCCAACCCGATTATGAGCACATTGCCCGAAAGACCTTCCCTGTATAATACAAACACAAAAGCCGAATATACCAGCGTTGAACCGGCATCACCCTGTAATACAATCAATCCTGCCGGAAGAGCGAGCAAAACAACCGCTATTATTTTGGTTCTAATATCCTGCATCTTAATATTTAATGTGCTAAGATATTTTGCAATTACGAGTGCCGTAGCAAACTTGGCGAATTCCGAAGGTTGCAGTTTAAATCCCCCAATCAGGAACCATGATTTATGTCCCTGTGTGGCATTTCCGAAGATCAAAACCGCCACCAGAAGTATAATCACCACCCCATAAATGTAATATGAAAAGGTTGGAAAGAATTTTATATCTATCGAAAGAACGATAAGAATAAGTACCAGGGCGCAACCTATCCATATCATTTGTTTTCCGTAGAACTGTGAGAAATCAAATACTGTTTTATGTTCATCATTATGCAGGGAAGCATAAATATTCAGCCAGCCGATAAGGACAAGGGCAAAATATAAGCCAACAGTTATCCAATCCAAATTTTGAAATATGTTTTTCTGCTCCCTCATCAATTAATAACTATAGTTACGCATTTTTATTTATATTTAATTTATCAATGTCACTCAGAGCCGGACAAAGCAAGCGATAGCTTGATATTGTCCGTGTCAAGAGTGATATAGCGGTCGACTTCGACACGATTTTCCTTCCACTGTCGTTTTAGGAGAATCGGCTCTGCCTGACCGCTATATTTAACAATTATTTTTGGTTTATGTAACATCTCTTACGGATAATAGACTTTGCCTTCCATCATTTGTTTCTCAAGATCCACGCGTTTGATCTTTTTGTTGATGTATTTTTCAACCATTAAACTGGCAATAGGACATGCCCAGGTAGCGCCCCAACCTCCGTTTTCCACGATAACGGAAACAACTATTTTGGGGTTGTCCATGGGCGCTATTAAAATAAAATTAGAGTTATCCTGCCCATGCGTGTTTTGCGCCGTTCCGGTTTTTCCTGCCATCTTAATGTTTTCGATCTTCGCCCTCTGTCCTGTTCCGGCTTCAATTACCTGATGCATGGCCTCCAGAACAAATTCGAAATACTTGGCATCAATATTCACTGCATGTTTGCCTGTGTACAATAGAATCAATAATCTTATTTTTACCTATGCTTTTCACAATATGAGGCGTATAATAATATCCGCGGTTGGCGAGTATTGCGGCAAAATTTGCCAACTGTAGAGGCGTAACAGAAACTTCACCCTGTCCTATTGCCAGCGAATGAATAGTTAATGCCGCGCCATCTGTTTGAGCCGTGAAGCTTATCATAAAATTCGGCAGTGGGGACATTTCCTGTTAATTCATAAGGAAGGTCACTGAAGAACTTTTTCCCGAAACCGAAACTCAATACCATGTCCCGCCATTTTAAAAAAGCTTCCCTGGTATTTCTGTAACCGGCTTTCTCCATGATTGCTAAGAAAACATAAGTGAAATAGGAGTTGCACGAATACTGTATTGCCTGTTCAAGATTGCAGGGCGAAGGATGCGCCTCGCACTTAACGGTTACATTACCCATTTGAAATCCCATATTACAGGGGAATCGGGTGTTATCGTTAATAACTCCCCATTGTTGTGCAATGAGTGCATCAAGGATTTTAAAGGTGGAGCCCGGCGGATATCTTGCCATTAATGCCCTGTCGAATAAAGGCTTTTCCTTGGTATCGGCTAATAATTTCATGTAATTCTTCGCACGGTCGGTGCCGGCTAAAAGATTCGGGTCGTAGGAAGGACTTGAAACAAGAGCAAGTATTTCTCCTGTTGAAGGCTCAATGGCAACTATACTTCCTCTTTTGTTAGCCATCAGTTGTTCGCCATAAGCTTGCAGGTCGGCATCAAGCGATGTTGTCAGGTCCTGTCCCTGCCACGCAAACAGTGTCGTACATGCCATTCACGGAAACTCCCTTTAGCCCGGTTAAAGGCGTCATACATCATCAGCTTTTCACCTTTTTTCCCCCTGAGTACTTTTTCATAACTCTTCTCTATCCCGCTAACACCAATAAATTCACCCGGTTTGTAATAATTATCACTGATGATCAGGTCTTCGTTCACTTCTCCGATATAACCCAGCATATGCGCCGCTATGGGAAGCGGATATTTTCTCAGCGTCCTTGCCTGCACATTAAAACCGGGAAACCTGTACATCTTTTCCTGTATATAACCATAAGATTCCTTTGATATCTCACGTTCAAATACGGAAGGAGTATAAGGCGAATAATTGTGTGCCTTTATCATCCGCTGCCTGAATGTTTCTCTATTAATATTAAGAAGCCGGCAAAGTTCAGCAGTGTCGATATTCTTGGCCTGCTGCGGAGTGACCATCAGGTCGTAGGTAGCTTCGTTATAAACAAGAAGTTTCCCGTTCCTGTCGTACACCAGCCCTCTTGCAGGAAATTCGATGATGGGTTTCAACACATTGCTGTCGGCAGAAATTTTATAGCTGTCGTCAACCACCTGCATGTAAAATAAACGGCAAATGAAGATAAGCCCTATGGAAAGGATGGAAATGTTGATCACATATTTTCTTCCGGAATACGGGGCTTTCATTCTATTAATTGAATTAAAAAATCAGGACCACAAAATTACTTAATGAAAATAATTAAAGCTTCAATTGAAAAGCTTTCTTTTCAATAATTACAAACAAATGGTGTCAGGCAGTATCGGGATTGTTTAAAGCAGTATCGGGATTATAACAATCCGTATCGGGATTGTTTAAAGCAGTATCGGGATTATAACAATCTGTATCAGGATTGTTTAAGGCAGTATCGGGATTATAACAATCTGTATAGGGATTGTTTAAGGCAGTATCAGGATTATAACAATCCGTATCGGGATTGTTTAAAGCAGTATCGGGATTATAACAATCTGTATCAGGATTGTTTAAGGCAGTATCGGGATTATAACAATCCGTATCGGGATTGTTTAAGGCAGTATCAGGATTATAACAATCTGTATCAGGATTGTTTAAGGCAGTATCGGGATTATAACAATCAGTATTGGGATTATATTGATCTTGATCAGGATGGCGACGATTCAAGAAACTATGACAATGATAGTGCATAAAAAAATCCCCTTCCTTACGGGGAAGGGGATAGCCTTCTTAATAGGTTGCATTTATTGTACCGAGTAATAAATGCTGTCGCTAAATTGCAACTGTACCTGTCCGTCTGTATAGGTAGGCTTTTTCGACTGAGAGGTTGACAGCTTTGACGCAGCTTTAACAACAAGGGGAACTATAACCGGTGTTTTGTGTGTATGCGATGAAGGAAGTATGCTTGCATACTCGAAAGCATAAATGGTGTTGCTTTTCAGCCCATTTATCACCAGTTCGGTTTCCAGGGTAAAAACCAGTATGCTCCAGATAGTCGGAACAAGTCCTTTGGCTGTAACAGCGCCGTATTTCCATACGTAGCCGGCACGGGTGCCAACGGATTTTACCCTGAGGTGCACCCATCCTATACCCGAAGCTACCACTTCGAATACACGGGGATGGGGTTCCCCTTTTTCTTCAGCTTATAACCGCTGCTGTTTATCATTTCCTGAGCTTTCGCCAGGTTTCCTGCAGCAGCAGTATTTGCTGTGTCCTCCACGTAATGCGCGTTCGTGGTAAGGGCGTTCAACAGGACATCAACGTCCTGCGCCAACTGTTTGGTAAGCATCTTAGATGTATTTCCGGCGGCGACCTTGTTCAGGTCGTTTTGCACCGCTGTACAGTAAGTGCCGATAGTAGCAGGAGAAATAGTCAGGCTGGGGAAGAAGGCATTCCCCGCCAAAGCGGTCTCTGTACCACCACCAAATGATAACAACTCGGGAGCGTGCATCTCTTGAAATCCGAGCGATATCTTGGCTTTTCTAAAAGTTATTTTCATAAGATTTAGATTTTTGGTTAATAAATATAAAACATCCTGCCCCCCTGGCTGAACATTCGCCAGGACGCCGCAGAGAAGATCTTTGGTCAATAAAGTGTTTTGAAAATAAATGGTAACGTCATTGCGACGCCTTCTTTCGTCATTGCGAACAGCTTGTTCCGACTTGTCGGGAGAGTGAAGCAATCTTATACACGAAGAGGGATTGCTTCGGGCGTGAAGCCCTCGCAATGACGAGATTTGCTTGCTCTTTGCCGGTTGTATTGTATGTATGGTAAAAATAATCATCTTACTTCTGCTTTAGCAGCAACAAAGGATTCAATATTTTAAACTTTGTGCTATAAATGAAGTAGAGATTTATTACATACTTTAGATTTCGTTAATATTTAATTTAAATTAAACCTGAAACAAATATACAATATTATTTTTCGTTTGTCAAGTTTTTTAACAAAAATCTTTGATAATTATTCAAAATATAAATAATATGTTAATATAATGGTAGTAATTGCAAGAAATAATACCGATTGAGAAAACTCTTAAGGCATAAAAAAAACCACCCGCAAATTGGGGTGGTCTTTCTATCTTTTCTACCGATTACAGCAAAGGGATGTTTATTCGTTTTATTTTGGCGGAACAGATTGCTGCTTTTCTTCAACAGGTTGTTGAGCAGGTATCCTTTTCATATAGTTGTCATTTGTGGATTTAGATTTTGATGTATCCGTTTTGCCTTTTACAGGCAAAGGTGTTATCATATTCGGTATATAATTCCTTTAGTAACATGCGATGAATCGATGTGGTTTGCAGTTGTATCTTTAGATGCTGTTTGTTTGTTTTGAGAAGACGACATAGGTGTCTTTTTGGCATAGTTATTTTGCGACTGGGCAAACAGTAATCCCGGTATCAGAAACCAAAGCGCACCTATAATTATTGTTATTACTAATTTTCTCATTTTAAAAAAGTATAAAATATTAGAACTGCATAGCACCCATAATATCAATAATTGAATAATAACTTAAAGAGTGATAATATGGGCAATTGCTAACCGTGCAATATCCAATTAAAATATCTCCCGGGTTCATCAAAACTGGCGCACAGGTAAAATTAAATGAAGCGGGGACAAAAGTATTGCTGATGGTTGCAACTGCACTTCCGCACAATACGCCAGCTATATTGCCTGTGTTACCTGCTGTTGGCGTATATTTATAAAAATAAATAGTTACCGTAGATGATCCTGAGTTAAGAGGAACATTTGTTGTTCCATTATAATTGTTTTCAATCATTCCCCAACCTTCATAGCCGCTAAAATAAGTTACAGCAGTTGCAGTATATGATACATACCATACACCGAAATAAGCAGGCACAGAGGCAGGCGTAGTTGTTGTATAAGCACCGCTGGCATAATCATTACGATAAGGATTGGTTTCATCTCCATAAGTACCAGGTCCATAATTACTCGAGTTGAAATAATAAATTGTAGGTCCGCAGGTGCCATTTGTCTGGAAACGGTTTTCGTATTGAAAACTACTAGAACCAGCAGAAGCAAATTTCACCCAAAGCGGTGAAGCCGGAGTACCAGAGTTATAGTAATAACCAGGTGTGACATTATTGGGTGATACACCAGCAGATGCAGTGTTATATACTAACAGAGAAGTTGCAGGCAATGTAATAGGTGCTGCTGCATTGGTAGCTGTTAAAGCAACACGTGGGATAAGTAAACCTTTGGTAGTAGATGTTTCATCAACAATCGCAGAAGCATCAGGAGTTGCTGTTCCTATACCCACATTATTCCCGTCAGTATTTGATATTCTCATTACTTCAGTGTTGTTCACTCTGAACGCCAGATCCTTGGCATCATTGGTTCCAACAAAATTTGGTGTTGCGGGGTTTGTCCCATAATTTCCGGTAACCATCCATCCGGCATTTGGCGGAGTGTTATCTAAAAGAGGAACCCATGCGCTGCTAGATGTTAACCAATAATAATAACCGGGATTAACATTAGTAGGAGCAGAACCTGCGGTTGCTGTATTGTAAATAAGTAGTCCGTTGGCAGGAGCTGTAACAGGGGCTGCAGTGGTGGTGGCAGAAAGCGCAAACTGTGGAGTTAATATTCCCTGGCTGGCTGATGAAACTTGCAGTATAGCTGAAGCATTGGGTGTGGTAGTTCCTATACCAATATTACCGGTTGCAGATATTGTCATTCTTATATTTGGACCGCCTGCTCCTGAAACAAAGTAAACCGGAGTTGCATCCGTAGTACCCATAAAATTGTTAGTGCTGCTGATTAAGCCACTGTTTCCTGTAAATCCCCAGCCGGAACCGCCCATCGGCGCCCATGCAGAACCTGTATAATAATAAAAATTACCCAGTGAATTATCAAACACCAAAAGTCCCGTCTGAGGGGAACTTATTGCTGTTTTTTGGGCAGTTGTCATTCGCGTTATCAGGAAACCTGATGTAGTTGATTCCAAATCAAGCATGGCGCATGAATATGGCGCTACTCCCGAGGCAGAAATACAAACATTCTGCCCATAGCTGCTGATGTTGCAGTTCAAACAGAACAAAATCAGTCCTGCTGCGTAAAGCAGCTTATTTTTCCCCCTTATCGAATATGTCGTTTTCATCGTTATATATTTTTATGGAATTATTATTTTACGTGTAATGAATTTATCAGTATTGTCAAGCCTTATCATGTAAACACCCCTGCTCAGGCTGATATTTAAAAATTCGATAGTGTTATTCCCAGCACTGGATATTTGCTCCTGTTGAAATAAATGCTGTCCAACAATATTGAACAGACTGGCTGTTATCCTTTCGCCATTTGTGGGCGCAGTATAGGTAATTGCCAGTTCACTCTGCGTTTCATTGGGTTTAATAGTAACGATATCGAAATCAATGCCCGGCGCTTCAGCACAACTTACAGTTATTGGGCCATATAATTTTGAATTCCCGTTAAAATCCACCTGTTTCATCCTGTAATAAGAAGGCATCTCACCCAGCAGGGTTTTCACAAAGGGGAAATCATCATAAGCGGCATAATTTATAATAGAATTACTGTTACCTGCTCCATTTAACCTTGTAACAAATTCCCATGAATTGTTATCCTGACTTCTGTCAATACTGAAATAGTCGTTATTGGTTTCAGAAGCCGTTGTCCATAATAATTTTATTTTATCGTCAAGACAGCTTGCGCTGAAATTCAATAGTTCTATCGGCAATGGGTTCGATTTCAAAACAAGCACATAAGGTGAAAATTGTGTGAAACCCGAAGCCGACGCCGACCCTATGCCACTTATAACTGCTGCAGTGCCTCCGTCAGTACAAGTTCCGTTACCGCCTCCCTGCCCGTTATTAAAATAATACTTGCTTGTACCGTCATAAGCAAAATGTTGTATTGCCAATGCAGTGGTGTACCCCCCTGAATTTTCAAAAGCGCCACAATAGGAAAGTGTTAAAGTAACCGCAGGGATAAGAGTTGTTCCCGGCGATGGATTTAATGAAGAAGTAATATCCCACCACCTGTTAATATAGGATGCTGCGCCCCCTGAAGGATTGGTTAGCGCTGTAACAGCGCTGCTTATATTACTTATTCCGGGGTAAGGAGTATTGGCAGCGACAGTCCGGCGGGTTGATATTGAAATATTTCCCACTGCTCCGGTATTGTTGAATGTAACGGGTATATAATTCGGGTCGTTGGTCCCGAATGGAAAAACATGTGCCCCAGTTGTTGAGCCGATATTCCATATTAATTTGCTCGGGTTTATTGCAACATTGGTTTCGCTTACAACATATCCTGCCTGTCGCACAATTGCGGTGGTTGCCGGATTTGTAACAGTCAGCGTAGAGTTGTTCAGGGCTAGGACAGGGCTGCCGCCGTTGAAGTTAGATAACGTGAAAACACCGTTTGTAGTGGTAACGCCTCCTGCCTGCGTATTAATATTCAAGGTTGTTACTGTTTGCTCCAGGGTTAAATTATAGAAATCTGTTAGGTTTGTGCCTCCTATGCTTTGAGCGCCACTTCCATTTCCGTTGAAAATAGTTGTTCCCGCATCTGTTGTAAAAACATTATTGCCGGAGCTATTATTCCAGTTTCCCTCAAGCTCAATAGTTCCTGAATTATTTATACTGCCGTTATTGCCGCAGACCTGGTAATTCCAATAATTACCTTCATTAACCCCGCCTCCAATATAAAAAGTTGCGCCACTTGTGATATAAATCCAGGCGCCATTATTAGCAACGCCTATTCCTCCTGTACCGCTGGTTACTGTTACAGTTACCGTCTGGCAGGTAGTAACATGGCCGCAGGCATCCACATAACCGCCGTAATATGTTGTGGTTGACCCTGGGGAAACGGTCAAAGGACTTCCTGTTCCTGCTACTATGCCCCCGCAGGAAACCGTGTACCAAGTGACTGTTGCGCCTGTTCCTCCTCCCCCGCCTGTAAGGGTAAGGGTAGAATTGTTACCGCCGCAGATAGTAGCCGGCGAAGCTGATGCCGAAGCAGGGGCGGTAGATATAGCATCTACAGTAATTACTATTGATTGACAGGTTGTATGGTTACCGCAGGCATCCACATAACCCCCATAATATGTTGTGGTTGATACAGGGCTAACCGGTAAATTCTGTCCTGTTCCTGCCACTGTACCTCCGCAGGATACTGTGTACCATGTTAGCACAGCGCCTGTGCCTCCTCCGCCTCCGATCAGCGTAAGGGTAGTGCTTTGACCATTGCATATTGTAGTTGAGGATGCTGTTATGCCGGTAGGATTCGTAGATGCAGCATCTACGGTTATTGTTACCGATTGGCAAGGCGAGTTATAATTGCAGGGAGCAGGATCTTCATAACGCCCGTAATAAGTGGTGGTAAATGCAGGGGTAACAGTAATGGGGCTTCCCGTGCCTACGGCAACGCCACCGCAGGAACCGGAATACCAGTGGATAACTTCGCCTGTGCCACCGCCCCCTCCAATAAGAGTAAGGGTAGTGTTGCTTCCGCTGCAAATTATGGCTGAAGCCGGTGATGTTGTAATAGAAGTTGGAGTTGCTGAAAAAGGATCTACGGTTACCGTAACGGTAACGCATCCAGAAGAACATCCTCCGCAAGAACTATAGGCAATAGCGTAATAAGTGGTGGTACTGGCAGGAGAAACACTAAGTGAACTTCCGGTACCAACTCCGGCTGCCGGAGGTACGCCGCAGGAACCAGCATACCAGTAAATAGTATAACCGGGGGCTGAAGCGCTTAATGTAGTTGAAGTCCCATTGCAAATAGTTGAAGGCGTAGCTAATACGCTAGTTGGGTTGGGAGGAGGGCAAACTATTTCATCGGCGCCTATATCAGGGGAGGCTTTACGGGTGTCATTATGAATATCAATAGTAATGCCTGTGCCTGCTAATGCTTTAGTATAACAAGGACTGGTAGAGCTGCTTAAGTCCAAAACTGGTGTAGCGGCAGTAGGGGCGGTATATAAAGGGGCTCCATTTACGCTGGCAGCATCCTTACCTGAAGCGGTTCTCCAACTGACAATAGTTTGTTCAGGTGTAGTATTATTATAATAACCCACATAACCATAAGTAGCGCAATTTGCATATAAATCATTGTAATTGGAAGTTAATCCTGTATTACCCGTTGCAGATGCTTCATAAAAAGCATACTGGTTGCTTGTATTGCCGCAACGGGCATTATAAAATATATTATTTTCTACCACACGAGTATTGGCTGTTGAGGTATAAAATGCATAACTAACCGAGGCTGTAGCAGTAGTACCTCCCAAATAAACACTGTTAAAGTAATAATTAGTTGTACTTGCCCCTGCATCGTAAATGCCCATTAAAATAAATCCGGTAGTAACCCCATTTCCTATAGTAATCATATTGTTTGAAATAGTAGAAGCCCCTCCGCCAATAACCAAGCCATAAAGCTGAGTTGAAGTGGATGTTGAAGTGGAGGTTAAATTATAAATGTAATTTTGTGAAATTGTATTTGTTCCTGTTGTCGCTCCTGTATAATTTATAGCATATATATCAATTATTGTAGCGCCTGCTGTAGTATTAGCCAGGTTATTAATATTGTTACCCGAAACTGTTTGACCGGCTTTTGTAGATTCCTGGTATATTCCCATCATACTAAGACCCGAGCCTGCCATAGAAAAGCTGGTAATAGTATTATTGGTTATGGTATTCGTATTATACGAAGTCCATATACCATATAAATATGCACTTGCGCTTGTAGACGGATTTGTAAAATTAGCGATATAATTATTTGAAAGTGTTATTGTTTCGGATGGAGCTGACGACGACTGGTCAATAATACCTACAGCATCAGTTACAACAGTTGATGTATTGCTCATACAATTTGCCACTCCATTGCCTACCGAATTATTGACGATATTAATCGTTGATGCTGCAGCGGTATAACCATATCGTAATAAATTAAAATTAACCAGACCTGTTGATGTTCCGGTCAGGGATATGCCGCTGACAACATTTCCTACCGTAGCATTACCAATATTCACCACATCGGTTGCACTTGTATTAAGCGCCGAAATCCCCATAACGAAAGAACTTTTAGTAGGACTGTTATAATTAATCGTAATTACTCCTGCTGAAACATCTGAACCTATAATATTTTTAGCAGTGGTTCCTATGTTAACGCTTCCGCCATCAATTTCAATGCCTTCCCATTCTGTAGTTAAATTAGCGGCAGGTTTAGCCGATATATTAAAATCATCAATAATATTACCTTGAATGTTCGTTACAGGTGACTGTCCAACAGACACAAGAATTCCCAAAAATTCATTGTCAGTACCTGCCACTGTACTCATTGTCCACGTCCCTCCCAAATCGCCGGTAACAGAATTAAATACACCAGTGGAACCTCCTATATGATTGTAATTTATTGTAAACCCATTCCCGCTTGCATTATCAATCCAAATTGGGTAATCATCAATCAAACTGTAAGTAGTTGGTTGGTATATCGTATTATTGTTTATCGCCCACGAAGTGTTCCCCCCCATAATATATATTCCAAAAGCGCTGGTATATCCGGCACTATAAAAATCATGTATAGTGCAATATTTTACACTATCGCTAGTATTAGGAAATCCTGCAGTTCCAAGTGAGTAAATTCCATACATACAAACACCATTACAATTAATATCGCAGTGATTAATATAATTACCGCCATTACCGTTAGCAGCCGAGGCAGTGGTAAAATCAATTACACCAACAGTGTTTAGTGTAGACTTTCCGCTCACGTTACAATATTGAATGGTATTGTTAACTGCATTGCCTGTAAACTGTATAGCGTACTCTGATGCATTTGTATTGCTAATTATTAAATCTCTGGTACCTCCCATAGCATTTACCCTGCCGTCAAAAATAACATTAGTACATCCGCTCAGGTTTAAAGTTCCAAAAGCAGTTGCCGTTGTAATAGATAAACCGCCTATATTTTCGTAAACAGTAATGGTAAAAGCTCCTGCATTCGCAGAAGGCACAATAGGATATGTTTCAGCAGCAGCCGGGTATCCTGTTGTAAGTATTAGGTTTACATTGCCTGTAACAGTGCCTGCTGTAATGGCAGCAAAAGCAAGGGTTAAGTTATTCCATGAGCCCGGAATAAGGTAATTGCCGCTATAATTCACAGCCTTAGCCGAATTACAATAAAAAAACAAAGCAACAGCAACAACAATTGTAATTGTTGTTTTCTTTAACAACTGAAAGAAATTTTTAATATCAGGTGTAAATGTTTTCACTATTTATTGCTTCGGTTTATTATCTCCATTAACTTTACTATCCTTTGGGGTGTTTAAAGTATCGTTACCCTTGGTTTTTTCATCTGCATTTTTCTTTTTCTGTGTCACATCCATCATATCCACCCTGCGGATTGCAGTTGCCGTGGGTAAAGGCTTATTATTAATAACAGCAGCAGGAGTTGCAGTATTTACCGGTGTAATTTTTGCTTTATTTGTGCTGTCAGTTTTCACAGCGCTTTGGGCAAAGGAGCCACCGGCAATAAAAACACCAAGCATTACAATACCTGCTATCACTATGTTCCATACTATATGCCTATTTGTAAGTCTCATAACATCTTTAAAAATTGATTTTTATCAATACTTATTAACAAATTTTGTTAATTACTATGCAAATATAAGGAATAAAAAGGCCCATGTCAATCCGTAGCTGTACTTAATTTGTTAATTCGCAGTTCCTTGTACTGTTATTTTTTATAATAATAATATGATTTTCAACTAAAGTTTCTTTTTGCAAGCCAATAGTATCAATTAATGTATGCGATTTTAACATATTCACATATATAAATATGTATTATCTGCATAGACATATAATTCCACGTCAAATTTAGCTAAATTTCTTGTGATTTAGAAATCTAAACAAATAATTAAATCGATTTAATTACTTTAAAAGCAAAATTGTAATAGAAGATATTAGATTTCTTCGCAAAATCATATTTACCGTTATTGCGAGGGCTTTTTGCCCGAAGCAATCTTAGCTCATATAAGAGATTGCTTCACTCTGTTCGCAAAGACGCATCTATTATCTGAAGAGGCCTATTCAAATTAAGGTTTGGAGCGATTGCTAACGTAGGATAGGCTGCCCCAATTCAATTTTAAGGCACAAAGGACGCCGCTTGCACTACTAGTACTAAGTCATGCGTTGCTGAAGTGAGAGTTTAAGGCAGTACTATGCCAATTTTATAAAATAATATTTTAGCAATAGCAAGTAATGTTATAATCTAAAATTCTTATATTGCATCTTGGGAACTTAATGTTACTAACTGGTTTAATTTTTAGATCGCAGTATTAATGATGGAATTTATTATTGTTCTAAATTAGCTGAATTACTTCTTTCATCTATATTTCATTGTAAAATATTGGTTGAATAATAGTTTTAGATCTAACAGCTCTTATTTGTCCTTCAATTTCTCGGCAGTTTTAACTGGTATTTTTACTGAGTAATGTTCTGGCACACTTGTAAAGTGAAAAGATTTTCCATCAAACCATACAGGAACTCCGGTTTCCATTGGATTGTTTTCATTAGAAACTACACCTTTTAGATTTGAATCAAAATTCATATCCAGCAAACTTGATATTGGTACCGGTGTTCCATCAATCCTTGATCCAATGGCGATCCATGAAAATTCAACATTTGAATTTCCCTTATTCAGTTCCGTAACATTAAAACCAGTTGCATCAACTGATGAAATGTATAATCCGTTACAATCACCGTTTGCCGTAACTGTGACTGTTGGTTTATTATTACTTGTTACATTGACGAATGAACTTTCAAATTTAACCCTGCACGTTCCGTTTCTAAGTTGGGCTGTGCCATCTGCATATACTTTGACCTGAGTAGAGGTAACCGAATAAACCGGGATCTTTTGTGTGGAAGTAGTAATTATATTAGCCGTTGAGCCGGAAGTGTAAGTGTTCCCTATATTATATGCAGCACATACTTTTCCTGATGTAATAATACCTATTTCGTCACCATTTGCCTGAACGCCAATTAACCCGCCGTAAAATCCGCCCCCTGTGCCAGTTATCACACTGTCAGACCCTCCATGTGTCGCTCCAGCTCCACTTACATATGCATTTGTTCCATAAACACCGTATGATGCATTCCCATTGCTATAATATCCTAAAGAACCCCATGCTCCGCCCAAGGCCTGGATACCAATAACACCGCCTGTTCGTTTTGTATTTTGTGCCGGATCGGTTTGACCAATTAAACCAAAACTATAAGTATGGTTGCCGATATACTGACCGGCAACTCCCGCATTTACTGTAGTTATACCATAGGCCGTACCATTTCCAGATGAAGTTGTTTGCCCGATAGTTCCAAATACTCCTGCCGCACCTTGAGTAACTCCACAAACACCTGCTCCGGGGAAATACCAGCTGCCCAGCACACTGCCTGCAACACCGGCTCCTGAAACATCATTCATGTCAACACCTGAAACACCTATTGCCCCCCCTCCTGCTACAGCAATTGTTTTTCCATATACCCCCCAGCTTCCTGATGTTGCATCGCCATAACCATAAGCGCCAACATTGGAACTAAAGAACTCTCCTCCTCCTCCTCCTCCTAATGGAACAGAAGTTGCAGCAGTACCGGTTCCTACGCCATAAACACCAATATCTGTACCATTATAATATCCTAAAATTCCAATATCAGAAGTAGCATTGTATTCACCCAGAACCCCGCCTGATGGATTGGGCGCACCAGCAGTGCTCCCATACAGCGCGAAAGAATAAGCGTTATTATTATTCATTACCGCATAAATAGTATGATTTGAATGAGCGACATCATATGCTGAACCAGCTCCGGCAGGAGAAGCAGATGCGAAAATAGCGGAATAATTCACTGCTCCACCCCCTGAAACTTGTATAGCATTTGAGGATGCACCGGCATCAGTTACTAATAATGCAGGACCGGTGGGAGCCCCTGTTGCATGCAGGTACATAAGGTTACCGCTAAAATTGGCGCTAGAAGCAGCCACTATTCCAAATCCTGAAGTCAAAGCATTTAATGAAAGATTTAACCCGGTTCCTGATGTAAGCGAATTGGCGTTAATTTGCATAACAGTAGCAAGCGTTGTGGAAATATCATCTATCTGGAATCCATTACCTGCTGTTGTACGTGCTCCGTTGAAATTAAACCTGACAAGACCATTGGCCGGAGTGCCTGTTGAACCTGTGGTAACAAGGAGTGCGTTTCCTGTAAGTCCGGCAGCTGTGGCAGAAAGATTTAATCCTGTACCAGAAGTAAGCCCGGTTAGAGAAAGATTCAGCCCTGTTCCTGTGGTTAATGAATTGGCAGTAAAGTTTGCCAGGTACCCAGGTGTTACCATAGTGCCATTGCCTGTAACGGCAAGAACAGTTCCGCTTGTCATGGCGGTACCGCCGGAAATTGTCGAAACCGTTCCTGTTGTAATTACGTTATTATCATATACATGAAACAGGCTTGTCGGGGAAAAGGCCGCCTGATTACTAACCCCCACAGACTGTGTATAAGAGCTTACGGTAAGCATCGTCAATCCTGCCATCAGGAATACTGCTACGTAGCGTATAATTGTTTTCATAATATTATGTTATTTTATTTATTTGCTTTTAATTATTTTCCTTGTAGATGATTCTCCTTGTCCGTTATTAAATGTTACAGGATAAATGCCGACAGCTAAACCTGAAATATTTATCGTATATACATTTCTTCCTTTCAGCAATTCTAATTGTTGTTCTATTATTTTCTGTCCGATAGTGTTATAAATGGTTAGTCGGCCATTACTGTTTTCCAGACAGCTTATTTCAACAGCTACTTCATCGTCTGCGGGATTGGGATATATGAGTGTAATGCCATTATTTCCTGAGTTTATATCTGAACAATTTACCACAACAGGATCATATGTTTTCGACTGACCGTTATAATCCGTTTGTATTAAACGATAATACGCTGAACCAGAGTAAGCGCTATTATCATTGTATGAATATGAAAGCAGCGTATTGCTGTTGCCTGCGCCAGGAACAGTAGTAACTGTTTTCCATGTTTCGCCGTCTATACTGCTTTCTATGGTGAAATAATTGTTGTTGGTTTCAGAAGCGGTTTGCCAGTTTATAGAAACACCTGCATTTATGCAAGTAGCTGTGAAACTAAGTAATTCTATAGGAAGGGGGTTGCTTGCGCTCGACAAAATGTAAGGTGAAAATTCGGAACAGGAGGCTGTGCCCGTAACTGTATAATCAGATGATAGATTAATCCCCGCAGTACCTGTTGTCATATAATAAGCAGTTGTTGTGCTACATGTACCACTATTACCATCATCCCAACAACCTGTAGCATTCCAGTGCTGTATATATATATTTGAGTTAGGTGAAGCCATATTATTTTCTGAAGCACCCCTGTAAGTAAAAGAAAGGACAGCCGGTTTGGATGCCTGGATAAGCCAGAAACGATCAATTATATTTTGGTATCCGTTAGTAGCAGAACTATTAAAAGCAAGGTTAATGTTACCAACAGCAGGAACTGCACCACCATCTGTCGCTGCCGGTAATCCCACACTGCTCTGCATATTGCCATTTGAATTATAATAGGTAGAAGCGGTCAGGGTTGAAGCGCCCGCAGCCGCAGTCCTGGCATAAGTAAATGGTATGTAATCGGTATTGCTATATCCAAAAGGAACCACATAACTTACACTGGCGGCAGTATTCATCCATTCCACACAGTTGTACTGCCCTTCAGAAATTATCCAACCCATTTTTGTGGCACCGGTTACAGGAGGCGTGATTGCATTTCTAAGCGAAATATCGCCTGCAAGCGCCGAAGCATTATTAATAATCAGATATGCCGGATTTGCTGCCGTTCCCCCTGTTATATTAATAAAAATCCCGGTAGCAGCACTACTATTATTTATAATTAAATTCGCATTTTGTGCAAAGGATGCAAAAGAGAAAGTGAAAAGCAAAAATAAAATAGCAATGAACTTTTTCATTTCAGCACTATGAAAAGTTGATAATTTTATGAATATATTCATCTCTTTCAGCACCAACATACTTTCTAAACCATATATGTATATAGTTACATATATAAGTATACAAAGATAAGTAATAAAACCATATTTGTCAATACCTTTAGACATTTATATTTTTAATAAATATTATTATTTTTATTTATATTTAAATACAATAGCTGAATTTTTGTATTCTAAATACATGATTAAAAAAAGGAGAGATAAAAAAGTATCGGGAAAATTTATAAAATAAGTGATAAATTTTTACTATTTTACAGAAATAGGATGGTAAATGGATTTAAACAAGCTATATCAATTTATCATTGTTATGGATAGCTGTATTCTGTAGGGAGTATAAGAACTGATGGGCATAAAAAAACCAACCGCAATTTGGGTTGGTTTAATGCATTTTACTTTTTTTATTAATGTTAATTTCTTCCTGTCTTCAGCCTTAAATACAACATTTCCATATTCACTGCCTACTGCTCCCAGCCCCTGTTAACCGTTCACCATTCAATTTCCGTCAATTTTCTTTATATTTATTTAGGTTTCAGTCCAACTTTTGATGTATCAGGGATAATAATATCATCCTGTTCCGGCAACTCATATTTTTCCTTTGGTACGGGAATAGGTAAAGTTTTCGTAAAACTTGCCCTATGTTGTTTATGGTCATTTACATTAATGGAAGCAGTATCCTTAGTAATGCTATCATTATTAATTAAAGATGTTTTATTGTCTTCTTTATCAATAGCCTTTTTGTCCGGCACAGGTGTAAAATTCTGGGCAAACATATTGTACGAAAGCAATAAAAATATCATTGTTTCTATTATTCTTTTCATTATATTTTTTATATTCAGTTCTTCGAATCTTTAAAATATTTTACCAAGAAATTACTACTTCACCGCTGCCACCCGGATATACAAGACCGCCTGTAACGCCTCCTCCATATCCTGGTCCGTATACTACAGTACCATCATAATTTACATTACCGGTACCCGGAGGTGCAAGTGGTGGAAGATTTGTAAGGACACTTGTAGTTCCTGTATTTCCCTGAGTGCATGATTCTGTACCCCATGACTGACCATTACCGGGAGCAGGGTTATAATATGAAGAACCACCGCCGCCGCCGCCATATTCTCCACCGCCGCCGCCGCCAAAATATCCACTGCCACCACCACCGCCATAACCGGCGTTTGTACTTCCTTGTCCTCCCGTATATGCCGAGCCGGCAGTCTGTCCTGCTCCACCGCCTGCTCCTGGGGCTCCGCCTGCTGCCTGTGTTCCACCACCGCCTCCTGCGGTTGTAACATTGCAGGAATACGTTCCCGAACCGGCAGTTCCCCCAAACGGACCGCCACCGCCACCGCTACTCCATCCCGCATAATATGTACAAGCAGCATTAGCCGAATAACCGCCGCCGCCGCCGCCGCCACCGGCAA
>CAWHOW010000029.1:0-16091 GCA_963831005.1 uncultured Bacteroidota bacterium
TCAAAGCTTTAGAATAGTTAAGGATATTGTCAATCACACTCCTTGAAGGAGATTCTTTAACACTGTCCAACTGTTGCTTTACACCGGTAATAGCCTTGTATTCTTCACGAAGTGTTTCATCTTCGTTAAGGGCTTGGGTGATCTCGTCTGTTTTTTCTTTTCCGGTTTCGTTGTAAGCAAATAAAATAAGGTCATCAGAAGTAAAGATTTTGTTCATACGCGTTCATATTAATTTCACATTATTTTAAAACCCTAACGGGCAAAAAAAAGTATTATTCCCTAGGATGAAAAAAATATTTTAAAGGGGAACGAAAGACTTATTTCTTCTTTTTATCTTTTTCCTTCTCTTTAATATGGGATGGTTAAGCACGTCAACCAGCCTGTAATCCTCGTAACGGTATATGTTCAGGTAGGAATTGTCGAAGCCGTCCTTATTGCCTATTTTAACAAATTTATAATTACTTTGCAGGTTGGAGCCTGTTACTTTGTAAATACATTTTATCAAAATTCACACCATAACTATTAAGGGCATTAAAAAAGAATATGCCTACATCATATCCCTGGAAAGCAAATTTATCAGGCTCAGTTTTATACTGGTCGCGGAAAGCATAAATAAAGTTCTTAACATTATCGGTAGTATAATCAATAAAGGAAGAGGAAAACATGTGCAGGTTGATGTTCTGCAAATATTCTGTTCAATATTGTCATAATTTTTCCAGCCGGACAAACCAATTACAATCATCTTGTATTTATCATATATTTCATCAAGCTTGCTCACATAATTAGTAACGAATAATTCACCGTTATTTGATAAAGTTACAACAATATTGGTGTCAGCATTCCGGAAATACTTGTAATTCCGGATAGACCTGCCTGATCATAAATGACTTCTTTACTGCTGGTATCTTTAACCCCTGCAAGCTTCAACTGCGCTTTTAATGCCGCTTTAAAAATGGAAACATATTCTTTTTCGTTTCCCAGGTTATTGTAACCACGATCACAGGCGATGAGGGATACCTGCCGACTATCCAGGCTGCAAGTTGCTTAAGCTGCATTGAAATGGACGGAAAGCTTCAAACAAGGTAGGATTACCTTTTAAAATGTCGTCGTCAGCCGAAACAGGATCAACTATTTTAATATTATGTTTCTGTGCAAACTTAGCCACAACCCTTAAACTTCCTTCAAAGAAAGGGCCGATGATAAGATGCATTTTAGCGAATTCGGGTTTTTCAAGGATCTTTGCAGTGGCTGCAAGAATCTTCGTCCACATCGTACACATACACCTTTGCAGAGAAACCTTTCTTCTTGAGTGAATCGATAGCCAAAAGGATACCTTCGTAGTATTCGACATAAGTAAACGATGTGTAATCGCTAGCAGCTTTTTCTTTAATATCGGGGTCATCAGGGTTTATCTGTGAGACATCACTAAGATAAAAAGGAATCATTAATGCGATATTGTAATTGTCAAGAAGTTTAGGGTTGTTGCAATTATAACTGGATGCATTATTATCCGCAGAAGTTTATCGCTGTTGTTTTTATTTTTAACACTGGTTGTGTTCTTTACAGGTATAATAATCGTTTGCCCGGGTTTAAGGTTTTCTGTAAGGCCCGGATTTACTTTCTTTATGTCATCCACTGTTACTGAATAACTTTTTGCTATACTGTACAGGCTTTCTCCTTTCTCAACTATATGATTGGTGGTGGTTGGAGCAATTATGTTTTGCCCGCCTTTAATTGGTATTTTAAGCTTCTGACCTGGTTTGATTTTCTTTTTAGCTTCAGGGTTGTTCAATATAATATCATTGGTTGTTAAGCCATAAGCAGATGCTATCTTCCAAATTGATACCTTCATTAACAGTACAATATAATAATCCTTTCCATCCACCTTTTCAATAACGGTAGATTTTACCACATCCTGCGAATAAATCGCTGAACTCATGAGTAAAAGAAAGGAGATTGTTATAATAAAACGGAATTTCATTTGTTACAAATGTTGTGCAAACTTAAATGTATTTTAATACATACAATAAAGAGTTTGAAAAAAATATTGCATTTCTATTCCCATCTATTCCCATTCTATAGTGGCTGGCTTTTGGAACTGATGTCGTAAACCACTCGGTTAATACCTTTGACCTTATTAATAATATTGTTTGATATCTTTGAAAGAAAATCATACGGCAGGTGAACCCAGTCGGCTGTCATGCCATCTGTAGATGTTACTGCACGTAAAGCAAGTACATATTCGTACGTACGCTCCTCACCCATCACACCCACTGATTTAACAGGAAGAAGGATAGCTGCTGCCTGCCAAACTTTATTATATAAGTCGTGTTCGCGAAGTCCTTTAATGAAAATATCATCAGCTTCCTGCAAAATACGGATCTTATCTTCTGTAATTTACCCAATATCCTAATGCCTAATCCCGGACCGAGGAAAGGATGACGCTGAAGAAGTTCATTGGGTATTCCAAGGGTTTTCCCAACTCTTCTTACTTCATCTTTAAAAAGAGTATTCAATGGTTCTATCACTTTCAGCTTCATGTAGGCAAGCAAACCTCCCACGTTATGATGTGATTTGATAGTCGCTGAAGGGCCTTTACTGAAATGCTTTCAATGACATCAGGATATATAGTTCCTTGAGCAAGCCAGGTTACATCTTAAACCAAATGAGCTTCCTGATCGAAAACCTCAATAAATGTTTTGCCGATAGCTTTACGCTTTGCTTCGGGTTCGGAAACATCTTTCAATGCATTATAGAACTGTTTTTTTGCATCCACGCCTTTTACATTGAGACCCATATCCCGATAGGAATGCAGCACAGTCTCGAATTCATCTTTCCGAAGTAAGCCGTTATCAACGAAAATGCAATAAAGGTTAGTGGAAATAGCTTTGTGCAGCAATACCGCGGAACAGAAAATCAACACCACCGGACAGACTGAGAACTACTTTATCATTGCCTATTTTATCTTTCAAATTTTTAATGGTAGATTCAACAAAGGAATCTGGTGTCCATGATTGATTGCATTTGCAAATATTGACAACAAAGGTTTTAAGGATTGTCATGCCATCAGTTGAATCATAGACTTCAGGGTGAAACTGTATTCCGTATGTCTCTTCGTCTTTCATTTTAAATCCTGCAACTCGGACATCAGTAGTAGCCGCAATTATCTTTGCTCCTTTCGGTTCTTTAGCAATAGTATCCCCATGCGACATCCACACCTGGCTGCCGACAGGAACATTTTTCATCAATTCATCAGAAGCATCTGTAGAGGCAAGATTAGCCCTGCCATATTCACGTATCCTTGATGGCAGTACTTCGCCTCCATAGTTCTGGGCAAGGAATTGTGCACCATAGCAAACAGCTAGAAGTGGTATTTTGCCTTTGATATCTTTAAGTTCGGGAAAAGGAGAATCGGCATCGCGAACGGAAAAAGGACTGCCAGACAAAATAACACCTTTAATGTTTTGATCATTAAGACTAAAAAGTGTTGAATGGATAAATTCCCAATAAACATTCAGCTCCCTTACCCTGCGTGTATAAGCTGGGTGTATTGTGAACCAAAATCGAGAATTAAAATAGTTTCCTGCATGAAACAAAAATAGACTTTTGGAATAATATAAAAGAAATATTTAATAAGAAGAAATTAACAATGGTTTTATACTACTGGATATTTTTTACCGCAGAGTCGCGGAGTTATACGCAGAGAGCCAGCATAAAAAAACATTTCATTTCTCAGCGTAACTCTGTGTATTCTCTCTGTGTTCTCAGCGGTTATTTTTTAAATTCTGTCCAGTGTCAACAATGGTTTACAAAATAAAAACTAATCAAAAGACTTGGAGTATTTCGTGCTTTTTCCCATTTATTTCGAAAGAATCACCTTTTTGTTTACCATTTAGAGCTATGGCAAGGGGAACATGAACCGAAACTGCAAAATAAGTTTCATTATTGAGTAATAGTTTTCCCAAGCCAATTGAAATGAATATCTTTTGGTCGGCGGTGAAAACCTACTGCACCAAAACCGGCTTTGGTTAATTCTGTTTTTAGGTCTATTTTTTCCAGGGCATAGAGTTCATCAAGGCTTTTCTTCATCTGCTGAGCAAACATGTTCTTTTTGTTCAGTTGCTGCATTCGGAATGAGTCGTAACGGTCTTTTGGCAGTCCGTATTCATTCGCGCTTTGCTGTGCTTCGTCCATAGCAGTTTTCAGATTGTTTACAACCTTCTCCAACTGTTTCCGACATTCTTCAACTAATTTTCTTTTTAGTTCAAGCTTATCCATAAAAGGAAATTTTATCAAATGTAAGAATTAAAATTCGACATGAAAATTAAGATTTCTAAATAGAACGGAAAACATTAATTTTTTATCACATTAAAATATTGATATGAAAGAACCATCGGATAAAGATATTGTTTATTCAAAAAATGTTATTGAATTTATTACAGTTGCAAATGAATATTGCCTGTTTATTGAGAAAGCCGGGAATTACAGCAAGGATGATATTATTCAATATATGCTGAAAATTTGCCCGCTTATTTACCTGAAAGGGGCTTTATTGCCGGCAGGCGAAGAAAATGAGCATGAAATTACCGAACGTTATGTAACAGAAGAACACTGGGAATCGGTGTATAAAACTGTAAAGGAAAAGCTGGGAAAGGATGATGCTTATTGGTCGATAACGAATACCGAAGCAGGTGAAAATATGCCGATGAAATACAGTATAGCTGATAATCTTACTGATGTTTACCAGGATTTTAAAGATTTTTTGATGCTTTACCAGAAAGGCACACATGCTGCAAAAGAAAATGCTGTGGCCGAATGCAGGCAGTTGTTTGGCACACATTGGGGAATACGGCTTATTAATGCACATAAGGCGCTGCATCATATTATTTACAAGGAAAATATTAGCTCCGATTTTTTTGAAAACGATAATTAGAAGCCTTTAACTCCTTTTTCATTCTTCGTTTTCCGTTTTATCCTTCATTCTCGGCATTGAACAGTCGAAGAGATACAAAAAGAATTGATTAATTGTTCTTCCGAAGTGCTTCACTTTACTTCCGAAGTGCTTCACTTTACTTCCGAAGTACTTCACTTTACTTCCGAAGTGCAATATCGGACATCGGAAGTGCAATATCGGACATCGGAAATGCAACATCGGACATCGGAAGTGCAACATCGAACATCGGAAGTGCAACATCGAACATCGGAAGTGCAACATCGGACATCGGAAGTGCAATATTGAACATCGGAAGTACAAATTCCCGACAAGGTGGTACAAATATCCTATAACACTTCAATTGAATTTACTTGATACCTGAAAATGTTGTGTAAACATAGGGAAACAATGCCACAATAAAAGAGTGGGAGCTATTTGCTTTACCGTATGCTATTCATGAAAATATTATTTATAGATGCATCTGCGCAGGGCAAACGCATTAAAATATTAACAAAGGCCTGGTTATAAATATTCCTCGAAGCAAGTACCTATAGTGTAGAAAAGTATTTTCTTGGTTGAAAAAAATCATGCAACACCGATTGATTATTTCACCAACATAGAAGATCCTCGCATAGAAAGGAGGAAAGAACATTTGCTTAAGTATAATATTCATCACCATAGCATCAGTAGTATGTGGAGCAGAGACATGGAATGATATCGAAAATTATGGGAATGCAAAAAAAGAATGGTTACAACAATATCTTAAACTTCCCAATGGTATCCCATCGCATGACACATTTAACAGATTTTTTAGTTTAATAGAGCCAAAGCAATTGGAACAAAGTTTTTTAAACTGGATATGTGCCATAGCAGAAATAACAGATGGGGAAATAATCAGCATAGACGGAAAAACGATACGGGGATCAAGAAATAAAGGCTCCAAGTCATTTGTACATATGGTAAGTGCATGGGCAAATGAGAATCATTTATTATTAGGTCAAATCAAAGTAGGTGACAAGACAAATGAAATTACCGCTATACCAAAGTTGCTGGAAATATTGGAAATAAGAGGGTGTATTATAACCATTGATGCTATGGGTTGTCAAACTGAAATAGCGGATAAGATTATCGAAAAAGAAGCTGATTATATATTAGCAGTAAAAGGTAATCAAGGAACATTAGAAAAAGATATTAAGGATACGATAAAATTTTCAAAGCCTACAGATGAATTTGAAGAAACAGATTTTGGACACGGAGGATTGAAACTCGCAAATGTTCAGTCTATACTGATTTCTCACATATAGAAAACATTTCACGCTGGGCAGGAATAAAATCAATAGTAAAAATAGAATCGCTCAGAATCATAAACAACACAGGAAAAGAAGAGAGGGAGCTCCGTTTATAGAATCGTAGTATAAAACCAGATGCTCGAAAAATATCAAATGGAATCAGAAAACACTGGGGAATTGAAAATTCATTGCACTGGGTTTTAGATGTATCTTTCGGGGAAGATAAAAGTATGAAGCGTAATGTTAATGCAGTTGAAAACTTCTCCATCATTAATAGAATAGCTTTAAATCTTATAAAACAAGAAAAATCAAAGAGAGAAGCAACAAGGGTAAACGCCTTGATGCGGGATGGGATAATGATTATCTACTTAAAATCTTAAAAAATTAAATGCGTTTGCCCTCGCTACTTTCGCCCCTCTGTTTGCAATTGATAATAATAAGTTCCAGCCGCAATATCTTTGGTGGAAATTAGCAAAGTATTAAATGTCCTATCCACTTTAAAGCGTTTTACTTCGTTGCCCATTAAATTATAAAACACTACTTCCCCTTCGTTTACACCATTCGGCAAGATATAATCTATTTTAGTGCTGCCATTGTTAGGATTAGGGTAAGCATTTGAAATACCGCTTTGTTTTGTAAGACTACTGCCTGCCACGTCTTGCATGAGATTTAACCCGTACCTACCTTTGTGGCAAAAGCAAAGGTATGGAAAAGCAGGAACAAGCAAAGCATAGGGAAAAAATGATTCGGCTGATAAAGCAATGGCAATCCAGCGGAGAAAGTAAAGTAAGGTTTTGCCAAATCCACAATATCCCCAAATGGCAGTTTTACTATTGGACAGCAAAGTATGAAAAGGAAAAATCTTCTCAGGCAGGATTTATACCTGTTCAAATAAAGGAAGAAAGTAAAACAGAAAAGATTTTGGACAGGATTGAAATACGATATTCAAATGGGACCAGTGTCCATCTGCCAGCAGAGGTATCCCTAGTATTAATAAAAAGTCTTGTTTGCCTGTGATATGTTTTCCTTAAGTTCATCACAGACATACTTTCTCTACCGAGGGAATACTGATATGCGGAAAAGCTTTGACGGATTGTGCCAGATGGTAAAAGAGCAAATGAATCGCAATCCAATATCAGGAGAGGTATTCATATTCATGGGCAGGCAACGCAACACGATAAAGCTGCTTCATTGGGAATATGGGGGTTTTGTATTGTATTACAAGCGACTTGAGTGGGGAACGTTTGAAATGCCATTTTTCGATAGTTCGAGCAATAGCTATCAGATACAATGGTCAGAACTCATGATGATGGTCGAGGGTATATCCATGCAAAATATAAAACTTCGGAAACGCTTTACTACTGCGGGTTTATGTTGATAAATGTGTTGATAAATTCAGTAAAATCAATGGGTCTGGCATTGGTGATTTTTTTACTTTTGTTATGTGATAGAACATCAAAGTAAAAACGCCGAAAATACTGACTTCATTACAATTCCCAGGAGTGAATATGAATCACTTAAAGCACATTTAGAAAAAGAATCAGAATTACAGGCGGAAGTTCTTTATCTCAAGCATGAGTTGGATAAACTCAAACGAATGATATTTGGAGCTAAGAGCGAACGTTTCATTGCGATTGATTCATCTCAACAACTTACATTAGGATTGGATGGTATTGAGCCACTGAAAGAGAAGGAACCCGAAACACAGGAGATAAGTTATACCCGCAACAAGTCAAAACAGACAGAAGAAGTATCTGGACATTCACGTATGCCACTACCAGCACATTTGCCCAGAGTAGAGCATGTGATAGAACCAAAAGAGAATATAGAAGGTGGAAAGAAAATTGGGGAAGAAATAACAGAAGTTTTAGAATATAAACCGGGGAGACTTTTTGTACAGCGTTATGTTCGTCCTAAATATGTATTACCACAAGACAAAGGTATCGTAATAGGACAGCTTCCATCATTACCCATTCCACGAGGCAATGTAGGTCCTGGATTATTGGCTCATATAGAAGTGAGTAAATATGTAGACCATATGCCCTTTCATCGTCAGGTGCAACAATTAAAAAGGGAAGGCGTTGTACTTGCTCAATCAACAATTGGTGGATGGCATGTTGGTGGGTGCAAATTGATATTACCGATGTATCAGTTATTGAAAAGCGAGGTATTAAAATCCAATTATTTGATGGCAGATGAAACACCGATACCTGTGTTATCGGTAGATAAGCCTGGAGCAACGCATAAAGGATATATCTGGGTTTATTATGACCCGTTAATGCGAATGGTATTATTTGACTATCGAAAAAGCAGGAGTCGGGAGGGTCCTACAGAAATCTTAAAAGACTTTCATGGAAAATTACAGACAGATGGCTATGAAGCATACACGATATTTGAAAAAATAAAGGATATAATATTACTTGCCTGCATGGCGCATGCACGCCGAAAATTTAAAGATGCATTAGACAATGACAGTATAAGGGCTGGGCAGATGCTAAAGTTAATGCAGGGCTTGTATAATATAGAGAGAACGGCAAGGGAGACAAATATGTCGCATGAAGAACGTTATACTCTACGTCAGGAAGAATCTTTGCCTATTCTTAAGGATATGGAGAACTGGATGAAAGAAAATATTATGCAAGTACTTCCTAAAAGTGCTATCGGAAAAGCTATAGCTTACACCCTGAAATTATGGCCACGGTTAATCCGTTATGCTGACGATGGTAGATGTGAGATAGACAACAATCTTATAGAAAATGCTATACGTCCCATAGCATTGGGAAGAAAAAATTATTTGTTTGCTGGTTCCCACGAAGGCGCAGAACGTGCTGCTATGATGTATTCTTTTATGGCGTGCTGCAAAATGAATCAGGTAGAACCATTCGCATGGCTGAGAGATACACTAACCCGCTTACCCGATACAAAAATATCCAACATAGGTGGATTCCTTCCGAATAATTGGGCACCAATCCTTACACCTGAAGAGGTAGGTACTTTACCGTAGGGATACGATAAATCATGAAAATATAGTTTAATATAAGATTTATCATCAATCTTTTGAAAATCTATAGTTTTAGATGCTGTTTGTTCAGCACAGATAATAAAACTTACTTTCGGATAAACAGAGATAAAACTATCAAGAACACTTGTAAATTCTTGATCAGATTCGTAATTATCTATTAAAAGACGAAATGAATATTCTTAAAAGAAATTTCTGTATAATCTTATAATTAAGACCATAATGATCTGCAATTAGACGTATGATATCAATCTTATGAAAGCCTTTTAATTGGATTTCTTTATAATCTAAATATAAAGGAATTACTTCGTCGAAAGAAAAATTCGCTAAATAATGTAATTGAATTTTTTTTAGTAATGAGGTTTTTCCACATTTATCTTTACCAAGGATAATGAAATTATTTTTAATATCGTATAATTCCTCAAACCTAGTATTAGAGATTCTATCATCAAAAGCGGCATAAATACTAGAACGAGCATTTAATGCAGGTGGAGTAAACAAATCCAAAAAAGATTGACCTTCATTTTGATAAAGTACTAAATCATTAGCAAGTGCAAAATCATGTTCATACCTATCTAATATTTTACTTCTAAATTTATGAATTTCAGTTTTAGCTTCATCAGAAGGAAGATTTACAAATACTTTGTCTTCATCAATAAACGTTGTATTTGATTTATTATAAGTAGAGTTTAAAATAGACAAAGAATAATTTTCATTTACGTCTATCTCAACTATTGAGTAACCGATTTTATCATCATTATCATAAGTCAAAACAGCAGGAGAAATATGTTCAAATACTCCTTTAGATGTAAAATGAGTTGAAATTTGATCATCGTGAACATGACCACTGAAAATCATATCAAAATTATTAAGTACTAGATTAAGTACATTTTTATGATTAAAATCTTTTAACCAATAAAGGGGATGATGCATTAAAAGCACCTTGCATTTTGCAGATTTTATTTTTTCCAATGCATCTTTAATTAAGGAATCTGGAAAGAATAAATTATTTTTATCATTATCACTACTTGATGTCCATGCTGTATTGATTGTAACAATGCCTATATCATGATTATTACATTTTCTAAGATGAGTAGAGTTACAAATCCTCAATAAAATCATTAGGACCTGTATGAAAACTTTTAAGGAACTTATTGTAATTTTCAAATGGTATAATAGAATTCAGGTAATCGGGATTTTTTAAATTTATAAAATCATTCAAACTCTTATTATCTTTTATTTCATTCTTGAAAAAGCTAGTAATAGATTTCAAAACAACTTCTCTATTGACTTCATGATTTCCCGGACATATTAATATTGAATCAAGTGGAATTTCAAGAGATTTGCTGATATTTTCCAGAAATTGTACACGCATTTCCTCAAAATGTTTATAATAAACGCCACTAAAAAGTAAATCACCAGTTATGAAAACTAAGTCAATTTTTTCTTTTTTCTTTAGATTATCCAACAAAAGAGACATGATTTGATCTTCATCAAATTTGTGATATTTTGGTGATTTGTAATGCAAATCTGAAAGATGTAGAATTCTCATAATATTATTATTTAAGGTAAAACTATAAGGATTTTTTATTTCATCATTAGAATAATGACGAGTTCATTTCATTATATATTCTATTTATTTCTTCTTTAAAGTTTTTATCTGTTTGTTCGGAAAGCCAACCATCTTTATACCATTTATGATAAGGAGTATTAATGATATTCCAGCCTGCTCTTGTCAAGATTTCCATTCGTTCTATATGTTCTATTGTATAATTTTCAGCAAGCCCGTTGTTAACAAAATGATGGCTCCCATCAACTTCAATAGCTACAGATTTTTTTGTATTATGATTGAAAACAACGAAGTCAAGCCTTTTTTGTCCGCAACTTTTAACCTGATTATGTAAAGTTACTTTGTCCCCATTTGAATTTTCATTTACAAACTTGACCAAGTATGAATAAACATATTTTTCAAAATCACTTTCAAATAAGTCAAAGTTAAAAGGAGGCAAGCTCGGTTTTAAATTTTCAATTTCGATTGGTGTTAAATCGTCTTCGGTTACTTTACCATTGATATAAGTTAAATATTTGTAGATTTCATTGAATGTCCTATCAAATGGAGAGTAAACAAAATAAGTAAATGATTTAGCTCTGCTCGTTGCTACATTCAATCTTTTAGCATCTTGATAATGACCTTGCCCTCTTTTACAGTCTGTGTCAAGGCAAAGTGAAAAAATCATTATATCCCTTTCGTTACCCTGAAATTCTTCAGGAGTTCCTATCATTAATTCGTATTCTTCTGTATTTAGTTCTGGTAACTTTTCTTCAATAAGTTCTGCAATTTTAGTGCATTGGTCACGAATCATTGAAATTACTCCAATTGTGAAATTATTAGGGTTAATATGCTTGGGTAGTTTGTAATCAAGGGCAAATAAAGTTTCATGATTTTTTGAAGTCAAGCATTGAATAATTTTAACAATTTCTTCTGCTTCGGCAATTACAACTTTGCTTTTAGTTTCATTATCTCGTTTACCATTCACTTTAACAGCTTGAAAACATTCAATGGAAACTTTATCGGGCGTTTCAGTCATTACTTTTAATTTGCCTTCTGGATTATCTGGATCTCTGTAAAATTGTTTGCTTGTATATCTTGCAAGTCTTGGTAAAGAGCGAAAATGTTCGTCAAGCATGACCTCTGGTGGAATAACATTGTAATCATCACTTTTTATAAAATCCAAAATTGATGCTTGGGTAACAGTTAACTTTTTCTTTGATGCCGTTTGATAGCGCATTAATGTTCTATTATATTTCTCCCAAGTAAGTTCATCAAAGTTTTTGCCTAAAGCGAAATTTAAACCAGATGCTTTTAAACTAAGTTGTTGATGGTCGCCAACAATGCAGAGTTTTTTCCCTCGATAAAATGCAGGTAATATTTCTGCAAGGTTTACTTGTGAAGATTCATCAACAATAACTAAATCAAATAGGTCGGGTATTAATGGAAAAAGACTACCTAAATGTCTAATTTCCGCAGTCCAGAAAGGAATTACATTAGTGATTTTATGAAAATCAATTTCCTTCATCTTTTTATCAATGAGCCTACTATTAACATTTGTAAGCATACCATTGAACTTGTCAATTTCTCTTTGATAAGAAGTATCATTTATTGAGGCAAAAACATTACTCTTATATTTTAGTTTAATAATTTGTTTTTGAATATTTAAAATATCTATTTTGATGTTTTTGATATTATTTCTAATACTGTTTGCATCTACATTTAATTCATTAGATTTGATTTGAACCTCAGTAAAAATTATATTCAATTTTACAAATGATTTACTGAAATATGGCAATTTAGCATCATTAAGCCATTCTATAGGGGTTTCAAATTTATCTTTTAAATGTTCTTTGAATTTATGTATAAAAAGTTTTGATGAAATAGAGTTGTAATTTATTTCCCAAATTTTCTCAATTCGTTCTAATGCTATTCGGTATTTTTCCTCTTTTTTTATTTTTTTAAACCGAAACCCATTGGGTATTTCATAATAATCATTACTAAGCCTCTTTAATTCTAATAAAAAAGTTTCGTTTAAATCCTTGAAAAGTCTTTGTTTTTCTAAGATTTTATCAAGTAAAAATTTATCTGTTTTTAGTTCTTTTAATTTAACTCTTAATTTAGTTTCAAGTTCTTCTACCTTATTATTTAATATTAAAATATTTCTTTTAAAAACAGTTGAATTAGAAATTTGTTCTCTTAGATACCCACAATAATTTTTAATTTTTTTCCTCGCCGTTTTATCATAATAACAAACGCCAAGTAATCCATCACCATCTGTAAGAAATGGTTCTATTTTTTTATTTACTACTTGTAATGCTGCCGTTTTTTGCGAGAGAACTAACACTTTTTTATTTAGTGCAATTGCCGAAAGAACGATAGCGGAAATTGTATGCGATTTTCCGGTGCCTGGAGGACCCTGTATATATGATATTTCATTAGCCCAAGCATTTTTCATTCCTTGAATTTGACAATTAGAAAGAGAAATTGGTATGTGCTTGTCAATAATTTTTTGAATTTCATCTTCAATCGGGATTCTGTCAATTTCAACACGTTCATCAGTCAATGCATTGATAAGTAATTTTTCAACGACTGGATTTTTAAAGTCATTTTCTTCGTCAATATTCTGAACAAAACTATTTAATGCTTCATATGTTGAAAGCTCATCAGGAATTATACTTAGAAATAAATGATTTGCATTAACAAAAACTAAATCCTTTTCAAAAATTGATTTTTCTCTTTGTTCTTTATTCTTATTACCATTATTACTATTCTTTGTTGGTCTGTATGTGTATAATTGCTTCTCCTTTCCAAAATTGTAATCAGTTTTTTGTATTTGCGGAATATCTTTGAAATGTTCAATTTTATTCTTTAATTCATCAAATGTTTCCAGAGCAAGGCGATTAATATTAAGGAAGTCGAATTGAATAATATCTTTAATATGGCTTTCAATGTTTTCGAGTGTTCTGTTTTCATCTTCTGTTAGAGCATTCATTACATCATCTTCCTCATTTTGGTAATTTGTAGCTAAAGCTGAAACAAAATCATAATTGATATTTAATGTACCTACATTTGGTTTCTACTAAAATGGTGTGCGAACTTTCATCTTTTGATACTTCACACTGAATAGTAATGATCGGTGCTGCAAAAATTCTCTTTCTTGTACCAGCAACTGTTCCAAAGCCAATAAATAATTTTTTATCATGGTTCTTTTGGAGAAAACCATAATAACTATTTAATTCATTATAGTATTTTTCATTTGGTTTTATTTCCAGTTCTAATTCCTCAAACTGAACTGCAAAACCAAGGGACTTATTAAGCAAACACTTTTCAAAACCACTTCTTGAAATGATTTTACGGCTTATATCTCTTAAATAAGAAAGATACGCAATAATACGTTGAGTGTTTTGAGAGTGATGAGATAAACCGTTCATTTTATTCTAAATCAAGAGGTGCTTTAATTTCTGTCAATATATTATTTAGATCTTTTTGAATTTGTTCTTTAATTTGATTTGTAGCCTTTCTTAATTCAAGATTTTCCTCTGAATATCTTGTCAAAGTCTCTTGAACTTTAATTGAATATTCTTTAAAAGCAATTTGGAGTTGTACAAAATTGCTATTAATTTTTGAATTAGCTTCATCATGCGCTGTCTTTATTCTCTTTTCCAAGTATTTCTAACTTTTCATTTTGTTGGCTAATTGCCTCTTGAAATTTATCCTGTAAGTTTTTAAATAATTCTTTAATTTCATTTAGATCGTTTGCCCTTTCGGCTTTGTCTTTCTTTTCATTTACAAGATAAAGATACATGAATACACCTACAGCAATAAGTGTCAATGTTGCAGTAATGATTAAAACTATGTCCATATTTTTATTGGTTTTAAATTAATTAATATTATTGGTGCGTTGGGACAAAATGCAAATGTGCTGCACCCCAAAATTAATAAAAATATTCGTGCAGCTCTTTTGCATTTTGTGAAGCGATAGCCAAACGGCTTTGCCGAAAAAAGTGCGGTGGGGTAAAAATTTAAACCTTGTGTCGGCTGGAGTGTCGGCTGTTTTTTTGTCTGGAAGCGAAAACATTTTTTTGTCGAACGAAAACTTGTCTTGCTGAAGAACCGGACATGTCATTTGAAAAACCATTGAGTAATACATATTTATTTATCAGGTCGAAGGAGAGTTGCTTTTTTATCGAAACTGATAACTTCATAATTTTATATATATATCCGCTTGCCCCTAACGATTAAGCATTGCTTGCAGTGGCGGACTTGTCAGACGAAGTCTGACGTGTCCGCCACTGCTATTGTTATTAAACTACACAGCCCTGCACCGTCAACCACCCGCCATTGAAGCAATGCTAAGTTATGCCTTCGTGGTTATTTAAAGTCTGCTTTTAATTTATTATCACCGCCAAACCATTCCGGTAAACCATAAAACCGCCCCTTTTGTCCATCCTTTTTACAAGTCTTTAAGGATTTGGTAATTTTTTCTAGTCTGCTCAAAGCAGGTGATAGTTTTACTCTTGTAGGCTCCATTTCACTTTTTGGAATATTATAATACACTAAAGCATGTCCGAGAAATTCTTTTGCAGATAGCACTCTTTTTGTTTTATTTAAAGTCTCATAGATAAACTTTGGCCAATTGTAAGTTAAAGTCAAGGGCGGTTTGTTGTCACGTTTAATTATAGTCTTAGGCTTTTGGTTTGGGTTTAATGGGACAGGCTTTTTTTCTTTTGCAATGTCTGTCAGTACAACTGATTTGTCATTGGCATCAATTAGCCCATAGCGTTTCTCTCTTTTACCTTTGATTTTTGAACTCTTTACAATATTGTCTTTAACCCGCAACCGATATAAAGCTTGTGAAAGTGCCATGATAGAGTTTTGAGAAGCAGGTAAGTCAAGGTTATGTTGTTTATAATATAACTTTATAATTTCGTCTGAAGTCAGAGGCTTGTTTTGCTCTTTCAGAGTCTTTAAAACAAAATGACGCCAATTTGGATTCTTTGTCTTTCGTGATTTTACTTTAATTGATTTCTCTGGTTGTTTTGTCAGGTTTGGAGTAGGCACAACCTTGTCATGTGTGATTGCGGGTTTAGTATTAACAACGGGCTTAGTGTCTAATTTATTTAAAAGACCTTTGATTTCGTCTGCCCGTCTTTGAATATTTTCTAATTCACTTGCATAAAAGTTTTTTAACTCTTCAACTTGTTGTGGGGTCAATTCAATATTTATCATGTTTGTCAAATTTTGTGTCAAGGACAAAAGTAATTAAATTTAGAATATTCATAAAAAAACCATGAGGCA
>CAWHOW010000030.1:0-25218 GCA_963831005.1 uncultured Bacteroidota bacterium
CTACCCGCATTCTCTTATTGATTTTACTTCATTCTCTCTTGATTTTAAGGTATTCTCTATTGATTTTGTGGCATTTTCAATTGATTTTGTTACATTCTCAATTGATTTTACTAGATTTCTCTACTGATTTCGCGGCAATCTGAAATTATTTTACGGCATTTCCAAGTGATTTTTTCATAAAAGCAATAGATAATTCTGTAAAAGTAACAGATATTTCCGTAAAAGCAAGTGATTTTTTTGCATTCTCAATCGTTTTTTTGACATTCTCAAACAGGAAATGCAGCGTACGCAATAGAAAATGCAGAATGCGCAACATCCGAAACCACTAAAGGATATGCCGAAGTGGCTCAGTGGAGTGCGGAACTTAATTAGGTACTGCGGCAAAAGCTTTAAGAAATATTTTTTCTAAAATGCTTGATTTGGAAATATCATGTAATATCTTTGGGCTAAAAAGATTTATAAGGATGAAAAAACTTTACATTTTAATCATTGCATAATTTACTTTTCTTAGTTGCAACATTTATGCTCAATTACAGGATAGGATTTGGATATTTGGCAGACCTGTAACAGGTTCAACAAATGCTACATTATATTTCGGGAATTTATCAAATCCTGTTACCACACTCCCGTGTGGACAGCCAGATCAAATAACAACAAATGATGGATGGGAAGAGTGGGGTGTAGTAACGAATCCAACTACAGGCAACCTTGTTTTTTATACTGATGGTCAATATGTTTTTGATAAACTTCATAACATGGTTGATTTAGATACTACCTTACTGGGTTATGAATCGCTGGGCGCTAATTTTTCATCTGCCCAACCTGTTGCATTGTGTGTGCTACCTAAACAAGAATCAGGAAAATATAATAAATTTTTTATTTTCTCCAATCCCACTGGTGCCGTTGGCACTAGTGTTGGAATAGGGCCAATAACATATAGAATTTATAATGTTATTACAGAAACATTTAGTCCAAGTATGAATCTGCCCGGCCGTATGGCACAGACTCCGTTTCGGCAGGAATGAAGATAATTCCCTGTGATAATGATTCTAATACACTTTGGTTGGTTACAAGTCTTTTTCCTTACCCTGGTCATGAAAATAAATATGTAGTTTATAAAATTTATAATTCAGTAGTATCATATCAGGGTGCATTTGATATGGGCCCAAGCAAGCAAATAATTCCTGGTTCTTATGGTGCTGGGACATCCTTAAATATTGTATATACAAAAGCTAATACAACCGCAGGAATTACTAATGTTGGTTTTGCACTTCAATATACAAGCAGTGTGTTTACTTGCCAGTTCGATAATATCAACGGTCAATTTCTGACGAGTACAATTAAAGAATACGATACTGGTTTGGGCGCTGTGCCCGCAGTGTATGATTTGGAATTTTCTCCTGGCGGAAGATTTTTATATTATTGTGTGCAAGGAAATACGCCATCTTATGGTAATAATTTGTATCAAATAGATTTGCAGGATACAATTTATAGTCCGGTACTTATTAACAATCATACCTATAGATATTCAGGCGGTTTAGCTTTAGGGCCTGATAGTTTAATTTATCATATTTATGATAGCGGGTATGATTCACAAATAATGAAATTGGGAAGAATTCTTCAGCCAGACGTTAAGTATATTCCGGGAACGACTGTTTATAATCTATTTTATCAGGAGAACTTTCAAACATATAATAATGTTCTGGGAACTAATTTTTGTGAATTCTTGATTTTACCTAACACCAATTTTCCTTCGGATATTCCAATTTTAGGAAAAAATCTAAACTCATTTAATATTTATCCTAATCCATCATCAAATAATATTACTGTAGATATTCCTGAAAAAAGCATAATAGAAATTTCAAGCGTACAAGGTCAGCTAATAAAAACCTTTACTACAACAGATAATAAAACAAATATAGATGTTTCAAATTTTACAAAAGGAGTTTATATTGTACGCATTATAAGCAATAGCGGCATTTTTAATAAAAAATTCATAGTCGAATAGACAGTAAAGCACGCTATAGTAAAAAAGAGAGGCAAATAATTCTATTTGCCTCTTTTTCATTTAGTAAATTTGCAAATTAATTTATCTTTGTCAATTATGACAGGCAACACTTTTGGTCAGGTATTCAGGCTCACTACCTTCGGCGAATCGCATGGTGTGGCTGTGGGCGGTGTAATTGATGGCTGTCCTGCAGGCTTGAAAATAGACTATAAGTTTATTGCAAGAGAATTAAGCCGCCGCAAGCCGGGAAACTCAGAATTCGCTTCTGCACGTAAAGAAGATGATAAGGTTGAATTTCTTTCGGGTATATATAAAGGTATCGCCACCGGTGCACCTATTGCTTTTATCATAAAGAATAATGACCGGCATTCGTCAGATTATGATGAATTGAAAAACGTTTTTCGCCCTTCACACGCTGATTACACTTACCTGCAAAAGTATGGTATAAGGGAGCATGAAGGTGGTGGCAGGTTGTCGGCCCGCGAAACGGCTTCAAGGGTTGTTGCGGGCGCTATCGCTAAAATATATCTTGCGAAAACTAAAATTAAGTTTCACGCATACACCTCGCAAATAGGAGATATCAAATTAAAGCAAAATTATTCTGATATTGATACCTCTTTAATTGACCCCGACATTTTATATTGTCCTGATAAAAAGATTTCCGCTCAAATGCAAAAGTTACTTAAACAATTAAAAGCTGAAGGCGATTCAACAGGAGGGGTGGTAAGTTGTTTTATTAAGTCATTACCTACCGGGCTTGGAGAGCCAGTGTTCGACAAGCTTCAGGCCGATCTGGCAAAAGCCATGCTAAGCATACCTGCTGCCAAAGGTTTTGAATATGGCGAAGGTTTTGCTGTAGCAGCTATGAAAGGTTCGGAACATAATGATGCATTTATTTCAAAAAAAGGTAAAATAGCATTGGTGTCAAATCACTCGGGAGGAATACAGGGAGGCATCAGTAATGGCGAAGATGTTTTCTTTAAGGTTGCATTCAAGCCGGTTTCTTCTATCGCAAAAACTCAGTCTACTGTCACTCTTGACGGTAAGGCAGCAAAAATAAGTGTCAAAGGCAGGCACGACGTTTGCCTTGTGCCACGCGCAGTGCCAGTTGTTGAGGCTATGGCATCCATAGTTATTATGGATCATTTTTTACGGAATAAAATGTTAAGTCATTGATGAATTATGGTTAAGTCCGATGTAAAAACTAACGAATTCGTCATTGCGACACGAAGCCCTTCCTTTGTCAGGGTAAACTCCGCGAAGGGGAAGCAATCTTTTCATCAACCAGATTGCTTCGGTCGTTCCTCCCTCGCAATGACGTTTTGGAAAACTGTTAGAGTGCATTTCAGTAAAAAACAAGTTGCCTCCATCATATTTTTCTTTTTGCTCCTTTTAGTGTATACGGATACATTCAGTCAGGATGAAGAAAACCCATGTAAAGTGGATAATAAAAAAGCTGAAAAAATATTCAATAAAGGAGTAAGTGAATTGAAATCAGGGAATACTCCCGAAGCTATAAAATCATTTAAGGAAACAATTGATGAGGAACCCGGATATGTAGATGCCTATTATGCTCTTGGTAAAATATTCCTGAAGAAAAGCGCCAGGAGCGAATATACGGGCAAAAGTTATTTAGGTACAGTGAAGCATTATTATAAAAAGGTAATTGAACTCTGTCCTTCTTATGACCTATATGTTTATTATGTTCTCGGCGATATTTACCTTGAAGAAGATAAGTTTGACTCGGCAAATTATTTTATGAACCAGTTTATTAAAGACCCTGATAAAATTAAAAAGGTAGAGGATTTTGATCATGCCGACAGTGTTGTTAAATATGTAAGGACAATGAAACAACTTACAAGTACTGTAGTTCCGTTTAACCCTGTTTATTTAAAGAATATTTCAACTCAGCTAGACGAATATCTTCCATTGATTTCCCCCGATAATGAAATGGCGCTTTTTGTGAGGAAGATTAAAAAAGAGAAATCAAAGAATGATGGTCCGGGAACTCCTATCGACACCTACCAGGAAAGATTCATGTATAGTCTGCGAGGCGCTGACGGCGAATTTGATTCAGGCAGGGAAATGCCTTATCCGTTCAATACCAATGATGACCAGGGCGCAGCTACCATTACACTTGACAATAATACTTTGTACTTCGTCTTTTGCGATTATATAAATAAAACTGGCTATTATAACTGTGATATATGTGAATCAGAAAGGAAGAACGGCATCTGGGGCGCTATAAAGAACTTAGGCCCTAAAGTTAACAGGGATGATAGCTGGGAATCGCAGCCTTCCATTTCATCTGATGGCAAGACCTTGTATTTTATCAGCGACAGGCCTGGCGGTTTTGGCGGATATGATATATATGTAACCACAAAGGATTCTACAGGAAACTGGACACTTGCTCAAAACCTTGGCCCCAATATTAATTCATCAGGTAATGAGAAAACACCTTATATACATACCGATGACCAGACATTGTATTTCTCATCAGCAGGTTGGCCCGGCCTTGGTGGTTATGATATTTATTATTCTAAGAAAGGTAAAGAAGGCAAATTTGGGAAACCAGTTAATATTGGTTATCCAATTAATACACCAGCAGATGATGTTGGGTTTACAGTAAGCACCGACGGGCATTATGGGTATTTTGCTTCTAATAAATATAATGGCCCCGGAGGCTGGGATATATATTCATTTGAGCTGTATAAGGGCGCCCGTCCTGAAGCTGTGCATCTGGTTACAGGGAATATAAAAGATATTGTAAAGAATCAACCTGCCACTGCCAAACTTGAATTGAAGAATGTTACTACTAAGAGAATAACTGAGATTCCTGTTGATTCATCAACTGGAAGATATATTCTGGCTGCTCTGAACCAGAATGAATATATTATGACAGTGAAGAAAGATGATTACGGATATACTTCCAAGTACATTGCAAAAGTTGACACTGATATTTCCGCTACACCTCAACCTTTAAAAGTTAATGTTGATTTTAACATTAAACCTATTGCTGTTGGAGAATCATACAAGCTCAACGATATTCATTTTGCATACGGCATTGCTGATTTAACGCAGGATAGCAAACTTATTATTTATGATTTTGTTCAGTATCTGAACGATCATCCAACTATGAAAGTAGCAATACACGGGCACACGGATAATGTCAGCGGTGCTGAATTTAACCTAAAGCTTTCCGAAGACCGTGCAAAATCAGTGTACGAATACATGATAGCAAGCGGAATTGACGCTTCACGGCTATCTTATAAAGGATTCGGACTTACCAAACCTGTTGCCTCAAATGAAACAGAAGAGGGTAGGGCATTAAACAGAAGAACAGAATTTGTTATTGTAGAAAAGTAAATCCCTCGTCTTAATTTTAATGTCAATTACAACAAATGCCCCATTTTCTTTTTCTTGGTGGCTAGGTAGAATTTATTGTGTTTATTGGGCTTTATTATAATTGGAATATTCTCAACAATTTTTAATCCGTAACCAATAAGTCCAGCCCGTTTTGTCGGGTTATTTGTTATGAGCCGCATATTCGATACGCCAAGGTCTCGTAATATCTGGGCGCCTATGCCATAATCTCTTTCATCAGCTTTGAAGCCTAAAGCTACATTAGCTTCAACAGTATCTTTGCCTTGCTCCTGTAAGAGATAGGCTTTTAATTTGTTTAATAGTCCTATGCCTCTGCCTTCCTGGTTCATATAAAGGACAATTCCTTTCCCTTCTTTCTCTATCATTTCCATAGAGTGGTGTAATTGTTCACCACAATCGCACCTGCAGGAGCCAAATACATCACCTGTAAGACAGGAAGAATGCACCCTTACAAGAACAGCTTCATTTCTTTTCCATTTTCCTTTAACAAGAGCTATATGAGTGCGGTTATTGTTTAACTGACTATATGCATGCAATATGAAGTTTCCCCACTCCGTAGGCAATTCTACTGTAACTTTTTTGGAAACAAGTATCTCATTTTTTACCCTGAATGCAATAAGGTCTTTAATGGAAACTATCTTTAAATTGAATTTTTTGGCAATTTTAAACAGTTCAGGCAAACGTGCCATGGTTCCATCATCATTCATGATCTCAACAAGCGCACCAACAGGGTATAACCCGGCAAGTCTGACTAGATCTACAGTAGCTTCAGTATGACCTGCTCTTTGTAATACTCCACCGGTTCTGGCTCTTAATGGGAAAATATGTCCGGGCCTTCCCAGTTCCTCAGGTTTAGTTTTCGGGTTGGCAATAGCTTTTAATGTTTTTGCCCTGTCGCTTGCTGATATTCCGGTAGTACAGCCATGTCCTAAGAGATCAACAGAAATTGTAAAAGCAGTTTCATGTGAGGAAGTATTTTTCGAAACCATCATTTCAAGTCCTAAATCCTCGCAAATCTTTTCACTAACAGGAGCGCATATCAGGCCACGCCCTTCCTTTGCCATGAAATTAACTATATCAGGAGTAATAGTTTGAGCTGCACATATAAAATCGCCTTCATTCTCACGGTTCTCATCGTCAACAACAATGATAACCTTTCCTTGCCTGAAATCTTGAATTGCTTCCTCAATGGTATTTAATTTTTCACCCATAATTATGAATTCAGATGTTTTGGCAAATTTAGTTTATTTTAAAATAGATAAATGCAAGGCTTAGATATAAAAATATTAATAAATTTACAATTTTTTAAAATGATTCGATTCTGTACAAGTAACTTGTTTTATATGTTTAACGTATTATACTTGTTTACAAAAAAAATATACGTTTTCAGACAATTATAAAAGTTAATAAAATATTCATAAAAAAACTTGACTTTTGCTTTAAAATGTCATATATTTGTTATCATTCAAAAACATATTAGATATGAAAAAAATATATAAATATATCTTGGCCATAATAATTGCCCTGATATTATTTTCAGGTGCAATTGCTTTTACACATATGTCTCTATCAGTAAGAAAAACATCTGATTTTAAATTTATTTCGAACCCGGTTTTATATTCTAACGCTACTATTGATATTAAAAAGCTGGGATCTGAAATAAATAATGGACAATACAGTGTATTTCCCATTTACATTTCGGAAATCAATAATGGGCTTTTTTATTATGCAGATACCAAAAACATCAATAATGTATTGATGAAAAGGGATTTCCTTTTTTCAAAATATGATAGTATTAAATCTACTTGGTCAAAACCAATTAACCTTGAAACCGATTATTCTATTTTCCAGGAAATTAATAAGAATATGAATTTTATGGAAATATTTATCACAATTGATGACGATATTTATTCTGTTAATTTAAGGAAAAATTCATTCTCTCCTCAGAAGCTGAATATCAATACTAAATATGTTGAATGTAGCCCTTGCTTAAGTCCCGATGGTACTACTTTATATTTTGTCAGCGATAGACCTGGAGGTTCTGGCGGAAAAGATATTTGGTCTTCAGTAAGATTATCAAGCGGCAACTGGAGTGAACCTGTTAATCTTGGAAATAAGGTTAATACTAAGGCTGATGAAGAGTCTCCCTTTATGATGTCAGATAATGCAACTTTATATTTCAGTTCAAACGGAACAGGTAGTATTGGAGGTTTTGATATCTTCGTAACAACGCAAAATGACGATGGATATTGGTCAATGCCTGAAAACCTGGGATCTCCTATTAATACTACTTCAGATGATTTCTTTTATATAACTGATACTTTCGGGAAGAAAGCATTTTATTCCTCCGATAAAACTCAGAAAGGAAATCAGGATATCTATTTTGTAAACTATAAAAAATAAATCAACTGCATATCAACTGATTTAGTTTTTCATTTACACTATCCCAGTTAAAATTTTGCATTACAAAGTTAAATCCTTGTTCTCCCAACAACGACATTTTATTATTATCTGCCAATAATGACAGGATATAAGTAGCGTATTCTTCAGGTTGTTGAGCTATCAGAATTTCTTTCCCATTTATTGCACCGATTGAACTGTTGGCAAGTTCAGAAGTAATACTGGGCAGTTTCATAGCCATAGCTTCAAGTAGTTTGTTTTGCATACCTGTACCCATTAGCATGGGAGCAATAAAAATTTTTGATTTCGCATAACATTCCCGCATATCTTCCACCCAACCTGACACAATCACATTTTCGGATATTAATGAAAGCACTTTGGCTGATGGGTTTGCTCCAGCAATTAGAACTTTCGCTTTTGGTAATTTTTTAAGAACAAGAGGCAAAATTTCTTTAACCAGAAATATAGCACCGTTTATATTGGGAGGATATCCCATATTCCCGGTAAAAAGAAGATCATATTCTTTTTCACTGTTGCTTTCAAAAGGCTTATAATATTTTGTATCAACTCCGTTTGGGATTACAACAATATTGTTCCTGTCAGAATGTTTTATGAATTCCCTGTCAGGAACGGATATTATAGTTTTATTATCAAAAAGATCAAATACCTCTGCTTCATATTTTGCAAGTCTACGGTGCTCAGCCTTGACAAATAGTTTTAAGAAAAAATGCGAATGGGATATTCTTCTTTCCATTCCTTTTGAAAAAACATCCTGATAATCAATTGTTTTCTTAATGCTTTGATGTTTCACATACTCGGCAACTCTTACCAATTGACAATATATTCTGTCAGGCTTTATTTCACTAATTAGTATGTTGATTTGTCGAAAATTTCTTTTGTTGAAGTAATAACCAACCTGGAAGGGATGCCCGTTAAAGAATGCTTTAACAATATTGATAAGTTGTAATCTTTTCGGAAGGTTAAGAATAGTAATTGATTTGCAAAAAGCATTTAATTCAGAAATAGCCTGCGGATGAATAGTTGTATCGTTTAATGCACAAAGATGTATTTCGTGGAATTGAGACAAATACTTAATTTGATTGTAAGCACGAAGTTTGTCACCTTTTTCAAGGGGGAAAGGAACTCTCGGTAATAATACAAATATTTTCATTCTGATAATTACAATGCAAAAATAGAAAATCTATCAGTTGCTCTGCAATAGATTTAGATAAAATTGCAAAAGATTATCAGTAATGACATCATTGTTATATTTTTCTTTTACAAGTTCCTTACCCCCATTACTGATCTTTTTATAAAATGAAGGTGATTCAATACATTTTCTTATTTGTTGAATAAATTCATTTGCTGTATCAGCTATTAATATGTTTTCATCATTAGAATACATAATTCCTTCTGCACCAATGGTAGTGGAAATAATTGTATTCCCGCAAGCCATACCTTCAATAATCTTGACCCTCATACCACTTCCTGACAATAAAGGAACTATTAAAATTGATTTTGACTGCATGTATTGAAAAGCATTTTCAATTTCTCCTTCAACGTAAATATGACTTTCATTCATTTTTTTTAGCCATTCGGGCATATTTCGTCCTGCAAGGTATAAAGGCAAATCAGGAAATTCGTTCGAAACTGCAGGCCAAATGTTATCAAGGAACCATTTTATGCCTTCCTGATTAGGTATCCAGTCCATTGAACCTAAATGAAACAATGCAGGGAACTCTCTTTCAGAGTCGGTTTCTTTTATCTTTGATAATTCAATTCCAATTGGTATAGTTGTGATGGGAATGCTGTTTCTGGCGTGTTTAATAATAAAGTCAGTATCAATATAGGAAATGCTTGCAATTCCATCGACAACATTATATAAGTTAATCTCGTATCTTTTTAGTGTTTTGAACAGATGTTTCAGGTAAGCCTTTTTAAGTGGATTTTTACAATTATTTGCTATCCTTTCCCAAATTAGATGCTCGATATTATGAGTCCTTAACACAATTTTAGCTTTAGAATATTCTCTGATTGTATTAATAAAAGGGGCAACATAAATGCTTTCCAATTGGATAATATCATAAGTATCAGTAGAGAGAATCTCTTTTATTTTTGTACCAAATTCTTCAGAAACAAATCTTTCAATATGATATGATTTCCCGCTAAAAAGGTTCAGTAAAGCTTTAAAGGGTTTTATATCGGTGTTAATAAATACAGATTCATAACCGGTATTCCTTTTATATTCTTCAGGGATTTCGCTTTGTTTGATGAAATATTTTGGAGTATTTACTGCAAGAATCTTTACTATATGTTCCTTTTTTAATAGTCCCTGCGTAATGTTATTCATGGCAATTGGTCCTCCTTCGCGAGGTGGATAAGGTGATTTGCTGCAGATTTGAAGAACTTTCATTTAGCTATTAATTGCATTTTTGCCTCGGTGAAAAATCTTTCGAAATAAGCCAAGATATGCATCAATATCAAAGAGTGAGGAATCGCTGGTTGCCTTCATTGTTAAGAAAACGCCTATAGGAAGAAAGACAAGCGATGCTACCCACATTCCTAAGTAAGCAGGCATTACATCTTCTCTGACCATTTTCTCGCAAGTGAAAGAAATAACATGATAAATAACAAAGAAGATAACTGATATTACTACAGGAAGGCCTAATCCGCCTTTGCGGATAATTGCTCCAAGCGGTGCTCCAATAAAAAACAATACGAGACAGGCAATTGATAACGTGAACTTCCTATGCCATTCTATTTCATTGCGTGCAATAAACTTTTCTCTTTGGGTAAAATCTTCATTGTTGAAATAAACAAAATCTTTCATACCTCTTGCCATATTCAAAGCTTTTTCAACTATAGATATTTTCTCGGTTTTTGTAAAATTTTCAAGCAATTCATTCTTAATAGGTTTTAACGTGTCCTTTATAACAGTGTCTTTCTTATAGAAAGCATGAAAATAATAAAGGTTATTGCTCAAAGAGTTTGCACACCTTATCTTTAATGAATCAAGGTGATCTTTTAGTGAATCGCGTGTGGTATTAAGCTGGTGAAGGTCCATCATGCGGTAATTATCTTTAAAGAATTCCTCGTTGGTTCGCTGCATGGTAAATGCCGAAAGGTCAAAACGGCGAAATTCATCCTTGAATTTTGTGCGCCGAAACGGATGGCTGTTTGTGGGTTTTTTGTTATCACTATTTTCGGAATAGTTGGTGCCGTTATACAAGGTAAATAACAGGTATCGCTTGTCGGCTGTCATTTGCATGGTTCCCCCTTCGGCAATAGTAATGTTGGTGTTTCCCATCCTCTCAGTATGGTCGTATATCATCACATCATGTACGGTAATACCATCCTTGTCTTTTTTCCCGACCTTAATCACATAATCATCAATCCCATCATAAAAAATCCCTTCTTTAATATTAAGGGCCGGTTTTTGTTCCTGCACATCGTAAAGCAAAGAGCCCATCTTAAGATTTGCATAAGGAAGAAGGTTATTAGAAAAATAAAATGCCAGTATGCTAATTAGAAATGTCATAAAAATAAGCGGTGCCATTATCCTTTGCAGCGATATGCCTGATGATTTTAATGCCACCAGTTCATAGTGCTCTCCAAGGTTGCCAAAGGTCATGATGGATGAAAGCAAAATGGCTAGAGGCAAAGCAAGCGGAACCATGGTGGTGGAAGACCAGAAAAGAAGCTGGCTTATTATGCTCCAGCTTAATCCCTTTCCGACAAGGTCGTCAATGTATTTCCATAGCCACTGCATAAGCAAGACAAAGATCGCAATGAAAAAGGTCAGGATAAGAGGTCCGAAAAACGACCTGAGCATGAAGCTATTTAGTTTGCGGTTTAGCATTATCAATATTTCACGGCAAAAATAATGATTTTGTTTTAATGGAAGCCGTATCCATTAAGAGAAACACTAATTCATGATAACACCATCCCTGATGGTAAGCTTGCGGTCGGCCATGTTGGCAAGCTCTTCGTTGTGGGTCACGATTACAAATGTCTGGTTGAATTCATCCCTTAGCGAAAAGAATAATTTATGCAATTCCTTTGCTGATGCAGAATCAAGATTGCCTGAAGGTTCATCGGCAAGGATGACCGTTGGATTATTTATTAGCGCTCGGGCTACTGCCACACGTTGTTGTTCTCCTCCTGAAAGCTCCGAAGGTTTATGGTCTTTTCTTTCGGAAAGCCCTAGAAAATCCAATAGTTTTTGCGCTTTTACTTCTGCTTCCTTTTTGGATAACCCTCCAATAAATGAAGGAATGCAAACATTCTCAATGGCTGTAAACTCAGGTAGAAGGTGGTGGAACTGGAACACAAAACCGATATTCTTATTCCTGAATTCAGACAACTTTTTATCGTTTAATGAGTTTACATTGGTGTTATTAATGCTTATTAATCCGTTATCTGCCTTGTCAAGCGTCCCAAGTATATGAAGCAGTGTAGTTTTACCTGCACCTGATGCCCCTACAATTGAGATTATTTCGCCTTTGCTAATTTCAAGGTCTATACCTTTCAGCACTTTCAGTTTCCCGTAAGATTTCTGAATATCCTTCGCGGTTATCATGTATGAAGATTATAAAATATTGAAGCTGTTTTAGGGAAATTGAGGCTAATCCACTTTTACAGTAAATGTTTTTGAATTTACAGCAGGTTTCTTTGCCCATGCACGATTATAATCAAAGCGGATAGTGTCAATACCCGATCTTTTACCGGTAAAAGTCCATACTTCCTTACCACCACTTCCCATTTTACCTGGACTGTCCTGAATGTAGCGATAGCCCGTACTATCCACCGTGCTAACCGAATTTCTGTTCATCCAGTGCCAGCGATAACCTGTGGTTGGGTTCGATGCCATTTCAATACTAAAAGATGAGCCAATAGCCACCTCATAATCGGTTTTTGTAGCTTGCCGGGTTGCCTTTTTGTTGTTGTCAGTAACATTTTTGCTACTGTTAGCATCTGTAGCTGTGCTGCTGGTATTGTTATTGTCGCTGCCCGGAGTAATGCTGGTGCTTTCGGTACCGGCGTTGCTGTTGCTGTTACTGCTGCTGCTATTGCATCCTGTTATGGCTATAATAGCCGTTATTAATAAAAAGCTTAGTTTTCTCATATTGTATGTTTAATTTGAAATTTTTTACAAGAATAATAAGAATAAATCATAATGCCAAGAAAATTCAATTAAGAAAAATGTTCTTCCGGTCTTTTTAGGAAGTTTGATATTATATTTCGAACGATAGGAACAATGTCTCCAATCATTAGAACAATATCTCTAATCATTAGAACAATATCTCTTAGCATTAAGACAATGTCTCTTAACGTTAGGACAATGTCTCTTAGCATTAGGACAATATCTCTAATCACTAGGATAATATCTCTAATCACTAGGACAACTTCTCCAATCACTGGGACAATATCTCTAACCACTGGAGCAATATCTCCAATCACTGGAGCAATGTCTCCAATCAAATAGACAATGTCTCCAAGCGAATAGACAATGTCTCCAATCAAATAGACAATGTCTCCAATCGAATAGACAATATCTCCAAGCAAATAGACAATGTCTCCAAGCGAATAGACAATGTCTCCAAGCGAATAGACAATGTCTCCAATCGAATAGACAATGTCTCCAATCGAATAGACAATGTCTCCAATCGAATAGACAATGTCTCCAATCGAATAGACAATGTCTCCAATCAAATAGACAATGTCTCCAAGCGAATAGACAATGTCTCCAATCGAATAGACAATGTCTCCAATCAAATAGACAATGTCTCCAATCGAATAGACAATATCTCCAAGCGAATAGACAATGTCTCCAATCGAATAGACAATATCTCCAAGCGAATAGACAATGTCTCCAATCGAATAGACAATGTCTCTAATCACTAGGATAATATCTCTAATCACTAGGATAATATCTCTAATCACTAGGACAACTTCTCCAATCACTGGGACAATATCTCTAACCATTGGGACAACTTCTCCAATCACTGGGACAATATCTCTAACCATTGGGACAACTTCTCTAATCATTAGGATAACTTCTCTAATCATTAGAACAATATCTCTAATCATTAGGACAATATCTCTAATCATTAGAACAATATCTCTAATCACTGGAACAATATCTCCAATCACTGGAACAATGTCTCTTATCACTTGACTAATGTCTCATATAACTGGAACAATGGTTTCAACCTAATTCTTTCAAAACATCTAAAGAATAGAATACATCTTTATTAATTCAATGTCAGTTAATAAATTCAAGTTATTGTTTAACAAATAATATCCCATATCTCTTGACAAACAGCTTGTAAATGTTTAAATTTGCTGGCTTTTTTTAATAACTATAAAATTACGACTATGAGAAAAACATTTATTTCCTTCCTGATTGTGATGGTTTCTTCACAAATTACTTTTGCACAGGTTGGCAGCACAACCTGGCCAATGAATGGTAAAATAAGGGTTTACTTTACCCGCAAGGTTAACACCACTGTTGCAAGCAGCGCCAGCAACAATGCAGTATATCTCGACAACTGCATTAATGATACATTGGCTCAATATATCAGCAGGGCAAAGACATCCATAGATGTTTGTTGTTACGATGCTTCTTCCGATTCGCCAATGACTACAGTTATGAATGCGATAAATGCTGCATACAACAGGGGAGTAACTATAAGATGGATATACGATAGCAGCGAGACTGATAATCAGACAGAATTAGCCAATTTGCATGCCGGTATTCACAAATTAGCAAGTCCAATTGCAAATTCAACCTATGGTTCAAGTTATATTATGCATAATAAATTTGTGATTTTTGATGCTGCCAGTTCAACTAATGCTACTGTGTGGACAGGTTCGCCCGATTGGGGCACTTATCAATTTAATTACTGTTTCAATAATGTTGTTACTATACAAGATCAGCCTCTTGCACAGGCATATACCACACAATTTAATCAAATGTGGGGAAGTACTACAGCTAGTTATAATAAGACTAACAGCAAATTTGGTATTAAAAAAACTGCTTCAACCACTACTTCTTTCACCATAGGAGGTTCTACAGTTGAACTTTATTTCAGTCCTATGGATAATACGCAAACTCATATAATTGATGCTATAAATACTGCTAATACCGATTTATATGTTGGCATGTATACATTTTCAACAACTTCTCTTTCGGCTCCAATTATTACATTGCATAACAATGGTGTCTTTTGTGCGGGAATTGTTGATACATTCAGTTGGAACAATACTTGTGTTACAGATCTTATCTCTTCGCTTGGAAGAACTGATTTTAAAGTTTATCATGATGATTATGGAAGCAATGATACAATATACCATAACAAATTTTGTATTATAGATCCTTCAAATCCTTCTTCTGACCCACAGGTAGTAACTGGTTCACACAACTGGTCTGCCGGAGCTAATGAATATAATGACGAAAACACATTGATCATTCACAATGCTGCGGTTGCCAATATGTATTACCAGGAATTTTATGAAAACTTTCTGCAAGCCGGTGGTCATCCTTTACAATATTAACAGGGATAAATGAAATTAATCCTGTAAATAGTGATGTATATATATATCCTAATCCCGTTATTGAAGGTTCGCCTGTTTACCTGAACGTTAGTCCTTCTCTGAATTTAACTGATGCCAGACTTGTTATTTATGATGTATTGGGTAATAAACTAAAGGAAATTACACATTTAACAGGCCGACAAAATGCCATTGACTGCGGCATAAAAACTAAAGGGATGTATTTTTATCAATTATCCGACGGGAATAAGCCCATACATACCGGCAAGTTCTTATTTCAATAAAGAGAACTTATAACAAATATAATAATTGGAGTACTTATTGTATTTTAAGTACTCCAATTTTTTTTATACTTCCTGAATTAATTTATTACGAATTTTTATTTAATCAGATTTTGAATATTAATTAACATAGTACTTGAGATTGCTTATATTTGCTTACATTTAAAAAGGGGAATTACTATGAAAAAGACATTTATTATATTGTTTGTAATGATAATTTTTGTTCAATACACTTTTGCACAGAAAAGCGGCACTACTTGGCCAATGAACGGGCTGGTAAGGGTTTACTTTAATCACCCTGTTGACACTGCAGTTTCAAGCGGCTCAAATGCCGTTTATCTTCACAATTTAATTGGCGATACCTTGATCCAATATATTAAAAGGGCAAAATATTCCATAGATTGTGCTATTTACGATGCAACTTACGATGGCACTTATATGGCACCTGTTATTAATGCAATAGATTCTGCATATCCCAAGGGCATTGCCATAAGATGGATAGATAATGGCAGTTCTTCAAATTCGGCTATTTCCCATTTGACTTCTGGTATTAATCATATTTCAAGCCCAACTACATCCGCTTATGGAATCATGCATTGCAAGTTCATGGTTATTGATGGTAATTCCGATTCTTTGACCGACCCTATTGTATGGACAGGTTCAACTAACTGGAGCGCTGAACAATTTAATTCAGATTGGGATAATGTGATTATTTTTCAGGATTCAGGCCTTGCACATGCATATACAAGGGAATTCAATGAAATGTGGGGCAGTACTACTACTACACCTAATTCCGCAAATTCCAAATTTGGACCAGATAAAACAGATCCTTTATGGACACATCATTTTACAATTGGCGGTTCAACAGTTGATCTCTGGTTCAGTCCTACCGATAATACCGAAAGTCATATAATCAATGCACTGAATTCAGCTAATACTGATTTATATTTTGGGGTATATACATTTACCGAAGGCAATATGGCTAATGCAATTATAGCCAGGCACAGCGCAGGTGTTTTAACTGCCGGAATTATGGATTCATACAGCGAGGGATACCCACCTTATACTACTCTTAGCGCAGCGCTTGGACCTGCTTATTTTAAAATTTTTAATGAAACTTATTCTTGCCTGTACCATAACAAGTTTGCCATTATTGACCCCTCAAATCCCTCTTCCGATCCTCAGGTGGTAACCGGTTCACACAACTGGTCTTCTACGGCTAACTATTACAATGATGAAAACACAGTGATTGTTCATAATGCTGTTGTTGCCAATATGTATTATCAGGAGTTTTATCAGAATTTTATTGATATTGGCGGCAGCCCCTTTGGACTAAATGATGTTAACCCTGTTATTAGCGATGTGAATTTATATCCAAACCCTGCAATTGAAAACTCGCCTGTTTACTTAAACATTAATTCTATAATGAATTTTAAAGATACTAAGTTTGTTATTATTGATATGCTTGGCAATAAACTGAATGAAATCAGCATAAGAAGTAAACAGACTGTTATTAATTGCAGCACACTTGCAAAAGGGATGTATTTCTACCAACTGTTTAATAATGACAAACTTTTAAAAACAGCTAAGTTTCTAATCCAATAGATATTTAGGTGTAAAATTGCTTAAATTGTGCAGTATCTGTGCGATAATGCTAGCAGTACAAGTTTGGAGTACTTAAGGTGTTCTAATTTTTTTAATGACTATTATGAATGTAAATTATATAAGATTTTATTTTAATTTTGCATGAATGAATCCTATAAGATAAATATATTGTAACGTATGAATTTACATGAATATCAAAGCAAATCTTTGCTTAAAAAGTTTAATGTTGCCGTTCCCGAAGGAATGGTAGTTAACACTCCGGATGCTGCTGTAGATGCTGCCAAAATGCTTCAAAACAAAATTGGTTCGGAAGTTTGGGCCGTGAAAGCTCAGATTCACGCCGGCGGCAGGGGTAAAGGAGGCGGTGTGAAAATTGCCAAAAGCCTTGAAGAAGTGAAATTACATGCTTCCAATATCCTTGGAATGCAGCTTGTAACACCACAAACTGGAGCTGCAGGGAAAAAGGTGAACCAGATACTTATAGAGCAAAACATTTATTATAAAGGTGAAACAGAACCAAAGGAGTTTTATATAGGGATACTGCTTAACAGGCAAACTGGGCGGAACATAATAATGTATTCACCACAAGGTGGAATGAGTATTGAAGATGTAGCTGCCGCAACCCCTGAATTGATTTTCAAGGAAGAGATCGACCCGAAAGTAGGTTTGCAGGTATTTCAGTGTAGGAAAGTGGCTTTCAATTTGGGTATTGAAGGTGTAGCAAATAAAGAAATGGTCTCATTCGTTAATTCTCTTTATAATGCCTACTGTGGTTTAGATGCCACTCTTATTGAAATAAATCCGGTAATTAAAACCAGCGATAACAAAGTGTATGCAGCCGATGCAAAAGTTACCATTGATAATAATTCTCTTTTCCGCCATGCTGATATTTTAGCGATGCGCGATCTGAATGAAGAAGACCCCATGGAAGTGGAAGCCGGGAGTTTCGGTTTGAATTTTGTAAAACTCGACGGCAATGTTGGTTGCATGGTGAATGGTGCTGGACTTGCCATGGCTACTATGGATATTATTAAACTGTCGGGTGGTGAGCCTGCTAACTTCCTTGATGTAGGCGGTACAGCAAATGCCAAGAGGGTAGAAGAAGCTTTTCGAATTATTTTGAAGGACTCAAATGTTAAAGCCATTCTTGTAAATATCTTTGGCGGTATCGTTCGCTGCGACAGGGTAGCAAATGGAATTGTAGATGCCTATAAAAACATTGGCGAAATAAAAGTCCCTATTATTGTTCGTTTGCAGGGAACCAATGCCGTAGAAGCGAAAAGGATAATAGATGATTCGGGTTTGAAGGTTTTTTCAGCTATACAATTACAGGATGCTGCAGAACTTGTAACTAAAGCTATTGCATAAGATTTAATTATCCAGTTCAGCAAATACTGAATTATTGCTGATATATTCAGGAACCATCTGCTTCATCTTTTTTACAATATCAAAGTTTTTCTGTGTATTGAAAAGGCTGATCAGTTCATCCACTTCTTTGGCTGTTTTTTCTAAATCCGATTCCTGAGTCTTGGCGATCATTATCTGGGGATGATGTGTGGGAATAGTGTTTTCCTTATCGTTTAATAATTCTTCATACATCTTTTCACCCGGTCTGAGTCCTGTATATGTTATTTGAATATCCTTCCCTAATGTAAGCCCCGATAACTGTATCATTTTCTTTGCAAGCTCTACAATCTTCACAGATTTACCCATGTCGAAAATGAATATCTCGCCGCCTTTTCCCATTGCACCGGCTTCAAGCACTAAACTACAAGCTTCGGGAATAGTCATGAAATAGCGTGTTACATTCGGATCTGTAATGGTTATAGGACCTCCCTTATCAATTTGTTCTTTGAACAGGGGAATAACCGAACCGCTTGAACCAAGAACATTTCCAAACCGCGTAGTTATGAATTTGGTTTTGTTCAGCTTATTCATTGACTGAGCATATATCTCGGCAATCCTTTTGGAAGCACCCATAACGCTTGTAGGATGAACGGCCTTATCAGTTGAGATCATTACGAATTTTTCAACTTTATGAGAAACAGAAAGATCAGCTAAAATCTTTGTTCCTTCCACATTGGTAAACACTGCTTCCGAAGGATTATTCTCCATCATAGGAACATGCTTATATGCAGCAGCATGATAAACAATTTCAGGTTTAAAATAATCGAACAGGCGCTGCATCCTTTCCAAATTTCTAATATCTCCTATAACAACTTCAAAGTTACATCCTCTGAATTTTTCAAACATCTCCAGATCCATATGAAACAATGGTGTTTCGGCCTGATCAAGCAGAATTATTTTCTTGGGAGAATAAAGTGCTATCTGCCTTACAAGCTCGCTTCCAATGGAACCGGCGGCACCCGTTACCAGGATTATTTTATCTCTTATCTGTTTTGAAATTTCTTTTTCATCCAGTTTAATTACATCGCGTCCAAGCAGGTCTTCAATGTTTATTTTTTTTATTTGTTTAAAACTCAGCTCCCCGTTAATCCATCTGTCTACAGGGGGAACTACAAGTACTTTGGTATTGTATTGAAGACACAGTTCACTGATTTCCTTTTTCCTTGCAGAATTAAGGTTCTGGATAGAAATGATTATATGAGCAATGGTTTTTGTTTCTAAAAGGTTCTGAAGTTTATCAGGACCGAATATATTGATGCCTTCCATTGTCTTTCCTGTTTTTTTCGGATTATCATCAATATAAGCAATAACATTATATTTAGTGCCGGCATCCCTGTCAAGTGCCCTTTTAGTAAAGATACCCGCTTCGCCTGCGCCAAATATGATAACGTTGGATTTGGGTTTTGCAGGATTCTGCATTTCAGAAAAGGTAACTTTTACAATGATGCGAAATGCATTCATTACAAACACTGTGAATAGGTAATCAATGATGATTATTGAAAAAGGAATAGGAAAAGTGTTATTTATGAAATAATAAGAAATAAGATTGATAATGATAAAAATAATACTGCCCGAAGTAACAACTAAAAATATTCTGACAGCATCGCGAGTGCTGGTATACCTAACAATTCCTGCATAAGTTTTAGTAATAATGAAGCTTATTATCCTGATGACTAGAATTGCTAACAAAACTTTTGGAAGATCACTGAATTCATTAGCCGGGATTTTAAAATTAAATCTCAGGAGATATGCAATAATCACTGAAAATGCGCATATCATTAAGTCAATGATAAAAATAATCCAGCGGGGAGTATTGTTCTTTAAGGCAATATTCATTAATGTTAAATTTTCAACATTCAAAGATAATTGGTTTTTTCCATATGAATATTTTAATTAAACAGAAAAATATTGCGGATTATTCCTTAAGTGTATTTAGAATTTATACTTTTGTTTTGTATTAAGAAATAATTGACATACGTTAAATTTAATGATAATGAAAAATACAGCTTTTTTAAAAATGCATGAAGCATTAGGTGCAAAGATCATCCCTTTTGCAGGTTATAATATGCCTGTTCAGTATGAAGGTGTTATTGCTGAGCATGAAGCAGTAAGGAAATCAGTTGGTGTTTTTGATGTTTCGCACATGGGCGAGTTCTGGGTTAAGGGGCCTAAAGCTTTAGATTATGTTCAGTGGATTACATCTAACGATGCTTCAAAGCTTGTGGATGGTAAAGTTCAGTATTCATGTTTTCCCAATGATAAAGGTGGTATAGTGGATGACCTTCTTGTTTATCGCATTAATGCGGAAACATATTTGCTCGTGGTAAATGCAGCAAATATTGATAAGGACTGGGAATGGTGCAATAAGCAGAATAAGATGGGTGCTACACTTTACAACGCTTCTGATGAAATTTCACAACTCGCCATACAGGGACCAAATGCTTTGAAAGCTATGCAGAAGCTTACATCTACTCCTGTTATCAACATGGAATACTATACATTTAAAAAACTTGATTTTGCAGGTGTGAAAGATGTTATCTTCTCAACTACCGGTTATACAGGTTCGGGCGGGTGTGAGATATATTTCGCCAATGAAGATGCTGATAAAATATGGTATGCTGTTATGGAAGCAGGCAAAGAATATGGAATTAAAGCAATTGGTCTTGCCGCAAGGGATACATTACGTCTTGAAATGGGTTTCTGTTTATATGGTAATGACATAAACGATACAACTTCTCCTATTGAAGCAGGATTAGGATGGATCACAAAATTTACAAACGAAAAAGATTTCATCAATAAACAGGCTTTACTAAAGCAAAAGACTGAAGGCGTTTGCAGGAAGCTTATCGGGTTCGAATTGATAGATAAAGGTATTGCCCGCCACGATTATGAAATTGTTGATAAAGAAGGATTTAATATTGGGAAAGTTACTTCGGGTTCAATAGCCCCATCACTGCAAATACCGGTAGGCATGGGCTATGTAAAAACATCTTATTCTTCTGAAGGTTCTGAAATATTTATTAAAGTACGCGATAAAGCCCTTAAAGCGAAAGTGGTAAAGTTTCCTTTTTACAAAGGTTAACGTTTGATTTTATCAATTATTCTGATGAATAAAACACAGCCCACTATAGAAACCTGCTTTGCACCTCCCTTGTTTAATCATTTACTGACACAGGAGAATTTTACTGTTGTCGTTATTGATATTCTAAGAGCTACAACTGCCATTTGCACTGCATTAAAGAATGGCGCTATAGAAATGCTGCCTTTGTCGGAGATTGAAGAAACAAAGAAATACAGACCATTAGGATACCTGATAGCAGGCGAACGTGATGGAATTGTAATTGAAGGCGCTGATTTCGGCAATTCCCCTTTTAACTTTACTGAAGAAAATGTGAAAGGGAAGAAGATTGTTATTACTACTACCAATGGCACTCAAACCATAGCTAAAGCAAAGATATCGGATACTGTTGTGCTTGGGGCATTTTCTAATATATCGGTTTTGACTAAATGGCTTGCAAGCTGGAATAAGAATATAGTGTTGTTTTGCGCCGGCTGGAAAAACAAATTCAATCTTGAAGATACCGTGTTTGCAGGCGCTCTTGCTGAGCGATTACTTGCTAATGGGTTTTCCTCAAATTGTGATTCCACTGCTGCTGCTATTGACCTGTGGCATGCAGCAAAACCCGATATGCTTGCATATATGGAAAAAGCTGCTCATCGTCACCGGCTGAAGCGACTGGGACTGGATGATGTATTGGAATATTGTTTCACACCTGATACAACAAACGTGATCCCTTATTTAAAAGGTGATGCTTTTGTTGATGTTCTGAAAAAGTAAAAACATTTAATGATTGTGTTTTCGCTGTCAATGCAAATTGTGTAATTTTGCAGAGAGAAATTTAATCCCATTTTTGGAGAAGACTAATAAATATATATCATGGAACTTAAAGGAAATACTGTTTTAATTACCGGAGGTACATCAGGCTTAGGATTAGGCTTTGCCGAAGCATTGTCTAAACTTGGAAATGTCGTAATTATCTGTGGCAGGAGGGAGGACAGGCTTAAAAAAATTAGTGAACGCATTCCATCCATTATTACTTATCGCTGCGATGTTAGTAATGAAAACGACAGAAGAGAGTTGATTGACTGGATAAAGAGGGAGTATCCTGAAGTTAATGTATTGATCAATAATGCCGGCATACAAACAGGACAAAGAATTGATAAAAGCTTTAATCTGCTTAAGGTAAGGCAGGAAGTGGAAACAAATTTCACGGCTCCCATTCATTTGTGCTCATTGTTTGTTGAACATCTGAAGACGAAGAAGTCGGCTGCAATTATCAATATCAGCTCAGGGCTGGCTTATGTGCCGCTTGCATTCATGTCTATTTATTGTGCGACTAAGGCAGGGATTCACTCATTTACATTATCGCTGCGCTATCTTTTAAAGGACACAAATATCAAGGTGTTTGAAGTGGCTCCTCCGGCTGTTGATACTGAATTAGGTCATGATCACCGGGGAAATGCTGCTCCATCGCATGGAGGTATCAGTGTTGATGAGTTTATGGCCGAAACCCTGCAGGCATTGAAGAATGACGAGTTTGAAGCTGCCATTGGCACTGCAAAGAACCTGAAAGAAAAGAAGGAATTGCTGTTTAATATGATGAATAAATAATGATTAATTAAGGAAGAAAATCATTACACAGTAATATGTTTTATAAAATTTATTAAGTTTAATAATATTCTTTTTAATTCTATATGATAAAAGCTTTGATATTCGACTGGGGTAATACCGTGATGCGCGATTTCCCAAAAAGTAAAGGACCGATGTTTGAATGGGAACATGTTGAAGAAATCCCGCACGTTAAAGATGCTTTGGACGAACTCAGGCACAGCTATATTAATTGCATAGCCTCCAATGCGGGTTTTTCCGATACACTTTTAATGCGTAAAGCGTTGAAAAGAGTACATATTGTAAAATACTTTTATTTTTTCTTCACCTCGAAAGAGCTGGGTCATGAAAAGCCTGATGAACGTTTTTTCCATGCGATTTGTGATAAAATTAAAATTCATCCCGCTCAATGCATAATGATTGGCAACGATTATAAAAAAGATATCGAAGGGGCCAAAGCAGCAGGCATGCAAACCATACTGTTCAATGAAAATTGCGCTAAGGGCAAGTTTCCTTATGCCGATAAGATAATTAATTCAATGACGGAACTGATAGGTATGGTTAAGGAATTGGATAATAAAATTGAGTAATAGATATTAAGTTAATTAGTTACTTGCCTGCCTGCCGGCAGGTTATTTAAACCACAAGAGTTACACCGTCTGTCACGATGAGGAGTTCCGCTTTCTTTCGATACGCGGAGTTTATCCTGACGAAGGAAGGGCTACTCAAGATGACGCGGGACGTATAGAAGCGTTGGTTAGCCCTTAACAAACTTCCTAACCACCACCCCTTTTTCTGTTGTTGCCTTTATAAAATAGACGCCGCCTGAAAAACCACTGCAATCAATGGTTTTAGCAGTGGTTGTATAAAGCAGCCTTCCTGTAATATCCGTAATCTCTATTTCTTTTATTTGCACATCCGTTTGTATTTGCAAAATATTGATAGCAGGATTGGGATAAATAGAAATATTTTCATATTCTGTGTTTTGCGGATTAATACCAACATTAGCAATTGAAATAAAATTCCCAAATGCATACGGATAATTACCAACCGAAACTGTAGCAGTAATCGTATTAGAAGCAGTGCTAATTACACTTACTGAATTAGAACCTTCATTTGCAACATATACCTTGCTTCCATCGGGGGTTACAGATATACCAGCAGGCTCAGAATCATTACCAATTGAAATTGTTGCTGTAACAGTATTGCTAGCAGTATTTATAACATCTACCGTACCGGCATCACTATTAGCAACATATACTTGGCTTCCATCGGGGCTTATACATATACCAGAAGGACCAGAACCAACTTTAATTTTAGCCGAAACAGTATTTGTAGCGGTGTTTATTACTTTTACGGTATCAGCAGTCGTAACATATAGCTTACTTCCATCATGGCTCACACACATGCCACCAGCACTAACTGCAATTGAATCTGTAAGAGTATTAGTAGCAGTATTTATTATATGTACTGAACTAGTACCCCCATTCTCAACATATAACTTGCTTCCGTCAGGGCTTATAGCTACACCATACGGTTGATTAAAACCTGTAATAGTAGCCGTAATAGCATTAGTAGATGTGTTTATTACACTTACTGTATTTGTAAATCCATTTGTTGCAACATATACCTTGCTTCCATCTGGGCTCACACACACACCATCAGTACCAGAAGAACCCCAAGGGCCAATAGTAATTGTAGCCGAAACAGTATTTGTAGCTGTGTTTATTACACTTACTGTCAAATCAGCATAATTCGTAACATATACTGTGCTTCCATTAGGGCTCACAGATACACCCATCGGTTTATAACCAACCGGAATTGTAGCTATAACAGCATTGGTTGCACAGTTTATTACACTTACTGTACCTGGAGTTAATCCATCACCCTCATTCGTTATGTATGCGGTT
>CAWHOW010000031.1:0-89670 GCA_963831005.1 uncultured Bacteroidota bacterium
CTAATTAACAGCTTCTTATCACTAATTAAAAGAATTGATTAATTAAAGGTTAAAGCAAAAAATAGTTTTTATATTTGCCTCCATTAAAAATGAAAGGTTTTCGCACCATAAAGTGATGAAAACAGCTTAACTATTTTCGCTGTACACAAAAACACATTGTCTGCTTGAAAAAATATTTATATAAATTAATATCAAGACACCTGTCATTTTATATCAATGAGTCATCTTCAGTGATTGAAATAGGCAATCAGCAAAATAAAATATTACAGCAAAATATTAAAAGCAATAGTTATAAAATTATTGATGATCCGGAAACAATTCCTTCCGATAATTCCGATTTTATTATACTTAATTCTAACGTAAATTATGAAAAGGATGTACAGCAATTTATTGGAAAGATTCATAAACATGTAAAATCGGGGACAAGAATAATAATTATTTATTACAGCAACCTTTGGAAGCCTTTTGTAAAGTTGGCTACTTTTCTAAGAATTAGATCCCGAACACCTGAAGAAAACTGGATAAGACATGGTGATATAGAGAACATATTAGCACTCACAGATTTTGAGATTGTGCGAAGAGATGCTAAAATTATTTTCCCATTATATATCCCGTTGCTCAGTTGGTTTTTCAACCGTTATATTGCACCCTTACCCTTTTTCAATTTATTTTCCCTGGTCAATATAGTAATTGCCAGGCCTAAGATTAATGAAGCATTGAAAACTGTTTCTATAGTTGTCCCTGCAAGAAATGAAGAGGGAAATATTGAAGAGATTGTAAAAAAGCTTCCAAAGTTTACCGAGGATGATGAATTGATCTTTATTGAAGGCAATTCTACCGATAATACCTGGGATAAAATTAAAACCGTTACTCAAAAGTATTCTTCGTCAAGAAAAATAATCATAGGACAGCAGGATGGGAAAGGTAAAGGAGATGCCGTTCGCAAAGGTTTTTCTTTAGCCAATAATGATATTCTGATGATCTATGATGCAGACATGACAGTACCTCCAGAGGATATTTATAAGTTTTATAATGCAATAAAGGATAATAAAGGAGAATTTATTAACGGAAGCAGATTGGTTTACCCTATGGAGAAACAAGCCATGCGATTCATGAATATGATTGGAAATAAATTTTTTGCGATAAGCTTTTCCTTTCTTATAGGGCAGCCATTTAAAGATACGTTGTGCGGTACTAAAGTCATATCGAGGAAGAATTATTTAAAGCTTATTGAGAACAGAAGTTATTTTGGAGATTTCGACCCTTTTGGAGATTTTGATTTGATTTTTGGCTCGACAAAACTTGCTTTGAAGATTATTGAGATCCCAATCAGGTACAGGAATCGCACCTATGGTGATACAAATATAAGCCGATGGAAACATGGAATAATCTTACTCAAGATGTTGATTTTTGCAATGAGGAAAATAAAATTTATTTAATAACCATTCTATATATATAACATTTAAAGCTTGTCACATGCAAACTAAGGGAAGAATAGATAATGAAATTGAACATGGTAAATATATTTATGAAAAAGGAGAAAATATATGGAATTGGTCTTCTCCTGCTGGCAAAATTCGATGGGAAAGAAGATGCCAAATATTTTTATCATTTATTGGTGACCAAAATAAAGACATTCTGGAAATAGGGTGCGGAACAGGTCTTTTTACATTAGAACTTGTAAAATCAAATAATAATTTCACTGCAATTGATATTTCACCTGAGTTAATCAGTTTAGCAAAGAAACGACTAGTATTTCCGAATGTCAATATTTTAATTGAAAATGCCTATAATACATCATTTAAAGATGAAAAATTTGATTTTATTGTTGGCAGTTCAATATTACATCATTTGGAGGTCGAAGATGCAATAAAAGAAATTTATCGCTTACTAAAACCCGGTGGAAAATTTATTTTCACAGAACCAAATATGATGAATCCGCAAATTGCAGTTCAAAAAAATATTCCTTTTATTAAGAAAATGGCTGGTGATTCTCCAGATGAGACAGCATTTACAAAGCATGGAATCACTAAAAAATTTCTAAAAGCAGGTTTTCATGAAGTCATCGTATATCCGTTTGATTTTTTACATCCTGCAATTCCAAAATCTTTTCTGAAATTTATGATTCCTTTTTGTTTGTTCTTGGAGAAAATTCCAATAGTTAATCAATTTGCTGGATCATTGATTATTAGTGGCACAAAATAAAAATACATTAATTATGCTTCGTTTTAATATTAGACAAATTATTCACACAAAAGCTTTTATTTGGGGAATTTATTATCAAGTTATATTTTTGCAAAGTAAGCGAGTTTATACTTCTAAAAATAAAAATATAAAAAAGAGTAAATTCTATTGATATGGCGAAACAGAATGCAAAGGCAAAACCTTCTCAAACTAAAGCTACACCAATTGCAAAGAAAAAATATCTACTGGCCGGCAAGGTGAGTTGGATTGATTTATTATACATTTTCATTTTGCTTATAGTTGTACTTAGCGTTTACAACAAAGTATATGATAAAAAGCTATGGCTTGGCGGTGATAATGCAGTTTATTATATTACCGGAAAAGCAATTGCAAAGGCATGGATATACTAATATTAATTCACCTTTAAATTCCCCTGCAAATTGGTTTACTCCTGGCTACCCATTTATTTCCGCAATAGTGATGAAAGTTTTTGGAGAAAGAATTGAGATAATGAATAAGGCTAATGGGTTCTTTCTTTTTGGCAGCCTCATTTTTTTGTATTTGATCTCAATCAGACTTACAAAGAATAAGCATCTTTCTTTTGTAATTGCATTACTTACTACATTAAACATGCATATACTGAATTATTCAATCATTGCAATGACTGAGATACCATTTATATTTACTTCTTTGGGAACCATTTATTTTTTAATTCGAATGGAAAAACAAAAGCTTCCGTTTAAAGATTATAATTTTTGGTTATTTTTTATCTTTTTGATATTAAGTTATTATATTCGACCAACTGGCACGATTCTAATAGGCGCAATAATTATTGTATTTTCTTTTTGAAAAAAATTGGAAAATGGCAATGTATAGTAATAGCTGGATCTTTTTATTTGCATTGCCATGGTATTTGAGAAACAAATCACTTGGTGAAGAATATCAGGTTGAAAGCCAAATAACATTAAAGAAACCATTATCGTCCAGAATTAGGCCGCACTGAAACTGCAGACTGGATTGCCAGAATTAAGAAAAATACTATGCGTTATGTTACTATGGAAATACCAAGCGCCTTGCTTGGATATAGGATTGACGATAATAATACTTACCTTAATCCTAAACCTAATGACAGAAAGTGGTTATTGGATATTCTTTATTGCATTAAGAATTATAGGTTTCTTTTGTATTCGTGAATTAAAATGGCTGATTATGGCATATATGTTTGGAACCTATATTGTTCTAATTGCAGTTCCAGAAGTTTGGTTTGGAGTACGTTTAATGTTACCCATTGTTCCATTCTTGTATATGCTTATTCTATTGTCTGCTTTTGAAGGATTATCCTGGCTTTCAAAAAGAATTAATTTTAATGAAAAAATTAGGATCAGCGTATTGCCATTTATCTTTTTACTTTTTATTTTAGTACTAAAGGATGGAATACCTTATTTAGTTAATAGTGCGAAGGGAACAATGCCTCCCGGTTATGCTCAATATTTTGAAATTGCCAAATGGGCAAAAGCAAATATTCCACCAAATTCTGTTGTGGTTTGCCGTAAACCTGAATTATTTTATTTGTATTCTAACTGTAAAACAGTCGGCTATCGAAATACTTTAAGTGCAGATAGCCTGGTTGCAAATATGAAAGCAAACAGAGCTACTCATGTAGTGCTTGATGAGCTAGGTTTTTCCTCAACCGGTCGTTATCTGCAGCCTGCATTATTGAAAAATTCGGAGAAATTTAAATTAATTTCACATACTCAGGATGCAGATCCTAAAAAACCACAGACGTATTTATACGAGATACATTATGAATGCGGGTATAATGGCGAAATGAAAGACGGCAAAAGAAATGGCAAGGGGATTTCCCGATATGCTGATGGTACTGTTTACGATGGATATTGGAAAAATGATGTAAGAGAAGGTAATGGAATATTCATTTGGCCAGGTGGATTAAAATTTGAAGGATTATTCAGTAAGAATCTTCGTAATGGTCCAGGCACTTTATATACTAAGAAAAGGAACAGATTGATAGGCTCATGGGTTAATGACACTATTAATGGATATGCTAAATTATGTGATTCATTGGGAAATGTCCTTCATCAAGGTATGATGAAGAATAACAATTTTGTAGATTCAAAATACCAAATATGGTAAAGAAAGATTAGTTAACAAACCACTTTCAGGATCTAATCTATTTTGAAATCAGGCCTGTGGAATAGGGCCACCAAAATTCATCGGGAATGCGCTGAATTCTTCAAGCTTTATATTACCGTGAGCACTTTCAAATTTTGAAATATTATCTTTTAGTGCGGAAAGCAAACGTTTCGCATGTTGGGGTGTAAGCACTATGCGCGATTTTACTTTAGCTTTAGGTATACCCGGAAGCATCTTAATAAAATCTATAACGAACTCTGAGTTAGAATGAGTTATTATAGCCAAATTTGAATAAACACCTTCAGCTACATCCTCAGGTAATTCAATATTAATCTGATTTTGGACATTTTGTTCGTCAGCCATAATGAAAATAGATTAAATTATTATATTGAAATTAATAATGGGGTATTAGAAACTTTATTCTGTATGCCCGTATCCGCCTCCGCTTATGTAGTTTCCAAGATTTTTAATCAGGTCTTCTTGTGTATGTATAATAGCATTTACAATATCACCAATACTGATAATCCCAACAAGCTTACCATTATCTATAACTGGCAAGTGCCTGAATCTTTTCTCAGTCATTATTCCCATGCACACAAAAATATCAGTCTTGGGAGCCACAACAACCAATGCTTTAGTCATGACATCACTAACTTTTGATTCTTTAGAGAAAAAACCTTTCAAAATCAATTTACGGGCATAATCCCTTTCTGAAAAAATGCCTAGCAACTTATCATCTCTCATAACTAAGACTGCTCCGATTTCATTATCGGCTAATATTTTTAATGCTTCGAAAACTGATTGATCAGGACTGATTGAAAAAACTTTATTCCCCTTTTTATCAAGAATGTTTTTGACTGTTACCATACTTGGAATTTTTATATTTTACAATTTTACTCTGCAATAGCTTCTTTTGAAGCCATAAGGGATTCATATTCTTCAAGCGAGCCAACAATAATATTATCGTATTCTCTCAAGCCAGTTCCGGCAGGTATCAAATGCCCGACAAGAACATTTTCTTTCAAGCCATTCAGTCCATCGTCCTTACCGTTAACTGCAGCTTCTGTAAGAACCTTTGTTGTTTCCTGGAATGATGCAGCCGATAGCCAGCTCTTCACCTGTAATGAAGCCCTTGTGATACCTTGCAGTATCTGACTAGATGTTGCAGGAACAGCATCGCGTGCGTCAACCAGCTTTTTATCTTTACGTTTCAGCATCGAATTCTCGTCTCTTAATTTCCTTGCAGTGATAATCTGTCCGGGAATCATATTTGGAGAATCGCCTGCTTCAATAACAACTTTCTTTCCAAATATCCAGTCGTTTTCTTCAAAGAAATCTGATTTATTCGAAATCTCGCCTTCAAGGAACTTGGTATCGCCCGGGTCAATAATTTCAACCTTACGCATCATTTGGCGAACAATAACCTCGAAATGTTTATCGTTAATCTTAACACCCTGCAAACGGTAAACTTCCTGAACTTCGTTAACAATGTATTCCTGAACCTTTGTAGGTCCTTTAATAGCAAGTATGTCGGCAGGAGTAACAGCTCCGTCGGACAATGGAGTTCCTGCACGTACATAATCGTTTTCCTGTGCAAGTATCTGTTTGGTTAACGGAACAAGATAACGTTTTTCTTCACCTGTTTTTGATGTGATGATGACTTCACGGTTACCTCTTTTAATTTTCTTAGAGAAAGCAACTACACCGTCAATTTCAGCAACAACGGCAGGATCGGAAGGGTTACGTGCTTCGAACAATTCGGTTACGCGCGGAAGACCTCCTGTTATATCGCCTGCTTTACCAACGGTTCTCGGAATCTTTACAAGAATATCGCCCGCGATGATCTTGTCGCCATCGTTAACTGATATATGCGCTCCTACAGGAATATCATAAGTCTTGATAATTTCCTTGGTTGAACTTAAAATATTAATAAACGGGTTTCTTGTTTTATCGCGGCTTTCAATAATAACCTTTTCATGGTAACCGGTTTGTTCGTCCGATTCAACGTGAAAAGTTAAGTTTTCAATAATATTTTCGAATTGAACTTTTCCCTGGTGTTCGGAAAGAATTACAGCATTGAATGGATCCCAATCGCAAATAATATCACCTTTCTTCACCGTTTTCCCATTTCGGAAATAAAGCCTGGAACCGTAAGGAATCTGGCTGTTTGTTAATATTATGCTGGTATTCTTGTCCATGATGCGCATTTCTGCGGAACGCCCGATAACAATATCGTATTTATCTTTAGACGGACTTGTATATTCAACGTAACGAAGCTCATCAATTTCAAGCACGCCGTCGTACTTGGAAATAATATTAGAAGAAGATGCAATATTCCCACCTGCAACACCACCGACGTGGAATGTACGCAATGTAAGCTGTGTTCCAGGTTCACCTATTGACTGGGCTGCAATAACTCCAACAGCTTCCCCTTTCTGAACAAGGTATCCTGTTGCAAGGTTACGACCATAACATTTGGTACATACACCTTGTTTGGATTCGCAGGTAAGTACCGAACGAATTTCAACCGCTTCAATTGGTGAATCTTCAATAACGCTGCAAATATCTTCAGTAAGTTCCTGCCCTGCGCTTATAATTAAATCTCCGGTAATAGGATGATAAATATCATGAAGCGAGGAACGCCCGAGTATCCTGTCGGAAAGACTTTCCACAACTTCTTCATTATTTTTAAGCGCTGTTGTTGTTAATCCTCTTAATGTTCCGCAATCTTCTTCGTTAATAACAACATCCTGTGATACGTCAACCAAACGACGGGTAAGGTAACCGGCATCAGCAGTCTTAAGAGCTGTATCGGCCAAACCTTTACGGGCACCGTGAGTTGAAATAAAATATTCGAGAATAGATAATCCTTCCTTAAAGTTAGAAAGAATCGGGTTCTCAATGATTTCTCCACCGGAAGCTCCTGATTTTTGTGGTTTAGCCATCAAACCTCTCATTCCGCAAAGCTGCCTGATCTGTTCTTTTGAACCACGGGCGCCTGAATCAAGCATCATATATACAGGGTTGAAGCCGGCGTTATCTTTCGATAACCTGTCCATCAACGATTGTGTAACCTTTGAATTGGTGTGTGTCCAGATATCAATAATTTGGTTATATCTTTCATTGTTGGTTATTAAACCCATGCTGTAGTTACCCATAACTTCGTCAACTTCGGCATTAGCCTGTTCAACGAGTGCACCTTTCATTTCAGGAATAACAACATCGCTCAATTTAAAGGATAATCCACCTTTGAATGCCATTCTGAAACCGAGGTCTTTAAGATCATCCAGGAATTGTGCAGTTGTCTTTACTCCGGTTTTCTTTAAGATAGCGCCAATAATATCCCTTAGCGATTTCTTGGTTAGAAGTTCATTTAGGTAGCCATATTCTTTAGGTACAACAAGGTTACAAATAACACGGCCAACTGTTGTTTCAATTATCTTTGATTCACCATTATCATCAATTCTTACTTTAATGAAAGCATGAATGTCAATTTTCTTTTCGTTTTCGGCAATAATAACTTCTTCAGGAGAATAGAAAGTCATTCCTTCACCTTTAACAGGGAATTCAGGAGTGCTTTTGCGTCCTTTGGTAAGATAATAAAGCCCGAGAACCATATCCTGCGAAGGAACTGTGATAGGCGCTCCATTGGCAGGGTTAAGGATATTGTGCGATGCAAGCATCAAAATTTGTGCTTCAAGAATAGCTGCCGGGCCGAGTGGTACATGAACTGCCATCTGGTCACCGTCGAAGTCGGCGTTGAAAGCAGTACAAACCAGCGGATGCAATTGGATAGCTTTTCCTTCAATAAGTTTTGGCTGGAAAGCCTGGATACCTAAACGGTGCAGGGTAGGAGCACGGTTAAGCAGAACAGGATGTCCTTTGAGTACATTTTCCAGTATATCCCAAACAACAGGATCTTTCCTGTCGACAATTTTCTTTGCTGATTTAACAGTCTTTACTATTCCTCTTTCAAGCATTTTGCGGATGATGAATGGCTTGAATAATTCGGAAGCCATATCTTTAGGGATACCGCATTCATGAAGTTTAAGTTCGGGACCGACAACGATAACCGAACGTGCAGAATAATCGACCCTTTTACCAAGTAAATTCTGGCGGAAACGCCCCTGTTTACCTTTTAAACTGTCGCTAAGTGATTTCAGCGCCCTGTTCGATTCGGTTTTTACAGCATTTACTTTTCTTGAATTGTCGAATAATGAATCGACAGCTTCCTGTAGCATCCTCTTTTCATTACGTAAAATAACATCAGGAGCTTTTATTTCAATAAGTCTTCTTAAGCGGTTATTGCGAATAATAACCCTTCTGTAAAGGTCATTTAAATCGGAAGTAGCAAAACGTCCGCCATCAAGCGGAACCAAAGGTCTTAATTCAGGCGGGATAACAGGTACAACTTTCACTATCATCCATTCGGGCTTGTTATCAATGCGCTTTTGTGCTTCCCTGAAAGCTTCAACAACCTGCAAGCGTTTTAGCGCTTCCTGCTTACGTTGCTGTGAAGTTTCGGTATTTGCTTTATGGCGCAGATCGTATGAAAGTTTATCAAGGTCAAGCCGGCTAAGCAAGTCGTACAGTGCATCGGCGCCCATCCTGGCAATAAATTTATTAGGATCATCATCATCTAACATCTGGTTTTCCTTCGGAAGGCTTTCCATGATGGTGAAATATTCTTCTTCAGTAAGGAAATCGAGATAGTTCCGATTTTCGCCCTGAATTATACCGGGATTAATGATCACGTATCGTTCATAATATATAATCATATCAAGTTTCTTGGTAGGAAGCCCCAGCAAGTAACCTATTTTATTAGGAAGAGAACGGAAAAACCATATATGGGCAACAGGAACTACAAGCTGGATATGCCCCATGCGTTCACGGCGAACTTTCTTTTCGGTAACTTCAACACCGCAGCGGTCGCAAACGATACCTTTATAGCGAATTCTTTTATATTTTCCGCAATGGCATTCCCAGTCCTTTACAGGTCCGAAAATTCTTTCGCAAAATAATCCATCTCTTTCGGGCTTGTAAGTACGGTAATTAATTGTTTCAGGCTTTAATACCTCGCCGCTTGAACGTTCAAGGATTGCTTCAGGCGAAGCAAGGCTTATAACGATCTTGGAGAAGGCGCTTTTTACGTTGTTTTCTTTTCTGAAAGCCATATCTTGTTATTTACGATTTGTTATTTACGATTTTAGATTTAGAATACCTGCCTGTCCGATTCGCATCGCTACGAAATATGCAGGCATGTGTTCAAAAATTATAGTCCGCTTTATAATGTTTCTAGTCCGCTTTTCTGGGTCAGTAATCCGCTGTTCCGGAACTGTAATCCGCTTTTCTCGGACTGTAATCCGCTTTTCTCGGACTGTAATCCGCTGTTCTGGAACTGCAATCCGCTGTTCCGGTGTTGCAATCCGCTGTACAGAAACTGCAATCCGCTGTTCAGACTTTCTACAACTTTGACTAAAACTTCTCATTAACTGTTGTTTCATTCAAAAGAAATATTTAACCCAAGTCCTCTTAATTCGTGAACCAATACATTGAATGATTCGGGAACGCCGGGCATTGGCATTGTATCTCCTTTAACAATACTTTCGTAAGCTTTGGCACGTCCAACCACGTCGTCGGATTTAACGGTAAGGATTTCCTGAAGGATATTGGCTGCGCCGAATGCTTCGAGCGCCCAAACTTCCATTTCACCAAACCTCTGACCCCCGAACTGGGCTTTACCACCCAAAGGTTGTTGCGTTATCAATGAGTAAGGACCAATGGAACGTGCATGCATCTTATCGTCAACCATGTGGCCGAGTTTCATCATATAGATTACACCCACTGTAGCCTGCTGATCAAAACGTTCGCCGGTGCCTCCGTCGTACAGGTAAACCTTTCCATTATCAGGAAGGCCTGCTTTTTTCATATATTCATTAATATCGTCAATAGATGCGCCATCAAAAATAGGAGTGGAGAAATTCTGACCTAATTTCAACCCGGCCCATGCCAGAACAGTTTCGTATATCTGCCCGAGGTTCATACGCGAAGGCACACCAAGCGGGTTAAGTACAATATCCACAGGGGAACCATCTTCAAGGAAAGGCATTTCTTCTTCTCTTACGATCCTTGCAACGATACCTTTATTCCCGTGACGTCCGGCCATTTTATCGCCAACTTTAAGTTTCCTTTTCTTGGCAACATAAACTTTGGCAAGCTGAACTATACCACTTGGAAGATCGTCGCCAACAGTGGCCGAAAATTTCTTGCGGTTATAATCGCCGAGTATTACTTTTTGTTGAATATTATAATTGCGAAGCAGTTCTTTAATCTGATCATTTTTATCTTTATCGGTTGTCCACTTGCTGGGATTAATGTTAGAATAATCAACACCCATAAGAAGCTTCTGTGTGAATTTTGCTCCGCGCGGAATCATTGCTTCTTTAAAGTTGTTATTAATTCCCTGTGAGGTTTTTCCTGCAACAAGAACAATAAGTTTATCAACCAGCTTGGCTTTAAGTTTCAGTTCAGCTTCGTTGAAATCGTCCTCAAGCTTTGATAACAGAACCTTTTCTTTGGTTTTTGCTTTTCTGTCTTTGATAACCCTTGAGAAAAGTTTCTTATCAATTACAACACCTCTCAATGAAGGAGGCGCTTTAAGCGATGCATCTTTCACGTCACCTGCTTTATCACCGAAGATAGCTCTTAACAGCTTTTCTTCAGGAGTAGGATCGGTTTCACCTTTAGGAGTGATTTTCCCGATAAGGATATCGCCTTCAACAACTTCAGCGCCTATACGAATCAAGCCATTTTCATCAAGGTCCTTGGTGGCTTCAGCGCTAACGTTTGGAATATCATTTGTAAGTTCTTCAATACCACGTTTTGTATCGCGAACTTCAAGTATAAATTCATCAATATGAAGCGAAGTAAACCAGTCTTCACGTACAACTTTTTCATTTATTACTATAGCATCCTCAAAGTTATATCCCTTCCATGGCATGAATGCTACAGTAAGGTTTCTTCCAAGTGCCAGTTCACCATTACGTGTACCGTATCCTTCGCAAATTAGTTGTCCTTTTTTAACCCTGTCACCTTTGCTAACAATTGGGTTCAGGTTAAGGCAGGTATTTTGGTTCGTTTTATGGAACTTGTGTATCTTATATGTTTTTACATCATCGTCAAAACTAATAAGTTTCTCTTCATCAGTTCTTGTATATCTGATCACGATTTCATTTGCATCAACCGATTCAACTATGCCGGTACCTTCGGCAGCAATAAGTACTCTTGAATCGCGTGCTACCAATCCTTCAAGACCCGTGCCTACTATTGAAGCTTCAGGCTTAATAAGAGGAACAGCCTGGCGCATCATGTTCGAACCCATAAGGGCACGGTTAGCGTCATCATGTTCAAGGAATGGAATAAGCGATGCAGCAATTGAAGCGATCTGGTTAGGTGCAATGTCCATTAAATCCACCTTTTCAGGCTCAACAATCGGGTAATCGGCAAGGAATCTTGCTTTTACTTTTGCATCCGCAAATTTCCCGTCTTTTGATAAAGGGGCATTCGCCTGGGCAATAATTTTCTTTTCTTCTTCTTCAGCGCTTAGATAAATTGGCGCCTCCTTAAATTCAACTTTGCCGTTTTTAACAGATCTGTATGGAGTTTCAATGAAACCGAGGTGATTGATCTTAGCATAAACACAGAGTGAAGAAATAAGACCAATGTTAGGGCCTTCAGGCGTTTCAATAGTACATAAACGTCCGTAATGAGTGTAATGAACGTCACGAACTTCAAAGCCTGCTCTTTCCCTGGAAAGACCACCAGGACCTAAAGCTGATAACCTGCGCTTGTGGGTTAATTCAGCAAGCGGGTTTGTCTGATCCATGAATTGAGACAATTGGTTTGTCCCAAAAAATGAATTAATAACAGATGAAAGTGTTTTGGCATTAATAAGGTCGGTTGGGGTGAATACCTCGTTATCACGAACATTCATACGTTCGCGAATTGTACGTGACATTCTGGCTAAGCCAACTCCAAACTGTGAATATAGCTGTTCACCAACGGTTCTAACCCTACGATTACTTAAATGGTCTATATCATCAACCTCTGCTTTTGAATTTACCAATTCAATAAGGAACTTGATAATAAGAATGATATCTTCTTTTGTCAGAATCTTGACATCCATTGCGGTTTCAAGGTTCAGTTTTTTATTTATCCTGTAACGGCCTACTTCTCCAAGATCATAACGTTTATCAGAGAAGAATAATTTATCAATGATTCCTCTGGCCGTTTCTTCATCAGGAGGTTCGGCATTTCTGAGCTGCCTGTAAATAAATTCAACTGCTTCTTTTGCTGAGTTGGCTGTATCTTTTTGAAGTGTATTATAGATGATTGAAAAATCAACACTATTACCTTCATCTTTATGAAGCAATATTGATTTCGTACCTGAATCAACGATCTGGTCAACATGGTCATTCTCAAGAATAGTTTCCCTGTCAATGATAACTTCGGTACGCTCAATTGATACTACTTCACCGGTATCTTCATCAACGAAATCTTCTACCCAAGTCCTTAAAACTCTGGCTGCAAGTTTTCTTCCGACACATTTCTTCAAACCGGATTTGCTAACTTTTATTTCATCAGCAAGATTAAAGATTTCTAAAATATCTTTATCACTTTCAAAACCAATTGCTCTCAAAAGAGTAGTAACCGGTAATTTCTTTTTTCGGTCAATATATGCATACATCACATTGTTGATATCCGTAGCAAACTCCATCCAGGAACCCCTGAACGGGATGATTCTGGCAGAATATAACTGTGTGCCATTTGCATGCCTGCTTGAACCGAAGAAAACACCGGGTGACCTGTGTAATTGTGACACAATTACTCTTTCAGCGCCATTGATAACAAAAGTGCCTTTTGGTGTCATATATGGTATTGTACCCAAATACACATCCTGAATGATGGTTTCGAAATCTTCGTGTTCGGGGTCGGTACAATACAATTTTAGTTTTGCTTTCAGAGGAACACTATATGTTAAGCCTCTTTCATTACATTCATCTATTGAATATCTTGGAGGATCAACATAATAATCCAAGAACTCCAGTACGAAATTGTTTCTGGCATCAGTAATAGGAAAGTTTTCGGCAAATACTTTGTATAAGCCCTCATTCTTTCTATTTTCGGAAGAAGTTTCTAACTGGAAAAAATCCTGAAAGGATTTTAGTTGAATCTCAAGAAAATCAGGATATTCAAATTGGTTTTCTGTTGATGCAAAACAGATTCGCTGGTATTTATCTTTGTAAGCCAAGGATTGGAAGTTTTAAGTTAATAATAAGTAAATTCGACAACTGTAAAATGAACGTGTGCCATAAGGGAAAGACTTCTGACTGTAATTAACAGCAGAAGTCAATACCTTATTAATATACTTTATTACTTAACTTCAACTTCTGCACCCGCGTCTTCTAACTGTTTTTTCAGTGAATTTGCTTCGTCTTTAGTTACAGCTTCTTTAATTGCTTTAGGAGCTGCATCTACGAGTTCTTTAGCTTCTTTTAAACCAAGGCTGGTGAGTTCTTTTACAAGTTTTACAACTGCTAGTTTTGCTGCACCTGCTGATTTAAGAATAACATCGAACTGGGTCTTTTCTTCAACGGCTGCAACTTCTGCTGCCGGACCTGCTGCAACTACTGCTGCTGCTGCCGGTTCAATACCATGTTCTTCTTTTAAAACTTTTGCTAATTCGTTTACTTCTTTTACTGTTAGATTCACTAACTGTTCTGCTAAAGCTTTGATGTCTGCCATTGTATTACGTTTTTAATTGTTTTTATTATTATTGATTATTTGTTTAAAATTGATATTTAATTAATTGAGAACTTTCTCTCATTTATTGTACGCTTTGCTTCATTTTTCAGTTTCAAACACTTTTGCCGGAGTTTGAAACATCGTTGCCGGAGTTTAAAACATCGTTGTTTTACTTTTCAATTTCAAAGAACACGGTAATAAGTTCGTTAAGTTTTATTTTACGGTTTACCGCTTACCGTTCACTGATTACCTTCTTACTACCTTATTCCTTTTCGGATAAAGTTTTTACGATTCCTGCTATTTTATTACCACCCGATTGCAAAGCGCTAATAACATTTCTTGCCGGTGACTGCAATAAATAAACGATATCTGCAATGAGTTCGTTCTTCGATTTTATGTTTACCAGGGCGTCAAGCTGGTTCTCGCCAATAAAACATGTTTCTTCAACATAAGCGCCTTTAAAAATAGGTTTGCTGAAAGTCCTGCGAAATTCTTTAATAAGTTTCGCCGGAACATTCCCTGTGTCAGAGAACATAATTGATGTAGAACCTTTGAGAACTTCAAACAATGAATCAAAATCCCTATTGGTTTTTTCCATTGCTTTCTGAAGTAAGGTGTTTTTCACAACCTGTAACTCAATATTTCTTTTAAAACATAATCTTCTTAGCTTGTTTGTTGAATCAACATTCAAACCGGAAGTATCAGTAAGATAGAAATTACTGCGTGTATTAAGTTGTTCTACCAGGGAATCGATTATCTGATTTTTTTCTTCTTTTCTCATAAAATAAGAATTCTTCTGTTTTTAAAATATCCCTTCGGATTTTTACACTGTAATTGATTTTGGCTCTATTTGAATGCCAGGACTCATAGTACTTGATATGTAAATGCTTTTAATATATGTCCCTTTTGCTGCAGCCGGTTTTAGTTTCAAGATTGTCTGAAGTAATTCTCTTGCATTTTCAGTCAGTTTTTCTGCTTCAAATGAAACCTTACCAACTTGCGAATGAATTATTCCGAATTTATCAACTTTAAAATCTATTTTACCACCTTTTGCATCTTTAACAGCCTTGCCTACTTCCATAGTAACCGTGCCGGTTTTAGGATTCGGCATAAGACCTCTTGGGCCAAGTATTTTACCTAAAGCACCAACTTTTGGCATAACGCTGGGCATAGTGATGATAACATCAACATCTGTCCAGCCGCCTTTTATTTTATCAATAAATTCTTCCAGTCCCACATAATCAGCGCCTGCAGCCTTAGCTTCTTCGGCCTTTTCTGGTGTACAAAGTACAAGTACTCTCATTGTTTTTCCAGTTCCATGAGGAAGTGTAATAGATCCGCGAACCATTTGGTTTGCTTTCCTTGGATCAACTCCTAACCGAACATCAACATCAACAGAAGCATCGAATTTTGTATATGAGATACTTTTTACCAAACCAGTAGCTTCGGTCAAAGGATAAAGTTTGTTTTTATCAACTTTGGTTAAAGCTTCTTTTCTTTTTTTCGCTATTTGTGCCATTTCTTTGCATTAAAGTATTTACCAATTCTTTTCATTTAACTCTACTCACTGAATATTAGAACGGGGGATTACCTTTTATAGTAACGCCCATACTTCTTGCTGTTCCTGCTACCATTTTCATTGCCGATTCAATAGTAAATGCATTTAAATCCGGCATTTTACCTTCAGCAATTTGTTTTACCTGCTCCCATGAAATCGCACCTACTTTATTACGGTTTGATTCAGGAGAACCTGATTTTAACTTGGCAGCTTCCAGTATCTGAACAGCTACAGGAGGAGTTTTAATAATGAAATCAAAGGTCTTGTCTTTATACACTGTAATTATAACAGGTATAACTTTTCCCATGCTGTCTTGTGTACGTGCATTGAATTGCTTGCAAAACTCCATAATATTAACACCCTTTGAACCCAATGCAGGTCCTACGGGTGGTGAAGGGTTTGCCTGACCGCCTTTGATTTGTAATTTAATAAGTCCACTAATCTCTTTTGCCATTTTTTTGATTTTTATTTCCTTTTAGAAAGACTAATTCTATTCCTTTTCAACTTGCATAAAACTTAATTCAAGTGGTGTTTTCCTTCCGAAGATTTTTACCATTACTTTTAATTTCTTCTTCTCTTCATTGATCTCTTCAATTACACCGCTAAAACTATTAAAAGGTCCGTCAATAACTGTCACAGTCTCGCCAATGATAAAAGGAGTATTGAGTTCTTCTTCTTTTTCTGATAATTCATCAACTTTGCCCAAAATCCTGTTAACTTCAGCCTGACGTAAAGGAACCGGTTCGCCTTTTGTTCCTAAGAAATTAATTACACCGGGAATGTTTTTAATTGTATGTACAATCTCTCCAACGAGTGTTGCCTCAATTAAAACGTATCCGGGGAAAAAATTTCTATCTTTACTAACTTTTTTTCCTTTCCTTATCTGATAAACCTTTTCAGTAGGGATCAGAACCTGTGAAACAAAATCTTTTAAGTTAAGCCTGTTTATTTCATTTTCAATATACTGCTTGACTTTTTTTTCGTTCCCGCTTTGTGCCCGTACTACGTACCACTTTTTAGGTTCCTGTTCGCTCATACTGTTTGCAAATTGGAAAATTAATTATTAATTAATAGCAGATTATGTTGAGTAAAATTTATTAAAACAATTTGTAAAATTGTTTTAATATAGTACCAAATGATGCATCCATCAAATATACCACGAGGGCAATAATAAGGGAAGCAATAGATACAACAATTGCACTACTTTGCAGTTCACTCCAAGAGGGCCAGGAAACTTTGTGCATCAATTCATCATAAGTTTCCTTTATATAACCTACTATCTTTTTCATTTTTATTCTAATTTATTATGCACGGGAGGAGAGACTCGAACTCCCAACCAACGGTTTTGGAGACCGCTACTCTACCAATTGAGCTACACCCGTTTTTGAATATTTCTTCATGCACCGAAAGGTATTTCGGATATTTCCGAAATACCTTTTATACGAGCATTAATATTTATACCTTTATTATTCTATGATTTCAGTTACCTGACCAGCACCAACTGTTCTGCCGCCTTCACGAATTGCAAAACGCAAGTTAAGATTCATAGCGATTTCTGCAATAAGGTTAACAGTAATAGTTAAGTTATCTCCGGGCATTACCATTTCAACACCTTCAGGGAGAAGAACCTCACCAGTTACATCGGTAGTTCTGAAATAGAATTGAGGCCTGTATTTATTATGAAAAGGAGTATGACGTCCGCCTTCATTAGTTTTTAATATATAAACCTCGGCTTTAAAGTTTTTATGAGGTTTAATTGAGCCTGGTTTTGCAATTACCATACCTCTGCGGATATCATCTTTATCAATACCCCTAAGAAGTAAACCAACGTTATCACCAGCTTCTCCTCTATCCAATATCTTGCGGAACATTTCAACTCCTGTTACAACTGATTTCAGTTTTTCAGCGCCCAGTCCAAGTATATCAACAGGATCGCCTGAATTGATAACGCCTGTTTCTATCTTTCCTGTTCCAACTGTACCACGACCAGTAATAGAGAATACGTCTTCAACCGGCATTAAGAATGATTTTTCAACGTCACGTACAGGAAGAGGAATATAACTATCCACTGCATCCATAAGTTCCATGATTTTATCAACCCACTTTGGTTCTTTATTTAAACCACCGAGAGCAGATCCCCTGATAACAGGAGTAGTTGTACCATCGAAACCGTAGAAAGTAAGAAGTTCTCTGACTTCAATTTCTACAAGGTCAAGTAATTCTTCATCATCAACTGAATCGCATTTGTTCATGAACACAACCATTTTGGGAACACCAACCTGGCGGGCAAGAAGAATATGTTCACGTGTTTGTGGCATAGGACCATCGGTAGCAGCAACAACAAGGATAGCGCCGTCCATCTGTGCAGCACCGGTAACCATATTCTTGATATAGTCAGCATGTCCCGGGCAGTCAACATGTGCATAATGCCTGTTTGCTGTTGAGTATTCAACATGCGCGGTGTTAATCGTGATTCCCCTGGCTTTTTCTTCAGGAGCAGCGTCAATTGATTCAAATGACCTGAATTCTGATAACCCCTTGTCAGCAAGTATCAGTGTGATTGCAGCTGTTAAAGTAGTTTTACCATGGTCGATATGACCAATTGTACCAACGTTTACGTGCGGTTTCGAACGATCGAATTTTTCTTTTGCCATATTAATTTAGATATTAGTTTTAAACTTTATTATTACCTGTTATTTATTTAATTTGTTTTACTTAACTGTTCATTTACTTTACTTTCAATTTGAGCCAATGATGAGAATTGAACTCATGACCCCTTCCTTACCAAGGAAGTGCTCTACCCCTGAGCTACATCGGCTTGGCCTGAGCGGAAGACGGGGCTCGAACCCGCCACCTATAGCTTGGAAGGCTATCGCTCTACCAAATGAGCTACTTCCGCCTGTTGTTTCACGATACATGATCTTGAATTTATTCCGGTAATCGGAATGTTTCAAAAACCTGTTTCGTAAATGATCTGTGGGGGGGGAGGATTCGAACCTCCGAAGGCGTAGCCAACAGATTTACAGTCTGCCCCATTTGACCACTCTGGTACCCCCCCGACTTCACAATTATTACTCCGAGCCGATGGAGGGATTCGAACCCCCGACCAGCTGATTACAAATCAGCTGCTCTGGCCAACTGAGCTACATCGGCATATTGTCAAAAAACGATATTTTTTCCTGCCGAATTTTTGCCATAAAAAAAGCAGACCTCTTTAAAAAGGTCTGCAAATGTATAAATTGTTTATTAATTACCAACAATTTTGCCAAACTTTTTTTATTCACTGTTCGTGCAAATAAATAATTGCATGGTTTTCAGTAATATAAATAGGTGTTTTAGATGCCTTTTATTTTTTCTTTATGCTTGGTTAATTGTTTTTTTAAAGCATCAACAGCGCTATCGGTTGCTTCTTCAAAAGTTTTGCATTGCTTTTTTGCAAACAGATCGTTTCCCCTGATAAATAATTTTATCTCGGTTACTTTGTTATCTGTGTTGCTGTTTTTGTCCAGTTTCAGGGTTACTTCACTCCCTATTACTCCATCGTAAATGGCTGAAAGTTTGTGAAGTCTTTCCTGAACAAAGTCTTCTAATTTTTGATCCGCTTTAAAGTGGATTGAACTGATTTTAATTTTCATAAATCCTCCCGTTTTTTTTATGCTTTTGGATGTGATTGTTGATAAACTTTTTTTAATTTTTCTATTGTATTGTGCGTGTATATTTGAGTAGCTGAAAGATTTGAATGCCCCAGCAATTCTTTAATTGCATTCAAATCTGCGCCATTGTTAAGCATGTGCGTGGCAAATGTATGCCTCAAAATATGCGGGCTTCTTTTTTCCATTGTTGTTACCATGCTCAGGTAATGATTTATCATCCTGTACACAAGCTTTTGATAAACTTTATTCCCTTTTACTGTGATAAATAAATAATTATTTTTAGCTGTTTCTTTTATTTCATCCCTTTGCTGTAAATATAATTCAATTTGTATTACGAGTGAATTACCCAACGGGATTATTCTTTCTTTATTACGTTTACCTAAAACTTTTATTGTTTTTTTTACCAGGTCAATATCTAAAACGGTAAGATTTACCAGTTCCGACAATCGCATACCAGTCATGTAGAACATTTCAACTATTACCCGGTTTCTTATTCCTTCAAAATTGTTTCCGAATTCAATTTTATTAAGCAATACTTCCATCTGTTCAGTAGCAACGTACGATGGCAGTCTTTTCGATACTTTGGGCGCTATTATCTTCACCATTGGATTCACGGTGATTTCGCCTTCTTTGATAAGAAATTTGAAATATGATTTAAGGGTAGAAATTTTTCGGTTTACCGCACGTGCTGAAATCCCATTCTCCATCAGGCTTGCCAGCCATGAACGGATGTGGGTGAATTCAATTTCTTTATAATTGTTTATGCTATATTCTTCCAGGAGAAAGGAATAAAACTGATCAAGGTCGTTACGGTAAGAGACAACTGTGTAAGGTGAATATCTTTTTTCGAACTGAATATACTGGAAAAACCTGTCGTTTGCCATCGTTCTTAATAAATGAAAAAGAAGAAATTCTTGTATCAAAAGTACTACATTTTTTGAAAGGATACAAATATTTCTTCTTAAATAATGAAATATAAAATTATTTCATTACAAATCCTGAATTTGTTTTCAGGCTATAATAACGGGAATGCTTGATATTATCAGAACCCGGGATCTTCTTCGTGAAGCTTCTGGATATAAATAGCTTTGAGTCGTTCACCTCTTTTAACTACAGAAGGCTTTGTAAATTTTTGGCGTTCTCTTAATTCTTTAACAACACCAGTTTTTTCAAATTTACGTTTTAGTTTTTTTAAAACTTTATCAATGCTTTCGCCTTCTTTAACAGGTACTATAATCATATTTTTCCTTTTATAATTTACTTATTTATTTCAATATTGGGGGTGCAAAGGTAGTTATTTATTTCTATTTAAAAAATTATTTGTAATAAATTTCAAATCTGAACATTATTATAAATTCTCAAGAATAAAATCTGTCATCCTTTTAAACAGATGGTAGCGAGTGTATCCTCCATAAATACTGTGATTCTTGTTCGGGTAGAATTGCATCTCGAATTGCTTGTTTGCTTCAACCAATGCATTGACAAGCATCATGGAATTCTGCAAATGCACATTATCATCGGCAGTGCCATGAACGATCAACAGTTTCCCTTTAAGTTTTCTCACATGGTTAACGGGTGAGTTATCATCATACCCGCTTGCGTTGTCTTTTGGAAGTCCCATGTAACGCTCTGTATAGATATTATCATAATAACGCCAGTTGGTAACGGGTGCTACAGCAATTCCCATTTTAAAGTAATCGGCGCCTTTTGTCATACATAATGCGGTCATATAGCCTCCATAGCTCCAGCCCCATATACCAATGCGTGATTTGTCAATGTAGGAAAGATTGCCAAGATATTTTGCTGTTTCGATCTGATCAACTGTTTCAAGTTTACCCAATTGTTTGTAAGTGGATTTTTTAAAAGCATCTCCTCTGCCACCAGTGCCTCTGTTATCAACTGATACAACAATATATCCTTTTTGAGCCAACATCTGGAACCATGCATAATCCATGTAGGCCCAACTGTTCATAACAGTTTGGTCGCCGGGGCCACCATATACATACATTAGCACTGGATATTTTTTCTTTGCATCAAAATCAGCAGGTTTAATCATCCATCCATTTAATTCTATCTCATCGGAAGTTTTGAACTTGAAGAATTCTTCCTTAGAAAAGCCGAATGATTTCATAGCAGAAATGATCTCCGCATTGTCGTAAACCACGTTCAATTCTTTTCCGTCAGACTTGTTTATGGAAACATAGGATGGAGTATTTGCGCTGCTATACGTATTAATGAAATATTTAAATCCTTCACTAAACTGAACTTCATTAACACCGTCCTTAGATGATATCTTTGTTTTCTTTGTCCCATCAAGCTTCACAGAATATAAAGCTTTTTCGGTGGGTGACTCTTCATCGGAAACATAGTAAACTATACCTTCTTTCTCATCCACACCTTTAACTTCAAGAACTTCCCAGTTGCCTGAAGTTAGCTGCTTTACAAGGCTGCCATCCATATTATAAAGATAAATATGGGTGTAACCATCTTTATCGCTTGTGAAAATAAAATGACTTTTATCTTTCAGGAAGATAAGGTTATTCGATATGTCAATATAGCATTTATTGGTCTCAGTGTAAACAGCCTTTGAAGCGCCTGTAGTAGCATCCGCAAGCAATATCTCGAGTTTGTTCTGAAGTCGGTTCATCCGCTGAATGGATAGTACATTCGGATCTGCTGTCCATTTAATACGTGGAATATACTGGTCTTTTTCTTTCCCTATATCCATGGTTTGTGTTTTGGCTGTTTTCAGGTCGTAAATATGTATGCTTACAACCGAATTATCCTCTCCTGCTTTAGGATATTTATATTTATAAATAGTAGGATAAAGACTGTCAAAAAGCGTCATGTCGAATTCTTTCACTTTGCTTTCATCAAAGCGGTAAAAGGCAAGTTTAGAGCCATCGGAAGACCATGAATAAGCTTTAGTAAATTCAAATTCTTCTTCATAAACCCAGTCGGGACTTCCGCAGATAATATTGTTGTAAAGCCCATCTTTGGTAACCTGATCTTCTTTACCGGAGGCAAGGTCTTTAATAAAAATATTGTTATCACGAAGGAAAACAACTTTCGAGCCATCGGGTGAAAAGCTTGCCAGTCGCTGCTTACCACCATTGGACAATGGAGTAAGTTTTTCTGTTTTTATATCCCATATATAATAATTCATTTTAGTGGAATGCCTGTAGATCCTTTCAAGGTTAGTTCCAATAAGAATCTTTGTCTCGTCAGGGCTAAGTAAATATTCATCAATCCCTATGCCTTCTTTCTCTCCGTCAGGCACTAACTGACTTGTGCGGACAATGGTCTTTTCAAGCTTTCCTGTTTTATACAGATATTCATTAATCATGATATTATTCTCCAGTATGCAATAGTGCTCTCCATCTTTCATGGGCACAACATCATCGAGCGTGGTCGGGTAAAATGTTCCCGATTCCCATATATCTTCAAGTGTAAGTTCTTTCTTTTCTGTTTGAGATTTGACAGAAATAAAACATATTAAAATGAATGACATTAATACAAACTTTTTCATAAAGTATTTGATTTTGTTTATAAAAAGATTAATTAATTCAAGGGTTTCAAAATTATAAAAATTAAACAGGCAGCATGGCTTTTTATTAAAATTTATACATTTGTAAAGTATTTGGGTTGTTAGCTCAGTTGGTTTAGAGCATTACCTTGACAGGGTAGGGGTCACTGGTTCGAATCCAGTACAACCCACCCAACTGGACGTCCTTCTTTTGTTGAAGCGGCGTCCTTTTTATTTTTTCTTTTTAAATTTCCCCCAAAACCATTGTATTTACTTAGAATGAGGTAGGGCTCATTCCATTTTATTTTTACTTTTTTATCCAGTAAAAGACGGTTCGAACTGATTTTTTCAACAAACAATTTGATTTCGTCATAATTTTCCGATTTTGAAATCTCTCCAGCATGATGAGCGGCTTCCAGCCACCTCATCATTGGTTCGAACCAAACGATAGCCTTATCCCCAAATTGTTTGGACTGTTCTTCTAAATCTCCTTTTTTTATTATCAATTTTTCTTTCTTTTCTAAATACGTATCTTTTTCTATTATTCCTTCCAGAAAACCGTTTACAAGCGTATCAAGCTTTCTTTTTACTTCGATAATAGCATTTCCTATATTTTGTATTAATGCCTGCTGACCTATTTTCTCTTCTGCTGCCCATTTTTCTATTTGTTCTAATCCTGTTTTATACCATGATTCAGGTAATGTAATTTTTTTAAGCTCTTCTTTTAATTGTCCTGCTAACAGATGCTCTTGTAAATAACTCTGAGAACAAGCCTGTTTTCTCTTGGAGCAACGATAGTAACGATATGTTCCTCCATTGCCTTTGCCATATTGTGCCGAGATGGAACAACCGCATTCACCACATTTAAGCAATTCCGTAAATGGAAAATCATGCTTGAACTTGCTTTTTCTTGGTCTGTTATTGTTATTCATTCTTGCTTGAACAGCTTCAAAAAGTTCATTACTTATTATTGCCGGAAATGTTCCTTCAAATAGTTCATCATTGTATTTTATCTTGCCAATATAAGCTTGATTTTTTAGTGTTAAATAGATACGAGATTTAGAACAGATTCCACCTTTGTGATTGAATACACCATATAAACTAAGGCAATGTCTTAAGCTATCAACGCTTTCTTTTCCGTCTGCATAATCTCTAAAAATCTTTTCTACTATTTTTGAATTTATTGAATCGGGCTCTATATTTCTTGTCTTTGGATTATTGACGTATCCAAATGGCGCACGAGTGAGCCATTCGCCACGCCTTATTTTTTGCCGAATGCCACGCTTAACATTTTCTGAAAGATTATCAGAGTAATATTTTGATTGCCCGAAAGCGACTTGTAGCATAAACAATCCCTGCGGTGTCGGTTCAAACCAAAAAGTAGGAAACCGCAAAGCACATATTTTTTTTATATCCACCAAATAAATCGATCTGCCCGCCATCAACGGAATTTCGTGCCAGGCGGTCAGGATGCCAAGCTATTATTCCTACTGGCTCTTTGGATGAATATATTTTCTCTAGCATCTTGTTAAACTCTGTCCTTCCCGGAGTTTTTGCACTTTTGCTTTCAATAAATCTTTCAGCAATAATTATCCCTTCCCTCTGTGCATATTGATCTACTTCGACTAATTGTGCTTCAATAGACATCGCCTGTTTTTCTTCTGCTTCAGAGGATTTACGGGCATAGAGAAAATATTTTACAGTTCTCATAATCCTACTTTTTATATTTTTTCAAAATTACTGTGTTTATTTCTTGCTTTGGACAATGTGAATAACTTTAAATCCTTTTTGCGAATATCTTAAATTGTTTTTTGTTGTTTCCCTCTATCCATCACTGATAGCAAAACATTAAATAAAACACCAGCAAGCTGACTAATTTTATTTAATGCTTTGCTTCTATCAGCCTGCAAGAAAAATTAAAATCCATGATATTCCGCTATCGCTCCTTCTCATGAATTTATAATTATACTTGCTTTTCGCACAAACTATTTTAAGGTGAAAATCGTGAAACAGAAATCGCAAAAAGATATTTAAAGTTATTTAAGGAAACAGCACATTAAAAAATCAAAAAAACCATTTAAGGAAATACTATTTTATCTTTTTTTGTTTTTTTAATAAGCTGTTCCCTGTGTTAAGAGGTATCAATAAAAGAAAAAAGTAATCCCCACACGGCTTGCTTGTCCGACAATTTAAGCAATCAGTCTTTGCCATTACTTTTTTCTTTCATTGATGAATCGTTTTTTATTATATCAGTTATCTCTTTTAAATAAACACAGTTTTGAACCTCTCTGAATCTTTTAGTATTAACCAAATGGTATGCGATAAAACCAGCTTAGACAATTTATGCCACCACTAACAAACATCAAGGTTATATGAATTTTAAAGGGAAAATTTACTTGTTATCTCTTTATTTTTTTAGGGTGTAAATTTTCCCTTTAAAAACCTTGACTTTTGTTTTTCCTTCGCTTTCTTTTTGTTAAGCTGGTTTTATATTAATCATCCTGATTAATGTAGCGTCAAATAAATGCCAGCTTCGCTGACTATTTCATTTAACACTACCTTTATACCTGTGAGAGTAAATGAAAAAGAAAAATTGTTGCTCCACTTCGCTCTGCATTTTTTTGGCTAAAATTGACAACGAACCTTCAAACTAATACTGGATAAAAAAGTAAAAATAAAATGGAATGAGCCCTACCTCATTCTAAGTAAATACAATGGTTTTGGGGGAAATTTAAAAAGAAAAAATAAAAAGGACGCCGCTTCAACAAAAGAAGGACGTCCAGTTGGGTGGTTCTTGCTGAACGAAGTCAGGGACTATTTTAAAGCTCAATTCCATAAGCAAAAGTAATGTAATTTCCACTAATTAACGTTTTCAAAAAACGTTTAAGTTTCTTGTTACTTTTTTTATAAAGTAACCAAAAATATAGAAAACTTTAAAGCCCTGCTTATGGTCGTTTATCGCACAAGTCAACGCTATCCATGCCACGACCATCTCATCTGTCATCGCACAAGTATCCGCCGCTCTAAGTTTTCTGTTGCCTGCCCGCTTTAAAAGTTAATATTAAAACTACAGGGGAGGGTAATTGATGTTCTTAAAATTGTTTTTTATTACATGCCCAGACCAAAGTCATTTCCCTTGCTTTGTTCTTTATCTTTTCTTTCCTGTCGCCTGATTTCTTTTCCCCCTTCTTTCATTAGGTTATTCTTTCTATCTTCATTGCCTTGCTTCTCCAAAATAATATTCAGGTCTCTGTTCATTTTATCTTTTTGAGCCTGTAATTTTTGACTCTGTTCCTGAGTCTCTTTTAATTTCTTTTTATATGCTTCAATATTTAACTCGCCTATTTTATACAGTTGATTTGCATCTTGTGCAAGCTGGTTATTTTTTTCAAACTCTTGATTTATTAACCCCAGTTCATAATAAGTTTTCTTCAGATATTTCTTAGTCTGATATTCAACTTTAGTGCCTCGTTCTAATGTTATACCACATTCTTTTCCATAAGGGAAACTCATCTCAAAATAATCATCCTGTAGTTTACGTAACATGTCACGGTTGCCTGTAAAATCTCTGGCGCAAAGACGATTTTCTTCTTTTTTACCTTCTATATATCCATCACCTTTTGAACGCTTCCACCTTACCTCTTTTTTTATAATAGGAACAACAATAACATGTACATGCGGGTTGGTCTCATCATAATGTTCGGCAATGGCTACAATATTTTCTGTTCCATGTTTTTTTTCTAAACATTTTACACAGTTTGTAAAATGTTTTGAAGGAGTATATGCCTGAAGAAAATCCGGTGAACCGGACATAACATATTCTAACGCCATAACGGAGTTTTTTCGCTCCTGCACTCCTGCATCTCCAAGTCGATAATATATCGTATCTTTCAATGACTTTTTTGTTTCAATACCATCTATTAGAACATAACTTTTGTTTAAGACACTTTGTCCGATTTTTATATTCTCGGGTGTATCGTACCCTAATTCTGAATACAATCTGTTATTATGAATACCTGCTCTTTTTATTGCTCCGGCAGATATTGGCTTTACTCTTATTGTGACGTATGACATAGGTTTTAATCTTTTTTAAAAATTAAAAAATTTAAGCTTTGTATAGAAAGTATATACAAAGTTTAAATTTTTGCTAAATCTGAACTATTTTTGGGGACGTTTTTTTATTTTATTTTATTTTTTTACATGTTTTTTTGAATTACCGATTGTGCTTATTGTCCGCATTGCCTATAAACACTATACATTCATTGGCAACCAGCACAGGCTGTGGGTAGGTAAAAAAGATTTTAGTGTCGATCTTTTACTATTTCATCATAAACTGCGTTGTCTTATTGCCATTGATTTAAAGATTTGGGAATTTACACCCGAACATAAAGGCAAAATGGAATTTTATCTTACTGTACTTAACAAACAAGTGAAACTCGAAGATGAAAACAATTCCATTGGTATTATCATTTGTCGCAGCGAAGAAAAAACCGTTGTTGAATATTCCTTGAGTAACTCATCTCATCCCATTGGTGTAGCCACTTACAGCACTTCTGCTAAACTTCCCGCTAATTATAAAAAATTCTTGCCTTCAAAAAGCGAAATCGAAAAGCGGTTATCTGATTTTTTTACAAAAGATGAAAAATGATTTGAAGGAGAGTTAAATTCACAAATATTTAGTACACTTTCGTTTCAAATTATAAATCGGTTTTTGTGAATAATATGCTCTCTTTCTTTACCGCTATTATGCGGCTTTTCTTTTTTTCTCAATATCGATTTTATTTTTAATTATGGAGGCATGGTATCGCCCAATAAAAACCCCCACGGTTTTAATGGTTCGATATGGTCGAAAATGAGTTTTACAATAGCAAGAAGTGGTATGGAGAGAAACATACCGGGGATGCCCCAAATAGCATTACCCACAAGCACTATTATTATGGCAAAAAGTGCATTGATCTTTACTTTCGATGCCACTATTTTTGGAATGATATAGTGGTTATCAAAAAACTGTATGATGTAAAATATCACCAGTATGTAAAAAGAATACCATGCCGTGGATTTAGTTACCAATGCAACCATCATGGGCAATACTATTCCAACAAATCCACCTATGTATGGAATAACGTTGAGCATAGCAGCAATAATACCTATAAGGATAGCGTAATCAATTCCAAGAATAAAAAGTGTGGCAGAATATAATATGGCTATAATAACAAATTCGATAACCAACCCTACCAAGTAATGCTGGATAACATTTTTAGTTTGGGTGATTATTTCGCTTACATTGCCCTGATGGACTTTGCTAAAGAGTTTGTGAATAAAATCGAGTATGAGAGGTTTGTATAACAGTATCATAAAGATATAAACGGGAATCAGGAACATGGCCACCAGTCCGGTGCCGATAGTGGCAATCGTATGACCAATTGAAGAGCTGACAGCATCAATGAGTTCGCCTTTAGATTTTATTATCCATTCCTGTATCTGCTGTTTATTAATATCAAAATAGCCTGAAGCCCAGGCGATGGTTTGGTTTAGTAAGGCAGTAAATTTATTCACAAGCGTTGGCCATGATTCGCTAAACCTGTATGCCTGCGAATATAAAAGAGCAACTAACCCTGCAATCACTATATAACCAAGAAATATGGTCAGCATGATAGCTACTACCCTGTTTATTTTCATCCTCACAAAAATATTTACAACAGGCAGCAGTACTATAGCAATAATGATAGCAAAAACAAGCGGCAATAAAATTAATTGACCGATGTATAATATCGTTAACAAGGCAAGAAACCCTATCAGGAAAATTGTTGCTTTTGCGTAAAATGGTAATTTTAATTCTTTATCTATACGCACAAATAATGCATTTTAAAAACTGTTTGTGAATAATTAATCACGGGATTTATTTGTATTCGTTTCTTTCTTATGGGAAAGATGTTGTAGGATAAACTTACCAATTGATTTAACAGCATCAGGATGCTGGGCTACAACATTTGTAATGCCAAACTGCAATATAGAACCCAAAAGCTTTCTGAATATATTGCCCGAAAATCCAACAGTAATTTTCTTCGTAAGGTAGCCACTGGCCAAACCAATGGTAGTACCTAAAATGTCTTCACCTAAAGAAGGTGATGAGAAAAAATCTTTCACTGTACTTTTTAGAATGTTAATTGGTTTTAAACTTTCGTAGGTAATGTGGAATTGTTGTATCAAAAGTTGCCTCTTGACTTCCCGCTCGCCTTCTAATAGTTGAATAGCATTTTTAAGTTCGGTAATGGATGTTATGTTTTGCATATTATTTTATTTAAGCACTTGTTTAATAATATAATTGCACATACGCCTTTTAAGCTTAGGTATAAAGAAATATATCACTATCGCCACTATACCATAAAAAGCAGCTATGGCAAAGAAACCCAGAGAGGTTGCTCCAAGTACTTCACCAAGCCAAAAAGCTAATCCCAGGCTGATAAAAAGCATGAAAGACGCAAAAAAGAGAAACACAATAATTTGTGGTACCACTGATGAAACCACATCCGATGTTTTGTCAAGCGCTTTAAGCTTTGCCAACGCTAAGCTGGATTTGCCATATTCAGTGGCTCTTTCCAGCAACGATTCCATTAATTTTGCATTGTCTTCCATGTTTGATTTTTTGAGAATATATTATCCTTTTATATCCTGTTTCACTTCTTCGGCTGTGGTCTTTGCCTTTTGTGCAAAGTCGCAAACGTCCTCTTTAACATGTTCTATTTTATCGGATATGCTTTCAAGAAATTTATTTAATTTTTCTTTTAAATCGTCCGCACAGTCTTCTCCTTTTTTACATATCTTTTTTCGGGTATCCGTACCTTTTGCTGGGGCAAATAAAATTCCCAGTATTGCTCCTGCAGCGATGCCAGCCAATACACCTAATACTACTTTTCCTGAGTCCATGATTTTAGTTTTTAATGATTATTATTACTATGATGATTTTATAAGATTTTTTTTCCCTGGATCACCCTAAGCAATATTGCTACAAAAGCGATGATAAGCAGAATGTGTATGATATATCCGAAGTTGTATGCGAAAAATCCGATTGCCCACAAGACAATCAGGCATACTGCTATTACATAAAGTAGATTATTCATGATCTTTGTTTTTAATATTTGTTGTCAAATTTTGTTTAACTAATTTTGTTTATACAATTTGTAATAGCCATAGTATTAATAGTATCAATGCTATTACCAGTAATACATTGATCAATCCGACTAAACCAAATCCCACAAATCCAATTGCCCATAAGACCAATATTATCAGGATAACTACCCAAAATAAACTCAGTCCGTCATGATCGGAAGCAACACTGCAGGTGTTTTTACTTTCGGACAGTACGCGCTTAATTTGTGCTACAGGGTTATTAATAATTTTAGTTTTGGGTTCTATCGTTTGCCCCGAACCCTGTTGTTGTATAATTGGATTAGCTTGCACTTTTTTATTGCTTGTTACTTTAGCATTATTGGTTGTTATGGCGTTTTGCCTTATGTTCCCGTCTATAGTGTTTTGTTCTGCCAGGCCTTGTGGATCATTAATTGACTTAGCTGGCTTAGTTTGAATCGTTTTATATTCACCTTTTGATAAAGGCACGGCATGCTTGCCATTATTATAAACTATATAATAACCTTTATTATAGTGGCGTTTGGTTATTGAAATGTATGACCCTCCGCAGGAGGAAAATAGTATGCCCGTTATTATAACGAGCATACTTAAAGACATTAATTTTTTCATTTGCCGTTTGCTTAAATCGGATGATGATTAAAACCTGTAACCTATAGTACCCTGATACCATTCATTTTTATAACGTGGGTTTGTAGATGTCCCGTCCCCGTTATTAGTTAAAAGGTCCCAGCCAACTCTAACGCCAATTACCATATGTTGTATGGTAATATCAACACCACCTGTAAAACAGAAGGTGTTTTTTCGTAGATTATTATTTTTAAAATCCTGCTCTTGGTCGGAATTTATTAATGAACTCGAAAACACATCTTCTTGCTTAATCAGGTAAGAATATTGTGGGCCTGCCAATATAGTTATGAATTCACTAGGTTTCAATGCAAATAAAATAGGCACATCAATATAAGTTGATGTACTTGTATATTTATAAGCTAAGCCAAGTACGGTGCCTGTAGCTTTATACCCCTTTTGTGAAAATAAGAATTCAGGTTGAACGCCTAAATAGGTTCCTAAGGGAATAGCTAAAAAAGCGCCGCATGCAAGACCAAATTTGCCATCTGCAGTAAAATCTTCACCTTTTGTGTCATAAACGTTTGCATAATTTGCGCCTATTTTCAAACCAAACTGAAGTTTGTTACGATAATCAGTTTTGCTATCCTGTGCGCTGCTAATGTTAGCCATTAATGTAACGGCTGCAATAATTAAGATAATTTTTTTCATTTTTTTAAATTTTAGATTTATTAATAATATATGTTTCCTTTTTGATAAATGAACTATTAGCCTTTTTTAACAGATAAATCACTTAATGATTTACTGAGATTATCCATATCCTGGTTAAATCCGGCTTTAAATATTGTCCAGTTTTCTTTCCCTTCAATTTTGTAATCTTCCAGCTTCTTTTTCAAATAATTGTTTTTTTGTTCTAAATCTGCCACTTTGCTTTCGTCTTTAGATTTTATTCTTCTTCTCTCGTTTACAATGCTTGCTTTAAATTCGGCAATACTGCCTTCATTGCTTTTGAATTTTATTTCAGATTCTTTCTTGAAAGTCTCATAATAAGGAGTAATAGAGTCCTTTTGTGCTGCCTGTAATTTTGTTCTTGCTTTTTCTGATCTTTTATCAGGTTCCTGTCCGTTAGAGGTTGAAATTACTCCTGTTATAAGTATTGTTATAGCTAGGGCTAAAATTGTTTTTTTCATTTTTTACGTTTTTATTGGTTTATAATTTTATAATGTGATTTTAATTTATTTGCACTAAGCTTTACATTTTCTAAAAGTTGATAATTAAAGCGCTGCAATGATCTTGTATAACTCTTCTTTTGTCTTTCCAATCTTGATTTGAAGCCTTCCTAACATCTCCTCTTTCTTCCCTTCAACAAACATCAAATCATTATCTGTTAGTGTTGCAAATTTCTGTTTGAGCTTTCCTTTTTGCTCATTCCATTTTCCTTTTACTTCAGTTGTGTTCATTTTATTAAGTTTAGTTTGTGAATTAATTTTCACGATACAAAGGTCCGTACTTTAATTCGGCGACATGTTACATAATTAGGTAAATGAATTACATCATTCACACTTTTACATCTGAAGTAATTATAAGATAATTGGGGCTATCCGGCATGTGTAAATGTTTAATAATTCACTCTAATAAAAAACACTTTGCACTTTTTTAAGATGTAAGGCGTTTTAATATTTAATAATCTCTGATTATTGAAAAAGATTAAGAATCATTTTTATTCAAGATATAATAGCTTATAAAGCTCTTTTAGGTCGGGTGATAATATGATTTCGGTTCTGCGGTTTGCAGCACGTCCGTCAACAGTATCATTCGTTTTAACAGGATGAAATTCTCCTCTGCCTGATGCTGTGATACTATTTGAATCAAATTTATAATCATTTGTCAAGATTCTTAAAATGGATGTAGCCCTTGCTGTACTTAGATCCCAATTATCTTTGAACTGGGCTGTTTTTATAGGTACATTATCTGTATGACCTTCGATCATTACAGTAATATCTGTAGTGTTGTTAAGCACTGCTGCTAGAGTCTTCAGTGCTTCTTTTCCCTTAGGGTCTACAACATCGCTGCCTGATTTAAACAACAATTTTTCTTCAAGCGATACATAAACGTTTCCGTCTTTAATATAAACTGAGAGTTCATCAGTTTTATAATTCATCAATGCTGCAGCTATTGAATTTTTAAGTTTGGCCATAACATCTTTTTGTGCCTGTATCATACTCTGGAAGTTCTTTAGCTGCTTTGCCTGCTCGGCAATGGTCATTTTTGACTGGGTTGAAAGAACCATCAGGTCATTTTGAGCAGAAGCATTATCATTCTGTAATGATAATTTTTCATCACTAAGTAGTTTTACCTCCACATTACAATCAGTCAGCTGACTGATGGTTCTTGCGCTGTCTTTTTTTAGCTTATCAACCCTTGACTGAGAAGCCATAAATTTTTTATTCGATACACATGATGTAAAGACAAAAGCTATCATCAGGGTAGCGAATGCGAGGAATTGGAATGATTTTTTCATATTGAATTTTTTAAGTGATTAATTATAGTGCAAAGGTGCGTACCTTTTATAAACTGAATGTTACACAACTTTTGAAATGATTTACATCATTCACACTTTCACAATGCTACCTGATAAGAATGTTCAAATTTAGAAGTCAAAAAGATTGAGGTATCACTATTGTATGAATGATTGTTTAAGTCGCAACGTTCATTATTGCTGTTATTGAAACCATTCGAACAGACTTCAATTTTAACGTCTATTTAATTTTACAATAAAGATTAATATAAGTATAAGCATTGCTTTCGCCAAGTTCACCTGCTTTATTCCAATCGGAACAAGCGGCATCATCATTGTTAAGATTATGCTTGGCATTACCCCTACGGTAGTAAGCATATTTATTCATTCCGAATTTATTCAATGAATCAAGGCGGATCACTTTATCAAAATCCGATATTTCATTATTATAATCATTTGTTTCATCCATTACAAAACTACGGTTGAAATATGCCATAGCATCATTCGGATTAAGCGCTATGGCTTTATTCAGATCTGTTGCTGCACCTGTGTAGTCTTTTAGTGCGTCCTTTGCCAAACCACGTGCTGAGTATATCTCTTCATCATATGGATTTAGTTCTATGGCTTTACTCAAATCAGCTATTGCTCCAACCCAGTTGCTTTGATGTAATTTTGCCATACCGCGTTCTCCATAAGCTTTTTCATCGTTAGGGTCAAGTTCTATGGCTTTATTACAATCTAGTACTGCTCCTGAATAATCATTTAAACTGTCTTTTTCGTGTGCACGTTTAAAATAACCCATTACAGTCTGTGCCTGAATGGAAGTAAAAGCAATACAAAGTATAAATGCAGAAATTAATTTTGTCATTTTTTAATGGTTCTATTATTTGATTGTTCAATATATCAGAATGTTGAAACCTGATACATCATATAATAAAAACTTATCCTGTTATCCATTTATCATGTTTTTGCGAAAAAGATAATATCATTTATGTGGATGTTCACCTTCTTTATTATTCTGGTGTGGAACATTTTGTTGTTGTCTTTCTCCTGCCCCTTTATTGGCTGGTACTGGTTGCTGTTGCTGTTTTACCCCTTCTTCTTTTTTAGGTTGAACAACTTGCTGTTGTTGTTTTGTTCCTTCCTCTTTTTTGGGTTGGACAACATCCTGTTGTTGTTTTGCTCCTTCCTCTTTTTTGGGTTGGACAACCTGCTGTTGTTGCTTCACTTCTACACTCTTTTTATTTTGATAATTCTGTTGTTGTGGTTGTACCTGGTTAGACGATTGCCTTGTATTTTGTGCTTGCTGCTCTTTTGACGGCTGATATGATTTTTGCGAAGTTGTTCCGGATGTTCTTTGCGCTAAAGTATTTACATCTTTATAGTCGGTTACTTTAGATGGTGCGGGTCTTGAACCATTAGCATTATTTTTTTGCATTTTCGGCTTGTACATTGTTAGTTGATTATTGCTAAAACTCTGACCGGGTTTATTGCTTTCTTTAATAGTAACAGGATGAATTGTACTGCCAATATGTTTTTCTACATCATTTTTATCAGGACCTGCATTGTATGATACATTATGTGTTTTATCGTAGTGTGAATTATTTACTACCGTGGAATTGTTGATGATCATTGTATTGTTTGAAGAGTTTACATAATAGTTCTTGATGTCTTTTCTTCCAAAATCACCGCCTTTCATAATTGTCCAATGATTATGCGATGGATAATAATTGTTGCCATAAGCCATGCCGTTACTGACACCAGGTTCCATTGGAGCCCATCCGTAATAATCATTTGATCTTCTCCAGCTAACCCATCCTGGACCCCATTCGTTTCCGGGTATCCATATTGGACCATAAATATCATCGGTATACCAACGACCATAATGAAAAGGTGCCCATCCCCATGAATAGTTAGACACCCATGTCCATCCTGCATCGGTTAATACCCAATGGCCGTTGGTGGCATAAGGAGTAAAACCGGCATCTACATCAGGCGACCAGACATAACCGTAATTGGGAACATCAACCCATGTTCCATAAGGGCTTAAATCATCATAAAAAACTTGATAGCTAACATATCCTTGTGCAGAAGCTTTTTGTGATATTATACAGATACCTATGCTTAGCATAAGTAAAAGGGAAATTTTAATTTGAGTTTTCATTTCAGATTATATTGTAATATGATTAAATTATCAAAGTACAAATTTCTGGCTTTTACGCCAAGTGTGCATTACACAATTAAAGAAAAGAATTACATTATTCACACATGAAATTTCAAGGATAATAAAAGCAAGAAACGCCATCTTTTTTTAAAGATGACGTTTCTTATATATCAGCGCAATTTATTTTTTAACAATAAGAAATTCTGTACGCCTGTTTACCTGGTGTTCAGCATCCGAACAATTCGAACCAACATTATCTTCGCATGAGCATCCATTTACTAAGTGTGTTTTACCATATCCTTTACCATATATTCGTTCAGGATTTGTAATTCTTGCTTTTATATAATCAGTGGTAACTCGAGCTCTATTGTCAGATAATTTTTGGTTATATGCTTTGCTCTCCCTGCAATCGCAGTATGAACTTAATTCAACGGTTATTTTAGGATTATCATTCATTACCTTGACAATTTTATCCAGTTCAGTTTCTGCATCCGGGCGGATATTATATTTATCCAGATCAAAATAAATGGTTTTTAATTCTAATAATTTCCCCAAATCTGCTACCACTTCCACTTGTACTTTTTGAGCAACAATCTCTTCTTTCAGAAGTACAACATTTGCTTTTACTATAAATTCTTTGCCAAAAGTACTGGCAACGGTGTCACCTTCATTATATTTTTCTTTTTTACCTGATAATTTAAACTTTTTATCCGAATCGACCAAAAAGACAAAAGCCCCGTCATCTTTGGTCGTGACTGTATCAAGAGTATTGCCTTTATTATCACGTAATGTTATAAAGGTTTTAGGAATTATATTTCCGTCTTTATCTTCTGCAATACCTTCGATTTTTTTACCGATACCTAAATCTTTTAATATATCAAATGAATAAATATCATCTCCTCCGCTGCCACCGGTTCTGTTGGAGGAAAAATATCCTTTGCTCATGCTGTCGTTTACTATAACAGCAAAGTCATCATACTGCGTATTTAAAGGAGAACCTGCATTAACCACGGGGCCAAATTCAGAACCATTTACGGCGCAAATAAAAACATCAAGACCTCCCAGCCCATAGCGTCCGTCAGATGAGAAAAACAATACTCCTTTAGTCTCTTCATAAAACGGGAACATTTCATCACCTTCTGTATTTATTTTATCGCCAAGGTTCTCAGGTTTTCCCCATACACCTTTTGTATCTTTTGTAATTCTGTAAATATCCGTTCCTCCATAACCGCCGGGCATATCACTTGTAAAATACATAGTGTTTCCATCACTGGTAAGGCAGGGTTGTCCAACAGAGTAATCCTTGTTATTAAGATAAAAAGATTCAGGAGCTGTCCATTTGCTATCTTTGTATGTGCTAAAATAAATCTGAAGGTTTATAACCTTATCTTTTCTTTTAGCATTATAATTATTCCGCGTGAATGCCATGCAAGTTCCATTATTACTAAAACTGGCTGGCCCATCGTTCATTTTTCCATCCAGACTTCTGTCAAAGATTTTAGGTTTCGTTAATTGACCTTTATTCATTTCAGACATATAAATTTCCAAAAATGGTTTTCCAGTCCAGTTGTCTTTTCTTTCACCAAACATCGATGTTCCCCTGCTTGATGAAAACACAATACCATTTTTATAATAACTGGTTCCAAAATCATTCGCTGTGGTATTTATATCTAGGTTTTCTATTTTATATTTACCATCATCTTTCATCATAATCGATAATTTGTTGCTATTGGCTGAATAGTCCTTTGCCCGTAAATCGTGCGATTTCAGGTCACTGAATATATTCATCCATTTATTTGCCTCTTCGTATTTACCATTGATTTTTAAAACCATTGCGTAGTTGTAATAATCCTCCGGTAAAAGCCCTGTAGTTGCAGTCATTAATTTTGAATAAGCTGCTTCAGCTTCTGTATTTTTGTTCATATTGTGATATGCTAAAGCCAGACTTCGTTGTCCTTCCAGACTCAATAGTTTAGTATGATTATAAGAACTAATGGCTTTATTATAAGAATAATCAAAAGAGTATTTATCTCCTGTTAATTCTTTATTCGATTTTTCCTGAGCAAAAGAAGCATCAGTAGTTTTAACTTCAGGGTTTATACTGCCACTTGATGCTTTAATTGAACTTTCCTGAGATAATGAACTACTTGGATCTACTTGTGCAGTAACATTAATGTATATCCCGATAAATATAATAAAGGGAATAAATAATTTTTTCATGTTTTTATGTTTTTATAGTAATTAAAAATATCTTGGAGAATGTATTTGTCTTTGATCAATAGATATAAAATCATAGCGTAAAATGATTTCATGACTTCCCTGATTATAGGTGAAGGTTTTTAAACCATATGACCAGTCGTATGAATAACCCAGGTGTAGTTGCGTTGTAATATCCAATCCTACTAAGCCCCCAAAAGCATCACCGGTGCGGTACATGGCGCCAAGCAATAATCTTTTCGCAATAATAAATGATGCTGTAAGATCAGCTTCAACTGGTGCAGCAGGTGTTTCCTTAATAAGCATGGTAGGTTTAAAATCCAGGTTGTTTGATAATTCTAACATTGCACCTGTTATAAAATAATAATTTCTTTGTTGTTTTCCCACCAGATTATTTTCGTTAGAATGGTTTATCGAATAATTATTTTGTAATAATTCAGGAACTGATATTCCGGCATAAAAACGCGGTCTTGAATAATATGCACCAAAACCGAAATTTGGAGTTACATGATTATTGATATTGTTCATGAACACCGGATCAGTTTGTTGATCTAATTGAAGTGTATTAAGGTTTGCATTGAACATATCGGCTCCTACGCTTAAACCAAGAGCTAATTTCGAATTTGCTGTTAAATGCATTATATACGCATAATCAACAAATACCGATGTGTTATTAACAGGTCCTATTTTATCATTTAATACAGATAAACCTATCGCTATATGATCGTTTTTAAAAGGCATATGCATAGTTATGGTCTGAGTCACAGGGGCACCTTTAAAATCAACCCATTGCGAACGATATAATGCTGTTACAGTTAGGGCATCCCTGCTACCCGCATAGGCCGGATTAACCATTAATGTGTTATACATGTAATGGGTGAACATCGGGACTTGCTGCGCGTTAATGGTCAAACTCACTAAAGTTAAAACCGTTACGAATGCTATTTTTTTAAGTGTTTTCATTTTGCTTTTATTTCATTATTATTTTTTTCTTTTATTATTTTACCTGTTGAGATATATAGTTCCTTTAATAACATCTGAACCATCACCAAGGTTAAGGATGTAGAAGTAAGTACCTATAGGTAATTCATCTCCGCCAATTCTTAATCCAATTGTACATTTGCCATCCCAGGTATTTTGATAAGGGCTTGCTTCGAATACTTTATCACCCCAACGATTAAAGATGTTAATTGTATTAGCAGGAAAATTATCGATTCCCTTGATTACAAATAAGTCGTTTATTCCATCGCCATTGGGAGAGAAACCTTCAGGGATAAAGAAATACCAGGGGAATGTTTCAATAACCGAAACATTATTAATACTAATTGAATCAGGTTCGTTGCCCGTTATCATAGCAGTATTAACATAATCTCCTGTTGAATTTACAGTTGCAGTTATGGTTAATATATCAGTTGCTCCATTATTCAGGTTACCTATTGTCCAGACACTTGTTGAAGGATTGTAGGTTCCACTTGTAGTTGTAGATGAAACATAGGTATATCCGCTTTGTAAAATATCTGTGACTATTACGCCTGTTGCATCAGCCGGACCATTATCTGTTGCTGTAATGGTAAACACTACTGTGTGTCCAATAATTGGATATGTATTATTTACTGTTTTTATTACGCTTAAATCAGCGGTACAATTGATCACTATAACTGTAACTGTTGATGGTATGGAAGAACAGCCATTGGCTGAAACTATTAAAGAATAGATGCCGGCATCTGAAAGCGATGCAGAAAGTATAACTGGATTTTGAGTTGACGATGAATATCCACTTGTACCCGTCCATAAATATGTTCCTCCGGAAACTGTTAGTGCGGTCAGGTTTATTGAACTGCCTGAACAAACAGGGGAATTACTGCCTGCAACAGCAACAGGTATTGGATTTACGGTCAACTGGGTTACTATAATACTGTCGCAACCATTAATTGTTGTCAGTGTATCCTCATAATTACCGGCAATGGTGTAGGTATGACCATTAAATATATAACTACTCCCATTACAGATTGCCTGTGGATTATTAATATTATAAACAGGATTTACTTTAAGAAATACATTTATTGAAGTATCATTTGAACAAGTTCCGGTAATTACAACATTATAGTTTAATGCTGCATCAGAGATGCTCACTGGATTAATTGTAAATGTAGCTGAAGTTGCTCCTGCAATATTTACCGTTCCTTTTCTCCACTGATAGGTCAGGCCGGTTCCTGTTGCTGCTACTGAAAAGCTTACCGAACTTCCTGCACATGCTGTTTGATTTGTAGGTTGTGAGGTAATGATCGGTGCCGTGTTGACTGTTAAAGAAACATTTATTGATGTGAGGCTCGTATCTGTAGCAATAGAATCCGAAGTACCGTTTATGATGTTTGTACCGGATAATACTACTGCACCATTCCTTGCAAGTAATCTGCCATCAATAGTTGAACCTGTATTCATCGTAATCGATGTTAAAGCAAGTATGTTTCCCTTAAATGAGGTTCCGTTTCCTATGGTTGCTGAACTTCCCACCTGCCAGGTAATGTTTTTAGCCTGTGCTCCTCCGCTAAGGATAACATTCCCACCTGCTCCACCAATGGTAGTAAGATTTGATGCTATCTGGAAAATCCAGACGGCATTTACATTGCCCAGCGCATCAAGGGTCAGATCGCCTGATTGTATCAAAAGTGTGGAAGTAGATTTATAAATGCCCGGGGCAAGTGTAATGCCGCCCTGATCGCCTGCTACTGTAACAGGTGCAGGTGCACTTGCGGCCTCAGCAAAAAGATATGCATTGGTCAGGTCTTGTTTGGCCTGTGTTAGCATGGCAGCCACTCCCGGAGGAGCAACATCATCAGATGCATAAATAGCTCCATTCACCACAGTGGCGGGAGGAAATCCGGTAATCGAACTACGAACACCCGGACTTAGCCCAACATTCATATTTTTAATAACACTAAAGCCCGTGCTGGTAATTGCTGTGCCGGCAAGAATGCCGAAGCCGCCGGCCGAATTAAGGCTAGTGTCCAACGTATTTATTGATGAACATCCACCGGTAATAACAACATTATAGTTGGATGCAATATCAGAGATTGTTGCAGGATTAATTGTAAGTGTATCTGTAGTTACGCCTGAAATATTTCCTCCGTTGACTAGGTCTGTAGTTCCTTTTCTCCATTGGTAGGTAAGATTTGTCCCTGACGCAACAACAAAAAAGCTGACTGAATCTCCGGCACATATAATTTGATTTACAGGTTGTGTAATAATGACTGTTGCAGAGTTGACGGTTAACGAAACATTAATAGAAGTATCATTCGAACATGATCCGGTGATAACAACATTATAATTCAATGCTGCATCCGTCAGGGCAACAGGATTAATTGTAAGTATATCACTTGTTGCGCCGATTATATTTACAACTCCTTTTCTCCACTGATATGAAAGACCTGTTCCTGTTGCAACCACTGAAAAGCTTACTGAATCACCAACACATGCTGTTTGATTTACAGGTTGTGTGGTAATTATTGGAGCAGTGTTGACTTTTAGAGAAACATTAATTGAAGTATCTTTTGAGCATGTTCCGGTAATAATAACATTATAGTTAGATGCCGTATCGGAAATGCTCACAGGATTAATTTTAAGTGTATCAGAATTTACTCCTGAAATTCTTATTCCATTAATTAAATTTACTGTTCCTTTTCTCCATTGGTAAGTAAGACCTAGGCCTGATGCAGTAACTGAAAAACTTACTGAATCACCAACACATGCTGTTTGATTGGCAGGCTGCATAGTAATGATTATTGCAGAGTCTACTTTTAAAGAAACATTAATTGAAGTATCCTTTGAACATGTTCCTGTGATAATAACATTATAGTTTGATGCTGTATCGGAGATGCTTACAGGATTAATTTTAAGTGTATCCGAATTTACTCCTGAAATTTTTACTCCGTTGATTAAGTTTATTGTTCCTTTTCTCCATTGGTATGCAAGACCTGATCCTGATGCGGCCACCGAAAAATTAACCGGGCTTCCGGCGCATACTGTTTGATTAACAGGTTGTTTTGTTATTGTAAATGCAGAGTCTACTTTTAAAGAAACATTAATTGAAGTATCTGTAGCCGAACAACCTCCGCTGATAACAACATTATAATTGTACGCGGTATCGGAGATACTAACCGGATTAATTTTAAGTGTGTCAGTATTTACTCCTGAAATTTTTATTCCATTAATTAAATTTACATTTCCTTTTCTCCACTGATAGGTGAGACCGGAGCCTGCTGCGGCAACAGAAAAACTAACTGAACTTCCAATGCATGCTGTTTGGTTTGAAGGTTCTGTTGTAATAGATAAAATACTACCCGGAGGAGTAGCAGCTGCTAATCCTGCAGACGTTATAGCGCCGGTTAACGTAAGCGCCCTGCCATCCAGCACGACACCTGTATTAACTAAGTTGAACGCACCGGCCGAAACGACTATCGTTCCTCTGAATGTAGAATTATTGTTTATACTGACTGCGCCGTCAACCATCCAAAACACATTTTTCGATTGTGCGCCGTTTATCAATTTAACTTTTGAATTAACACTTGTTGTAAGAGCACCGTTTATTATCTTGATAACAAATACACCATCTGGATTGCCTTGTGCATCGAGATATAGTGAATCGGTAAAGGTTGCCGGTCCATTTATAGCCGAATTCATGAGATAAACATGAGGAGTAAGAACAAGGTTATGTCCAAACTGGACGGGATACAGCAAATCAATATCAGCAACCATTGCGTTTAGCGTATCATAAAGTTTTGACACATCTAGTGCACACAGAGCTGTAGAAGCATCAGGAGAAGTGTGAAGAATACCTGTAACTTCGCCTGCATTCCATCCGGTAACTGAAGCAGCAAGATTGCTTCCCACATCACCAATAGAAGTTGATGATAAGTTACCGTTAAGTGCTCCATTAGCTGAAAATATTGTATAGCAAGCAGCTGAACCAAGTGGAGGGGCATGTGGCCCTGTTAAAACAGGACTTCCGCAACCAATTGGTGTAAATGCAGTGATTCCATCAATATTAATGGCTCCTGCAGGTGTGCTAAATGCCCTTCCTTCCAGTGAATCACCTGAGCCCATTGTAATGGCGCCACCGCTAATAATATTTCCTCTCATAGTAGAAAGAGAAGCCATGCTTACGAATCCGGTTATTTGCCAGTACACATTGCATGCCAATGCACCGTTGATCAGTTTTACTCTTGAAAGCGTGTTCGTGCTGAAAGTTCCCCCAATCTTAATAATAAATTGAGCGCTGGAATCATGTTGTGCATCTAATATAAGGTCTAATGTCAGTGTTGCATTTCCGGGTACAGAATAAACACCAGGAGTAAAGATTACTCCGTTTCCTAATGAACCTGAAGGGGGAAAAATAGTGGCAGGTTCGCCGTTTATCTGGGTGATAGTAGCTGCTAAAGCTATCCCGCATGCGGTGGTTGCAGCATCGGTGCCATCGTGCATCACGCCATTAACATTCCCGAAACTGGTAATAGAACCGGCGGTGTTCGTTCCCACATCGCCTGTAACGAGTGAATGCGCAATTGCATTGTCTCCCACTGCCCCTGAGGAAGTGAAGATAACAAATTTGGCGGCATCTGAGCCTAAACTGACTTGTCCGAAATTTGTTTTCGGGAAAAATAATATAGTAACTGATGTTACAATAATTAGTAAAATGCTTTTCATAATATTTGTTTTAAATTGCAAATTAATTTTCACGATACAAAGGTCAGTACATAAATTACTGTGGGTGTTACACAATTCTATTTATAAGTTACATGATTCACACTATGTTTTAATGGTCATTATAAGCAAAAAGCCCACTACGATGTGCAGTGAGCTCTTGCTTTATTGAATTAATTATTTATTGTTGAGAAATCAGTTTACCTGTTTGAATGGTTTTGTCATTACCAATCACTTTGTAGAAATAAATTCCAGAAGAAAGACTACTTGTTTCAAGAGTAGTTAATTGTTTCGTGATGCTTGTATTTATCACTTCTTCTCCCAAAACATTGTATATCCTTAATTCATAATTATTAATTTGCGATGCATCGTTAATCATTATGACTACAGAAGAACTGAATGGATTAGGATAAATTGTAACCGCTTTATTTGTTGCATCAAGTGGTTTAATGCCTACCGTTATACAATCTCCGGGTACCATAGGAGCATAAACATGAATGGAATCAGTTATTAAAGTACCCACTGTTGTAAGCACTCTGCCATTAATTGTAACGCCTTTCAATATGGAGACAGCAGCATCGGAAACCATTGTTCCGTTAAAAACCGAATAGCCACTTATTTGCACTGCGCCATTAACCATCCAATATATATTTTTTGCTTTTGCCCCGTTGATCAATATTACTTTTGAATAGGCGCTTGTTGAAAGGGCGCCGTTTAATTGAAGAATAAATACAGCATTGGTGTCATTCAGTGCATTCAGGTAAAGTGTATCTGTAAATGTAGTGGCACCGTTCATAACATAAGTATGGGGTGTAAGTACCAGGTTATTCCCAAACTGAGCAGGATACAACAACTCAATATTATAATGTGCTGTGTCCAGATAATTATATACATTAAGCAAATCAGCCCCGCACGCAGCCGTAGCGCCATTAGGTATAGTATCAATAGTGCCTGTTACCAGTAAAGGATTAAAACCTGTAGTTAAACCGACATTTGTGCCAACATCGCCTATAACATGCGTTACCAGGGAGTTTGTAACAGCCCCATCGGATGAAAATATTGCAAAGCAGGCAACGGTGCCAAGTGTTGGAGCAGTTGGTCCTGTAAGAACAGGGCTGCCGCAACCAATAGGCGTATATGCTAAGATTCCGTCAACAGTAACAGCACCTGTAGTAGAAAGTGCTCTTCCTTCAAGTGTATCGCCTGTGTATGTGATAATATCTGCATTGTTTGCAATAACAGTTCCTCTCATGGTGGTTCCTGTAGCCATGATTACTTTGCCTTCCACTTTCCAGAATACATTACAAGCCACTGCTCCATTAATCAGTTTTACTTTTGAATTAGCGCTTGTGGAAAAAGCCCCTCCTATTTGAAAAATAAATACAGCATTTGCATTTCCTTTTGCATTTAAAATAAGGTTTAAATTCAGCGTTGCTGCTGCAGAAATAGAATATACCCCTGCAATAAGGGTGTCCCCGTTTCCAAGAGTTGGTGAAGGAAAGAAAGTAGGTATAGCTATATTCAGTGAATCGTATGCTTTCAATAAATCTACTGCGCATTGTGCGCTTGCAACATCCTGATCGCACATGATACCGTTCACATTACCGAAATTGGTACTGGAACCATTATTAGTACCTACATTGCCTGTAAGTTGAGAGATACCGGTGTTGCTTACTGCTCCATCAGAGGAAAAGAGAACGAAATTGGCAACAGTTCCTAATGGAGGAGCATGTTGTGCGAAATTTAATGTTGGTAATAAGACCAGCATTAATGCTGTTATTACATAATGTAATTTCTTTTTCATATTATTTTGTTTTAAATTGTGAATGTATTTTCACAACGGTACAAAGGTGAGAAGCTATTTGCCGGATATTGTTACATAATTATTTAAATAAGTTACATTATTCATACTTCATCCTTTCTCCTTACATTACTTTACAGGTTATAAATAAAAAAAGTGCTGTTCAATGAACAACACTCTTTTTGTCTTTCCGCAAATGTTTACTGTTCCAAAATAGTATTGCCCGCCATAGTAACTCCGCCGGTTCTTGCTAATGCTCTGCCATTAAGTGTAGCTCCTGTATTGAAAGTTATGGATTGCATGGCCAATATTGTTCCTTTAAAAACAGAAGTGGTTCCAAAAGTAGCAGAACTACCTACCTGCCAAAAGATGTTTGAAGCCAATGCTCCTCCGCTTAGGATAACTTGCCGTCCTGATGTAGTGGTAAGCGTGGATGCTATTTGTATAATAAAGACTGCATTCGCATTTCCTTTTGCATCAAAAGTCAGATCACCCGATGAAATTGTCAGCGAAGAAGTTGACTTATAAAGTCCCGGGGTTAGTGTAAGCCCTCCGATATTTCCCGATAATGTAACTATATCTGTACAGGTGCGTCCGGCGGCATCATTATATGCTGCAGTCAGATCAAGTTTTGCCTGGTTGGCTATAACATCATTGATGTGTTGTGTTCCGTTCAATATCCCCGGAGGAAATCCGCCTACCGAAGAACCCGGGCTTAATCCAAGATCACCGGTTATAGTTGTTGCTCCTGTGCTGGTAACTGCTGAGCCTGCAAGCACTGCAAGGTTTGTTGAGCCGGCAAGGGATACCATTGACTGCACAGTTGTTTGAAGGGGTATTACAATTGGAGTTACCACTGGAGTTACGGGATCAGTATTATCTTTTTTACATCCGGCAATTAAAACAACCAATACTACTGCTAGGGTTGTTAATAGTTTTTTCTTTTCCATTTTTTTGTTTTTTATTGTGAATGAATTTTCACGATGCAAAGTACTTTGTTTTAACATAGGGGTGTGTTATATAATTAGATAAAAAAGTTACATCATTCACGCTTTAACCATGGATATGGCAAGGCATCCGACAATAACAGTGTTGGTAAGGAAGATCATCTTTTCAGGAATAATATTCTGTTACTTTTTATAAGTCGTTCGCGAAATCTCAACACCCAGAGGCGTTAAAACGCTTCCTTCATCCTCGGCCGTTATGAAAATTTCTGTGGGTTCAAATGCTGTTATTGCCTGTAATGTAGATTCCGTAGTGGTCTTACTTTTCATTTGCCCGATATTTATCACTCCATTTTTATATGTTGATATCCAGGCAACATAGGTTTTCTTTGGCGGTGTGAGTCTTTCGGCGCCTGCCAGATATTTTGCAGAAATAAAAATTACAAAATTTTTGTTTTTGTCTCTGTTTATTTTAGCTTTCATCATGGCTGCAGGAGTTACACTTGATACCGGAAATTTTAATGTTGTGTTACACGATGCTATTAAAAACATCACGACGACACTTAGAATTACATTTTTCATTGTTTTCATTTTTTAAGTTAATAATAATATTATTGACAAAGGTGAGTACCTTTTAATGGATAAGCATTACACAATATTGGAAATAAGTTATATCATTCACACATTTTAAGAGCAATAAAAAAACGCTTTCCATATATAAAGAAAGCGTTTTGAAAATCTGATCGAATTAAATTCTTCTTTTTTCACATTGTGAATGATAAATTCACAACGGTACAAAGGTGAGAAGCTTTTTATGAGAAATTGTTACATAATTTTAGGAAAAAGTTATATCATTCACACATTAAAAGTGTATTTGTTTTTTCAAGATACCGTTGCAATTCTTTCATTTAAAAAAATGTTTTTCGCATTGAGTCCCGGTTTCTGCCCGTGCATATCAAAATCAAGTTTTACTTGTGGCCCGAATATCAGGCAATGCGTTGAACCTCCAAAATGGAACATTCCCAGCTGGTCGCCTTTTTTAACTCGTTGTCCTTCAATGACAGTTATCTGGCAGGATGAAATTTCCGTCATCCCTACTGGCATAACGCACATCAGTCCAATAGCAGGATTATCAGCTTCAATAAATATCAATGCTCTTGTTGCCAGTTCGGTAATAAATCCTTGTGATTCGTTTTCACCGGTAGGATCAAAACCTTCTGTTAATGTTTCAGAATAATAGCTTCCATTTATAATATATGCTTTTATAATTTTACCGCTTATAGAGCTGTGCCAGCGATGATAACTCAATGCGCTTAAAAAAGCCTGATAAATCGTTCCTCCAATAAACTTGTCTGTAAAAACATCGCCCGCCATCATATGTTGAAGGGAATATGGCTGAGATTTGATCCAAAACTTATCAATCAGCTTTACGTTTTTTGCTATTTTATAGGGAGCAGATTCACATGCGTTAACTATCACCGAATCATCGTTAGGACTTGCCACAGGTCGTTTACCTTCTCTGAATTCCCTTGTAAAAAAATCATCCCATGATTTAAATCCATGATAAGGCAGTTCGGGATTACATTTAAAATCTTCATTAAAATTTGGCATCGCATCCTGTGCATCCTTACCAAACCAGCCTTTATGAGGATCGGTATTTAATACATAACGGGAATCTTCAGAGCTAAGGAATTTAGCCCATTCATTAAGGATCTTTTTTATCTGATGATTGACTTTAGTATTTAAAAAGGCTGCAGAACCGGCTTGTGTTCCCATGGGCCAACCCAAAATAGCACATATAGGAACGCCTACAAAACATGTTGTATCAAACTCTAATGATCGTGTTATTATCTTATTGATAAGTTGAAGCATATGATGGTAGCTCCTTACCTGCGGTTTCCCTTTGGGATCTTTATTATAAGGCGGATTATGCGGAACCTGCTCAAACATCAGGTTAAATTGCATGAAAATTTCAGGATCATTCTCAATAAGGTTCCTGAACTCCTCTATTACAGGAAGCAATGGCTTTTCAGTTTTATCAACTTCTGTTATCAGGTTGCTCATCCACTTTTTAAGAATAGCCTGGTCAGATGGAAGCCATTTGCCGACATTGTATGGAGTTTGTTTTTCTTCGTTTTTAATTATTTGCATAGCAATTTTATTAAACGGTATTATGCCAAAACTTATAGGTGCTTATTCGATTATTTCATTTATTAAAGTTACCTTATCAGGGATGCTTTTTAGAATGGAATGTAGTAGAGTATCGCTTTCAGTTTTTTCATATAGTTCCAGATACAAGAGTTTAAAAATAATTTCAATCTCGGGTTTCCCTAACAGCATAGTCTTGTATTTGGGTGCAATCATAAGCGACATTTCGGTCGGTTGTGTATTATCTAAAGATGGTAATACATAAGGGGTGTCCTTTAATAAGTATGCACCATTTCTGATATAAAAATTAATTCTTTTTTTTCTCTGTTCAATGTTATTTCCGAATAAATAATTTTCAACTTCAAGTAATAAATATTTCTCAGCAGCAACCACTTTTTCTATAAGAAAAGTAAAAAAGCTGCTGCCAATTTTATGATTTCTGAATTTTTCAATTACAGCCATGTAATCTAAAAAAACAAAATCAGATTTATTGAAGTGATACATAAAAGCTATACACACTATTTCGTCCCGGTGAAAACCAACATATAATTTCGACTTGCCTTCTTCAATTCTTTTTTTTATTACAGGTAAAGGCTGGCGTTCATTAGAAGGGAAGGAGTCAATATAGATTTTTATAGCATCAGCAAAGTAAATATCATTTGAACTTGTTATTTCAGTATAGAATATTTTCATATTCAAATATTAAAGGCTAATTTGATTCCTTGTATAAGCATATTTGCTCCCAGCACACCTAAAATTATCCCCATTATCTTGCCAATAATCACAAAGTTCTTTTTGCCTACAAAATTTAGAATATAGCTGCTATAAATAAAAGCAAAGTAAGTTAAAAGTACTATCAGTGCAAAAATAAGGGTGGTTACAAATACCTGGAAGAAATTAGCTTTTACAACAAAATTCATTGCCGTAACGATTGTCCCGGGTCCGGCCAGAATAGGAATGGCCAATGGAGAGATGGTTACTCCGTCATCATATTTTACACCTTCCTTGTAATGTATGCTGGATTTTTTTGATTGAAGCATCTCAAATCCGATAAAGAAGATTAAAATTCCGCCAAATATTTTGAATGCAGGAATGGTCAATCCAAAAACCTCAAAAATATATTTACCGATTAGAATAAACGCCAGTATAATTATAAAGGCGACAATGTTAGAGGTCTTGGCAATCTCCTTTTTTTTCTTTTCATCAACACCTTCCGTTAATTGAATAAAAATCGGAATATTGACAATAGGGTTCATAATGGCAAAGAATGCCATAAAAACAGTGAATGAATAGCTCCAGATATTTACCATGCTATTCATTTATATCATATAGTCGAAGCTTATTTCTTAGTGCAATAATCTCTTCATGCATTGAATTTATTCGGTTTAACATATGGCTAATAGTTTCGATGCCTTCCAGATTAATATCTAACTCATAGTGAAATCGAATAAATTTCTCTAATTGCTTAAGTTGCGATGCATCAATATATTTTGTTTTTTTGACAGTAGTAATTTCAATCAGCCCGGTTTGGTGTAAGGTGCTGATAAAAGAAATATCAATATTATGATTAGTGCAAAACACATCTACAGCTATTAAATTTTCAGTATGCATTTTTCTCATTTTAAAATTACGACTTAGATAATTCAGTAAATAATGCTTTTTGCTTCTCAGTTAAATTTGTTGGGATTTTAACAGTATAGGTTACATATAGATCTCCAAAGTTCCCTTCGCTCTTATAAACCGGAAATCCTTTCCCTTTTAATTTTACCTTACTTCCATTTTGTGTTTCAGGTTTAACTTTTAGTTTTACCTTACCGCTTAGTGTATCTATGATTATATCACTTCCCAAAACAGCTGTATATAAATCTAAATCCACAGTTGTATATAAATCATTTCCCAAACGTTTAATGTTAGAATTATTGGCTACGGAAAATGTAATATACAAATCTCCATTCGGTCCGCCATTTATTCCGGGCCCGCCGTGTCCGGATATTTTTATTGTCTGTCCGTTTTCAATTCCAGCAGGGATTGTAATTCTTAAGTTTTTCCCATTAACCGATATTGTTTGCTTTTGTGTTTTATAAGCATCAATCAGGTCAAGATGTAATTCGGCATTATAATCTTCACCGCGGAATTTCACTTGACTGCTTCTTCCGGCGCCTCCTCTACCACCAAACATGGATTCAAAGAAATCGGAAAAATCCCCTTCAGATTGAGCCCCTGAATATCTTGGATCATGATAATTTGATGATTGCTGCTGGTACTGTTTTGCTTTTTCAAATTCTTCAGCATGTTGCCAGTCCTTTCCGTATTGATCGTATTTCTTGCGTTTCTCAGGATCGCTCAATACTTCATTTGCTTCATTGATAAGCTGAAAATTCCTTTTGGCATCTTTATCATTAGGGTTTAGGTCAGGGTGATGCTTCCTTGCTAATCTCCGGTAAGCCTTTTTTATTTCATCTGGCGTGGCTGTTTTATTTATCCCTAATATTTTATAATAATCAACAAATGTCATATCTTTATTAAAAAGAATTTATTGCACATTATGGAATGGATTATCGGTTCATCTATTTATTGGAAGAACAAATATATTACTTTTAGTACATCTGTCAATTATGTAAATTATCTTTTTTAATTTCCTGTTCCGCTTGCTTCCAGTCCTGAACTGCTTTACCATCTTTGCGACCTCGCTGCTCATATAGTTTATAGGCTCTCTTGGCAACCAGCGATGTCAAATCGGAAAGTGTCTTGGTTTTAACCGGATCGAAAATCCGATATGCAAGAAGTTTTAATCGGTCATTAAACAGAAACCACAGCAAAGCATAACCCCAAACAAACCCAGCCCAACCCCAACCGAGAGGTGTCATAAATAGTCCATATACCGCTATCAATGTCGCAATAATTTGTGTGCCGAGCACTGCTATCCATAAAACCTTTGCAGGGCGGATAGTCCAGAATGGTCCACGGGTGCGAGTGAGAAAAATAGTCAGATGTCCTGCTACGGAAAGTTTTAAATACATCAACGTCTGGATATGTGCACGGTCTAAATGAAAGACACGTTCACCTAAATAAAATAAGCCGAAAGCGGAAACAACTCCGATGACTCCCAACACTGTGGAGATACCCAGTACCATTCGCATATTCCAGGCTTCAGGCTGATTTTTATATTTAACATTGTCATATGCAATAGACAGGATGGCACCGTCGTTAAGCAACGCAAGCATCACTATCATCACTGCTGTTAATGGATAGAAGTTAAATACCAAGATTGCCAGTGTCATAAATAGCAACACACGCAAAGTCTCGGCAATGCGGTATATTGCGTAGCTATTCATCCGCTGGAAAATTTTCCTGCTCTCCTTAATTGCATCAATAATCACCGTGAGTCCGGGTGTCATCAGTACAATTGCAGCCGCTGCTCTAGCTGCATCCGTTGCATCCGAAACGGCAATACCACAATCAGCTTTTTTTAACGCCGGGGCATCATTCACCCCATCGCCTGTCATACCAACAATATGACCTCGTTTTTGCAGGACGTCAACAATATGAAATTTATGTTCAGGGAATACTTGTGCGAAGCCATCAGCTTTCTCAATGGACACTGCCACCTCTGTAGTCTCTTGTTTTTTTGAATCACCCAATCCACCAGCATCAAGGATATTTGTGCCCATATCTAATTTCTTGGCGGTTTCCTGTGCAATAGCGAGTGCATCTCCCGTAACCATTTTAATCTTGACTCCCATTGCAAGCGCAGTAGCGATGGTTTCTTTAGCATCTTCACGTGGAGGATCAAATAAGGGCAACACACCAAGAAACTGCCATTGGCCGTCGTCCTCTGTCTTAGCCACACCCAACGAACGAAAACCACGTACTGCAAATTCATTGACTGCCTTATCAACTGTCGTTTTTACCTGCCCGATATTTGCCGATAATGCCAAAATCACTTGTGGTGCGCCCTTTGTAACCTTGAACTCTTTTCCGTCCTTGCCCTTTACCGTAGCCTCGGTTCGTTTATGTACTGCATCGAATGGCTGAAAATGTATCATCTGATAATCTTTCAATACCTGATTTTCTTTCAAACCACCTATAACTGCTAAATCAATTGTGTCATTGTTTTCCTCTCGTGAAGCGAGTGCGCCATATAGGATGACTTGTTCAGCAGGGATATTATTCACGCTGAAAGGATCACCAAGAGTAAGTTTATTCTGTGTCAGTGTTCCCGTCTTGTCAGCACACAGCATATCCACACCAGCTAATTCTTCAATTGCTACTAATTTGCTTACAATTGCTTTTTTCTTTGCGAGCAAACGTGCGCCCACTGCCATAGTGACTGACAAAACCGTTGGCATTGCAACAGGAATTGCTGCAACAGTCAACACCAATGCAAACTGTAATGTGGTAAGAATAGCATCACCACGTATGATTGCAACAGTAATAATAACCGCTACTAATGCCACAGCAAGTATGATGAGGTAATTGCCAATCTTTAAAACCGCTTTTTGAAAATGACTCACAGTATGCGCTTCCTGCACCAGTTGAGCCGTCTTGCCAAAATATGTGTTTGCACCTGTGCCATATACCAGTGCGCTAATTTCTCCCTGTCGAATGATAGAACCTGAAAACACTGCTTCACCCGGTTTTCGTGTAGCTGGCAATGATTCTCCTGTTAATGCGGATTGATCTACTTCCACAGAATCACCATCCAGCAAGCGTGCATCTGCAGGTACAATATCGCCCAGACGTAAGCGTATGATGTCGCCGGGCACTAATTCACGTGATGCAGGAGTGATCCATTTCACATCACGATTCACCCTTGCCTTGATCGCCAGTTTTGCTTTCAGGGCAGCTATGGCATTACCTGCCTGCCGCTCTTCCCAGAATCCAACTACAGAGTTAGCAAGAAGCAAAACCAGGATTATAAAAAAGTCAGGCCAATGACGCGCCACAGCTGAAAGAATCACAGCCACCTCTATCATCCAGGGTATAGGACCCCAAAAATAGGTAAGGAATTTAAGGAACGGATTGATTTTCTTTTCTTCTATTTCATTAGCCCCATATTGGGTCAACCGTTTCTCTGCCTCGGCTTGACTGAGACCTTCCGGCGATGAACCAAGTTTTTCAAACAGTTCTTTCATTGGAAGTGATTTCATATCTACCTTAGCATTAGGATTAAGTTCCTGAGTAGATTCAGGAACTTTAGCTTGACCTGAACTCTGTTTCATAATTGTCATTCTCCTTACTTTTGAGCCAATTAGCTTTATATTACTAAGCTGCTTATTCTCTAATTCAGAAAATCTTTTCTTTTATATTTTCTTTTGTTGCCGGAAAGACCAACCCGTAATTATTTGACAATATTTTCTCATCCTTATCAGTATATTTCAACTGCTTTAAAAGATGAGTAATAAGAGCGATGTGCGCTTCTTTCTTTTCGTCTGCATTAACCACAAACCAAGGGGCATGCTTAAAATTGGTTTTTAATAACATTTCATTCCGAGACTGGGAATAATCATTCCAGTACTTCTGGGCTTCCTTATCAATAGGGCTTATTTTCCACTGCTTTAGCGGATCATTCTCACGGTCTTTCAGCCTTTTTTTCTGTTCCTCCTTGCTGATGTCAAGATAATATTTCAGAATGGTAAAACCCGCAACCACAAGCACCTTCTCAAATAATTTTACTTCAGTAAAAAATGATTTGTATTCCTGTTCACTACAGAAGCCCATCACTTTCTCTACTCCGGCACGGTTGTACCAACTCCGGTTGAAGAGTACAAATTCACCTGAGGACGGTAAATGTTTTGCATAACGCTGAAAATACCATTCTATCTCTTGCTGATCTGAAGGTTTGTTCAATGCCACTACTCTTGTTTCGCGCGGACTGAGATGTTTAACAATAGTTTTTATTGTCCCGTCTTTCCCGGCAGCATCTCTCCCTTCAAGGATTACAAGTATCTTGAGGTTTGAGGATATTATTTCCTTTTGCAGCTTCACCAGCTCTATATAAAGTTGGTGCAATAATTTTTTCTTATTTTCCATTACATTGAATTTACAATAACTACCTCCACATTTACACCAGTTAATCCGCAATCCATTTTTTAGCTTCATCTAATTCGGCATTTTTAAATACGTGAAGCTCGCAGCTCATCAAATGCCCAAAGAATTTTGCGAAAGCATTTATCATTTCATGATCTGAAACCAAGGGAATTTTTTCCCATGCTAATAAATGCTTAATCCCGATCTTAGCATCATCCACCATAGCACTAAAATCAAACCCAGTAAAACTGGCTCCAAGATGATAAAGCATACTGATTTTTTCATTAGTTTTTAATTTCTCATCTAAAGCAGGAATTAAAACAGTTTCATAATCTGTTCCTGTTATTTTTCCTTCTGCGGAAACACCCAAAACATTGGCGGGTAAATCAGCGATTATTTTTAACATATACTTTTTCTTAATGATGTTGCAGGTCAATATGAAGTCCTAATGTATGTAATATAGTTTTTGCTTTTTCAGCAATTTCTTTATCTCCGGTCATTGTAACAATATATTTTCCCTTTTCAAGATGTTCCTGATACATTGCTGTTTTATCTTTATTAATTCCCAATTTCATTAACATTGTTGTTATTCCTCCTCCAATTAATCCGAAATCAAATCCGACAAATGCGCCAATCAAAGCACCGGCTCCATATAAAAACCCTAAGCCCGGAATTGCAATAATACTCAGTCCTGATAATATTCCTAATACCGGACCTAATACTACTCCAATCTCAACGGGAGCATTGGCTGCGTTATCACTTATATTGGTATGCAACTTTTCTTCAATAATATCGGCTTTACTGATAAACGACATTTTTTCTACAGGCAAGCCTGATTCTTTTAAAGCTTTTAATGCAGCTATTGCTGCATCGTGAGTGTCATAAACACCCACAATAGTATTTGAAGTTTTCATAATATTCTTTTTATTTGTTAGTTCTTTCACTTTTCCATCATATATTAGCCAATAAACCCTGCATAGTTGAAATGCAAGGTTTTTAAAAGAAACAAGGTTAAAAAATAAATAAAAGCTTGAAGTGATTTAGTTTTACTTTGCTAAATCATTTTCAAGAATTTTTTTCTTCTCCTGATATTCTTCGTTTGTTATTTCTCCTAAAGCAAGTCGTCTTTGCAAAATGTCAAGCGGTGAATCTTTCCTCATTCTCTGTCCGGGTATATTATAAGGTAATGCGAATATCCAAAAGAGTAAGAATATCCAAACAATCCACCATATTAGGTGCATTCCACCATAAGAATAATTATAGAACATGATTTTAAATTTTTAAATTATGAAAATATTTTCAACACAAATGTAAGTCCCTTCATTCTTTAATGTTTTATACAATTCCTGAAAAAAATTACATCATTCACACTTTCTACAGAGAAAGGAGAGATTGAAATTTGCATCATAAATGATTCTTTATTTAAATCCAGGCCATTAAATGCTCCTTTTGAATTTCAGCAGCATGCGCACTATGAGCAAAGGCTTTAAGCATGCTATAATGCGCTTTATCAGGATTTCCTTCTTCAAGATGTTTTGCAGCTTCACGATGAAGTTTTGCAGCTTCTTCTAAATGCTTTGCAGCTTCTTTGTGCTTTTCTATGTCTGTCATTTTATGTTTTTTTAAATTGTAAATAATATTTTGATAGAAAATGTTTAAGGCATTTTTTATTTTTTATTCGATTTCCTGTCTATTCCTGGCAATTTTCTCTTTATGAAAAGCCCGATGACTGCAACTAGTACTGCCAAAACAAACAGTATATGGACAAAAGAGAATGTTTTGAAATCGTATGAGCTAAAACCAAACAAAAAAATTGCCCAAATTATAATAAGCAAACTTGCGATAACAAAAAGTAAGTTTTTCATGATTTTATTTTATAATGATGAATTTTTACAATGTTTCGAAAATATTAAGGAATAATTGTTTTGAAATTAACCATGGATTAAATTAGCATTAAGATTGCATTAAAGCATATTCTTGACTATTTATTATGACAAAGTTTTGTGTTTGGAACTCAATCCAAACATGCAATAATCGCTTCAATCACTCGTTTCGACTCTTTGGGATACCTGACCTGAATTGATAAAGCTCCTGCTTCTTTGGCCGGATAGTCATTACCGCCTGGGAACAAGGCATCTCCTATAAAAATCATCTCAGAAATTGCAATACCAAGAGTGTCGCTGAGTTTTCTTAGTCCATAACCTTTGTCTATGCCAGGCTTAGTGATGTCAATGGAAGTCATTCCTCCCAAGCGTACGGAAAATTCAGGAATAAGTTTATCAAGTAGTGCTTTCATCTTCTTTCGCTTTGCGAAATCAGCATCCCATTTTTTCTTTTCTTCCAAAGGAGCCTGCTGGCCTAATGCAGAAAATGTTATCTGGCTTCCCCTGTCTTCTATAAGCTCTCCCCAAGTTTTGCCCGCCTTAAATCCTGCTGTAACGAGCACCTTTTTAAATGAAGTTATGATTTTCTTTTTTTCATCCCCTGTAAAATCTTCTGAATATATCTTTTCCCAAACTCCTGAGTATTTGAAAAACTTTGTTCCACAGGTAGGAAGGATGGACAGATTTTTCAGCCGTTCATCATGTGGAAGATTAGAGAGCAATTGTTTTTCAAACTGTACCCAATCACCACCGGAAATCACAGCCACTTTTACAATACGGAGCAGGTCATGCAGCAATGATGACATTTCAGTATCAAGAGGTGATTTACTTTCGGCAAGCGTACCATCCAGGTCAAAAACAATGAGCTTTTTCATTAGGTTATATTCCTTCTATCAGAAAAATTGCCAGATATATTTCATTATTGTATTGGTCTTTCCATTCCCGCATTATATTCACCACGGCGGGCAGCCAAGTTACATCTTGCCCTGTGATAAAGGGCTTGCTGTGCTTCCGCTACATTGGCTTCTTTGCCATGCCATATCTCCAAAGCAGGGTATTGTATGGCGCGTGAAAACGAAAATGCCAACTTCCACGGCAATCGTGTCCGGAATCTAATATTCATAGCATTCAAACGGGCGGAAGCCAGTTCCCCTGATTGACCGCCCGATAAGAATGCAATCCCGGGAACAGCAGCAGGGACGGCCCGCAGGAGGCACTTTACTGTTGCATCAGCCACTTCGTCCACCAATTCCTGCTTTGGGCACAACAAGCCCGGAAGCACCATGTTTGGCTTCAGGAGAATGCCTTCAATCATTACACCTTTTATGTAAAGTTGATTAAAAACCGTCCGCAGTACTTCTTCTGTTACTTCAAAGCAACGTTCTATTGTATGTCCGCCATCCATGAGCACTTCAGGTTCAACAATAGGGACCAGCCCGGCTTTCTGGCACAATGCAGCATAGCGGGCAAGCGCCTGTGCATTGGCTTCAATGCAGGCATTGCTTGGAATATTATCGTCAATATTAATCACTGCGCGCCACTTGGCAAAACGGGCACCCATTTGAAAATATTCCTTAAGACGATCATACAAACCATCCAAACCTTCGGTAATTTTTTCACCGGGATGACCTGTCATATCCCTGGCGCCCTCGTCAACCTTAATGCCTGGAATGATTCCAACATCCGTAAAGGCTTTGACAAAAGAAGTTCCATCTTTTTTCTGCTGGCGAATTGTCTCATCGCAGAGAATAGCACCGCTAATGCTTTCACCAAGACCGGTTGTGGTAACAATCAACTCCCGATATGATCGCCTGAACTCTTCTGTCTGTGGAATCTCCAGCGCGGCAAATCTTTTATTGCATGTTGGATTACTTTCATCCATTGCAAGCAATCCCTTATCATCGGCGACAAGCGCCTTAGCTGTGTCTATAATTTCTTGTATATTCATTTTTTGATTTATTTAGATTAGGAAACTATATTTGATAATTTTCAATAAGTAGTAAATTCTGAAATCTATGGGGTTGTGGTTCTTTCAGTTTCCTTTGATTGTTTACGGGGTGCAAATGCAAAATCAACACTTACTATGTAGTATGTAATAGCAACAAAAATTAAAATCACGCCAACCCAAAAACCCCAGGTATGATGTATTTGTTTCAAGTGAAATTTATGCTCATGATGAAACCTAATTTGGTTAATCTCGTCCTGAATATTCTGCTTATTTTCATTCATTTGTTTTAGCCTTTCTATCTTTAATTTTTTATCAGTCCAATTGAATTATGATTTATCTTTTTATTTTTCAATTGCACGTAAAGCATTATATACCTCCAGGGCTATTGACTCACTAATTCCCCCATTACTTTGAATACTATGCAGTAAAGTCTTAAATTTGTTTTTTTCATTAGGGTTAAATAGTTCTGTTAGTATATAGTGCGCACCTAACCTAAGCAAATAAGATTCTGTTTTTTTATTAATAATTGATTTTAATACAGGCACTATGCTTTCTCTTCCAATATTAATCAACCCATCGGCTGCAATCCATCTTATACCGCTGTCACTATCTTCAAGTAATTCAATCAAGACAGGTATTGATTCTTTTTCCCCAATGAGTTCTATTACTTTGGCAACCTCCCATCGTAAAACATTATCCTCTATTGATAGTAAATTATATAATCGGGGCAGAATAACCCGACCCATTTTTACTAATTTTTTTCTTGCAGCAACTCTTGATTTATAATTTATTTCCTTATAGAGACAAGAAATAGGTCCTGAAATATTTTCAGGTAACTCTTTTAAGATGTCATCTTCGGATTTTTTATTTTTTTTCATAATTTTCTTCTTTATAATTATAAATTATTATCAGATCGAATAAGTGTTTCTGATTACCACCTTTAAAGCGTGTTCCTTTGCGGCATTTTCGAAGGTATTGTATGCCTTCATGATTTCTGATAATTCGAACCGGTGGCTAACAAGTTTTTTAGCATCCAGGTGTCCAGACAAAACCATTTTCAGCAACATTGATGTTGTGCCTGCATCTACCAAACGCGTGGTGAGTGTGATATTTGATGCCCATAACCTTTCGAGGTGAAGTTCGACCGGTTTGCCATGAACACCTACATTGGCAATGTGTCCGCCGGGGGCGATGATTGTCTGGCAAATATCAAAAGTCGCAGAGATTCCCACTGCTTCGATAGCTACGTCCACACCAGTGTTTTGTGTCAGTACCATTACCCGCTCCGCTGCCTTCCCGTCTGAACTATTCACTATTTGTGTTGCTCCAAACGAACGGGCAACCTCCAACCTATTATCATCAAGATCGATCATAATAATCTCAGATGGCGAATAGAGTTTTGCTGTGAGCAGAGCGGCAAGTCCAACTGGTCCTGCACCTACAATCGCCACTTTATCACCCGGTTTTACCTGTCCTTTCAACGTTCCGCATTCCAGTCCGGTAGGTAGAATACAACTAAGCATGACTGCTGCTTCGTCATCAATCTCAGTTGGCAACAGGTGTAAACCATTATCAGCAAATGGAATTCTGACATATTCAGCCTGTGTTCCATCTATGCTGTTGCCAAGCAACCATCCGCCATTTAGACAATGAGAATACATTGCTTTTTTGCAAAAGGAGCAACAGCCACAGAAAGTAATAAGTGAGATAAGAACTTTGTCACCTTTGTGAAAACTAATTACGTCAGTCCCTGTCTCCGAGATAATCCCAACTCCTTCATGGCCAAGAATACGCCCATCAGTGACTGTCGGAACATCGCCTTTTAGAATATGCAGGTCAGTCCCACAGATTGTAGTTGTTGTAATCCTCACTATAGCATCCGTTGCCAGAATGATTGACGGTTTTTGTTTATCTTCCAGTGCAAGTTTATTCGGACCATGGAACACAAGAGCCTTCATAGTGTTTATTATATTTTTGTTTTCAATATTTTTTATCATAATTTCTCATTTATCATAGTTAGTATGAATAGCGAAATCCTCAGTCTAACTTATTAATCTTTGCCATTGACCGGCCTGCACTTCTAAGAGATTCAGGACAATCCATCTGGTCCGTGTGAATTTCAATGAATACAAGGTCATCAGCATTTGCAGCCTTATCAAGTGCATCTTCAAGCTCTCCTTCAGTATGAACATCAAAGCCTAAACCTCCTCCGAATACTTCAACCAATTTGTGATAGTGCCATGGCTGGATATCATTATATGAGTGATCAACAATAACCCGTTCTATTGTATATCCATCATTATTGATTAAAAAGATAAGAGGTCTGAGATGATTCCGTATCATCGTTGAAATATCCTGGCAGGTAACCTGAAAAGATCCATCTCCAATAAAGAGTATTACCTGTCTGTCCTTTACTGCTATGCACGCACCCAATGTTGCCCCTACCGTATAACCGATCGAACCATAAAAAGTCTGTCCGATAAAGGTCGCGCCTTCAGGCATCAGCATTTCTGCTGCACTAAAAAGTGACACTCCAGTTTCAGCAATAACTATTGAATTGTTTTCTACAAAATGACTCATGCGGTCGAAAAAACGTTTGATGGTAAGTGGTTCCGGTTTATCAGGTTTGTATATTTCAGTATGCCTGTGAACGCAGCTATTTCCGGCACATTGAATATCCAGAGTTGATGCCTCTCGTCGTGAAAGCGCTTCAGTAAGTTCAAGGATAAAATCATGGAGATGCACGTTCTCATAGTAATGGTGTTTAATTTTCACGTATCCGATATTACCACAGATCGTTTTTGAATCATCTATGTTTGTTGTGAAACCACCCGTATTAAAATCGGTCATCAAAGTGCCAAGTTGTAAAATGCAGTCAGCAGATTCAACTCGTTTTCGTACATATTCTCGACTTCGATCTCCTTCAAACAAACCAATGAACTGTGGGTGTTGCTCTGAAAGCAGTGTCTTACCCAACATCATAGTAACATATGGGAACCCCGTTTTATCTAAAAAACCAGCGAATTCTTTTTGCAGTTTGAATCGTAATAGTTCCACATCAGCAATAACAAGAGGTTTCTGTGACTCGTTTAGCATCTTAACTGCTTCCTTTATTGCTTCTTTTAATGCCTCCTGGTCACTATGCGGGCGTGTCGGAAATTGAAATGGGTCAGGACTCTTACATTTCATCGTCACTACGTCAGCGGGAAGACTGATATAAACCGGTTGCTGATGAGAAATGCAAGCTGATAAAACCCGGTCTATCTCGGCTGGTGCAGTATCACCTAAAACTAAGTTGAGTTGATGCAACAGTGATTTTCTCATACATTTTCATAGGGATTTGATAGTCACCTAAAGTATGATGCAATAGCAACCTTGTGCGAAAATTTACTGTTGCAGGCGAGCCTGTGATTACCACAACCGGCACTCTTTCTGCAAATGCTCCCGCCACGCCATTGATAGCGCTAAGTTCACCGACACCATAAGTTGAAGAAAAAGCGCCTATACCCTTTATACGTGCATATCCATCGGCTGCATAGGCAGCATTGAGTTCATTGCATGTGCCGATATATTGCACATCGCTTTTCAGTACCTGGTTAAAGAAGCCAAGAACAAAATCTCCGGGAACACCAAAGAGATGATCAACTCCAATCTCTTTCAACCGAATAAGCAAGTATTCGGCAACGGTGATTTCTGAACTTATCATATAGTGTTTTCTCTTTTTTAATAGGATTTTTTTAGGCTGAATATTATTAATGATTATTTGATCTCTATCTTATTTTTATAACCATCAAGAATTTTTATAGCCCTGTTGGCATCCTCTTTAGTTCCATGAGCAATTACCTGGAACCTTTTTTCCTCAATATGTTCATGGTATTTTAAAAAAACATGGCTTTTAATTAAGAGGATAGAAAAGAGAGAAATGATACCCCCGCAGACAATTCCTAATGAAAAACCTGCCAGTGCGCCTAATGCAGCACCAGTTCCATACAGAAACCCTAATCCTGGAATTGCAAATATTTTCACTCCGGTGAGTATTCCCAGTATTGGTCCGGCAATGGCACCAATAATTGCTGGTTTATTCTTAATCCATCTGTTCTTTTTAAAGTGCATGAGGTCATCTATGATTACAGACTTCCCGATAAGGGAAATCAGTTGAACTGGTATCTGGCGCGGTTTAGCTCCTGAACTGATTCGATTGCTTCTTCATGGGTAGCATATACCCCTATTATTGTGTTCATGTTATTATATTTTAGATAAATGATTTATGCTTTTACTTTTTATTGATTAAAAATCTCTTGAATCGACAACTACTTTAGTTATTGATTTAAGTTGTTTCATAAGGTTCATGATTTTATTACATAAGTACCCGCTATCATATCATACCAGGTTCTTTTTTTTGGATCAGTTGTAAGATACCATAATCCGATCCCTACTGGCAATATTGAAATTATTGTAGTGATACTTCGGAATAACGACCTTAAAATACTCATCCTTTTTCCATACAGGTCAACGACTTTTAATTTTAATAACATCTCTCCAATGGTAGCCTGGTAAATTGAGCTTTCAAATAATACATTATAAAAGAACCAAGTAAATACACACACGAATAACCTGAAACTATTGAAATCATTAAATGTGTACTTGAACGAAGAGAGAATCGTTTCCAGAAGTAATAACGCACATATTAATATCATCATATCTACAAGTGCGGCAATTAACCTAATGCCAAGACCGGCATACGTAACATTTAAATCAGGTGCTTTTAATGAATTTTGCTTAAAACTTTTCAATACAGTTATTCCCTTGGGTTTCATTTGTCCAAGGACATCAGTATCTTGAATGAAATAAGGCGTTACTTTTGGTAATAGATAGTCTTTAATTTTCATCAGGACATCATTTAATTCTATTTTTGAATAATTATTATTTACACCATTACTTAAGTTTGATTTAGGAATAGCAATATTGCTTTTCCAATACTTATTTGGGTTTTTTTGTTGGTACTATGAATAGGGGTTTAGTTGTGTGATGTAAAACACTTTCAGTTGCACTTCCCATCAGTATATTTTCCAACCACCTGTGGCTATGAGAGCCCATAACAATCACCTCTGCATGATGGTTTTTTGCTACTTTTAAAATAGCTTCGGCACAATCACCATCTTCAACCAACGTCTGAATGGTATTATCGCCAAGATGAAGTTTTGTTTTATCAAGAAATTCCTGAGATGCTTTTATCAATTCATCATTACTGCTTTTTTGCATTTGAGCTATATTAATAAAACCCGCATATCCCATTATCGGGTCATACCCTGTCGATGAATAATGCACTGGGTCAGACATTACATGCATAATTATTACTTCTGCTTTCATGGCTTTAGCCATTGCAAACCCTGTTTCTGCTACTTTTTGTGCACTTGGATCGTAATCCAGCGCTATCAATACTTTTTTCATATCAATCCATTTAAAATGTTATAAGTTTCTTTTGTTAGTAAGGTTCATGTTTAGTCCCGAAATTATTTCCTGCATTTCCAGTTTGGTTTTTCGAAGTTTATATTCCAACATTCGTAACATGCTATTTTCAGCCCCTACGTTATATTGTAAATCAGCTTCTGTAAGTTGCGGATATTTTTCACTAAGCTTCAACCTGAGCTTATTCCAGTTTTCATTTTTAAAATTTAAATCCATTTTGTTTTTTGTTTTGAATTAAGTGAGAATATTCTAATACAAAACAAAGGTAGATATGGACATCCTGTTAAGTGTTACATTATTTTTTATAATAGTTACATAATTCCCACATTTATTTAACCAATATAACACTCTGATACAGTATTAAAATATGAGTTATGATGAGTATCAATTTTCTTATAATTCTCAATGGTTAATCTAGCCATAAGATAACTTACTGTTGATTCTGCTCCCTGGTTAAGGTTTACCTGAAATTCTTCCAGTCCGTCGTAACACCCGCCTGTGCAAGGATTGTAAATTATCCGGTGCAAATGATTATTGCCTGAAAACCAACTAAAGGCTATTTTAAGTTTCTTCTTATACTCTTCATCATTAAATGTGCAATAAAATGCCTGCAGTGCAAGAATGGTATAGGAAACATCTATAGGCTGTTCACCAAAATATTCACGATCCCCACCCTTTGAAAGCCAGCTCTTATTTGAAATAAGTCTTATTTCTTCCTTATCAAATGTTTGTGATAATAGAAAGTCAAATGATGCTTTTGCAATGTTTATATAAGCAGGTTTTTTTACTGCTCTCCATGCTAAAAGCATAGCTTCGGGTAATATACTGTTTGCATATGTAAGATAACTCTCAAACCAATCCCAGCCATTTCCCGATTCATGTTTATACATGGCCGCAAGCCTGTCGGCAAGAACTTCTATAAGGTCTGTAATTAATGGAGAATGAAATTCCCTGTTATAATAATACAAGCCTTTGATGTTGAAAGCCATCGCACGTGATGAGTACATATTCTTTATTTGCGGTATTGCAGCTTTCATCAGGTTTTCAGCAATGGCAGTCATCTCAACCGGAAGCGATTGTTTCCTTGAAATCAAATAACCTAATGCCCAAACAGCCCTGCCATTGGCATCTTCAAGATTGGTCTCTTTGTTTTGCTGAGTAAACTCTTTGCCACTATCCACATAATTCAGGAAGCTTCCGCCTGGCTGCATGCAATGCTTAATAAAATTAAGGTAGATGGTCATTAGGTCCAGATCCGATGTTTCCTTCGTTGATCTATAATGCATAATAATTGCAATTAACGCACGGGCATTATCATCAAGCGTATATCCCGAACACATATCAGGCATATTGATCTTTGAAAACTGCAACATTCCAAAATCAGTGGTAAGTTGTTTAATATGATTAAGATTGACTTCAGGAGGACTGTATTGCAATGAAAATTCAGGACCTAATATTTTATCAAATAATAAACCATGCAGGATAGCTGAGTTTTCCCATGCTGTTGGAGCAATCTTATGTAATGTATTTAGGCTGACATTTTTTCTTAAAGGTTCATCATTGATCCATTTAATAACACCTTCATCTAATGCATGGGAATCCTGGAATTCAATAATGATACCTGTGTTTTCATCAAGCATTTCACGAGCATGAGGTATAGGTGTTGAAATAATAGGACACCCACAACTCATTGCATAGGCAAAAGTCCCGCTTACTGCCTGGTTAGGGTCTTTTGAAGTAAAGAGATAAATGTCTGTTAAACGAAGATATTCAAGTAATACAGGCAGATCCAGATATTGGTTAATAAACTTCACATGCTTTTCAAGGTTTAAAGAAATAACCTTTTCTTCAAGCATGTGCCTGTATTTTTCTCCTTCAGTTTTTATTACACCGGGATGTGTTTTGCCTATTGCAAGAAATAATATCTCAGGGTTTGTTTTTACAATAGCAGGTAAGGCTTCAATAGTAGTTTCAATGCTTTTCCCTGAACTCATCAGTCCAAATGTTGAAAGAACCTTACGTCCTTTAAATCCATATTTTTCTTTAAGGAATGCTTTCCCGTTATTTGAAACCAAATGGGTTCCATGAGCAATCACTTCTATTTTTTCAGGTGGTATATTGTAATCCTGTTCAAGAACTCCTTTAGATGTATGTGTCATTACAATAATCGAATTACAAGCTGCCGCCAATTCATTCACCATAGTTTTAAAATGTTCATCAGGACGAGGCAACACTGTATGAAAAACCAGAACTATCTGTTTCGACAGGCTTTGTAAGAAGAGGAGAAAGTCTTTCCCACCAGAAAGCTGAAAAAAGCCAAACTCATGTTGTACTACAATTATCTTAATTCTTTCGTTTTTATTAATCTTATCAGCCAATGCACAATACTCTTCTGCAATTGATGTATTCAGCTTATAACTGACCTTATCATCATAAGAAAATGTTTCATCATTTGTTTCCAGAGCGCAAATCTTAATAGAAAACGAATGCCTGAATTTGTTGTCAATTGCATGGATTAGATCCTGCGAATAGGTTGCAATACCACATTCCCTTGGTGGGTATGAAGTAATAAACAATATCTCGGGCAAGTTCTTATCGTGACCGTTGACAGGACTAATATCCTTGTTATTTGCCAGCGCTTTATAGCCCAGCGTTTCAAAAAGGATATCATTTAATTGGCCGGTATTTAAAATACTAGGAATGTTTGTGTTTTTCATAAATTTATTTTTTGTTTTTAAAGGTTATATGCCTGCCTTGTCTTCGAGACGTCCCGCGTCATCCTGAGGAGCGAAGCGTCTCGAAGGAAAGCGGGACTCCTCTGACTGACGGCAGACAAGGTTATGATTACCTATAATGCTCATGCTATTTCATTTTTTTATTGGATAAAGTAATAGTTCATTTACCAATGCTGACAAACTCAGTGAAGCACAAGCTATCAGATTGTCGGCAGCACCGTAATACATATAAAGTGTATCACCAAACAAAGCTGTTCCTGTTGGGAACACTACATTATTAACTACACCATTTAATTCCCATTCAGCCTCGGGCGAAAACAAAGGAAATGGCAAACGGGCTATTTCTATCAGGGGATCATTAAGTTTAAGTAATGATGCACAGGCGGTGTAAACATACCCCTTGTCGGTTCTTTCAATGCCATGATAGATCAATACCCAACCTTGTTCTGTTTCTATCGGTGGACACCCTCCTCCTATAGATACTGATTCATGCTTAAATTTAGGATCCATCACGATATGCGACTTCAGCTTAGTACAATAATCCCTCCAGAATTCTTTAGTAAGATCCGTCAATTCATTAACAAATGTAATCTGTATACCAGGTCTTATGCGGTGCAGGAAGCATAACTGACCATTTACCCTGCGAGGGAAAAAGAAAACATCTTTATCCCAAAGCAATATTTTCCTTTTAATTTCATTATCTTTTTGCTGATAATAAAACTTATGATTACGGTAATATTTTTTATCTACCCTTGCGGCGTCTTCAAGAAGATAAAGGAATTCAACATAACTTACAGGAGGCACAATTATTCCTTTCTTTTCAAAATGCTGAAGGTCGCTTGAAACTGCCAATGCTCCCTGAGCATTTACTCCATCATAAGCTGTATATGTCATATAATACAGGTCATCAATTTTTACTATGCGTGCATCCTCAACACCCTTGTCTTCATAACAAAATTCCGGTATGAGTATAGGTTTATCCCAACGTTCAACAAGATTCATGGGGCCATCGAACCTGCAATAACCAATAGTTGAAAAATTACCTTTCTTTACAGCACGGTAAAACATGTGAACACTATCGCCTTCACGTATTACCGCAGGATTTAAAACTCCATCATTTTCAAATTCAAGGTCTGTCTTTGATAATAAAATTCCTTCTTTTTTAACTTCTATCATATAGATTTATGTATTAAACAATTGCTATCAAAGGACCTTTTTCCCCTGAATAAGCCTTAATATTATTGCAATTATTGCAATAACCAAAAGAACGTGTATAAGATATCCTGCGCTATAGGCGAAGAACCCGATGAGCCATGCAATAATCAATATTACTGCTACGACATATAATAAATTACTCATAATACTTTGTTTTTAAACTGTGTTAAAATGTTAATGTTAAGTGATCTGTTTTTCATATTAAATAAGCTTTCAAATTATTGCAAAGTTCTGTCCTTTATTTAAGTAGTATCTTACACTTTAAAAGAAAAGACTTACATAATTCACACATTTACCTGCCATAATTATAAAAGATTAATTTCAGTGATGGTCTCCGTGATCACCATGACCACCATGGTCGTCATGATCGCCATGTCCCCAACCTCCGCGGTCTCCATGATGTCCATACCCACCTCTATAACCTACGTATCCCGGTCCACCACATGGGAAAAAGCATGATGTAAGAATAGTTAACCACGATAACATTAAAATAACAAGTATTGATTTTAATAATCTGTTTCTACCTGTTATTTTTACAATTTTTTCATTACCACTATAGTGTTGAAAAGTCCTTTTTTGCGTTTTCATTATTTTTAATTTAGAGCTATTTTGTATAGTACAAAATTAGATACTCCAGATCGGGGATGCGTTACACAATAAAGGAAAAGATTTACATCAATCACACATTTTAAGGAAAGTATTTAAGCAAAAAAAAAGCCTTATCAAAGATAAGGCTCTAAAAAATTTATTTATATAAATGCACTAATTATCAAGTTTAACATTTACGGCATTTAAATCTTTTTTTCCCTGTTCAAGATCAAAAGTAACTTTATCATTTTCCCTGATACTTTCTTTTAAGCCGGATGAATGCACAAAATACTCTTTAGATGTTGCACTGTCTGTAATGAATCCGAATCCTTTCGAATCATTGTAAAATTTCACTGTTCCTTTGTTCATAATATGATTTTAAATTATAGGCAAATGTACTTCCATTAATTGGATATATGTTACATAATAAAATAAAAGAGTTACATAATTCACACATTTTCCCTGCCATTTGTCAGACTTTCAAGTGTGCTACGCTTTTTGTTTTTAAGTTGTTTGAAGAAGGTAGGCGTTAAACCGGTAACTTTCTTGAACTGGTAGGATAAGTGTGCCACGCTGCTGTAATTCAGCTTATAGGCTATCTCTGTAAGGTTAAGTTCGTCGTATATGAGCAATTCTTTTGCCCTTTCTATTTTATGTGCAATAACAAAATGTTCAATAGTTACACCCGTAACTTCCGAAAACATATTGGCCAGGTAAGTATAATCGTGATCAAGTTTCTCGCTCAGGTAATCGGAGAAATTTGTCTTTACAGGCTCGTCCATATAATGCACCATCTCCACAATAACGCCTTTTATTTTCTCAATCAGTATGGCTCTTTTATCATCCATCAACTCAAGCCCCATGCATAGCAGATCTTTTTTAATCTGTTCACGCTGCTCCGGAGTGATTTCTTCCATTACCTCCGCTTCGCCCAGGTCAACAGTGATGTAATGAAGACCCATTTTCTTCAATTCATCCTTCACTATCATCTTGCATCGGATGGACACCATATATTTAATAAAGAGCTTCAAGATAATTCCTTTTTATGCTTTTGTTTATTATTGAAAAGGTAAAAATATATACAAAGATAATCATTTGGATTAAAATTATATTAATTGGGGATTAAGATTTGGTTAATTAAAGAGGGTTTGGCTTATGAATTTATTTATGATTTACTGTAAAATTGAAAATAGGATCAGAGAATGGAAAAGGAATGTTAAAAGAATGAGAAATTGCGCCCCTCTTTTTATTGCCTATTATGTATATAAAAAAAACGCTTCCCATATATAAAGAAAGCGTTTCGAAAATTTAATAGCCTTTAGCTATTTTCATTTATCATTGTGTGTGACTAATTAATGAATAGCAAGGCCAATAGTTGAAACACCTGTTGAAATGTCAAGGAATATGCCAATCTTTTTATTGATATGGTATTCTGTTCCTATATGCAGATCAAGAAATAATGGACTTGCATTCTGGTAATAATTTCTGTCACCATCATAACCATTATCCCAATATGAATGTACTATTGCAAATCCCAATGAACCTGCTAAGTAAAAATCCCAATGTGCATTTGCGTTGAGTAATTGATTAAAATAATAAGTGCCTTTTACGCCTATAGGAACAACTGTTTCGTGATAATAATAATATCTGTAAGGGTTATCATGATTGCCCCAATAGTATCCGTCTCTGTATGAATAAAAACTGACAAAAGGCGCTAATGTAAAATTCTTTAAAACATCAAATTCATAATCAACATGTAAAACAGGCATATCATGCCCTACATATCCATAGTAACCTGAATAACCGCCTATGCCCAAACCTATATTCAGGGTATGTCCGAATTTTTCCTGAGAATAATTTTGCGTTGTTGTAGTGGTTGTTGTAACTGTTGTTGTTGTTTGCTGGGCATAGATATTAAAACTTAATACCGATACAAAGAATAACGCAATGATGATAGTTTTTTTCATAATGTTATGTTTTATTTAATTCCTGCAACCTGCAGTATAGGTGTGAATAATTTTCACGATACAAAGGTCTCTATATTCATGTGGGTGGTTGTTACATAATTTGGTAAAAGACTTACATCATTCACACATGATATAATCATTCTTAATATATAGCTTATTCATAGGACGTTTTCAACGGTTAAGAAAAGTAGGATTAAATATCTGTATTGCAATTACAACAACAATCACCACCGCTACACTGAGCACCAATCCAATTGTCATGCGCCTGTATCTTTTTGCATCACTTTTTGCTTCCATCATTTTAAACAGATGCAATAATGAATAATTGATCTTTCTGAATGCAGTTTCAGTCTTAACAATATAATCAGAAGCACCGTGCCTGAATGATTTTAGCGCTATGTCAATATTGTCATCAACTGTCAGTATGATAACATTAGTATGATAGTTCTCTTTTTTAATTCCGTCTAATACTTTAATACCATCATTTTCATTGGAGTTTTTATCGGTCAGATGATAATCAAGAATAACCACCTGAGGTTTTATTTCATTAAATTTTTCCATACATGCTTCCCCTGTTTCAAATGTATGTACCTTGACGGGCATGTTTACGAAAGATGATTCTATATCCGCTTTCAGTGCCAGCGTGAATACTTTATTGTCGTCCACAATAAAAATATTGATCCGTTTTTTATTATTCATAATATTAAGTTTTTATATTAAATTAAATCATTAATAATCTCAGCTACATTTTTAAAAGCGTCCAGGTCCTTTTGCACATAGGAACAATTATACAGCGAAATTGCTTTTAACGCGACACTGTATTTTTCCTGGATACTTAACACTATAATATGTGTTTCCGGCTTTTCTGCTTTAATTTGTTTTATTATTTCAAGTCCGTTAAGAGCTTTTTCATATTTAGAGTTCAGAAAGTAATCCATAATAACAATATCCGGATTCTCGAATAATTCCTTTAAAAACATTTCACCGGTATGGAAAATTTTAATTTTCACATTCTGGAAACTAGTCTTTAGGAATCCCTGCAATGTATTAGCATATAAAATATTGTCTTCTACAATAAAGATATTGGTCTTATTTTGAGTTTTCATGATTTTATGTTTTCAGATATATTATATCATGATTAATAACTGCAATCATTTCCTAATGAAATAACAATATCAAATAATATCATTATTCATTGGTTTCAAGAACAGCATTATTTTTATATTCAAAATTTTTAATAAGCTGCTGTACTTTATTAAACGCATCCTCGTCTTTTTGCACATAGAAGCAACCATATTGTTTAATTGCATCTAAAACAACAGTGTAGTTATCCTGGGCGCTTAATAGCACAATATTTGTTTGTGGATTATTTTTTTTAATGCGTTCTATTATTTCAAGCCCGTTCTGAGCTTCTCCATATCTTGAGTTCAGGAAATAATCCGTGATCACAACATCCGGGTTTAAATGCATTTTCATTAAGCATGTTTCCCCAACAGGAAAGAGTTTTATTTTTATATCAGGGAAATGAGTTAGTAAAAATCCCTGCAATGATTTTGCATATATGTTATTGTCTTCTATAATAAAAACGCTGATCTGATTATGAGTTTTCATGATATTGAGTTTTTTAAATAATTGAATATTTCTAATAATGTGAATTGTTTTTAAAAAATAATAAGTTGACTTAAAAGCAGACTGTCTAATTCCAAGGTCCCGGCGGTGTGTTCTGATTATCAAAAATCTTCTTAATAGAAAGTTCTATTTTGTCAAATGCTTCCTCATCTTTCTGCACATACACACCATCAAATAGTTTAATTGCTTCTGTAATAACCTCTGGATCTTTCTGTACACTTAACACTATAATGTTTGTCAGTGGCTTTTGTACTTTTATTCGCTCTATTATTTCCATCCCATTATGCGCTTCTTCAAATTTGGAGTTCAGAAAATAATCCATGATCACAATACAAGGATTACGGTGAATGTCCATTAAACACATCTCTCCTATACTAAATATTTTTACTTCTATTATTTCCGGGAAGCGGTTTTGTATGAATGCCTGCAATGATCTTGCATATATTTCGTTGTCATCAACAATAAAAATTATTTTATCGCCAGAGATAATTCTTTTAAAAGGTTTCGTTTTCATATGTATATTATTTTGTTTTTAAAGTACATGCCTGCCTGTCTTCGAGACGTCCCGTGTCATCCTGAGGAGCCCTTCCGTTGTCAGGATAAACTCCGCGTCTCGAAGGAAAGCGGGACTCCTCAGACTGACGGCAGGCAAGGTTGCCGTGAACGTTATTGCTCATGGTTATTTCATATTAATTGTTATTATTGTTTAAATATAATTGTGTTTTTCTCTTTCTATTTCATCTATAACCTGCCTGCATATTAAATTTAGCTTCGTGTCTAGTTCTTTTATTTTTCCCATATCTCCTGCTTTTGCTGCATTTTCCATCTCCTGCAATACAGGAGCTAGGATTGAAATACCCATTATAGAAACTGATGATCGCATGGTATGAGCATAATTTTTTATAGTTGTATAATCTGTCTTTACAATTCCATCATTAATAAATTGCAGTTCTTCCGGAAGCTGTTTAAGAAAAACATCAATTAGATTTTTTATTAATGTTTTTTTTCCACCCATCATCTTAGAAAGAGAATTAAGGTTACACACATTTTCTATGCCTTTTTCAATATCGCTTTTTATCATGATATTATGATTTACAAGTTAAGAAATACATTTTTTCAAAGAGAAGGTTTGCATTAATAGGCTTTGAAATATAATCGTTCATCCCCAGGCTTAAGCACCTTTCTTTTTCACCCGACATGGCATGAGCTGTCATGGCAATTATCGGAATATCGTTTTTCATTTCATTACGGATAATGCCAGTTGCTTCATATCCGTTCATCACGGGCATTTCCATATCCATCAGGATAATGTCAAAACTTGACATGAGTTGTTGTTCTGAGTTTGTGGAAGGAATAATTGAATTACCATTTTCTTTTAGTTTTTCAATACATACACTTCCATTCTCTGCTGTTTGTAATTTCATATTGTTCTCCGAAAACAAACTTGATATCAGCATTACATTCAGTTTATTGTCTTCAACCAGCAATATGTTTAATTTGCTTAGGTCATCCATATTATATTTCTTTTCTATTTTCTCCGGTTCAATATGGGTTTGCAATGACTTTTTGTAGGAAATGGAAAAAGCAAATGTTGAACCTAGCCTTTAATTCGCTTTTAACTGTCATGATGCCTCCCTGAAGCTCTACAAGCTGTTTCGAGATGCTTAAACCAAGACCCGATCCTCCATATTTTCTTGTGGTCTGAGATTCGGCTTGTCTAAAACGTTCAAAGATCTGTTCTAGTTTATTCTGTGGTATTCCAATTCCTGTATCAGTTACAGAAAACTCTAATAATATATTTCCCTGACCAATTTCACCCTTCAAATCAGTTCCTGCACGGTGAGAAAGGCTTGCATCACCGTTCTTTAGAACCCTTGCATTTACCTGCACACTTCCTTTACTTGTGAACTTAATTGCATTGCCCACAAGATTGATAATAATTTGAGTAAGGCGCGTGGCATCTCCGAGCAAAACATCAGGCACATCTTTATCACAGATGAATGATAATTCCAGATTCTTTTCTTTTGCTTTTTCAATCAGCATTTCATTAAGAGACTTAAATAATCCGTTTACATTAAAATTGATTTCTTCAAAAGTCATCATACCTGCTTCTATCTTGGATATGTCAAGTATGTCATTGATAATGGTCAGCAGACTTTCTCCTGCTAATTTTATCGTTGTCACGTATTCCTTTTCCTGTTTCCCTAATTTTCTTCTTGATAACAAATCCGAAAAACCAATAATTGCATTCATCGGTGTACGGATCTCATGACTCATGTTAGCAAGAAAGGCTTCTTTAAGTTTATTTGATTCTTCTGCTTTTTCGGTAGCTCCTTCAGCACTGCTTTTAGCTTCAATCAATTCATTTTCAAATCTTTTTTGATTAGTTATATCTCTTGCAACAATAACAACACCAAGGACATTTCCTGTTTCATCTTTATAAACCGATCCATTAAATAAAACTTCCGTAAGCTTGCCTTCCTTATGGCGTAAGGTAAGAGGAGAATCAGCAACAGATCCTTTTGCAAATACTTCTCTATAAACTTCACGCGCTTTTTGTGGTTCGGTGAAATATGCGAAGAAGTCAGTACCTGTCAGTTCTTTCCTTGAAAGCCCTGTAATGTTAACAGTTGCCATATTCATATCCATTATCTTTCCCTCTGAACTTATTGTTACCAATGGATCAAGACTTGCTTCAATCAGGCTCAAGGCATATTCGGAAGCTGATTTTTCTATATTTCTTTTTACAAGGGCTAATTGTTCTTTATAACGGTTTGCGCTCCGAATATTGCGATATATAATATATGAGAACATAAGCGTCAGTAATAATCCAAATATGACAAGCCAGTTATTGATGAAACTTGTTTGTGAAGTACTTTCTTTGGTTGTAATATGAATCCTGTTTATTTCTTCAACAAGTTCTTTTTCTTCCATATTTTTCAATAACGAAAAGATATGATTCATTACTATATTTCCTTGCTGGCTAATGCTTATTTCTTCTGACAATTGCCTGCCTTCTTTTACTTTTTCTTCCTTTTGAGTCTGGGTAATAATGTTCACGATATTACCCTTTAGTGAATCGGATGAAACAACCGGTATATCTTCTTTGTTCTTATCTGAAGAAAATATACGAGAGAAAAATGATTCTTTGGGTGTTTCTGTTTTTTGTTCTGAATTATTTCCACCAATGGAATTATTTATCTTTATTTTTTGAAGCAAATGCGAGAGTCCATCCTGTGCACTTTTGCCTGTTTCCAATTGAATATATTCATTGAATAAATCTACCCTGTTTACAATAAGTACACTCATGCTGTCAATCTGTGATGAAAAAAGCTCATTAGCTTTTGCTTCATTACTGTCAACTATTTTACCTTCAGATAAAAAATGCAAAGTGTTTATAAGTGTATTCAGTTTGCTGATATGGTTTTCATATTTGGTCAGATAAGCTGTATCCTTCCTTATAGCATAAGCATTAACATTTTCTTCAGCACTAAAAAGACATCCTGATATTTCTTTTAATTTTATAAGTTTTATATTTGGCTCTAACATTGCCGTTACAGTTTCAGACAAACGGGAAAGCCTTTTATGAGTTATCTTTATTGCAATGAAAAATAAAACAACAATGACCGCAAATCCAATAACTACTTTCAAAACAATATTTCGAATGTTTTGAAGATTAATTTTATCAGGACTGATCTGCTTTGGGTCTATATTTTTTATTTTTTCCGTTTGCAAGGTGTGAATATTTTATACCCTACAAAGGTCGCCAGATTCAAGAGGGCGGTTGTTACATAATTTGGTAAAAGACTTACATCATTCACACATTAGGGAATGATCAATATAAGGTGATAGGGAATTACATCCTTTCCATATACCAGTTCAATTCCTTTTCCATTTTTTTGTATTTGAAAATGGTAGTGATGATTTTTTGTAAACGTATAAAAGCGGTTTCGCTTTTTACCACATAATCAAAAGCCCGGTGATGCATGCAGTTTATAGCTACTTCTATTTTATCCTGTGAGGATAACATCACTACAGGAATATCTGGATTATAAGCTTTTATTTTATCTAGCGTTTCTATTCCGTTCATTGCTTTTTTATCAATGCCATCAAGATATAATCTAAAATAATTACATCAGGGTTGTGTGATAAATTTGCCATGCAAAGTTCACCTGTTGCATATGTTTCAATAGCAAAATCAGCATGCTGGAGGAATTCAATTTCCAATGATTTTAAAAACACCGCATCATCATCTACCAGGAAAAGTTTTATTTTTTCGTTTTTCATATTTTAGTATTTTTAATCCTGTTAAACTCTTCTCTTAATTCTATGCATGCCTGAGCACAAATGTTTTCTAGTCTGTAGAACCATGTCAGGTATTCCATCTGTCTGATGCTGTGTGCTTGCATATTCCTGTACTTTTTTTGCCATATTTTCAAAATCTATGCTGATACCCATTATTGAAAATGAAGGAATCATTTTATGCACTGCCGATATATAATGAATTCCAGTCCTTATCATGCAAGCCTTGTTTCATTGCGTTAATCAGTGGAGGAGTTTGTTCCAGGTAAAGTGAGATCATTTCCATCATCAGTGCCGGATTTGATTTTGTCGGTGGAGTTAAATAAGTCCAGGTCAATACACTTTAACTTTTTATTTGTATTGCTCCCATTATCTTTTTCGTCATGAATTTTTGTCAGTGTCGGTTTCTTTACCAACCCAACTATTTTACTGTACAATAATCTTTCGTCAACGGGCTTAGCAATATAATCATTCATGCCAACAGATTTGCATTTTGCTAGATCAACAGTAGTTACATCGGCAGTTAATGCAATAATAGGTATTTTGGATTTTAATATATTGCGTATGTAATCAGTTGCTTCAAATCCATTCATTTCGGGCATCTGCAAATCCATCAAAATAATATCATAAGATTTGATTTTCAGTTTTTCGATAGCTATTTTTCCATTGGCTGCAATATCGCGTTCAAAGCCGAAATCATCCAATAATGTTTTCATCAGTAATTGATTAAGTGCAATATCTTCAACCACCAACACTTTTATGTTTTTAATTTCCGTATCCGTTTCCGCTATTTCTGTTTCTGATATCGCTTCATCATTTGTTTTCAGGAAATTTAATATAAAACTAAAAGTGGAACCTTCTCCGTTTTACTTTTTACGCTAATAGCTTCCGCCTTGAGGTTCTACCAATTGTTTAACAATGGAAAGTCCTAAGCCCGTTCCACCATATAGTCTTGAAGTTCCGCTGGATGCCTGCTGGAAATTTTCAAAAATACTGCTCAGTTTATTTTCCGCTATGCCAATCCCGGTATCCGCAACTGCAAATTCAATAGTTACTTTCTCTTCATCCTCATGCAACAAATGTGACACTTACTGTAATTTTTCCTTTTGTTGTAAACTTTACTGCATTACTTACTAAGTTTAAAATAATCTGATGCAAACGTACAGGATCACCAATCAGCACTTCAGGGATTTTATTGTCGTATTCTTTAACTAATTCTAGATTCTTTTCCTGAATCTTTGTCTCAAATAAATGAAGCATGGCCGAAATGGATAAGGCCATTTTGAAAGGTGTTTGCTCAAACGCCATTTTTCCCGCATCTACTTTTGCCAGGTCAAGTATGTCGTTAATGAGTACGATTAATGCATCGCCACTCATTTTTATTGCTGTTAAATATTCTTTTTGTTTTGCTGTAAGTTCTGTTTTCAACACCACTTTTGTAAATCCTATGATCGCATTCATCGGCGTACGGATTTCATGACTCATATTCGATAAAAATTGCTGTTTTGCTTTCACTGCAATTTCTGCGATTCGTGTGGCGCTTTCGGCTTTGCTTTTTGCTTCTTCGGCAATTCCTGTTGCCATCTCTGCAATCACAATTGCCTCTGTCATTTCTTTTTCAATTCTTTTTTGCTCTGTAATATCTCTTGCCACTACCACAGCGCCAAGCACATTCCCTTTTTCATCTTTATAAACAGACCCGTTAAATAATACATCAGTAAACTTACCATCACTTATGGTTAGTGGATAATTTGCCACAAAGCCTTTTGCAAAAATCTCCTGATAAACTTCACGCGCTTTTTGTTGCTCGGTAAAATAATCAAAGAAGTCAGTACCTGTAAGTTCTTCCCGCGTCATTTCAGTAATGTTAGCAAATGCCTCATTCATATCAGTGATCTTGCCTTCTGCGCTGATGGTAACCAATGGGTCAAGACTGGCTTCTATCAGACTACGGGCATAATTAGCAATCCTTAACTCTGCTGCCCTTTTTTCTTTTTCTTTATTTTGAAAGGCAAGTTCTTTATTAGCAATGATTAACTCTGCAGCACGTTTTCCTTTTTCTTTATTTTGAAATACAAGTTCTTTGTTAGCAATGATTAATTCTGCGGCACGTTTTCCTTTCTCTTTGTCTTGAAAGGCAATTTCTTTGCGAGCAATTACTAACTCCTCTTTATCCGATTTTTTTATTTTCGCCATATTCAGTCTGTTATTTGTTATATTATACTCGCGTAAATCTCATTTTATTTTAATTTCCAATGTCTTCAATTGATTTTCTCGTTTTATCATTTAATTGTTTAAAATGAGATGGGGTGAGCCCTGTAACTTTTTTAAATTGATTGGATAAATGTGCAACGCTGCTGTAATTCATCTTCCATGCAATTTCTGTAATATTTAACTCATCATAAATAATAAATTCTTTTACCCTTTCAATTTTATGTAGAAATGACGAATTGCTCTATACTGGTTCCCTGTACTTCTGAAAACAAATTTGCCAGGTAAGTATAATCATGATTTAGTTTTTCACTTAAATAATCTGAAAAATTTACTTTTATCATTTCATCTGAATGATGAACCATTTCAATAATTGCATTTTTTATTTTTTCAATCAATACAGCTCTCTTATCGTCCATTAATTCAAAGCCTGCATTAAGTAAAGCAATTTTAAGTTGCTCCCGTTGCTCTGCAGAAAGGTCTTCCATAATATCAACTTCACCTAGATCAACTACGACGAAATGCAGTCCAAGTTTTTTCAACTCTTCTTTTACCGCCATTTTGCAGCGGTTGCTCACCATGTATTTGATGTGTAATTTCAAATGACTTTATTATTTATAATAAACATACAAAAGTACTCCGTTTTGTATCGTAATTATTACATAATTAATTAAATAAGTTACATAATTCACACATTTACAAATGGGATATGCTTTTCCTGAGAATTATATTAATTGTTCTTCAGTGTTAAACCTCAATCAGCCATTCCATTGCATCGCCCAATGAAGTGTATGCATTAACACGAAATCCATTATTTTCGGAGCATAGGGCAAAGAACCCCGCAAAGTCAAATCTTTCAGCCGGGCAAACAACGGCGATCTTATGATTAAATCTTTGATGAAACTTACAAAGTTCTTTCGATAGTTCCCAAAGTTCGGTCTTCGTCAATATTGAATTCACTTTTCGGGTGTCCAGTATTATTTCATGGTCATTTAAAGGACCTGCAAATAATGCGGCATCTGTAAGCAGTTTTTTGCTTTCAGCCATATTAAGCTGTCCTTTCGGTGTAGCTTTAATGAACTCGTGTGCATGTATAATTTTGATATGTGTTGGCATCTTGATGTGAATTAATTTTCACGATACAAAGGTATTTCTCTTTATACAGGTGGATGTTACACAATTAATGGAAAGAGTTACATCATTCACACATGTAGTAAATTGAATTTGTATAGAACAAATATCAAAAAGAAATGAAATACTTTCCTAAGAACCAACGCATATAGACCCAAACGGTATTATAAAAAGCCTTCAAATAAAGTTCGTAAGGTAAAATTTATCAAATGCCAGAGTAAGTTCTGGACACAAAAAGGTGTTTGCTATGCAAATGAATTTACCAGTAGCAAGCGCGCTACTTAATCAACCAAAGCGTACTATATTTAAGACGCTGTTTTGAACAGAAATTTTACTGTCCGCTTAATAATTGGGATCCGTGTCCGGAATAAGTAAGAATATACACAAGAATATTATAGAATGTATTTGAAAAAGGTAATTGATTTTAATTTCAATGTTTATCATTTTTTTTAAAGTATTTACATTTATTATGAAAAGTTGCATTTGATTATAAGCATTCATAATCTAAGAAATCCGCATGAGCTCCCTGTGCTCTTGGCACAGGGGTGAAATGCGATTATGCGAAGCATAATAAAATTCTACTTTTGTTTAATGGTAGATATAGAAAATGACATATGGTATTGGTATCATAATATTTCAGAGTGTTATTATCACATACAGTTGACAATAAAATACCGGAAGTCATTATTTAATGCAAAAACAGAAGGAGTCATAGTCGAATCGATGAAAGGGTTTAAAGAGCGTTATGCAATAGAAATACAGACGGTTGGTTTTGATAGGAATCATGTTCACTACTTATGTAGATTTTTGCCTAAATACTCAGGAGGGTAGAAAAATATATAGAAAAGCAAGGAAGGAAAGAAGATGTAAAGCAGCTTCGGTTATTCGATTTATGATAACGAAGACAAATTTTAGACGCCCTGCGCCAAGAGCGCAGGGTATTCACAATATTTCATTTTTTTTAGTGGTTTTAAAAAATAAATCGGTATTTTTGTCATGTTTTAAAAACATATCAATTTTAAAAAAATAAGTCAATTGTAAACGTTTGTAATCGGTAATTCAAAAAAACATGTAAAAAAATAAAATAAAATAAAAAAACGTCCCCAAAAATAGTTCAGATTTAGCAAAAATTTAAACTTTGTATATACTTTCTATACAAAGCTTAAATTTTTTAATTTTTAAAAAAGATTAAAACCTATGTCATACGTCACAATAAGAGTAAAGCCAATATCTGCCGGAGCAATAAAAAGAGCAGGTATTCATAATAACAGATTGTATTCAGAATTAGGGTACGATACACCCGAGAATATAAAAATCGGACAAAGTGTCTTAAACAAAAGTTATGTTCTAATAGATGGTATTGAAACAAAAAAGTCATTGAAAGATACGATATATTATCGACTTGGAGATGCAGGAGTGCAGGAGCGAAAAAACTCCGTTATGGCGTTAGAATATGTTATGTCCGGTTCACCGGATTTTCTTCAGGCATATACTCCTTCAAAACATTTTACAAACTGTGTAAAATGTTTAGAAAAAAAACATGGAACAGAAAATATTGTAGCCATTGCCGAACATTATGATGAGACCAACCCGCATGTACATGTTATTGTTGTTCCTATTATAAAAAAAGAGGTAAGGTGGAAGCGTTCAAAAGGTGATGGATATATAGAAGGTAAAAAAGAAGAAAATCGTCTTTGCGCCAGAGATTTTACAGGCAACCGTGACATGTTACGTAAACTACAGGATGATTATTTTGAGATGAGTTTCCCTTATGGAAAAGAATGTGGTATAACATTAGAACGAGGCACTAAAGTTGAATATCAGACTAAGAAATATCTGAAGAAAACTTATTATGAACTGGGGTTAATAAATCAAGAGTTTGAAAAAAATAACCAGCTTGCACAAGATGCAAATCAACTGTATAAAATAGGCGAGTTAAATATTGAAGCATATAAAAAGAAATTAAAAGAGACTCAGGAACAGAGTCAAAAATTACAGGCTCAAAAAGATAAAATGAACAGAGACCTGAATATTATTTTGGAGAAGCAAGGCAATGAAGATAGAAAGAATAACCTAATGAAAGAAGGGGGAAAAGAAATCAGGCGACAGGAAAGAAAAGATAAAGAACAAAGCAAGGGAAATGACTTTGGTCTGGGCATGTAATAAAAAACAATTTTAAGAACATCAATTACCCTCCCCTGTAGTTTTAATATTAACTTTTAAAGCGGGCAGGCAACAGAAAACTTAGAGCGGCGGATACTTGTGCGATGACAGATGAGATGGTCGTGGCATGGATAGCGTTGACTTGTGCGATAAACGACCATAAGCAGGGCTTTAAAGTTTTCTATATTTTTGGTTACTTTATAAAAAAAGTAACAAGAAACTTAAACGTTTTTTGAAAACGTTAATTAGTGGAAATTACATTACTTTTGCTTATGGAATTGAGCTTTAAAATAGTCCCTGACTTCGTTCAGCAAGAACCACTTTTCAGTGAAATTAATAATTCGTTTTTTTATGGGAGAAACACAAATACCAATGCACTTTGTGAGTACTATCAGCGAAGCTGAATCTCTAATAAACAAACAACAAAGTTTCTGGGTGTCGAATTGCGGTTGCCGAGAACGCAAAGGCTCCTGCTCCCAATCTAGAATGGATGTGTGCCTTTTGTTCAGCGAAACTGTTCAATCAAGCGGTTCCGGTAAAAAGGAAATCACAAGGGAAGATGTAAATGCTATTCTTAATGACGCAAGAAACGAAAACCTTGTTGCCCGCCCTTTCCGAAACGAAGACAGGACAAGCACAGAGGGTATTTGTTTTTGCTGTAACGATTGCTGTGAATATTTCCGGAACCCTTCAGAAGCCTGCGATAAAGGCACTTTCATAGAAAAAACAGATACCGACAGTTGCTCCGATTGCGGCGTATGCGCGGATGTATGCTATTTTAATGCACGCCTTATTGAAGATGACAAGCTTTCCGTTATCACCGAGAATTGTTATGGATGCGGACTTTGTGTTGATATTTGCCCCGAAGCATGCATTGAAATGATTAGCCGCCTGAACTAATCTTTAACCTGATTAATTCATAAAATCTCTGTAAATCGAAAAAATATGTTGTCTCATCGAGTAGTCCTGAGCTTGTCGAAGGACATATCGAGATGCGACTTACTTATCTGTTCTCGATACGAGATTGACTTTGAAATAAGCCAATCTCTACTCGAACTGACAAGTCCTTTGTATTTGAAAACAATCTTTAATAATTCAGGTTAAAATATCTTCCTGTAAATATGGCAATAAGGAGTAGTTCCTTTATTCTCGTAATACTCCTGGTGATAGTCTTCCGCTTTCCAGAAAGTCTTTGCTGGTCGTAACATAGTGGCAACCTTATAGCCTTTGCCTTCCAGTGTCTTTATAGTTTTCTCCGCAATCTCCTTTTGTTCCATTGTCCTGAAAAATATGCAGGATAAGTACTGTTCGCCAATATCAGGCCCCTGCCCGTCAGTTTGGGCAAAATCATGCGTTTCGAAAAAATACCGGCACACCTTTTCATAGCTTACTTTGGCGGTGTCGAAGATTACCTGCACTGCTTCAAGATGACCTGTAGTTCCCGAACAGACTTCTTTATAAGTAGGGTTGCTTTTGGTACCTCCTGTATACCCTACCGTTGTTGAAATTACTCCTTCGAGCTTGTCGAAATAATACTGGGTTCCCCAGAAACAGCCCGATGAAAATATGGCTGTATCGTGCGCCGAATTGCTTTTATCAGGTACAAATATCATAGAAATAGAATTTACGCAATACCTCGTGTTCTTGCTGGTAAGGCCTTCGCCATAAAAAACATGACCGAGATGCGCGCCGCAGTTGGCGCAGCTTATCTCCGTCCGCTGACCATCGGCATCAAGGGTTTTTATAACAGCGCCCTTTATTTCCTCATCAAAGCTGGGCCATCCGCAGCCTGCATCAAATTTGTTCTCCGACCTGTACAGCGGGGCGTTGCACTGTTTGCATAAATAAGTTCCTTTACCATAGAAGTTGTCATATTCGCCTGTGAAAGGCGCTTCAGTTCCTTTGTTTACAATAACCTTTGCTTCTTCGGGTGTCAGTTTGTTGTATTTCTCATTGCTTTGCATTGTATTTTGATTTTGACTGCATCCTGTGTAAAAAAGGAACAAGCTCATTATACATGAAATTGTTCTCATAATAATTTAGATTTATTCTAAATTACATCCACAACAATCATACCTTGTCACATTTACTGGCTTATAAAAATTGTTAAGACAGGATATTTAATAAACCCACTGTCAATTGGGAGCAAAATTATAAACATTTTTTAGCTTTCGCAATGAGAAGTGAGTTTATCATGCGGAGAAATGTACGCATAATGTTGAAATCTTCACTTTTCGTTCCGACACCTGAACTTTTCGGGTTAGAGAGTTCACTCTTCGAGTTAGAGAGTGCACTCTCTGTGTTAGAATGTGTACATTTCGAGGTAGAATGTTCACTTTTGAAGCCAGAAAGTTTACTCTATAAGTCAAAAAGCTCACTCCATGTGCTATGGAGCATACTCTTTGTGTTAGAGAGCATACTCTTCGAGTTAGAAAGTGTATTCCCCGTGTTAAAAAGCTCACTCTTCGAGTCGAAAAGTTCACTCTCCATGTTAGAAAGTGCACCTATTTGGTTAGAATGTTCACTTTCTAAACTATTTCAATAGTATTTTCCTCAGCATATTTAAGGCAGTAACCGTTGCTCTTTCAATATTAACCTGGCGGTTGTTTCCAAACTGGAACTTCTGAGAGATAGTTTCTTCTAGAGAAGCCACGGCTATCCATACCAGTCCAACAGGCTTTTCATTAGTTCCTCCATCTGGTCCGGCTATGCCTGAAACAGCAATAGCATAATCAACATTAAATTTCACCCTTATATTCTCAGCCATCTCTTTCACTGTTTCCTCGCTCACAGCCCCATGTTTCAATAGAGTTTCTTTGTTTATGCCAAGAATATTTTCTTTTATCTCGTTGGAATATGCAATTACTGAACCTTTATAATATAAGGAACTTCCGGGGACTTTAGTAATGCAATGAGCCAAATATCCCCCCGTGCAACTTTCGGCAGTAGCTAGTGTCTTTCCTTTTGCAGTCAGCAGTCTACCAATTATCTGTTCAAAGGTTTCGGTGTCGTAGCCGTAAATATTATCAGGAATAATGCTTTGCAACTTCACTACTTCCTTTTCAATTTCTTTTTTAAGCTTATCCTTGTTATTCCCTCTTGCTGTCAGTCGCAACCTCACCAATCCCGGTGAAGGAAGGTAGGCAAGTTTAATGTGAACCGGCAACTTATTTTCCCAATCTGCAATCATATCTGCAAGGAAGGACTCCCCTATCCCCTGTGTCAGTATGGTTTTGTGAACGATAGTTTCGTCAGTCATTCTTGTTTCTATCATGGGAATAATGGAATCCATCATCATGGCTTTCATTTCATAAGGAACACCGGGAGTAGCCACAACTACTTTCGCATTGTTTTCAAACCAAAGACCTGGAGCCGTACCGTTTGGATTCCTGATGACAATGCAATTCTCAGGTACTTCGGCTTGCTTCCTGTTTGTTTCGGTAACGGGAACTCCCCTTTGTTTAAAGAAACCTGCTATATCATTAAATGTGTTCTCGTCAAATATCAGCCGTGTATTATAATATTTGCAAAGAGTTTCTTTGGTCAGATCATCATTGGTAGGACCAAGCCCACCGGTAATCAAAATAACATCCGCTATCTTTTCTGCATCTTTCAATGCAGTAATGATTTCCTCTTCTTTATCAGAGATAACAACAATGCGCAACACATCAACACCTATCGTATTCAGTTGCTCCGCCATCCAGGATGCATTGAAGTTTGTAACCTGCCCTATCAGCAGTTCATCGCCTATGTTAATAATAATTGCTTTCATAATCTATTTCGATGATATCTTTTTAAAATAATCCAATGTAAATGTTTTATCAATCTTGTGGTAAAAGTTTACAACAAGTTCAAGTTTCATGCTAAGGCGATTATTCTTTGGAACTATCCTCCAGAAGTTCGGCTTTGCCATGAACATATTTTTTGCAAACGAATTCATGTCATTTTCCAATGTCGACATTCCATATTCATCTAAAAAGCCTTTTTCATTTAATATATCATTAAACTCTTCTGAATCATTACCCGATTTAAGAGCCTCATATCCGTTAACACAGCTATACTTAAAATCATGCTCATTGATACCTGCCCATTTTATTTTGTTAAAAGCATCGGGATAATTGGCAAGCAAAACTGAAGAAAATTCTTCGTGAAAAATACGTTCAATAAAATCATTTGTATAGCCGGTTCCAATCCCATTATTTGCAATATAAACTATATTCTTTGTATTAGTGCCCCCATAAATAACCCCATAGAACTCCAGTGATTTCATTACATATATTTTGTCCAGGTTTTTCTTGATCACATCTACAGGGTATTTGGAAAGTGCTTTTTTTACTATTTCTGTTGAACGGATTATTTCAGATGAATCAAGTGAAACCGCTTTGCCTTTTATATCTCCGGAATACCATGTGTATGGGAACATCCCGTCTTCCGCTGTAAAGATAATTTCAACGCCTGATCTGGCATCAATAATCTTCTCCGCCTTCACATCCGAAATCATGCTAAACAACATAAAAAGGATTGAACACAATAAAATATTTCTCATATTTAAAGATCATTTTCCGTTGTAAAATTAGTTGTTTTATCTCGCCTGTCTTATTAATGTTAAAATTTCTTAAACATTTCCCTTGCTTTCATTAAAAAGGATTATTTTCGCACCTCATTTATATACAGGCACACTCCAAAAAATACAACACTGGATGTTTACACTTTTTAAGCGGGAAATAAAGAATTTTTTAAGTTCGCTTATCGGATACATCGTCATCACTGTCTTCCTGCTCATCAATGGGTTGTTCCTTTGGGTATTCCAGATGGATTACAACATCCTTGAAAACGGATACTCCAATATTGACGGCCTTTTCATGCTGGCACCACTGGTTTTCTTATTTCTTATTCCGGCTATCACTATGCGCTCGTTCGCAGAAGAAAAACGCAGCGGTACTATAGAAATGCTGATGACAAAACCACTGACCGATTTGCAGATAGTACTTGCAAAATACTTTGCAGGAGTGGTTCTTGTTGTATTCTCATTATTGCCGACTCTCATTTATTATATTACTGTTTACCGTTTGGGAAGCATTCCTGGTAACCTTGATGTGGGTGGCACATGGGGTTCTTATATCGGGTTGCTTTTCCTCGGCTCAGCATTTGTTGCCATAGGTTTATTTGCATCTACGCTTACAGACAACCAGATCATTTCTTTTATTATCTCAATTGTCCTTTGCGGATTTGTTTATATTGGTTTCGAGCTTGTTTACACATTTGCGATATTCGGTAAATTTTCTTTATTCATACAATCACTGGGAATAAGCGCTCATTATGCATCTATCAGTCGTGGTGTAATTGATTCCAGGGATATTATTTATTTCCTCAGCATTATTACCATTTTCATTCTATTAAGTAAAATCTCATTGCAAAGCAGAAAATGGTAAAAAATAAAGACATATCAGAAACCAATGCTGTTGCCTCTTATAAAAAGAAAGGCATCAAGCGGCAGAATATTATGCAGCTTGTATTCAGCCTTATCATCATAATTTCAATCAACATTATAGGTTCATACATATTCAAGCGAATTGACCTTACTTCCGAGAAAAGATATACCTTGTCCAATGCCACCAAGAAACTATTGAAAAACCTTGATGATATTGTCTATTTCAAAGTGTACCTTGACGGTGATTTCCCTGCCGGTTTCAGGCAGCTGAGAAACGAAACCAAAGAAATGCTTAACCAGTTCAGAGCTTATTCGGATAATATACAGTATGAATTTATCAATCCTTCTGCCAGTTCTGATAAAAAGCAAACACGGGATCTTTACAAGCAGCTTGTAAGCAAGGGACTTCAGCCTACAAATCTGCAGACAAATAAAAATGAAGGCTCAAGCCAGCAGATCATATTTCCCGGCGCTATTGTTACTTACAAGGAAAGGGAATTGCCACTTCAACTGCTAAACACGCGTTACGATATCAAGCCGGAAGTGGTGCTCAACAGTTCTGTGGAAGGTTTGGAATACAACATTGCCAGCGCTATCAAGAAGCTTTCTGTAATGAACAAGCCTAAATTAGCGTTCATAGAAGGTCATGGTGAACTCGACAAATATGAAACAGGCGATATTTCAACTTCCCTTTCCGAATACTTCAATGTTCAGCGGGTAAGAATAAATGATCAGGTCAATGCACTTAAGGATTTCAAAGTTATCATCATCGCGAAGCCTGATTCTATTTTTGATGAGAAGGATAAATTTATTATCGACCAGTTCATCATGAAGGGGGGAAAGGTACTTTGGCTTGTTGACCCAGTTTTTGCAAGCATGGACAGCTTACGCACTTCCGATCAGACAATTGGTATTGCTCAAAGGCTGGGACTGGAAGACCAACTCTTTAAATACGGCGCACGCATTAATTACGACCTGATACAGGATATCATGGCGCTGCAAATACCCGTAAAGACAGGTAATATTGGCACACAACCACAAATGAAGTTTTTCCCATGGTATTTCTTCCCTCTTGCCATGCCTGCAATTAATCATCCAATCGTTAACAACCTGAATGCTGTTAAGTTTGAATTTGTAAGCAGCATTGATACAGTGGGGGCTAAATCTATCAGCAAAACCATTTTACTTACTACTTCGAAATATTCGCGTACACTAGCCACTCCTGTAACTATATCACTTGATATAATGCAGAAAGAACCTGATGAACGGCTGTACGATAAATCATATATCCCCATTGCTGTTTTGCTTGAAGGCACTTTCCCTTCGCTGTATAAGGACAGAATTAGCGATACTATTGCTAAGGATAAAAGTATAGATTTTCGCGAAAGCAGCGTTCCCAACCGCATGATAGTGATTTCGGACGGCGATGTGATCCGCAACCAGGTGCAGGAATCTAACGGCATTAAATATCCGCTACCTCTTGGCTACAACAAATATACAAGGGAATCTTTCGGTAACAGGGATTTCATCCTTAACTGTGTTGATTACCTCTGCGATGAATCGGGGCTTATACAGGTCAGGTCAAGGGAACTTAAACTTCGCCTGCTTGACAAGACAATTATTGACAAAGATAAATTAATGATACAGCTTATAAATACGGGGCTTCCCATTTTGCTTGTCATTTGTTTCGGTATCATTCAGGGAATTATCAGGAAAAGAAAATATGCAAGGTAGTTCGCTGTTTATGTAAACTTCCTTATTTTATACAATCATGAAAAAAAACAAACTCACATTTATAATTACTATCGTTCTGCTGGCTGTTGCACTGTTTTTAATTTATACCGCCACAAAAAGTACTATTCCCAGGGGGCCCAGAGATTTTGCTGTTGAAGATACTACCATTCTTACTAAAATCTTCCTCACTGATAAAAATAATAAAAGCGTGCTTCTTGAAAAGCAGGGACAAGGTACATGGACTGTTAACCATAAATTCCCGGCAAGCAACGAGCTTGTGAACATCTTTGTCAAAACGTTATATCGTATTGAAGTGAAATCGCCTGTTGCCAAGGCTGCAAAGAACAATGTGATTAAAAGGCTGTCGTCTTTAGCCGTAAAAGTGGAGATATACCAGACTGTTTACAGGATAGATATATGGGGATTAAAGCTCTTCCCGCACGAAAAGATCACCAAAACGTATTATGTAGGCGATAACACCCAGGATATGCTAGGCACTTATATGATCATGGATGGTTACAACGATCCATTTATTATATATATACCCGGTTTCAACGGTTTCCTTTCAACACGATACAGCACTGTGGAAAACGACTGGCGCGACCATTCGATTTTTTCAATAGAACTGCCTAATATCAAATCGCTGAAAATAGAATTCCCATCCAGTCCTGACAATTCCTATATAGCTGAGAATATTGGCAAGGTGAATTTCAAGCTTACAGCTCTAAAATCTAACACAGTGATACCCGATTACGATACCATTAAAATGCTTGACTGCCTTTCGGCTTTCCGGGATATAAAATTTGAGCTGCTTATAAACGATTCCAAAGTGCATAACAGGGATTCGGTTACCCACTCCACTCCCTTCCATATAATTACCCTTACCGATATGGCAGGAAACACTACCGTAGTGAAAACCTTCCATAAGCCACCTGCACCGGGAGAGTTTGAAGATATTGAAGATAAACATTCCAAATACGACCGCGACAGGCTTTATGCCTTGATTAACAAAGGCAGGGATTTTGTACTGATACAGTTTTATGTTTTCGACCGTATACTGCACCCCCTGCAATATTTCCTGAAACCCCACTCTGTTCATAAATAGTCCGGCTTTTTTAATTCGATTGTTCAAATGTTCGTTTGTTCGATTGTT
>CAWHOW010000032.1:0-107524 GCA_963831005.1 uncultured Bacteroidota bacterium
GTATTAAGAATCTGCATTTGAAACCTGCTATTATAATAATGGATTATTTTTTAGACAATCAAAACCCCAAAGCTGAAAACGGCCTTCAGGTATTGAAGAAAATTAAAAAAATAGATCCTGAAATTAAAGTAATTATGTTATCAGCCCAGGATAAGATAGATGTTGCAGTTAACACTATGTTGCATGGTGCGTATAATTATATTACAAAAACTGAAGTTGCTTTTTCCGGGTTCAAAACACCATTGATAATATTATCAAGATAATTCGCTTAAAGAAAGAACTTAAATCGGCCAAAAGAGGGAAAACCATTGTATTGGTTATAATCGGAATTATAATAGCAATAACGCTTTATTTGGGGATATTCTACCCGCAAATTCTGAACCGTTAGGAATGATTGTAGACGTTTATTAATTGTTATTATGCGGTTTATTGATAGTGTAATTTTTCTGCTTTTACTGCTTCAATAACCTGATGGCATTTAGAATTTAATGATTCGTTCAGCGATTTTATTTTAACAATATCATCAGCCATCTCACCTAAATTTTCCATTTCTTTTAATAAAGTAGAAACCTCTACAGCACCCATCATTGAATAACTTGACCTCATACCATGTGAAATTGCTTTAATTCGCATGTAATCTGATTTAATAACCGCTTCATTTAATTTTGATAAATCCTCTGTAGTTTGTTTTAGAAAAACATTTATTATTTCCAGGATTAAATTCTTTTTCCCTTTAAATGTATCAATCAGAAATTTCAGATCAATCACTTTTTCAGTCTTCTCTTCCTTTTCAATTCCTGTAGATATAGGCTTTATAAAAGTATCTTTGTTGTTGATTAAATTGATCATTTTTTCGAATAATAACTCTGCATTTACTGGTTTTGATATATAATCATTCATACCCGATTGTAAACACTTTTCTTTTTCTCCCGACATGGCATGAGCAGTTATTGCGATGATTGGAATATTTAGTTTTAATTCTTTCCTCATCACTTCGGCAGCTTGGTATCCATTCATTTTAGGCATTTCAATATCCATCAAAACAATATCATAATTTTTCACCTTTATCATTTCCAATGCCTTTATGCCGTTATTTGCAATATCCGCTTTCATTCCATATTCGGAGAATAAACTCAGAAAGAATTTTGCATTTAGCGGATTATCTTCAGCCACCAGCACACTTAGGTTTACAATACTATCAATGTTTAATTTGTGCGCTTTATCTCCTTTTGTTTCCTGAATTGCTTCTCCCGCTTTAGGTTTTTTAAATGTAAGAATAATTATAAAACGGCTGCCTTCTTTATATTTGCTTGTTAAAGTAACTGTACCACCCATCATTTCAACTATTTTTTTAGTGATGGTTAACCCAAGTCCTGTGCCGCCAATTCTTGGAGTATCTTTATCTCTAACCTGTGTAAAGCTGTTAAAGACAAGATTGATCTTATCTTCAGGTATTCCAATTCCTGTATCTGTTACAGTAAACCGTATCGTTACGTTTTCATCTGTTTCGTTTTCAAGTACAACCCCTGTAGTAACTTCACCTCTGTTTGTAAATTTTATTGCGTTTGAAAGTAGGTTCTGAAGCGCCTGTGTTAAACGCACCTCATCTCCCATAAGCACTGTGGGTATTTTTTTGTCAACAGCAAAATGAAACCCAATGTTTTTTGCATCGGCTGCTATCTTAAATGTAGTAAAAGTTATATTTAGGAAATAAGGTATGTTGATTCTATTTTCTTCGATTTCGAGTTTGCCGGCTTCAATTTTTGATAAGTCAAGGATGTCGTTAATGATGACCAGCAAGTTTTCGCCCGATTGTTTTATAGCCTGCAACCAGTCCCTTTGCTTGTAGGATAATTTTGTATTTTCCAGTAAACGCGTGAAGCCAATTATGGCATTCATAGGAGTACGTATTTCGTGACTCATGTTCGCAAGAAACTCTTCTTTAACATGTTTTGATTCTTCGGCTTTCTCCCTGGCTGTAACAAGACTTTTTTCAATCCTGTCGCGTTCAATTGAATATTGTATTGACTTCACCAGCAGAACAGGGTTTAAATCTTGTTTTACAAGATAATCCTGCGCCCCTTCACAAATAAGTTTAAATGACAGTTCAACATCACCCAGACCGCTTATCAAAATAATAGGAACCTTATTGCAACAATTAAAAACAGAATGGAATGTTTCATAACCGTTACTGTCGGGTAAGTTAAGATCAAGCAGGATGATGTCGAAATTTTCTTTTTGAAAGCTGTCAACTGCATCTTTTAAAGTCTCAACTGAAACAAGGTTAAATTTAAAAGAAGTGACTTGTTTCAGCATTTCTTCAATTAATATAATATCACCGGGATTATCCTCAATCAGAAGAATAGAAGTAGTGTACATTTTCTCAATATTATATTATACGATGAATGATTACTATTATTTTCTTTTATTTTACTTTTCAGGGCTGAAGCCCTTGTGCTTATTAAAATTTTATTAACCCCAGACTTAAGTCTGGGGTTACAGAAAAACCCCTTCTTATTTAAGGACTTTAGTCCAATTTGTAAAAAATTACCTGACTATTTTTATACAATGAATAATTAATTAATATTTTATTTTACAACAATTTATATAAATTTAAATACAATCAGATTGTTTAGGAAGCGTTACTATCGAAAGCCAGAAGTTTTCTGTTGATTGGACCACTTCTATAAATTTTCCAAGATCAATGGGTTTGGTAATATAGCAGTTTGCACAAAGAGTATAAGTCTTTAGTATATCTGCTTCAGCTTTTGAAGATGTTAATACCACTACCGGTATCTTTTTCAGGCAAACATCATCTTTTAATTCTGTAAGTACAGCCCAACCGTCCTTTTTCGGAAGGTTCAGATCAAGTATTATCATATCGGGTGTCGGTACATTTTGATAATTCTCTCTTTTAAAAAGGAAATCAGTTGCTTCTACGCCATCGGTTACTACATACAATTTATTTATCAGTTTGCTGTCTTTTAAAGCTTCCTGTGTAAGCAGTACATCGCCGGGGTTGTCCTCAACTAAAAGAATATTCACTAATTTTATATTTTCCATAATTCCCCTTTATTATACTTCTTCTGAAAATCAGATTTTCCGTCATTGCGAGGGCTTTATGCCCGAAGCAATCTTAATATTCGCAATAGATTGCTTCACTGCGCTCGCAATGACGAACTCATTATTCGAAGAACTCTATTATTTTTTTAATGTGAAATAAAAAGTTGTTCCTTCATTTTCTTTTGATTCAAACCAAATTTTTCCTTTGTGCCTTTCTATAATTTGTTTGCAAATGGCAAGACCTATACCTGTGCCTGAATATTCGTCTCTTTTATGCAATCGTTGAAAAATAACGAATACTTTTTCATGGTATTGCATATCTATTCCAATACCATTATCACTAACTGCAAATTCATAATGATCCTCTTTGGTTTTACACGATACATGTATTTTTGGCGGCTCTGATTCTTTCTTATACTTTAAAGCATTTCCAAGCAGGTTTTGAAAGAGTTGTCGCATTTGCGATTCATCGGCTTTCAAAATGGGTAGATCCTTATGTGTTATCAAAGCATTAGTATCTTTAGTCATTTTCTGAAGATTTAATATGGCTTCTTCAAATATTTTTGCAGTATCAATCTCTTTAAACTCTATTACTTTAGTGGTAACTCTTGAATATAAAAGCAGATCTTCTATTAATTTTTGCATCCTGCCTGCGCCCTCAACTGCATATTTAATATAATTGTTAGCATCCTGATCCAGCTTATCTTTATATTTTCTTTCAAGTAATTGTGTAAAGCCCGACACCATTCTTAATGGTTCCTGCAAATCGTGGGATGCTACATAAGCAAACTGCTGTAATTTGTTGTTAGAAGATATCAGATCGGAATTGAGTACTTCAATCTTTCTTTTATCTTCATTATAATCATCGAGTATATTCAAAAGGGCAAGCTCGGTGTTTCCCATTTTCACACTTTCCTGCATATAATCATCTAATATATTTAATAATGCTTTTTCTGTATTTTTAAAATCAACGCTTTCTTCCGGTACAAAGGCATCATTCCCTGCTTCAACTTCTTGAATTATTTCTGAATGATTATCATTCCCATTATGATGTATCATGGCCATTTTTATTCTTTGTTTTTATTTTTCTGTAATTTGAAGTTTACTTTTTAATTCTTCAATTTCCTTTTTCAATTCTATCATTTTTAATTCTCTGCCAACCGTTAATTTCCTGAATTTTTCCAATTCTTCCAAACGCACCAGCTCAATTTTTCGTTCGGCAGCTTCTTTTTCCAATTGCTTACGTTCAGTGATATCTTCTACAATTACCTGTAATTCGGTAACAATATTGTTTTCATTTTTTATAGGCTTAACATATAATTTTGCAAACATTTGTTTTCCCCATTTACTTGTATAAAGATTCTCTGAAACTATCGGCTCGCCGGTTTCAATACTTTTTTTAAATATATCAGCAATACCGGCATCAACCAATGGTTGAAATTCAAGGACATTAAAACCTTTAGTGGCTTCAACAGATGGCGAGCCAAGTAAACTCAAAAGATTCGGATTGATTTCAATAATCCGGCCGTTGATATCAGCCGTCATAATACCAAGCGGCGAATTTTCAAATATTATCCTGTAATTTTCTTCGCTCTTTTGCAAAGCTTTTTCAAATTTTCTACGCTCTGTAATGTCTCTTGCGGCTGCAAAAACTCCAAGTACCTCGCCTTTATCGTCTTTATAAACTGAAGCATTGTAAAGCACATCGGTTAGTTTTCCGCTTATATGTTTAATAGTGAGCGGATAATTTGCAACGAACCCCTCTTTAAAAACCCGCATGTAACCCTCCTTCGCTTTTTCAGGCTCAGTAAAATAGTTGGAGAAGTCGGTGCCTATAAGCTTTTTGCGCGAAACTCCGGTAACTTTTACTGATGCTTCGTTCACATCGGTAATTTTACCTTCGGCGCTGATGGTTACAAGCGGATCTAAACTGGCTTCTATTAAGCTGCGGGCATAGCGTGAAGCTTGTTCCTCATTAGTGATATCATGTGCTATGCCATAAAGTTTTCCCGTTTCAAGATTGGGGGTTGTATCCCATACCAGGCTTATATAACTACCATCACTTTTACGATACCTGTTCTTGAAATTAATAGTGGTAGCGCCTTTTTGCAGTTTCTCAACTTCTTTCAGCGTAGGTTTAATATCATCGGGATGGATAAATTCCATGAACGACTTTTCGAATAATTCATTGTTTTTATAACCCAATTTCGTTTCCCAGTTCGGATTAAGGATTTCGAAATAACCATCCATATTGGCAATGCAGGCAAGGTCGTAGTTATTGTTAAAGAAGAATTTGTATTCAAGCAGCTTTTCTTCAGTATGTTTTTGCTCAGTAATGTCGTGCAGCGAAGCAAATATACCAAGCACCTTGCCTTCAATACCTCTATAACAGGAAGCATTACATATCACATCGGTTAATTTACCGTCTTTATGTTTTACAGTGAGCGGGTAATTTGCAATAAATCCCGCTTCAAAAACATGGCAATACCCTTTGGTGGCCCTTGCAGGTTCAGTAAAATAATCGGAGAATTCAGTGCCTAATATTTCTTCGCGCTTAAAGCCGGTAATTTTCAGCATTGCCTCATTCACATCGCTAATTTTGCCTTTTGTATCAATAGTAATAAAGGGGTCAAGGCTGGCTTCAATCAGGCTTCTTACATATACCGATTCCGCCTTTTGTTTAAACAATTCACGTTCACGCGAAGTTGTAATATTTTTTACTTCGTTATTGTATGCTTCGCCTATTATGGTCATGGTATTGTCAAGAAACAGGTTCATACCATTCATAATTGAAATTAATTCATTGGGCTTATTGATATATTTTTTTTGAGCCAGCGGAATGATATATTTTTTAATAATTGCGATTATTTCGTACAATTCTTTAAATCCAACGCCGGCCTTTGCACATTCCTCCCCCAGTAGAATGAGGCTTTCAAGGTATAAGTTCCAATTGTGGTTTAAAATTGCATCGTCCGAAAGCTCCCCGGATATCTTTTCGCGATATTCCATCATATTTTCATCCTTCAGCATTTTATCAAGGATGGCATTCCAGGCCGGGGGAATTTCCTGCTCTTTTACAATATGCCGGGTATAGTACTTGCTGCATTTCCGGCAAAGGGTATTATATGCAATTATATCCTGTTTTTCCTTTTTTGAAAAAGCTGGCAATAGTTTTGTTATCTGAACTCGTACATCTACATGTTCGCCAATTGAACCGTTACGTTTAGATTGACCATTGTTCTCGTTTTTGGGGACGCTATCTTGCATATATATTTTCCCTTTCTAAGCGGTTGTATAAATTTGAATATTATATTTTACTAAATATTGATTTTCAACATTGCCCCGCCCCTGAAGGGTGTGTTGAAAATCAATTTGCACACTTTAGGGTTTGGTGTCTATTTTCCGAAGAACTCAATTAATATATATGCAAATTTACTGCCTGTTGAAAGGGCAAATAATTAAGAGTAAATTAAAAATGTATTAAGAAGGGGTTAATATATAACTCAAATTACGCAGAAACACATTTTAATTTTTAACCGCTGAGTTCGCTGAGGTTTTACACGGAGAACCGCTGAATTAATACTTATTTATCAAATTTCGTTTTCTGTCATTATATTTGTCTGCGTATCTCTGCGATTAATTTTCTCTGTGGTCTCTGCGGTTATTTTCTTTGCGTAACATCAGTTAATAAATTACATCCTTTGAGCCTCGGGTAGCAAAGTAATGACATTTTCAGCAATTTCATGTATTTCCGTATCCCTTAAAAGTAAGTAGGCAGGAAGCAGTAGGCATGAAGCAGTCGGTTTTACTGATAACTGCTCACCGATTACCGTTTACCTGTTTTCTTAGTAATACAATCCATTTAAATTTTAGCGATGTAGCAGTGCATCTATGCACATGTACAGATTAAATGTGTGAATGCACAGTACATCAATGTAGATACACAGTACGTCAATGTAGATGCACAGTACAACAATGTGAATGCACAGCGTATTAATGTGAATGCACATTATATCAATGTAAATACACAGCGTCTGAAAGCAAATGCACTTTGCTTAATATCAAATAAGCATTATAAGGTAATAAAGCCGCTTCATCAGCTTACCAAGACAGGCAGGCAACACTTCTTATTTAATTCTTTTGCATTTAACAAACTAAAATACATTCTCTAATAACTTAATTGTCGTCATTGCGAGAGCAGCGAAGCAATCTAATTACCAACAAGATTGCTTCTGTCGTTCCTCCATCGCAATGACGTATTTCATAGTTTTCAGATATGCCCTTAACTCACGCATTACCCTGAGTTGACTTGTTATGGTAGATAAAGCTTTTAATAAGCTGTTCCACCCTGGTAAAATCCTGAGGGCCTTTTTGCACGTAAAAGCAATTATATTCCTTAATGGCTTTCAGAACCACGTCGTATTTATCCTGGGAGCTTAACACGATAATGTTTGTTTTGGGGCTTTGCGACCGGATATGTTTTATAATTTCAAGCCCGTCCATAGCCTCCGCGAATTTTGAATTCAGAAAATAATCCATAATAACAATGTCCGGGTGAATGCTCATCTTAAGTAAACTTGTTTCTCCCACAGGGAAAATTTTAATATTGGCTTCCAGGAAACGGGATACTATAAATCCCCTCAGTGTTTTGGCATATACTTCATCGTCTTCCACAATAAATATATTGATCTGTTCTTTAGTGTTCATAATTTTCGAGTTTTTAATGTTATTAATAATATTAGTTTGTGATACATATAAGTTTTTAAAATGATGTTATGCAAATAAACCGTGCCAGCCGGCGGATCCATTCGGAATGACATGATGTTTATGAAGTGAGAGATGGAGCAGGAAAGCGCCCGCTTGAAGCGGGCGCTTTCCTGCTCCATCCTGTTAATTATAATAGTGTTGTCATTCCGAACGAAGTGAGGAATCAAACTCCAAAGCCGTATAAAATTATTTGTACATAACATAAACAATCAAATAAATTCATTAATAAGCTGTTCTATTTTTTTAAATGCCTGCTCATCTTTTTGTATGTATGGGCATTTAAGTAATGCAACCGATTTAACCATAACGCTGTATTTATCCTGAGAAGATAATACTATAATATTTGTTTCAGGATTAGATTTTTTTATGCTTTTAATAATTTCAAGCCCGTTCTGTGCTTTTTCATATTGGGAGTTCAAAAAATAATCCATAATGATAACTTTCGGGTTTCTATACAATTCTTTTAAACATAATTCGCCGAGATGGAAAATCTTTATTTTTACATTATGGAAATTAATCAGAATAAATCGCTGCAGGGTTTCTGCAAAAACCACATCGTCTTCTACAATAAAAATAGTAGCATTGCTTTCTGTGTTTGTCATTTTATGTTGTATTAGTATTATTAATAATGCATATTTTCTTTTCCGGTAAATAAATAATATCAGTTAAAACCAACTACTCTAATTCCACGGTGCCGGCGGTGTTATATCACGATCAAATATCTTTTTAATGGTTTGTTCTATTTTGTTGAATGCTTCTTCGCCTTTCTGCACGTAAGTGCAATCAAATAGTGAAATAGCTTCTAATACAATTTTACTATTGGATTGACTACTTAACACTATGATGTTAGTAAGCGGGTTATGTGTTTTTATTTGTTCAATAATTTCCAGGCCGTTATGCGCTTCACTAAATTTTGAATTCAGAAAATAATCCATTATTACTATGCCCGGTTTACGGTACAGTTCCATTAAACTCATTTCGCCTATGCTGAAAATTTTCACTTCCGTAACATCGGGAAATTGGTTTACTATGAACGACTGCAATGCTTTTGCATACATTTCATTGTCTTCAACAATAAAAATAATTTTATTGCCGGGGATAGTTTGTTTTGGAAGTTTATCTGGCATATTGAGTTGTTTTTTACTGTATTAGTGTTATGTTAAATTTATTCTATACATTCAGATTGCTTCATCCTCCTTCGTCGGTTTCGCAATGACGTCATTGCGAGGAGGAACGACGAAGCAATCTATTTGACATTCTGTTTTAACTTAGCATTAGTTTTCTTTTTTAAGATTTCTTATACCATTTTTCTTTTCGTCAATTCCCCATCCTATCAAAGTAATTAATAAGTGGTAAAAGCCTGATATTGCCGAAAGAGCTAAAACTATTATTATGAATTTCCCATAAGGGATCAACATATAAACAAATAATGCAATCAGTGCCATCCACACACTTACACACCACGGACAAGTGAGTAAAACTGAAACTGATTTAATAAAACCCTGTTCTGTTTTATATTTTTTAGCAAAATCTTTCACATAATAAAAAACCTCATCGTGAATAAGCAGCCTTGTAAGCCTGTATGCAGCAAGACCAATAATAAATAAATCGAATATTTTTATTTCGCTTAAATTGATATTATGAGCTTCTAAACACTTCCATGCAACTATAGTAATTGCGAAAAAAAATACAGTAAAAAGTATGTTCCAAACTATATCATGTATAAATATCTTCATGTTATTTTTTAATTTGTCAGAAGCTTTTTTAAAATATGTATATCAAAGGTAGTGTAGCTTAATTACTCTGAAATTAAGATGAAATTAATAAGACATTAAGATTACGTAAAATCAACTCAATGGAACGTGCCCATTTTTTTGTTACAAAGACTTGTAGTATGCTTATTGTGCTATTTTAATGCATATTGATATATGGAAATATTTTAATATAAATAAGTCCCAACGTTTCCGCATTCAACCTGCTTTTCACATTATTATCCCCCTCTCCTTCGCACTAGCCAGCGCCCTTTACCTATAAGTAGGGGAATGGCGCTGGGGGATAGGGTAAAGGAAGTGGGTTAGGTTAAATGAAAAAGCTTAGGGCTAACTATTCAATATCTTATATTTCGCTCCTACCCCTCAGCTAAAATCCAAAGCGGTCCGTTAACGATTGTAATTGACTTGATTATGATCGCCACAAGCCCCCTATAACAATCTGAATGGGCAGTCAAATTGAAATTCTTTTTCATTTGTGTATCTTTGAAAACTCATGTAGATTTGTAAACACTTAACAGTATTAATATGAAAATTGCAATTGTAGGTTTTGGCGCTGCAGCCATAGGGTTTATTGAGCGTATCAAGGATTCGGGGCACGAGATACATGTGTTTGAAAAGAGCAGCGATATATATTCTTCCAGTATTTCGGGCATACGCGCCGATGGAAAGCTTTTTGTATCGAAGGAAATGGGTGGCGATATTGATATTGACCTCATGCTGCAGAAAAAACTGGTTGATTTTTATATTAACCATACCGACAATAAAAATGTTGAAAGAGGCACTTCATTCGGCAATACGGACTACTATCAGAAATTTTATGAAAAAGGTTTCCAGCCGATAAATGCCGAATTTTACCATATAGGTACCGACCAGTTGAAAGAAGTCCTTTACAATATTTATGAGAATTTCAAATCTCATAAAAACATTCATTTTCATTTTGATTATAATGTTACAACAGTTGAAAGAACCGGCGACCAGGTAAAGATCAATAATACCGACACTTTCGACAGTGCAATTATTGCTGCCGGAAGAAGCGGGCACCCGCTTATCAAGACCATTCTAAAAAAATCTCCCAAGCTCATACTTGATAATACTAAAGTTGACCTGGGTATTCGCTTCGAACTTCCCGATCATATAGTTGCCGACCTGAATAAGGAAATGTATGAATTCAAGGTTCGTTATAAATCACGCACGGGTTATATTGTAAGAACATTCTGCAACAACCCTTCGGGCTTTGTGGTGTTAGAAAATTATGGCGATTTTACCACAGTCAACGGTCATGCCAAGCTGAAAGAAAAGAGTAAGAATACCAATTTCGCCATACTTGTTACCATTCAACTTACAGAACCTTTTAATGATCCAACCGGTTACGGTTCGTATATTGCGAAGATGTCGAACCTGCTTGCAGGTGAGGGAAAAGTGATATTACAGACTTACCAGCATTTTAAAGATTCGAAAAGGACCAAGAACTTATACCGCGTCCACCCTACACTTGAAAAAGATAAATTTATACTGGGTGATGTGAACCTCGCTTTCCCGCGCCGCATCATTGAAAGCATTGTGGATTTTGTAGAGCATCTGAATGAAGTGGTTCCCGGAATCTCAAACCCAGACAATTTATTGTATGCACCTGAAATAAAGTTTTATTCCAATATGCTTAACAATAATATATACCCTAACCTGAAGTTTATCGGCGATTGTTCAGGCCATACACGCTCCATAATCTATGCTACAGCGCATGGGTATATGATAGCCGATGATATAATGAAATAATTGACCTCATGGAAAACCCTGCTATTACTGCCGACAATTATGCCCTTGAGCTTGACTTAAGGCGGAGTTCGCTTAACAGGTTCAAGCATCACTTATCTATTAAAAAGGACCTTATTGAATATGGTAAAAAGAAAATATTCTTCAATGATGTGGATGCAATCCGTTATGGGATATTACAGGTATATGTAAATGGAATTAAAACAAGCAGATTATTTGAAATTCGACTGAAAGACAGAGCAGGTCAAATGATGCGCATCATATTCTCCAGTGAATTGGGAATAAATAAAAGAAAAATTGAAGACACGTATAACCTTATACTTGATTCACTCTGGTTCGCCGTTACAGGGAAGCTTTTTAATAAATATTATAATGAGCTTTCAAAAGGGCATAAAGTACAGATAGCAAATTGCGAGCTAAGTCCGCATGGCATACAATTCAAATATGGCTTATTTGTGAAGAAACCCTATTTCCTTACCTGGGATAAAACGCTGATGGTTGCCTCTAAAGGTTTCCTGGTTATCAGGTCGGCTGATAAGAAAAGGATATGCAAGAAACTCCCCCTGATGAGAACATGGAATGCTGTTGTTCTGCATGCATTACTGAACTGGTTATGGAAAGAAGGAAGGGCCTACAAGCTTTCGCAGGAACATAAGACTCACCAGGTTTAAATTTTAACATTTTTTAAGGAATTAAATTTGCTTTCGGCATCTCAATATTCCTACCTTTGTGGTAGGATTAATTTATTTGTTTTTTGGTTATTTAAAGTGTTTTTTTTCATGGCTCGTGAGGCCTCTGGAGTGGTGTCCAGGGGCCTTTTTTCAATTAAGTTATGTACTTATAATGATTCTAAATTACAGAAATAAATGTTTACCTTTGTATTAAAAATAAAAAATAGAAATTATGAAACCTAAAATATTTATAGCAATAATGATTGCATTACCTGTAATTGGTAGTGCACAAACATTGAAAACATTATATGATTTCAAAGCCACTACAATTGATGGAAAAGAATTCGATTTCAGTACGCTGAAAGGGAAGAAAGTCCTGATAGTTAATACTGCATCCAAATGCGGACATACGCCACAGTATAAAGATCTTGAGGACCTTTATAAAACGTATGGCGGGGATAAATTTGTTATTATCGGATTTCCTGCAAATAATTTCCTTCACCAGGAACCGGGTACTAATGATCAGATCAAAGAATTTTGCACTTTGAACTATGGTGTAACATTTCCAATGATGGAAAAGATTTCTGTAAAGGGTGATTCTATAACGCCTTTATATAAATGGCTTACTAATAAATCAGAGAATGGTGTAATGGATGCACCTGTTACCTGGAACTTCCAGAAGTTCATGATTGATGAAAATGGTAAAGTTGTTGGCATGGTACCTCCGAAGGAGAATCCGAAATGCGACAAGATCCTTAATTGGATAACAGGAAAGTAGAAATTGTCTCAATAATAGAATTTACTTATTCTCCATTCAGGGCTTAAGCCTAACAATAAACTGATTGTTATAACCCCAGACTTAAGTCTGGGGTTATTCAAACAGCTTATAAATAAAGGACTTTAGTCCTGAAACAATCTTTGATATATTAATAAATCTCATTTTTTTATTAAATAAAAGTTGAATGAATTAATGATTTTATTAATTTAGCGATACCTTATTATTAATGTAACCAAAATAACAATATTATGAGTATCGCTGGAACACTAACAGAAAAGAACCTGCTAAAAGCTTTTGCAGGTGAATCACAGGCAAAGAACCGTTACACTTTCTTCTCGAAAACTGCAAAGGATGAAGGATATGAGCAAATATCCGCTCTATTTATGGAAACTGCTATGCAGGAAGAACAACATGCTAAAATATTCTTCAAGTTCATGGAAGGCAACCCTGTTGAAATAACAGCTACCTACCCTGCCGGCAAGATCGCAACAACTTCTGAGAATCTTAAAGCTGCTGCTGGCGGAGAAAATGAAGAATGGACTGCATTATATCCTGCCTTTTCTGAAACAGCAGCAAAAGAAGGCTTTCCAAAAGTTGCCTCTGCATTCAAACTTATAGCGAAGATTGAATCGGAGCACGAAAAGCGCTTCCTTAAGCTTCTGAAGAACATACAGGACAGCAAAATTTTCGAAGATGAAAATGAAGTTGAATGGGTTTGCCGCAAATGCGGACATGTTCACAAAGGAAATAAAGCATTGGAAAACTGCCCTGTTTGCAATCATCCTAAAGCTTATTTCGAAAGAAAAGCCAGCAATTACTAGGCTTTCACATCTTTTTCGATAAAAAGCAATTAAAAAAAGAGTTTATTGCAAAATTATTCTCATTGATTTTCAGTGAGTAATAAATTATTATGTTAAAATTTAGTACTATGTGTTGCATAATACTAATTAATATATATATCTTTGTATCGCAATATTCTTTACTAAACATACAACGATATGATAACAGATAATTCACAGGCGCAAATGCGGAAAGGTGTACTGGAACTGTGCATACTTTCAATGCTGGCAAAAGAAGATTCGTATGTGCCGGATATTATTGATAAGCTGAAATCATCCAAGCTTATCGTAGTGGAAGGTACTTTGTATCCTCTAATGACAAGACTTAAAAACGATGGTTTCTTAACTTACAACTGGGCTGAATCAAGGTCAGGACCGCCAAGAAAATATTACAAGCTTACTCCTCTTGGAAAATCTTTATTAAAAGATTTAAAGAAATCTTGGGAAGAGCTTGTTGAATCGGTTGACAAAATAATTCATTAATAATTAATTCATAAAAATAAAATACATTTAACCCTTAAATAAATCTATTATGAAAAAAACATTCACAATAAATATAAGCGGTATCATCTTTCACATTGATGAAGATGCATTCGAAAAGTTGAGCGTTTATCTGGAACGGATAAAAGGAGGTTTCTCGAGCTCAGAAGGTAAGGATGAAATAATTGCAGACATTGAATCGCGTATAGCCGAAATGCTGCAAAGCAAGATAAACGAAAGTAAACAGGTAATCACCATAGAAGACATCAACGATGTTATTGCTGTTATGGGCGAACCTGAGCAAATAGGAGCTGCCAATGGTGCAGACACCAAAGAAACGAAATCAATATTTGAAAAAAAGATGCACAAACGTTTGTACAGAGATCCGGATAATAAGGTATTAGGAGGTGTTTGCGGCGGCATAGGAGCTTATTTCAACATTGACCCTGTATGGATAAGAGTTGCATTTGTTATAGCACTTTTTGTCTTCGGTTCGGGACCATTATTATATATCATCCTGTGGATCATTATTCCTAAAGCCACTACAACTACAGAAAGGCTGGAAATGCGGGGGGAGCCTGTAACTATCTCCAACATTGAGAAGTCAATTCATGAGGAGATAGACGGACTAAAGAAAAGCATCAATAATCTGAAAGATGAAGCAAAATCGGCATACACAAAGGACTTCAGGAAACATCAACCACAAACTGTAATAGAAAAAATCATCAACTTCTTTCTTATCCTTGCTAAATATTTTATCAGGACAATCGCCATCATAATAGGCGCAGTGTTTGTTATCATCGGCATCTTCCTTGTAATAGGATTCATCTCATCCTTTGTAAGATCGAATGAAGTAATATGGATTTCTTCTATGGGAATTTCCAACTTCTCCTTCCCTGTTTTCCTCAAATTATTCACCGCATCATCAGAGCAAATAACACTTGGCATGATTGGGCTTGCATTGTTCATAGGCGTTCCATTACTCATGCTTGTCTATAATGGGATTAAAATGATTTTCGGTTATAAATCGAAAAAACGTTTCATAGGAGTTTCTTCTTTCACGCTTTGGTTTGCAGGTTTGATACTCTGTCTTATTGTAAGTGTGGGGATATTAAGTAACTTCTCGCACAAATCAGTGGTAAATAAGAAAGAAACTTTAGCACTGCCACAGAGTGGAATACTAAAGGTATATATGAAGAAGAACGACCTGGTTGATTCTGTTTCTGAATATGAATCTAGGTTTGTTATTGGGCAGTGGAATCTTATTTCCGCCAACGATAAAAGTATCCGCTTCGGACTGCCTGAACTTGTAATTTCGAGAAGCGAGAATGACAATTTCCAGATACTGACTTATTATACCGCCAAAGGAAAAGACAAGGCAGATGCTGAAAACCACATTAAGAAGATAATTTACAACTTTAAGCAAACGGACACTTCGCTGGTGCTTGATCCTTATTATGTGCTGTCGGAAAATGAAAGGTGGCGTGCGCAAAACATACGCATTGTTATAAAGGTTCCTATATGGAGAGCTATTTATCTAAGTCCGGAAACTTCATCTATCCTGCATTATGACTCGGAATATGATTATACCAAGGACCTTGCAGGAAAGAAATGGATAATGACTGAGAACGGGCTAAAGGAATATTATGCTGCGCAGGTAATTGGCGCAAGCGATTCGACCAAGAAAGCTGCAATTGACACCATAAAGAAAATTAAAAAGTAACTAAATATCGATAGAAGTTCATTTATATCAGGGCTAAAGCCCCATATATTCAAGGGGTTTATTAACCACGCCTTTAAAGGCGTGGTTATCAAAAGTACAATTATTCAAAATGACTTTAGTCCTGATATTATAAAAAGATTTCAATAAAAAAATACTGTAACTATTTAACACTTCAAACCGTCATATAAATTGTAATATTGTCGAATGCAAAAACCCTTAACCGCTTTTTCCTGTCGTTTATCGGGAACAGAAGGATAATAACAGATTTAGTATTTTGTTACTTTTGCCATCGCTATATGTTTGCCACGAAATCAAAAAAATAAATCAAACTTATGAAACGATTATTTATTTTATTTATCATTTGCCTGAACTATAACTTACTTTTTGCTGAGGTTGAAATTACCGGTCAGGTTAAGGATGCCCAGACAAAGAATGGGCTTGAATTCTGTTCAATTGCTGCAATTAATCAAAAGGACAGTCTTATTAAAAACTGCGTTACCGACAACAACGGGTACTTTACCTTATCCCTGCGCCAGGGGTATTATCGTTTCATTATTAGTTTTATAGGCTATAAGCCCGATACTACAGCAGGAGAGGTTGTAACAGAAAATAAATTCATTGGGATATTCAAAATGAATGCCGATGAGAAATACCTGAAAGCTGTTTCGGTTACAGCAAATGCCAGCGAGAACCGCATTGACAGGGACGAACAGGTTGTTACCGACAAGATGCGCGAAGGCGCTGCCGACACCAAAGATGTACTTGATAAAGTTAACGGTGTGGAATACGACAGGTACAGCAACAGCATCAAAGTTGATAATGATTCGAAGGTGCTTATACTTGTTGACGGCATGGAGAAAGACCAGGAATATATAAAGAACCTTGCCCCCGAACGACTGAAGAAAGTTGAAGTGATAAGAAGTCCCGGGGGCCGTTATGCTCTTGAAGGATACACTGCCGTTATCAACATCATCCTTAAAAAAGATTACCAGGGAACTGAAGTGTTTGTGAGCGACAGGTCGATAGTGAAGCCTGATGCCTCCAAGCCCCAGTATATTCCTTTGCAGAACGATGCTTCCGCAACAGTTAATTATGTGTATAACAAATTTAATGTGTATGCAAAATACAGCTTTAACAATAACAATTTCAATTTGTCGTCGAGCGCTGAGAAATTATATAGCAACGGGAATTATTACAACGAGCAGCCTTCGGCTGACAATAATATCAACACCAATGTGAAGCAGCTATATAACGACTACACCATTGGAGCCGATTATTTCATCAATCCTAAACATACCATAAGTTTTGAGAGCAACCTTACCACCTCGCCCTGGAGTGGTAACCTTACTGAGCAGTATTTCAATGTCAACTATAGTATGATGGGAGATGTTCAACCGGATGCGTCTACCGAAACAACCAACCAGACAAAAAATTACAGCTCATATAATTCGCTGTTCTATGAAGGCAAACTTGATGAGAACAATGTGATAAATTCAAATTTCACTTACTCCACTTATCACGATAACTTCAATAATATATTTACAGCCAGTCTTCCCGGCTATGATGTTGACCAGCAGGGAAACGACACTAAGAACGGCACCAAGTTCTATGTAGAATACACACACACATTCAACAATAAGACAAACGTTCAGTTTGGCTATGGCAACACCTGGGAGCAGCGTAATAATAACTACAGCACAGGTGATTCTTCGAATAATTTCAAGTTCACTGATATGCGACATAAGTTTTACGCCTATTATTCGTGGGACAAGAATAACAAGTTCAGTTTTAAGTTAGGCGGAGCAGGCGAAACAAGCTCACAGTCGTACTTAACCACACCTCCGGGAGGCAGCTATACAAAAAACAATTACCTGATATTTCAGCCGTATGCCGATATCAAATACACTTTTTCAAAGATGTTCGACATGAAACTTAAATACCGTGCCGGCAGCACCTACCCTAATATCAGCCAGACCAATCCTTTTCTCACCATGAACGACATTAACACGGTGAGCATTGGCAATCCTAACCTGCACCCTTCGGTATTGAATAAAGTTTCAATGCAAATCGATATTTTGGGCGGATTTCTTACCGTGGAGCCTTATTATCATTTCTCAAATAATTATATCACCCAATCTGGCCAGCTTATCAACCCCGTCATTTTTGAAAACACTTACAGCAATGCAGGAAATTACGTGCATTACGGAGTTGATTCAAGGATAGCCTTTCCTATCGGCAAAAAGCTTATTTTCCTAACCGACTGCAATTTCTTTAAAAGCAGTATTGATTACAGGGATACCACAAGCTCTATAAACGACTGGACCATGTCGAGTAAGCTTATTTACAGGGGAGGCAAAAGCCATACGGTGGCTGGGCTCATTTACCAGAGGGATATGTACAAGAATATTACCGCCCAGGGTTATAACAGGGATTATAATAATACGGATGATAACAGCAACGATTACTGGATAGCCTTTATACAGCAGCCTTTCTTCAAGCAAAGGCTTAATGTGATGCTGGTTTATTTCCTGCCGATAAACTGGCAAACCGATTATAACCAGAGCAGTTTTATTAAAGTTCCGGGCTACACCGAAACCAAAAACAACGATATCAGTTTCCTGAAAAACATGGTGCTGCTGCAGCTAAGTTACCGTTTTAACAAAGGCAAAACTGTTACCAGCAAGGAGAAAAATATCGAAAAAGACGAACAGAAAAGCTCACCGGTGCATATTTAAAAGCATTTCTTCCTGAGCTTACCTCATCTCTTCACGAATAGAAATCGCTTCATCAACTCATATCAGCGCATCATGAGTTCATGACATCGTTTCTTGTGCAGGTGACATCGCTCCATGTATTCATGAAATCAGTTCTTGTGCAAATGACATCGCTTCATGTATTCATGAAATCGTTTCATGTGCAGATGGCAACGCATCATGTGTACATGAAATCGTTACTTGTGCACATAACATCACTTCTTGTGTTCTTGAACTCATTTCTTCAAGTCATGACGACGCATCTTCGGTTCATGACAACGCATCATGAACTCACAACAACGCATCATCAACTCATGACAGCGCATCATCAACTCATGACATCACTTCTTGAGCTCATGACATCGTTTCTTGTGCAGATGAAATGATTTCATCTGCACATGTTGTCGCACCATGAACTCATGACAACGCATCATGAGCTCACGACATTATCTCTTCTAAATGTAAAAGGCTTTATTAAAGGTATCTCAAATAATCAAAAATTCGCTTTGCCCCTTGCCGTAAAAGCATGGTCACACAGAGGAGAGGCATAGCCTCGTCTCGAAGTGGGACTTACGAATATCAGACTTCGAGACGCGGAGTTTATCCTGACAGCTTGTCCCGACTTGTCGCATGAGCGTCAAGCTAAGGATTAATTATTTGGGCTGAAGCCCTTGTCTGCATTGTGTTTCATGCCCACAACCTAAAGGTCGTGGCAATTAATTTATTACCAATAATTGCTCATTTGCCACGTCCTTTAGGACGTGGAATAAGAACCCTGATATTAAAGGACTTTAGTCCAAATCAAAAACTCCAGGACAATGAATTATAAAGCGATTCAAACAAAATATATATTATTAGCTTTACGCGTATGCGACTTGTCGGGAAAGGAAGGGCTCCTCAGCCTGACAATACACACAGGGGCAAAAACATCAGGAAATTGAATTTTAATACGTGCTCTTAAGGAATAATAATAAAACGCCATTCACCAAACACATAAGGAGAGGTGTTTTTGAAGTCGATAACAGGATGACTGCCTTTGGTAACAATAGGCAATGTAGCTGCTTTAAGCACTGCCGGCGAAATAATGGGCTTTACCGAAGGAGTTGACTTTTGCCTCACGGGAGCAATGCTTGCATGACGATAGGCAAACACCGTTCCGCTTGGAATATTGTTAAATATACATTCCAATTCAAGCGTGTACCAATGCTGAGTACTGGTTGGAGACACACCTTTGCCAGTAGAAGCCCCACCTTCCCATATATGTCCTTCAATGCCTTTGCGGCTTTTAGCTTCGCGCACATGTACCCAGCCAACTCCGGTAGCTACCACTCCTGCCACATGTTTATTAGTTCCTTTGGCTGCCACTGAATAACCTATGCGTGTAATAACTGACTTACCTGCCTCCACATCGCCCTTTACCTTGGCAACGCGGTTTGCAATAACATCAAGGTACGAAGCGTTTTCGTCCAAAGCCTGCAGCAGTGCCGTACGTTCCAATGTTTCAGAAGATGTTGCAGTTTTGGAGGTAACAATTTGCCTTCCGCTATGGGTATTTCTCATGGCATCAACCAATAATTTTACAGCCGCATCCGTATTGAACGGACTGGTTGCATCAGCATCACCCGTAAACTTTATTCCATAGCCAAAGTCACCTAACTCAGGGTCGCTAAAGTTGTGATAATCGCGTGATGTTTTTATTTTAGGGAGGTTCTTTTTTGCGCTTGCCATAATGTAAAGATTTTAGTTTTATAATTTTTGTACTACGATTACGGCAGCAAAGTAAAATAGAACTGTGTAACATTTCAACCCACTTTTGTGACATTCTTACTTTTTCCTGAATTTTCTGTAAGCCGTCATCCTCGAAACATTGAATTCGTCGGCAGTTTTGCTGAAGCAGCACCCACCCTTCTTAACCGCTTTTTCCAGTTCATGGTTCCGTATCATTTTGTACAGCCTTGAAAAGTTTACATGCTCGGAGCCTATTTCGTCAAACACTTCTTTAACTTTGGCATCGCCCAGTATGCCAATTACCAGTTCGCAATTTTCGTTGTTCATTTTATTTAAGTTTTTATGGTTAGATATAAATAAGATGAAGATGAATGGCGTATTTCATAAATGCAGTTATAATATATTTTGCAAAACGCTTGCATTATACCTTATTATTATGTTACTTTGGGGGAGAATTCTTGAAACAAGAAGAGCTATGAAAAAACTTGTACTTCTTATTGCATTTATTAGCTTGGTGGGCTTTGTGAATGCACAAAATTCTTGTCCCAATGCTGATTTCTCTATGGGAGATTTTACTAATTGGATTGGTACTACAGGCACTTATAGTGCCACAAACGGAGTATATGACTCTACCGGAGGTATAGTGATTGGTAACACAAATGAAAACACTTATGAAGCTGATACCGGTCGGCAAACATTGATTTCACAAAGCCAAACTGATCCTGAAACAGGAAATATACTAAATGAATTACCACCTATAGGTGGTTATGCAGTCAGGCTGGGAAACCCCAGAACAGGATCTTGTGATGGAGGAACCGCCCAGGAAGAACAATTATCATATACTTATACTCCAACTTCAAGTAGTTGTATTTTTACTTATCAATATGCTGTAGTGCTTCACGATCCGGGTTCTTCTGCAAGTCATACCCAATATACAAGACCAAGTTTTGTAATTCAGATATTAAATTCAGCAGGTTCACTTATTGACTCTGCTTGTGGTTATTATACTGTTAATGCCGTAGCCGGGATACCTGGATTTAATACCTGTAGTCCGGATCCGTTGGATATTTGCGATAATACTGATGATGTTTTATGGAAAGACTGGACTTCAGTTAGTATTGATTTAACTGCATATATAGGAAATAGTGTAACTATTAATTTTGCCACACGTGATTGTAATCCAAGCGGACATGCAGGAAAGCATTTTGGTTATGCATATTTTTCATGTTCATGCAGTCCTTTGAAATGTACTGAACAATGTTTAGGAAATTATGATATTATAACAGCACCTGCTGGATTTGCATCATATCAATGGAGCGGTGGCCCTTCAACACAGAGCGATTCAATTCACAACCCTGTTGCCGGAAATGTTTACACTTGCCTATGTACAGCAGTATCTGGATGCAGTATTGAGATAAAAGATACTGTTTCTTGTTCAACGTCCATTGATGTATTTAGTGACAAAGAAAATATTGATATATATCCCAATCCCGTTACCAATAATTTACAAATAGAAATTAATTCAGAAGTTAGAAGTGAGAATGCAGAATTAAAGATATATGATGTTGTAGGCAATTTGCTTTTTGGAAAGAGTATTGCTACTAATAAAACCACCCTTGATGTTTCAAGCTTTGCAAATGGGGTTTATGTTATAAAAGCAACTACGGGAAAAGGAGTGGTGGTTAAAAAGTTTATTAAAGAGTAGTGAGTTAGGAGTAGTGAGTTAGGAGTAAAACAGTGAAGTAGTAAAACTCCCGTCTCCCAACTCATAACTCCCAACTATACTGTTAAAAGGTTTATTAAGAAATAAAATACTATTGGAATAATTAACTAAAAAACAATTATACCTATGAAGAAACTATTACTATGTATTGCATTTATTGGTATTGTAAGTATTACCAATGCACAATGGACAAACAAAACAATGCTTTTTGGTGGGTTAACCAGAAGTTACAGGGTGTATCAGTCACCAAATTATAATTCATCTAATCCCGCATCATTGTTGATAGCCTTGCATGGCTTAGGTGATAACATGACTAACTTTTCAACAATAGGTTTTAATTATATTGCCGACACAGCAAATATCATCTGCATTTTTCCACAGGCTGTTTCCGACCCTTTTGCCGGCACAGCCTGGAATTCAGGCGCCGGTGAATATGGCTATTATCCTAACTCAACTGTGGATGATATTGGATTCATCAATGCAATAATAGATACAGCACAAACAGATTACTCAATTGACAGAACACGCGTTTACCTTTGCGGATTCTCCATGGGTGGCTTCATGACCGAGAGAATGGCGCTACAGTCAAACTCTAAGATAGCAGCATTTGGTTCCATGTCAGGAACCTTTGGCAGCGAGATAACCACCCGAAGTCCCGGCCGCAATGTTCCTATTGCACATTTTCATGGTACTGATGATTCCACTGTTTATTATACTGGCGATTTATACGGTATAGACCCAGATTCATTGATACGTTTTTGGGTGTATAATAATATGTGCGATACGGCTCCTGTTATATACAACTATCCAAACACAGCAAACGATAGTATAACAGTTGAGCGATTTGAATATTCTAATGGTGACCCACAGTCTGATGTTTGGTTCTTTAAGATGTATGGGGCTGGCCATACCATATTGTTTCAACCTACTAATGATATAACAGAACCTATTGAACTCTGGCTTTTCTTTAGAAGGCATTCCTTCGTAATTGCAGACATCAATGAACAGAACAACATTTCAGGAAACATACAGGTGTATCCAAACCCTGCTACAGATTATCTGAATATTGAAGCTCCGTTAAAATCTATAATAGGAATTCTTAATGTTCAGGGACAACTTATAACTGTAGCCTCTGTAACAAGTAATAATGAAACCATTAATGTTTCGAATTTATCAAGCGGAGTATATGTGATGGAGGTGAGGACGGAAAAAGGGGTTGCTGTAAAGAAGTTTGTAAAGGAATAAATTGGTATAAATTTACCGTTAACTGATTTAATCATACCGTTAACTGATTTTCAGTTGCATGTATCCATTTAGTGTAGTATATTTGGAATAAAAAAAAGTAAATCTATGAAAAAACTTATACTTATCATCCTTGTTCTTTCAACTTCAACATCTAGCCGCATTTTTGCTCAGAGTGCAGCTTACGATACCATCAGCATTAATAATATCTCTGCGAGGATAAATGACAACGGAAATTTATTCTGGAACCTTACAAATGCATCAGAATTCAAAGTTCCAAAAGGAGGCAAAGCAGGAACCATATTTAATTCAACCTTATGGGTGGGTGGGCTTGACGCTTCAGATTCTCTGCATCTTGCTGCTGAAGAATACAGGGAATCAGGAGATGATTATTGGCCCGGCCCTATTTCCAATGTTTATGATTCTGCTTATGATTTGAAGTGGAATAATGTGTGGAAAGTTACCAAAGCTGAAGTTGATTACCATATTGCCAACTGGTGGCATTCCGGCTATGTTGCTTCGGCGGCTATTTTAAACTGGCCTGGAAACGGAGATACTGCTTTGGGTCAGGCTAAGATCATTGCGCCTTTTTACGATAGGAATCATGATGGAGTTTACAATCCTTCCGATGGTGATTACCCAATAATAAAAGGTGATGAGGCTATATTGTTTGTTATTAATGATGCCAGAAGCATTCATACTGAAAGCAAGGGATCTAAACTCGGGCTGGATATAGTTGCCATGGCTTATGCATTTGATTGCCCTTCTGATTCGGCATTATGGAATACCTTATTTTTAAATTATAAGATATATAATCACTCTGCAAGCACATACTACAATACATACATAGGTAACTTTACCGACCTTGACATTGGTTTTGCAAATGATGATTATATTGGCTGTGATGTTCAGCGTAGCAGCTATTATGGTTATAACGGAGTTAATGTTGATGGCTCAGGCCAGGTTGGCTCTTATGGTGTATGCCCGCCTGCACAGTCCGTAACATTTCTTGCAGGCCCTTATATGGATCCGGATGGAATTGATAACCCTTCAGGGCAGTGCGATGAAAGCGTCAATGGATTTGGTTTTGGTGACGGTATAATTGATAATGAAAGATACGGACTAACAAAGTTTGTTTATTATAGTAATCCTGATATGGGTGGACCAGAAGCATGTACTGATCCGGTTATCGCAATTGATTATTACCATTATTTAAATGATATATGGAAAGATGGAACACCCATGATGTGGGGTGGAAATGCTCATACAGGTGGTCCCGGTGTTTGTGGTCCTGATTGTACATTTATGTTTCCCGGGAGTTCCGATTCTCTTTACTGGAGTGATTCATGCCGAACACCTAATTGCACTCCTGTATGGACTGAAAGTAATGTAGGTAACCTGTCGGGTGATCGAAGGGGACTTGGAATATCAGGACCTTTTACTTTTTTCCCAGACAGTATTGAACAACTTGATCTGGCATTTGTTTTTGCCCGTAATTTTAGCGATTCAAGCAATACTGGGGCTATCCCTGTAATGCAACAGCGCATTGATAGTGTCAGGAAATACTTTAAGAATGATAATACTCCTTGTGGTGGTGGTTTTTCTGACATTCCTCCTCATCACCAGATTTTTCAAAAGCTATTAATTTATCCCAATCCAACTTCAAATAAACTCACTATTGAAAGTCCGCAACAAGCGACTATAGAAATTTTAAATATACAGGGGCAGATTCTCAGAGCTTTCTCAGCCAAAAGCAATAAGGAAACAATAGATGTTTCAACTTTGTCAAATGGTGTTTATATTATAGGAGTGAGAACTGAGAAAGGAACAATGTTTAAGAAATTCATAAAAGAATAAAAAGGTAAAATCAAAACATCACTCAAAATATTTCATTGGCTGCCTCGGATTATTTGCATCCTTGCCATATTATTTGTAAGCATGTTTGCTGCTGATGCTTTTTCAACTGGGTCAAGCATGGAACAGCAGCTAATTCATTTCTATGTTCATCTTATTCCATCAATTATTTTACTTGCTATCCTTATTGTTGCATGGAAATGGGAATTAATAGGAGGTATTATCTTAACAGTAGTTGCACTTGGAGTGAGCCCTTTTGTATTCAGCTCTAATTATCACCACAACCATTCTTTGAGCATAAGCCTTATAATAATCCTGATGATTACTTTCCCCTTTTTCGTTTCAGGCATACTTTTTATTGCGTGCAGTATATTGAAAAAAAAGAATAATCAACAAAGCAATAATTGATATAGATAGGGCAAACAAATTGGGAATGCTGTTAACCGTTTAAATTAATTGTTTATCATTTGTCTTTGTATCTTTGCCCGTCTTTAATAATTAAATTTCCATTTAATGATCATTACTGAAAACGAATCCAACTACAGGAATCTCGAAGAAATGAGCACTCTAGATATCCTTTCCAATATTAACAAGGAAGATAAGACTGTTGCTTTTGCGGTGGAAAAAGTTATCCCGCATATTGAAAAGCTGGTTGATCTTATCATTGAAAAAATTAAATCAGGGGGGCGCTTGTTCTATATTGGGTCTGGTACTAGTGGCAGGCTGGGAATTGTTGATGCCGCTGAATGCCCCCCCACCTTTGGTGTTGATGAAAATACGGTAATAGGAATTAATGCTGGAGGTGATAAAGGCATCAGAAAAGCTGTCGAACATGCCGAAGATAAATTCGAATCAGGATGGGAAGATTTATTAAAACAAAACCTTAACGAAAACGATGTTGTTATAGGAATTTCAGCGTCCGGCACAACGCCTTATGTTGTTGGTGCTTTACAAAAGTGCAGCCAGTACGGTATAGCCACAGCAGCCATCACTAATAATGAAGATACTCTAATTGCTAAGGAAGCAACAATTACAATCGAAGTTATTACAGGACCAGAATTTGTAAGTGGCAGCACACGCATGAAAGCAGGAACTGCAACCAAACTCATATTGAACATGATCTCAACTTCTGTTATGATAAAGCTTGGCAGGGTGAAAGACAATAAAATGATAGATATGCAACTGCTAAATGAGAAACTGATAGAAAGGGGTACCCGTATTATAATGGATATACTATCACTAAACCATGATGAAGCTAAAGAGCTTTTGCTTGAAAAAGGTAGTGTACGAAAAGCTATTGAGAAAACAGAATAGTTAATCCTGTTTTATAGATTAATCCAGTTTGTAATTCACAGGAATAAAATGCACGACATCGAACCATTTTGGTTATGGAGAGACCTGTATATCGCATCAGAAGATGAGCTTTCACCTTTTTATAACAGGCAATACAGCGAGTTTGAATTTACTCATGCTGTTTATAATTATCTTATACATCCACAATGGGACTATATTGGTTCGCCCACTCTTTATATCAAAATACTTTATGCTGATTACGAACTTTCTTTCTGTGTAATAGAGTTTATAGGCGAATGGAACGATTGCATTCATAACGATGTCATGTTCCTTAAACGTAACATTATTGATAGCATGGTTAAAGAGGGTGTCCGAAAATTCATTCTGGTAGGAGAGAATGTGCTTAATTTCCATGCTTCAGATGATTGCTATTACCAGGAATGGTTTGAAGATATTGAAGATGGCTGGATAGCTGCAGTAAATTTCAGAAATCATGTTATCAAAGAATTTGAGTCACGACATATTGATTATTATGTGGCTTTTGGAGGTAAATTGAACAACATTGATTGGCGAACATATTCTCCTATTCATTTATTCGAAAAAGTTGAAAGCCTTATGACAAAAAGGTTAAATCCTTAATTTATGAAACCATGAAATCATTTAATAATATTCGTCACATTCTGTTATTAGTAATAATATCACTATTGCTCAATTCTTGCTATATTGTAAGAGGTATATATTGGAATTTAGCAACCATAAATGATTATAAGAAATTTCAAAATGTAAATATTAAGAAACCTGACGTTCCTTTTACTTTTAAAAGAAGTACTACTGGGCTGCATTTTGATACTATTACATATGATCAGACTCTCTATAAATTTGATGACTTCCTTGATGAAAATAAATGTGTGGCATTTTTGATAATTAGGAACGACTCTATTTTATATGAAAAATATTTTGATAATAGAAATGAGGAATCTATCGTCCCTTCCTTCTCAGCTTCAAAATCTATTGTTTCTGCGATGGTAGGAATAGCCATAGCCGAAGGTAAGATAAAAAGTGTTGATCAATCAATTACTGATTATCTGCCTGAACTATTAAAGCAGGATGAACGTTTTTCAAAAATCACTATTAAAGATCTGTTGAATATGCGATCAGGGGTTTTATATAAAGAATCTTATCTTAATCCCTTTGGAAATACAACGAAAAGCTACTATGGAAGAGATCTGCTGGCGCAAATGAAAACCTTAAAGATAGAAGGAGAGCCTGATAAGAAATTTGAGTATAAAAGTATAAATGTTCAATTACTCAGTTTTATTATTGAACGAGCCACCGGTAAGAAAATATCTGATTACCTTCAGGAAAAAATCTGGCAACCCATAGGTATGGAATTCGATGCTTCATGGAGTATTGACAGTAGAAGGCATCAAGAAGCAAAAGCATTTTGTTGCCTGAATGTAAGGGCACGCGATTATGCAAAAATTGGGAGATTATATCTTGACAAAGGAAATTGGAATGGGAAACAAATTATTCCGGAAGATTGGGTTGAAGCTTCCACTGTCGTACGTAAAAATACACAAAATTTTTTTTACACATATCTGTGGTGGCATAATGTTGAACAAACAATAGTCTCAGATACCTCAAAACAAAAAGGGAGTGAAGTTTCCAGAATAATTACAAGAAATAATAATGAGGGGAAGGCGGTTCAATACCAGCTAAAGCCTATGAACGATTTTTTTGCCAGTGGCTTATTAGGGCAATTCATTTATGTTTACCCTGAAAAGAATATTATAATTGTTCGTCTTGGAAAGAATACAAAGATCAACTGGCCAAGATTATTTAATAAAATAGCAAAAGAACTTTAAAATTGAAATTATGAAAAACCGTTGCCCATGGCCTAAAGAAGATGAGCTAATGATAAAATATCATGATGAAGAATGGGGAGTTCCATTGCATGATGATAAAAAACTCTTTGAATTCTTTGTACTTGATGCTTTCCAGGCAGGTTTAAGTTGGAAGACCGTTTTACATAAGCGGGAAAACTTCAGGAAAGCTTTTGCAAATTACGATGTAAAAAAGATTGCAAAATTTGATGAGGCTAAAATTCAGAAGCTTTTATCTGACGAAGGTATCATCAGAAACAAGTTAAAGATTACCTCCACAATTGAAAATGCAAAAGAATTTATCAGAGTGCAGAAAGAATTTGGAAGCTTTGATACTTATATCTGGCAGTTTGTGGGGAATAAGACCATTGTAAATAAATGGAAATCCCTTTCGGATATACCAGCCTCTACAAAAGAATCGGATGTGATGAGTAAAGAGCTTAAGAAACGCGGATTTAAGTTTGTGGGTTCAACTATCTGTTATTCGTTTATGCAGGCTGCAGGATTGGTAAACGATCACATGACTACTTGCCCAAGATGTAAATTGCGACAGGAATAATTTTACTTCAATTCCATCAGTTTCTTTTCAGCCTGATTTTTAAAGCTGCCTTTAGCTTTTACTATTTCATTCAATAGCGTATCGGCTTTATTATTTTCGTTCTTCCCTATATATGATAAAGCAAGATACCATTGGGCTGTTTCAAGATAAGAATTGGATTTAAACTTTACAGCTTTTTCAAGGTAAATAATGGCATTGTCGTATTGATAAAGGTAATAATATGAAACCCCGCAATAATAAAGAGCATTGAAATCAGCAGGTTCATCTTTCAAATACGATTCCAGCATATCCTTACTCCCAGTATAATCTTTATCCTGGTATTTCTGAATTGCTTCGGAATATCTTTTATCCTCTGCTCCTCCAAGGTTATCTGTAATAATAGGAGATGTATTAACTGATGCAGGAGGCACTGTTTCGTCCATCTTACCTGTTTTTTTATCTGATTTCAATTTTGTTTGTTCTTCCTTTCCATCTACCTCCTTATTATATGCATAACTTGCATTTTTCGTAGTGTTTGATGTAACAGGACTATTTAAAGCAACCTGATTTTGTGATGTGGTTTCTGTTACTATACCTGCTGAAACAACAGTGCTGTCAGAAGCTTCTTTCCTATAATTTTCTCCTGTGGCAATTTTATAATCCTGAGCAAATGATATTGTATTGGAATGATATTTATCCTCATCCGTTTTCTCCAAAAGTCTTTTACTTGAATCTGCTATGGATTTTTCTTCTACACTTCTGAAATATCCACTTACATCTTTCTGCTGTTGATCAGCGGCTATTCCTTCATTTGACACTTCAGTTTTAGTAGTAACAAGGGGGATATCATTTTCATTTCCTATTACTGATTCACCTCCGGCGCCGGGAATCTTTTCTGCATCCTTAGTTGTAATAGTCCGGTTTGGTGTCTCTCTATTACCACCAATTTTTGCTACATGTTCTTCATAAGAAGTACTATCAATTTGTTTTTCTAATGGCTTCTTTTCTTCCTTTGTAATTTCTGCTTCTTTAATCATTCTTTGAGCCATCATATCCTTTTTCTGTTCCTGGAAAACATATTTGAACAGAAATGTAAAGCCTAAAACAATTATGATTAATGCAGCAACAGCCAGCCTCATCCTGAAATCGAAATGAAATACCCTTGTATCTTTTTTATTAATCCTTTTATCAATAGCGCTATTAATTCCCGCCATCAATTTCGGCAACTTTGTTTTATCTTTCAGCAACGACAATCCTTCCAATGCATCAGAACAAAGCTCGCAATCGGTCAGGTGCTTTTCTACCTTATACCTTTCATCAGTATTAAGCTTGCCTTCTGCATAAGCCATGAGGATGTCAGCAGAAAGGCAATCTGTTTCTGAAAAGATATTATTTAGCCTGTCGTTCATATTTGTTTTGAATAAATATTTTCAAATTCCGCTTGCCATTTTGAATATAACTCTTGACCTGCAGCATTGAATAACCTGTAATTTCAGCAACTTCCTGATAACATTTTCCCTGTAAATAAAATAGTTCTATACATGTTTTTTGTTCATCAACCAATGTCTCAATAGCTCCTCCAAGCTGGCTTAAATAAAACTCATTTGTGTCCACTGTATCAAGATGCAATACATCTTCAGATTCCATAATTACCGTGTAATCTTTTTTTAATTCATCCGACTTTAAAAACACGGTTTGCATTGACCGTAGCTTCATCAGGCAATGATTCTTGGTAGTAGTATGAAGCCAGCTTTTAAAACTTTCTATATTGTATTTTTTCAGGTCTTCAAGCAACTTTTCGAATACCTGCATAACGGCATCTTTGCTTTCATCTTCATCTTTCAGGTATTTCATGGAAACGCCAAACACAAGGTGAGAGTATCTTTTAAATAGTTCTCCCACATGTGAATTGTCGCCTGTCCTTTTATACAAAGAGATCAGTTCAACATCGGTAACGGCAGTATTTGTTTTTTTAAACCTGAACAATTCCTGGATATTTGAGAATGTAAAATTAAAAATATTTTGCTGAGGAAATTTTTATTCTTGTTCGTAAGGGAAATTTCATTGTTGAATTCACAAAAATTAGTTAATAAGTTTTTGAAAAGTTTTTAAAAAAAATAAATTTTCAGCTTAAAAGTAAATTAATATTGCATGCTTAATAAGCAAACAAATTGTGTAACTAAAAAAATCGGGAAACCGCAGTATTAACCAAAATCTAAAAACAAAAAACTGAAGCGATGAAAAATCCGATTCACCGGGACCAGGAAATCAAGAAAACTGAAATCACTCTCGACGAAGAACCTCCAAGCCCCAGAGACTTGACAGATTACAGAACAGAATTCTTAACTAATCTTAAACAGGTCCTGACAGAAGAAAAAGAACCTGAATTCAATACAATCAGTGAAAACACAAGAAAATTCATAAAGAAACACTTCCCCACCATCAGTGATGCTGAATGGCTCGACTGGAAATGGCAGATCCGAAACAGTATCACTTCAAAAAAGCAACTTCAGCAATTTATCCCGCTAAACATTAAGGAAAAAAACTTTTACTTCTTCAACGAAGATCAGTTGCCTTTGCGCATGACTCCTTACTACGCAAGTTTGCTTGAAGACAAACCACGCAACAATCCTATCCGTAAATGCATAGTGCCTTTGGAAGATGAGTATATCCGCACAGAAGGCGAAGCGGTGGATCCGTTATGCGAAGAAAGCGACAGCCCACTGCCTAACCTTATTCACAGGTATCCCGACAGGGTTCTGTTTTTGGTGACTGGGTTCTGTTCCACCTATTGCAGATATTGCACCCGCTCGAGGATGGTTGCGAAAGAAAAGCAATATAAATTCGGGAAAGCCGAATTGGAAAAAGCATTCGATTATATCGCTTCACGCAAGCAGATAAGAGATGTGCTCCTTTCGGGCGGCGACCCTTTAACTATGGGCGATAATCAACTTGATTATATCCTTTCAAGGCTCAGGAAAATTCCTCATGTGGAATTCATCCGCATAGGAACAAAGGTTCCTGTGGTGCTTCCGCAAAGGGTAACGCCTAATTTAGTTAATACATTAAAAAAATATCATCCTGTTTGGGTAAGCATTCACTTTACGCACCCTGCTGAAATTACTCCCGAAGTAAAAGAAGCTTGCGAAAGGCTTGCCGATGCAGGGATTCCTCTTGGAAGCCAGACAGTGCTTTTAAAAGGGGTCAATGATGAAGTTTCCACCATGAAGAAACTTGTTCATGAACTTTTGAAGATTCGCGTAAGACCGTACTACCTTTACCAGTGCGACCCTATTTCCGGTTCTTCTCATTTCAGGACAACGATTGACAGGGGACTGGAGATCATTCATGGTTTGCGCGGGTTTACTACCGGCTACGCTGTTCCTACTTATGTAGTGGATGCTCCAGGCGGCGGCGGTAAAATTCCTCTTCTTCCCGAATATTATATTGGTAAAGAAGGCGGATATGTGCAGCTAAAAAACTACTCGGGGAAAATTTACAAGTACCCTGATTTTTGCTAAAATCCCAAATAACATAATACCTTGCCTTGCGGCAAACAGTTTAATATATGCTGAATGGCATATATGCAAAGGGCTTCGCTGATGCGAAGCCCTTACTGTTTAATGTCCATTATTGAAAATCGAAAGATGAATTACAACGAAGTCTTTGCTGCGTATGGCTTTTCTAATCAGATATTCTTTAATTCTTTCGCATTGCCAACCTGATTTGCGGCAAGGTAAGCGATGAAACAATCTAAATGTTATAGTATTCTTAACTTAACAGTAGAATAGCCCCGAAATCTTCAAAACTACGCCTCAGCCAGAGAGTATAAATGAGATTGTGTAAACAGGATATTCACTGTCTACATCGCCCTTCAAAGATAATTAAAAATTGATTAAGAATGAGTCCCCAATGCATGATTGGAAGTTTCCAAGCATCTTCAATGTTTTTAATGGCTAAGTATATAGATTTGGATGCTGCATTTTCATTTGGGAACTGCGTTTTTGTTTTGGTATATTTTCTGATACCACGGTTTAGATTTTCAATAGTATTGGTGGTATAGATAATTCTTCTAAGCTCCAGTGGATACTCAAAATAATTGGATAAGCTGTCCCAGTTTGTTTCCCATGAAGTGATTGCATATTTATACTTACCCTGCCATTTGAGTTTAAATTTTTCAAACTCTTCCAGGGCTATTTCTTTGTTGATGGCGGTATATACTTTTTTTAGATCCTGGCAAAATATCTTCCTGTCCTTCCAAACTACAAACTTGCAACTGTTACGGATTTGGTGGACAATGCAGAGCTGTGTTACAGTTTCCGGGAATACGGCATTAATAGCTTGGGTAAAGCCCTTGAGGTTATCCGTACAAGCAATAAGAATATCCTCTACACCTCTGGCCTTTAAGTCGGTCAGAACACTCATCCAGAAGGCAGCAGATTCTGTTTTTTCAATCCAAAATCCGAGAACTTCTTTTATGCCATCTGGTTTAAGACCGATAACGATATAAACACATTTGTTTATCACTTTGTTATCTGTTCTGATTTTAAGAACAATGCCATCCATCCATACGGCATAATAGACTGGCTCCAGTGTGCGCTGTTGCCATTCTTTGGCTGACTCCATGATACTTTCAGTAATGTTGGAAACTGTTGTTTCGCTAATTTCCAGTCCATAAATATCCAAAACCTGGTGGCGGACATCGGAAGTGGTCATGCCCCGGCTATACATACCTATTATCGCATCTTCTATCTTACTACTGATGGTTTCTCCCTTGGGAATAATATGTGGTTCGAAAGCTCCGTTTCTATCTCTTGGAATATTAAGTATCACTTCTCCTACATTCTCAGTTGTAATAGTTTTTGGAAAAGACCCATTGCGACTGTTACCTGTATTGTATCCATCTTTGGCATGTTTTGGGTAACCAAGATGTTCCTCTAGTTCACACTTTAGCATCTCCTCTATGCCTTGCTTAAATATCGAATTAAAATATTCTTGAAATGATTCTTTGCTTTTAAACTGTTTGAAAAAGCCTTTGGGGAATTGATCTCCCGTGTCGTTTTTGTTTTGCATTTTGGTATTTGGTTTAAAGATAAATTAAAATTTTCAATATAGGCTTGTGCTTCGTTCCGCTGCGCTCCACTTCAGCACAAGCCTATATTCCTTTTAAACCTGTTTACACAATCTGCTTTTCTCTACCAATAATCGAGACGATATCTATAGTAATCGAGATGATATCTATAGTAATCAAGACGATATCTATAGTAATCAAGACGATATCTATAGTAATCGAGATGATATCTATAGTAATCGAGACGATATCTATAGTAATCGAGACGATATCTATAGTTATTGACACGATATCTATCGTTATCGACACGAAAATAACTTTATCGCATTTGCATTGAAAATCAGCAAGGTATGTTTTCGAGGTTTATATAGGGGCTGATTTTTATATTTAAAAAGCAATAAAACGACCTGTATAAGGACTTTAAAGTAGAAAATGATAGCAATAAAAACGAATATATTTACGCTTGCGATTTTAGATTTAATATACTTTATACCCTATACCTTTATACCATATTCCTATATTATCGTCTTAAAATAAAATCTTACTTAAAAACATTTTTACTATTTTAGCAGCATGAGAGTGGGAATAGCATACGACCTGAAATCGGATTACATTTCCGAAGGTTATACCGAAGAAGAAGCCGCCGAATTTGATAGCGAAGAAACCATTGCGGGTATTGAAAATGCACTAAAGGTAAACGGTTATAAAACCGAAAGGATAGGTAATGTAAGGACATTATTAAGTCTTCTTCATAACGGCAAACGTTGGGATATAGTTTTCAATATCTGCGAAGGCATCAATGGAATAGGACGTGAAGCGCAGGTTCCGGCGGTACTCGATATTTATAAGATACCTTATACCTTTTCTGATGTGCTGGTAAATTCCCTCACACTTCACAAAGGGCTTACAAAACGCGTTATCCGCGACCTTGGCATTCCCACAGCCGATTTTGCTGTTGTGGAAACCAAAGCTGATATAGACAAAATAAACCTTCCTTTTCCCTTGTTTGCAAAGCCGATAGCTGAAGGAACAGGCAAGGGAATTAATCCGAATTCAAAAATAACAAAGCTTGCCGACCTTAAAAAAGTTTGCCTCGACAGGCTGAAACAATTCAATCAGCCCGTGCTAGTTGAAACTTTTTTACCAGGAAGAGAATTTACCGTTGGCATAATAGGGACTGGTGATGAAGCCGAAACTGTTGGTTTAATGGAAGTCTGTTTCAGGGAAACGGAAAGCGTACATGAAGAACATCAGAAAGCAAAGATATATTCTTATCACTCCAAAGCCAACTACGAGCAGATGATTGATTATTCAGTTCCTGAAAAAGAAATAGCTGACAAGTGTTATGAAGTAGCGCTTGCTGCCTGGATAGGGCTTGGATGCCGGGATGGCGGACGCATTGACTTGCGCATGGATAAAAAAGGCATACCTAATTTTATTGAAGTTAATCCTTTGGCAGGCTTGAATCCAGTTCATTCTGACCTTCCAATATTGTCAAGAATGGCAGGTTTATCGTATGAGAATCTTATCGGGAAAATAATGAAATCAGCTATAAAAAGAATAAATAAATGATGTTAATCAATAAGAATACAGATAAGATTCCTCACTTCGTTCGGAATGACAGAAATATATTATGAAAGGTATGGGCGAGGGTGCGTGGCGCTGATGCGCCACGCACCCTCGCCCATCACACTATATAAATACATTGTCATTCCGAATGAAACGCAGTGAAATGAGGAATCTAAAAAAAGAAAGAAATTATTACCTTACCTAATATCGGATTAATAATAAATGAAGAATAACAAAGTCGTAATACTTTATAATAAGCTTTCGGAAAACCCACAAGCCGACGAATTGGACGTTTTAACACAGGTAAACCTGGTTGCAGAAACACTTCAGGAACTTGGCTATGTTACCAGCGAGGTTCAGTTCTCATTTAAGATAGATGAAGCGATACAGCAATTAAAGAAAATTGCACCCGCATTTGTTTTCAACCTTGTTGAGTCGATAGACAACAAAGGAGAGTTATGCTACATTGGCCCCTCTATTCTCGAGTATTTGCATATCCCCTATTCCGGCGTTCATCTGGATGGCATGTTCATCACAACAAATAAAGTGCTTACAAAAGATGTTTTAAAAGTTCATGGAATTCCCACTGCAGAGTGGCTTGATATTGACGAACCCGAAAAAATAAATCCTGCTGAAAGATACATTCTGAAACCAAAATGCGAAGATGGTTCATTAGGGCTTGACTTTGAAAATGTTTTTTATGGAAATGATAAAGCTTATATTGAAAAGCTGAAGAAACTCAATAAGAAAAAATTCTTTCTTGAAAGATATATTGATGGAAGGGAATTTAATATTTCTGTAATAGGCGGTAAGAATGGCCCTGATGTGATGCCTCATGCAGAAATGCAGTTCATCAATTTCCCGGAAGATAAGCCTAAGATTATGGGGTATTCGGCAAAATGGACTGAAGATACATTTGATTACGACCAAACAACACGCACATTTGAATTCATAGAAAGCGATAAAGCATTGCTTGAACAATTGACAAAGATTTGCAAACAGTGTTGGGATGTATTTGATCTTAGAGGTTATGTAAGGGTTGATTTCAGGGTGGATTCCAATAACAATCCTTATGTGTTAGAAATTAATTCTAACCCATGTTTATCCCCTGACAGCGGCTTATATGCTGCAACAGCTCAGAAAGGCTATAGTTTTAAACAGGTAATGGAAAAAGTTATTGAAGATATTTATAGATAAAATATGAACATAGAAAACATCAAATTAAGGACATCTGTTCTTGCAGATGATAAAGAAAATATAAGGCAAATACTGAACTCCAGCGGTTTCTTTTACGATTTCGAAATTGATGTTGCTGTTGAGTTAGCTGAAGAATATCTTGAATATGGAAAGGAAAGTGACTATTATTTTCTCTTTGCCGAGATAGACGGAAGAACTCTAGGATACACTTGTTTCGGACCTATAGCTTGCACTAAGCGAAGTTTCGACCTTTACTGGATAGCCGTTCATAACGATACAAGGGGTTCCGGTCTTGGCAAGATACTGATGCGTGAATCGGAGAAGATCATTAAAGACCTCGGAGGTAAAGGGATTTTCATTGAAACATCTTCACGCGATAAATATATTCCTACACAGAAATTTTACGATTCCATTGGTTGTGAACTTATAGCCCGCATTACAGATTTTTATGATGATGGCGATGATAAGCTGGTTTATAAAAGAACCGTATAAGTCAACACCTATTCACTTTCACCTGATTAATTTTCTTACCTTTGCTCTATTATCATTGCAATTCTCCTAATTGCAAGTTTAAATATTTCAAAGATGAAGAAAAATGAAAATACTTTCGCTTTCGAAACAGATTCCCCGGTAATAGGAATCAGCCAGGAAACAATAAGAAATATTATTAAGATTTGGAAAGAGTCGGGCGATGAATTACCCGTAATCAAGCCTGATATCACTTTACAGGATAAAGAACTGCTATTAAAGCTATTTTCTGATTGCATAAAAGAAGAAGGGGGAGAAATATCCAGATTAGCTAAAGTTGTTCACCTTGCCATTATCTATATTAATCTTTCACTGAAAGGGAAAAAGAAGTATCTTGAATTGTTTGCGCATAACTTTGATGTAGATATTGATAACATTGATAAAAAGATCAAAAACCTGAAAACCGCCGCTGATGAAGCCGGGCGAATAGTGGCGGTACATTTATTAAGAGATGCGTTGATTCCTCCCAGGGTAATATTTTTAAGACAACTTATCAACTTACCGAACGGATTTATTTTTCTGAAAGATATGCGGCAGGATTTGTTATCAATAATAAAAACAGTGCCCCGCCTGAAAAAACTAAGCGATGATATAAAGGACATGCTCATTACGTATTTTGATGTAAATCTCCTGGACTTAAAAGAAATTACATGGAACTCGTCTGCTGCCCTCATGGAAAGGCTTGCGGAAAATGAAGCAGTTCATAAAATCTCTTCCTGGAAAGATTTGAAGCATCGCCTTCAGACCGATCACAGGGTGTTTGCATTCTTCCATTACAAAATGCCTGATGAACCATTGATCTTTGTGGAAATTGCTTTAGTGAATGGCATGTCTAATAACATACATAATCTTATTGATATTCATGCAAAAGCAGGAGACCCTTATAAAGCGGACACCGCTATCTTCTATTCAATATCCAGCACACAAAGAGGGCTTGAGGGAATAAGCCTGGGAAATTTTTTAATAAAAAGGGTAGTAAAAAAACTATCATCAGAATTCCAAAACCTGAAGAACTTTGCTACACTTTCGCCCATTCCCCTTTTCAGAACTTGGCTTAACACGTATATGTTGAAGGAAGGGCATAATCATTTCAAGCCGGAAGAAGAAAAAACTATCTGTAAAATTTCAGGTAATAAGAATCCGAATAAAGGGCTGCTTGAAATTCTGGATGCAGAAAAATGGCATAAGAATAAAGAATGTGCCGAATATTTAAAGAAACCGTTATTGCGTTTGTGCACTCATTTTCTTTTTACTGTTAAAAGAGGAAATGGTACGAGGGCTTATGATCCTGTAGCAAATTTTCATTTGTCAAACGGGGCGAAAATAGAACATATTCACTGGCTTGCCGATATTTCCAAGAAAGGAATCGCTCAATCAGCAGGGATCATGGTAAACTATCACTACAGGCTTGATAAGATTGAGATCAATCACGAGAACTATATGCGTCATGGAAAGATTCATGTATCAAGTGAAGTCAGGTCATTGTTATGCTGAACATATTTCGTATCTTTATAAATTAATTCATTATGTCTGACTAAAACTTGACATACATGTTAAAACTATTGATTTTACATATACTTTATAACAGGTCGCCCCGATGGGGCTATTCTCTTAATGAAATAATTTTTTCTATAAACAGTTCGTCCCGCTGGGACTAAATGATACAAACTCCGTAGGAGTGAAGCTGTTTATAGAATCAATTACAAATACGGCCTTAGCTCCTTAGGAGCGACCTGAATTAGTCGGACAACAATGAAATTAATTATCTTCTAATATTGTTAACAAAAGAATCATCCGCATCAGTTTGGCTGCCTATTTCTAAAAAAGAAATGGAGATAAGGGGATGGGAACAACCCGATATTATAATTGTATCAGGTGATGCTTATGTTGACCATCCTTCGTTTGGCCATGCTGTGATTGCACGTATATTAGAAAAAGACGGATTTAAGGTTGCCATATTGCCTCAACCAAACTGGCGTGATGACCTGCGTGATTTCTTAAAGCTTGGTAAGCCAAAACTATTCTTTGGAGTTACTGCCGGCTGCATGGATTCAATGATAAATCACTATACTGCCAACAAACGACTACGTTCAGATGATGCCTACACACCGGGAGGTACAGCAGGTTTCAGACCTGATTATGCAAGTATAGTTTATAGTAAAATACTGAAAAAGCTTTTTCCTGATACACCTGTAATTCTTGGTGGTGTAGAAGCATCCTTAAGAAGATTTACTCATTATGATTATTGGTCGGATACTTTAAAACCTTCTCTCCTTATTGAATCAGGCGCTGACATACTTGTTTATGGAATGGGTGAAATTCCTATCAGGAAAATTGCTGTTGAGCTATCAAAAGGAAGGTCAATTTCAGAAATAAATAGTGTTGAACAAATTGCTTACATAAGCTCAGAGAAACCAGATTCAAAAGAAATCATTGAGCTGGCTTCATTTGAAAAATGCATTGCTGATATAAAAGCTTATGCAAAGAACTTTACCTATGTAGAAACCGAATCTAATTCTCTTGAAGCTAAGACTATTGTTCAACAGCATAGGAAAAAGTGGCTGGTAGTTAATCCTCCGGCAAAGCCGATGACTACAAAAGAAATTGACTCTTCATTTGATCTTCCATACACACGCCTACCCCATCCCAGATATAGAACCAGAGGTAATATTCCTGCCTTTGAAATGATAAAGTTTTCAGTAAACATACATAGGGGTTGTTTTGGGGGATGCAGTTTTTGTACTATTTCAGCACATCAGGGAAAATTTGTTTCCAGCAGGTCGGAGCATTCGATACTTGAAGAAGTAAAAGCGATAACAGCTCAGGAAGATTTTAAAGGACATATTTCCGATCTTGGCGGTCCTTCGGCAAATATGTATAAAATGCAGGGTAAAGAAATTACTGTTTGTAAGTCATGCAAACGCTATTCATGCATATACCCTTCAATATGCAAGAACCTTGGCATAAACCATAAGCCATTAATTGATATATATAATAAGGTTGCTGAATTGCCGGGAATAAAAAAAGTTACTATAGGTAGTGGTGTGCGCTATGATATGTGCCTTACCAACGATAATGCATCCGACAAGGCTAACCATTTATCCGAATATGCACGTAAACTTATAAGTAGCCATGTTTCAGGAAGATTGAAAGTTGCACCGGAACATACATCTGATGATGTTTTAAAAATAATGAGGAAACCCTCTTTCCGTACATTTAAAATTTTCAATACACTCTTCAACAAGATTTGCAGGGAAGAAAAGCTTAACCAGCAACTCATACCTTATTTTATTTCCAGTCATCCCGGTTGCACTCTTGAGGACATGGCAGAACTTGCTGTCGAGACAAAAGAACTAGGATTTCAGTTAGAGCAGGTGCAGGACTTCACTCCCACTCCCATGACATTGGCAACAGAGATGTACTATACTGGTCTTGACCCATACACTTTGAAACCAGTTTATGTTGCAAAAACTTCAAACCATAAACACGATCAACAGAAGTTCTTCTTCTGGTATAAAAAAGAAAACCGTAATTGGATACAGGATACTTTACATATATTGAAGAGAGACGATTTAATACCGAAATTTTTCAGGGAAACAAATTCCTTTAAGAAAAGAAAATGAAGCAACAGCATGATGTAATAGTTATTGGAGGAGGAGCCGCAGGATTGATGGCAGGAATATTTGCTGCAAAAGCAGGAGCAAAAGTTCTTATACTTGAAAAAATGAAAGAACCTCTCCGTAAGTTGAAGATCACCGGTAAAGGAAGATGCAATATCACCAATACTGCCACACTATCGGATTTTCTTGCAGAAACAGAACCTCATGCTAATTTTCTCAGACCTGCATTTACAAGGTTCTTTAATGATGATACAATTAACTTCTTTCACGAAATAGGCGTTGAAACTGTGGTTGAAAGAGGTGGAAGAGTATTTCCTAAAAGTAATTCTGCAGTTGATACTGCTACAAAGTTATATGATTATGCAAAAAGGGCTGGAGTAGAATTTCGCTGCAACAGCAAAGTAAAAAGATTTATTAAGAACAATGAAATTATTGAGGCAGTAGAAATTGTTCCTAACCAATTTATAAAAGGAAAGTGTTTTATACTTGCTGCTGGTGGCGCGTCATACCCTGCAACAGGTTCTTCAGGTGATGGTTACCCAATTGCACGCGAACTCGGTCATGCAGTAACTGCTATTCGTCCTGCACTTGTACCTGTCGAAACAAAAGGTGAAACAGCAAAGAATCTGCAAGGTTTAAGTCTTGTTAATGTAAAAGTAAATGTGTGGACAGATGGTAAAAAAGTTGATGAAGAGTTTGGTGAAATGTTGTTTACGCATTTCGGTTTGTCAGGCCCTATCATTCTTAGTTTAAGCCGTCGTCATAATGAAGCCATACAGCAAAAGAAACAAGTTGTATTTTCAATTGACCTGAAACCTGCTCTTGATGAACAAAAGCTTGACGACAGGCTGCAAAGGGATCTGAATGAGAATGGAAAAATGAAACTCTCTAACATTTTTAAACAATGGCTGCCAGCTAAACTTATTCCTGAATTCCTGCGGTTGCTTTCACTTGATGGAGAAAAATTATCCAATCAGGTAAAAGGAGAAGAAAGGAAAAAGATACGCATGCTGCTTAAAGACTTTCGCTTTGAAGTTACTGCTCTCCGACCTTTCAGCGAAGCTATTATCACCGCAGGTGGCATAAGCCTAGAACAGGTAAACTCTAAAACCCTTTCATCAAAATTATTTCAAAATCTGTTCTTTGCGGGCGAAGTACTCGACCTTGATGCCAATACAGGTGGTTATAACCTACAGATAGCTTTTTCAACCGGTGTACTTGCTGGAGAACAGGCCGCATTGATGGCAAACGAATCTATTCCTTCACAAACTTCATTACAATAATTCCTTTTTCAGTTAATGTTCTGATAATGTATACGCCTTTTGCGAAGGTACTGCAATTAATGCTTTTAGAAGTAGTTGTATACATTAGTCTTCCGGTAATATCGGTTATGTCTACTTTCTTTACTGATAAAGCTGTTTGTATTTGTAAATAATCTGAAACAGGATTTGGATATACCTGTAGTTGGAGATCACTTATATCTACTATTCCTACCGTTCCGCAATTTATCATAAAACTTCTCCTGCATGTATCACCATTATATACAGCTTCAAAAGTGTAGGTTCCTGTAGCGGTTGGTAAAGTTTCAGTAAATAGTCTGTAGGAACTTAAATAACTGTTAACACTAGTATGGGACCAGCTGCTGAAAGTAGTTCCGTTTGGGTTAACAATACTCATATTAGCAACCATTGTTGCAGTTTCATTTCTGTAGAAAATATAAAACTTAGCGGTTCCTCCACCGGTATAACAGCTATCTTCGTTAGGGGTTTCAGTGGCAGGACATGCAGGAAAGACAGCTAAAACTGGATGCACCGAGGCCTGAATGATTGCCGGTTCAGTATAAGGTTTCTGTGAAACCCATAATGAATTAGCATTTAAAGTATTACAGGTACCGGCAAATGGATCAACTAATGAATTTATATTCATAGTACTCAGAACTTCAAAATGAAGATGAGGTCCGCTGGCATCGCCCGAACTTCCAACAATACCTAAATATTCGCCTGTAATAACAGTTTGACCGATTGTCTTAGATGTAAGAGAATTCTTCTTCATATGAAAGTACATGGCTACCGAACCATCAGCATGTTCAATGTTGATGTAGTTTCCCAATGAATCATTTAATGCACAATTCCTGTCATAATTTCCATCTACTTTATTAACGATAGTGCCGGGCGCCGCTGCAATTACCTCAACCTGATTATTATCCATTTTATAAAAAGGGTATGGATAGGTGCATATATCTGTTCCCTTATGGCCATCGTATGTTACTGTTCCGCAATTCCAGTCTTTAATGCCCGGGCTGGTTGTATCCTGATCAACATAATTGCCAATATAATAATAACTGCAATCGTTCAGTCCGTTTACCATTTTAACAGGCCAGCTAAAAGTTGTGGTCATGGCCACTCCCTTTTGCATACCATAGGGTATTCCCAACATTTTGCAATTGGCAATATTTTGCTGCTCAATAATTTTATATTGTGCAGGAGTAATGCAGGGATGAGTTGCATCGTTTCTTCCAACAGGATATTCGCCGCCCTCACCGTTCTGTTCATTAATTGAGGTCTGGGCAAAAACACCGCCCAAACTAATCATAACGGACAATATTGATGTAGTAAGTAGTTTTTTCATTTCTGTATTTTTTAATTCAACATTAATATTTTTTCTTTTCGGACTTTTATATATGTCTATTCTTTAATATGAAGACGCATTATTTCTTAATAGTTGCCTGTAGAGAATTAAAGTTGTGCTACTATCTTTTTAACTAACTAATAATGAATAATATTTCCATAATAAATATTTCATACTACATTCGTGTTTTGGATTTAACATTATGCGTGAAATTATAATTGAGAATGCTCACGAAAATAATTTAAAGAATATTTCTCTTAGTATTCCCCATTATCAGCTTATTGTGGTGACGGGTGTTTCGGGTAGTGGTAAAACAAGCCTTGTACATGATATTTTATTTGCCGAAGGTCAGCGGTTGTTCTTCAATAACTTTATCAGTGGCAGATCAGCTACAGCCAAATTATCCCGCCCTAAAGCTGATTCAATAAAAGGATTGTTTCCCGTTATTGCTGTCGATCAGAATAATATTGTCCGCAGCCCACGTTCAACGGTTGGTACACTTACCGAACTATATGATTATTTACGTTTGCTTTTTGCAAGATTAGGCAAATCTGAGATTAAGGATTTACATCTGAACCGCAGCCTGTTTTCTTTCAATCTTCCTGATGGATATTGCCCGTCGTGCAAAGGCCTGGGTGTTCAGGATCATATTGACCCTGAACTACTGATAGCCGATGCTTCCAAAACCATAAGAGAAGGAGCATTTATACTGACGACTCCTAATAACTATATTGTTTATTCACAGGTCACCATGGATGTGCTTGACCAGGTGTGCAGGGCAGAAGCATTTAATGTTGACATTCCATGGATAGACCTAACAGATTATCAAAAGAATATTGTACTCCGCGGCTCAACAAAAATTAAAGTATTGTTTGGAAAGCATCCGCTTGAATCGCGCTTACGCTGGACAGGCATCACGGCTAAACCACGTGAGGAATATTATTACAAAGGCATACTTCCAGTGATGGAAGAGATCTTGAAGCGGGAACGCAATCCGAATATCATGCGCTTTGCACGTTCTCATACCTGCACGCAATGCCATGGAAAAAGGCTGAATGACAAAGCTCTTACTGTTAAACTTTGGGGAAATGATATTTCATATTATTCAGAAATGAGCATAAAACAATTTAACTCTTTCTTTTCTGAATTAAAACCCACATCTGCTGAAACGAATGTACTGGAACCTGTTCGCGAAGCCATACTCAAACGCACTTCACTATTGATGAAGCTTGGTAACGGCCACCTTACGTTGAACCGTGAATCTCTTTCCCTGAGCGGTGGTGAAGCACAACGCATCCGACTCGCTAACCATGCAGCATCCGACTTACGCAACATAGTGTATCTACTTGATGAACCAAGTGCAGGGCTGCATCCTTCCGAACATCATCATTTGCTTGAGGTAATGAGAACGCTGGTTAACAATGGCAATACCGTATTGCTTGTTGACCACGATGAACAAAGCATACGTGAAGCGGACTGGATAATAGATATAGGTCCCGGAGCAGGCAATGCAGGAGGGAAAGTACTTTATAACGGCACTGCAAAAAACTTTTTTGAATTGCCATTACCTGAAAGTATCACCAGAAAATACCTTGTCGGGAAAAAAGACATTACGTATACAAAGAAGCAATCAGAGAATAACACTTTCTTCAAGGTTGAGAATGCGAACAAGAATAATCTTCAAAACATCTCGCCGCGTTTCTTAAGCAATGCTTTTAATGTAATTACAGGGGTTTCGGGAAGCGGCAAAACAAGTCTTGTTAATTTTCTTATTGAAAACAACAGCAATAAAAAAGCAGGTGAAGAAGGTTTCTTTCGCAAAATAATTCATATAGATTCATCTCCCATTGGTAGGACACCGAAAAGTAATCCTGCTACATACACCGGTCTGTCAGATCATGTGAGGGACTTGCTTGCAGCGGTGCCAGAATCTCATCAGCGTGGTTATAAGAAAGGACAATTCTCCTTTGTAGTGAAAGGAGGCAGATGTGAAAGCTGTGGTGGTGCAGGTGTGCAGCAAATAGGTATGCACTTCTTAGGAAACGTTGAAGTTGTTTGCGACGTTTGTGAGGGCAAGCGCTTTACAGAAGAAACACTCGAAATAAAATATAAAGGATCAAACATATTCAACATACTTGAATTAACGGTTGATGAAGCCCATATCTTTTTTGAAGGACAGAAAAAAATAACCGCTATCACAGGGATACTTTCTGAGCTTGGACTTGGCTACATTAAACTGGGACAAGCCTCAACCACCCTATCAGGTGGTGAAGCCCAGCGCGTGAAACTGGCTACTGAGCTTTCTCGTCCGTCAGGTGGACAAACACTTTATATCCTTGATGAGCCTACAACTGGTTTGCACATGGCCGACATCGATGTCTTCCTGAAAGCATTGAAAAAACTGGTAGCTAAAGGTAATACCCTGCTTTGCATTGAACATGACCCTTATTTTATTCTTCAATCCGACTGGATAGTTGATCTTGGTACCGGAAGTGCAGATGAAGGTGGCAATATAGTGGCAGAAGGTTTTGTGAAAGATATCTTACAACATCCTAAATCACTCACTGCAATGGAACTCCGAAAGTTCTTAGATCGTGATGCTACTAAAAAAAGAACCGAAAGTCTTCCATGCAGCGATGAAATAATCAATGCTCCTATAAAACTGACAGGTGTTGAAACCAACAATCTTAAAAACATAACTGTATCATTCCCTATTAATGAAATAACGGCTGTTACAGGAATATCGGGTAGCGGGAAATCATCATTGGTTTATGGTACGCTGTATGCAGAAAGCCAGAGGAGGTTCCTTGAAGGCATGTCATCCTACATCAGGCAATTTGCTGCAAAGACTGGCGTTCCCGTATTACAGGAAAGTAAAGGCCTGGTTCCTTCTATTTCATTGCAGAAGAAGAATCCCGTCAACAACCCGCGCTCAACTATTGCAACCTACACGGGCTTATATGATATATACCGCCTTATGTTCAGCAGGCTTGCTAAAACACAATGATGCCACCCCTCCTCCTTTATCCACCGCATTTTCATTTAACAGTGAAGAAGGCGCCTGCCCTGTTTGCAAAGGATTAGGAAATATTATTGTTTGTAATGCCGATAAACTGGTAACACATAAAGAAAAGCCCTTAACAGCAGGTGCGCTGGATGGAACAAAGACAGGTACATTCTATGGCGACCCTTACGGGCAATACATAGCCACATTGCTGACTGTGGGTGAAAAATACGGAATAGATTATTCTGTCCCCTATAATGAATTGAATTCTGATGCAAAGAAAATTGCCATGGAGGGCTGTGGCGAAGAGGTGTTTGATGTGAACTGGAGTTATAAAAGGGGCAAGCCATGAAGGTGTTCATAAGCTTAAAACCACATGGCCCGGTTTTTTAAACCTGGTTGAAACAGAATATTTCCGCAAGCATACCGATGCCCGTGGTGAAGCCATGCTTCCTATAATGAAAAACATTATTTGCAACAATTGTCATGGATACAGGCTTAAACCGGATATGCTGCAATACACTATCAGCGGACTTCATATAGGGCAGCTTACCGCATTGACCGCCGAAGATGCCCTGCAATGGTTCGCTTCCGGCTTTGAAGCATCATTTGCAAATGAACTGGAAAAGAAAGCTGCTGCCTCTTTCAAACAAAATATTGATGACAGGCTTAGCACTTTGCTTAAAGCAGGATTAGGATATATTGCAACCGACAGGATAGTGGGAACGCTTTCAGGCGGCGAGTTTCAGCGATTGCAGCTTGCAGGTTTGGCAAGGGAGCCTTTCAGCGGGGTTGCATACATACTCGACGAACCCTCTTTCGGTTTGCATCCCAAGGATACAAAGCGTATCAGCGACCTGATATGTAGCCTCAATCAACATGGCAACAGCGTTATTATGGTGGAGCACTCCCCTTTGCTGCTGGAGAAATCAACTTATACAGTTGAACTCGGACCGGGTGCAGGTGATGAAGGCGGGCAAATAGTGTATGCAGGAAAGAGAAAAGAAATCCTCAAGCGACAGCCGAGACAATTCCATAATTGTTACCAAGAAAGGGAAAGCAGGAAAAGGATTAAGCATATCCAGGGCGTAGTGCGAATAACCTTCAAAACATAGCTGTAGATATTCCTTCGGGAATAATGACCGTGATAAGCGGTGTTAGTGGCAGCGGTAAAACCAGCCTGCTCGACAAAGTGATCTACGACAGTTATTGTTCAGGAAAAGCTGTTTGCTGTGAGAGTATTTCCGGCTTTGATAATTTCTCAGGACTGGTTTATATAGAACAAACTGCCATAGGGAAAGGGCGCAATGCCACCACAGGCAGCATGACCGGCATATCGGATGTTATTGCAAAGATATTTGCTGCCACTGACGACAGCAAAAAAAGAGGTTTCAAGGCTTCTCATTTTATCAGTGGCACTAAGGACGGCCGTTGTGACATTTGTGAAGGAACAGGCTACATAAAGGTTAGCATGGATTTTTTCAGCGATATTGTTACTCCATGCGAACACTGCGGTGGTAGCGGGTTTAAGGATGAAACACTGGAAATAATGACAGGCGGCAAGAATATATGGGATGCGCTGCAAATTACTTTTAGCGGCTTATCTTCTTTTATTGATGCTCACATACAGGGAAAAGCAAGGGCGCAGGTAAAAGCCGTTCTCGATTTAATTAGCAAAACAGGACTGGGGCATTTGAGCAGCGGACGTTTACTAAAAACCTTATCTACAGGTGAACTACAGCGCTTGAAACTGGTATCCGGCCTTTCAGGCAAAACAAATGATAACACCCTTTTCCTTTTGGATGAACCAACAGGAGGCCTGCATCCAAGGGATATTGAACAACTGATAAAACTGTTTGATGAGCTTATAGCAGCAGGGAATACAATACTTTGTGTTACACACGAACCTATCCTGATGGCCCGTGCTGCCAAAAACATTGAACTTGGTCCCGGTGGCGGAACAAGAGGGGGAAGGATAATGGAAGAAATTTAATTGCTATTACAAAACTTAGCAATATTTTCTTTTGCCTCTTCAGAGCCAAGCTCTTCGGCTTTTTTAAAATCCCTGCATGCATCATCGAATAATTGTTCATTGCTGTATACAGCACCACGATTGTTATAAGCCTCAGCATTGCCCGGACTTAATTCAATCGCTTTTGTATAATCAGCTATTGCTTCTTTATCTAAACGTTCATCACTATATGCATTGCCACGATTGTTATAAGCCATTGCATTATCCGGCTTTAGTTCAATCGCCTTCGTATAATCAGCTATAGCTTCATCATATACTCTCAGATTATTGTATATATCTGCACGGTTCATATAAGCCAGATCATAATCAGGCATTAACTCAATCGCTTTTGTATAATCAGCAATAGCTTTATCAAATATTCTTTGATTATTGTAAGTAGCCCCCCGATTGTTATATGCCAAAACATTTCCCGGGTCTAATTCAATCACCTTTGTATAATCATCTATAGCTAAAAAATATGATCCCTGACTTATTAACGTATTACCACGGTTATAATAAGCATCAACATAATTAGGTTTTAATTCAATGGCTTTTGTAAAATCAGCATTCGCTTTATCATAAACTCCGTGATCATTATAAACCACTCCCCGATTGTTATAAGGAACAGCATAATTTGGGTTTAGTTCAATGGCTTTTGTATAATCATTAAATGCTTTATCAGATAATCCTTTATTATGATATTCCAGTCCGCGATTGTTTAGAGCCATGTAACAGTCAGGATATTTTTCAATCACATCACTCCAAACCGTTACAGAGTTTTTAAAAACATTTATCCGCTGAAAACTTATAAAGCCAAGTACAATAAAATAAACAGTTAAAACAAAAATGAGTGTTGTGAAATATTTTTTATTCAAAAATTTATCAGCTGCTTCTTTACCTATTAACAGGAAAATACCTATACCCGCAAAATAAACATAATGGTCGTTCATGATGCCATAGCTGTTGGGGGTTAACTGAAGCAGCATAAAAATGTTAACAGCAAAAAAAGCTAATCCGAACCATAAATATTTTTTCTTTAAAGCATATCGGAAAAAGAAATAAATCAACCCTGCCAGTATAATTACATACACATAATATATAACTGGTATAAAACATTTCCCGGCAATTTCAGGATAAGGATGAACAAGCGACAATTTATAAGGAACAAACAAAAGAATTATATATTGAACAAACCCATAACTGGCATAAACCATACGATACAAAAAAGGAATGCCCGAGTCAAGGTAAGAAGTGCTTGTAAAAATACCACCGGCATATCGTGGAGCAGCAAATACCTTAAAGGCAATAATAACGGCAAACAATAAGAATGGTAGTTTATCCATCCAGAATTCCCGCCTGTTCCATTTCAGATTCATGAAAAGAGATATTAAAACCAAGGTAAAAGGGATAGTGAGCGCCTGTCCTTTTGAAAGGAGGGCAAGCAAAGCAAAGAAGAGTGACAGAACATAATTAATCACATAATGTTTTTTCCTTTCCATCCAAAGAATGAAGAATATTATACATAACAAATAGAAAAAAACATATAACACATCTCTTCTTCCTGAAGCTATGCCAACTGCTTCTACCTGCATAGGGTGAAGGGCAAACAAAGCTGCTGTTATAATTGGAACAAACGGGTTCTTTATTAAGAGAGAGATAAAAATAAATACTAATACGATGTTGAACAGATGGATGATCAGATTGACGATAATATATGGTTCGGGATCCAGTTTATAAAAATGATAAACTATTGAATTCGACAGGGCAGTTAGTGGCGCATACATGCGGTGAACCTCACCCTGTAAAAATGACCTTTCAACATTTGCCTTTGTAAGTTCAATATACGGGTTCGACTGTATATAAGCAGCATCGTCCCAATTGTTAAGTTTGTTTTTTAAAGATGGAAGGTAAAGTACAGTGGTTACTACAAGTAAAAGAACAAGAGATATAAGCTGTTTTTTCATTTAAAGCTGATGTTACGCAAATACTTTTTTATCGCAAAGTTCGCAAAGTTTCCTAATTGCAAACTTAATTTTAAAATCTTAAATTGACTGCTTACTTCTCTTATTATTTCACGCAAAGGCGCAAAGTTTTCACTGTTCACCGTTTACCGATAACTTATTTACTGCCTACTTCTTCAAGTTCGTTTGTTCAATTGTTCGTTTGTTTTTAAATAGAACACTGATAATACTGATCCCCACTGAGTTTATTACCGTTCACTGATTACTGTCAACTGCTTATTTTTTACTCCCATTCCTCACTTCCTCCATTCACCCTTTCAATTTTTGTTTTCTATTATCTGAAATGTTCGTTTGTTTATATCATGTTTTACTACTCGGCACTTACTACTTTTGCCTGTTATCAATTCAATCCGTATAAGCCGGAGGTCCTACAGCATCAAGGTATAAGAACACATAACTTTTATTCGTGTCGGTCTTACGCGATAAGTTTTTAATCAATGTTTCATGAACAAACGGATGCAGCACTCCCGATAATTTAAAATATTCGGCAACGGTAGCTATGGAAGCCACTGCAAGGTATATATTGATCTTTACATAATTCGAGCCTGCATTCAAAGCCTGCATAAAATATATCTGATTGTCGATGCTTTTTTGGAACATTGTCGTTTCATCTTTAATTTGTTCATAACATTCCAGCATGAGGTTTTTCATCTTTTCACCAAATAGTTCGCTTTCCGTTTTAGCTTTAAATTCTGTTAACGCAGAGGTAAAACCCTTTGATTTTCGTAACAGTTCATTGCGTATTATCTTTAAGTGGTCAATGTTTAAGGTAGGGAAATTAGGCAACTGGAAAAGCCTAAAGCTGTATAGTTCCGGATTTTTTATAGTAGGTCCGTGTTCTATCACCTTACTTTCTCTTTTATTAAAACTTAAATGGGAAAACAACATCATGAAATCATCACGGCATTCTTCCTCAAGGAATTCTTCGCTGATGGTCTGAATCAGGGTGTCTTCCGATTTAACCCTATCGGGGAAATAATCAGTGTGTTCAATCGCCACCACTGTTTCCTGGTCAATAAGCGAAACCCAATTCAATACATTGTATTTAATGAAATATTCTTCATACCTGATTTTTACAATATCTCTAAGCGTGTTGAATATTTTGCCGAGATTATTCTGCAATAGAAGCATGTTTTTATCCTTGCGCTTTGCCTTTTTCAGCAGCTTCATAGCATATTTCACCTCTGCCAGCCGTTCAGGTGGGAGATCTTTTTCCCAGTCGGGAACATCATTTTTCATGCGGTTGAGTATGATCCTTTCATCCCATAAATTACTGTTCTGGTAAAAGTAGATGAGCGAGGAAAGCGATGAGCAGAAATAAACCACATCGCTTATGAAATATGAGGCGAAATATAGCGCCGACTCAGCGGCTACGCAGAATTCATTATTACTCCGGTTAATAACAATCGTTTCCATAGTAATTTATTTAGCCTGAAACGAAATTAATAAATAATTTGGATTAAGGATATTTCCCACTTCCCCCATTCACCCTTTCAATTTTTGTTCTCTATTATCTAAAATATTCGTTTGTTCATTTAATAGAGCAATGATGACAATGATCTCCACTGATTTTATTACTGTTTACCGATTACCGTTCACTGATTACTGCATACTTCTTCATTCGTTTGTTCAAATGTTCAAGTGTTCGTTTGTTCGAATGTTCATTAATAGGAACACTGATGACACTGATAATACTGATCTCCACTGATTTTATTACTGCTTACCAATCACCGTTCACTGATTACTGCCACTGCCTACTTCTTCTTCATTTAACCTTTATTACTATTGTCAAGCAGGCTGCGAATGTATTCTTCAGCACTGATATTGTTTACTTCACCGCCATTAAGATTTTTGCCTCTGATTGCCATTGGTTCAAGCGCGCCAATCAAATAAAGGAATTCATAAATAAACCGACATTGTTCGTTTGAAATGGATTTGTCCTGTGAGGTTAAAGTTGTTTCAGCATTAAGGTAATTAACAAGGCATTTAGTAAAACAGGCTACTTTTCCACCGGGTATTTAGTCTGCTTTTGTTTTTTTTGTTGAGTGTTTCTATGCTTTTCCTGATATGTGTGTTATCCCAATCTAAATTCACTTTGTATTTAAGTTGGATTTCGTTGCGTATTTCGCTTTGAAGAAAATAGTTTTTTACAAACTCATTGAACGACTTAATAAAATGAGAGTCATTAAGAATTGCCCTGTTCCTGTCTTTTCCACGATGTATCACTTCAATTACCATATCTTCCGGTTTGTTCTCCGGGTCCGATAAAAAAGACATTGTCATCAGGTATTGATGGTACATAAGCTGTCTTTCCTTTTCCCGAATTGGCAATTGCACAATATCTTTTTTTCAAATAACAGCACAATAGCAGCAAAAATAAGGTTTCCGTAATGCTTTGTTAAATTGTATTGTGCAAAATGATCTTTCAATGCCTGAAAATCCAGGTAATTTGCTTTTAAAACATACCCTTTATTATTGTCTCCACTATTTATCCGGACATGTTCAAAGTCATTGCAAATTCTTTCGGGGTGTTGTTTATTCAAACCATTAAGAAGCTGCTCCCTTTTACACCATCCATGTTCAGCGAAATGTTCACAACGGGCAATACATTTGTAAGCCCTGAAAACCCTTTCTTCGATATCGCCAAAATAAAGGCCGTGCTTTTTGAGCAGTTCGATTTTTACTTTATTTACTTCAATATTCCTCATCGTATGCTTTACATGGTATATACATCCTGCATTGCCTTATCCATAGAGCCACACTCAATCTTAACGTACACTTCTTTTTGCCATTTAAATTTTTCCACAGACAGGCGTGCGCGAAACTTAACGAGCGACGTCAAGGATAAAAATATACATTGATTTTATTACTGTTTAATTAAATAAGGTAAATTAAAACGATTCGATAATTTATTATCGTTGGAAATATATTTTTTAATCTGGCATTCCCATATAACTATTACATTCCAACCGAGCTTTTTTAATTCACGCTTTTTCTTTTTATCACGATTTATGTTGGATGATATTTTTGATGCCCAATACTCATTATTTGATTTAGGTAAGGCTGACGCTTTACAGTTTTTATGTCCGTGCCAAAAACATCCATGAACGAAAATTACAGTTATATATTTAGGTAAAACTATATCGGGACTGCCCGGAAGCGTTTTGTCATTTTTCCGATAACGAAAACCTTTTGAGAAAAGGTATTTACGAATTTTTATTTCAGGTTTTGTTTCGGTAGCCCGAACACTAGCCATGATTTGGCTTCTCTGTTTCTTAGAAAAAATGTCTGTCAATTAAATTTTTTCAATTAATTCTCTTATCGTACCTATTTCTTTATTCTTTTCTAAATATGTTTGATATGATTGTAGAGATTGTTCTATTAAAGTATCATAATAAATTAATCTTGCTCCCTCTGTTTCTAATCTCTTAGAAATATCTGCAGATGGTTCCTCTAAAACTTCACCTAAAACAATAATTACTTCAATATGTATATCTTTTTCTCCGTTCTGAGTAAGGCATTTCATTAATGCAGATTTATACTTACTTGCTTGTTCTGCTAATTTAAAGGAAGTTATTTTATAAGTAGGTTCATATCTTTTTAGTTCAATAATAATATGTTTACCGCCCGAAGTTCTATAACGAATATCAAATCTACCTTTTCCTTCCTCTTCAGTTAGTTTGACTTCAATGCCTTTAAAGGCGGTTTTAACTCGTTCTTCCATAATTGCAGAGACTATTGTGGCTCTTTCCCAAGAAGGATTTAATAACCACAAATGGTCAAATAAATATTGTTGAATTAATTTTTCCTTTTCATTGTTATTAAGTTTTTGATTAAAAACGGTAATAATTTCGACCCTTTCCTTCGCAATATCATAATAGTTATTCGCTTCTAAATCTTCAATGCTTGTAAAAATATTTGATAATTGAATATCACTAATTGATTGTATTTTTTCTAATTTGCTTAAATCTTCTCTCATTCTTAATTTCTCAAAAGCAATAATTCCTTGTTTATATAATTCCTTCTTTTTTGCTTTCTCGTCTTCACCCTCAAAATGAAATGATTCAATTGTGGCAAACAGGTCTTTGGCTTTTTCTTGATGGTCTCCTTTCAATGTATTAAACCATTCATATACAGCAGGATTTTCCTTTTTAATTTTTTCTACAACAACCTTTTTGCTTTCCGCTTTTCGCATATCTGTCCAAACTTTTTTTATTTCTTTAATGCAAGATTGAACGTGTTCTACTAATGAACGATATCGTATATCATCTTCTCTTATATTTTGGCGACTGCTCGTAGCAATATCCTTCTCTTTCGTTTCATCTAAAAAATCCGCATTAATCTCACCAATTAAATAATTAGCAAACATGCCACTTTCATTAATTGCTTTTAATATATCTTCTTGTGAAAGCTTTCCCCTGCTTAATAAACTTATTTTATTATTGCTTGAAATTTCAGTATCATTATTTAAATCATCTCTATGATAAACTGTGCCAATCCACCCATGTATTGGAAAATCAGGATATGTTTTATTATCAATAGATACTACTTGATTCAAAAGTGTATTTATTTGCAAAATATTATCAAACTTAGTTTTAAAATCAATCTTGTTCTCTCCAATAGTCCATAAAAATTGAATTTTCTTAAAGAAATCTCTATCCTCAATAGTAATAGCTTTATTGTTTATTTTTAGGTTAAACTCGTCCTCGCATTTTTTACCATTAGTATCTGTATATTCTCTTTTTCCTAAGACTGAAAACCTTTTAGCCAACCTCTTTCTTAAATAGGATTCGGTTCTATTAACACCAGAATCAAATTTTGAAATGATTATTCTCGTTCCTTTTTCAATTTGAAAACTTTTAATGTCAACTTCATCTGGGTGATACACTCCATTTTTTTGTTGACTTACGTCTTGGGAAGATTTTGTTATTTCTTCTTTTATTTTTTCTCTGTTTAAAATAAATCCATTTTTTGCCGTTCCCTTAATTGTCTGTATTTCTATGTTCTCTGCAATGGAAAATAACGAAAGCTTTCCTATGCCTTTTCTCCCCATTACATCTCGCCTAAATATCGGACTCAAGTCTGCATTATCTCCATCCTTCCTTTTCTCATATCCAACACGTAAAAATTTGCTATTAATATCAGTTAAGTCCATGCCACTGCCATCATCTTCAATAATAATTTTATCATTTGTCGTATCAATAGTTATATTAACTGCCGTAGCATCTGCATCATAAGAATTAGCAACAACTTCTGATAAAACAGCAGGTATATTGCTATATAAGTTTATGCCTAAGTGTTCTAATACTTGAAGGCTTAAAGTCATGATATATTTAGGTTCTCTCATTGCTTAATTTTTCAATATGTTTTTTTATACTTTTAGCAATCGCTACGCCTAAGTCAACAGGAACTGCATTTCCAATATGTTTTGCAATATTTGATGATGAGAACTGTTTTTCCGGATCAATAAAATTATAATTATCCGGAAAACTTTGAAGCAGGGCTGCTTCTCGTAAAGTAATAGCTCTGTCCTGTTCTGGATGCCCGAAACGACCATTATTAAGTCCAGTACAATAAGTTGTCATAGTTGGAGCGACTTCATTCCATTTCATTCTTCCATAAACGCTTCCGAAAATATTACTGGTTTCTTTCTTATGACATTCCAACCAAAGACTTTTATCCCAATCGCGCCAAAACCCGCCTTCCATAGTAGCTTGTATTCTTTTTTTATTCAAATCAGATAATTTGCGCGCTCTATGCAAAGAATCGTAAGGATGCGGAACGCCGTCTTCTACATGCGGCAAATGCCCTATAGCATCTCTTACTGTTTTATAATGCCCGTCTTTAACAGTTTTTTCAATCAATTCAATTTTACCATGCAGCGAACCGAATAATATTAATCGTTTTCTTCTTTGCGGAACCCCAATCTGAGCGTTTACAATGCTCCAACTTACAAAATAACCTTTATTTTCTAATCGTTTTACAAAATTTTTAAAAACTTTACCATTATCAAACTTAACTAATAAGGGAACATTTTCCATAGAAACAATTTCAGGCTTTACGCCTTCTATTAACTTAGCGAAAGAATATAACAACTTCCACTTTGTATCAGTCGTCTTTATTTGTTTATTCTTTGTACTACGTCTATTATAAATGGAAAACGGTTGGCAGGGCGCACATCCGACCAAAATTTCCCTTTTTCCCGCAGTATATAAGGAAGCTAGCTCTTCGGATTTTAACTCAGTTAAATCTTTATAAATAAAATGTGATTTATTATTCTTTTCAAAAGCGTATTTACATGAAATATCGAAATCAATGCCTGCATCAACCTTGAATTTTTCTTTAACCAATCCATGCGTAAGGCCTCCTACGCCGCAAAACAAGTCAATCACAGAGAAATCTCTATGAGATATTTTTTTAAAATCGTTTTGCATTTAGGTATAAAAAGAGGTTGTCTGTTTAACCAACAAATATAATATATTTTTATCAAGTCAATTTTATAAAAATAATTTCTATTAATCTGCTTTGCTTTAATGTCAAATAAAAATCCGCAATTTCCCCATTCATCCAGTTTCCTGAGCATTTCTTAATAAACATTGCCTCTTTGCCTTGTCTATTTTATCTTTAGTCAGGCGACTTGCACCAACTCTTGAACGACTAGTGAGTACTCTTAAAGGAGTCGTGACTACTCTTAAACGACTAGTGAGCACTCTTAAAGGAGTCGTGACTACTCTTGAACGACTAGTGAGTACTCTTAAAGGAGTCGTGACTACTCTTGAACGACTAGTGAGTACTCTTAAAGGAGTCGTGACTACTCTTGAACGACTAGTGAGTACTCTTAAAGGAGTCGTGACTACTCTTAAACGACTAGTGAGTACTCTTAAAGGAGTTGCGACTACTCTTGAACGACTAGTGAGTACTCTTGAAGGAGTTGCGACTACTCTGGAAGGAAATACGCCTTTTTAATTGAAGTACGGAGGAAGTACATAAAAAAACCCGTCTTTCGGCAGGTTCTAACTCCAAACTCTCAACTCCAAACTCCAGACTTTTTATAGGATGACCACATATATCCAGCCATCCCACACATAAGGGTCGGGAGTAATAATGTTGAACACAGGATGTTTACTCTTGCTTACAGCCATTTTGGTAACTTTTTTAAGTTTAGTGGGGCTAAGCTCAGGTGTCATACTTCTATGTCCAACAGGTATTATGCCCGAATGGTTTATAGCCAGTACGGTTCCGCTTGTAAGGCCGATAAGTTCAATAGTTCCTTCCAGTGAAATACAAAAAATGCAGCTTGTGTCTGCAGGTATAACGCCTTTATCACTCACCACAGCCACTTTGAAAATATGCCCTTCCAGTCCAATTACCACTTTCCTGGCATGAATTTGTACCCAGCCTACCCCATTAGCAGTAACCCCAAAATCGGGCTGAGTGCTGTTTGTTTTCTTTGCTATTCTGCCACCGCATGTATTAGCCAGTTCGATACCTGCTGTAATATCGCCTGCCTGCACGGCAGCTTCGTTACAAGCATCTTTCATAAAACTGATCACCTTATTATACAGGTCAACCGTTATTTTTTTCTGCCCCAGTACCTGGTTGCTGGTATAGAGCTGTGGATTGAGTATAGTGCCGTTTACCATAGTTTGAAGCAAATTCCCGGCATTATGCACCATAGTATCAGGAGTTGTACATCCCGCCATAGCAGCAACACCGCTTGTACTCAGCCCTAAAGATTCTTTAATAACCAAATCAACAGGATCGCCTATTTTAAGCACTTTAAGGTTAATTTTTGAGATATTTTTCATTAATGCCATCATGATAAATGTCATTACAAATCTCTGTCCATAGCTTATTGGCTCTGGTTTTTCAATTTTTGTTTTCATTGTTTTAAGTTTTTCAGGTTAATAAATACATGTTGATACAAAAATACGTTGGCATTTATGCGTAACATAATTTACGCATAAATACCTTTTTGAAAACTTGCTGTATAATTCTGTATAGAGACAAAAAACACTTAATTATTGTCACATCGAGTAGCCCTTCCTTTCCCGACAAGTCGCATACGCGTAAAGCTAATAATATATATATTGTTTGAATCGCTTTATAATTCATTGTCCTGGAGTTTTTGATTTGGACTAAAGTCCTTTAATATCAGGGTTCTTATTCCACGTCCTAAAGGACGTGGAAAATGAGCAATTATTGGTAATAAATTAATTGCCACGACCTTTAGGTCGTGGGCATGAAACACAATGCAGACAAGGGCTTCAGCTCAAATAATTAATCCTTAGCTTGACGCTCATGCGACAAGTCGGGACAAGCTGTCAGGATAAACTCCGCGTATCGAGATGAGGCATACGTCAATTAGTTCTCTATACTCCCGATAAAAATCGGGATACTCGAACTGACATTGTCCGGTTCTGAGTGACTCTCTTAAATAATTATCAAAAAATGCATATCATCTGTAAGTAAGGTTCACTAATACAGGATAAACTTTTACCTTTGAACAAAAATCAAATAATATGAGAGGCATAATTACAAGTATCTTATTTTTTTTAGTTACAACAGGTTTATTTGCCCAAAACAAATTGCTTTTCCACACCGAATCTGTTGATTCCCTTTTAGCATGGATGCAAAAAGATTGTCCTAAGAATAATGTCAGCAAGCTAACTTATCAGGCGGGGAACCAGCTTATGGAGCAACTGCTAAAGGATAAGGAAAAGGATGTTATTCCTTTCGGTGAGGCATTAAAAGGATTTAATTATAAGGACAGTACCTCTGGAAGCGCTTATCTGCTTAACGATGCTTATAAGTATCGTTCTAATATTAAAGAACTGCTAGTAAAAATAAGAAGTTCCGATTTTTCAGCAGAAGTATATAAACGAGTTATAAAGTATTTTTCAACTGAATATATTCCACCCCGTAATTACGAGGTCTTTTTCACTGCCACAGGCTGGAAATGGGGCGATGCCATGACATTTACTTATGCAAATGAAAATGGCAAATATACTGTTGCAGATAAAGGAACTCCCGCCATTATCTTTAACCTTACACTGGTTTGCAGTACGTATGGCAATACTACAAGCGAACAGATAGCTGCATTGGAGGATGTAATGTCGCACGAATTGTTTCATGCCCTTTTAGCCGATTACATTAAATCGAGCTGGCCATTATGGAGCAATGAGAACATCAGCAATAATGCCTTATTCCTTATGCTGAACGAAGGCATAGCGCATTATATATCGGACGGAAAACTGTTACGCGACGGGTATAATAAGGATGACAAATTAAAGCAAAAAGAAAAAGAGGCATTCGGTATGCTTGCTGACAGCGCAAAAGTAATATTCAACACGGGTAAAAAAGATGAAGAGCGTAACAATGCTTTGAGCTCTGGTCTGTATGGGAAATACTGGAAAAAATATATTTGCATCAGCGGCTTATTCATGGCATATCATATTGAAGAGCACTACGGAACGCAGGGTTTAAGTGATTGCGTTAAAAACGGGCCTTTGTATTTCATAAAAAAATATAACGATTTGTGTAAATCGAACAAAGGTTTGCCTGCTCTTCCTGAGGATATAATTAGGATGAAAAAGTTAAAGGAGAATTGAACAAACGAACTGCAGGCTGCCGACTACTTAAATATTTCACGCTAAGCCGCCAGGACACAAAAAAACTCCAAACTCTCGACTCCGAACTCATAACTAACTACTCTTTAACAAACTTACTTTACTTCAACTTTCCAGTCTTTTAAATTATAAGTATGGACTTCCGTTTCTATATCATCAATTATTAAAGCTGTTACTTCTATAGCAACGCCAACAGATAATATTACCAGTAAAGCTATAACAGCACCTTTCCCGTTCCCGACATGGATATGCCCACCGCCTCCATGATGCATATGACCGGTGGCATAGTGTTCATGCCCTGCTGTATGACGCACCGGGCCACTAAAATCAGCAGCCACATTTATTGAAAAATTAATATCTCCATTATCATCTTTAAATGCATTCATATCCTTACGGGCAAATGTGAATGATTCAATATCGTTATAATTAACAGCTATATATGACTGTCCTTTTAATGTAGTTTCAATTATTCTGCAATACAATGAATCATACGCTGCTTTGCCGCTTTCAGAAGGTATTATTGAATCTATAATATAATCCTTGTTCTTAAATGTGCTTTTCTCGTCCTGCCTTAAAATTACAGTGCTGGTATAGGAAGTTGTATAATCGTAGCCTGATAAATATACGGAATCGGGACCTATATCATCAACTTGCCAAAGGTTCTGGCGGATGTAGTTATTGGGTTTATACACATTCTTCCAGGCGGCATATTTATAATCCTCACCTTTTAAAGTAATGCCAATCACCTTACCTTTAGTGATAGTTTCTTTTTCATTTCCTTTATGCAAAACTACATTTCCCTGTGGATAGCATGCAATTGAAAAAGCTGATAATGCTATGAATAGCATAAAGTGTTTTTTCATGGTTTTCAATTTATGGTTAAACATTTATTTCTAATCACTTAAAACTCTTCAATCTTATCAGTTTAAAAACTATAACAAAAATAATATTTCCTGTCAATTATATATCTTGGTTTTTATCATCCAATTTTCATACCATACTTTTTAATCCATCATAATGATGATTCTCATTCTTTGATTAAGCCGTATTCATGCTTATTAAACCAGAATGATTCTTTGAATGCATCAAAATACATATTACAATTGTCGTAAGTTGCATAATTAGGAATTTTTTATGCTTGGCAAAACCTATTTCTTGCCCGGACAATTGATTAATCGCTCAATGATTGAGCAACACAGGCAATCGAAGCAATGAATAATGACGAATATCTGGGAAATGCAATAAATAATCATAAATACTGCTTATTTATCGTTTGAGATATGGATATATTCAATAGGGGTTTATACTTAATTTAATAAAATTTAACAAAATATCCCACTAAAGTTATAGCATAAATTGAATAATGTAGTATATTTGCCTATAATTTTAAAACAAAAACGATATGGCAGCTATTACAAACAACTTTTCCAACCTTATCAACGACTTTAAAAAAGATACTGGTCTTGAATATGGTGAAACGACCAAAAGCCTGTATATGCAGTATATCAACGCAAGGTTTGCCGATGCAAGCATGCAGTACCTTGAAATGATTGACGAAAAACAATATATTATTGAGGATGAAATTAAAAATGTTATCGGCACATTGTCCGAGAATTTTGATTCCGTGAGCCAGGGGATATTTGAAATAAGGAAGATGCTGACTGCTAAAAAGGAATTAGCTTGAGTGTTTAATTGCATTTATGTTAACAAATTCAATCAGGAGTTATGTTGCTTTCTCAAAACAACAACCCTGTTAAATACACATTCCAGTACCATATCTTAAAACAAATTTTATAAATTAATAAAAATCAATTCTTATGAGAAGGTTAAGTATAAAATTAGAAAAGTCGAGAATAAGAACAGGCTGGTATTATTTTTCTACTTTGGATAAAGAAATCAATTTTATCATTAATAGTAAGATACATGGACTAAAGTTTTTATTGAAAAGTAAAGAATTTCAATACAGCATGCCTGTTAAAGAAAATGTTCCTGTTAAAGAACAGCTTAAAGATTTTAACGGGTATTTCGGTTTCGAATATCAACCCATTGACAGCAATATTACATTAAACGTGGATATACTGGCATAGGCCGGAAACTTTCTTACCCATTCAAGCTGAATCCCTGAACATAAGAAGGAAAAGGATATACTAAAACCAAGGCATATTATTTCTGCAAGACCTTTATATAAATAAATCATTTTATATTTGCCCGATTCAGATATTGCACGTGCAAATATAATTTCCATTGAAAATAAAGCTTACCGATTTACAACTATCAGCCAAGCGTGCAGAAGCAGGCAACAGGAAGCTATTTGCCCGCCTGAAAAAGAATACTCCTAACGACCTTGATGTTGTTGTAAAAAATTTACATGAAGAAGTTTTCCTGAATATCGATTGCCTTGATTGTGCCAACTGCTGCAAAAACATAAGCCCTATGATAACAGATAAGGATATTGAGCGCATTGCGAAGTTCTTAAGGGTAAGGTCTTCTGTATTAACAGAGAAATATCTTCACCTTGATGAAGATGGGGATTATGTTTTTAATATATCCCCCTGCCCTTTTCTCGACAGTGATAATTATTGCAAAGTTTATAGTGTTCGCCCTAAAGCTTGTTCCGAATACCCACATACCGACAGGAAACGTTTTGTTCAGATACTCAACATCACTTTAAAGAATACTTTTATATGCCCCGCTGCTTATGAGGTAGTACAAAGGTTGAAAGAATATTATGAGTGAGGTGTTATATTAATCATAGAACTTCCATGCGACACCGAATTTCAAAGCCATGTCAGCCATAGGATAATTTGGTATCATGAAATAATTGAAACCCATGAAGTAATAGTTTGCATGTTCTAATTTCAGGAACAACCTTGCCCTCTTAATTCTGATATTTACAAATGCATCTAGATAAGGGTAGTTAGCACTCTTGTATTCATCCTGCTGATAAAATTCCCTGGTGGCCGGCATCCAGGCAAGAGGTGTGTACCTAGTGAAATAAGTCATCTCAACTCCTATTTGAAAGGTCAATGCCTTTTTGAAGAATAAATGATTGAATGAAAGAGCATTGTCCGACATTAGTTCTGGCAATCGTATCAATTCAGTTTGCTGTGTTTTTTGCCAAACAACATTATTAGCCAGTTCCCAGCTTTTCCACCTGAAGTTCTTTTTGAAACCTATTTGTTCAACTTCAGCATTGCCGCCAAACTGATAAGGCATAGCATAATAATTATAATAAACTTGGTCTTTCGTAATAAAATATGCGGCATACACATCAAGCCCCTTGTAATGATAGAATATACGGGCGCTCTCCATATCAGCGGGTTTCAGGTAATGATACCACGTAAAATTGTTTCCCACATATTCCCTGTCGAACCACGAAGCCGACTGTTTTATAACTTCTCCTTTAATGCCTACAAACCCTTTATTGATTGAATCAGCATCATGAAAAGTAGTAATCATGCCGCTCGCATCATAATTGCCCTGATTATATCCTTTAAAAATATAAAATGCATTTGCTGAAGCCTCGAGCCCATTGCCGATTCTAAGCTTTGCAGAAGCCTGTGGAATTAATGATGCAACTTCTGATGAAAGTGAATCCTTAGTTGACTTTGTGTACAAATAGTTATAAAGCACGGAGAATGTTTGTTTAACTCCGAACCTTATAATAAAATGCTGGCTATTGCTTTCGCTCAGATATTTGATATTCGACCATTCAAAAGTATTCTCAATAGTTTTTATATGAATGGAATCACTTGTTTTAACCGAATCAAGCCTGGGTGAAGGGTAAAAGCCTAACGTAGGGTCGGAATCATAATAAGTGTACGACTGTTTTCTAAATAATAAGCCGTATGATAAACGGCCAAATCCAAAGTAAGGTCTTTCTGTTTTTGTACTGTCAACAACTTTCCTGCCCCTGTAACCCAGGAATAAGAACTGCTTTATATAAAACCCTGATTCTTTTAATACATTCTGAGCACTGTCGTTACTGGTAAGATTTGTTGTTATCAGCGACCTGTTTGAATAATAGTCTTGAGTAAAATCCGAATCATTCTGCAAACCGCCGTTTTCCTGTACTTTCATACGGTTATAAAAGTAGTTCCCTATGACAACATATCGCTTGTTTTTAGTGGAATAATTCCCTGTTAATATTACGAAAGCATCGTTCGATATTTGGTTCTGGTATGTTCCGAGAGAATGAATTAAATTATACTGTACAGAAAGATTAAGGTTCTTCTTAAAATTCCTGGTAAATAAAACATTGAATAACTGCTCCCTTTGGGGACCCATAGCAAGATATGCCTCCACCATAGGCCTGTTTACATTGTAATAACAGGCGTTCTCATTATTGAGAAAATAATCATCAAAATACTTGCGAGAAGAAACAAAATCAAAACTATACTTTGTATCAAAAACCAGATCCCTGTATGCAAGCCCTATATTTGAAAATCGTGCAGTGAACGGGTGCTCATCTGTAAGGTAGGCATGTTTTTGGAAACCATAAACACTAACAGTATCAATGTGGATGGCGCCTTTAGTAAAATGTTCATATCCAAACTGGTCTTCATTCAATTGAAGCAGATGTAGCGTATCGTTACGAGGTTTGCTCTTAGCAGTATCATTATTCTGCGCAAAGAGGTTTGCACCGCAAAGAAATGCAGCAAGTGTTAAAAGGTAAATGAATATGTATGAATGCACCTTCATAAAGGAAGATTCGATGCATCAAAAGTACTAATAAAACAATTAGAAAGCGGGCTTTAACTATTTTTAAGAATAGTCATATCCTGCTCGAATGCTTGATGAATAAATGGTATGTTAAGGAAAATATGCATTCTTAAGAATACTGCGTTTTTATTCTCTATTTATTTCCTATTTTCAGCACAGCTCGAAAATGAACTTTAGCTGTCATCATTTTTTCATATGCCTTTGCAGCTTCTTCCAGTGGAAATACTTCAATCATCGGACTTATTTTTGTAAGCATGCTGAATTGAATAGCTTCTTCAATACTTCCGCTAACAAAACCTTTCACAGAACGTTGTCCTCCCAGTAACAAGAAAGCAGGTATTTGAAGCATATCGCCTGTTCCTGTAACAATAACTGCCTGTCCGTTTCTGCCTAATCCGGGTATTAATGATGAAATTGCTTTAGCATTGGGCGCAGTACAAAGTATAATAGTTGCACCGCCAAGTTTCATAAGTTCCTTTCCTGCATCAACAGCATCTGTATCAATGTATACATGTGCCCCTAACTTATAAGCTAATTGTTCCTTTTCTTTGCCACGTGAAAGTGCCACAGTCTTAAAACCCATCTTTACAGCATACTGAATTGCAAGATGACCAAGCCCTCCTACTCCATGAATGGCAACTAAATCACCAGCTTTAGCATTGCTTTCTTTTAATGCTCCAAAAGTGGTTCGCCCTGCGCAAATAAGGGGAGCAACATCTACTGAAGTTAATTCATCTGGAATGCTTACAATAACTTCATTGCGGGCAATCATATATTCCGCATAACCGCCATCAACATGCAATCCTGTTGTTAATGACTTTTCACAAGCGCCAAAATTACCTTTGCGGCAAGCACTGCAATCAAAACAATGGCCTCCGTGCCAGCCAACACCAACTCTCTGCCCTGCTTTCCATCTTGTAACCTGCGAACCTGTTTTTTCAACAATTCCTACTACTTCATGTCCGGGAATTACAGGGTATTTTATACCGGGCATGCGGCCTTCCTTTGCCATTGCATCTCCATGACAAATACCACAAGCTTCAACTTTAATTAAAACTTCATTATTTTTAGGTTCCGGAATTTCTCTTTGAACAAGTTCAAATTCACTACAGGGCGAACTAACCTGTATTGCTTTCATCATCTTCATAGTATAAAATTATAAAATTTACTTTTAATGAAATTTTCAAGGATGTAAAATTAAGTTTATTAATTATAGTGCAAATAGTGGCATTAAATATTTGCTTTAAAAACAAGATAAACTTAAGCTAAAAAAGTCAATATTTTAATGTTAACAAAATCTTATTAAATAATTATATAAATATTAAAAGTAAATTTATATCTTTACATCGTTCAAATAAGTATCCTTTACCTATGAAGCCAACTAAATATTTTCTTTTCTTAGTTTTTATTGTTTTATTTCAAGTTGCTAAAGCCCAGATGGGCTTTTATAATAATGGCTTGAAAATCCATATTGATTCCGGCGCTTTTGTCAATGTAGTTGATTTTACTGACAGCACTGCGGGCGGTGTTGACGGCACTATTGATATTGACGGTAATCTTATTATTAACGGTAACATGACCAATAATTCCTATGGAAATGTTTTCACTAATATTGAACCTGTTCCTAATGGAAATATCATTCTTACCGGAACTGATCAAACTATACAGGGAACTACTCCCATCTTTTTCGAAAATCTTATTATTAAAAATCAAACCAAAACTTTAGATTTAGATTCTTGCCAGGTGAAAGGAATTTTTACTGTTGACGGAGTAATGGACCTTAATCACAAAAGGCTTTTTCTTGATAATGGAACTCCTGCTGGCTTAGTGTATCAAAGTGGATTCTTAAAAAGTGAAACAACTCCTGCTACCGGCTTAGGTGAAATTGAATGGAACATAGGTTCAAATATTGGCTCCTATGCTGTTCCTTTCGGTAGCGGCGCCGGTGGTAACGACCTGAATCTTGTGCTTGAAACCAAAACGGCTGCAAGCCCTGCCAGCGGTTCTATTGTGTTTGCAACTTATCCCACTGATTTGAATAATGAACCCTATCCTTCCGGCATTTCTTCTCTTGACACTTTTAAAGCTTCTGATATTGCCGACCGTTATTGGGAAATATTCCCTAATTATACTACCAAACCAGATGTAGTGCTTAATTTTAAATATACTGCTGAGGATGTTAATCAAACCAGCAATCCTGATATGATAGAAGCCAATCTGGAAGCCATTCGGTATAACGATGTGCTGAATACTTGGATTGATATGCCAATGACCGGCTCCTGTAACGTTGCTGACAAAGTTGTCACTACTCCTGTTATTTCCGCTTCAAATTATTTCTCATGGTGGGCATTAAGTGATTTTGTGTTAAGAATTCCTAATGCTTTTATTCCTCAAGGGAGCAATCAGGCTAACGCTGTATTTTTGCCGGGTTATAATATCAAAATCTTTAACAGGTGGGATCAGGTTTTATACCAGGGAACTGAAGGGTGGAACGGAACTTACAAGGGTTCTGTAGTTAGCCCGGGTACTTATTTCTATACGGCAAGCATTCCTGATTACAACAACCAGTTGAAAACAGTTAAAGGGGTTATTATGCTTATTGCTCCTAAATAAAATAATTTAATTAATGAAAACTTTCAGACTAGCAGCAATTGTGTGTGTAATAAGCACAATGGCAATATTCAATGCCCGTTCACAGAATCAGAATGTTTCAATAAACAATACTGGAACTGCACCTGATGCCTCAGCTATTCTTGATGTGAGTAGCACTAATAAGGGAATGTTAGTGCCACGAATTAGCCTGCAATCTATAACGGATGCAACTACCATCACATCGCCTGCAATTTCATTGTTGGTATATAATACTAATCCTTCAATGACTGGCGGAGGATTAGGTTTCTGGTATTGGGATGGTACCAAATGGACGCAGGTATTAGGTCCGCAAGGACCAACGGGACCTATTGGCCCTACCGGAACAGGTATTACTGGAACAACAGGACCAACTGGTGCTGATGGAGCAAATGGTGTTACAGGACCAACAGGCGCTACAGGTACGGCAGGTGCAACCGGAACAGCGGGAAACACAGGACCAACTGGAGGTGCAGGTTTACAAGGGCCAACAGGTAATAATGGTGTTACTGGACCTACAGGCGCTACAGGTACTGATGGTATAAACGGTACGACAGGACCAACTGGACCTACAGGTGCTACTGGAAGTGGAATGGGGCCAACTGGACCAAATGGTAGCACAGGAGCTACAGGCCCAACAGGTGCAACGGGAACGGGAACAACAGGAGCAACTGGACCAACAGGTGCAACCGGAACAGGTACTTCTGGAACAACTGGACCTACTGGAGCAACAGGACCTACTGGAACATTCTCTAACAATGCATGGCTTACTCTTGGCAATGCAGGCACTGTATCGGGAACAAATTTTCTTGGTACTACTGACGATATTGCATTGCAATTTAGAATTGATAATAATCAGGCGGGTTTTTTACATAGGACAAATTGCCTGACATCATTTGGATATTATGCAGGGTATGGAAACATTGGTACTTTTAATACTGCCATTGGAGCTTATGCTTTCAGTAATAATATCTCCGGCACTTCCAATACAGTAGTTGGAATGGATGCTAATATATATTTTGGTGCTGGCACTGGAAATACTGCTATTGGAATGTATACTCTTGAAGGTGATAATACTCCTTCAAATAATACCGGTGGTTATAATACTGCCGTGGGATATGCTGCTGGCAGTGGGTTTGATGTCACTCCCAATTATTTGCATGTATCAACCGGCAGTTATAATACATTTTTAGGATATGGCAGTGCATCCTCCGCAGATAATTTTACAAATTCTACAGCAATTGGAGCATATTCAGAAGTAGGAGCCAGTAATGCACTTGTGCTTGGAAGTATTAACGGCGTAAATCTTGCCACAACTTCTACAAAAGTTGGTATCGGAACAATTACTCCAGTTCACTTTCTTGATGTAGAAGGGTCTGAAAGTGGAACTTCTGTAATTTATGGCTCTAATTCAACTGGAAATACAGATGGTACTGCAGGCGTATATGGTATAAATAGTACTTATGGCTTTGGCGAGTTAGGTTATTATAGTTCTACATATGGTGGTATTGGTGCTTATGGCAATTCAGGTACTAATGGTACATATGGTGTTTTAGGCAGATATAGTGCAACGGAATATGGCTATCTTGGTGGTGCTTCATACGGAGTCTATTATGTAGGAGGTTTGGGTGGTTCTGGTGCCAAAAGCGCAATAGTAAGAACAGAAGAAGGACCTAAAGCTGTATATTGCCAGGAGTCACCTGGGAATTGGTTTGAAGATTTTGGTACTGCTACTATTTCCGATGGCAAAGCGACAGTGCAGGTTGCCGGCGATTTTCTCCAGACTGTTACAATTAATGCTAAATATCATATGATGGTTTTTATAACTCCAAATGACAAAATTGGAGAATGGTGGGTTAATGACAACACCAAAGAATTTACACTTTACGCTCCTGATGCCCCCAATGGAGCTAAGTTTAATTACAGGATTGTAGCTAAGAGAAAAGGTTATGAAGATGTCCGGCTTCTTCCTGTGCCCGAATCATATACTGATCATTTCTTATATCCTGACATAAAAGATGTACCTGAAGAATATCGTGTTAAGTGGATAAGAATGGCAGATAATATAAAAGAAGAATGGTTAAATTATCTTACTCCTGAACAAAAAGAATCATTAAATATTGAAAATAATAAAGAGGATAAAGAATCATTGAAATCAGAAATTAAAAAATTAAAACATCAGTTGAAAACTGAATCAAAGAATAACACATTCAAGTAATCAATAATAGGTTTTATTACAATTGTATAATCAAAATAAATTAACCATAATCAATAAACCAATATGAGAACTTTCAGGCTTACAGCAATTGCATGTGTACTTTGTACTATGGCAATATTCAATGCCCGTTCACAAAATCAGAATGTTTCAATTAATAACACAGGAAATCTGGCGGATCCGTCTGCTATCCTAGATGTAAGCAGCACGAACAAAGGAATGCTTATACCAAGGGTTAGTTTGCAGTCTACTACTGATGTAACAACCATCGTTTCTCCTGCAAATTCTTTGATGGTGTTTAATACCAATCCAGCAATGACGAGTGGTGGTGTTGGTTTCTGGTACTGGGATAGTAATGCCAGTGTTTGGCAGAAATTACTGGTACTGGGTGGTGGTCCTGTTGGTCCTACTGGCCCTACTGGTCCCAATGGTACCGATGGCATTACCGGTTCGCAAGGTATCCAGGGAATTACTGGCCCTACCGGTGCTCAAGGTATACAAGGGATCACTGGTGCGCAGGGTATAACCGGCCCTACCGGTGCTCAAGGTATACAAGGTATTACTGGTGCGCAGGGGATAATCGGCCCTACCGGTGCTCAAGGTATCCAAGGTATTACTGGTGCAACTGGTATTGATGGCATTACCGGGCCACAAGGCCCTACTGGTGCTAACGGAAATGATGGTGCTACTGGCCCGCAAGGCCCTACTGGTGCTAACGGCAACGATGGTGCTACTGGTCCGCAAGGTCCAACTGGTAACAATGGCTCGGCAGGAGTTACTGGTCCGCAAGGTCCTACCGGAGCAAACGGCACAAATGGTTCTAATGGTACAAATGGATCTACAGGTCCTACTGGGCCTTCTGGAACAAATGGTTCGAATGGTACAGCAGGAGTTGCAGGACCAACTGGTGCTACAGGAACTGGTACTACTGGCGCAACAGGACCGGCCGGTCCTGTTGGTTGTGCAAGTTCAAATTATATTATTAAATCTAATGGTGTAAGTGCTACTTGTACAGTTGCACCTATTTTCGAAGACAATAGCGGAACAGTTGGAATTGGCACTATAACTCCAACTGCTAATTATCAAGTTACCGTTAATACCAATGCTACGTTTCCTAATGGAATCTCACTTCCTTTAGCAGGAGCTTCCAGTAATTCTTATGGAATTAACATATCTACTAATAATGCAAATTACAGAGGTGTTTTTGCTACAAATTCATCAGCTGCTGCCGGGGTTTTTTATGGAATAGCCGGTGATCTCACCGGTGGGACACATTCAACCGGATATCTTGGTTATCGTAATACGAGCAGTAATAATTTTAGCGTATATGCTGATGGAGGTGATTGGGCAGGTTTCTTTAACAGAAAAGTTATTGTTGCAAATTTCGGAGGTAACTTCCCAAGTGCTGCTATTAATAATACAGATTTTGAAGTTCAGAATATTACTACCGGAGCTGGTAATCCGGCAACAATTACTATACGCCAATCTACTGCAAATACTGTTTTTGGCAGCATTTTAAGCAACCTGAATTTTGGCGATCAAACGCAAGCAGGAGCTCAGGCACAAATATCAGCCATCCGTGATGCTGCTGGTGGAGCCGGTGATTTACCTACGGCTTTGACGTTTTCAACTACTCTTGATGGTGCTGCTTCACTTTCTGAGCGAATGCGTATTACTAATGGAGGAATTGTAGGTATTGGAACAAATTCACCTGCAACCTCGCATATGGGGGCTACTAATGTAGTTCTATTCAATGCATATTCTACTGGCTCTGTTGGTGGTGATGCTATGGCAGAAATAGTCAATGGTTCGGCAAATGGTCTTACTATGTATATAGGGAATAGCAATGCAGCTAATGCTTATAATGCGAATGGTGGTGAAACCGATTATACCGGAACAACGAATGCTCCTTCCGGCGTTTTTGGACTATCTGAACCAACTACTGGAACAGGAGTGGGAACATCTGCTGTTACCAATTCTGCTAATTCAGGATCATATGGCTTATATGCTCAATCTTATTGGGCTAATTCGGCTGGCTTCTATGGCATATATTGCGCAGGCAGAGCATTTATGACAGGAGATGGCACATGGCATACTTCCGATGAAAGATTAAAAAAGAATATTACTCCATTAACTAATGCCCTAGATAAGATTTTAAAATTAAATGTTGTTGAGTATGATTTTAATGAAGAGTATAAAGAATTTGTTGAAAGTCCTGAACGCCAGGTTGGTTTCCTTGCCCAGGATGTTGAAAAAGTTATTCCTTATGCTGTTTCTTTTGTAAATTTGAGATCAAAATTAGTTAATGCTAAAGTAACCGAAGCTCCTGCAATTAAATGGATGCATGCAAAAGCAATGAATGAAACACGTTTTATTCCTTACATTATTGAAGCAATGCAGGAGCAGCAAAAAATTATTGATGACTTAAAGCAAAAAAATGAAGAGCAGAATGCAAGAATTGAAAAACTTGAAAAAACTCAGAAATAAAGAAATAATTTGATAATTGTATAACGAAAAGCTGCTCGATGAGCAGCTTTTTTTGTGTAATACAAATTGATTGCTGTTTTGTAATGCAAATTAGCTTTAATTAAATGTAACATAAATTCAAAGATATAAGTATAATGCTTAAATTTTTGAGATAAAAGGTTATAATAAAACAAGAGTTTTTGAGGTAAATAACATAAAGTGTCATTACACCACAATAAGCTTAAAGTATAAAATAATTAAATAATTATTACTTTATTTTTTCCATTGTTAAAAAAATATCATCAAATGATTATTTAAAGATTAAAAAAATATTTATACCTTTACATCGTTCAAATAAGTATCCTTTACCTATGAAGCCAACTAAATATTTTCTTTTCTTAGTTTTTATTGTTTTATTTCAAGTTGCTAAAGCCCAGATGGGCTTTTATAATAATGGCTTGAAAATCCATATTGATTCCGGCGCTTTTGTCAATGTAGTTGATTTTACTGACAGCACTGCGGGCGGTGTTGACGGCACTATTGATATTGACGGTAATCTTATTATTAACGGTAACATGACCAATAATTCCTATGGAAATGTTTTCACTAATATTGAACCTGTTCCTAATGGAAATATCATTCTTACCGGAACTGATCAAACTATACAGGGAACTACTCCCATCTTTTTCGAAAATCTTATTATTAAAAATCAAACCAAAACTTTAGATTTAGATTCTTGCCAGGTGAAAGGAATTTTTACTGTTGACGGAGTAATGGACCTTAATCACAAAAGGCTTTTTCTTGATAATGGAACTCCTGCTGGCTTAGTGTATCAAAGTGGATTCTTAAAAAGTGAAACAACTCCTGCTACCGGCTTAGGTGAAATTGAATGGAACATAGGTTCAAATATTGGCTCCTATGCTGTTCCTTTCGGTAGCGGCGCCGGTGGTAACGACCTGAATCTTGTGCTTGAAACCAAAACGGCTGCAAGCCCTGCCAGCGGTTCTATTGTGTTTGCAACTTATCCCACTGATTTGAATAATGAACCCTATCCTTCCGGCATTTCTTCTCTTGACACTTTTAAAGCTTCTGATATTGCCGACCGTTATTGGGAAATATTCCCTAATTATACTACCAAACCAGATGTAGTGCTTAATTTTAAATATACTGCTGAGGATGTTAATCAAACCAGCAATCCTGATATGATAGAAGCCAATCTGGAAGCCATTCGGTATAACGATGTGCTGAATACTTGGATTGATATGCCAATGACCGGCTCCTGTAACGTTGCTGACAAAGTTGTCACTACTCCTGTTATTTCCGCTTCAAATTATTTCTCATGGTGGGCATTAAGTGATTTTGTGTTAAGAATTCCTAATGCTTTTATTCCTCAAGGGAGCAATCAGGCTAACGCTGTATTTTTGCCGGGTTATAATATCAAAATCTTTAACAGGTGGGATCAGGTTTTATACCAGGGAACTGAAGGGTGGAACGGAACTTACAAGGGTTCTGTTGTTAGCCCGGGTACTTATTTCTATTCTGCAAGCATTCCCGATTATAACAACCAGATGAAAACGATTAAAGGGGTTATTATGCTTATTGCTCCTAAATAAAATAAAAACAAATCATATCATATATTTTTAACTATGAGAACTTTCAGAATTACAGCAATTGCATGTGTACTTAGTACTATGGCAATATTCAATGCTCGTTCACAAAATCAGAATGTTTCAATTAATAACACAGGGAATCTGGCGGATCCGTCTGCCATCCTGGATGTAAGCAGCACGAACAAAGGAATGCTTATACCAAGGGTTAGTTTGCAGTCTACAACTGATGTAACGACTATCGCTTCTCCTGCAAATTCTTTGATGGTCTATAATACAAATGCCGCTATGACTGGAGGCGGTGTTGGTTTCTGGTACTGGGATAGTAATGCCAGTGTTTGGCAGAAATTACTTGTACTGGGTGGTGGCCCGGTTGGCCCTACCGGCCCTACTGGTCCTAATGGTACCGATGGAATTACCGGTCCGCAAGGTATTCAGGGGATTACTGGTCCTACGGGCTCAGGGATTCAGGGTATTACTGGCCCTACTGGTGCTCAGGGGATAACTGGTCCTACCGGTGCTCAAGGTATCCAGGGTGTTAATGGCAATGATGGCGCTACCGGCCCTACGGGTGCTAATGGAAATGATGGCGCTACTGGTCCTACCGGCGCTAATGGAAATGACGGAGCTACTGGCCCACAAGGTCCAACTGGTGCTAATGGTAATGATGGTGCTACTGGTCCCCAAGGCCCTACTGGTGCTAACGGCAATGATGGTGCCACTGGACCTACCGGAACTGGTACTACAGGGGCTACAGGCCCAACTGGTGCTACTGGCACAGGAACAGCAGGTACTACAGGCCCCACAGGCCCTGGTACAATTTGTGGTGGAGCTACTACTGATTATGTAACAAAATTCACAAACTCAACCACAATGTGTAATTCAATTATGTATGATAATGGTTCAGCGGTGGGCATAGGAACAACAACTCCTTCAACTTCCCATGCCGGAGGTGCTCTCGTTGATAAATTAAATGTTTACAGTAACGGTATTACTACTGCATCTGCTATGGTTGAATTAGTCAATGCAAGTGCCGACGGGGTTGCGATGGAATCTGATAATAATTCTTCCACAAATGCTTATAATGCTAATGAAGGTGTAACAAATTATACCGGGACAACTAATATGCCTTCTGGAATATGGGGATTGGATATTCCCGCAACTGGTACAGGTACCGGTGTATATGGCGGAACAAATTCAAGCAATGCTGACGCAACTGGTGTTTATGGATGGTCATTCAGTGCCAATGCATGGGCAATTTATTCAGATGGTTGGGCTGGAGGAACTGAAGATTGGCTAAACGTCTCGGATAAAAATTTAAAGAAAAATATTGAACCCATTGATGATGCTTTAGGCAAAGTGTTAAAATTAAAAGGAGTTACATATGAGTTTGATAATGCAAACCATCCCGGACTAAACTTGGCGCCAGGAAGAAAATATGGCTTTATTGCCCAAGATGCTGAAAAAATTGTTCCCGAAGTGGTGAAAAGCAGATCAATAACCGGTGTTCTTAACGGGCCATTAAAGCCAAATCAGAAAATGCAAATTGCTACTTATGATGTTAAAATGATGGCTTATGGGGATGTTGTACCGTTAACTGTTGAGGCAATAAAAGCTCAACAAAAAATGATCAATGATCTGCAAAATAAAATAGCTGAACTTGAAAAGGAAATTGAAGCATTAAAAAACAAATAAATTTCAGAAGAGCTTAAAAAATTACAGATAGATTAATTGAAAGAATAGAAAAACTCGAAAAGGCTCAGAAATAAATTAATAATTCTATAACGAAAAGCTGCCCGCAAGGCAGCTTTTATTGTTTTATGGTTAATATTAATGAATGAACAGGTGTTGAATCGGTGATTCTTTTGTAGTTTTGCGCGTTATTTTGTTTGAATGAATAAATATTGTTTTATATTCTTTTTACTACTTATTCCGGCTTTTTCTTTCTCGCAAAGCATTAAGGGCGGATTGATTGCAGGCTTTAATCTTACACAGGTTGATGGCGATCAGTTATATGGTTATCATAAAATAGGGTTAAACCTGGGAGCTACTGCCATTGTTCCTGTTGGCAAGAAATTTTCAGCTACCATTGAAACAATTTATACTCAAAAAGGCAGTTACCAGTCGCCAAAAGACACGCTTACCAGTCCACCATACAAGCTTATATTAAATTATCTGGAAGCGCCTGTTTTTTTTAGTTATACCGACAGGGATGTAATAAAAGCAGGTGCCGGATTTTCATGGGGAAGACTCGTTCAGTTTCAGGAATGGGAACATCAGAAAAGAGTAAACTGGACAACTTCTTATGGGCCTTATAATCCCAACGATTATGATGTGCTGATTGATCTGCAGTTCAAGATACATAATGGGTTCTGGCTAGATTGCCGGTATTTTTATTCTATAACTAAAATAAGGACTCGTACATTTACGGATGTTTCGGGAAATGTTTGGACGCGCAAGCAATACAATAATGATATTGCATTAAGGCTGATCTATGTTTTTAAAGAAAAACCTTCGCCTAAAAAGAATGATAAGAATGCTAAAAAAAACAAATAAGCTTTAATGGCTGTTGCTAAGAAAAACCAAGGGAAGAAGACACCGGTTGCAGTTAATAAAACTAAAAAGAACGCCGGGAAAAAGAAAAACGAAATTACTCTTTATGTTATTTCCCTTCTGGTTCTTACATTTATTGTTTTCTATAATTCGCTTCATAATTTCTTTATCACCAACCTCGACGATTCACTTTATATTGCAGCCGCTGATAACCTGAAACACCTCACATCGGCTGATTTCAGCACTATGTTCGGAACTTTCATTGCAGGGAATTATCATCCATTGGCAATATTATCACTGGCAATAGATTTTAGTTTCAACGGGCAGAATGCTTTTCCTTATCATTTAATAAATCTATTATTCCATCTTGCAAATGTTGTATTGGTATTCTGGTTCATTTATCTTTTGCTGAAAAGAGCTGAAGTTGCCATTATTGTGGCGCTGTTCTTTGCCATACATCCCATGCATGTTGAATCGGTAGCATGGATATCCGAAAGGAAAGATGTGTTGTATTCTTTCTTTTTCTTTTCTTCTTTGGTTGCTTACCTGTTATATACAAAAGATGTTAAGAAATATGGCTACTATATCTTTTCAATAGTTCTATTTATTCTTTCATTAATGTCAAAGTCAGCAGCTGTGAGCCTTGCTCCTGTTATTGTTCTGATTGATTATTATAAAGGAAGGAAATTTAATTGGAAGGTAATTGCTGAGAAAATTCCTTTCTTTATCTTATCAATGTTGTTTGGCATACTTGCAATATACTCGCAGAAGAGCAGCGATGCGCTTAATAACCTCTCCCCTATTTTCTCGGTAATAGACAGGCTCTTCCTGGTAAGTTACGGCATAATGTTTTATTTAGTAAAACTTATTGCACCCTTCAATCTTGCTGCTTTTCATTATTATCCCGATAAAACTGGCGGCATGCTTCCCTGGATTTATTATCTTGCTCCTTTAGGAATTGCAGCAGTAATATTCTTATTCATAAAACTTAAAAAGATAAGGAAAGAACTTATGTTTGGTTTATTGTTTTTCTTCTTTACCATTGCAACAGTGCTTCAATTCCTGCCTGTAGGTTTTGCAATAGTAGCCGAGCGATACACCTATGTTCCGTACATTGGCTTGTTCTTTATTGCTGCAAAATTGTATTGCGATTTTACTGATAATAAATTCGGGAACTATAGTAAAAGCAGGAAGAATTATATTGTTTTGCTTATTGCCGCTTTCGCATTATTCTTCTGTTTTACAACTTTCGAAAGGAACAAACAATGGAAGAATGGCATTATATTGTTCGATGATATTATTGCCAAGAACCCGGAAAAAGGTCATGCCTACTGGGCCAGGGGCAATGGCAAGTTCGACCTGAATGATGTAAGCGGAGCTTTAGCCGATTTTGAACTGGCAATAAAATACAATCACCATCCGGCTGTAGTATATAATAACAGGGCTAATTGCTGGTACATGATGGATTCGGTTGAGAAATCAATCAGTGGTTATAACGAGGCTATCAAAGTAGATTCAACTTATGCTATGGCTTATTATAACAAGGCAACAGCAGAGCAGAAACTTAAAGATTACATGGCTTCCGTTCCCGATTATAAGAAAGCTATTCATTATAATTTTCAGAATATGTCGTGGGCGTATAGCGGAATGGGTTACTCGCAATTCATGCTAAATGATCTGCCACAGGCGCTTGCAAATATTAATAAAGCTATTGAAATTAAACCCGATTATTCGCCTGCATGGTTTAACAAAGGCAATATTGAATATGCCCAAAAGGATTATAATGCTGCACTTTTAAGTTATAACAAAACGATTGAATATGAGCCTAAAAATTCATCAGCTCTTTACGACCGGGGCATTAGTAAATTAATGCTGAAAGATAATCCCGGCGCTTGTGACGATTTTGCTAAAGCTTCGGCGCTTGGTTATGCCCTGGCTACCGATGCTCAAAAAGTTTACTGCGGAGGAAAGTGAAAGACCCCAAGTCCCAAGCCAAAAGCACCAAATTAAAAGAAACCAATTTGGGCTTGTCCTGAACCTGATTCAGGATTGGAATTTGAGACTTGGAACTTATAAGCAGGAGGCAGCGGCTGTAAGCAGTAATTAATTAGGGAAAACCGATACATCAATTATTATGAAAATAACAGAAAAGCTTAAACAGGAAATATACGAAAAGCTTAAAGAAGGCAATACCTTTAAAGCTACAGCCAAATTATATGGCATAGATTATTGGGAGATATTAAAAATATTCAATGAGCAAAACAGATTGGCTAAAAATATTAACCGAAACCATTTCAATGTTGCACAGAATTCAGTACGTAACAAGGAAATTTTTGAAAAGATTTTAGCCGGTAAAACCCTGCAGGAATTGGCCCAGGAATATGGAATACTTGCCTCGGGTATCTATGCTGTTTTTATAAAATTAGGTGGAAAAAAGGAACAAGTTAATACACCAAAGAAAATACGTAACAAGGAAATTTTTGAAAAGATTTTAGCCGGTAAAACCCTGCAGGAATTGGCCCAGGAATATGGAATACTTGCCCCGGGTATCTATGCTGTTTTTATAAAATTAGGTGGAAAAAAGGAACAAGTTAATACACCAAAGAAAATACGTGAAAAGGAAATTTTTGAAAAGATTTTAGCCGGTAAAACCCTGCAGGAATTGGCCCAGGAATATGGAATACCTGCCTCGGGTATCTATGCTGTTTTTATAAAATTAGGTGGAAAAAAGGAACAAGTTAATACACCAAAGAAAATACGTAACAAGGAAATTTTTGAAAAGATTTTAGCCGGTAAAACCCTGTAGGAATTGGCCCAGGAATATGGAATACTTGCCCGGGTATCTATGCTGTTTTTATAAAATTAGGTGGAAAAAAGGAACAAGTTAATACACCAAAGAAAATACGTGAAAAGGAAATCAAGAGAATGATCAAAGCAGGTAAATCGGCAGAAGAAATTGCAAATAAAGTAAGCCTTTCACCTCTCTATATTAAGCGGTATTATTTCAGACAGAAGAACAAGCTGCGTAAAAAATAAACAGCCGAAGCAAACAGCCAATTTAATAAAGCAGCTAAAAAAATATTGAAATAAAACTTCAAATTTACTTGCATTCGCTATCACAGTTTAGTATATTTGTTTGCTCATAATTGGTAAGTTTTTATGGTGAATACAAAAGTCGTCGGCTTTCTTGGCTGACGGCTTTTTTATTGCATCCCTACGGTTGGTTTAGCAGTATATATAATAAGGTATCAATAAATATAAATGCTTTCATTCTATTTTTAATTAGGAATTGAATAAATGCATTAGCAATTATAAATTATTTTAGTATATTTTATATATTTGCGAATACAATTATAATATAATTATTCAATTAATTAAATAAAGCTTTAACAATTATAGCATAATTTATTAATTAATATATATTTGCTAATACAATTATTATATTATTGATTTAGAATAGAATTAATGCTAAAGCAATTATTAAATATTTAGTTGGAAATTAATAAAAATAATATATTTGTATCATATTTTGAATTTTAATAGAATAAAACTATTTGATTTAGTTAAATACTTTGGGCTGAAGCCCTCCGCACAGCTGTTTTTAACCAGCCACGACCTTAAGGTCGTGGCAACTATATATACTTATAATATCTGGGACTTTAGTCCCAACAAACCAGTTAATAACCTTAAACTCCCTGCAAATGCACAAACAATGGTACTATTTGGTTAATCCTTTTGAAGTGGCAACCCGTGGAAGCTACTATATGACTAAAGTTATTTCCGAACAACACCTGGCAGCGCTCGAAAGCCAGCAATCCGATCCTTACTTTACCAACATGTTGAGTGTTTATACCCCTATCCATAATAACTTTGCCACCGTTTATAATGATTTTCTTGTTCAGAAAGATTTGCAGCAAGGTGAAACACTAAATTTAAATCAATTGTATGAACAGTTATCAAGCGAAAAGATTGAAGCCTGGGATATAGCCATACAAGTGGTGTACAGGCGACGCAGTCCTGATTATATGGGTTTGCTGCCTCATTTTCGCAAACCCTTTCAAAGGGGAAACCAATTGCAGAGGCTTACCCACCTTAATGCCCTTAACCTGGGGCTTACAGGAATTACAGCACTGTCTGCAGTTAAGACCGATGTGGATAATTTTTGCAACTTGCTGAACAATGCCAACGATAGCCAGAAATCGAGCTTAAGGCAAACCACCAGGTTAAGTTTAATTGTTGAAACGGCAAGGCATTCGGTTTGCACAGCCCTGTATGTTAATTTGGGCGCACTGATACAAAAGTATGCTTCAACGCCCGAAATAATAGGCGATTTCTTCGACCTTCAACATATCAGGAATTTTGCGCAGGTAGATTTCACGGGACATTTAAAGCCTTCGAAACTTCACTTTGTGTGCAAACGAACCTTTGCTCCCGATGATATTATTATGGTGAAAAATAACAGCGACACGCCTTTACAGCTATACGTGTCGTCGATAAAGGATGTGTTGATTAGCTCGCCATCTGTAACTATTGCGGCCAACACCACTGCTGATATTGAAGCAAAATCGTTGGGTGAGAGTAGCCGAAATTATTTATTTATTTACAATCCCGATCCCGACATTACTGCCGAATGGGAAATAATACTGAAATAAAAATGGGGGTATCTAATTCATACCATCATATAGTTTTTCCCGCAGATAGCGCAGATTTACGCAGAAATAAAATTTGCGATTATCAGCGAAATGCAAAGCATTCATGAGCACCATTAAATAAAAAATAAATGTGAATAAATCAGCGGGAGATAATGTAAACGATAGTCCATGTCCGAAAAAATATAACAGCCGAATGGGAAATTGTATTGAAATAATTTCCGGGAAAAGAATAAACCGGTAATTTTGATAAATGAATAGTTAGTTAATTTTTTAAATAGATGATACTTTTCAGGGCTAAAGCCATTTATTTGAATGATGTTTCCATAACCCCAGACTTAAGTCTGGGGTTACATATAAACCCAGATAATTTCAGGGACTTTAGTCCCATACTTTAAAAATAAACTGAAGTATTATTAACAAAATGGAAAAACATCTTAAAAATAACTGGCTTTATTATATTATTGGCCTCATTGTATTCATTGATATTTTGTTTGAAGCGCAAGGCAGCGGAGGCGACTTCAATATTTTCCTTTCTGCCTCAAAAGATTTATTGGCAGGCAAAAACATCTACCTTATTAAATACAATGAATGGTATAATTATTATTATGACCTGTTGTTTGCTCTTGCACTTACTCCATTTACATTTCTTCCCATATATTTCGTGAAATTAATATGGTTAATACTGAATGTGTTTTTTGTTTATCGCATTTGGAAAATAATTATTGGCTGGCTTCCTTTAACGCAATTAAACAGAAACAGCAAAACACTTTTTTTTATACTGTCATCTGCATTTATACTTGGTTTTATTCACGATAACTTTCACCTGATACAGGTAACAATATTCATTTTATATCTTGCGTTAGAAGGACTATCACTAATCAATAATAACAGGCCTATTGCCGGAAGTATACTTATAGCGCTTGGCATTAATATTAAACTGCTGCCATTAGTATTGATTCCTTATTTGCTTTACAGGAAAGAATGGAAAGCTTCGCTATATATTATTGCATTTATGATAGTATTTCTTTGCATACCCGTGTTATTTCTTGGTTTCGATTACACAAAATTCCTGTTAATAGAACGATGGCATTTACTTAATCCTGTTAACCACGAACATATTCTTGACACTTCCGAAAGAAGCTTTCAGTCGTTAACAACTCTTTTAGCTACTTTGCTGGTAAAGGATTGCGGCGACTGGCACGCTATGCCGCTGAAAAGAAATATTGCCGATATTTCTATTGAGAGTTTGAATATTGTTATTAATATAGTCAGGGCGGCATTTATATTATTTACCGTTTATTTTTTAGGAACAAAACCATTCAGAACAATAAAATCAAAGCTTCAGAAGCTATATGAAATAAGTTACTTGTGCCTGCTCATACCGCTTATCTTCCCACATCAGCAATATTACGCGTTCTTTTTTATCTTCCCGGCATCAACGTATTTGCTTTTTTATTTGGTGTATAAATATTTTAATAAAAGAAACAACGATAATTCAGGGAGCCATTTAAAAACAAGGAAAGTCGCAATAATTGTATCATTAAGCATAGCCTATTTTGCAACAAGTTGCCACTTTATTTTAGGAGAATTCAATAACTATTACGACCATTATAAAGTCCTAACCTACGGTGTAATATTATTGGTGATATTATTAGCAGTTTGTAAACCGGAAAGATTATTGGCAGAAGAAAAAACAACAAACTAATCTTTCAGTAACAGGTCGCCCTGATGGGGCTTTCTTATAATGAATAACCTGTTTTCTATAAACAGATCGTCCCGCCGGGACTTTCTTTTAATGATTAATCTATTTTTTATAAACAGATTCTCCCGTTGGGACTTAAAAATGCAAACTCCGTAGGAGTGATCTGTTTGTAGAACAAATGACCAATGCATTATTAGCTCCGTAGGAGCGACCTGTATTTAACCTGACAATTATAAAAAAACAAATAATAGATTAACCCTCCATTGCTCCTATCAAATGCTTTACTGAAGCTATTTTGTGGCGTACCAGGTAATTCTCAATTCCCTGCATTATTTTAATTGATACCTGCGGATCGATGAAGTTAGCCGTTCCAACCTGTATAGCCGTTGCGCCTGCAAGCAAGAATTCAATGGCATCGGCAGCGCTCATTATTCCGCCAAGTCCTATAACCGGGATATTAACTGCTTTAGCCACCTGCCAAACCATCCTGAGGGCAACAGGTTTAACAGCAGGACCAGATAAGCCTCCTGTAACGGTTGATAATACAGGTTTGCGTGTTTCGGCATTGATAGCCATTCCTAATAATGTATTGATCAATGAAACGGAATCGGCTCCTTCGGCTTCCACGGCTTTTGCTATGGAAGCAATATCAGTAACGTTAGGCGATAGTTTAACAATGAGGACTTTGTTATAAGCTTTCCTCACAGCTTTAGTGACTTCTGCTGCCGAAGCGCAACTGGTTCCAAAGGCCATTCCTCCCAGCTTTACATTGGGGCATGAAATGTTTAATTCAATAGCGGGAATTTTATCCAGTTCATTTAATTTCTCAACAACAGCAACATAATCCTCGATCTTCGAACCGGAAACATTAACAATGATATTGGTATCGTAATGGTTTATTTCGGGATATATCTTTTGAATAAAATAATCAACACCTTTGTTCTGCAAACCCACCGCATTCAACATCCCAGATGGAGTTTCAGCCATGCGGGGATATGGATTGCCTTCGCGGGCTTCAAGCGTAGTGCCTTTAACAACAATGCCCCCAAGATGACCAATATTAAAGAAATCTTCAAACTCCTGTCCATAGCCGAATGTTCCTGATGCAGTCAACACAGGGTTTTTAAAGATGATATCTTTTATGGATACTTTCAGATCTGCCATTTCGCTTATGATGTATTTTTAAAAAGTAATTATGAGGAAAAAGTCCCAAATTCCAAATCACAAATTCAAAGCCCCAAGAAAATCAATATGAAATCATAATTTATTTATAATGGAAGCAAGTATTCTTTTTAATTCTGCTGATTCATTAACCAGATATTTACATTTATCTGCATCTCCAAGTTTAAGTTTGGAATATATTCTTAAAAAGTAATTCGATTCGCGCATCTCTTTCAGTGCAATTCCAATTTTTGTTTTAATATCTGGCTTTGTTGGAGAACCTTGCGATTCTTCATAGTTTGCCCCACTAGAAGTAGATGATCTGATTAATTGTCGTTTCGTATCAATTGTTTCAATATTGTTCTTTACTGTACGAAGGTACAAAATAACATCCACCGCAAACTGTAATAATCTTTCACAAAGATCATTTTTCTTTTCCATTTTCTTTACTTTGGTTCTTTCTTGGAATTTGGATTTTGGAGCTTGGGATTTGGGTCTTATTTATTATTAATTCTGTTTTAATATGATTTAAGTGTTTTGGTGTTAAACACAGGTCCTTCAGTGCACACGCATTTATTTCCTTCAATAGTTTCAGTAACACAGCAAAGGCAAGCGCCAATTCCGCAAGCCATCGTATTCTCGAGTGAAACTTCGCAGGGAACAGAAACCTTTTTAGCAAAGGATGCAACAGCTTTCATCATAGGTTCCGGACCGCAGCAATATATCTGATCCGAATCGGCAGCAATAGCTTTCATCATGGAATGGTCTGTAATTAATCCTTTTTCGCCTTCGCTACGGTCTTCTGTAGTAATAAATACCTTTCCCAGGGATTTTAGTTCATCCTCAAATAAAATATCATTTTTGCTTTTCGCTCCTATAAAAACATTTATCCCAACATTCTTCTTTGAAAGACTTTTAGCAAGAAAGTATAAAGGCGCCACTCCACAACCGCCACCAACAAGCATTGCATTTCCTTTTATATCAAGATTGAAAGAATTTCCCAAAGGGAACATCACATTCAGCATGTCGCCTTTCTTTAACGACCTGAGCTTTGCAGTGCCTTCGCCAACGCATTTAATCAGAAACTTCAATTCGTTTCTTTTATAATTAACATCAAAGATGGATAAGGGGCGCCTGAGAAAAGCCACGCTTGAATCAGGAACAAGCACTTCGGCAAACTGTCCGGGAAGTATTTCGGGCAGTTCAGTGGGTGAACTTAAAGTAAGTACATAATGAGATTCAGTGAGGCTTGTGTTAGCTACAACCTCAAAATCCTGAATGATCTTTTTTATTTTCTGCATATAAAAAATCCCGATTAATATCGGGATAAAATTTATTTTTCTTCAGTCGTTTCGTCTTTAACAGGAGTATCTGCGGCTTTTACTTCCTCCGGTTTTGCTTCCTCCGGTTTCAATAATCCTAAAGCATGTAAGGCATTATACCATGTAAATAACTTACGAATATCCGACGCATACACTTTTTCCTTATTATAATCGGGAAGTATCTCTTCAAAATACTTCTTAAGTTTTGCATCATCCAATTTAGGGTCAATACAAGGACCGCCTGATTCTTTCTTATAAATAATATCAATCACATCCTTTAGCAAAACATCTTTATCCTTAGTAAAAATGCTGATGTCTTCCAGCGAACTTACTTTATCAGACATATAAACCGGAAATCTTTTTTTATCTGTTAACGATTCAACGATTGCGCCATTCTTGATTTGTGCCACATTTTTAAACAAACCACTTTTCCCCGGAATTGATAAGATGTCTTTTAAATCCATAACCCCTCTATTTTTTACAAATGTATAAATTTTCTTTGTTGGTATTACAGGAAATTTATTCTCAAGAAATCAACATAAAGAGCTCAAAGGTTTTTAAAACCTTTGAGCTCTTATATTAACTTGTAATTTTTATACTCGCCAACCTTCCAGCCGGTTTTCTTTTCTATCCAATAAAGTAAACGCGCTTTTAATGAAAATTTCTTTTTGCTAGGGTCGAAATCAAACTTCCAGTTCTTCTTATTGATTTGTTCCTGCATTACCGCAGGATGAGTTCCTTTGAACAATGCAAGTGAATCAATAGTTGAATAATCGAACTGCTCGACATTGGGAATATTTTTCTTTACCCATTCATCATCATGCCACATCTTGTGAAAATGTTGCTGCTTGGCTTGCTGAAGTTCGGGTGGCTTAACCCAGCCGTAATGATAAATAAATGCATCAGCAGGTTTAACATGTATTTTCTTGTCGTTTTTCCTGAAACCCTGTGCATCGCGGAAAGAACGAATATCTTTATTATATTTTAAAACTCTTATTTCCCTTCGGTACCATCTCTTTGCATCGCCAACATAATCATACGAACCATAGAAGTGCAGATAATTGAATAGCAAGCCTTCCACTTTTTCGTCATCTTTCCATTTCTTCATCGCTTCCAAGATGGCAGGATGATATTTTTCGTGCACCACTTCATCGCCCTGTATGTAAAAAGCCCAATCTGTATCGGAAGATATTGCAGCAAAAGCCTTATCTGTTTCATTTGCCAGTACACGTCCGCCTTCACGCAGGGATTCATCCCAAACAGTTTCAATGATCTTTATTTTCGGGGAATTGATAGATTTAATTAGTTCAAGAGTATTGTCTTCGGAATTCCCAACTGCAACAACAAACTCATCACAAAGCGGAAGTATGGAAGTAATGGCTTCAACAATGGGATAGTCGAATTTTATTGCATTGCGAACAAAAGAAAAACCTGTGACTTTCATATACGGGCGCTAAACTCCAGTATAATTGAACGGTGTTATTGCCTTTAATTCTTTCTTCACTTTATCCTGTATTTTAAGCTTATCAATAAACTTGTGAAGCTTTTCCTTAGTTATCTTTTCGTTATTGCGGGTAAGGTCTTTCAAGGCTTCATAAGGTTTGGGATAGCCTTCTCTTCTTAAAATAGTTTGAATGGCTTCAGCAATCACTGCCCAATTCTGATCAAGGTCTTTGGTAATTTTATCTTCATTCACCACAATTTTATCAAGGCCTTTCATCAATGATTTCAAAGCAATAACAGTATGTGCAATAGGAACACCAATATTTCTCAACACTGTTGAATCGGTCAAATCGCGCTGAAGACGTGACACAGGAAGTTTTGCTGAAAAGTGTTCGTACAATGCATTTGCAAGGCCAAGATTTCCTTCCGAATTCTCAAAATCAATAGGATTCACCTTATGCGGCATTGCCGATGAACCAACTTCGCCTTTCTTTATCATGCTGTGTGAAATATTCCATCGAAATATACATCCAGAAGTCGCGGTTAAGGTCAATAAGAATGGTATTTATACGTTTCAGGTTATCAAAGAAAGCAGCAAGGTTATCGTAATGCTCAATTTGTGTAGTGGTTTGAGTACGTACAAGTCCGAGTTTTTTAATTACAAAAACATTTGCAAAGGTCACCCAGTTGATACTGGGATATGCCACCTGGTGTGCATTGAAATTGCCAGTGGCGCCTCCAAATTTACTTGAGAAAGGTATAGTTTCCAGTTGTTTCATCTGGACTTTTAACCTTTCGTGAAACACTTTTATTTCTTTTCCTAATCTTGTAGGCGAAGCAGGCTGACCGTGTGTGCGGGCAAGCATAGGAATTTGATTCCAGTTTCTGATAAGTTCTTCCAGTTTTTTAGCAAGCGAATCGAACAAAGGCAACAGGCAATGCTTGTAAGCTTCTTTTAAAGACAATGGAATAGCAGTGTTATTAATATCCTGCGAGGTTAGCCCGAAATGTACGAATTCGGAATATTTGGAAAGCCCCAGTTTGCTGAATTTTTCTTTCAGGTAATACTCCACTGCTTTTACATCGTGATTGGTGGTTTTTTCTGTTTCCTTTATCTTCAAAGCTTCGGTGGGAGTGAAATTCAGGTATATATCCTTTATTTTCTTTATCTGTTCTTTTTTAATTTCTTTAAGCTGCGGAAGCGGCAATTCGCAAAGCGAAATAAAATATTCTATTTCCACCAATATCCTGTATCGAATCAGGGCATATTCTGAAAAATATTGGGCAAGTTCGGCGGTTTGGTTTCGGTAGCGCCCATCAACAGGGCTTATTGATGTTAATGCTGATAATTCCATAGGGATAAAATTTATATGCAAATATACTATATCTTGACTGATTGCTAAGAATGCTTATATTTTATGATAATTAAGGGAAAATGAATGAATGAGTGAATGATAGAATGTGAATTCTTGTTCATTTTACCCTCATTCTTGTTAAGAATATGCATTAGCTTGACAAGAATGGTTGTTAACTTAACAAGAATAGTTGTTATCTTGACAAGAATGGTTGTTAACTTAACAAGAATAGTTGTTCACTTAACAAGAATGGTTGTTATCTTAACAAGAATAGTTGTTCACTTAACAAGAATGGTTGTTCACTTAACAAGAATGGTTGTTCACTTAACAAGAATAGTTGTTCACTTAACAAGAATGGTTGTTAACTTAACAAGAATAGTTGTTAACTTAACAAGAATGGTTGTTATCTTGACAAGAAATACATATTATTTGGGAAGAATGCTTAATAAACGAACAAAAACTGCTTTCTTAAGGGGACTTCTAAAAATTCAAAGCACGTCATTGCGAACGTAGTGAAGCAATCTAAAAATCAATGAGATTGCTTCAGTCGTTCCTCCTTCGCAATGACGAATTTCATAATTATTAGAACCCCTCTTAAACAATATTCCTAAACCAGCAAAAAGTTTAAACTCTTTTTCTTTTTTATCTTTGCCGCAAATATGCGTAAGATCAAAAATCCATATATCAAAGTAGAAGATTACTGCTGTTTTGGCTGTTCGCCTGATAACCCAACAGGGTTAAGGCTGGAATTTTATGAAGATGGCGATGAAATATATACCGAATGGCAGCCGACCCAGCACTTGCAGGGATATGTAAACATACTTCACGGCGGCATACAATCAACCCTTATGGACGAAATTGCTGCATGGGTGGTGCTGATCAAACTAAAAACTTCGGGGGTAACTTCGAGGATAGATGTTAAGCTTAAAAAGCCTGTCTATACCAACAAAGGAAAGCTTTATTTAAGGGCAAAACTTATAGATGTAAAACTGAGAATTGCACAGGTTTCGGTTAAATTGTTTGATTCCGACAATATTGTTTGCGCAACAGGAGATGTTTATTATTACACTTATCCATTGGAGGAAGCAATTAAACATCTTTGCTATCCCGAAGATTATTCGAGTTTTTTTGAAGATTAAATTTTACTGTTTTTACAAAATTATTTTATGAAAGATTTAAGAATATCAGCTGTTTCATACCTTAATACACTTCCTTTTGTTAATGGAATAAAGAATTCAGGAATACTTAAAAATTATGATCTTCAACTTGATATTCCATCAATATGCGCCCGTAAGTTTATAAATAAAGAAGTTGATGTGGCGCTTGTTCCGGTTGCCGCTTTAAAAAACATTAAATCGTATAAGCTACTTAATAAGTATTGCATTGGAAGTAAAGGCAAAGTGAGGACAGTAATATTGCTTTCACAGGTTCCGCTTCAATCAATTAATACGGTGCATCTCGATTATCATTCACTAACATCGGTCAATCTTGTGAAAGTACTTGCAAGAATGCACTGGAAAATATCTCCGGAATGGGTAAATCTTGATGAAATTACAGAAGCTAACATGACAAAACTGGAAAGCCTGGTTGCAATTGGAGATAAGACTTTTTTCCTTGAAGACAAATTCAAATTTGTGTTTGATATGGCTTCAGAATGGAAGGATTTTACAGCTTTGCCTTTTGTTTTTGCATGCTGGGTTGCTCATGACAATGTTGATGCGGAAAGAACAGAGCAATTAGAACAATCGCTTGGCTGGGGAGTGAATAATAAAAAGCAGGCTATTGACAACATATTTGATAAAAAGAAATTCCCTTCGGTAAATATTGAAGAATATCTTGAAAAAAATATCGACTTTATTTTTGACGAGCAAAAACACAAAGCCATGAAGCTGTTCTTAACTTACATGGATGGCACAAACAGATAATATCTCAAGGGGACTTCTAAAAATTCAAAGCACGTCATTGCGAACGTAGTGAAGCAATCTAAAAATCAATGAGATTGCTTCAGTCGTTCCTCCTTCGCAATGACGAATTTCATAATTATTAGAACCCCTCTCAAGCAATTTTAGATAAATATTCAAAATTTTTCTGTGTTTTTATAGATATAATTTTTATTTTAGCAGCACCAAACAAATAAAATCAAAGACCTTTCTCTATGAAAAGAAACTTGATATACTTTCTTATCCTTGTCTTTGTTGCTTTTTCATTTAGCAGCATGGCAACCGAAAGCAAAAGCGACACTATTAAATCAACTACTGTAAAAGGAAAGAAAAAGCCATTCAAAAAGCTGAAAGCATATTTCCGTTACAGGGATTTGGATTATAATGGAGCTTTACGCATTTATCGCGAAATACTTGAGAATGATAAAAATGATGCAAAACTTGACTTTCTGATAGGGAAATGCGATGTACAACTGCAAAGCATGGAGATTGCAGTTCTGTTTCTTCATAATGCTAAGAAGATCAATCCTGATGTAAACAAAAGCCTTAATTTTCTTTTGGGAGAAGCCTTCCAGTATCTTGGAGAGCTTGACAGCGCAATAAATGAATACACCACATATAAAAAAACATTGAGACCTTCTCAGTTAAAGAATGATCCCGTTACTGAATTACTTAGTCAGGTTGAAACAGCAAAATATTTAATGGCACATCCAGTTAATGTAAAGATCAAGAACATGGGACAAAATGTTAATTCCGAATATGATGATGGCGCTCCCCAGGTAACTGCTGACGGGAAAACCCTATATTTTACTTCAAGAAGGCCTGATACCAAAGGGGGTAGCATTGACCCAAACACTGGGTTATACTATGATGATATTTATTCATCCACATGGAATGATGAGGCTAATAACTGGAATCTTGCCACTAATGTTGATGAACTGAACACACCGGGACAAGATGCAGTGCTTGGAATATCTCCCGATGGAAATACCATTTTTGTTTACAGGAATGTACCTAAAGTAACAGGAAGTGGTGATATTTATATTTCTACCAAGAAAGCTGATGGTAAATGGCAAATACCAAAAGCGCTTCCAAAACCAATTAACACATCTTTTTTCGAAGGTTCCTGTAGTCTTTCACCTGATGGAAATTATTTATATTTTATAAGTGAACGAAATGGCGGTTATGGAAATGGTGATATTTGGAAAAGTAAACGTATTGGGAAAAACACATGGGGAAAACCTGTTAATCTTGGCCCGCCAATAAATACAATAGGGGATGAAATGAGTGTTTTCATGTATCCTGACGGAAAAACTCTTTTCTTCTCATCTAATGGACATAATACTATGGGCGGTTATGATATATTTATGTCGCAGATGAGAAAAGATTCAACATGGACTGAACCTATTAATTTAGGATATCCTATCAATACAACAAAAGATGAAAAAACCTTTACTATGACTGCCGATGGTAAAAAAGCTTATATCACCAGCAATAAGGACAATGGACTTGGCGGATATGATATTTATGAGGTTGATATGAGCAAGTATGTTTATCCGATGAAAATTGAAGGTCAGGAACAAAACAATACTTCTGTTCCTGGGAAAATGGAAACAGATCTTTCTATATTAAAAGGAAGTGTAATTGAATCATCTGCCGCACAACAGATAGAAGCTGAAATAGTAATTAAAGATGTACAAAGTTTTAATGTAACCAGACTTTATACTAATGAAACCGGTGATTATTTTATGACTCTTAAAGGTGGCAGGGATTATGAAATTACTGTTGAAAAACCCGGTTATAAGAGATATTCTGAAACTGTATCTCTTCCTTTAGACAAGGATAAAACAGCTACGCTTGTAAAGCTTATTATTCTTGAAAAACTTCCTGATAACCAGAAATAATAAAATTGGACTATGTTAAGGGGGTTCTAAAAATTTTCAAATCTAACATCTAAATTCTAAGTAATATCAAATAGAAAAGCAAAACATTGAATTCAAGGTTTTGCTTCATTTGTTTTTTATTTAGAGTTTAGATGAATTAAATAAAATTATTAGAACCCCCTTAAAATAATAATGGGCGCAGCCGGAGGCTGCGCCCATTATTATTTTTATCCAACTGAAATTAATGTATCTCCATTATATATTTCTCCACAAATTCCCTCACGCATCCATCACCGCCTTTTTTAGACAAAACAATATTCACTGCTTCTTTCACCAGTGGAACGGCATCAGCGGGACACGCTGTTAATCCTGCTCTTTGAATGGCAGGGAGGTCATTCATATCATCACCAATATAGGCGATATTTTCAAAACCTATATTTAATTCTTTACACCATTCTTCCAATATTTCCGCTTTCTTCCATGTGCCAAAATATACTTTCTGCACACCAAGTAATGCAGCACGGTTTTCAATGATATGGCTGTTCTTTCCTGAACTAATAAATCCGACATACTTCCCATCACCGGTAAGTGTCTTTATTGCAAGTCCGTCTTTCGCATTGAACTTTTTCAATTCATCACCGTTTTCAGTATAATACACACCTGCATCTGTTAGTACTCCGTCAATATCAAGGGCAAGGAATTTGAATTCAAAACTTTTAAGCAAATAATAATTCCTTTCCAGGTTCTCAATGATAAGTCTGTCCAAAGGATAATTTAATGCTTCTGCCAATGAAACTAACTCCTGCATGTTTGGCTCCAGGATTCCGTTTTCAATAGACTTCAGCGTTTCAGTACTGATGCTGCACATCATGGCAAGCTGCTCAAGTGTCATTTGCCTTTGCTCCCTGAGGAACTTGATGTTCTTATGGATAAAGGTCATATTATTGTTTTGTTAATGGCTTTGGCAATTGGTTTAAGTGTATTGTACAGCTTTCTGAATTCATCATAGTTCAGCTGCTGTGATGCATCCGATTTGGCTACTTTCGGATCTGGATGAACCTCTATTAATAACCCATCAACATCCATAGCCATGCATGCCCTCGCAAGATCGGGTACTCCGTATGAATATCCCATAGCATGACTTGGGTCAAGAACAATAGGAAGATTTGTGTATTCTTTCAGGTAAGCTACACCGCATAAGTCGAGGGTGAAACGCGATTTGGTTTCAAATGTCCTGATTCCTCTTTCGCATAATATCACATTCTCATTTCCGCCGGATAGTATGAATTCAGCAGCCTGAACAAACTCCTGTATGGTGCTGCCGAAGCCTCTCTTTAGCAATATCGGTTTATTAGTTTTGCCGCATCTGCGCAATATGCCATGGTCGTACATCGATTTTGCCCCTATCTGTATCACATCGGCATAATCAATCACGGCATCAATGTGGGTTGAATCCCTCACTTCTGTGATTACAGAAAAATTATAGTTGTCACGTATCTCTGCTAAAAGCTTCAATCCTTCAATGCCCATACCCTGATAGCTGTATGGAGAGGTGCGGGGTTTAAATGCCCCGGCTCTTATAGTATGTAAGCCGCATTCTTTAATAAGTTCTGCGGTTTGTGTAATCTGTTCCTTCGATTCCACTCCGCATGGACCAATAGTAAGCAATGTATTGTTGCTTTTACCGCCTATGCTGAATTTTCCAATTTGTATTTCTCTTATTTCAGGAGAGTATTTCTTACTCGCCAACTGCATATCGTTATCAAATACCCACGATTTATCAATATACTCAAGATATTTCTCATCCACTTTTTTCACGGTATGCGGTGTGATGAGTATGGTCATATCCTCCGTAAGCAGTTCAACAGCCTCGTACTTCTGTGCAATTTCCTTTGCAAGAGGTTTGGAAATATTTTTATTCAAATGAATGATCATGATTCGCCTTTGATAAGGTTATTAAATTTTATTGCGCCCACTAATTTCTTCTGCTCGTTCACTACAGGCATGAAAAGCACCGGGAAATCAAGGTTCTTGATATAGCCCAGAATATCCGACACCGTTTCCTGCTCGTAAACATAAGCGGGGTCGCGGTTTAGCATATCCTTTATCTGTATGTTCTGTATGTTGTCGTAATGCTTTATCAGTCCCTTCCTCACATCAGCATTGGTTATAAGTCCCTGCAACAGTCCTTCATTATTAACAATAGTGGTGAAACCCATTTTATAATCATCAATGGATTTCAGCACATCGTAAAACGAAACCTTGTCCTCCACCAGCACCGGTGTTTCTTCAATATCTAGCATAAAATCCTTCACGCGGTAATGCCCTTCCACATCATCACTTTTAAGTTGCAGCAAAGCCGAACCGATAAAATCGTTCCTGAAAAGGTACGAACCTATCACCACCACATTCACCCCCATGTTGCGCAGTATGAACGAAAGCTCTTCGTTTATGCCGCCGTCCACATGTATCTTTTTGCCGGGGTAGTGGTTCCTGAATTCGTTTATCTTTTTAAAGTTCTGCTTATTGAATTTTCCTCCACTTTCGCCGGGCGTAGTGGTCATGAATAAAATGAACGAGAAGGTATCTTTGAATTTCTCAAACACCGAAATATCCGTTTCCGAAACTATAGCCAATCCCATGCACGCTTTGATACTTGAAGATATGCTGAACTCCTTCGTCACGTTCTCGAACTGGAAAGTAACATATTCAATTTTATTCTCTTCAATCAGCTTGAAGTATTTTTCCGGCTCGGGGGTAATCAGGTGAAGGTCTATAGGGGTATTGCTGTGCTGCCTTATCTTTTTAATATCATCGAAAACCGCGGGGTTGTCGTTGCAATCGATATGGAAAAAGTTAACGCGGTGGGCATCCAGTTCCTGCACCAGCGAAACCAGTTCCTTGTCCTTGCCCGAATATATGGATGCTGATATCTTCAATGTATATATTATTAAATCAAAAACTGGACAAATTTCAAATTTCTCAGTAAGCAGTATGCAACAGCAGGCGGCAATATTTTACTGCATAGTGCCAACTGCAACTGCCTACTTTTACGATGTGCTAAATTTTAGCCATGCGTGTAAAGCCGAAGCACAAAAATACATATTTGTTTTGAAAAAGATAAGATTATAGAAAGAAGTACTTAAAGTTAAAAAGTAGGCAGCGGCAGGAGTCAGTATGCAGGTTTCCTATTCTTTCTTAAACGACATTAAATAATCCCTGCCATTAAAAGTTGTTGATATTTTTAAATCTGTCATTGTTAACTTTAATATTTTCCAATTTCCTGCGCATTATAAATACTAATAGTATTAGCGCCTATTGGTCCTAAGCTTTTGAAAGATGTTATGGGAAGATGCACATACATTGATTTAGAATGATCTCCAAAATCAAACATCCCGCCATTCCCTTTAAACGGTTTATTAGCATCCGGCACAAAATTGATATGACCTCGCTCCCGTCCTTTAGGCGGAAATATTATTTGCATATTGCCGCCACAGCTATCATTATAATTTTGCAGAAGTCAACACCATTAGATGTAAACCCAACTACCTGCCATGTGCCTTCTAATCTTTTTTGCACAGAACGAAAGCTAATTATAGGACCTTCTTTATAGCGGCAGGCAGGCGATAATCAATGGCTAAAAGAATTAATATGCAGCTTAGCTTTTTCATGGCGGTTAAATATAATTTCGCTCGTATTTCTTTGTAAAAATAAGTAATCCTTCTTAAATCGTAAATCTAAAATCACGAAATAACCACCCCAATAATCATGCTTGTATTTCCAAGAACCCCGCTACTTTTTTCGCGAACAAAATAAAATGCTTTCATTCCTTCCTGTGGTAATGTAAATTGGGCAACATACAAAGCACGTTTTATATCGCCCACATACTGAAATGCGCTAATAGCGGGCGTTCCGCTTATGTTCTGGCCTGCACCGCCATATATACCAGAATATCCTTAATTCCAGAAGGCTTTGCCCTGCTTTTAACGCCGGAGTAAAAAACACCAATTTTATGTACACCATGGCCTTGCTCAATTAGTTCCACTTGAATAACTTTACCGCTTGTGCCCGGGTCGGATGCGGCAGTCAGCAAGGTATCAGATACGGTTAGCCGGCAGGCCTTTTTCTGTTGCTCGGTAACACGCTTATTATACCTTATATATCTTTTAATGAACAGCCGTAAACTGGTATCCGTCGCATCATTAATGAAACCGCTCTCATAAGCTTTGCGTGCATCCTTAAGTTCCTGCTCGTCGCTATGGTAAAACTGTTTGCTGCTCACAATTGTCCATGCGGCTTCCCAGCGTTCCTGTTTCACATTTCCGGATGCAGTAAGCAAGTCCCATTCATCTATGCCGTCGCTGTTCCAGTTCCAGCCTGATTTAAACGAATTTACCTGCGTTACAAAATTCTTTTGCCATGCATGGAATTCAGGATGCCCTTCGGGTATATAATCTTTCATTGTAGTTGGCTTTTATTAGTGAATTTGCTTTATAAATTTCAAAATGCCCTTGTAAACAATTACTGAATTCAGTATAATTTATACGGCTATCAGTAAAAAAGTTACTGTATTCAGTGAAATATTCACTGCTCTCAGTAAAAACATCACTGACTATGGTATAATTTCTACTGCTATTAGTAAAATAATTGCTGATTTCAGTAAAAATTATAACGCTGTCAGTACAATTGAAATTGGATTCAGTATAATTTCTACTGCTAGCAGTACGAATATGTAAGCACACTTTAATATTTCCTGTATTATCTCTCATATAGCTGAAAATACTTGTCAAAGATAGTAAATGTTTCGGGAAATAAAATATGAAATGAGGATTAATTACTAATCTGACCAACAAATTAATACCTGCCGCTGCCTACTTTTCATTCAACTCCAAACTTCTGATTTAAACATTAAACTATAAATATTACTTTTGTAATGCATTAATAATATTATTCAAATGTATACCTACCAAACCCTTTTCGATTTCACAAAACAACTATTCATCAAAACCGGTTGCAGCGATGAAGATGCTGCTGTTGTTGCCGATGTGCTCATGGCTGCGGAACTTCGGGGAATAGAATCACACGGGCTTTTAAGGATCCCTGATTATTACAATCTCTGGAAATCAAAACGCATCAATACAAAACCCGATATACGTGTTGTGCACGAAACACCGAGCACAGGCGTTGTTGATGGCGATGCGGGACTGGGAATGGTTGTAGGTAAAAAGGCTATGGAGCTGGCTATCTATAAAGCTAAAGGAGTTGGAACAGGCTGGGTTTCGGTACGCAATTCAAATCATTTCGGCATTGCAGGCTATTTTGCCATGATGGCTCTTGAACACGATATGATAGGCATTACCATGACGAATGCCAACCCCCTTGTAGCTCCTACTTTCTCTGTCGACAGGTTGCTGGGTACAAATCCTATAGCTGTTGCAGTTCCGGCTGATAAGCAACCTGCTTTTGTTGCCGATTTTGCTACCACTCCTATTGCCCGTGGCAAACTCGACCTTATGCATAAAAAAGGAAAGAAAGCGCCTATAGGATATGTACAGGACAAAGTGGGAAATGCTTCTGATGATCCAAACATTCTAACACAAGGCGGTGCTATTCTTCCGCTTGGCAGCGATTACGAACATGGAAGTCATAAAGGATATTGCCTTGGTTCTATTGTTGATATTTTTTCTGCCATGCTTTCAGGAGCAGGTTATGGTCCGTGGGTTCCACCTTCAGTGGCTTATTTACCCGTTAAGGAAAACCCTGACGTGAAAGGAACAGGACATTTTTTTGGCGCTATGAGGATAGATGCTTTTCGTCCTGCTGCCGAGTTTAAAGAAATGATGGATAAATGGATATTGACTTTCCGCAATTCCAATCCTGCTGATGGTCATGACAAAGTGCTTGTTCCCGGCGATCCTGAAAGAGAGAACACTGCTATACGTATGAAAGAAGGAATACCCGTTATGCCTATGCTTATTGACAAAGTGAACGAGATAGCAGATGAGTTAGGTATTGACAAAATTTGAACCTGCGAATTAGAAAAATAAAATGGGGGTATCTAATTCTTACCATCACTTAGATTTTCCCGCAGATAGCGCAGATTTACGCAGAAATAAAATCTGCGATTATTAGCGAAATCAGCGGGAGATAATTTTAAAAGATAGTCCATAACCAATAAAAATAATTTAAATGGTATGTTTCGGATACCCCCAAAATAAAATAAATTTGCAATCATTAATTTCTTTTTAATACCATCTTAATCTCTTCTTAATAATACATGTATCAGCCACAAATATCTTCACCCCATATTTATATATTTCTCGCAGTACTACATAATATCAATACTTCGGTAGACTTTTTAAATATGGGACTAAAGTCCCTAACATTAGCGGGATATATTAATAACCCCAGACTTAAGTCTGGGGTTATTAAAATCCATATGAATATAGGGCTTTAGCCCTGAAATGTAACATTTTATTTAAAAGATTACCGAAATGTTATTATATGATTTAATTATATATTTGCTTTTAGAATGAATAAGGCTGTTAAAAATATATTCCATTTCTATTACCATGGCTTTCAAAACATGAAAGTCGGTAAGAAACTATGGGCAATTATTATCATTAAATTAATAATGATATTCGTTGTTCTAAAGCTACTCTTCTTTCCTAATTTTCTGAGATCTAATTTTAAAACAGATGAAGAGCGCAGCAATTATGTAATAAAACAATTAACAAGTAAAAGATAATAGTGAATTATAAATAATATTGCCACTAAGGCGCTAAGATGCACTAAGTAATTCTTCATTGATATTCGTTACTCATTGTGAACCTTCGAGTCTTAGTGGCAAATTAAGCAGTAATTAAAGTTTCAATTTTCAAATACGAATAACAAATAAAAATTACAGATATGGAAAATGTTGATTTTTCACTTGTTGACTGGTCGAGGGCGCAATTTGCACTGACAGCTATCTATCACTGGCTGTTTGTCCCGTTAACATTAGGGCTTTCGTTCATAGTGGCGTTTATGGAAACAATGTATGTACGCACAGGAAGTGCCGAATGGAAACGCATTACCAAATTCTGGATGACATTATTCGGAATTAACTTTGCAATAGGCGTGGCAACGGGTATCATTCTTGAATTTGAATTTGGAACGAACTGGTCTAATTATTCATGGTTCGTTGGCGATATTTTTGGCGCCCCGCTTGCCATTGAAGGGATCCTTGCTTTCTTCCTCGAAACTACTTTTATAGCAGTAATGTTTTTTGGCTGGAAAAAAGTGAACAAGAAATTTCATTTGCTTTCAACATGGTTGGTTGCAATAGGCTCGAACCTTTCTGCTTTGTGGATATTAGTTGCCAATGCATGGATGCAATATCCTGCAGGCATGAAATTCAATCCTGATACAGCACGAAATGAAATGGTCAACTTTTGGGAAGTGCTGTTTTCACCTGTTGCAATTAATAAATTCCTGCATACCATTTCATCGGGATATGTTGTGGCATCAATATTTGTAATAGGTGTCAGCGCATGGTTCTTATTAAAAAGACGGGAACGATCATTTGCAAAACAAAGTATGATAGTTGCAGCTGTATTTGGATTGGTGGCTTGTGTTTTTTTAATGTTCACCGGCGACAGTTCAGCACGCAAAATGGCAAAATACCAGCCCATGAAATTTGCAGCAATGGAGAATCTTTATGATGGACGTCAAAATGCTCCGCTAGCTATGATAGGTCTTTTACAAACCAACCCCCTGGAAAACGACCCAAGAAAACAAGATTTTAAAGTGAAGATAGATATACCGAATATGCTTTCCTATATGGCCTTCCTTGATGCTAATGCTTATGTTCCCGGTATCCGTGATCTGGTAAAAGGTAATCGGGAACACAATATTATCTCTTACAAAGAGCGTTCTGAGAAAGGAAAGATAGCCATTATGGCACTTGCTGAATATAAAAATGCAAAGAAAGTGGGAAATGACAGCCTTGCAAAAGCTGCATTAGCGCGTTTTCAGGATAATTATTCTAATTTCGGTTATGGTTATTATGCCGGTCGCAATGAGAACGAACTTATCCCTGATGTTCCTTCAACTTTTTATTCTTTCAGGATAATGGTCTTCCTGGGATTGCATTTCCTGGCTTTATTCATTGTTATACTTGTACTGACATTAAAAGACAAGATTGATAGAATGAGATTTATTCTATACACAGCACTCTGGACAATCCCCTTGGTGTTTCTTACAGGGATGTTCGGATGGACAGTTGCTGAAGCCGGTAGGCAGCCTTGGGTAATTCAAGATATTATGCCCACTATAGCCGCTGTTTCGCAGCTTAAAGCTTCTTCGGTGCAAATAACATTTGTAATTTTCGCCATAGTCTTTACCGGTTTACTCATAGCTGAAATAAAGATCATGACATCGCAAATAAAAAAAGGACCGGCATCGGATGAACCGACAAACCCAACAACACCCATTAATTAACCTTTAAACCTTTGAATTATGTTTGAATCATTATCATATATAGCATTACAGCAATACTGGTGGATAATTGTTTCACTTTTAGGCGCTCTTCTTATTTTCCTGATGTTTGTCCAGGGTGGGCAAACCCTCATTTACACTATCGGTAAAACAGATGATGAACGTTCGGTTCTTGTAAACCTTCTTGGAAGGAAATGGGAACTTACTTTCACCACATTGGTAACCTTTGGAGGTGCATTTTTTGCATCTTTCCCTTTGTTTTATTCTACAAGCTTTGGGGGTGCTTACTGGGTATGGATTGTTATTCTCTTTGCGTTTGTATTACAGGCTGTATCTTATGAATATCGCAAGAAACCGAATAACTTCTTTGGCAAAAGAGTTTATGAAACACTTTTATTCATCAACGGTTTACTTGGAACAGTGCTAATTGGAACTGCTGTTGCAACCTTCTTTACGGGCTCTGAATTCTCAGTAAACAAAATGAATCTAACTCTGCTTACAGGTAATAAAATGCCAATTATCTCCGAATGGACAGGACCTGCTCATGGTCTGGAAGCTGCTTTGAATTTGCAGAATCTTGCACTAGGACTTACTGTTTTCTTCCTTGCACGAGTCCTCGCATTGCTTTATTTCATGAATAGAATTGATCACACTGAAATGATGAGCCGTGTAAAAAAACACTTACTCTACAATGCTATTCCATTTGTCATCTTCTTCTTAATCTTTGCCGTTTGGTTAATGTTCTCGACAGGTTTTGCTGTGAACCCACAAACCAAAGAAGTTTTAATGGAGCCATTCAAATACCTGCATAACCTGCTTGCAATGCCCGTGGTTACTGTTTTATTTTTACTAGGAGTAGTTTTGGTACTATTAGGGATCATACTGCCAATTATAGCTTTTGCAAAACACAGTTCTAAGGGCATTTGGTTAACGGGACTGGGAACTGTTCTAACAGTATTTTCGTTATTGTTACTGGCAGGCTTTAATAACACAGCTTACTATCCATCAACATCCGATTTGCAAAGCTCACTTACAATAGAAAATAGTTCTTCCAGCCACTATACCTTAACTGCTATGAGTTATGTTTCATTGTCAGTACCCTTTGTACTGGCTTACATTTGGTATGCCTGGCGCTCCATTGATAATAAAAAGATAAACATTGAAGAAATTAACACAGATAATCATTCTTATTAAAAAATAAAAACTATGATAAGTGAAATTTTATTTCTTTTTAGCTGGCCGATACTGATAATCATTTCATTTCAACTAATAAAAGTTGCTATAAAGAAGTTTTATAAAATGAAAACTGAAGAGTAGTTTAATTAACGGGCATTAAATTTTGATCTTAAAAGTTATTCTCTTTTTAAATAATTCAAAGATTATTTTTTAAGTCGTATGTTTTTATAATTTTGTGCCACAAACTTCTATTGAATTTTAATTCAATAATTAAAAAAGAATCTTTGTTCATTAATTGATTGCCAGAATTGCTGCTCTGGAGTTTATAATTATGCAGCAGAGAAGAGCGTTAGCTTTTTCCTAAACAAGAAAACTATTGCCCCACGCTTTTCATAAATAACAATTTGCAATAGGGGCTTCTGCAAATAAAATAAATAAAAAACTATGAAAAAAGCATGGATACTTATTATGACTATCGCAATGGTAGGATTATTTAACATCAAATCGAATGCACAGCTAAGTCTTGGCTTAAATGGAGGTGTTTGCTTACCACAGAGCAGTAATTTTAGCGATTATTATAATTCCGGGTTCGGAGGTTCATTAAATGCTGAGTTTAATATTGCCAAAATAGGGGTAGGCCTCAATGTTGGTGATTATTTCTTCAAAGGAAAGGATAATTCAGGCGTTACTTCTGCAACCTTTTCAGCCTTGCCAATTCTGGTGGATGTAAAATATTATTTCTTCCCTATTATCTTCAAACCCTTTTTAGGTATTGGAGGTGGAATGTACAGTGAGAATGAAAAAGTAACAGTTAGTATTGCTGGTAATTCTGCATCTTCATCGTCTTCAGGAAGTCATTTTGGATTTGCACCTGAAGTTGGATTTGCTCTAGGTTTGCATACAAAGTTGACCTTTAGCGCAAAATACAATATTGTACCGCAAGGTAGTGGTAATGGCACTTTTGACTACCTGAGTCTTAATTTGGGAATAATGTTCCCGCTTATATAATTTCTGGTTTCTTCCAAAGGATTTAGTGTAATCCAAGCATCGGCATTAAACAATATTGAAGTTTATTTAAACTCCACTTTCGGCATAACACTCATGCGGTAAGCAATAGCATTGCGATACCGTTGAGTATATGCCGAAGGTTTTATTACCTTATATATATGCGGGTTAGGGAAAACCGCTATAAGCGAAGCAGCCTCCCATTGGTTAAGTTCCGATGCATGCTTTTTAAAATATTTCATCGAAGCCGCTTCCACCCCGAAAACGCCATCGCCAAGTTCAACAACGTTTAGATATACTTCCATTATCCTTTTCTTGCCCCAAATCTGTTCAGTCAAAATGGTGAACCATGCTTCTAGACCTTTTCTCAGGTAATCACGGTGAGGCCATAGAAATACATTTTTAGATGTCTGTTGGCTTATTGTGCTTCCGCCTTTTATAAACTTTTCATTCTTCTCGTTCGATTCCAGCGCCTGTTCCATGGCTCCAAAATTAAAACCATGATGCGACATAAAATGATCATCTTCGGCAGCAATGGCCGCCCTATATAAATAAGGAGACATTTCATCAATAGAAATCCACTTGTAAGATAAATGAATGGTATCGCCAGAAGTCTTCATAGCTAATGCTCTCAAAAACATCAGCGGACTTATTGGCGGTGGAAAGAATTTAAACAGTACAACTGGTGTAAGAGTAAACAGAAAAAAGAACAGGAAGAGCCTCAGCATCCATTTCCCCAACCATCTTATTTTATTTCCTTTTGCCATTGCTACTTAATAATATGGCAAAATTAGCAAAAGAGAAGTAATAAAAAGATTTAATCTGCATAATTCAAATATCAGGGCTAAAGCCCGAAGTCGTATGTTATTCATTAACCACGACTTTAAAGTCGTGGTTAAAAAAACATCAACAAATAAAGGACTTTAGTCCTGAATTAAATTCAATAATTTGTTCAGATAAATTCTTTACAAAGCTGTTTCCAATTTTTTTAATACTTTTGATTTTATTAAAACATAAATCATGAAGAAATTTATTATCCGTAATCAGTACTTCATCCTTGCTGCTCTTTTAATAGTAGTGATGGTTTCACTTTATTCTATCGATGGCTTTGCCCGTGCAGGTGGTGCAGGTGGCGGTGGTGGACATGGCGGCGGTTTCGGCCGTGCAGGTGGTGCAGGCGGTGGCGGTGGTCATGGCGGCGGCAGTGGTGGTGGCGGCGGATTGGGTGCGCTAATATATCTTTTCATGTTGATCCCCTTCCCCTGGAACCTTGTTGTTATAGGTGGGATAATTGCATTAGTATGGTATTTCAATAAAATGAATACTCAACAATCTGTGCTGAACCAGTTGCCTGCTGATGATTTAGCTGACAGGCAAAAGGAATTAGATAGTTATTTGCAAATTAACCCTTCATTTAATGTGGATGCATTCAAGGAAAAGGTTAAGCAGGCGTTCATTCAAATACAGGAAGCCTGGATGCTAAAGGACATGGCTAAGGTGCGCAAATACATATCCGACGGCATGTACCAGCGTTTGAACATACAGTTCAAAATGATGAATATCCTTGATCAGAAAAATACCATAGAAAACCTTTTAGTTAAGAATATTGTTATTGATAAGATAGAGACTGACGGAAAATTTGATATTATTCATGTTGCCATCATGGCTTCTATTGTTGATAAATTCGTAAGTGGAAAATATCCCATGTTCAATTCGGGAGGCTCGGAAGAATTTGTTGAATACTGGACATTCATCCGCAGAAAAGGAGTTGCCGAAACAGATCTTTATACTACTCAGAACTGCCCAAAATGCGGAGCTGAACTTCCAAAGAATGCCGGCGATGTAAGCCAGTGTACCTATTGCAAAACCATTACCAATCTTGGCGATTACGACTGGATACTTGCTGAAATAACCCAGGCCGACGATTACATCAATTCATACTCTAAAGCTTCAAAAGAATCTGCCCTTGCAGAAGAAGTAAATGAACTCGAAAAAGCCAACACCGACTTCTCTATACAGAACATTGAAGATAAAGCCAGCAACGGCTACCTGCAGATAATTACGGCTATGGCGTTAAAGGATGCCACTATCATGCGCCGTTTTGTAACCGACGAATTATACGAAAGGTTAAGTCATTTTGAAGAAGCCAACATTGTTTACAACAGGATATACCTTAACGATGTTACCCTTATAGGCGCTCACCAGACCGATAATAAGAACATACTTTCTGTTGCTATACGCTCTTCTTATCAGCGTGTAATGCTTAACGAAGGCAAGGCTACGCTGCTCGATTCAATGGTATTAAGCAAAACCGAAGTTGTGCTCATGAGCAGGGATGTTAACCCCGGCGAATCCAAAGGCTCGCTGTATGCGCATAGCTGCCCAACTTGCGGAGGACCGGTTAAAGATACCACCGATACCAAATGCCAGTATTGCGGCGCCGAACTCAACAGCACTAAGAACGAATGGATAATTACCGATATTCTTGATGCTTCCGGCTACAGGGAATTCCACGAAGAAAACAAGGACGGCCTGATAGCCAGCATTGATATTGACAAGCTGGATAGCCTTTACGATGTACGCGATTATGCATTTAACAATGTGTTGGTAGTATTAGCTGCCGATGGCACACCCGATGCCGCCGAAATTGATATGGCTTCGCGGTTGGCCAAGAAGTGGGGATACAAGCTCGATAACATACAGCACATGTTTGATATGGCAAGAAACAACGCCCTTATTATCCGTATGCCCGCCGACCAGAAGAAAAGGCAGAAGATATACCGGCTTATGGAAAAAGCTGCCGCCATACACGGCTCCATTTCCCCTACTGAACGCGCTTTGCTCGATAACGTTAAAAAGCAGTTTCAGATAACTAATGAATAAAAGAAAAAGGCTTCGCAATGCGAAGCCTTTTTTTTAGTATGCAGTTAGCAGGGGCAGTAGGCAGTACGTCATTCTTTGTGAAATAAATTCTTAAAGAACAGAGAAATTTTATATATGGGTTTCCTTTTCCGAATGTAATCCTTACGTATACTTTGCAGTTGTTGCCTCATTTCTATCCGCTCCATATTTTTAGGTTTAGAAAAGAATTCGTCAATTGATTTACTTAACTTTACATCTTCGGCAAATGCAGCATCTGTTTTTATGCGGTTTTCAACTAATGCAACTTCTTCGGGTGAAAGGTCTTTTTCAAGGTATCTACCAATATATATAGCTTTATTTCTCTTTGTAATTTTCATTGCATAAATATTATGATAATATTACAAATTTAAGCATTTCTTAAAAGTAAAGGCTTCGCAATGCGAAGCCTTTACTTTTTCACTCTTGCCTATTTTACTCTTTCATAAACTTTTTAACTGTTATTCCGTTCTCTGTTTTCACTTTTACTAAATAAACTCCTGTTGCAAAAGCCGAAATAACAATATTATTTTTTAGCTGGTTCAACAGAAATTCCAAAATCAAATATTTTATCATTAGAATACATTGAAGGCGCTTGGCTTGCATATAGAAAACTATACTCTCCTTTCTTTAATGGCTCGTCAAAAGTAACTTTATAAATACCTTCTTTAATCTGATCCACATGGTACGGCACTTTATCTTTTTCAGGAATACCAACCTTAGCGCTATGCGCACTTGCGCTACCTGTTTTAAAATATCTGTAATCATCTTTGGTATAAAGCCACACGCAAACAAATTCATTGGGAGAAGTTGCAGTTGCAAAAAGCCAATTTCCATTATTTACTTTTTCAGGCTCATTAAAATAAAAATAGAATACAGGACTTGAATTATCAATCTGCAAATGACTATGCAAACCGGATAGAGTGGAAGTGCTGCCATAACCTCCAATGCCATAATAACTATATCCTCCTGTTTTAGAACCGCTCACAACAGACGGGTCAATTTTTTTTAATGGTTTTACCGAGTCCTTAGGGTTGTAATAATAAATACCCGGCTTTTGCATTTCATTCGGGTTGTAACTATTTATTTCTTTTTCTTGTGATATATTATCTTTATTGCTTATATCTATCATCTCCTTTATTACATCGCCATCAACCCCATTAGTACTCAAATCAATTATCGCATTAGTGCTCACATCAAAAGAATAAAAGCTTGTTTTAATTTTGCTGATGATGGCTGCCGGTGGTAAATGGGCTTTGGTCAATGTAATAATTGTTTTATTGTAAAGCGTATCATATTTTGGTTGTGCATATGCGCAACCAAACATACCTGCAAAAAGCAGAACGAAAATTGTTGTTTTCATAAATATTTTTTTAGTTGTTTGCTTATTTAATTTGATACACATGTAAACTCAACTACCAAATAAATTACTAAAACCACCACTAACCCCAATTATTACAAAAATAGTTGCTGTTACAATTCCTATCCAACCAAGTATTATTCCGAGAACCGCTAAACCCTTACCTTTTATTTCATCATGACTATTATGCATTTTATGTTTTGCCATAACGCCAAGTATTATTGCTAACAGGAATGATATTAATGCCAATACTGCTAAGGCTGTTACAGCTGCCGGCGCAGAAGCCGACAATATTAAAAAGAGTACTCCTAGCAAAGCACAAAGAAAGCTTGCAAGTGCTGAGCCGCTAAATTCATTCTCATTGCTTATTATATTTTTTTTATTCTTCCCAAAAAATATTTTACCTACAGATTTTATTAGTTCCAAAGGTTTTGCGGGTTTATTTATAGCAATGGGAATAGGAGTGTAATAATTTGATTTGTTATTCGAGACAAGAATATCATTTTTACTTGCTAATAAATTTGAATTATCAATGGAAGCAGTAAGGTTACCATTATTTACTTCGGCATTGTTAGCAATTAATGTTTTTGCCAGTTCTGTTTTTTCAAATGGTTCAACATTACTTTCGCTTTTGGGTTTTGCTTCATTTTTTGTTTTATTTTCAGCTAAACCTTGATTATCGTTTTTGGGGCTGCCTTTTTTCCATTCAACATTATAACCCGACATGTAAACTCGCTTTTGCATTGTGCATGCTGACATAATAAAAGTTAAAACAAGAATGATTAAAGACAATTGTATAAATT
>CAWHOW010000033.1:0-164728 GCA_963831005.1 uncultured Bacteroidota bacterium
AAGGTTAGAACCTTCTCTGACCAAAAATGGATATTCTTCATTCCTGCCTGACGTGGTATTTGTAGTAACCTGTTCGCAAGCATTCCATGTTGTTCCAGAATCGGAAGATTGCCGTATCCATGAATTCCAATTCGTACTATCCAGCCCATAAGCTAAATCTGTGTGCCCGCTATCAAGAGAAACCATAGTAGTATAAGAATTCATTGAAGTAATTGCAACCTCGGATCCCATGTTGCTCCCATATCCCTTGAACGGCGGTAATATATCTCCATAGTTCCACTCCTGTTATCATTCCATGTCATATGGATGTATTTGCCATCGGTAGCTGTGCTCATGTCTTCTGAACGGCCATATCCTGTGCGTGTTGAAACTCGCTGGGCTGTTCCAAATGAATTGCCATTATTTGTAGATTTCACTAGCCAAATCATTGTACTGTCCATAACCCCTTTATGTAATGCAACAAGTACAGTAGTGCCTGAAACGGCAACACCCGGCCAGAATAAAGTACTGCTGTCTATACAAACTTTTGACGCCCAGGTATTCCTCCATCAGTAGAATGAATATAGAAAGAGCTGTTACCTGAAAGTCCGGAAGATTCAAACGAGGTAGATTCATTTAAACTGTCCCACCATACTACATGAATATTTCTGCCATTTACAGCTAAGGAAGGCATACTGGCTTTGCCATTAGTATCCGTTATAGCAACAGGTGTGTCCCATGTATGTCCGGTGTCAATCGAACGTCTATAATAGATAGCGGTTCCATTTGTACGTTTATCCGACCAAATTACATGGAGGGTGTCATTACTGGCAACCATGCATGGTCCCATATTCTCATTCATGGATGCATTAGTTGCATTGGGCGAAATGTTGATAGGAGAACTCCATTGCGCTAAAGCGCTGTCAAGCCAAAAATGGCTTGCAAAATTACGGATGTAAATAGCTTTTTCATGATTTCAGTTTTTATGGTCAATTAATTTTTTAGTTCAATCTGGGTGTAAACAATTATAATTCCCGAACCCAATTATAAGACGCAATAGTATTAAAAGGTTGCATTCAAAATATTTAAGTTTTTATAATTCGTTTTATACTAATTGTTTAAATTTTTACTGTTGCAATTAAAACCTAAATAATTCTTCTTTATATACCTGAATGCACAAAAGCAAAAATTTGTTAAAAATAGTATTTTGAAAATCTTACAAATTATTTCAGGTTTAACTCGTTTAATGATGATTAATTCTTTAAGTATAAATTCCGGTTTTTTAAGGATTGATATAAATTTAATATTGAGTTAATCCATAGTAAATATATTTGCCACATTAATATTTTAAAATGATAAAATCCAAAAAATATTCTTTGTTTTACTACTTGCCGGTAATACTTTTTTCCGTTACCAGGTTGCCAAATCTTCAGTACCCGACCATGTAACGCTCACATGGTCAGGCGATCCGCATACTACACAAACCATTACATGGAGAACAGAAGTTGCAGAAACAGACGGCGATGTTCAATATGCGCGAATTGAAGATTCGGTAAGTTTTTCCTTTAAAGCAAAGGATGTGAAGGAAGACAGTTCAGTTAAATTCAAAACCGATATTGGAATATGGAATATACATACATTGACCATCGAGGGGCTTGATCCCGGTAAAACATATTGCTATAGGGTAGGTCATGGCGATAACTGGAGTTCTTTGAATGTATTCACCACTGAATCGGCCGAAACAAAAAGTTTCAGATTTTTAATCTTCGGCGACAGCCAGAGCGGCAATCCTGTTGATCCAAATTATAAAGTATTCGAAACAACCATTCATAATGCTTATAAAACAAATCCCACTGCCAAATTTTTTATCAATATGGGCGACCTGGTTGAGGTTGGTGGCGATTATAATCATTGGACCAACTGGTATAAGGCTACCCGGGATGTGATAGATAAAATATCATTCATGCCGGTAGTAGGGAATCACGATACTTATAATAATGCCTTCGAGGGAGCAGGGAAACCGGTTAATTTCATCAGGCAGTTCATGGTGCCGCAAAATGGCCCGGTGGAGTTAAAGGACAGCTATATTCGTATGATTATGGCGATGTTCATTTTGCAGTGTGGGATAGCCAGATAGAAGAAGAAAAACCTGGCAAAGAGATGTTAAGCAAAGAACTCGACTGGCTTCGCAAGGATTTGCAGTATACTGACAGGAAGTGGAAGATAGTATTGTTCCATAAAACACCTTATTATAATAAAGTCAGAAGGTCGAATGATACCCTGAGATACCTGCTGCAACCGATTATTGATTCGAACCATGTTGATATTGTGCTTAATGGTCATGATCATGGTATTTCGTGGACATATCCGATAAAAAATGATGAATTTAAATCAAAACCATCGCAGGGTACGGTTTATTATATCACAGGAAGAAGCGGTAACAAAAACAACGAAGGCCTTGTATGGAAAGTTTGGGATGCCGGTTTCTTCGATCCACTCGACGAGCCTAACTACGTGGTTGCTGATGTAAACGCTTCGCAGTTTAAACTGCTTGCTTACAAGCAGGACATGACTCCTATTGATACCTTTATTATTGATAAAGCTAAAGATGAAATATATCCGTTAAAAGTTCCTGTAAAATATAAGGAAACAAGGCTGGTTATATATGGCAAGGCATTAGCAGACAGTATTAAGCCGGTTAATAGTAATAATGTATGGTATGTTCCCGCAAAAGCTTTTGTTGATTATTTACATGGAAGGAGCGATAAGAAAGAGAACAACTTACAAATTAAAATCAGGAAAAGCGCAGGCGAATTTACTATTAAGCATTTTCCACAAAGCAAAGATGCTGATATGATTTCGGCAGAAGATATAAAAGCGAAATTAGGCTTTCGGTATAAGTTTGATGAGCAAATTTGCAAATATGCTTTTGTTCTCGAAAGATTAATGAACCAGGTGTAATCCGGGAATAAAAGGTTATATTCTTGATTCTTATTAGTTACGATTCGAATAAGTGTTCAAAATACTTAAATAAATTTATTTTGTACATTTGCCGTTCCATAATTCAGTCTGTCACTTTTCTGAATAAAAAGCTTAACTTCTGATGAATGTAATTCTTATTATCATTTTCCTTATTTTTCTTACCGGTTTGTGCAACTTGTTTGAAATAGCTTTTGTTTCTTGCAGGAATTCTAAACTGGAAGAATTAGCACAAAAAGGAAATGTTTCGGCACGCATCATATTAAATAAATTGCAAAAGCCTGAAAGATTTATATCCGAGATACAGATTGTTATTACAGGTATCAGCCTTATTTCCGGTGCTATTGGAGGAGTGGCTCTTGCAAGACATTTCACTGATTTTCTATTCAGTATAGGTTTTTCAGGTGAATTTCTTGCTCCAGTTTCTATGATTATTGTTATTGCCGTACTTGCTTATTTTTCGCTAGTGGCAGGCGAAATAGTTCCCAAAACTATTGCCCTTAATAATCCCGAGAAAATGGCTATTGCACTTATACCGTTTATGCAGATTGTTTCGGCAGTGGTTGCACCATTGGCATGGTTCCTTAGCCTTTCAACTAAATTTATTATTAAATTCTTCCAGATAAAGAAGAATCTTGATCCACCAGTTTCAGAGGAGGAACTCAGGATAATAATCAAGCAGGGATCAGAACATGGTGTGCTTGAAAAACAGGAATCGGAGATTATTCAGGACGTTATGACATTTTCCGATAAAACAGCATATTCGCTAATGACACCCAATAAAGATGTGGTTTGGCTCGACCTTGAACTCCCTGTAGAAGAACTCTTGCAGGAAGTTATCAATTCGCCTTTTTCTCGCTTCCCTGTTTGCGACGGTACTATTGACGAGGTAAAAGGCATTGTTTATGTCAAGGATATGCTGAAACAAATCCAGAAGCAGGGTAAGATGAATCTGGAGGATATAATGACACCCCCATTCTTTATCCCTGAAACAATGAAAGCCATTAAACTCCTTGAAGATTTTAAGAAAAGGAAGATAAAAATGGGGATAGTAGTGAATGAATACGGAGAAACGCATGGTATTGTGACCATACAAGATATATCAGATAATGTGCTTGGTGATATTCCTGATATTTTGCAGGATCACCAGCCACAGATAGCAAAGCGCGACGACGGTTCTATTCTGGTTGATGGCGATTTTCAGTTTGACGAAGTAATGGAATATCTTGAAATTAAGGTTTCAGACGAGTTCAAAGAAATAAAACAAAATATTTCCACCGTAGGTGGTTTCATCATGTACATGCTTGATAAGGTCCCGGCCAAAGGCGACCATATTCTTTTTGAGAATTATCGCTTCGAAGTGATTGACATGGATGCCAATCGTGTTGATAAAATTCTCATAGTAAAAGAGAACCTATCCTAAACTTAAATTTTGAAAACTAACAAAAAGAAAACTCAGCATATTAATTTATGTGCTGAGTTTTTATTTTTCAATTAAAAATGAAACTTAGAAAAGATATTTAATGTTGTGACTTAGAGAAAGTGTAAATATCTAACCCACCTTTTCCACCCAGTCTGTTTGAGGAGAAATAACCTTTATTATTATTCTGAAAAATTATTCCGAAGTCATCACTGGAGGAATTGATAGGGTACTGCAGGTTGACAGGTGTACACCATGAACTTCCATTTTTTACTGCCACAAAAATATCCAAACCGCCCATTCCCTGCAAGCCGTTGGAAGAAAAATATAAAGTATCCTTGCTTACACTCAGGAAAGGGTATACTTCGTCTCCGGCAGTATTGATATTCGGGCCGAGATTGATGGGCTCTCCCCATGTTGCATTTTTATCGCTTCGTTTTATCATCCATAAATCCATTCCGCCATGTCCGCCCGGCATATCTGAAGAAAAATATAGGGAAAGTCCATCAGCGCTGATACAGGGGCTACAACTGTTAACAGTATCATCAGAAATTGGAATAAGTATTGGAGAATCCCAATCTGTTGTTGATCCACTTTTCAATTTTGAAACATAAATATGACTGATCTGTTTTTTGTCTTTTTCAATCACGCTGCGGGTAAAATATAACTCACTTGGCGTTGCAGTTGCATATCTTTCATTGAAAAATACATTTGCATCCGACTCTCCATTTTTTGTGTTAATGTTCTTTCCAATAGAAGCAGGAATACTCCACTTTCCCGTTTTATCTGCGCTTGACAAATAAATGTCAGGGGCGCATTGTCCGTTTACAACACTGTAATATTCCCCAATGGAGCCCTCACGTGATGATGTAAAAGCAAGTGTATTGTATTTAAAATTATAATAAGACGGGGCGTAATCATCATCTTTGGAGTTTAAAGAGTTGCAGTTTACAACATCAAAACCAGAAGGTGTAGTTTTCCATTGTACAGCAAGTTTGCAGGATTCGACTCCCTTTAAACCTGGCATATCAGAAGGTTCAAGTGCCAGATAGGCATTATACTGCGCAGTTGCCTCATCAACTTTCCCGTTTGCCAAAAGCATGTCTGCATAATATAACGTAGCCAGATGATCAGTACAATTGGCCGTTAATGCTTTCTTATACCAAATCTCCGCATTTTTACTGTCTTTACATAATCTGTAACATTGAGCCACTTTAAAAGTTATTTTTGCTTTTTCTTTTTTATCGGTTTCTTTCAAAATGGCATTTTTATAAAAATCAATGGCATCATAATAATGGCAACTATGAAATATTTCATCCGCTTTCTTTTCATCTTTATTTTGCGCGTAAGTTTTTGAAATTAATAATGAAAGAATAAATAGTGTAAATACAATTGGTTTTAGGTTACTCATTGTGTATCGTTTATATTTGTTATTGGGTTTATAAGAAACTTTCAATTATTCTTACTTATGAAAGCAAAATTATGTTTTTTTTCTTAACTTTATATTAATATATTAAAATTGAAAATTATTCATTGAAGTTGTTCAAAGTCGGTTGTTGACAAAACACCAATGGCACATAAATATTGAGAATCAATAAATAGTACCATTGGTGAAAAAAAAATAATGATAAACAAAAGTATAATAAAAAAGAGATTTGTCCGCATTTACAATTCGGAAATTTGATGGGTAACACAAAAGTCAAAAAATATCAAGTAGTAGCGGCAATACTGTATCGGTTAAAGACGGGTTGTCAATGGCGAGAGTTACCAATGAAACAATTCTTTAGGACGGCATACAAATGGAATAGCGTATATTATCATTTCCAAAAATGGAGTAAAGATGGTAGCTGGAACAAAGTATGGCAATCTGTATTAGAAGCACACAAGCACATTCTAGATTTATCAAGTATTCAATTAGATGGTACACATACACCAGCCAAACGAGGCGGAGAAGCAGTTGGTTATCAGGGTAGGAAAAAATGTTCAACAAGTAATTTATTAATAATTGCAGATAATCAAGGTATTCCATTAGCTTGTAGTGAACCTGTTTCAGGTAATCATAATGATGCGTATAATTTGGTAGACACAACCGATAAAATGTTTTCTAATATCAGAGCATCCGGTATCCGAACTGACGGATTATTTCTTAATGCAGATGCAGGTTTTGATGTATCAGAGTTTCGGCAATATTGTATGCAAAATGAAATTTTTGACAATATTGATATGAATAAAAGAAATGGATGTGTGTCGGAAAATATATTTGATGAAATACTTTATAAATGTAGGTTTGTAATAGAGCGAACCAATGCCTGGTTGGATGCTTTTAAAGCACTATTGGTTCGTTTTGAAACAAATAAATATCATTGGAAAGCATTGCACTTATTGGCATTTTGTGTTATTTTATTACGTCAACTTTGAACAACTTCATTATCAAATGCAATAACAAAATAAAGATTGGAAGGAAATAGAGAGTCTATATATTTTTGATGAATTGAAATTCAATATATAAATAAAATTTAAGTTATACTTTACACGGGATAAATTTCCGCAGTTTGATTTTGAAAAAATTGGAACTTGAGTGTCAATAAATTTTTTAAATCAGAGTTGTATCTATGATTAACAGTTTGAAAAAATCCATTAATGGCATCATGAAACTTAGAAGGTGTTTCATAATATTTTGCGTATAACATTTTTTTCTTTGTGAACTTCCATAATCGTTCAATAATATTCAAATTGGGAGAATATGAAGGTAAAAACAAGAGTGTTATTCCTAATTCTTTAGCTGTGTTTTCAACCAATTTGCAATGCTGATAACGCGCATTATCCAAAACAATTTTCAGGGGCAAATCCACATAAAGTTCTCGAAGTTGCTTTAAAAATGCAACAATAGTTTCGGCACTTATAAAAGAAGTATTGCTCAATGTAATAACTTCTTTCGTGATAGAATTTACAGCACCCAATACATTGATTCTATTGCGTCCCGAAGATGCTTTTATAAACAAGCGCGTCATGCACCACAAGGCACAAATAAAAGGTTGTAATATAAAATGTGCTGCATCCACAAAAAATAAATGGCATTCTCCGTTTTGTGCTTCTTTAATCGCTGGTTCTAATGTTGTTTTCATCCATTGCCGTTGTTTTTCAACATCTGCTTTTGCGGGAATATGTCCTGCTTTGATGTAATGCAAACCGTGCCGTTTCATAAAAGAACGTACCTGTGAAGGACTCCGGCTGATACCTGTCATAGCCTCAATACGCGATTTTGCTTCGTTAACACTCATCGGTGGCTGTTCTATAAAAGATTTCAATATACTTTCTGCATGGTTTTCCAATCTGCTTTTATTTGTGCCATAGTTGATCCCGCAAAGAACATCAAAGCCGCCTTCCTGATAGCGATGAACCCAATCGCCTACAGAATCCCGATTTAATCCAACCAAAGTTCCTATCATTTCATTTGACATATTAGTTGTTGCCTTGAGGTATACCGCATGTATTCTTTTCTGAATAATTGGACATGGATAATAATATCTTTCATATTTTAGCTTTTGAATTTCAGTTTCACTGAGATTTATTTGAAGCATATCATTAGTTTGTTGGTACAATCTAATTTGATATGCTTCTTCTTTTATTTTACATTCGTTCTCTCTAAATTATTAACTTTGTTCTGTTAATTTTTGCGGAAATTTATCCCGTTTGCAGTATAAATCTTAGAATCCGGACAATCTTTAATTTAACTAGAGTTTTTGCGACAATCTTTAATATGAATGATGGTAAATATAAACTGAGAAGCATTCCTATATACTACTTAAAACTTTAGGATAATAGTTGATTTATTAAATTTTTAAAACCACCTCCTTTAGGGGTGGTTATGTTACGCTTTGCATGTAAAATATTTTTTTTCATTCATTTGCGTTGGTTTTGTGCGTATGGAGGGCTATGCCCTCCGGCTATTAAAACCACCTTCTTAGAAGGTGGTTGTTTACTTAATAAAAATAGAAGCATTTTAAAATTTTATAAAAATATCCTTGCTTATCTATAGTATTTGTTTATTTTTGCAGATGTTAATCATTTAACAGATATGAGGAACTAAAAATATAGAATATGAAAGTAAATACTAAAATTCGCTACGGCCTCAGAGCAATGCTCGAATTCGGATTAAACGAGAGAAAAAAGAATTTTACAGGGCTTCATCAAAAAGAAATTGCCGAGAATCAAAATTTATCAGAAAAATACCTTGATCCAATAATTGGTGCATTGAAGTCAAATGGATTGATCATGAATGCCGGTGGGAAAAAAAGCGGATACCTGCTTGCACGTCCTTCTCAGGAAATTACGATTTACGATGTTTACAGGTCATTCGAACCGGAGCTTTCCATCATTCATTGCATGAATAAACCTGTAACTTGCTTTATTTCCAGAATTTGTGTTGCTAGTGAATATTGGATGGACCTGAATGATGTTATCACAAACCATATGAAAAGTGTCACGCTAGATATGATTGTGAAAAAACACATAAAAACTAAGAAAAGGGTTGACCAGGCAAATGCAGTCGCTCATTGTAAATAATAAGCCATAACAAATTGGTAAATTTGATAGACCTTGTTTTTTAACCTTATTTATTGTTTAAAATAAAGAAATTCAATCTGATTTTACTAATCGGATGTTTCATATTTTTCTCCTAATTCATCTTAATTATTTCTTTATAAATAATTCCGTATCAATCGATTGCATTGATATCCTTCAAAGCAAGGATCAGTAAATATTAAAATTTTGTTAAAAAGAAGTAAAAAAACTTGTAGAATGTTAAAATATAATATATATTTGCACTATCATTCTTATAGCATAAGTGGTATAAATATAAAAATGTCTGTAAATAAGCACTTCTTGAATATTTAATATGCATAAACCTTTAATCATATAAACTGAATATATTCTAATATTTATAATTAAAATTTAACACAAACAGAAAATGAAAAATAGACTTGTAATTATCCTAGTTATTCTTTTTGGAGCTATTGTTGGCTGTACAAAAGATACAGTAAAACCAACTGTTGCGCGTGCCACTTCAACGACAACTGTTATTAAATTCTCTACTGATATACAACCGACATTTACAGCTAAGTGTATAGGTTGCCATGATCATGCAGGCGACCAGCCTCCCGACCTCACATCAGGCTATTCATACAATGCATTGATGAGTAATGGGGATATTGATACAATAACCCCTGCTAATAGTACTCTTTATAAAAAATTAAATACAGGTGGAAATATGGCAACATATGCAGGTGATGCAACATTTGCACCTAAAGTACTTCAATGGATAACTGCCGGTGCTAAAAATAACTAAATTTCTTCAAAAGACTTTTAACAAATTAAAATCATAAAAAATAAAACAATGATCATGAAAAAGAAATCAATAGGGGCAATAATGCTTAATTTTATACCAATTGTTCTGTTTGTTATAATAGGTAATTCCTTCTCATTTGGGCAGGATGCGAAAACTAAGGATGACAAACCTGTAAGCAATACATTTAATAGTGGTATCTTCCTCGAAAACCAAACTTATATGACCAATGGTGCTAATGTTTTTGAATGCGTCATCAATCATCGTTTTGGGGCGCTAAGCGATGGAAGTAAAATGGCCTGGGGCTTATATGCTCCTTCCAATATAAGATTAGGAGTGGATTACGGCATTCTTAAGAATTTACAAATTGGTCTGGGGGCTACAAAAGACAATTTACTTTTTGATGGAGATTTAAAATGGAATTTTTTAAAGCAGACAAATTCAGGAAGTGTACCGGTTTCTGTTACTTATTACGGAGACGTAGCATTTAATGGAAGCGCAACTTCAGTATTTGCCGATCCGGCCTTCAAAGGAGTTTATCGTTTTTCATATTTTAATGAAATACTCGTATCATATAAATTTTGTAAATTTTTCAATTTGCAAGTTGCGCCAACTTATGCACATTATAATCTGGTTGAAACAGCAAATCCACAAGTACCGGCCGGTGGTGATTCAACAGCAAAGCCTGTGAGACCGAATGATAACTTTGGATTTTCCGCACTTGGGAAACTCAACATTGATGATACCCATGCATTTATGTTCGAATATGATGCTAATTTTTCCAAACTGAAAATACCGGAAAACGATGCTTACAAAAATCCACAGCCTATTATTGCTCTTGGTTTTGAGATAGCAACTGCTGCCCATTCATTCCAGATATTTGTTTCTACCGGAGGTTCTATAGTTTACCAGCAGAATATGGTTTATAACCAGAATTACTTTTTAAATAAAAATGGTATAAAAAGTGGACTTGCAATAGGGTTCAATATTACAAGGGTGTTCTTTTAATAGCTGATAAATTTGATGAAAAACCTTACATAATTCATGTAAGGTTTTTTTATTTTATGTAAGGCTTAATAACTGTTGTTGAAGGGAAAGTAACTATTGCTGAAGGGAAGGTAACTATTGCTGAAGGAAAAGTAACTATTGTTGAAGGGAAAGTAACTTTCCTTGGAGGAATAGTAATTGTTGTTGAAGGGAAAGTAACTATTGTTGAAGGAATAGTAACTATTATAATTAGAAAAGAGCAAATTGTAACCAAAAGGGCATAAATTAAAGCAAAAATAATCTAAACCCTAAAGCAATGAAGAAAACCCTGAAGTTATACCTTCTTATTTAATAGTTTTTCTTTCACACCTGCTACAACAATCAGTAATATTACCGAGAAAATCATTATCCATGCCCAAATCGGAAATATAGGCGTATCACCCGTTCCATAGCTGTGAAGTCCTTTTGACAAATAATAGTTAACACCAATAAATGTCATTAGAACTGTCCCGAATCCTACTATTGATGCTACATTAAAAATATATGCGCTTTTAAGTTTAGGAATTAATCTGAAATGTAGAATAATTGCATAAACTATGACTATAATAAGCGCCCAGGTTTCTTTTGCATCCCATCCCCAGTATCTGCCCCATGAAACATTAGCCCATATTCCTCCAAGAAATGTACCGACAGTTGCAAGAAACAGTCCTATTTCCAGGTTCATTTCATTAATATAGGTAAGTTCTTTTATTAATAAATCAAGCCGCACATTGTTTTTGTTTGTTTTAAACAAATACAAGAACATATTCATAAGACCAAGTATAAAACCTAATCCCAAAAATCCATAGCTAATTGTTATTCCGGCAACATGAAGAATTAACCAGTAGGACTTTAATACTGGTTGAAGATTTGTCAATTGCGGGTCGTAATTGCTAAGTCCTGCTGTCATTAACATGATAAATGCCAATAATGCAGTTGAAGCCAGCGTAATTTTAGAATAGCGTAAAAAGCAAAAGCCGGCAAGTATCCCTCCCCAGGCAACAAGAAGCAGCGCTTCATACCCGTTGCTCCATGGTGCATGTCCTGTTAGGTACCAGCGTATTCCCATTCCAAATGTGTGATAAAGGAATGCAATGCCTAAAAGCACTATGAAAATGTTCAAACTAATACGAATAAACTTACTCTTTTTCAGTCTTAAATTTTCAATAAAAGCCAGTACCAGCATAACCAAGCTAAGAATACTGTATATATCCCTAAGATTCTCGAAAATTTTAGCTTTGTTATAAAATATTTCATAGTTAACTTGTGATTTTGAAGGCAATAAATCGGCTGAGGCACTCTGGCGTTGAATGCTTTCAAGATACTTTACTATCTTGTCCGGACGGGAGTAATCATTGGATTTTATAGCCTCAAAAACAGATTGTATGTACAGGTCAAAAACATTTGAATAAGTAAAAGATTTTAACTGTAAATCGTCATTAATTATTGAAATGGAGCCGGTCAGCGGTACCTGAGCAGGTGCTTCACTAAAATTTACCCACTGGTTTCTTATTGAGTTCTGTGCAGGAAATATCTTTAGCTGGGAACCCTGTAATAATGTCATGCATAAATTCACCCTTTCATCCACTTTAATGATGTCCTTATCAAAAGTGTTTTGCTTTGCAGGACTTTTCCTGAAAGCTTTTTCAGCATATCCGGAAAGCTTATATTTAGATTGCTGATCAAAAAAATCATTAAAGGAAGCATACCCCTCAGTAACACCTATTACATCCTGAACAGACTTCTCCCGGATATAAATGATTTTTTGCTGTTTCCAATAAGCAGGGTCAATAAGCATATCCAACAGAACCTGTACTGCATCCACTCCCCCCCCTTTAAGCTCTGCATCGAATTGATCCTTTCTGGAAATCTTGTGCATTAGATCATAAGCCAATGTATGCACAGGTTCAAATCTGCCATCAAATGTTTGTACTAAAAGATGTCCAAATTTATCAGCATGTTCTCTACTTACTATTTTCGGGCTTATATCCTGAGAAAATGATACGCCACCCAAACCGGTAATGAACAATAAGGTCAATAATCCAGCTTTCCGCTTTTCTCTTATTTTTTTAATATTTTGGCGTAATACAAAAAACCTGGAGTTTCTATTTACTAGAGTTAAAAGGAAACCAACTCCTAATAGAAAATATCCTAAATAGGTAATCCATGTTCCCCAAAAATCATGGTTAACTGAAAATATTGTTCCTTTTTCATCGGTATCGTAAGATGACTGAAAAAATCTATAGCCTCCATAATCAAGAACATTATTCATGGAGATTGTATGTTTTTCATTTTTATTGTATCTGTTGTCAATGAGGGTAACATTGCTTGCATAAGATGAAGGGCTCATTGATCCCGGGTATCTGTCCAATATAAACTTCTCAAGATAAAGGGAAAATGGAAGTTTTATTTCTTTATAACCGTAAGCTATTTGAAAAGGAATACCATCAATATTTATGTCTTGGAAATCGGGAGTATATCCTGTGCTACAGTATATGAATTCATCCTGCTTATTTTTATTAAAAGTGATATTAAATAGCAAAGCATCCATACCTTGTTCTTTTGATGATCCCTGTACAGCATTTATTTTCGCTTTCTTATATAATTTATTAAATATAAATAAAACGTCATTCGATTTATAGATATAATTTTCATTGAAAGGGTAAACTGAGTCTTTAGCAATCTTAAAAGACTCTGTTTCATTCATATTAGTCCTTGTAAGACCAAATTTAGAAACCAACATCAGGGAATCGTTCTTTTTTATTATCCTGATTCCTGCTGCAGTATCTGTATTACCATTAAATGATAAATCAAGATCACCTACTTTTTGGGATTCACCATCTTTAATATCAAAATATCCTTTTTTATTATTAATCAAAGCATTTATTTCGAGTATGTCTTTTCCGCCGTCAACATTTTCATGAATTTCATTTACAGCATTTTTGACAAAGCCTTTGTAAGCAATTTCCACATCACCTTTTCCTTCAATTTCTAAATTAGTCTTAAAAGAATTATGCATGGATTCACTAATAGAAAAAGGAACTGCTTTAAAATAGTCCTTATTATTATATGTGGTTTTTATCTGAAAATATGAATTGACAGAGTAGATAATGTCGGAAGATTTTCCTTCACGAATAGGCATATCACCCTCAAACCCGAAATATCTTGTAACTCCTGCACCAATAATAATAATAATAAATGCCAGATGGAAAACAAATCCTGTTAATCTTTTCTTGCTTAATAAATTGAAAGTCTTAATATTTCCAATAAAATTCATGATAAGCAAAAGCAATAAAACTTCAAACCATCTTGCATTATATACCATCATTTTAGCAGTAACTGTATCATATTTATCTTCAATGAATGTAGCCATAGCTGTCCCTATTGCAAAAATCAAAAGCAGTATCAGTGTAACTTTTGTTGAAAAAAGAAAATCAAATATTTTTTTCATAAAATAAGGTTTGATTAAGAGGTATAAATAATAATTAATTTCAGAATACTAAATAAACCATTAGAATAAAGATATTAAGGATTTATTGATTTTTACAATTGTATACTTATGAATACAAACTTAAATATATATTCTAAATTTACCAAGTTCATTGCATTAATTTTTTATTCGGTATTATTGTAAAATCATTTCCAAAAATAAACTTTATCCCGTAATAAGCGAAATTAATTTTTACTAAAAATTGTTATTTCACTTTCAATTGTTAAGAATATCATAACTTAAACAAATTTTATCAGATTGACCTACAGTAAAATACAAATATATTAACAAAATATTTCCTATTTATGCTATTGCATATATTATTTATTCGTATATTGCACCCATATTTGCCTGCTTAAATTTTGTCAGGATGAAAAACAATGATGAATTAATAGTAAATTCATTTTTTTTATGATACATGTCCTATATATACTATAGTATATATATATTGTCTATATTTGCAGTTAAATAAAATGATTTATAAAGCTAATAAGGTTGCTATATCAATAATAAACATGGGGTCGCATGTTATCAATAGTCCATTCAATACCTTCAAAGAGACTTAAAAATAGATTTAAGTAATCACTATTTATTAATTAAAACAATAAAAAATGAGAAAAACAATTTTATTAATGGCTTGTTGTCTCCTTGGATGGGGGGCTCATTTATTTGCCCAGCAAGATGCTGTAAGCTCGGGCGGAACTGCCAGTGGTACCGGTGGCTCGGTGACTTATACCGTTGGGGAAGCAAATTACATTAACACGACAAGTGCTAATGGAACTATTACACAAGGGGTACAGCAACCCTGGGAAATTTTTTTATTAACAGGGATTAATGAAAAGAATATAGCAGCTGATATAACGCTATTTCCGAATCCTACCCTTAATTACATTATTTTAAGTGTAACAAATGGTAATACTGAAGACCTTCTTTACCAGCTTTTCGACATGAATGGAAAAAAGCTCGAAGAGAAAAGGCTCGACGGTACACAGACCAACATAAACATGGCAGATTATGCAAATGCTGCCTATTTTATCAAAGTAACAAACAGTAAAAATGAATCAAAAGAATTTAAAGTAATTAAAAACTAAAATTAAAAAATGATGAAAACAGTACAAAAATTAAGTATAGCATTCGTGCTATTTTGCTGCTTCCAGGTTTCAATAGTTTTGGGGCAGGCACCACAATTTCTCACTTACCAAGGTGTGATACGTGATGCTAGCAATACTCTTGTAAACAATACAACCGTTGGAATGCAGATAAGTATATTGCAAGGCTCAACAAGCGGAACAGCAGTATATGTAGAAACTCAAACTCCGACTACTAATGCAGACGGATTGGTAACAATTCAGATTGGAAGCGGAACAGTTATTACAGGCCCATTTTCAGGAATTGACTGGTCAAATGGCCCTTATTTTATTAAAACAGGTACTGACCCAGCAGGTGGAACAAACTATACTGCTATTGTTGGAACTAGCCAATTAGTTAGTGTACCTTATGCTTTGTATGCAGCATCATCAGGCAGTTCAGCAGCAGGTCCTACAGGTCCAACAGGAGCAACTGGTGCAACCGGTGCAACAGGAATAACCGGAGCAACTTCAACAGTTGCCGGGCCAACAGGATCAACCGGTTCAACAGGGGCAACAGGAATAACTGGAGCAACAGGCGCTGCCGGAGCTTCATTAAACTGTATGTCTTGCCATAACATGGATCCTTCTGCCACCAGTATGCAAAGCAAGATAACTCAAAACACGACCGATTATCAATATTCTGAACACAGCACAGGTACAGTTTATATATCAGAAGGTACAAATGCAGGTTGTTCTCCCTGCCATGCCAAGGATGCTTTTCTTGATGTTGTAAGTAACCATACGATTCCTAATTATACTTTATCAGGGAATAAATATACTTTTAACTATAATGCGTCAGCATCGGCTTCTTCAAGCATGACCCATGCGCCAAATAAAATAGATTGTAATACTTGTCATAACGAAAGTGATACAACTATGAAATTGATGACAACCGACTCTGTTCCTTCTGTTATGTGGGCATCAATAGGTGCAAGTTCTAAGCCTTCCATTTATTATAATGATACCAACAGGGATCCTTCATTGGATGCTAATGGCAGTACTGTGGGAATCAAAGGTTCAAATCTATGCTTGAAATGTCACCAGCCACGTGCATTTAGCACCAGCACGTCTGCAGGTTTTGCAATAGACAGCGGTAAAAGTGTTGATTATAAATACCTGGCTGCTAATCCCACAGTAATGTTCTACGACAGTACTACAGGCGCAACGGATAACCAGTGGTCGCCTACTCAAAGACAGGTTAATCACCATGGAACTATAGGTGTTATTTATTCAGGTAAAGGGGCAGTTGAGTTTGCAAGCAGCCCTACTACATCATATCCTTATCCATCTGTAGCAGGTTACTCACTTTCAACCCATAACACAAATGGCACCTGTGCAATGTGTCATATGGCTTCCCCAACTATGGCAACCTCAGCATTAGGTGGCGTAGGCGGCGTTATTGAAACAGGCGGTCATTCATTCTGGATGGCTTATGTTGACAGTACAACAAACACTACAGCACCACCTACCGGTTACACCATTACAAGAAACTTCAGAGGTTGTAATATAGGCAGTGGTTGTCATACCGCTATGAGTGCAGCATATGCCCAGTGGACAAATTTAAGAACGCTGGTATTAAATTATCTGGATAGTATGACGCTCATTTAACCAAGGATGCAGGTTGGCTGACTTGGCCGGCACAGTGATTTCTTCTATAAACAACAATGGTACAGTAAAAATACATGGGCTGAAGTTACTCCTCAGGGATATGATGGTGAAATTAATATTTATTCTCCTTCATACCCTACCGGAAATATCAGGAGCGCATCAACAACTGGTTTTACCACTGGCCAGATTAATTATAACAGCTCATTGCCAAAATTCCCAAGATTGTTAAATGTGCAGATGGGAGCTGCAATCAACTTCCAGTTGATTGTGGAGGATTTCAGCTTAGGAATTCATAACCCTGATTACACCTTAGCTTTGCTTGATGCTACACTTTATCAATTAAAACAAGCAGGTGAGTAATTAATTAACTTAATTGTTATTCTTTCAAAAGGGCTTTAACACCATTGTTAAAGCCTTTTTTTATTTGCTTCTGGTAAGCAAAAAGGCAGGGAAATTACAAATAGGTTTGCCTATTGGCAGTTAGGAAGCATATTAAAGATAAAAATTATTGGAACGACAGTATAGTTTTACAAGGTGAGAAGCTGACTTATCAGAGCGATAGGTTACCTTGACGGAGCGATAGGTTACCTTGATGGAGTGATAGGTTACCTTGACAGTGTGATAAGTTACCTTATCAGAGTGATAAGTTACCTTGACGACGTGATAAGTTACCTTATCGGCGTGATAAGTTACCTTATCGGCGTGATAGGTTACCTTGACAGAGTGATAAGTTACCTTGACAGAGTGATAAGCTACCTTATCAGCGTGATAAACTTGCCTATAGCTCAGGCAGACTAGTATGCTGGAACGGGAATTTATAATAATATTACGAATAAATAAAATTGCCTTAAAAGAAACTCGCTTGACTAAAGAACAAGTAGACTTGTTTATAACACATTATAAACTAATATTATGACCTATCCCACAACCATCTTTCGAGGAATTATTAAAGGATTTATACCGGAAGAAATAAGGCAGCTTTGCGGTAAAAAGATATTTATGTAACATGAATCATTAGGACAACTTTAGTAAAAACTAATAATAAAAGTAATTGACATATATTATCTTTCCTTGCCAAAAGGTAGGTTCAACATGATGTTGATAAATTTTGTTAAAATATTGATAATAATTTGGCAAAGTTATTGCATAATAAAAGTATAATTATTACTTTTGTGCTACTATAATAATAGGATATGAGGGATATTCTTGAATAAATTAATAAACGAAAATAAATCAATAATAAACTAAAAAAGAAAGGGAAAAGAAAATGTTAAACAAAAAATTATTAAGTGTTTTATGTCTGGTTTTCTTTGCAGTGAATGCATTGGTAGCCCAGAACAAATATGTAGGGGCAAAATCATGCAAGATGTGTCATAATAATCCTGCAAAAGGCGAGCAGTACAATAAATGGTCGTCAACCCAGCATTCAAAAGCTTTTACAGATTTAACCAGCGATAAGGCTATGACTTATGCAAAAGCCAATGGCATTGCAGATCCGAGCAAAGAAGCAAAATGCCTTAAATGTCACTCAACTGCAGCTTCAGTGGATGCAAGTCTTCTTGCGGCAACAATTACCAAAGAAGAAGGTGTTTCCTGTGAATCATGTCATGGAGCCGGTAGTGCATACAAGACTATGTCAATTATGAAAGATAAGGCTACTGCAGTAACAAATGGTTTAATAATACCCGACCAGAAAACATGCGAAACTTGTCATAAAGGCGAAGGTAACCCCTTCCCACAACCTTTTGACTATGCTACTTTTTTAGCTAAAATAACACATAAAGACCCAAGCAAGTAAAACCATGATGAATTAGATTTCAAGTTTGAAAACTAATGATTAATTTCTAAAGCAATAATTAAATAAAGGACACCATAATATTCAGGTGTCCTTTATTTATTATATAAGAAAAGGTTATCATGCTTGATAATCATATTTATTGTATTTTCGTTTCATAAATTTAATTTAATAATTACTATGAAAGCATTATTAGGTATATTATGTATTATTTCAATAATGACATTAAGTCAATCATGCGGAAATTCAAAGAAAAAATCTGAGAAAAATCCAAATATTCATGAAGTTGTGGTAAAGGAAGCTTTACAGGCAGGTGAATACACTTATCTTAGAGTTACTGAAGGTGATGAAGAGAAATGGCTTGCAGCTCCGGCCTGTAACCCGGTTGTTGGAACAACTTACTATTATAAAGGCGGAATGGAAATGAAGGATTTCAAAAGTAAAGAATTGAACAGGACATTTGAATCTGTATATTTTATTGACAATTTCAGCAGCACTCCTGTTAGCGATTCTGCTTCAGCAGCTAATGTAGTTCCGGATAATCCTCAAGGAGACATGACAAAGCATATTGCAAAAACTACTTCTGAAAAGATCAATGTGAAAATAACTCCTGTGGCTGGCAGTATTACTATCGCTGAATTATATAAAAATAAAGCTGCATATGCCGGTAAATCAGTAAAAGTAAGGGGAAAGGTAATAAAAATTAATGCGGCAATAATGAATAAGAACTGGATACATCTTCAGGATGGAACAGAATTTGATAATAATTTTGACTTAACTGTAACGTCACAGAATGAAGTGGCCAATGGTGATACTGTTATTGCTGAAGGCAAAATTGGTTTAGATAAGGATTTTGGATATAATTACACTTATAAAGTATTAATGGAAGATGCTGTAGTTAAAAAGAAATAGAACCATTTTAAAAGGGATTATGAAAGCCATCGGAAGTATTCGATGGCTTTTTATTTTGACTGAATTCAGAAAATGTAATTGATGCTCAACGACAGAGCGATCATGAATAGGGAAATGAGATAGTATATTAAAATTTTCTGATGCTTATCCCTGTCATCATTTGACTTAAGAGAGATGATCAGTCCGAGGTTTGCAATGAATAGTGCAAATAACATCAAAACAATATGCTCAATAGGCCACAAACGTTTTGAAACCATACTTGAGGATAAATCTCCTCCCAAATACCCGTTTTCAGATGATGATCCAAGATTAGAAAAAAGAACAAGTCCGAAAATTAACTGCAGATAAAGATTTACAATAAAGGCAAATGAAAGGAACTTATCTAATTTGGTATAACTTTTATTTTTAATGATTCCCTGCACTGAGCGCATAATGACCCAGAAAGAGATCAATAAAAGTGTTACGCTAATGATGGAATGTAAAAGAATAAAGAAATCGTGCCAGTTAGAAAGTTCAAAGTTTCGTATCATATTAACTTTTTGTGAAATCATAATTTTAAATAGCAGCGTCGGCAAGCATCCTGGCCTGCGATAGACGATCGGCCATTCCAATACCATTGCGAAGATTCCCGCCTATGATGAGGCCCGGATATTTCTTTTCTAATGCTTCAACTGTTTCGAAACGTACTCCGCTATCAACTTCATATTGAGGGATAGCCCATTCGTGTTTGATAATTTTAAGTAATTCAGGGTTAAACTTTTTAATTTTCATCAGGTCGCAAATTTCACGACTGAGTATTTCTTTAATTTCATTCTCAGACTTAGTAACAATATCGGGTCTGCGAACTCCTCCAAGAAATACAGATAGCAAAGCACCATCTTTTGGCGCACGGTTTTCAAACAGCGACGACATAAATAATACACCGAGCATATCCCTGTTTTCCTTAAATGGTATCAACCCGCCAAATGCATCAAGGTTAATTCCCTCCCATTTGTTGAAGCCGATAGCTGCTTCAATTACCCTTGTATAATGGAGTGCAGTTAATTTGGAAATACTGTCCTTGTCAATAAATGGAAGAACTTGCTCAAGGTTATATGCTCCTATCGTAGAGATTACTTTTTTAGTTTCAATTTCAACTGGCTTACCATCCTTACTATTAAAGTAAACCTTAAAATGATTCTCAAATGGTATAACTTTTAAATTAGAAATTCCAAGAACCATATTTTCAATACCAATCTTCTTTTCAATAGCAGTGATCAAATTTGAAAAGCCACCTTTTACTGAAAATACGCCACGAGTAACCTTTTTTTCTTCATCTGTTTTTGGTTCTTTTGCTTTTTTAATGGTGCCTTTTACAAAGCTGCCATACTTTTGTTCAAGATTATACAATTTAGGTAAAGCATATTTAGGAATAAGCCGGTTCGGGTCACCTGCATAAACACCTATGATAAAAGGATCCACCGCATAATCAAGGAAGCTCTTTCCAAGTCTCCGTTTTACCATATTCGATAAATTTTCATGAGGGTTCTTGCCTGCTGCACGAAATGGTTCACCCAATACTCTGAATTTATCACCCAGCGTGAATAGGGGAGTCCCTATTGCTGAAAGCAGACCATTTGGAAGAGCCGCCCATTTCCCACTTTTAAGAACATAGCGTTTTTTATTGACGCCGTTTGCTTCTTCCAGTTCGCAATCACCTTTCAGATCATCGAAAAGTCTCAATACTTCTACATTTCCAATAACACCTGAGTTTGGACCTTCTTCGTAAACAAATCCGTTTTCTGAAACGGAATGTATCACTCCACCTGTTCTTTCTGCCTGATCGATCATGAGTACATCAATTCCCTTTTTTCTGAGATGGTGCGCAGTGGCAAGACCGGTGATGCCTGTTCCCAGGATAATAACTTCTTTCATGTGCTTATTCTTTTGTTTTTAAAGGTCACATGGAATACGCCATGTAATAATCACTATGGTTGTTGTGAACATTATTGCTCATGGCTATTTCATATTAGTTGTTTCTTATAATATCCGCCAACAGCTGAATAAATAAAGGGTCAGCTTCAGGAATATTTATACGTGATATTTTTTTTATGCCAAGTTCTTTTTTACTATAGGGTATGATGTCTTCATCAAGATCGTAAAGAGTTTCTAGGTTCTCATTTACAAAACTAATTGGTATCAATATGATCTCATCTTTGCGGGATGCTGCAAGTTCCTTAAGTCTTTCTTTTATTTCCGGACCAATCCAGGTACTTCCTTTCATACGCGATTGATAAGCACATTCATATTCGAAACCAAGTTTATGAGCAATGTTCTTTGCACATTCATCAATTGTTTTTGGGTAAGTGTCGCCTTTGTCTACCATATGTTTTGGTATGGAATGCGCACTAAATATAAGATACGGACTGCAATATTTATTTTTAATAATATGATCATGAATGTTTTTAGCCCAGAATTTCAGGAAACTTTCATGCTGATAAAATTCGTTGATGAACTTAAGTTTCATTCCGGGAAATCTCTTTACGGCATTATTCGCATCACTTACAACACTCAATGTGGTAGTATGACTTGCCTGCGGATATAGTGGAATAACAATGACATCATTTACACCTTCATTATTAAATGAAGCTAAACTTTCATGTATCAATGGTGATGTATACGAAAAAGCAACTTTTACTTTGAAGGTATCAGGAAGCTCATTTTGCAATGCAGACATAGTTTTTTGTGTTGCCCTGATAATGGGTGTTCCGCCTATTAACTCATATTTCTTCCATGATTTCTTATAGCGGGTATTACAGATGATAAAGGATAAAATGGAACGGGTAAATTTATTATAGGGAAGAATATATGGGTCCATAAACATGCGTGACAGGAAAGTTTTCATTTCCTTCAGGGATAATGCGCCACCCATATTTACAAGCAATACCCCTGTCATAATGTTTTGGAATAAATTGCTTCTCCCTTTTTTAGATCAGGGTCTAATGCCATTGCAATATTTCTGGCCACCATAAAACCTTTAGGGGATAATGAAATCTCAGATTCGCTGATTTCAATCAGTCCATCCTGTTCAAATTCATTGAACCTTGATCTTTCAAAGCCGACTATGTTTTTAATTTCTTCAACAGTAAGATCAAATTGTTTTGCAATCTCACTAAATTGCAGGAGTCCATTACACATAATGCTATTGATCACTGCTCGTATGATCTGTTGATCCCTTGTTAGTTTATAACCACGCTCAATAGCATACCCATCTTTTTCAATGGCATCCATATATTCAATGATACCTTTTTGATTCTGTGCGTAAGCACCCCATAACTGGCTGATGGAAGATGCTCCGAATCCGTAAACCTGTCCTGTTGTTTCAAGTGTACAATACCCCTGGAAGTTTCTATGTAATTTTTTATTCAGGAATGCTTTTGCCAACTCATCATCTGGTCGTGCAAAATGATCAATACCTATAGGAATATAACCTGCTTCCTGCATCTGACCAATGGTTGTGACAAGCATGGCCATTTTAACTTTTGCATCAGGAAGACCGATCTTTTCAAGTTCCTTTTGTGCTTCTTTTACCCATGGAACATGAGCATAAGAAAAAGTGACCATTCTGTCGGGTTTAATTTCCAAAGCTTTCTTTACTGTCTCAGAGAAACTTTCAATAGTCTGTAATGGAAGCCCGTAAATGAAATCGAGGTTTATTCCCTTAAATCCTTTTGTACGCATGTAATTCACAACTTCTTTCACTGGATGTTTAGGTGCACGACGGTTCACCACTTCAAGCACATCATCTCGGAAATCCTGTATCCCCAGGCTCATGCGGTTAAATCCCATTTCAGCAAGCTGATCGATATGACTGAATTCAAGATAAGCAGGACTACATTCTATTGCAATCTCAGCCTTTGTTTCCACGGTAAATTTCTCTTTTATCAGATCCATGATATCTTTAATATAACTCATGGAAATTGAATTTGGAGTGCCACCGCCCCAGTGAATTTGTGTGACTTTTCTTTTTGCATCCACTAAGGATGATACCTTTTTGATCTCCAGTTTTACAGCATCAACATATCTGTCTAATATAGATTTCTTTTGTCCTACAACTGTGTTGCAACCGCAGAAATGACATCGCACAGGGCAAAAAGGAATATGAATATAAATGGAAATATTTTCCGGTTTCTGTGAATTGGAAGCCTTTATTTGTTCAATATAATCTGTATTGGAAAAGCTTGTCTGAAAAAAATTTGCAGGCGGATAGCTTGTGTATCTTGGCCCGGAGACATTGTATTTATTGAAAAAATCACTACTTATATTCATAAACTATTTTCTTTTCCAGTTAGTTTCTTTTACCCAGTCCACAACTAATTTTGCATTTTCAAAAGGGATACCGGGAACAAATCCATGCCCCAGGTTGAATATCCAGTTAGTTTCTTTTGAGCCGAAAGGAATATATGTTTCCAATGTTCTGATGATCGTACTTTTGTCAGCCATAAGCAGACGTGGATCAAGGTTACCCTGTAATCCAATTTCAGGATGAACCAATTCACGTGCTTCAGCAATGGGTGTTTGCCAGTCGATACTCAGAAAATCAGTATCTCCAGGGTTAATATGTTTTATCCCTATGCCTAATCCTTTGGGCAGAAATATTACAGGCGTACCTGTTTTCATTACTGCACTGGATATCTTTTTCACATAAGGCATAGCCATTTCAAAGTATAATTCCTGTGGTATTAAGCCCGCATGTGTTTCAAAGATCTGGAATGCTGCAATGCCATGCCTCACCTGATTCAATGCATATTCAATGGATAGTTCTGTGATAGCTTCAAGTAATTTCTTTGCTAATTCTTTATTTTTATAAAGCAAGTTTACAGCATCAGGAAATGTGTGATTTGTGCCTAAGCCCTGCATCATATAACATAAGGTTGTAAATGGTGCGCCGCAAAAGCCTATCAGTGGTGTTCCCTCAGGTTTTGTTTTGTGAATTTCATCAATAACTTTATAAATATACTCAAGTTTTGATGCGTCAGGTTTCAATGAAGATAAAGGATCTTCAATATCTTTTAATGCTTCTTTAAATTTTGGTCCTGTATCAGAAAATGTCAGATCCATTCCCAGAGCTTCAGGAATTACGAGTATATCAGAAAATAAAATGGCTGCATCAACACCTAGTTCATAAACAGGCAGAAGAGTAACTTTTGCAGCTAATTCAGGGGAACGCATTAAGCCATGAAAGCTATTATCTTTCCTCATTTCAAGGTACGATGGCAATACACGGCCTGCCTGACGCATAAACCAGACCGGTGGTCTTTCAGTGCTTTCTCCTTTTAATGTCTTTACAAATATTGAGTTATCCATTTTGGATTTTATTTTGTAAACCTATAATTGTTTCAGTGCTTCAAGATTCGCTTGAATTAATTTGTCAATATCTTCATCACTATGTGCATACGAAACAAACGTACATTCAAATTGCGAAGGAGCAAGGTAAATCCCGCTTTCCAATGATAGCTTAAATACCTTTGCATATTTTTCAGTATCTGATTTCATCGCTTCATCAAGCGAGGTCACCTGTTTCTCTTTGGTAAAGAACAAGGTCATCATAGAACCAATCCTATTGATAACTCCAGATACCCCTGCCTCTAAAAGATTTTTCTTTAAACCGTTTTCCAACTTTGCTGATTTTCTTTCCAGTTCTTTATATAAATCAGGTGTACCATTGATAAGGTTCAGCATAGCGATACCTGCTGCCATAGCCAAAGGGTTACCAGACAATGTCCCTGCCTGATAAATAGGACCAGCAGGAGCCATCATGTCCATAATATCTTTACGTCCGCCATAAGCACCAACTGGAAGTCCGCCGCCAATTATTTTACCTAGTGTAGTGATATCAGGCATAATGTTGTAATACTCCTGTGCCCCGCCTTTAGCTAAGCGGAATCCTGTGATAACTTCATCAAAGATCAAAAGAGCACCATACTCTTTTGTTATTGCTCGGAGCCCCTGTAAAAAATCTTTTGAAGGAACTACAACTCCCATGTTTCCTGCAACCGGTTCTACAATTACTGCTGCTATATCTTTTCCTTTTTCTTCAAAAAGTTTCTTAACCGAATTAAGATTATTGTATTCAGCTATAAGTGTATCCTGTGCAATACCTTTAGTAACACCGGGACTGTCAGGCAAACCAAGTGTGATAGCACCTGAACCTGCTTTAATTAAAAAGCTGTCGCCATGACCATGATAATTACCTGCAAACTTTAGTATAGCATCACGCTTGGTAAAACCTCGTGCAAGGCGTATAGCGCTCATGGTAGCCTCAGTGCCTGAATTCACCATGCGAACCTTTTCAATAGAAGGAACCATAGCAATGATCATCTCAGCAAGAATAGTTTCATATTCCGTAGGTGCTCCATAGCTGGTCCCTTTCTTAGCTGCATCATTTATTGCTTCTAAGATGGTATCATGTGCATGACCGAAAATAAGCGGCCCCCACGAAGCAACAAAATCGATATATTGGTTACCATCAATATCAGTTATATGGGAACCTTTGCCTTTACTGATAAATACAGGATTAAGCTTAACACTTTTAAATGCCCGTACAGGGGAATTTACGCCACCCGGAATTGAATTTTGAGCACGTTTAAAGGCTTCTATACTTTTTGTGAATTGCATATTAGAATTATTTAAATCTTATTTTTTCCCGTTCAGAATATTTGCAGCTTCTACAGCATGATATGTTATGATAATATCAGCTCCGGCACGTTTGATCGAAGTTAGAATTTCCATCATTACCCTGTCACCGTCTATCCATCCTTTTTCAGTAGCAGCCTTCACCATAGAGAATTCTCCGCTAACATTGTAAGCAGCAACAGGCATCCTGAATTCATTCTTTACCCTGTAGATCACATCAAGATAACTAAGTGCGGGTTTTACCATTACTATATCTGCACCTTCAGTTATATCGAGATCTACTTCGCGAATAGCTTCATCTGAATTTGCAGGGTTCATCTGGTAAGTAGCCCTGTTACCAAATTTGGGAGCGCTTTCAGCTGCTTCTCTGAACGGTCCATAGAAACCTGAAGCATATTTTGCAGAATAAGACATGATAGGGATCTTCTCGAATTTATTCTTATCTAAAATATCACGAATAGCGCCAACACGACCGTCCATCATGTCGCTAGGTGCAACCATATCAGCACCAGCTTGTACAAGTGACAAAGATTGCTTGGCAAGTGTTACAAGAGTGCTGTCATTATCAACATCACCGTCAATGATAGTACCACAATGTCCATGAACAGTATATTCGCAATTGCATATATCCGCAATTACATATAAATCCGGTAATATTTTTTTTATTGCCCGTATTGCAGTTTGAACAATACCATCATGTTCACAGGCAACACTGCCGTCATCATCCTTATGTGCAGGAATTCCGAAAAGCAATACAGCTTTTACTCCGGCTGCATATATTTTCTTACACTCTTCTACTAATAGATCAACCGACAGCTGATAATTGCCGGGCATAGAGTTAATATGATTCTTGACATTAGTGCCAGTGCATACAAACAGGGGCATTACAAAATCATCTACTGAAAGTTTTGTTTCAGTTACCATTTGTCTGAGAACTGAGTTATATCTCAGTCTTCTCATTCTTGTTTGTGGGAATACCATAATATTTTGATTTTAGATTTATGATTTATGATTTATTGAATTGTAGTAGTCAACAATAGCTTCGCAAAGCCCTTCGGCATTAGATTTGTTTGCAGTTATCAAAGGTACAACCCCCGTTTCAATAATTGTTTTTGATGTGGTATTGCCAATGCTTGCAACCTTAAGTCTTTTTAAAATACTCTTATCAATAAATGAAGAGAAATTCTGAAATGTTGAAGGGCTGGTAAAAAGTATAAGGTCGTAAAGATCTTTTTGTACAGTTTCAAGAACACCTTTATCTGCATGTTCAGGTTTCAATGTATCATAGACATTGATCCTGCTCACTTCATTTCCATTTGTTAACCCATTTAATAAAGTATCATTTGCCAGGTTTCCAAAAGCAAGCAATATCTTTAATGAACTTGGTTTTTGCACCTTTGAAAATTGTTCAAGCAATTCTTCTGATGTATTTCCATCACTGATGAAATCAGCGGAGAAGCCGTAGTATTCAAGCTCAAGTGCTGTTTTACTGCCAATGGCAGCTATCTTTATTGAGGAAGATAATTCAGTATTTCCTTTAACATCAATAAGATGTTTAAAGAAATTCACTACTCCATTTCTGCTTGTAAAAAATAACCAGTTAAAAGAATTAATGTTTTTTAAAACAATTTTATCGGCATCACTTATTTGTGATTGCCTTATTTCTATCATTGGCAATGAAAGAACTTTTGCACCCTGTGCCTGTAATAATCCGGGAAGTGAGTCGTCTGATTCAACAACACGGGTAGAGATAATTATTTTATTTTTAAGCTGCAATTCTACTGGCTTTTCAGTAAGATTTACATTCCTAATTATTTCCAGAATTTCTTTGCCACCTTTATTGTATAAGCTTTTTGCAAGGTTAGTAGATATTTCAACAGCATCTTTTAGGTTGCCATCTGTAGATTCTTTATAATACTGGTTTCCGTCAATACTAGATATAAAACCAGTTATATGAAATTTATCACCTTCAATTCGGCTGTAGCTTCCAACAGGGATCTGGCATCCACCTTCTAAATTTCTTAGAAATGCCCGTTCGGCTTCAGTTGTTATCCATGTAGCCTGGTCATTTATTTTAGAAAGTGTCTCTTCAATAAAGGTATCATTATCTCGTATTTCAATGGCTATAGCACCCTGGCTGCATGCCGGTATCATAGTTTCAGGAGCGATCAATTCGGAAATATATTCTCCCATTTCAAGCCTTTGCAATCCTGCAGCAGCCATTACCATAACATCGCAGTAACCTTCCTGCATCTTACGGATACGTGTGTTCACATTTCCTCTAATTTCAACTATCTTAAAATTCTTGTTTATTCTAAGCAGTTGCGCTTTTCTCCTTAAACTGGAAGTCGCAATAACATCTTTAGCAGTAAGATCTGATATTTTTCTGTTATTTGTGCTTACAAGTGCATCACGCGTCTCTCCTCGTTTTAACACAGCGCCAAGCTTTGCTCCGGCCGGAAATACAGTAGGCAAGTCTTTAAGACTATGGACTGCTAGATCTATCTCATTGTTGAAAAGGGCAATTTCCAGTTCTTTGGTAAAAAGACCTTTATCGCCTATTTTGGAAAGTGGAACATCAAGAATTATATCCCCCTTGGTTTTAATAATTACAATTTCAAAAGTGATGTGTTTGAAATGTTCTTCTAATTCCTCTTTTACTCTGTACGCCTGATATAATGCTAATTTACTCCCCCTCGTGCCTATTCTGATAATACTTTTCATTATTAATTTTGCTCGAACAATTTGTTGACTAAATTAACATATTCCAACTTACGGCCATTATCGGTTATAGAAATCACATTCTTGACCATCATCTGTATAAGTTTGTTTGTAATGATCTCGCCATATTCGGAAACGGTATCATAATCTGATTGATTATTCTTTTTGAAACCTTCGAATTCGGCTTTGTTTATTTTTTTGAAACGCTTGCTTATCTTTTGAATGGCAGGGGTCAGATTTCTTGTACAAAGCCATTCGTTGAATTCATTAACACCTGCCTGTATTATTTCTTCAGCGTGGATGATCTTTTCCTGTCTTTTCTCAACATTGTCAACTATTACATCATTCAAGGCATCTATATCATATACATGTACATTCTCAATTTGATCAACCTCATGCTCAACATTGCGTGGCACAGAAAGATCAATAAAGAAAAGTGGGTTACCGTTTCGTTTATTCATAGCGTTACGCACCATGCTTTCGGTAAATAAAGCTTTCTTGGAAGCTGTAGAGCTTATTACTATATCGTTAGTAAGCAGTAAATCTTCCAGTTTATCAAATTCTTCAGCTTTTCCTTTATACTTTTCGGCAAGTTCTACTGCTTTTTCGTAGGTCCTGTTAATAATGGTGAAAAGTGAACAGTCCTTTTTAATAAGGTTTAATAATGTGAGTTCACTTGTCTGACCGGCACCTACTAATAGTACAGGATGTGAACTTAAGTTATGGAGTTTTTTTCCTGCAAGTTCAACACCGGCGTAGCTGATCGAAACAGCGCCATGATTGATACAGGTTTCTGTTCTTACTTTCTTACCAACTTCAAATGCCTTATTAAATAATCGCTGCAAAGAACAGCTAAAGAAATTGTTAGACTCGCTAATACTAACGGCATTTTTTATCTGCCCCACTATCTGATGTTCACCAAGCGCCATCGAATCAAGTCCTGATACAACCCTGAAAATGTGCTGGGCAACTTCGGTATTGGTCTTATGATAAAAATGATGACGGGCGCTTTCATCAGCTTTGCGATAATCGAAAAGAGTGTGCCCGACAGTGGCAAATACATTACTTAAATTAATGTCGTCGGCTTCGAAATATATTTCAGTGCGGTTGCAGGTGGAAAGCACTATAGCTCCCTGAACACCTTTATCCTTAAGCAATGGAACAAATCTTTTAATGTCTTCTTCACAGAAAACAAATTGTTCTCTCACCTCTATTGGTGCTGATTTATGATTCAATCCAATTAATCCTATCATTAAGCTTGCATTTAAAATTTAATGAAGCAAAAGTAGAAATAGATTCTGAGTATATTCTGAAGTTTTTACTCAAAATTCAATTAAATGAATAGAATTATTTTGTTAGGAAAAATGGATGCTGAAATGAAGTAAATATTGTCAGATTCTTGTTCTTTAAAATTAGATTATGTGGTTGTTGTACAGGTGTTTAATGTACGCAATATTTTGTTGAAGAAATTGTTGTTATTAACCTCAAACTTATTAAAATTGTAAAATAATAATTACTAAAAATTTGTTAAATTAAATTTAAACAGGCTCTAAATAATGTTACGTGAAACATATTTCTTTTTTAGATTCCTCATTTCACTTCGTTCCATTCGGAATGACAAGATTTTGGATGGTTTTGGGAAAAGAAGCGGGGCGGCTTCGCCGCCCCGCTTCTTCTCCTTTCTAACAAATATTACTGTCATTCAGAACAAAGTGAGGAATCTTATTAAAAAACAGTAATAAATCATTTGTGCGTAACATGACTTATTAGATATTTTTTTTAAGATTTACTTTCATACAATGCATTTCATTTTTATAGTCATATTCCACACTAAAGCCATACACTTCGCATATCTTTAAAACAATGGCTAAGCCCAGTCCCAATGAGTCACTGGATGAAGATGATTTATGAAAACGTTTAAAAAGAATATCCTTGTCTATCTTATTTTTCAAACCTGTATTTGAAATTACTATCTGTTCTTTATAGAAATCAATTATTAGTTTCCCGCCTACAACATTATGCCTGATAGCATTCTTGATCAGGTTGGAAAGCATTATCTCGGCAAGATAAGGGTTCATCATTATTGTCAAAGGCTCGGAGAAATTCTTTACAATACTGATATTTTTAGAAAGTATCAGATCTTCCAGTATCTCGAGTTGTACTTCTATAAGATGTCGCGGTTCTACTTGTTTCGATTCGGGGAACTGCCGGTTTTCTATCTTGGACAATAGTATAAGCGAATTGTTCAGTTTTGAAAGTCTGTTAGAAGCTTCATAGGCATCGGATACTGCTTTTAATTGTGCCTCCTTCAGATCGCCTGATTGCAGTAGTATCTCCATTTTAGCGTTGATGATTGCAAGAGGAGTCTGTATCTCGTGCGAAGCATTTTCTGTGTATTCCTTCAGGTTAATATAATCGGTCTTTATCTTTTCAGTCATGGCAAGTAAAACCTTATTTAACTCGTCGAACTCTTTGACATCTGACTTTTTCAATGAGAATTGTTCATGCGAATCAAGGTTGTATTTCTTTATTTTATCTATGGTATCATAAAACACATTCCATGCCCTAAGCGTGGAACGGCGGTTCAATAACAATAGTAAAATGATGATGATAAATATTAAAATGGTCATCATGAGGAAAATCTTTACTATAAGGTCATCCGATTCTTCCAAGGATCTAAATATCCGCAAATGATAATTACGCCCCTTGTATGTTGTAGTGAACTGTAATTGGCGATAGACCTTATGCCTTTTCTCAATCTTATTAAATATTAGTGTATCAGAATAACCTTGCGATATATGAGCATTCTTATCAATTTGGCTAATGATGACCTGTTCGCTTATACGTTCGGGTACCCTTGCTGTAAATATGGAGGAATCGAACTGGTGAATGATGGCGGTTTTCCGCTTGCTAAGCTCAAGGTTCACGTTATTATACACTTCTTGCCGTAGTAAATAATAAAAGGCAAATATCCCGAACAAGAAGATGAACAGTGAAATGGATAAAAAGTTGAGGTTAGTTTTAGTTAATAGCTTCACGACAGATCGAATTTATATCCAACACCGTAAACTGTTTTTATGTAATCTTCGCAACCCTGCTTGATCAACTTGTTTCGCAGGTTTTTGATATGTGTATAAAGAAAATCGTACGAATCGTTCATGTCCATATAATCGCCCCAGAGGTGTTCAGCTATGCCCATTTTGGTAAGCACCTTGTTCTTATTTGTCATGAAGAATATCAGCAGTTCGTATTCTTTTTTTGTCAGTATTACTTCTCTATCGTGAACAAACACGCGGTGTTCGTCGAGCATGAATTTAATTTCATTCAGCACAAGCTGGTTGCTGCCACTGAAATTAAGCCTGCGGTTGATAGATTTTAGCTGTGCATTGAGTTCGGCAAGCTGAAAGGGTTTGGTAAGGTAACTGTCGGCGCCTGTTTCAAGTCCTTCTATACGGTTCTCCAAAGAATTCCTTGCCGAAATGATAATGATGCCTGTACCTGCCGATCTTTTCTTAAGCAGGGTGATAAGGTCAAGTCCGCTTCCATCTGGAAGGTTGATATCCACCACCAGGCAATCGTATTGGTAAAGCTCTATTTTTTCGATGGCATCAGAATACAGGAAAACGCCTTCGCACACATGGCCTTCATCCGTAAGGTATTCCAGAACAGATTCCGCTAAAGCTTTTTCATCCTCAACCAGTAGTATTTTCATTTTTTAATAAAGAAAACTCTTTGAACAATACATTTATATGGATACAAAGTTACAATGTTTTTGAACTTCGAGAAAGGAATCGGTAAAATCTGATAATAATTATTTTCCATAAAGTTACTAATGTTATTTCATTTTAAAATTATATCTTGCAGGCTAATTAAAACTTTATGCTATGAAAAAAATATTCCTGTTCGCGACCATCTTAGTTGTTGGTTTGTCAATTTCAACTGTCTTTGCACAGGTGCCGCAGTCATTCAATTACCAAGCTGTAGCAAGAGATAATTCGGGTAATTTACTGGCAATGCAAGCTGTTGGTATTAAAATTATCATACATCAGGGATCGGCAGTAGGAACAACGGTATATACAGAGACTTTTACACCTTCAACTAACCTATTCGGTTTATTTACAATTGCTATAGGAACAGGAACGGTAGTGTCAGGTGATTTTAGTTCTATCGCATGGAGTTCAGGTAATTACTGGTTGCAGGTACAAATGGATCCTTTAGGAGGGACTTCTTATACAGATATGGGAACTACTCAATTATTATCTGTTCCTTTTGCCATGTATGCAAATAATTCAGGAACTGGAGGAGCAACAGGCACTATCGGACCGACTGGAAATGACGGAGGTACCGGACCACAAGGGCCGACAGGAAACGATGGCAATACTGGAGCAACCGGACCTCAGGGACCAACAGGAACTGATGGCACTACAGGTTCTCAGGGGATACAAGGTAATACAGGACCAACAGGTTCTCAAGGCATTCAAGGAATTCAGGGTAATACAGGTTCACAAGGTGTTCAAGGTATACAAGGAATAACCGGACCAATGGGAACAGCAGGAACTGATGGAACAAGTGGTATTACAGGAGCTACAGGATCTATCGGTCCAACAGGGGCGAATGGAACAAATGGAGTGACTGGTGCAACTGGGGCTGATTCTTCAGTTCCAGGCCCAACAGGGCCACAAGGTCTTACAGGTCCAACTGGTACAACCGGACCTCTTGTAATAGGAACAGCCGGGCAAACGCTTAGAAATGATGGTAGCACATGGGTTGCTAACAGCAATTTATTCAATGATGGAACAAAGATTGGTATTGGAACCACTTCACCCAGCTATAAATTAGATATAAATGGCAACACTTCTGTTACAGGTCAATTTCAGACAAATACAATTAATTTCAATCCGTCAAACTGGTCATGGTTCGGATTTTTAAATGGTAATGAAATTTTATACAATAATGGTAACCAGCTTGAATTACATCAAATTTTAAGTATCTGGTCAAATACTGTCCCTCTGAATTTTTATAACCAATCAGCAGTAATATTTAATGCAGGCAATGTGGGTATAGGAACTGCAAGTCCTTCTGCTAAGCTTGAAGTAAACGGCACAGTGAAGATAACCGATGGAACACAAGGCTTGAACAAAGTGCTTACCTCTGATGCCAGTGGTTTTGCCAGCTGGCAATCTACAAGTGCAACCGCATGGAGTCTTTTAGGAAATGCAGGAACTGTGGATGGTACAAACTTTATGGGAACTACTGATAATGTACCATTGAATTTTATGGTAAATAATCAAGAATCGGGAAGAATAGATCCTAACGGCCCTGTATTTCTGGGTTATCAGTCAGGTTACAATAATTCTTCCGTTGGAAGTAGCTTTATAGGTTATCAATCCGGTTATTCAAACACAAGCGGAACTGAAAATACCAGCCTTGGTTATCAGGCTCTGTACTCAAATAATACCGGTGATTATAATACAGCTATCGGCTTCCAGACACTGCAAAACAGCACTGCACAAGGTTATAATACCGGAATTGGTTGTATCGTTCTTAAGAACAATACCAGCGGTAATTGGAATAGTGCCATTGGGGTTGGAGCTCTAAACTTGAACACTTCAGGAAGCAGCAACACAGCTCTGGGCGCTATCACTTTGCAGAATAATTTAAGTGGCTCAAATAATACTGCTGTCGGATATGCTGCTCTTATTTATAATACAACTGGAGAAAATAACACTGCTACAGGATTATCGTCATTACAAACCAGCACTACAGGAAGCAATAATACAGCTTACGGATACCAAGCAGGTTATAGCAACAACATTGGTTCTGGAAATGTTTTTCTCGGTTACCAGGCTGGATTTAATGAAACGGGTTCAAACAAATTATACATAGCAAATAGCAACATCGACCCACCTTTGATTTATGGTGATTTTTCAACAGGAGCAGTAGGCATTGGAACAACTGATCCTACTTCAGCCTATTCGTCTCCTACAAAACTTTTTGTCAATGGAGGAACAATTATCAATCTCAACAGCGGTTCAGAAAGATTTACTGTTACACCTCAATCAAATATTACTCCCGGCTATTCTTCATTTTTGTTGATAAATCCTTCATCTGTAGCCCTTACTACAGGCGAAGCATTGGGTAAGATACATCTTCAGAATTCTTCCAGCACCATACCTGCTTTCTGGATAGTGAATGAAGGTAGCGGAGATTTCATTGGTATGGGTCACACTAATAATTATAACAGCGCAACTTTTGTTGTCAAGAATTCAGGCAATGTTGGTATAGGAACAACAACCCCTGCAACAAAACTGGATGTGAACGGAGATGTAACGGTCAGGGGTAATTTATATGCTCCCGGAACTGCAGTGCAGACCATAGTGAAAACCTGCGATTCAACATCTGCCTTAAATACAACAACATTTACAGAAGTAGATACTAATTATCGAATAAGCATTGTTCCTAAATTTGCCAATAGTATTTTCCTTATCGAATATAACTTCCCGGTGAATACCTACATGGCAACAAATACTGTTTTCCAGATGCAGATGATTAGAAATATAGGGATTGCTGACACGGCAATAGGTATAGGACCTGCCAATGGAACAAGGAACAGGACCACTTATGTTAGCCGACCTAATAACGGAACAGATATTAACGACCTGCAGAATGTATATATGGTTGCGAAAGATGCCGGCTTAACGCCCGGCACAACTTATACGTATGGATTTAAATACCGCAGGGAAACCGGAGGCAGCGGAACCTGTTATTTCAACTACAGTTATGGTGATTCTCCAGCTTACGGATTCAGCGGTATTATGACCATGAAAATTACTGAAATTGCACAATAAGCAATAATTACTTTCTTAAATTTTTGAAAGCATTAGTGTCTCTTTCAAAAAGGGGGCGTTTTTTTGATTTCACTTTATAATTTCATCCTCAAAAAGATAGGGTGCTATGGTTAGCGCCAAAGGAGTTATCCCTGCAAAAGGAAACTGTCTGGATTTTTTTTCATTAGAATGCACTATTGAACTTACAGACCTTACCAGCGGAAACATACTGGCTATTAACCATTCTTGTATTTTACACGTAGGGCATGGCAGCAAAACCCCAGTAATTACCCCTGCTTTACTTAAAAAAGCCACCTTAATGGCTGCAAGCAAAAAGAAACATCCGGTATTTAACATCACTATTCCCGACCCTTATGCATGGGATGGATGGATATATATAGTTATTCAGTAGTTAGTTTGGAGTTGTGAGTTTGGAGTTAGGAGTTAGAACCTGCTGAAAGGCAGGTTTTTTTATGCCCTCTCCCGGCTTTTTACTAAAAATGCCCCAAAAACTGTAATAGTTTGTGCATGTATTTAAATAGTTTGCGCAAGTATTTAAATAGTCTCTGCAAGTATTTAAATAGTTTGTGCATGTATTTAAATAGTTTGAGCATGTATTTAAATAGTCTCTGCATGTATTTAAATAGTTTGTGCAAGTATTTAAATAGTTTGTGCATGTATTTAAATAGTTACCGCAAGTATTTAAATAGTTTGTGCAAGTGTTACAATGGTAGTGTCCTGAAAAGGGTGTAAGCTGCCTTACTTTTAAAGAAATGCGAGGGAAAATTAAACTAAAGTCCCAAATTCCAAATCTCAAGTCCCAAGCTCCAAATATATAGTTTCAAGTTTCCAATTTCCAGTATCCAGACCTTGAACATTAAACTTTGAACCTTCCACCTTCAGTCTACAGCCTAAACCCCAATTAAGAGAAAGGGTAACAAAACCAACAAACCTTTTCGACCAAACTATTTTCGATGAATTGTTTGCCTGAAAGAGAAAATATATATATTATTGCGACATTAATTAACGTTGAATGGTTTGCACGATGAGGGAGAAGAGTGCGAACGAAGGCATCTATTTTATTAGAATTAAATTTTAATTTATGTTAACAGATAAAAACATTGCAAAAGCTATATCAAGTATCTCTCAAAGAGCTGAGAGAATTCTTGATGACAACAAGGTAATTAAAACCTATGTTGAAGTAGGCATATTACCTCAAATTGCTAATGGTAATAATCAAATTATTTATGGCCGAAGAGGAACTGGGAAGACTCATTTATTTAGATATCTGGAAAATCACTTGAAGCATAATCAAAAATCAATAGTAATTTATCTGGACAGCAGAACACTTGGTAGCGCAGCTGATTACAACAATACTAATATACCTCTAAATAAAAGGTGCATTTCCCTTTTTAAAGATATTGTAGATGAACTTTATGATAAAGCTTTACATTTTATAGCATATGAAGCTCCAAAAGATGCTGAAAAAGCAATTGAAGCATTGGATAATATATCAGCGGCAACAAGATTCAAAAACAATGAGATTATATCAAAAGAAGTGACTGAACGTACTCTCGAAAAATCATCAAATGAAGGTGGTATTTCATTGTCAATTAACCCAAGGGATATTATTAATTTCTCTATGGGTGATAAAGATACACAAGGAACTGATGTTGAAAAAACAACCAAATATAATGTACTTGATGTCGAAAAAATACTTTTTCCAGATTTAAACCATTGGATAAAAAAGCTATGTGAATATGTAGGTGCACAGATTTATTTTCTGATTGATGAATGGTCTTCCTTGCCATTTGATCTTCAACCTTATCTTGCAGAATTTTTAAAAAGGAGTTTTCTTCCTATTCCCCAAGTAACAATTAAAATTGCAGCACTTGAATATAGGTCTAATTTTTCTATTCAACAAGAAAAAAATAATAATCTCGGATTTGAATTAGGGAGTGATATTTCAACAAATTTGGATTTAGATGATTATTATGTTTTTGATCGTAACCCAGACGCTATAACTATTAGTTTTGCTGAAATACTATACAAACATGTTGATAACGAATTAGAAGAAGACTATTTGGCCAAGAATTATGGCATTAAGAAAGGGCAAGATTTTATTCGTACAATTTTCACTGATTCCAATAACTTCCAAGAATTAGTAAGAGCTTCAGAGGGCGTTATTAGGGATATGATTAATATTTTCACATTATCTTTCTTTGATTCTAACAGGCAAAGTAAACCTAGAATTGACAAAAAATCAGTAGTTGAGTCATCAAGACAATGGTTTGAAAGAGACAAGGCTCAAAACTTGGATGACAGCCTTACAAAAATATTAAGACGGATTGTTGATGAAGTTATTGGGAAAAAAAGAGCACGTTCATTTCTTATACCAAGGGAATTAGAAAAGCACGAAAATGTACAGAAATTATTTGATGCGCGTGTTATTCATTTTATAAAAAGAGGTTATGCTGACAAAGATAATCCTGGAATTAGATATAATGTTTTTGGTTTAGATTATGGAACATATGTCGACTTAATATCTACAGCAAGAAAACCTGAATTAGATTTGATATTTACTGATCAGAGGGTAGCAGGTGATGATTTTATTGTTCCATTTGATGATAAAAGAAGTATTAGACGCATTATTTTAACGGAAGAAATATTAAATTAAAATATGTGCTAACGCATTACTTAAATGTCTTGATGTTGTTCGTAAAGTTTCGCGCTCGCCTGGCTGTAGATAAAATAAATCTAAAATAAAACAATCATTCAATAAAACTTAAAAAATAAGAACATGAAAACAAAACTGACAATCCTTTTTATTTCAATGCTGCTTGTGCTACCCAAACTTTCCAAATCGCAGGATAATAAATTCATTGAAATTTCGGCAAGCGACACTATGGAATTAAAGCCACTTTCATTTACGTATGAGTTAAGCTTCAAAGCGCAAAGCGATTTCATGGGAATTAAAATTCCTGTAAGTGGCAGTGATACAATTAAATCGCCTTCGGCAGCAATGCTTATGAATACATTAAAGGCGAATAAATTTACCTATGAACTTTCAAATGAAAATGATTATTCAATAAGCAATTCCGTGAGTACCGATACCATGCTTATTATATCCCTTAATTCAGAAGCGGAATTGAAACACTTAATGAAAACACTTATGCCGTATAAAGGAATAAGCGGTAAGATAAAAGACACGAAATACGAAGCGTTTCCGCCCGACCACGATGCAGTTTACAGGATACTTTATACCAGGGCCTTGTCGGATGCTACGGCTATAGCAAAGATGTCGGGTAACACTGTAGGTAAATTAATATCGGTTGAAGAACCTAAAGACTCCTTCTTTGATTATGCAAACAGTTTGGGCGACCTGTATAAGGAAGCTATTTTTAAGAACGGCGGTAATAATCTGAATAAGAAAATAATCAGGAAATTGATATTTAAATTCCAGATGATATAGTCAAAGTTTTGCGTAGTTTGCAGCTACAACATTATTAATGCAATGGGTAAAAGGTTTGTAGAAGAATAGCCGGCAAGAGTCAGCAAATTAATTAATCAGAATTCATCCGTTTTTCTTTTTTGCGCAATGGCTTTTTCTTGTAGGATTATATATGCGTTCCATTCGGAAGTTTTAGTATAATATAAACGATGTATTTCCATATCAACTTTTTTACCGACCCATATTCTTCCAACCGACTGTGATATATCCCGGCCGCTGGTAGCGAAATCAAAACCATTGCCATATAGTTTCTGAAGATTGGTTAAAATGACATTATAATCAACTAGCGAAAATGTTTCAGGAAACTCAACCTGAATACACATTAATTGTTTATTATAAAAGGTCAGATCAACCTCTTTTGTTTTAACATTGTACAAATACTCCATCTCTTTGCCGGTGTAACTGTACCCAGACACACCCTGATGTTTGTATAAATTTGATGTATCTTCTTTAAGTTTTCCAGAATAATTGTCGGGACTTGTGCCGAATTTAAAAATCTCAAAACCGTAATTTTCATCAAGTTTATCAATAGTTTGAGCAAAGGCACTCATTTGTATAAAAAATGTTATTAAGAATAACGATATAGTTGTTTTCATGTGTTTGTTGTTTTGTTTTTACGGCGTTCCTGTTTTATTCCTTATTTATTCTCCCCCAAAGATAAATAAATTCTTTTTCACTGTTTTGCATTAAGTATAGCGACGTCAGGATTATATTTCAACATTAAGAAATATTTATTACCATAAAAAAAGCCTCAGCAATATTGATATGCTGAGGTTTTATTTTTGCTCCCCCTAAACTGACTGAGACGAACATATAGTTACGCTATATTTAATGCATCTGTCAATAATTATCTTTATTGATCAATCTATGTTTACAGATAATTTTACCGTTAACTGACTAAATAATACCGATAACTGGTTAATAATATGAATCAAGTGTGAGAGGAATATATTTGCTGAGCAAACAAATTCATAAGAATATGAAATTTACCAGATATAAACTCAAAGCTACCATCCGTGAACTAAAACCTACCATCTATCAAATAGCTTTATACAAATTGAAATTACCTTTTAACCTTCGCGGCAAAATCAATTTATTCTTAAATAAAAAAAACAATAAACGAATATTTACGGGTAAAGAAATAATATCTGTGGTTAATAAATAAAATTATAAAATAAAAAACCGGGGTAGGATAGCAAACCTGCACCCGGCTACTTTGCGAAGTAACACATTCAGTAACGAAACCAAATGCCCTGCTAAAATACTACCTTAAAAACCAAAATGCAACTACGGAATGTACTTAGCATTTTGCGCTGATTACTTAAAATACTCCAATTTTAATTGAAATTCAATTTCATATAATCTTTTATAGTTGTGAAATTGTAAAACATTAATTAGATATCAGTATTTAATTAAGGCTGACTGCGAAAGTGGAAATATAATGATCAATTAATTACAAAAAATAAAAAAATATATGAAAAGAATTGTTTTAGCAACTATAATTATGGGTTTTGTTTTTAGCAATATCCATGCACAAATGCAAATGACATCAGGTAACCTTTCAATTGCAGCAACACCGGCTCCAAATGCTTTTACTAAAGTGGGAATTAGTTTTTCATCCACCAGTGGTTCCGGTACCTCATATAATTACGCGTTATCTGTTGCAAACAATCCTACTGCATCATCTCTAAATTATTATGGTGTATATGGAGTTTCGCTCTATCCCTCATCAGTAAGCTATAGCAGAACATGTGGAGTATTCGGTGAGGCAGGTAATGCCACAACTGGTTACAATTATGGAATCTTTGGTCAACTTGTAGGTAGCAATAACGGTGCTGGAATTGTTGGTGTAGCTTCTGGTATGGGTTGTCCATCTATTGGGGGAAATTATGCAGGATATTTTAACGGAAATGTTTATTCATCAGGGAATATGTATGCTACGTCATTTGTACCATCCTCTGATAAACGATTGAAAAAGGAAATTACACCTATGTCTAATAATACATTCAATAAACTTTCTCAATTAAATGCGGTTACTTATAAATTTAAAACAAGGCAAGAATTAAGAGCAGATGGCTCTATTCAAAACGATACTAACAAATCAGATACAGCTAATGGGAAATATGCTAATTATACACATTTCGGCTTTATTGCTCAAGATGTACAGAAAGTATTTCCTAATCTTGTTTATGAGAAAGACGATGGGTTTTTAGGTATTAATTATACGGAATTGATTCCTTTAATTATCGAAGATTTGAAACTACAAGAAACGACTATAAATCAACTTAATGAAACAATTACCTCATTGCAACAACAAGTAAATAATTGTTGTTCTAATGGAAACCTTCAAAAACCAGATGGCCAGTCCGGAATAAATACGAATAATGATGGTAATGCCAGTCCTGTATTGTACCAAAACAATCCAAACCCTTTTTCACAACAAACTCAGATAAAATGTTTCATTCCTGAAAATGCAATGACATCAATACTATGCGTTTATAATATGGAAGGAACACAGTTACAGAAAATACAAATTAATGGCAAAAATGAACAAACTGTAACTTTACAAGGCTCTGAGTTAAAAGCCGGAATGTATATGTACTCCCTGATTATTGATGGAAAAGTAATTGATACAAAAAAAATGATTTTAACTGATTAATTATTATGAAAAAATATTGTGCAATAATTATATGCAGTTTATTTCTTTTTGCAAAAGTTGAATCGCAAATAAACTATACAGTCAGTATTAATGCTTCCAATTTAAGTATTAATACTGCAACGGCAATCGATGGTAATAAATATAGTAATGTCTCTATTTCAAATCTAATTGCTATAAGTGATACAGGGAGTCCTGGATTACCATTAAAATATATTCAGCTATATATACCTAGTGGTGAAGATGTGAATAATATTAGCATAACTACATCTTCAGAAACAACCTATAATCTAACAGCTAAAGTTTTCCCTATGCAAAAGCCTGTACTTACATCTTTAACTGCAAGCACACCCGCTTTTGTAAAACCAAACCCTTCTATTTATAATTCAAGTACAGCATGGCCTTCGCAAATGGTTACTATGGTAAACGATGCATATTTTGATCTCAAGAACCGAATAATAACCTTGGCGGTTAGACCTTTTCAGTATTATCCATTAACGAATACTCTTAATTTCTATTCAATAATTAATATTACTGTAACTTTAAAACAAAGCACAAGAAATCCTATTGATTCTGTAAAGAAGCGCTCTGTACAAGTACAATCAATATATTCTAATATTTTAAAAAATATTGTTGTTAACCCACAGAATATTCCAAATCCGTTAACCTTACCAAAACCGAATACTGAAACTACACCAATGTTAGCAGCTACACAATGTTCTTTACCCGTTTATGATTATGTAATCATCACAGATACTTCATTGGTAAGCAGTTTTGCAAATTTCATTAATTGGAAAAAAAGAAAGGGAATAAATATTGGAGTAGTTACTACAAACAGGATATACAGCTGCAGTGGCTATAGCTCAGGAGATATTATAAGTTCTCCTGCAATTAATACTAAAGCAGGTAAAATAAGGCAATATTTGCACGATGCATATCTTAATGGCACCGCATGGGCTTTAATAGCAGGTGATGCAGATATCAATGTGCCTTATTTTCAGGATTCGTATTATTCAATACCTACAGATTGGTATTTTGCTGATTTAACCAGTAATTGGTCAGGTACATGCCCGTTAAATCCTCCCAATATATTCGTTGGCAGGTTTATGTGCGATTCCAGTTATCAGGTTATTAACTGGACAAATAAAGTTATTCAATATGAACAAAACCCCGGCAATGGCAGTTATAGCTATCTGCTAAATTCATTTTCAACACAGGCAGATCAAATGGAGCAAGGGCAAGAAGCCCAACAGGCAGCTGCTCATTTTCCAAATTTTAATGCTACAATTTGGCAAGAATACGCGGCCTATAATTCTAATTATGATACTACCGGGAAAATAATTTCAACACTTGGTTTTGGTCAGTATGGAACAACTAAAGGCTCTGAAGTAATAGCTAAAATGAATAGTCATTTTGGTCTTGTAAGTTGGTTCTGCCATGGTGGTACTGGTGGAGGTAACAGTGTAATTACACCTATGGATGGCGGAATTGAAGGTGATACAATGTGGCAAATTGATGCACATCAACCAAGGACTTGGAATCATCCAAACAATCCTGCCGGTTGTCCATATTACATTGTTACTGATCCGAATACTAGTCTTACGGCTTTATCAAATTCAAATTACCCTAATGTGATATATGCTGTAAGTTGTGATGTTGCAGATTTCGATATTACAAGTAAAACAGGTAATAACAATGGTTCTATGAACTTGGGCGAGGCATATACAAAATTACCGCAAACTGGAGGCGTTGCATTTCTTGGGAATACCAGATGTGGATATGTTACTTTTTCTACTTATATGCTCGAAAACTTTGGAGATCTAATTAATGGCAGCGATGCCAATTCTCATCTGGGTGCAGCCGAGGCATTGTCAAAATACAATTCATATGACACATATTTAGCATATTCGCATAATTTAGTCGGTTGTCCTGAAACAGAAATGTGGACGGCAATACCACAAAGTTTAAGTGTAACTACTTCTCCATCGGATTTAACTCCTTTTTATAATTATTCGGTAGTGGTAACAGTAAATACAATAGTACCTAATGGGAATAATGTAACAATTTGTTTATATAAGAATGGCGACATTTTTATGACCTATTCAGCTACTTCAGATGGTGTCCATAGTATAACAAATACATTCACAAATGTAGATCCATCAAGTGCAGGTACTTTAAATGTTACAGTAACATCGCATAATTATATACCTTACCAGGGTACAATTCCTGTAGATTGTATTTATAGTAATACATTAGATGATATTACGGCTAGTCAATCATGGAATCATGTAACAGTTATAAATCAAAATATTACTGTTGAACCAGGAGTCACCCTTACTATTAACGCTCCAACATATTTAAATGAAAGTACAATTTTTGATATAAAAAGTGGAGCAACATTAATTGTAAATGGTTCAATTTTGAGTGGATGCGATCCTTCGTATCTTTGGAGAGGAACATTCATTGGTGAGACAGGCTCGATTATAAAAGTTAATTCCTGGTAAAATTTATAATGACAATGCGTTTAATATAATTTTACCTGAAATAAAAAAACCGATGATAAATTATCATCGGTTTTTTTATTTTGCTCCCCCTGCTAGACTTGAACTAGCGACCCTCTGATTAACAGTCAGATGCTCTAACCAACTGAGCTAAGGAGGAGTATTTAAGGAGCGCAAAATTAAACCATTGATTTGAAATAAACAATATATTTGTAAAAATTTCAAAAAATAAATCAAATGAAGAAAGTTATTGGCATTGGAAATGCCCTCGTAGACCTGATGACACGCATTGAAAACGATGATTTGCTTAAAGACCTTAATTTACCAAAAGGAAGCATGCAGCTTGTTGATAAGAATGTATCACGCGCCATTATTGAAAAAACAAAGAAGTTTCCACGTACCATAGCCAGCGGAGGTTCGGCTGCAAACACTATCCACGGGCTGTCGCGCCTTGGTATTGAAAGTGGTTTCATCGGTAAGATAGGCAAGGATGAAATGGGAAAGTACTTTAAAGAAGACATGGAGAAAAGCCACATCAAGACATACCTTCTTGAAAGTGATGCTGATTCAGGTGTCGCTGTTGCCCTTGTAAGCCCCGATGGCGAAAGGACATTTGCCGTTCACCTTGGCGCTGCCGTTGAACTTGCGGCACATGAAATGAAAAACGAATTCTTCAAAGGTTACGACCTGCTTCATATTGAAGGCTATCTTTTACAGAATTATTCACTGATAGAAACAGCCTGCGATATGGCAAAGAAAAATGGACTTAAAGTTTCCTTAGACCTTGCCAGTTTTAATGTTGTGGAAGCTCACCGCGATTTTCTTACCTATATCAGTAAGAATTATGCAGATATTATTTTTGCCAACGAAGAAGAAGCCAAAGCCATGACAGGTGTTCATCCTGAAGATGCTGTGCATAGCATAGCCGATTGGTGCGATGTAGCAGTGGTGAAAATAGGAAAAGAAGGTTCGCTGGTAAAAACAGGCGGAGAATTGTTCAGGATAAATGCTGTAACAGCGAATGTCGTTGACACTACCGGCGCCGGAGATCTATATGCTTCAGGATTCCTTTTTGGACTAATAAATGAAATTTCCATTGAAGAATGCGGAAGAATAGGCTCGCTGCTGGGGAAACATGTTATTGAGCAGATAGGAGCCAAAATCTCGGATAAGGATTGGAAAGAGATAAAGAAAAAAGTGTAAAAGGATCTCAATTCTGCCATTCTCAAGTCACTCCTTTTAGCTGAGTTGTTCATCAGAAATTTAATTTAGCTTTTAATACAACCTTTTAAAATAATTGCACCTCTGTTAAAAAGCGCATTAATTCCTTTTAATATTAAAATTAATTTTACATTTACAGTATCAAATAAGGAGAAAACCCAAAATCCTTTAAAAGAGTAGGAATAACAAACTAAAAAATGAACAATTATGAAAAAAGTAATTACTGTTTTCTTTGCAGTATTGGCTGTTTTGGTTGGTACCAGTACAAATGGCCAGAATTTCATTCATCTTACCAGATCAGATGCAGGTCAAACGATAACGCTTGCGCCTGACCAGGTTCTGGAAATTAACTTGCCTGAGATACCTTCAAGCGGTTACACCTGGTGTCTTCAAAATGCTTCTAATGATAAAACTGTAAGCCGAACCATAGCCCAGATTGGTGAAAGTGAATTTACTGACAATCCATTTTCAGGAAAAACGGTAAAGAATAAAAAAATGGTAGGACAATCAGGCACACGGTCTTTAAGGTATATTGGTACTATGTCTGGTACAACAGTTCTTACATTAGAATTAAGACGTCCGTGGGAAACGGGAAAACTGGCCATTGACGATTATACTATAACTATAGTATCAGGCGGAAAATATACAGGAGACTATAAGCCCTCTTTGCAAAAATCCATTAATACTCATATAACTTCAACATCATCTTCACTTCCGTCAAGCTGGGATTGGCGGCCAAAATGTACTCCAATTGAAAACCAGGAGCAGTGCGGCGATTGCTGGGCTTTTGCAGGAGTAGGTGTTTTTGAATGTAATATGTTAATAACAGATGACTCTACAAGGGATCTTTCAGAAGAATATCTTACCAATTGTGATACAGAATATATGGGCTGTAATGGTGGTGGTTGTCCTCTAGATTACTGGATGGCTCCGAAAGGTGCTGTTTATGAATCGGAAGATCCATGGACTACTTCTGAAGGCGGTGGAACTACAGGCGCTTGCGGCGGACCTTATGTTTATCATGAAACAATTAACAGTTGGGATTATATTACAGGTGAAAATGCAGCCGGCATTCCTCCGGTTAATAACATGAAAGAAGCTATATATTATTATGGTCCTATATGGGTTGCCGTTGATGCTTCCAGCAGTGCATGGCAAACTTATACCGGAGGCATATTAGTGGAAAATAATACCAATACCGACCATGCCGTTGTGCTTGTTGGCTGGAAAGACACCACTGTTTCTGATGGCAGCGGAGGATACTGGATATTGAGGAATTCTTGGGGCACAGGCTGGGGCGTAGACGGAACAGGATATATGTATATATCTTATGGCACTGATGCCGTTGGAACAGATGCTGCATACATGGTGTACAAATGCAAGAATAATGATTTCGAAATGATGGATGTTACATCTCCTACCACTGCATGCGGAATGTCTGCTACTGAAAATGTTTCTGTTCAGATAAAGTTCAACGGATGCAATGTTGTGCCTGCCGGTGATACACTATTTCCAACATACCAAGCTGATGGCGGTGCAATAAAAAACGACACTATCATTTTGAGTAATCCCGTAAACAGCGGAGATACTATAAATTTTACGTTTCATAAAACTGCAGATTGTTCAGCACTCGGTTCTCATACACTTAATTGCTGGGTAAAATACAGAAAAGATTCACTTGCTCTAAACGACAGTTTGATCGGATATACATTTATTAATAAACGCCACCAAAACATTGATGTGGGTGTAAGCGCTATTAACAGTCCTGTTTCTTCATGCCAGATGACAACCACTGAACCGGTGAGCGCTGAGTTGGGATTTTACGGCTGCGATTCACTTGCAGCAGGGCTGACAATGATAATGGGTTACAGTGTTAACGGTGGAGCTCCTTCCAGGGATACTTTCCTTGTTCCACATACAGTATTTCCAAACGGAACTTTTACCCATGTGTTTACTAACACTGCCAACCTTTCCGCACCCGGATATTATACTTTCAAAGCATGGACTGAATACCCTGTTGATACCATGCTCACAAATGACACACTAAAAGGCTATATTGTTAAAAGCACAGCCAGCGTTGGTTTCGACACCATCGGCTTTGAAGAGGCCAATATCAATAATCTTATGTTAGTCCAGACAACCCAATATTCACATGCTTTTATTTCAACCGCTGCACATCATACAGGCACAGAAGGATTCCAGATGACAGGAGGGAATATAATGGATGAAGAAAATTTAATCCAGATTCCTGACAGTTCAGATATTTGGGCGGTGAATAGCTTTGTTTCAGCAAAGTTAAATTTCTGTGTTGATGCTACCGGATGGACCGGGTTTAATATGCGTTTTGACCTTAAACAGACTGACGGCGGAAATCTTTATTCATTATATCTCGGTACAGCAGATTATTCATTGGCAAGTAATTTAAGAGTTCTGTTCAATGGAATTCAGATTGGAGGAACATATAATCCGACAACCGCCGGTTCTGATCCATGGGTAACACATTTCATTGAGGTTGATTCCATGGCGGGAAAACAATTTACTGTAACTATTGAAACCCGTAATATTGGAAAGGATACAACAATTGGATTGCCTTTTGTTCTTGATAACGCTTATATTGACAATGTTTGCTTCAGTCCTTCAAACCAAGTGAGTATAAAAGATTACAATACCAATATTTCATTTGGTGTTTATCCGAACCCTTTTACTGATGCCTTTACTATGAAATATGATGCTGACAAGAGCGAGACTGTTTCTATTGAATTAATGGATATGCTTGGTCGGGTTATTAGTGTTCGCACCTGGAATGTTGGCATGGGTTCAAACTGGCTTGATCTAAACCCTGGCCCCATCCCCGCTGGCATGTATATGATTAAGTTAGTTTCACAGAAAGGATTTGCTGTAAAGAATATTGTAAAGCAATAAGTTTTTTTATTTATGTTCAAAAACGACACTGATTAGATTGATCTTCTAATCAGTGTTGTTTTTTTCCCACCTCTGTCAGTACTCATTCAACTTCTTATTATCCCATTTATTCTTCTATTCAATGCCGCTATAATTCTTGTAGCAACATTTGTTAATTATTTGCTTTTCGCTCATTTTTTTATTAATTTTCTAACCGCAAATAAAAAAGCAGCGTATAAATTAAATAAACTAATTTTATAATCTTTTTCTGATAAATGTCTCTTATTTAAACAGTCATTGAAGAAGCAAGTAATTATAATTAATTTCTTATGCCTATGGTGTATCTTACATTCTTATTCGCAGGAAATGTATGGTATATGTAACAGTATGTATGCCGGAATTACCGGCGAATGGATAAATCCATCTTATATTTCCAACTCTCCGTTTGTGGTGGATGTTAATCTTGTTACCGTTCATTCGTATGTTGATAACAACTATGTTTACCTGTATCCTACCAATATTCCAGACCTTATTGATGATGACGGCCAAAACAAAATAGCAGTGGATAATGCTCAATACAAACAAAATGGAACATGGGCAAAATATCTGCTTGAAAACAGGGACAATAACAACTGGAATAAGAATGCATATGTGAATGTGATGGTACAGGGCCCTTCTGTCATGTTCGGCATGGGAAAATGGAATTTTTCTATTGAAGATGATGCAAGAGTGGCTTTTTCACTTGACCATGTAAGTCCGCTTGCCGCGAGACTGGTATTTGAAAACACACCCAAATTATCCTATCAGCCTCTTTCGAATATGTCCCTTGTAATACCAAAATTCAGGATAAATGGAGCTGCCTGGGATGAAATTGGAATTACTGTTGCCAGGCAGATTGTTAATAATAAGGACTGGCAGATAAAGGGAGGCATAACATTAAAACACCTGAATGCATATGCAGGCGGATATTGCTTAAATAATGGAATAGATATTACACTTATTCCAAAAGACACAGCTCTTTATTTCAAAGATCTTAATGTTAAATTTGGTTATGCCGACAATATAGATGCTAATATGGCTCACACGGCCACTGTTTGCGGAACGGGGAATTCGGCGGATTTCGGTGTTACTTTTGAGAAAAAGACCGTTAAGAACACATATCAATGTCCCAACTTCTGTGATAAGATGCTCGACCTGCAATATCTCTGGAAACTTGGAATTTCCCTTATTGATATTGGTTATATTAATTTCAACCAGTGTACCACCGATTATTCAATTAATAACGGTAATGATAATTGGGTTGATATTATGAAAATTAAAGCTAAAAATGTTAACGGAATAGACTCTGTGTTAAAAGCTCATTTTACAAATCTCTCTAAAACCAATGATAATTTTACCATGATGCTTCCCTGGGCTGCCAGCGTGCAGTTCGATTATAATATTGGTTATAATATATATGTTAACGGAACCTGGGTGCAGCGTATCCCTCATTTTGGAATGATAGGCATAGACAGGGCAAATTCAATCTCAATAACACCGCGTTATGATACACGATGGTTTGGTGTTGCTCTCCCTATAGTATTTTATAATTATTTATGGCCAAGCGCCGGTATTGCTTTCAGGATCGATAACTGCCTTGTAATCGGGAGTGATAAATTAGGCTTCATTTTAGGCCAAAGCCTTTCGGGCGAAGATATTTATTTCAGCCTTAAATTCAATATACTGAAAAGTTGCAGGAAGCATAAGAAAAGAGGGCTTCCTTCCTTCCTTCCAGATATGAATTTCCTTAATCAGCGACATTAATAATATAAAATTAATGCCATTTAATGTTTTCTTAACATAAATTAATTACTTTTGCCTCCCATTAATTATAAAACTATTACACTATTTACTAATTTAAATTTTAATTTCATGAAAAAAAATCTATTTTTAGTTGTTGTTGCAATGCTTTTTGCAACTACTTTGACTTTCGGGCAACAGCCCCAGTTCAGGAATCTTCCAATTTACAGGTATTTCAATTCTACAACACCCGATAACCTTGATACGAACCTGGCGGATGTTTCAACCATTACTTTCGACACCACTCTTATCAACTGGGGCGGATGGGATACTGCATCCAATGCAAGTTCTTATGCTATGTGGTGGGTAAAACATTACACAGTCGGACTATATTATGAATTAGAAGCTACCGGATATTATGATGCGGCTGACCAAGTAACCGACCAGTGGTTTGTTTCTCCTTATTTCAGTACTACTGAAAATACGGGTGTTACTTTAAATTTCTCATCTGAATGCGCAAAATATGCAGGACCCGGATTAACAGCATTGGTATCTACCAATTATAAAGGAGGGGCGCCTGCCGCTGAACCTGGGATACTCTCCAGGGTTTAACTATTCCCATTCCTAACGGTACTACAAGCAGCGGATGGAAACATTCGGGCGCCGCTAATATAAGCGCTTATACCGGCGACAGTGTTTGTATCGCATTCCATTATACCTCGACAGCAGGTGCAGCAGCAACTTATTATGTTGACAGCATTCAAATTACAGGTACTCCATTGGGAATAAAAAATATCAATTCCAATCAAAAGGTTTCTATTTATCCTAACCCTGTTTCAAATAATCTTATCATTAATAACATGACGGGGGTTAACACTATAAAGGTTTCCGATATACTTGGCGAAACCGTTAAAAACATTACTGTATCAGGCAGCAAAACCAACATTAATGTAAGTAATCTTTCAAAAGGCATTTACTTTATTTCGTTAATGAACGACAAAAATGTTCTTGAAACCAAAAAGTTTGTGAAAGAGTAGTGAGTTCGGAGTACAGAGTTCGGAGTAAAATTACGTAATAACAATACTCCCGGCTCCCAACTCATAACTCCCAACTATTCAACCAAAAAGTTTGTGAAAGAATAATAGCTTTTCGCTATACCAATAATAAAAAGGTCTGGAAATACAGGGAAGTATTCCTTGGGTTTCCGGACCTTTGTTTTGAAGAGACAGGAAAGTTCTTTGAAAGTCAAATCCTCCGCTTACCACCATTGAGCAAATGTTTTGAATAGCGGGGAAAGTTCTACGAACAGTTCAGGGAGTTCCGCGAACAAATCAGGAAGTTCCGCGACAATTCAGGAAGTCCTGAGAAGAGTTCAGGAAGTCCTGAGAACAGTCGGAAGTTCAAATAATTCAGGAAGTTCGCCGAAAAAGAGAGTATAAATGAGATTGTGTAAACAGGATATTCACTGTCTACATCGCCCTTCAAAGATAATTAAAAATTGATTAAGAATGAGTCCCCAATGCATGATTGGAAGTTTCCAAGCATCTTCAATGTTTTTAATGGCTAAGTATATAGATTTGGATGCTGCATTTTCATTTGGGAACTGCGTTTTTGTTTTGGTATATTTTCTGATACCACGGTTTAGATTTTCAATAGTATTGGTGGTATAGATAATTCTTCTAAGCTCCAGTGGATACTCAAAATAATTGGATAAGCTGTCCCAGTTTGTTTCCCATGAAGTGATTGCATATTTATACTTACCCTGCCATTTGAGTTTAAATTTTTCAAACTCTTCCAGGGCTATTTCTTTGTTGATGGCGGTATATACTTTTTTTAGATCCTGGCAAAATATCTTCCTGTCCTTCCAAACTACAAACTTGCAACTGTTACGGATTTGGTGGACAATGCAGAGCTGTGTTACAGTTTCCGGGAATACGGCATTAATAGCTTGGGTAAAGCCCTTGAGGTTATCCGTACAAGCAATAAGAATATCCTCTACACCTCTGGCCTTTAAGTCGGTCAGAACACTCATCCAGAAGGCAGCAGATTCTGTTTTTTCAATCCAAAATCCGAGAACTTCTTTTATACCATCTGGTTTAAGACCGATAACGATATAAACACATTTGTTTATCACTTTGTTATCTGTTCTGATTTTAAGAACAATGCCATCCATCCATACGGCATAATAGACTGGCTCCAGTGTGCGCTGTTGCCATTCTTTGGCTGACTCCATGATACTTTCAGTAATGTTGGAAACTGTTGTTTCGCTAATTTCCAGTCCATAAATATCCAAAACCTGGTGGCGGACATCGGAAGTGGTCATACCCCGGCTGTACATCCCTATTATCGCATCTTCTATCTTACTACTGATGGTTTCTCCCTTGGGAATAATATGTGGTTCGAAAGCTCCGTTTCTATCTCTTGGAATATTAAGTATCACTTCTCCTACATTCTCAGTTGTAATAGTTTTTGGAAAAGACCCATTGCGACTGTTACCTGTATTGTATCCATCTTTGGCATGTTTTGGGTAACCAAGATGTTCCTCTAGTTCACACTTTAGCATCTCCTCTATGCCTTGCTTAAATATCGAATTAAAATATTCTTGAAATGATTCTTTGCTTTTAAACTGTTTGAAAAAGCCTTTGGGGAATTGATCTCCCGTGTCGTTTTTGTTTTGCATTTTGGTATTTGGTTTAAAGATAAATTAAAATTTTCAATATAGGCTTGTGCTTCGTTCCGCTGCGCTCCACTTCAGCACAAGCCTATATTCCTTTTAAACCTGTTTACACAATCTGCTTTTCTCTACCAAGAAGGTGAATAATTTGAACCGTTTGCAGCCAAATTTTCGGTGAGTAAAAATTAAAATTGAAGAATATGAAGTGAAAGCTGAATACTGAAAGCTAATTTCTTCTGTCAAGTCCCCACAGTAGTTTATTCCTGATAGTGGAGAAGAACTTTTCGTTTTCGAGGCGTACCAATTTTATCTTAAAATCGGCTTTGCTGATATTAAGTTCAATGGAATTATCAATTGTATGCATACGCGAATCGAGGCTTACAAGAAAATGTCGGTTCCTTCCATCGGAAACCTTTAACTTTATCTTGTACCTGTCGGGAATCACAATAGGGCGCACAGTAAGGTTGTGCGATGCAATTGGGTTAATGATAAAATTCTCCGATTCGGGAGTGATAATAGGTCCGCCGCAACTTAATGAATATGCAGTTGAGCCGGTAGGTGTGGAAATCAGGATACCGTCAGCCCAATACGAATTAAGGTATTCATCGTTCACATAGGTATTGATAGTGATCATGGATGAAGTATCTTTTTTCATCACGGTAATCTCATTCAGTGCAAAATTCAGGTTACCAAAGAGATTACCTTCTGTTTCCAGTTTAATCAACGAACGCTCTTCGAGCACATATTTCTTATCGAAAATTGCATTGATTGAAGAAATAATCTCATCTTTTGAAATACTTGCCAGAAAACCTAACCTGCCAGTATTAATGCCAATTAACGGTATCCCGGAATCTCTGATCAGTGTAATAGTGTTAAGCATGGTTCCATCGCCACCAATGCTGATAAGGAAATCGAGCTTTCCTTTTATATCTTCATGCTTTTTATAAGGCACAATGGGATTAGAAAAGCAGACTTTCTTTTTCAGGAATTTTGCAAAAGGTTCGAAAACAAAGATGGTACATTTTCTTTTTTCAAGGGTAGATACCAATTGCTGGATCGCTCCGTCGAATGTGTCGGTAAACGACTTACCGTATAATGCAATATTCATTTTATTGAATCAAAAATCAAAAGCCAAATTACACTTTTTTTAAATAGGCGCTGAAAAATGCAGAAAAAGTCCATGCTGGCACATTTTATTTATTGAATATTGCACACTCCACACCACATCATAGTAAGTAACAATATCAATATTTGCTCCTGCGCCATAGAGACCTGAATTTGGCAAACAATTATTAACGGTTTCAAGTTTATTAACATTATCAACATACCCGGCATCAACAAAACAGCCAAGGTAAACAGCGTAATAAAAAAGGCTGAATTTTTTGCTGGGAATGAATTTTAACCTCTTCATCCCTGTTTTGATCAACTCATATTTCAGGTTGGTTTTAAGCAGGGCATAATCCTGTCCGTCTACTACATAATATTCATAAGAACGGACAAAATTAGGGCCATAACCCAAACCTCTTTCCACATAATATGGCTGAAAAGCATTGTTCGACAGCTTGGCATTTATTCCGCAGGCAAAGTACCAGCGGTTATGTAATTGCCAGTATTTACGAATGGAAGTATGCAAAAAAGAACCAAACATATTTTCATCCTTCAGTATACCAAACCCATTTTTGTTCAACTCTATGTCGAAATAATATCCCTTCAGGGGGTATGCTGCAATATCGCGGTGATCAATTCGAAAAAGATAATAAAATGTAAAGTATTGTTCATGCTCATTATGCGAAAAACCGGGATTTAGTTTGAGCAATGTATCCGAAAATATATAATGATTATAATTCACCTGGAATATCTGAAAAGTAAATATGCTGGGGCGATATGTTATATTAAAAGTTGCAAAAATATTTTGCTGAACATATTTATCTTCATCCTTATAAAAAAGCTGTTTATCTTCCTGTGTAACATAAGCTACTTCGTGATTGCCTGTATATCCACCGCTTATTCCCATACCAATAGTTTTGCTTTTATTTATATAAGGAATTTTATATGAAAGTGCGAATGTCTGGTCGAAACCTGCACGTATCATAACAATTAGCGATTCTTTCCGTCCTCTGAAGTTTTCCCAATCAAGGTTTATTCCATAATCAGCCCTGTAGAAATCCTTTGTTTTCCACCATACGTTGAAATTTCTGTCGTTAATTTGGAAAAAAGGCATAGGCCAAATATACCAGCGTTCAACAACGCTTATGTTTATATCGATTTCTCCGTCGTGAACATTCAGGGTATCTATAGTAACAAAGTTAAACAATGAAGTATTCAATAAGTTTTTACGCGATTGTTCCAATACATTCTTTAATTTGGCAGTATCTATTAAATCATTCTCGTGAAATATCAGTTCCCTGTTTATAATAGCAGGTTTGGTAATCTTATTTCCTTCAATAGAAATTTTATTGATAATGAAATAAACAGGCTTTACTATTGTGTCCCTACCTTTATTGCCTAGTTTATGATCTACAGCAAATGCTATAGAATATTGGCAATAAAAACAAAATAAAATAAATGAGAAAATACGGGAATACATGTTTTAAATGTTCAGGTAGTTCATCAGCGAATCAAACCTTTCCTTTAGCACATCGTTAAATTCATCTTCAGAAAAAGTAGCTGTTACGCTATATTTATACCTGTACAATGTTTGAAGGACAGAACGTATATCAATTTTATTCAATTTAATAGTGATCTCTATCTTTGTTGAATCAGGAAATGTAGTAACATATAAACTGAGGACTTTTGCATCATTCGATTCAATTATTTGTGCAATTTCAGATAAAGAATAATCGTTGTTATTAAGTTCAATAATAATAACCCCGCCGGGATTATCAGCAGCAGTGAGCTTCGAGAAGTTCTGCACAAGATCGGCAAGCATAATGGAACCAACGTAATTATTCTTTCTGTCCAATACAGGAAGTAAAGATAATTTAAGTGAAGAGAACATTTTAATCACTTCATAAATGTTCTGATCCTGGTAAACAAAAGGTTTTACACACGAAAGATCATGATTACCCAGAACTTCATCGGGAGTATTTGAATTCTCAATATCAACTTGTGAAATAAGCCCAAGGAACTCTTCATTATTGACAATAGGAAGATGCCTCACCTTCAAATCTTCCATCATAGCCATCGCATTCAAAGCGGTATCAGAAGTTTTAAGCGGTATAAAAGAATTTGAAACTATGTCTTTTGCCGTCATTTTAAGCCTGCTTTCACAATAATTCCTGAAATGTTTATCTTTACAAACATACTAATTTTTTAGATTTGCAAATTTATTGTGCAAAGTTACTACACTATTTGATGACATTAACTTAAAATTACTGATTTTATTATGACCAAACTAAGTGTTAACATAAATAAAATTGCCACAATACGTAATGCACGCGGCGGCAATCTTCCTGACTTGCTTAAAGTGGCAATGGATTGCGAACGTTATGGGGCGCAGGGAATAACTGTGCATCCCCGTCCCGATGAACGGCATATACGTTATAAAGATGTACTCGATTTAAAGCCCATTGTTACCACTGAATTCAATATTGAAGGTTATCCTTCGGAGAAGTTCATTGAACTTGTTTGCAAAGTGAAGCCTGCACAGGTTACACTGGTTCCAGACCCTCCCAATGCTATTACTTCAAATGCCGGATGGGATACAAGGAAGAATGAAACTTTCCTTAAAGAAGTAATTGCCGAATTTAAAAAGAACGCAATTCGTGTTTCTGTTTTTGTTGATACTGATATTGACAATATATATAACGCAGTAAAAACTGGTGCTGACAGAGTGGAATTATATACCGAAGATTATGCAAAGTATTATTCTTACGGCAGGGAAAAAGCCATAGCTCCCTTTATAAAAGCGGCAAATGCAGCCAAAGATGCACATCTTGGTTTAAATGCCGGCCACGACCTTAATCTTGATAACCTTAATTATTTTGTAAGAAATACAAATGGCTTGCTCGAAGTATCCATTGGGCATGCTTTGGTGTGCGATGCATTGTATTATGGACTGGAAAACACAATTCAGATGTATCTTAAAGAATTGAAAGTTGAGATAGTTTTTTAAAGTTATCATTATTTAACTTTATTTTCTAGCAAATACTCAACAATTACCCTTCTTATTTTCACCAATTTAGTAAGTATGTTTCCTTACCGGAAAATAAGTTTTCTGTTTAGAGCCTGTCGTTAGTCTGTTGAAAGGGTTGGGGATTGACTGGTTTTCATTAGAGTTCTTCGGAAAATAGATACGTCATTGCGAACCCTTCGTGCCGTCATTGCGACACAGAGCGAAGCGAAGGGGAAGCAATCTTAAATGGAAAAGCACTCAGGTGATCCTGAACTTGTTTCAGGATAAACTCCATGAAGCAATCTCTTACCTGAATTAAGATTGCTTCGGGAAAAGAGCCCTCGCAATGACGAGATAAATGATTTTCCGAAGAAGTCTATTGAACTGCCTTTTTGAACAGCCTCATAACTTCTTTCCGTAATGATTATCATTTTATAGGAATGTATCACATACTTCTTAGAATGTATCGCATACTACTTAGAATGATTATCATTTTATAGGAATGTATCACATACTTCTTAGAATGTATCGCATACTTCTTAGAATGATTATCATTTTATAGGAATGTATCACATACTTCTTAGAATGTATCGCATACTACTTAGAATGATTATCATTTTATAGGAATGTATCACATACTTCTTAGAATGTATCGCATACTACTTAGAATGTATCACATACTACTTAGAATGTATCACATACTACTTAGAATGTATCGCATACTACTTAGAATGTATCACATACTTCTTAGAATGATTACCATACTACTTATAATGATCATCATTCTTCTTATTATGATTACCATTTTATTTCAGAAGACAATCATTCTACATGGTGAGATAAGCTTTCTGTTCGGAATTGCAGCCTTTCCAGTTTTAATTACTTTTTATTATGCAAAAAATAATAGGGGGCTGGCACAATAAAATCTCTTTATTATGAGTTATGCTATTTATGTGTAAATTTGTATGCATTTTAAAAGAACAATAAAAATACTCTTAATGAAAAAATTGTCTTTAATAATTGTTGCTTTAATTCTTACTTCAATATTTGTTATTTCATGCCAGAAAAAAGAAACTACAGTAATAACATCTACGGGTAATGTTACCCTTGCATTTGCTCATTATGTTAACGGCAGTCCTGTGAAGCTTGACACTATGACGTATATAAATACCGCAGGAAACCATTATGAGGTGGACGATTACAGGTATTTTATTTCCGACGTGCAGTTTCATAAATCGGGTGGTGAAGTAATAAATATAAATGCCTGCACCTGGTGGCATTATATTGACAATTCAATTCCGTCAACATTTACATGGAACATTTGTGATAAATTGCCTTTAGGTACTTACGATACTATTTCGTTCCGTTTTGGATTTACCAATGCACAAAACCAGTCTAATATGTTTCTTAATCCACCTGAATCAAATATGTTCTGGCCTGCAATGATGGGTGGGGGTTATCATTATATGCAGATTGACGGCAAATGGAGGGACAGTGTCAACTATATTGAGGGCTTTAGCACACATCTTGGCATTGGTGAAGTGATTGATGGAAGTGATACTATATATGTAGATAACAGTTTTCGTGCAAAACTTCCTGTTTCGTTTAAATTAACAGCGACTTCTATACCTGTAATACAAATCATTATGAATATTGACAGATGGTACAGCAATCCATATGTTTTTGATTTCAATTATTATGGTGAGAATATAATGATGAACCAAGATGCCATGCACAAAATTTCAGCTAATGGCTGGGATGTGTTTACAGTTGGTTATGTGCATTAGAAAGCCATTCATAAGTAGAAAATATAATCTTGAATAAAAATTAAGTAAAAATACTTATGATTTGAAATATTCCTATATTTGTAGTTTACAAAACAGAATTCTATAACAGATAAAAAAATATTTATTATGGTTAAAAAGATATTTTCAGTATTAATGGTTTCTTGTCTTTTCCTCAATATAAAGGTAAAAGCGGATGAAGGAATGTGGCTTCCATTGCTTATTGATCGTCTAAATTATGTTGATATGCAGAAAATGGGATGCCATCTTACAGCCGATGAAATATACAGTGTAAACCATTCCAGCTTGAAAGATGCTATTGTTTCTATTAACAATGGTTATTGTTCGGGAATAATGGTATCTGCTGAAGGCTTATTCTTTACAAATCATCATTGTGGAAGGGGTTTTGTTCAGGCTCATTCTACCGTTGACAAAGATTATCTTACAAATGGTTTCTGGGCAATGGATAAAACCGAAGAGCTAAGAAACGATAAGTTGTCTGCTACTTTTCTTATTCGTATTGAAGATGTTTCAGGTAAAATATTGCCTTATGTGAATGACAAAATGTCGGAAACACAGCGGCAGTCAATAATAGATTCCATCAGCACTTCACTTGAGAAATCGGCAATTAAAGGAACTACTTATAGTGGAAAAGTTCTGCCTTTCTTTGAAAGCAATGAATTTTATTTGTTTGTAACAGAAACATATAAAGATGTAAGGCTTGTAGGAGCGCCCCCGAAGCGATTGGAGAGTTTGGTGCAGATACTGACAACTGGATGTGGCCTCGACATGGAGGAGATTTTTCTTTATTCCGCGTGTATATGTCACCCGATGGTGGACCTTCGGAATACTCAAAGAAAAATGTTCCTTACAAATCAAAATATTCCGTACCAATTTCCATGAAAGGGCTTAAAAAAGATGAATTTGCCATGGTACTTGGATTTCCTGGTACTTCCGACAGGTTTATCACTTCTTATGGAGTAAAAGTGGCTACTGACAAATTAGACCCTTCTATTGTAAAGATCCGCGAGAAGAAACTTTCATTGATGAATGAAGATATGAAAGCAAATGAAGCAGTAAGAATTCAATATGCTGAAAAATATGCATCCTCTGCCAATTATTATAAATATTATATCGGACAAGCTGAGCAACTCAAGAAGTTGAATATTTATGATAAAAAACTTGCTATAGAAAAAGCTTTTAAAACATGGTATGAAAGCAGTCCTAAATTAAAAGAAAAGTATAGTGGTGTTTTAGGCAATATCGAAAAATCAATGGAAAAGGTAGGAGAATATACTATTCCATACATCTATTACAGGGAAGCTGTCATTAGGAGTATGGAAATTTTTAGTTTTGCCAACACATACGAAGAGCTATATAAACAATTGAAGCTGGCTGTTGACGATGAGGCAATAAACCGGTTAACTCAAAGTCTTTCATACAATGCAAAGGCATATTTTAAAAATTATAATATGCCAACTGACAAAAAAATAACAAATGCATTGCTTTTAATGTTTTCAACGGATGTACCCAAAGAGTTTCATCCGGATGTATTTGCTAACATTCAGAAAAAATTCAAAAACGATATTTCTGCTTTTGTTAATGATTTATTTGATCAGTCAATTTTTGCAAGTAAGGATAAGATGCTTGATTTTCTTATCAAACCAGATTATAAAAAACTGGATAAAGATGCAGGATGGATAACCATGGAATCTTTTTATAATAAATACAAAGATGTGTCGGATTTGTATAACAATGCCAAACTGGAGTTAACAAAAGGCACAAGGTTATTTGTTGAAGGTATTATGGAAATGAATAAAGATAAAAAGTACTATCCTAATGCCAATTCTACGATGAGGCTTACTTATGGCAAGGTAACAGATTATAACCCTAACCCCACCTCAAATTTTGGTTATTATACAACATTGGATGAACTGATAGCAAAAGAAGATCCTAAGAATTCCGATTTTGAAGTGCCAAATAAATTAAAGCTTTTATACCAGAATAAAGATTATGGAAAATATGCCACTGACGGCAAAATGTATGTTGATTTTATTACAAATTGTGATGTTACTGGTGGCGATTCCGGGGCTCCTGTAATTGATGGTGATGGAAATCTTATTGGTCTTGTTTTCGATATTAATTGGGAATCGACAAGCTCTCCTATCTTTTTTGATGATAATTATCAGAGAACAATAGCTGTTGATATTAAATATATATTGTTTGTTATTGACAAATATGCCGGGGCTTCAAACATTATTAAAGAGCTTACCTTAAAAGATTAAGTCTAAGTTATTTTATCAGGATAATAAAGGGCAGCTAAGTTAGCTGCCTTTCTTGTTTCCCACTTGTAAAAGATTAAATCAAGATGTCGGAAATTCTCGTATTTTTGCTCAAATTTAAACAAGTTTATTTTATTAAATTTTTGATATGAAAAATAAAAAATGGTATGTTGCCATTCCTATTATAATAATTGTCGGATTTCTTCTCTGGTATTTTAGCGCTATTGTTACCTATATTTTAGTTGCTGCTGTACTTTCCATAATAGGACATCCTTTAGTAAGACTTTTAAACACAATAAAATTTAAAGAAATTGTATTTCCTCGTGCTTTAAGCGCTTTAATTACATTGCTAGTAATGTTCTTTATTATTTTTCTTCTTTTCTGGCTTGTAGTTCCTTTAATCGCCAAGCAAACTGAATTTTTATCAGGTATTAGCGTTGATACTTTGGCAACGAGTTTTCAGGAGCCAATTAAATATGTACAAAAAATACTTGTGCAATATAATCTTATCTCGGCATCTGTTGATATTACTCAAAATATCTCTTCTCAAATAATGTCTGTTGTTGGAATTACACAATTCTCAAATTTCATTAATTCAATAGTAAGTTTCACAAGCAGTCTGGCTGTGGCTTTTTTTGCAATTTCTTTTATTACTTTCTTCTTTTTGAAAGATGAAAAATTGTTTTTTAAAATGGTTATGGCTGCTACTCCAATTGGATACCAGGATGCAGTGAAACATGTGTTAATGGAATCCAAACGTTTACTTACGCGTTATTTTATAGGGTTATGCATTGATCTCACACTTGTAATAAGCCTAATGACATTAGGAATGTGGATACTTGGCTTTAAGAATGCTTTAATGATTGGGTTCTTTGTTGGTATTATGAATATAGTTCCTTATGTCGGTCCGATTATTGGGGCTTCTATTGGAATATTATTAGGACTTTCCAGTAATCTTGGATTGGACTTTTCTACACAAATGGTTCCTTTGATTTTTGAAATGCTTGGTGTTTTCCTAGCTGTTAACTTACTTGATGCGATGATACTTCAACCAACTATATATTCAAGTAGTGTGAAAGCGCACCCATTAGAAATATTCCTTGTAATTATGATGGCGGGTAGTATAGCCGGAGTCCCGGGTATGATGCTAGCGATACCATCCTATACAGTATTAAGGATAGTTGCTAAAGAATTCTTTAACAAATTCTATCTTGTTAAAAGCCTCACAAAGAATATTGATTAATTAAAAATGTATTGTGAAAGCTGGGTTTTCAGATTCAATAAATTTTCTTTCGAATCTTACTTTCAGGAAATTTCTTAATTCTGTTCTTATATATAAGAGTTATTATCTTTCCCGCCTCTTCAAGAAACCTATACTTTGGGGAATGCCTGTCAGCGCTTCTATTGAAGCTACCACAAACTGCAACCTTCACTGTCCTGAATGCCCCAGTGGATTAAAAAAGTTTTCAAGACAAACAGGAACCATTAATCTTAAAAGTTTTAAAAATTGCATTGATCCACTTTCAAAAAATCTTGCTTACCTGATGATATATTTTCAGGGCGAACCTTATTTGAATAAAGATTTCTTCGAACTAGTAAATTATGCAAAATCGAAAAGAATTTACACTGCGACTTCCACTAATGGCCATTTTTTAGATGATGAGAATGCTCGTAAAACAATAGAATCTGGCATTGACAGGCTAATTATATCTTTGGATGGTCCGAATGAAGAAAGTTATACTGCATATCGTGTGGGAGGGGATTTTAATAAAGTTATTGACAGAATTAAAAACGTTGTTAAATGGAAGAAAAAGTTGAATTCTAATAAGCCATATATTATTCTTCAATGCCTTATTTTGAAATCAAATGAACATCTTATCAATGAAATCACTCAATTATCAAAGCAATTAGAAGTTGATAAACTTGAACTAAAAACTGCACAATTTTATAATTTTAAAAACGGAAACCCATTAATGCCAACTATTCCTGAATATTCAAGATACATTCAAAATACTGATGGCACTTATTCATTAAAAAAGAAAATAAAAAACCATTGTCTCCGTATGTGGCAATCCGTAGTTATTTCGTGGGATGGAAAAGTTGTTCCCTGTTGCTTCGATAAGGATGCACAACATCAATTGGGCGATTTGAATAAATCTACTTTTAAAGAAATATGGACGGGAAATAATTACAAAGCTTTCAGAAAAGAAGTTTTAACTAACAGGAAAAACATTGACAGCTGTTGTAACTGCACAGAATAATATCATACCGTCATTATATCTTTTTCCTTGGCAGCAATAATCTTATCAATTTTCAGGATATATTCATCGGTGAGGGATTGAATATCGGTTTCCAGTTTCTTAACTTCATCTTCAGGAATTCCTTGTTTTTCAAGCTTTTTAGCGGTGTCGTTCGCTTCTTTACGCAAACCTCTTATTACAATCCTTGCATTCTCAGCTTCGGTTTTTGCACGTTTTACATATTCCCTTCTTCTTTCTTCGGTCAATGGTGGAACGGGTATCCTTATTACCATACCATCATTCATGGGGTTAAAGCCAAGGTTAGCAGCCATAATGGCTTTTTCAATTGGCTGTAATGCATTCTTATCCCAGGGTTGTATAAATATAGTTTTGGGATCAGGAGCGCTGACATTCGCCATTTGATTAAGGGGTGTAATGGTTCCGTAATAATCAACACGGATACCTTCAACCATTTGAGGGCTTGCTTTTCCGGCCCTTACCTTTTGCATTTCACGTTCTAAGTGAACTAATGCATTTTGCATGCTATCTTTTGCAACATCAAGACAAAACTGAACTTCTTCTGTCATAACAATCTATTTTGATTTATTTTTTTTCCTTGTTAATAAGCTTTTCATACTCCTTCTGAGTAAGTTTATTCTTCCATCTAAAAACTATAAAGTAATGAAGCAGGACAATTAACCCCCATCCAAGCATAGGATATACAGGCCATTTATGTACATTTTCTTCATTATTAATATATACTATAAATGCCCATGTTACCCAAATAAGAGCTATACATATAATATAAATGATAAGATGGATTTTAAACCCTGCTCTTTCACGGGCTTTTTTCCAAATGTCTTTATTTACTGTTTGGTCAGCTTCCATCTTTTTGGTTTATTAACTAATAATTGTTCCTGTTTGCGTGCCATTAACTATCTTTTGAAGGTTGCCCTTTTTATTCATATTAAAAACTATTATTGGCATTTTATTTTCTCTGCACATTGTAAAAGCAGTCATATCCATAATATTAAGGCGTTTTTCATAGGCTTCATCAAAGCTAAGCTTATCGAACATCTTAGCATCTTTGTTTTTTTCAGGGTCATCAGAATATACTCCATCCACACGAGTACCTTTAAGCAATATATCAGCTTTTACCTCCACAGCCCTCAATGCAGCTGCTGAGTCTGTGGTGAAATATGGGTTTCCGGTACCTCCTGCAATAATAATAACTCTTCCTTTTGTCAGAGAATCTATTGCACGCTTTCTAGTCATTGCTTTACAAATGCTATCAATAGGGAGTCCTGAAAAAACCTGACAATTTACATCCATATTTTCGAGCGCAGATTGCATTGCAAGGCTATTAATAACAGTTGCAAGCATTCCCATATAATCTCCTTGTACGCGATCGTATCCCTGCCCTGCACCCTTTAAACCCCTGAATATATTTCCTCCTCCAATAACTAAAGCAACCTGCACACCTGATACCGCAACTTCTTTAATTTCGGCAGCATATTCTTCCAGTTTCTTCGTATCAATGCCACACTGGCTATTGCCTATTAATGCCTCACCACTTAGTTTTAGCAATATACGTTTGTATTTCATCTGTATATTATTTTGTTTTTAAAGGTCAGATGGAATAGCCATTTTATAATCATTTCGGTTTTTATGAACTTTATTGCTCATGGCTATTTCATGTAAAAGGATTTGATTGTAAAATTACAAAAAATATCTTATTGAAATATTCTAAAAATTATGCAATAGATAATGAACAAACTCACATGCATATTTTACAGCAAAAAAAAAGAGAGGAAAGTCCTCTCTTTTTATAGAATATTGTTTGGTTATGCACCTAACATTAAGCGTTTAAAAGTAGTAACCTTAAGTTCTTTATCGGCTTCAGCAAGGTACTGTCCAACAGTTTTCTTTGTGTCGCGAACAAAATCTTGATTCAATAAAGTACGTTCTTTAAAGAATTTATTGAGTTTGCCTAAAGCTATCTTTTCCAGCATATCTTCAGGTTTACCTTCCTGACGTGCTTGTTCTTTCCCAATTTCGATTTCTCTGTCAATTGTTTTCTGGTCAACATCGTCTTTATCCACAGCAACCGGGTTCATTGCGGCAATTTGCATAGCTATTTCCTTGCCAATCTGCTCCAGGTTTGCTACATTATCTTTATTAAAACCTACAATAGTTCCAAGCCTGTTCCCGGGATGATTGTAAGCAAATGTTTTAGCTGCTTCTATTACTTCATACGAAGCAACTTCCATTTTTTCACCAATTTTCCCAATAAGGTCAGTAAGATTTTCTGCAACTGTTCGGTCATTCAAATTAGAGGTTCTGAGTTCTTCAACGGTTTTTGGAGTTTTTCCTATTGCAAAATTAAGAACATCGTTTGAAAATTTAGTGAAGTCGGCGCTTTTAGCAACAAAATCGGTTTCGCAGCTAACCAAAACAATGATAGCTTTCTTTGAATCTACAGAAATTTTTGCCAGAACTAAACCATCATTAGCAACTCTGTCGCTTCGGTTGCTTGCTACTTTCTGTCCTTTTTTCCTTAAATAATCTATTGCTTTTTCAAAATCTCCGTCTGATTCAACGAGCGCTTTCTTGCAATCCATCATACCTGCGCCGGTTGTCTGCCTCAACTTATTAACATCAGCTGCTGTAATATTTGCCATTTCTTAATTCCTTGTAATTAAATATTATTTTATTGATTTCTTTGCACCACCGATAGTGGGTCTTTTCGTAAAAGGTTTGGCAGACTTTATAACTGGTCTCTTCGCCTTTTCTTCTTTTTCCTCTTCACCTTCTACTTTAGGTTTCAATGCTGCTTTTGCTGCTGCTTTCTTCGCCAGTTTAACTTCATCCAATTCTTCTTCCTCTTCAAGTTCGGCAAGAGTTTTTGCTTTTAATTTTTCAATCTCAGCAGCTGCTTCTCTTTCCTCGTCACTCTGTTTATCTTTATCGAATTTACGTTCAGCAAGTCCTTCTTCTATAGATTCAACCATTGAACCTACAATAAGGGAGATCGACTTAGCTGCATCATCATTTGCAGGTATCGGGAAATCAACCTCGTTAGGGTTAGAATTAGTATCCACTATAGCAAACGTTGGTATGCTGAGTTTTTTTGCTTCAGCTACAGCAATATGCTCTTTACTAATATCTACAATGAAAATAGCTGCTGGAAGTCTGGAAAGATCGGAAATACTGCCAAGGTTCTTCTCTAGTTTTGCCCTTTCGCGGCTAACCTGTAAACGTTCTTTTTTCGACATATTGTCAGAAGTTCCGTCAGTAAACATCTTGTCGATGTTTGCCATTTTGCGAACAGCTTTACGAATAGTTGCAAAATTTGTAAGCATACCACCCGGCCATCTTTCTGTGACATAAGGCATATTTACTCTTTTTACATGCTCGGCAACTATATCCTTAGCCTGTTTTTTTGTTGCAACAAAAAGAATCTTCTTGCCCGATTTTGCTATTTGTTTTATAGCTGCACTGGCTTCATCTATTTTTGCTACAGTTTTATTGAGATCAATAATGTGTATTCCATTCTTCTCCATAAAAATATAAGGAGCCATATTGGGATTCCATTTTCTTTTCAGGTGACCAAAGTGAACACCGGCGTCTAACAATTCATTATAACTGATTCTTGCCATGTTTTGTATATTTCTTCTATAATTTTAACGTTTGCTGAATTGGAATTTTTTACGGGCTTTCTTTTGTCCGGGTTTTTTACGTTCAACCATTCTGGGGTCGCGGCGCATCAAACCTTTCGCTTTAAGAGCCGGCCTGTGTTCGGGGTTTATTTTGCATAAAGCTCTTGATATTGCAAGGGTCAATGCTTCTGCCTGACCATTAACGCCACCACCATCAATACTTGCCATGATGTCGTATTTACCTGTTGCATTTGATATTTCCAGGGGTTGATTAATTACATACTGTAATGTAGGAATAGGAAAGTATGTTTTAATATCTTTTTTATTGACTGTAATCACACCGTTTCCGTCTTTCACGAAAACGCGGGCAACTGCATTTTTCCTTCTGCCTAAAGCATTAATAACTTCCATACTGATTATTTAATTGAGTTTATTTTAATTTCTTTTGGTTGCTGAGCTGCATGTGGATGTTCGGTTCCTGCATAAATGTGCAGGTTCTTGATCATTTGTGCACCCAGGCGGTTTTTTGGTAACATACCTTTTACCGCTTTATGAATAACTTCGGTAGGTTTTTTTGCCAACAGTTCTTTTGGTGTTGAAAAACGCTGTCCACCAGGATAACCGGTATGACGGACATATTCTTTATCAGTCATCTTGCTGCCTGTAAGTTTTATCTTTTCAGCATTAATTACAATTACATTATCACCACAATCAACATGAGGTGTGAAATTGGTCTTGCATTTGCCCCTGATTAGCATGGCAACAGCCGATGCGAACCTTCCCAGTATTTCATTTTCTGCATCTACCAGCAGCCATTCCTTCGTAACAGTTTCTTTATTGGCAGAAATTGTCTTATAAGTTAATGTATCCATTGCTATTGTTTAATTATATAACTTTAATCTGTATTCCCTTGTGTAAAATGGGAGTGCAAAGGTATAACTAATTTCCTATTTTACAAATTTATAAACAAAATTTAGTTAATAAGCCTTCATTGCTTCTGTAACCGTCAGTTTGATTGATTAAAAAACTTTGCAAAACTAAACCTATTTTACTGGTACACAATTTAAATAATCATAATCTTGAAACCGATAAAAAAAGAAGGAGGCGTTTTACCTCCTTCTTTCTTTTGCCCTTATTTTATTTTTGTACTGACTGTTTCTTCCTTTTGCCTCTTTTAATAAGCTTTGTAATACTATAAATAATCACTGCGGCTATGAGCCATAAGGGCCATAAATAGATAATGGCTATGAAAAACACCTGCAAACCCTGCCATCCGCCACTAAATGCTTTCCCCAGTTTATAGAAAAATCCCGAATCAGGTGCAGGTTGATAATCAAGCTTTTCATAGAAATGAAGGTTAATAGTACTATAGCCAACCTGGTCGTTCATATATTTCAGTTTTCCTTCGGCTGCTTCAATTTCTTCCCTTATCTGGCTCAACTTTCCTTCTACTTCCATTATATCGCTTATAGTTGTTGCCTTCTGAAGTATTTCGGTGTACCTGGCTTCCACATCCTTCCTCGATTTCAACCTTGCTTCCGTATCAACATAATCGGCAGTAACATCTTGCGAAGTTATCCTGTTGTAATCCGTGTAAATTGAAATAGCAAGCAGCTTACTTATTATGTTCTCAAAGCCTTCCGGTTTAAGTCGTATAGTAATATCATCAGTCATGCTATAGGAATTGGTGGCCTCATTCTCGCTGGCGATATAAGCATTAGCCTGCTGCGCGATTGCCAGAATGGCTTTTCTCCCTTCCTTTATATCTTTTACCTGCATCGAAATTTCGGCAGTCTTAATTATCTTTGAAGGAATCTTCTCATCGGCAGGTTTATTTGCTGTTTTTATTTCTTCTTCTTTACCTGTTTTGGATTTACTCATTTTATCTGCTTCGTTAGAAGAAGGCGCAACCTGATCCTTCGATGCATCTCCGGCATAATTAGTAGTTGTTCCTTGTTCGGTAATTTTTCGGGAGCTATCTTCATACCTTTTTTTAGATGAGCCTCCGCAACCTGACAATTGTATGCTTCCCAAAAGGAAAACAAACATTATGACCGGCATTAAGATTTCCTTTTTCATTTGGTTTGGATTTAAAGGTTTATAAATGTAAAGAATTGATTTTCGCTAATAAGATAACAGCAATGTTACTTTTCCATAAAGATTGTGCAAAATATTTATTCACTCTTTTTCGATGAATTACTTCCAACTTTTATTTTACACTAATCCATTTATGATTACCTCCCCTTTCTTTATTTCCCTCAAAATTACACTATTATTCTTCCCTGCATCATTAAAAAAGGGAAAAATATTATTGCAAAGCCGGAATTTATCAGTATGAGGTCGCATGACTCCAACACGGGGTCGCGTGACTTCAACACGAGGTCACATGACTTCAACATGAGGGCATGTGACCTCGTCATAATAAATTAATATTTTTGAACAAAATCCTCAGATTTCAAACCAAAATTGAAGAATTTCAAAGTATGGTTGTCTAATTTCAAGTGGTGGAGACACAAATTCACCAATAATAAAGGTATTCTAAATATAAAAAGTAAGAACCAGTTTATAAGCCATATTTTCGTTAAAAGTGGGTAGGGAATAATAGCCATAGCGGTAAAAAGCGCCTATACCAATGCCGTAAAGGCCTGTTTTTAGTATGCTGTTTATCATCAAACCCGATTCAATATATCCTTTGTCGAGGGTATGTATCACCACATTATAATGATTATCAGGGTTATTCAGGCTGCCAATGCAGGCATTAGTAACTATTGCCGGTTCGGGCGAAAACTTTTTAAAGCGGAAAAGCAGTTTGCCGAAACTATGTGAAAAGAATAACGCTGCATATCGGTTAGAAAGGAATTCATTCATGCGCATGGTCTCAAAACTATTGGGGCATTCGATGGTGATTTGCCTGTAGCTACCTATACCGTTGAACAGGTTGCAGTAAGGTAAATTGCCGTCAATATACCCTGCCTGAAACAGTAAATGAGTGGTTCCAAGGTCTTTCATGAAGAAAGATTTCTTGATTTTAAGCTCATAGCGGTTATATGCATATTGTCCGCCAAGGAAATTATCGAAACCCCTGATATAATTAAACAAAACAATAGGGTAATTGGTCCCTTCCGATATTTTATAATGCTGGGTTTTGATAAACTTTTCCTTAAAATTGTAACTGAGGTATGCGCCAAGTTCGGTAAAATAGAAATTATTATATTCCACCCTTACACTCCCATTGGTGGCGCCAAAATAATAATTAGTAGTAGGTGTTTTATTGATCTGGCTTAATGTAATATCAGCCTTCAAATATTTAAATGCAGTGAATTTCAGGAATACCTGCTCCCGTACAATTTTATCCATGCGGTTAACTAAAATATATCGGAACCATGAATCGCTCAATAAGCCATGTTGTTCATAAAATTCAGTCCCGCCTGATTCCGATACATCATTAATATAACTAAAACCAAAATGACAGTCATATTTATCAAGGAATTTTACTGAAGCGTCGCCGCCATATTTAGAAACCTTGTCGTGCAAGCCGTAGGAATAATAACCACCGACAAGAAACCTGTCGCTTAAATGCAGGTTGTTGTGAATGCCCAAGCCCAATCGCCAGCCTTCATGTTCATCGAAATTAACAAACTTGCCAATGTCGAAATCAAAATATTTATATGGTATCCTTTCCGATGCCAGCGCCTCTAAAATATGAATAGTCTTATCTAAATTTTCGGCCTTGCCAAGGCTATCGATAACATGATATGTGAGTTTGTCCTTCTCCGAAAGACTGTCTCTTCTGTATTTACTCCATATCTTAGCCTGTGGTTCGTTATCTCCATCTTTCACTTCTAGGTCAACATTGGTAAAATCGCTTTTCTTGAATGCCGGATTCAAAACAATATCCTTCAGGTAAGATCGTCCTTCACCATAAACATTGACTTTATTCACCGTAACGTTCTTAAAGATAAAATCGGAATTCAACTGCACCGGAAACCATTGTTTATTATCAATCAGTTCATATTTCTGCTGGATTTTAATAGACATTCCGCCGCTTTCCTCATTAGCGGGTTCGGCAATTACATTTTGTATCGCATAGCCGTTAGTATTAATATAAAGCAGACCTTTCAACCCGTCGAAATTCTTATTCTTATGTGGTTTATAAGAAATAACATACACTGTGTCCCCCCCCTGATACAATGTGTCTTCTATCAGGAAAAAGTACTTATCAATACTGTTTTTGCATACAGGTGTTATATAATTATTATCGCCTATTTTAATAATGTCATTATAAAATGAGAACGATTGCATTTGTGTAACCAGCAAAGCAATCAAAGGATCTTTAAATCCGGAAACTTTTGATGCAATAAGTTTCTCATTATTCCTGTCGGGGTACATAAACTTACGATTGGTAACACTTTCCATTAAGAAAAGATAATGCTTATCGAAGAATTTTTTAGCTTTTACAATTTCGGAATCAACCTGGACCGTATCTGTTTTAATCGAATCTAGCTTGGCTGAGAATATCATTTTGTTATAAGATGTATAAGAAAAGGAGCCGAGTTTCTCAGGATTGTTCTTGTCTTTATTTTCTATCATCTTTTTGATGATACGGTGAGCAGGGTTTTCACCCGGGAAAATAACCACTTCATTAAGCTGAACCTGTTTCCGCTTTAATTCGATAATAACATTCTTTGTTTTGGCACTTGGCTTATAAGTGAAGTTTTCGTAGCTCACATAGCTTAAGCGAAGCGAATCAATTTTTCCGGGATAAGATATGTTGAAAAATCCATCAATGTCCGACTGAGTAACTTGTATATCTTTATTTACAAGAATATTCACAAAAGCAAGTGGTTCTCTTGTTTGTGAATCAATTAATCTACCGGAAACAGTATAATTTTGTGAAAAAAGGATAGTGTGAAAGAAAAGAAAACCAATCGTAAAAATTGTAGTCAAACAAACCTTGTGCATTTTTCCAGCTATTCGAAAAAACATGATATTAATCTAATTTCATTCTTTAACTTTTGAATCAATTGTAATGGTAACAGGGCCATCATTAATCAGTGAAACATTCATCATAGCCCCAAAAACCCCTGACTGAACAGGCTTTCCAAGCTCAATCCCCAGTTGTTTCTTGAATTTTTCATAAAGAGGAATGGCTATTTCAGGCTTTGCAGCTTTTATGTAGGATGGGCGGTTTCCTTTCTTTGTACTGGCATGCAAAGTAAACTGGCTTACCAATAATATTTCTCCCGAAACATCCTGAACAGAAAGATTCATTACTCCTTTATCATCATTAAAGATACGTAATTGTAAAATTTTCTTGCATAGCCATTCAATATCTTCAATATTATCGGAATCTTCAAATCCGGCTAAAACAAGCAATCCCATTTTGATCTGCCCGGTAATACTATTATCAACACTAACAGATGCTTCGGAAACTCTTTGAATCACTACACGCATGATGAATTATTATCAGGGCATAAAAATAATAAATAAAAGAAAATGCAAATGTATGTTTTAAATAGTTTCCTGCGAATCCTTGAGTATATTGTATAAGAATTCACGGGCGCGGAATAGTTGCGCTTTTACTGTTCCAAGAGGGAGTTTAAGTTCATCTGAGATTTCTTCATAAGATAATTCCTGAAAATAACGCATTTCAACCAGAGTGCGATAACGGGGTTTAAGCTTTTCAACAACTTCACGCATTAATTTCACCTTTTGCTTCTTGATAAAGTTTTCTTCCGGGTCTGGAACATTTGCCGGAATATTATGAGCCATTTCGGAACCGTCAGCATTCTCAAAAGGTTTATCAATGGAGAATGTCATTTTCTTTTTCTTCCTGATAAAGTCAATGCAATTATTGGAAGCTATTTTGAAAAGCCATGTGCTGAAAGCATAATCAGGAGTGTATTGATGAAGCTTTTTAAATGCTTTGCCAAATGCTTCAATCGTCAGATCATCTGCATCGTCAGAGTTATTAGTCATTTTCAGCAGCATGAAATAAATAGAATCCTTGTAATTACCCATCAGTTCAGCATAAGCTTTCTGGTCGCCGTTATTCACAGCCGACTGTACGAGCTTAAAATCCCGCAATGCTTTATCTGTAAGGTGAGAAGCTACTTCCATTTATTCTCTTTAACTACTAAATTCGACATTGCCATGAATGAGGCAAATAAAATAAAAAGAATGTCTAACACTGGCGAAATTAATAATAAATTTTTCTCATCCAACTTATTCATCGTTTTTTTAAAAATAAACATCTGAGTTGCCATCCTCAAAACATACAACGAACAAATCAGAATAATATTATAATACGAAGCATTTATTATCAGTAAAATCAATAATACAGCCATAGTCACATAAAATAAAACCTGGCTTAGAGAGAAAATTCCTAACATCATTTTATGCGATGCTTTATATAAAAAACCTGTAGAATAATGACGTTTCTTTTGCCTGTACCATTCGCTAAATGTTTTCTTAGGAGCAGAAGAAGTTTGGCTTTGTGCTGAAATTTCAATTCTGGCATTTCCTTTTTTTGCTACTTGATTTATGAACAGATCATCATCACCTGAAGGAATCTGATAATGCGACGTAAATCCTTTATTCTTATAGAAAAGCTGTCGGTTATAAGCTAAATTTCTTCCCACACCCATATAAGTTACTCCTGCAAGCGACCATGACAAATACTGCATGGCGGTCATAATTGTGTCATAACGTATCAGCTTGTTTAGAAATCCTTTCTTTTTTTCATAACCGCTGTAACCCAAAACAATTTCAGCCTTGTTGGTAAAATTATTCTGCATTTCCATTATCCATTTATTACTTTTGGGTGTGCAATCGGCATCTGTCAATAAAAGCAAATCATGTTTTGCCGATTTGATACCCACAGCCAATGCGAATTTTTTCCCCGAAAAGAAATTCACATTCTTCACTATATTCACAACATTAAGATTTGGGTACTTATCTGAAAAAGAGCGAAGCAAATAATCACTGTCATCATCCGAACAATCATTAACAACCACTACTTCATAATCGGGATAATCTTGTTCAAGAATTAAATTCAAATTCTTTTTCAGGTTCGTATATTCATTCTTTGCACAGATTACAACTGAAATCGGTTTGTATTGATTTTGCTTTGGTTTGCTTTTATAAAAAGCCAGCCTGCTGAAAATGCCCCAATAGTAAAACATCTGAATAATAAAACAGACAGCAAATAAAATGAATAGTGATAATAATAATGTATCAGAAGTTATTTCTTTAAAAAACATTTTCTTTTTTTAAGGTTTGCAAAATTATCCAAACTAAAGTTTTAAGGTTTATCTTTGACACATTATTTATAAACAAAATCAGGTGAGTTTTCAAATATCGCATACAGATAAGGCTACGAAAGCAAGAGCGGGAATATTACATACAGATCATGGTGTAATTGAAACCCCTATATTTATGCCTGTTGGTACTGCCGGAACGGTGAAAGCTATTCATCAGAAGGAATTGAAAGAAGATGTTAAAGCTCAAATAATTCTTGGAAATACATATCATCTTTATTTACGCCCGGGTTTGGATATTATTGAAAAAGCAGGAGGGCTACACAAATTTAATGCATGGGATAAACCTATTTTAACCGATAGTGGAGGTTACCAGGTTTATAGCTTGGCCGATAAAAGAAAAATGACTGAAAATGGAGTAGTATTTCAATCCCACATTGATGGCTCAAAACATAATTTTACTCCTGAAAGAGTAATGGATATTGAACGGACTATAGGCGCAGATATCATGATGGCTTTTGATGAGTGTACTCCTTTCCCATGTGATTATAAGTATGCAAAAAAATCAATGCATACAACCCATAAATGGCTTGAACGCTGTATTCAAAGATTTGATGAAACTCCCGACAAATATGGTTATTTACAAAAATTATTTCCAATAGTACAGGGAAGTGTTTACAAAGATTTAAGGGAACAATCGGCAGAATTTATTGCTAAAAAGAATAGAGACGGGAATGCAATAGGAGGACTTTCGGTTGGTGAACCTGTTGAAGTAATGTACGAAATGACTGAACTTGTTTGCAGTATTCTTCCTGCTGATAAACCCAGATACCTTATGGGTGTTGGCACTCCGGCAAATATTCTTGAAGGTATAGCCTTGGGTATTGATATGTTCGATTGCGTGATGCCAACCCGCAATGCAAGGAATGGCATGCTTTTCACACAGCAGGGCATCATGAATATGAGAAATGAAAAATGGAAAGATGACCTGAGCACTCTGGATGAATTAGGGACATCATTTGTTGACAGCTATTACAGTAAAGCCTATTTGAGACATTTATTTGTAGCAAAAGAAATTTTGGGGCCAATGATAGCTACGCAACATAACCTTGCTTTCTATTTATGGCTTGTAACTGAAGCGAGGAAACAAATTATGCTTGGTACGTTTAGTTCCTGGAAAGAAAAAATGGTAAAACAAGTTACCAATCGTCTATAGAATGAAAACAAAAGAGAACGATTCTTTTTTTAAGCGCGTATATGAAGTAGCAAGCTTGATACCCTATGGGCGAGTTACGAGTTATGGCGCTATTGCAAAATATCTTGGTAGTGGAGGCTCTGCACGTATGGTTGGCTGGGCAATGAATGTTTCTCATTTACAGGACAATGTTCCTGCACATCGTGTTGTTAACAGGATAGGTTTGCTTACTGGCAAACATCATTTTGAAAGCAGTCAAATGATGGAGCAGATGCTGGAAAGCGAAGGGATAAAAGTTGAGGACAATAAAGTAGTTGAGTTTAACAAGCTTTTCTGGGATCCGCTAAAGGAATTATTGTAGAAATACATTATTTTTCTTGCTGGTTAATAATTTATCCTTATCTTTACGCAATCTAAATAAGGTTTAAGATGGCTTATTCAAAAGAGAATGTTTTAGAAGCGTTGAAACATGTGATAGATCCTGATCTTAAGAAAGATCTGGTTACGCTTAACATGATCAGCGATGTGAAAATTGAAGGAAAGGAAATATCTTTTACAATTATTTTTACCACACCTGCCTGTCCACTTAAAGAAAGCATAAAACGTGCAAGTATTGATGCAGTGCATGAATTTGTTGGAGAAGATACCAATGTTACAGTTAATTTTTCATCCAGTGTAACATCAAAAAGGACCAAGGAAAAAGAAGAAATACTTAAAGGTGTTAAGAATATTATTGCAGTTGCTTCTGGTAAAGGTGGGGTTGGAAAATCAACAGTTGCAGCCAACCTGGCAGTTGCATTGGCAAGACTTGGTTCAAAGGTTGGATTGGTTGATGCTGATATTTACGGACCTTCCGTTCCTGTGATGTTTGGACTTGAAGGAGTAAAGCCCGACGTTAACGAAATTGATGGTAAGCCTAAAATGATCCCGGTTGACAAATACGGGTTAAAAATATTATCAATAGGTTTCTTCGTTGATCCCAATGAGGCTCTTATCTGGCGGGGACCTATGGCTTCAAGTGCTCTTACACAGCTTTTCAAAGATGCATACTGGGGCGAACTGGATTATCTTGTAATTGATATGCCTCCGGGAACCGGCGATATACATCTTACACTTGTTCAAACAGTACCTGTAACAGGTGTTGCAATAGTTAGCACTCCACAAAAGGTAGCGTTGGCTGATGCCCGCAAAGGATTGAGCATGTTCAAACAGAAAGCTATAAACGTGCCTGTTCTCGGACTGATCGAGAATATGTCATACTTCACTCCTGAAGAATTGCCCGATAATAAATATTACATTTTCGGAAAAGAAGGTTGCAAGCAACTTGCCGAAGAAATGAATGTTCCTTTCCTGGGCCAGATACCTTTGGTGCAGAGCATACGCGAATCAGGTGATGCTGGTAACCCGATCACTACAGATGAGAATTCACCTGTTGCAAAAGCTTTCATGGAGCTTGCACAGAAACTTGCCCAACAGGTAGCGATAAGAAATGCAACGATGGATGCTACAAAAAAAGTTGAATTACATACATCTTAAATATTTTAGACTATAATAAATAACTCATTTTAAGTAAAATTTTCAATATTCAACACTCAATGTTCAAGTTACAAGTATTATTTAATTTCAAAATATGGAACCTAAAAAATATGATTTGGAAGATCGGTTGGTCGACTATACTTGTAAAATGATTGATGTTGTTGAAACATTGCCAAGTACCAGAGCGGGAAACTATATAGCAGGACAACTAATCAAATCGTGTCATTCTCCGACTTTTAATTATGGAGAAGCGCAGGCAGCGGAATCACGGAATGATTTCATTCACAAACTGGGTATTGTTTTGAAAGAATTAAAGGAATGCAGAACAGCATTAAAAATTATTCAAAAAAAAGAAATGGTTAATCCAGCTAAACTTAATGATATTTATAACGAGACAGAAGAATTAATTGCGATTGTAGGAAAGAGTATTAATACTGCACAAAACAATAACAAAAAACAATCCCCAACTTGATAATTGATTATTGAGCATTGAATATTGAATATTATTTTTGAAGAAGAATACACAACATAAATAATTAAAATTAATCATTTAAAAAATAAGCAAATGGTAAAGACTCAAGATCCAGAATTAATAAAGAAAGTAGAAGCTGTTATCGACCAGATAAGACCTTATCTTGAAGCAGATGGTGGCAATATTAAATTCATTGAAGTTACAAATGATAACGTTGTAAACGTTGAATTACAGGGCGCTTGCGCTTGCTGCCCCATGAGTTTAATGACATTAAAAAATGGCGTGGAAGAAGCTATGAAAAAAGCTATTCCCGAGATCAAATCAGTGGAAGCAGTAAATATGCCTCATTAAAGAACCAAGTCCAAAGCTCCAAGCTCCAAATTCAATCTTATACCCTCTTGGAATTTGAGATTTGAGACTTGGAATTTGGGATTTAGTAAATGATATTACTGCGCCTTCACCAGGTAATAATTCTTCTTCCCTTTCTGAACAAGTATATAAAGTTTATTCAGCAGGTCGTTTTCAGACACTGAATAATTCTCATCAACCTTGGCTTTGTTAATGCTGATGCTTCCTTCTTTCAGCATGCGCCTTGCTTCACTCTTTGAAGCAGTAATATTTGTTTTTTCAGAAATAAAGTCAATTACAGGGATACCCTGTGCAATATCGTTCCTGCTGATGTCCGACATGGGCACACCTTCAAATACAGAGAGTAAAGTATCTTCATTCAGTTTCTTCAGCATATCAGTAGTACTTTTGCCGAAAAGTATTTCCGAAGCATCAACAGCCGTATTATAATCTTCTTCCGAATGTACGCGTATAGTAATATCTTTTGCCAAAGCTTTTTGAAGCAGCCTTAAATGCGGGGCTTTATTATGCTCCGCTTCCATGGCTTCTATCTCTTCTTTTTTGAAAAGTGTGAAAATGCGAATATACCTTGCCACATCTGCATCGCTTGCATTCAGCCAGAACTGGTAAAATTTATAAGGCGAAGTTTTCTTCGGGTCGAGCCATACATTGCCACTTTCCGTTTTGCCAAACTTAGTGCCATCGGCTTTTGCAATAAGCGGGGTCGTGAGTGCGTAAGCTTCGCCTCCTGCTTTGCGGCGTATCAGTTCAGTGCCGGTAACTATATTGCCCCACTGGTCCGAGCCGCCCATTTGCAGCTTGCAGTTCATGTTCTGGAATAAAAACAAATAATCATAACCCTGCACCAGCTGGTAACTGAATTCGGTAAACGACATCCCATTCTCCATGCGGTTTTTCACCGAATCCTTCGTCATCATGTAATTAATGGTGATGTGTTTGCCCACATCCCTTATAAAATCAAGAAAGCTGAAATTCTTAAACCAGTCGTAATTGTTCACTATCTCGGCCGAATTCTTTCCACAATTGAAATCGAGGAACTTCTCCAGTTGTTTCTTCTGACATCGGAGGTTGTGGTTCAGTATGTCTTCCGACAGCAGGTTCCTTTCCTGCGATTTTCCCGAAGGGTCGCCCACCATGCCTGTAGCCCCGCCAACCAGCGCAAAAGGTTTATGACCGCATTGCTGGAAATGCAGCAGTGTCATTATCTGCACCAGGTTGCCCACGCCAAGCGAATCCGATGTGGGGTCGAAACCAATATAGCCGGAAGTCATTTCCTTGTTCAGTTGCTCTTCGGTTCCCGGCATAATATCGTGTATCATGCCCCTCCACTTTAATTCCTCAACAAAATTCATAATATTTTAATTTGTAATAGGCTGTCTTTATATACTGCGACAAATATACGAAGACTATATGAAAAGAAATTTATTTAAAGGTGTATGAAGGAAAGTAGGCGAATGTGCATTTATTTTATAAACTTTCTGCCGATAAATGCCTTGCGCTATGGTGAACAGTCAAAATATCAATCTTTTTGGCAGAAACAATTTTATAGACAATCCGATAATTTCCCCTGATTAATTCACGTATTAATGGATTTTTAAATTCAGGAACTACTCTGCCAATTTTGGGAGTCTTGGTTAAAATGTCGGTGGAAAAAAATAAAGTTCGAATGGTTAATTTAGCGTACCTTATTGAATCCTTTGAAATATATTGCGCAATATCTTCCAAGTCCTCCAATGCACGAAATGTCCAGTTTACTTCAACCATTTGCCCAGTTTTTTTTCAGCTTCTTTCTTTGAAACTGTCTTTCCCTGCTCCGATTGCTGTAACCCTTCATTAATCTTTTCAATAAAGATTAACTTATCCAATAATTCGTCTATTGTAAAATTACTGGGAAGCTTGTCTATGGTCTGTTTTAAAACTTGTTTTGTAAGCATTTATTAATTATTTAATATTTCTTTAAATCTTTATTAATTATTACAAATATACAAAAACTATATGAAAAGGAATTTATTATAAAGTGGAATCTAAAAAAGATCAAAGCGGACTTCATCGCTTAGCTGACTTTTTGCTTACGGTAATCTATCTCCACCAGTATATCAATATCGCTCTTTGCTGACTCTTCGTTCCTCACAAACGAACCAAACAAATAGGAACGCTTAACAGGTTTATCAGTAAAAAAATCAGAGATCTGCGATATGTAAATACTCTTTAGCATACAATTATATTACAAAATTGAAATTTGAACAAAGATACTGTTTTTACAGATGGGAAAAATGCTATTTATTATAATCCGCGCCAAACCTTTCAGGTAAATAAGTTTCAAGAAATTTTTCCGCATTCATGAAATTATTTTCCTTCCCATAACTGGTTGTAAATAATTTGATGTATTCGACCAATAATTGAAGATAAATATTGTAATTGCTTTTTATCAGGATATTGTTCCCTTGTTAAATTCATTTTTAGTATATAGGTTTTAAGTACTGATCTCAACTGAATAATAATTAAATTTGGATCTATTACCTGATATTTTTTAAAATATATTTCCGAGTAAATACTTAATTCATTTGTATTAACAGTATCGGCTTTATTTAAATCAAAGGTTTTTGCAAAATCATAAATTTCTTTCCAATTTCTGGATGAGGGAATATCATTAATGCTGATTTCACTTAAAAAAGAATAGTTTATTTTTGAATGAACCTCCTCAGCAATTTGAGATTCTGATTTAAATATAGTTTGATTTAAAAGACCATAATTACAGTATCGGTTAAAAATGGATTCATATAATGATTTCCGTTCATCATTTTCCGACAAATATTTTAGAATAGTTGAAACAACTTGCTCAATTGTAAACGAAAAAAAAGAATTATGTCGCTTTAATAGATTTTTAAATTCTTTAATTGGTTCAAGACATTTATTATCTTGACTTGAATGAACAACAATTTGAATACAATTAATATTAAACTTATCAATTACTTCTTCCGCTACAAGTTGATTTCTGAATAACTGATTATATTTTAAAGAGAGATATTCTTCTGAAGATTGTTTTTCAAATTGCTGATTGTAATTACAAATAGCTTTCAAATATCTATCTTTCTTTTCTTCGGTGTTTTTAAAATCATCCTTCTCAGAAAATGATTCAGTATATTTAACCTCTATTCCTATACCAGAAATATTATCATTTAAATCAGAATATTCAATATATACATCAAAACAGGAATTATCTGTTTTAATTACTCTATTTGATTTTCCATTTTCATCACCTGGTACATATTCTAATCGAATATTTTGAATAGATTTAATATTTAATTCGGGTAATAATTCTTTAAAAAGAATTGTAGCTATTTGGTAATTATCCCATCTGAGTGGAAGGAAGATATTAAATGCCATGGGCTGAGATGAAAGTAAATTTTCTTTAAGCCTTTTTTCATCCGTTAATCTCCCACGTTTTTTAATATCTTCAAATTCTTTTAAGGCATCTTGTTCTAATTGCCTATTTCGCATAAAATTTATAAAACTTGCATTGTCCTTTAAATAATTACAATATTTGTTTTCAATTTTTTCGTTTCGATATATTCCTTGAAGCATTCTGCTTTTGATAATATGCATATCATTTTTATCACTTGCTGGAATATATCCGTATTTGTCTTGAAATTCTTTAAATTTTTCGTGTGGTACAATTCCTTCCATTTTATGAGTATTTGTTTTTTCAATTTCTACCGGCTGTGATTCAAATTTATAACCTTTTGCTTCCTCTATATAGTTTATTTCTTCTACATCCTTATATTTATTTTCTCTCTCAACACCTTTTGCTTTTGGCCAGACTGCAATCTTTCTACATTTTCCATTCCATTTTTTGCTAGTAATTAATTCGATTAGTTCCTCAAAAAGCTGTTTATTCTTATTTATTTCAATTTCAAATTCAATTGTTTGTTTTTTAACCTCATTATCCCTTATACTTTTCAGTTCAATTATACATATATTTTTATCATCATCTATTGCTAAAATATCGTTTACAATTTTTTCAGGTTTAGTAAAAGCCATTTCAGAAGTTACATAGGTTAGATTTTTGCTAAAAGGTAACAACCAATTATTATTCATTGCATAATTTATAATCCATGCTTGCAACTCTTTTTCACGTGTTTCTCGTTTAGGTGGCTCTAACTTCAATTTCTCAATTGATGCAATATGATTTTCGGCAACCTCCTTGCTTTTTAATCCAGATACTCCTTTTTCAGCAGTTTCTTTTGCTAATGAAACTAATGAAAATGAATTTAGATTACCTCTAAAAATGAAATTATTATTCTTTAGTACTTCATGAAACATTTCATTTAGTTCTTTAGCAATTCTAAAGTATTTTAAGTCATTGCTGTCCATTTATTGATTTTTTTGATGTTAGTTTTCTAATCTTCTCCCAGTTAGTGTTTGTCTCCTGACTATTTCTATAAGTTACTTCCTTTATAAAACAAATTTAAACATTTCCCCAACATCATAAACAATAATCTGAATCCAATTTCCCCATCCCCCCTCTTCCCCACCCAATCATTAGTCAACCATACCTCTTTTCTTTAAGTAACTAGCGATAGTTTTACAGATATTTCCTCTTTCCTGGTAGTAATTGCGTCCATGCCGATAAGCATTGCGTCCATGCCGATGAGCATTGCGTCCATGTCAATGAGCATTGCGTCCATGCCGATGAGCATTGCGTCCATGTCCAATGAGCATTGCGTCCATGTCAATGAGCATTGCGTCCATGCCGATGAGCATTGCGTCCATGCTGATGAGCATTGCGTCCATGTCAATGAGCATTGCATCCATGTCAATGAGCATTGCGTCCATGCCTTTAAGCATTGCGTCCATGCTTACAGGGATTGCGTCCATAACTACGAGCAATGAGACTAAAGCGATAGAAACAAGCCAAAAAACTGTAGTTATTTATTTTCCCTAAATTTGCCTTATGATGCCTCCCTGTGTATCCAATTAAATATGATGAATTTTAATATCCAATAATGAATATCGAATTTTCAATATCCAAGTTTTACTTCATTATTCGATATTGGGCGTTGGACATTCGAAATTATTTTGTTACTAATTTGCTCTTAAAATGATACTTGTTACAGGCGGTACCGGACTGGTAGGCTCGCATTTGCTTTACCGGCTTTGCAGTTCGGGTAAAAAGGTAAGGGCTCTTAAAAGGGAAACCTCCTCATTGCGCATCATTCATAAAACCTTTTCTTATTATACACCCAATGCCGATGCCCTGCTGAACAACATAGAATGGGTTACGGGCGATGTTACCGATATTTATTCGCTTTATGATGTCATGGAAGGCGTGGAGCAGGTGTACCACACGGCTGCCATTGTTTCGTTTCATGCTTCCGACAAGCACCAAATGATGAATGTGAATGTTGACGGCACCGCCAATGTGGTGAATGCCTGTATAACTAAAGGTGTGAAGAAATTGTGCCATGTCAGCTCCATTGCCACGCTGGGCAGGGCCGATAACGACGGGCTTACAGATGAAGAAACGCACTGGAAAAGCTCTAAGAGGAATTCATCTTATTCTAAAAGCAAGTACGGCGCCGAGCGCGAAGTGTGGCGCGGAATGGCCGAAGGACTTGCTGCTGTTATTGTGAATCCTTCGGTTATTATAGGTCCGGGCAACTGGAGTAGCGGTAGCTGCCAGATGTTTCAGCAATCGTGGAACGGATTGAAGTTTTATACCGATGGCATGAACGGTTATGTTGATGTAAACGATGTTGCAAAAGCAATGGTAATGCTGGTGGAAAGCGATATTGCAAATTCGCGATTTATTGTTTCTTCTGAAAATATTGATTATAGAACCTTCTTCAGTTGGGTTGCCGAGGGACTGGGTAAGAAGAAACCTAACATCAAAGCCACTGCATTTTTAAGTCAGCTGGCTTGGAGAGCAGAGAAACTAAAGTCGCTTATGACACATTCAAAGCCTTTGATAACCAAAGAAACCGCAAGGACAGCTTTTCAGAAGTTCTATTATTCGAATGAAAAAATAAAACAAACATTGGGTTTTGAGTTCATGCCTATGAGGGAATCCATTAAATATACGTGTGAGTTCTTTCTGAAAGATAGACAGCAAACGGTATAGAAATAAAACATAACTAAATAAACCAGAAGCATAGTCTTTCAAAGTAAGCAGGAGGCAGCGGCAGGAGGCAGTAAATAGACTGCCTAGTGCATAATGCTACTGCCTACTTTAGATATTTAGATTTTAGCTCGTCAGAGTCCTAATGCTTTTCATAAAAGCAATGATCTTCTCAGCAAGGACCTTAGCCAGCTTGATTTTCGATTCTTCTGTCCAGCCGGCTATGTGAGGAGTAAGGATAACTTTATCGGAACTGATAAGGTATTTCCAGGCATCGGGAAGTTCATTGCCTGATAATGTTTCGAAAGATGTTTCTTCATATTCTATAACATCCAGTGCCGCGCCTTTTACTTTCCCGGATTTTAATGCAGATACAAGGTCGTTTGTATTTACCACTGCACCACGTGAAGTATTGATAAGCCAGAATTTCTTTTTAAACTTACTTATGAAAGATTCATTCAGCATGTATTGAGTTTCATCTGTCAGCGGAACATGCAGGCTAAGTATATCGCTGCTTTCGAAGATTTCTTCTAAAGAAACTTCATTGACAAATTCATCAGAATAATTGAATTTGTATTTATCATAAGCTATCACGTTTGCTTCAAAACCCTTTAGTTTCTTAGCAAAAGCACTGCCCATATTTCCATAACCTATTATCCCGATGGTTTTCCCTTTTATCTCAACTCCGCGGTTTTCTTCACGTTTCCATTTACCATTGCGGACTTGTTTATCAGCACGCAAAAAATTATTCATTAATGCTATCATCATTCCAAGCGCATGTTCTCCAACAGCATCACGATTGCCTTCGGGTGAATTAAAACATTTTATCCCTATGCTTTTGGCATAAGCAACATCTATGCTTTCCATGCCTGCACCAACCCTGCCAATAAATTTGAGATTAGTAGCTTTGTCAATAAGCTGTTCATCCATATTGATGCGGCTCCTGATAATGACTCCGCTATATTCATGAATCATTGCAGCTATCTCATCAGGATTTTTCTTTGTACCATCCTCACAAACAAAACCTGCTTCTTCAAGGCTTTCCCTGAGAACAGGATGTGTTGAATCGATGAATAATATTTTGTGAGTATTAGCAGCCATAATATTTTGCAGGTACGAAATTACTTAAAATCCTTCCTTTAATCAAAATTATAATACTGTAATTATATTCAAACAACGTGGTATTATCTCGAAGGAGAGAGGAGTTGCACCTAGTGATTTCCCCGTCGGCTTCCATCAAAACAGGAGTATCGGTATGTACAATAATCTTTTTACACCTGTAGGTTTTTACCTTTGGATGTTTGATAAACGAACCGTCGTACAGGTTCTTCACGTTCCTGATGACTTGAATCTTTCCGATCTTTTGTATTACTGTGATATCAAACAAACCATCATCGGCAATAGCATTGGGAATCATCATCATTCCGCCTCCTTTATATTTACATATCCCGACATTCATGCTGAATAAAGAAGATTTTATTTCTTTTTCATCAATTATGAGTTCTGCGTTTACTGCTTGAAAAGAAAATAGTGAAGTAAATAAGTTGGAGAGATAAAGAAATTTCCCTGCTTTATAATTCTCTTTCTGATTGTTCTTTTTAGCTACTACCTTCGCATCAAATCCTATTCCGGCGATATTTACAAAATATCTTTCTTCTTCCTTGCCGTTGTTGAAGTATTTTACTTTCCCTGACATCCTGAAGAAATAATTTTCTTCGCTTTATGTAATCAATGGCGCTCTGGAAATTATCGGGGATATTAAACATTCTTCTCCAATCATTACCTGAACCAACGGGAATCATGCCAAGAGCAACATCTGTGGAAGGACAAACATTTTGCTGAAGTATGCCATTAGCTATTTCATTTAATGTACCATCGCCGCCAACAGCAATAAGTGTTCTAAATCCGTCATGAATTGCATTAATTGCCAGTTCTTTTGCATGCAAATGATATGATGTAAAACTAAAGCTGAATGAAATACCTGCATTATCAAACATAGACGAAACTGCAGACCATTCTCCCCTGGCTTTCCCTTTACCTGCAGTTGGGTTAATAATGATAAATATATCCCTGTTTGTGAGCTTTTCCATCATATTTTACTGTTTCTAATTCAAAATATAAAGGGGATGAATTAAATTAGCGGCAGTACAATGATGTGAACATTTTTTTACATAACAAAATATTTCCTTATATTTTTTTAAAGTAACTTTGCTACTTCTTTACACTATGCTACAATTCTTCAAAGATATATTAAGAAAAGATCATCAGCCGGTATTTGGGGCGAGAGAGATTTTGAAATATATTGGCCCGGGTTTACTTGTTGCTGTTGGTTTTATTGATCCTGGGAACTGGGCAACCAATCTGGATGCCGGTTCGGCATTTGGTTACGAGTTGCTATGGGTAATTACCCTGTCCACTATCATGCTCATCATACTGCAACATAATGTTGCCCACTTGGGGATTGCTTCCGGTTTATGCTTATCCGAAGCTGCCACTATCCACATGAAAAAATGGGTTTCGAAACCTATACTGTCTTCAGCTGTCATGGCGGCTATTTCTACAGCGCTTGCAGAAATACTTGGTGGCGCAATAGCCTTGAAGATGCTGTTTCATATTCCTATTCCGATAGGTGCAATACTGGTTACAGCGCTGGTTGCATTTTTGCTTTTATCCAATTCGTATAAAAAGATAGAGAAGTGGATAATAGGATTTGTTTCACTTATAGGTATTTCATTTATTTATGAGCTTGCAGTTGTAAATGTGCCCTGGGCTGAAGTAACAAGGGATTTGGTAACACCATCTTTTCCAGCAGGCTCTATGCTTATTATAATGAGTGTGCTTGGAGCTGTGGTGATGCCGCACAACCTTTTTCTTCATTCTGAAATTATTCAAAGTCGGCAATGGAACTTGGAAGATGAAAAGATAATTAAAAAGCAGCTTCATTACGAATTTGCAGACACACTGTTTTCAATGTTAGTGGGGTGGGCTATCAACTGTGCCATGATAATAATAGCCGCATATGTGTTTCATAATAATAAAATTCATGTAACAGAATTGCAGCAATCAGAAGAAATGATGCGTCCTTTGCTTGGCAATACTGCAGCCATAGTGTTTGCATTAGCGTTGTTGTTTGCAGGCATAGCTTCCAGTGTTACTGCCGGAATGGCTGGTGGTTCTATCTTTGCAGGACTTTACGGAGAGCCTTATAATATAAAGGATAGCCACACAAAGCTGGGAATTGGCATTACCTATTTCTTTGCATTTCTGCTTATACTGTTTATTGGTGATCCTTTTAAAGGACTTATCATATCACAGATGGTACTGAGTATTCAATTGCCTTTTACTGTATTTATACAGATCTATCTTACTTCTTCTAAAAAGGTGATGGGGAAATATGTTAACACATGGCGAACAACCACAATGCTTATCATCATAGCAACAATTGTTATTGTTTTGAATTACGCTCTTCTATATGATCTGTTTTTTGGAAGCGGGTTTTAATGAGTTACATGTTGGGTGATATAAATAAATTCTTCCACACCCAGTTGTTCTGCTCTTTTTGTAAATAAATAAACCAGCTTTTCGTCGGTATTAAATTGAAGTGATGATAGTGCATTCCGTAAAGTTTTCCTGCGCTGGTTGAATGCTGTTTTTACAACTGTGAAAAAAAGTTTTTCATCACAATCAAGTTTAATTACATCATTCCGCGTTACTCTTATTACTGCTGATTTTACTTTTGGTGGAGGATTAAATACATTCTCATTTACGGTAAATAGATATTCAATGTTGTAAAAAGCTTTCAAAAGAACGCTAAGTATTCCGTAATCTTTTGTTCCGGGGCCTGATGCAATTCTAACTGCCACTTCCTTTTGGAACATACCCACAACTTCATTGACCATATCCCTGTAATCAAGAACCTTGAAAAGTATTTGAGTAGAAATGTTGTACGGAAAGTTTCCAATGATACTGAAATTGTTATCGAAAAGGCTTTTCAGGTCATGATGTAAAAAATCAGCGGAAATAATTTTACTGTTTAAAATAGGGAATTGTTGCGAAAGGAATTCAACGGATTCTCGGTCTATTTCTATAACTTTTAAATTAATATCCTTTATTTGCAGCAGGTGTTTAGTAAGGACACCTGTGCCGGGACCTATTTCCAAAACATTGGCATTCTCTTTTAAAGAAGCAACAATTTTAGCTGCTATGTTATCATCTGATAAAAAGTGCTGCCCAAGATGTTTCTTTGCTCTAACCGGATGCTGCATGGATGGATATTAATATTGATTAAAGAATTAGATTTCTCAATTCACCACGTCGCCTCTCAGGGCGCGAAAGCGGCGGCGGGCTTCTTCGGCATAAATGCTGTCGGGATATTTAGCCATCAGCTTTTCGTAGGTATCCATCGCTTTTTGCTTATCGTGGTAAACCTCTTCGTACATAACACCAAGGTTAAAAGTGGCATCATCACCAAGTATGTCATCAGGATATTCTGTTATTATTTTCTTATAGTACACTACTGCTGAATCGTTCAGGCCTTTCTTTATGTATATCTCGGCTTTCTTGTAATAAGCTTCGTCAAACAGGGAGTGGTACTTATATTTAATGAAAAGCGTGTCGAGGGTTTTAATGGCGGCATCGTACTTGTTCCTAAACTCCAGCAGATCAGCCCGTGCATAAATGGTAAGGGCGGAATAGGAACTGTCGTTATCCAGGTTATCACTGATAAGCAGCGACAAAGCCATGGCATCGTTGGCGGTAAGGTCAGATGTGGCAGCTTTCAGCACATCAAGCTGGGCTTTTGCCCACTCAAATTCGCCTATGTAATAGGATAGTTTTGCATTCTTCAGCTTCGCCTCGCTCCCTATTGGCTCATCTTTGAAAGCTTTGTCCACCTGGGAGTAAAGCAGGGTAGCTTCCCATACTTCGCCAGTCATCAGAAGTATATCTGCCAGTTCGATCTTGCATTCAGCCAACTGTATAGGCTGTGCCGTCTTCAAATCAAGCGCCTCGTAAAGCATTTTAGTGGCATCGGCTGATTTATCCAGATAAAAAGCCTGTAAATGAGCATAGTTTCTCATCAAAGGTATTGAAGCCGGCGATTTTCCCACTTCGTCCAGCGCCGACTTATAATCCTTCTCCAGCCCCAGCAGGTCGTCTTTTGTATAGGTGGTAGTGCTGGTGATCTTCAGGTATTTAACATCCAGTATTTCTATCTTGCTGTTCAGGAAATAATAGTTGTCAGGGCCCTTTTCAATTATGTATTGATAAGCGCTTATAGCCACATCGTAAAACTTATTGGAAGCCGCAAGCCTTGCCAGGTTAATTACACGCTTCCCATCCTCTTTTAGTCGCCTGTCCAGCGATTTAGCCTGGAGGAATGCCGTTTCAAAATCCTTCTTCTGTATGGAGTACCACAATAGCAATTCGGCATAAAATGTCTGGTCGGGGTTCTTTTGTATCCGCTTCATCAACACGTTCTTCAGAGCAATGCTTTTTTCGTTGGCGTTCTCGTCCGAAATAGCTTCCTGCAATATATTCTGCACCTGATCCTGGTAGGAAATATTGTACTCAAGCAGACTCACGTATTCATCCATCATCTTATCATATTCCTTCCGGGAATTATAGATGCCGGCAAGCTCAAAGTTGAAAGGGTACGTACCGCTCATCACCTTTCGCGCTTTCAAATAGGTTTGTATGGCATAATCCGATTCGTTCCGGTTAAGGAAAGCGTTGGCAAGGTCGATAACATATTGTTCCTGCTTCTGAAGGTTCTTTATCATCAGCTCAAACTGATCTTTTGCCTGTTTTTCGTCACCCTCTGTAAGATAAAGGTAGCCGAGGTCAACACCAAATTGCGGAACCAGGGGGTGCAACTTTATCTGCTTCTTCACCATTTTCTCAGCAGCTTTGTAATTCTTAAGCTGCACTAGGCATTCAAGGTAAGGGGTGTAGTAAATGAATTCCTGCTTCTTATTGAAGAGCTTTTCGTACAGGTCGCAGGCTTTGTCGTATTCCTTATCTTCAAAGTACTGCCCAGCTAACTGATCATCGGTTTCCGTTTGTGCAAACGAAACCTTATTGATAAAAAATATCAGGAAGAAAAAGACCAAGCCATATTTGAACACCCTGTTATGAATACCTCTATAAACTATAGTATTCGTCATTGCGACACTGAGCGAAGCGAAATGGAAGCAATCTTTCCACGCATGAGATTGCTTCAGTCGTTCCTCCTTCGCAATGACGTTATTAATGTTATTAGAGATGCTATTTTTTATCATATCAATCCGAATCAATAACGTAATTTCAGATAATTTATGCGACTTAATAGTGAAATTTTAATGGAACGCTGATTATATGGATAATCGCAGATGGGATCAGTGTAAATCATAAACATCAGCGTCATCAGTGTTCTATTTATTTGGCTAATTATTCTTTCCCGATAATATCAAAGCCCGTATATGATATCAGGGCTTTAGGTATCTTTATTCCTTCTGCGGTCTGGTTGTTTTCCAACAATGAAGCCACTATACGTGGTAATGCCAATGCACTTCCGTTTAAAGTATGTGCCAACTGTGGTTTCCCGTCCCCTTCTTTATAACGAAGTTTCATACGGTTCGACTGGAACGTCTCGAAATTAGAAACAGAACTTACTTCCAGCCATTTCTGCTGTGCTGCTGAATACACTTCAAAATCGTATGTCCATGCCGATGCAAAACTAATATCGCCTCCGCATAGTTTAACTATCCTGTAAGGCAGTTCCAGTTTGCGAAGCAAACCCGCTACGTAGTCTTTCATTTCTTCAAGCGTAGTGTATGATTTATCAGGTTGAACAATCTGGACTATTTCCACTTTATCAAACTGATGCAGACGATTAAGTCCGCGCACATCTTTACCATACGAACCCGCTTCCCTTCTAAAACATGCTGAATATGCAGTATTCTTTATGGGAAGTTGTTCCGCTTTCAGTATCATGTCGCGGTATATATTGGTAACAGGTACTTCTGCAGTGGGAATCAGATAGAAATTATCCAATGTTGCATGGTACATCTGTCCTTCCTTATCCGGTAGCTGCCCTGTTGCATAAGCCGATTCTTCATTCACCATAAATGGTGGCTGACATTCGGCATATCCATTAGCTGTAGCATTATCAAGGAAAAAATTGATCAACGCACGTTGAAGCTTTGCACCTTTTCCTTTATATACGGGAAAACCGGCGCCTGTAATCTTTACGCCTGTTTCAAAATCTATAATATCATATTTGGTTGCCAGGTCCCAATGCGGAACTGCATCTTTATATAATTGCGGAATTTTGCCTTCTTCATGCACAACTGGATTATCCTCTGCACCTTTTCCTTTGGGAACGGTAGGATGCGGAAGGTTAGGCAAAAGAACCAACGTATCGTTCAATTCTTTTTCTGTCTGCTGCAAGGCATCCGATAATTCTTTGGATGCAGTCTTAAGGATGGCAGTCCTTTCTTTCAAGGTGTTGGCTTCAGACGCTTTGCCGCTTTTGAATAAAACACCTATTTCTTTAGCAATACTATTAGCTTCAGCAAGATTATCATCTAATTTCTTTTGTGTTTCTCTTCTATTCTGGTCAAGAACTATTATCTTTTCTACCAGTTTTGAAGCATCAAAATTTTTAATAGCAAGGCGGGTTATTATTTCCTGCGGATTTTCTCTTATTACGTTTATCTGTAGCATTGTTAGGTATTTAATGCAAAGGTAAATAAAATAATTGGGGGTATCTAATTCTTACAATCACATAGTTTTTCCCGCAGATGACGCAGATTTGCGCAGAAATAAAATCTGCGATTATCAGCGAAATCAGCGGGAGATATTTTTTTAAAAGATAGTCCATGCACAATAAAAATAATTTAGATGGTACGTTTTAGATACCCCATTAAAATAAAAATCTCCCGGATATATATTATCCAGGAGATATCAATATCTAAAAAAGTTTAACCTTTCTTACTGTTCTGCTGCGAAAGGAACAATAGAAATATAAGACCTGTCGTCTTTTCTTTTCCTGAATTCCACTACTCCGTCAACAAGAGCAAAAATAGTATGATCGGATCCCATTCCAACATTCAGGCCGGGATGATGAACTGTACCTCTTTGTCTTAAAATAATATTACCGGCAATGGCTAACTGTCCGCCATATATCTTAACACCTAAGCGTTTGCTATGTGATTCACGTCCGTTGTGAGAACTACCGGCTCCTTTTTTATGTGCCATAATTCAAAAGTTTTTTAATGGTTAATTTCCTGTGTTTTCTTCTGTAGTACTTTCTGCTTTTGCTTTTTTAGCTTTTGCACCTTTTTCAGCGATATTTTCAATCTGAAGTTTTGTCAGAAACTGGCGATGTCCGCTTGCTTTCTGATAATTTTTTCTTCTTTTCTTTTTGAAAATAATCACTTTATCACCTTTCAGGTGAGAAATAATAGTAGCAGTTACTTTTGCACCTTCAATAAAAGGTTGTCCTACAGCTATTTTCCCTTTGTTATCAATGAGCATAACATTGTCAAACTCAACTTTAGCGCCGACCTCACCTTCAAGGCGATGAACAATAACTTCCTGTTCTTTTTCAACTTTGAATTGCTGTCCTGCTATATCAACTATTGCATACATTGTGTTGTAATTTATTGGTTAAATTTCCCCGTTTTTACACTATTTTGGGGGTGCAAAGTTATGAAAAAAATCAAATAATCAAATATTTTAGAAAGATTATTGGTAAATATTATTTTGAAATGAATAAATAAGGTATAATAAATCCCAAGTCTCAAATCCCAAATTTCAAGCTCCAAGCAATAATTGGGGCTTTGGGCCTGAAGTTTGGGATTTGGTATTTTCTTCGCTGCCTTTTATTTATAACCTGATTTTCATTGCAATTCCATATATTGTGCAGTAACCATCTCCTGTTGCTGAATCAGCATTGGTAACTATAGTTACTTTTTTGTTTTCCACTATAGCCACATCGGAACTGCCTGAGGAAAGGAACTTGCTGAAAGAATCAGCATACGAATTCAATATAACACCCGAAACCATTTGCTCTATAGCTGCCGTATCTGTAATAATGAAAAGGGTTGTGCTTTTAAATGGTGTGCTTCCGGCAAAAAACCTTAGTTCAGCCATAGCAATACTCCATGCATAGCCCTTGCCGGGGGCTGGAAGTTGGGGTATGTCAATAGGAATGAAATTGGCGGTTTTTAACTGCGCTGCTGTAAGCTTAATTTTAAATGCTGTGAAGGATGTTGTTGTTGCCATATTTTTAATTGTTCTTATTTAACGAATAAAAAGTTTCACGCTAAGTCGCAAAGACGCAAAGTTTCTATTAATTTCATTTCCGGCTGCTGCTTCCTTTTATTATTCAAATGTCATTTATTTATAACCTGATTTTCCTCGCCACACCATAAACAATGCGGCAGTATCGGTTATTATAAAAAGGGTAGTGCTATTAAATGGTGTGCTTCCGGCAAAAAACCGCAGTTCAGCCATAGCTATACTCCACGCATAGCCTTTGCCGGGGGCTGGGAGTTGAGGTATGTCAATTGCAATGCTATTAGCTGTTTTCAGTTGTCCTGCGGTAAGCTTTAGTTTAAATGCTTTAAAAGATGTTGTTGCCATATTTTTAAGATTAGGTATAATAAAGAAACTGAGTGTTCTTTCTAATAAACTGAGTATCTCTCGTGAAAAACTGAGTATCTCTCGTAATAAAGCGAGTTCTTCTCGTGAGAAAGTGAGTTTCTCTCGTGAAGCAATGAGTTTCTCTCATGAAGCAATGAGTTTTTCTCGTGTAGCAATGAGTTTCTCTTGTGAAGCAGTGAGTTTTTCTTGTGAAGCAGTGAGTTTTTCTTGTGAAGCAGTGAGTTTCTCTCGTGAAGCAATGAGTTTCTCTTGTGAAGCAGTGAGTTTTTCTTGTGAAGCAGTGAGTTTCTCTCGTGAAGCAATGAGTTTTTCTCGTGTAGCAGTGAGTTTCTCTTAAGGAACCACTATATAAACAGCATCGCTAAAATAAACATAAGGCACACCATGCACTAATTGTACTTTTCCCTGCTTATTAACAGGAAGAACACTTACCATTTTATTAAGCGCTGCCGCCTGTGTAACCGTTTTTTGAGTTGATGTACCGCCCGTAGTGCCTGTGTTAGCCGGTTTTTTACGGTGCGAAGGAACAATGGTAACGGCATACCGCAATGCCACAACAGCGCCGCTGGGCAAGCCGCTCATGAAAAGTTCGGGACTGTGTATTGCTATCAGAGGCAGCCAAACTGTTGGCAATACTCCAAATGAAGGGGCTATGCCATATTCAAATATATAGGTTGGGGTTCCAAGACCTTTTTCTACAGGGCCTATAAATTCAAGCATTCCTTTTCCTACGGCTTTTTCTTCAAAAATGCGAACATGCTTGGCGTGTGCCTTTGCCGGATGAAGACCTATGCGGTTTACCACTATTTCAAATGTAGCCCTGTTTCCCTGCGCTTTTTTGTTTGCAGCTACTGTTACCTCGCTTTTAATAGCCAAAAGAGCCTGTGTAAGGGCAAGCAAATCAATCTGCTCCTGGTGGGTAAGGGTAGGATGAGGGTCGGTAATCCTGCTGCCTAATTCAGTTTGAACCAATGTTGCCAATGCGCGTAACTGAGCCTGCGTATAGGAGTGCACGGTATAATCGGGGTCAGTATCGTAAATAAGTCCAAACGCTAAGTTTATTAAATCGGCAATGCTCATTTTGGTAAGAGCAAGAACAATGTGATAATAACCTACTGTTTTCTTCATAGCGATAAAGTTTTTAAGTTTAATAATAAATAAATCGCAGCTAAACTATAATAAAACTTTCAGACTAATACAAATTATTATTACGGGATTTTCCGGATTCTTTTAACAATTAACTAAATTTTAATTACTTATGAAGAAGAAAAATAATGAATTATTTACAGAAGAAGAGTTTAAAGCATGGCTTGAACTCCTTGCCAAAAGGGTAAAAGTAATCCGCAAAGAGAAGAACCTGAAGCGAAAGGAAAACCTGCTGTACTTAGATTATCCTTCTTATACGCTGCTTTGCGAAATAGAATCATTTAAGGAGGGAGTAACGCTTAGGTCGCTTTATTTGGTTCTTGAACTGCTGAAGGTTTCGGCTTTTGAGTTCTTTAACGCTCCCGATTTCAGGGATAGCATAGACTAAGAGCAATAAGATTTCCTTTCTTCATGCCATCAAAGCTGCGCTTGCGCTGACTTTGCTGAGATTGCTATGCGCGGAAATGATTTTGGTGGGTTATTTAAAAAAATTATGTTGTTCTTAATATTTTGTATTTTTGTATTACCATTTTGATTAAAATTGTTTTGCGGAAATGAAAGTAAGTGAAGTAATAAAGCTAATTGAAGATGACGGCTGGTTTCTTGTAAGGCAGAAAGGAAGCCACCGGCAATATAAACACAGGATTAAAAAAGGATTGGTTACTATTGCAGCACATAAAATGAGCGATGATATTGCAAAAGGAACATTAAACAGTATTTTTAAACAAGCACAATTAAAACAGGAGTAGAAATTATGTTAAAATATTTGATCATATTCGAGAAAACAGAAACAGGCTATAGCGCTTATGTTCCTGATTTACCCGGCTGCATTGCAACAGGTAAAACAAAAGCTGTTACGGAAAAAAATATTTTAAGCGCCATTCGGTTTCATTTAGATGGAATGAAGGAAGAAAAAATAAAATTTCCAATTCATAGAACCGATGCAGAAACTTTTGTTTTTGCTGTTTAGGTTTTTCACCAAACGGTTCTTTTAAATTACTTTTAAAAAAAATCAGAGATGAATATACAAATTAAAAAACTTGAACTTATTGAATGGATTGCCCAGATGAGCGATACGAACATTATCAGCAGGATGGATAAAATTCGCAAGACATATCTTACAATTACAAAAGAAAAAGTAAAACCCATGAGCCTTGAAGAATTTTATGCAAGCATCGACAGGGCAGAAAAGGATATTAAATCAGGAAAGATTTATTCGCAGCAGGAAGCGGAAAAAGAAACTGAAAACTGGTAAAGTTTATGGAAATCGTTTGGACTCGTGAAGCCCTTGAAGAAACAAAATCAATTTATAAATACTATAAGTTAAAAGCTTCATTAAGGGTAGCAAAAAATATTAAAAACAAAATTTTCTCTACTGTAAAAGGCTTAAGTAAGCAAGTAAGAAAAGGACAAATTGAAGAATTATTATCACACAAAAAAGGAGAATACAGGTATTTGGTTGCAGGTAATTATAAAGTGATTTATAAAATAACTGAAAAAGCAATTTATATATTGAAAGTATTTGATTGCAGACAAAATCCTGAAAAACTAAAATCATAAATATATAGAAAAAGAAATATAAATTATAGCGTGGGCAATTTAACCACGCTGTTTTTTTTTGTAGCAAAGAAATATAATAAGGAGTAACCCGAAAATCCTTTAAAAAGAGTAGGGGGAAATAAAAAAATAAAAATTATGACGAATATTATTCTTGACACAAACATTATTTTAAAACGACCAAGTATTTTGGATATTCAAATCCCTGATATTCACTTTTTGATTCCTTATGATGCCTCTATTAAAAGGAGTAATTTAGTAAAACAGCGCATTGAAAAAGCATATTCAGAAGGCATTATCTCTAAAATAAATTATGACCAACCAGAATTTAGAAAATACAGAGATGTATTAAAATCAAAAAACATAAGTGATCCGGTTATTTCAATTATAGCAATTGCACTTGTCTATATAGATAAAGGAGAAACTATAAAGATCGCATCTCAAAACGATGAAATTAAGAGAATATCAAAGGATCATAATATTGAAGTACTTTCTGAAAATGACATCAGCAAACTTCTTAAATAATTATCATGAACCATCAAGATGTAAGAAAAGGCATAACAAATGCTAGATTTAATGAAAAAAATAGTGGAATCCTCTTTACAGAAATTAGTATTGTATCTATTGCTATAGGTTTTTCAACTTCATCATGGATTTTGTTTGGCGTTTCTTTGTTAGGGTTAATTCTAATTCTACAAATAAAAACTTTAGCATTAATATTGTGTATTATTTTTAGCATCATGTGGGCAGTAATAGGATATTATCTAGGCGAAATGATTTCAGGAACAAATGCTGCAATTGTGTTAGCAATAATTGGTTTACTTGCAGGTTTAGGAGCAAATATTAGTGCCTTAGAATGGGTTAAGGATATTGGAAAATAAAAATAAAATCATGAATAAACTTTTATCAATATTGTTAGTTTCGGGAACAGTATTGTCTGTTTTCGGTAATACAAGTAAATACAATTCTACTGCTAAAATAAAAAATGACCTATCAGAGTTGCAATTAAAAGGGAAAGTTAAATCTTTAACAGAAATAGTAAAAAATCAAAAATATACGGCTGACGATTTATCTACTTGTGCTTTTTTACAGGCACATGGTTACAAAGATAAAACTTTGCAAGAGTTAATAAAGAAAGAGAATAAAAAGATTTACTTTTTTAATGAAAAAGGGTATAAGATAGAAGAGATTGACTCCAACTCAATCGGTGGTGTATTGTATACAGAATATACTTACAAATATGATTACTATGGGAATAAGATTGAGGTAGAATGGCACACGCCATCTGGCAGTTTTAGTAGTAAAGCTATTTACAAATATGATTACTATGGGAACAATATTGAAGAAGACATGTACAACTTTAGCGGTAGTTTGGGTGAAAAAATAAATTATAAATATGATGACAAAGGGAATATGATTGAATCATCCAGCACTTCGAATGCATATAAAAAAAGTTTCAAATATGATGACAAAGGGAATAAGATAGAAGAGTGTGATAATTACAAGTCAGACGGAAGTTTGGATTCAAAATATACTTATAAGTATGATGATAAAAGAAATCTCATTGAGGATAACATTTACGCAGGAAACGGCAGTTTAGGTCAAAATGAAATTTACAAATATGATGACAAAGGGAATATGATTGAAATGGAAGAAATAACATATTATAAAGATAACAGTTCTATGAAAAGTTCTTATAAATACGATTATGATAATACAAGTAATTGGATAAAGAGAACTGAAATTGAAAATGATATTTCTATAGAAATTACAGTGCGTGAAATAGTATATTACTAATTATATCCAAAGGCTTGCAAAGAGGGAAACTAATAAGTAAAACCTAATTAAAATGTTATGAGAAAACAATGCTTTATTACAGGTAGTATTTTATCATTCGTATTATTGCTTTATGGTTGTTTCAATATAGATGAAAATAGTAAAGAATATAAAGATGCGTATGAAAAGAATAAAAAGGAATTAGAAAGCTCCAGTAGCAATCAAGAGGATATGAGCACCTCTGAAAAGCCTGGAATAGATCTATCAAAAATCTATGGGAAATGGCTACTTGTCTATTCCAAAAATACAGAGACAGGTGAATTAACAAAGGAAAATCCTGATTATTCCAAGCCCGATGAATACACTAAAAATGGTTATGCTACATATTATGATGTGAGTGGTTACAAAAGATATGATAAGTTTACCATAACTAATGATACTATTATATATTTAGAAAATAATAAGAAAAAATATTATACTATTCTTAACTTAAATCAAAATACTATGAAACTTGCTGTGGCAGACAAAAGTATTTCTTTTATGCAATCTATTTATGAACGTGCACCTGATGATAGTTATCAAGAAATAAATACTGAAAATATATTCGGCACATGGGTTCAATCGAAATTTATTAATAAATCAACTAATGCAGTAATTGAAGGTGCTGTCACATGGACTGATAGTCAAGATGCTGTTACAATTTATAATAAAGATAATAGTTATTCCATAGGTTCAATTAAGAATAATAGTGTAGCTGGAAAATTCACAATAAGTAATAATACTCTTATAATGACAGCGAATGATGGTTCTCCGCTATATTATAAAATATTTAAGTTGACTAATAATGAATTTGTTTATTCGCCAACAAATAACCCAAATTTAATTTTTTTTAATTCAAAAAAATAAAAATTATACATTATGACTAAGGAAATGCAATTGCAAATAGAAATTTTAGTACACTTAAAAGCGATTTTAAATGCACTAATTGATACTCATTTTGAGAATATGAGCAGTGATGAAAAAAAAGAGTATGAGCAAAAATTAAATAAAATTATGAATGAAGAAAAACAAATTCTCAATAAAGAGTTCGGAAAATAAAACCCCTTAATAAACATGTGTAGTAAAGAAGTTTATGAAAGATAGTGAGTTAACTGCCTACTGCTGCTGCCTACTGCTTACTTTACTAATTTTATTTTCCCCTCTTTATTTACCAGGTACAAACCAAGAAATATCATTGCAATCCAGAAAACATATCCAAGATAAAAGAAAAGATTTGTAACTTTGTATTCTAAAAGAAAAAAATATGGGTTTAGTTTATTCCAAAATAATATTATCAAATCCTGTTAAGGCGGAATTAAAACCAATTGAGGTAAAATGCCTTGTAGATACGGGTTCAACGTATTTGAGCATTCCACAACATTTGGCTACACAACTTCAACTTAAAGAATTAGAAACACGCGAAGCTACTTTAGCCGATGGCAGTAGTAAAACAGTACCTTATGCAGGTCCCGTTAAAGTAAGTTTTGAAAACAGGAGTTGTTTTGTTGGGACTTTAATTTTTGGTGATGAAGTTTTATTAGGCGCCATGCCAATGGAAGACATGGATTTAGTGGTTCAACCCAAATTACTGAAACTAACTGTAAATCCCGAAAGCCCTAATATTGCTAAAGGACATGTGAAATAAGTAAAAGAAAATAACTAATATTCAATAATCAATATCCAATACTCAAATGAAGAAATACTTGCAAATTGAGCATTGATTGTTGGATATTGGAAATTGATTTTTTACTACTTCCTGTTTACTTCACCAATTTTATTTTCCCTTCCCTGTTTACCAAGTACAAACCAAGAAATATCATTGCAATCCAGAAAAAATATCCCATATAAAATGGTTCACCATCAAGTATGCCCCACATAATAGCAACAATAGGTATTAAATAGGTAACCGATGAAGCAAACAACACCGAAGTTATTTTAATCAGTTTATTATATAACATATTGGCAATGGCGGTTCCCATAACTGCCAATATGGAAATATAACCTAAAGCTTTTAATCCTACAGTACTCCCTGCTCGTGAAATAAAATCCGTACCCATAAACAAATAAACACTTGCCAATATCCCCATTACAACAAATGCTATTGCAGTAATGGTTATTGAATCAATTTCTTTAAAATATCTTTTTACAATGTTTATATTAATGGAATACAAAAATGTAGCAATTAACACATACATGCCATATCTGAAATTATTGTCAAATCCTTTAATTCCAACCGATAAAAGTCCCACGGCTCCTGCCAGTCCTACAAAAACACCGACAATATTATACCATTTCGTTTTGAGATTAAAGAATAGTACTCCAAGAATAAGAGCGAACAGGGGAGCGGCGGTGTTAAGTATCCCGGCAATTTCGCTGTCAATACCTTCCTGTGCACGTGCAAACAGGAAAGCAGGTATGCCATTTCCCAGTATACCAGAAATAGCCAGCAACCAATACATTTTTACCGGCACTGTTCGTATTCTTCTTATCACCAACGGAATCAAAACCAGAAAGGTAATGCTTAGCCTAAGCGCCCAACTTGCGAAGCTGGAAATCCTTCAAGTCCCCGCTTCATAAGGATGTAAGAACTTCCCCATGTAAGTACAAGGATGATGAGTATTGCCCACTTCCAAACTAATGTATTTACATTTCTTTTCCCCATTTATATTAATCAACAAGCGTGCAAAAATACAATTTATAACTGTCTGTGGTTTTAAACCAAAAATTTCATACGTAATTAATATATAATAAAACAGATAGTCGTAATTTTGCAGAAAATATAGATTATGAAAGAATATAAAATATATGCAGCAGGAGAATTTGTTACAACTCCTGATAAGATTGGCGTTTACAATCCTTATGATAAGTCGCTTATTGCTGAAACATACTTAGCAGATAAAAAGGTACTCGAAACAGCTATTTTAAAAGCTTTATCAGTAGAGAAGGAGATGGCTATGCTACCTGCTTTTCAACGCTATGACATCCTAATGCAGGTGGCGGAGGAAATGAAATCAAAGAAAGAATATCTTTCCAAAATTCTTGCTGCTGAAGCTGCAAAACCTTTGAAATATGCAGTCTCCGAAATACAAAGGGCTATAGCTACTATTGTTGCCGCAGCGGAGGAGTCGAAACGCACTCCTATGGAATATATGCGCCTCGACTGGGAACCAACTGGGAAAGGCAAAGAAGGGCTGGTAAAATATTTTCCCTTAGGGCTTGTTTCCGGAATATCTCCTTTCAATTTCCCTATTAATTTAGCTATGCATAAAATTGCTCCGGCCATAGCTGCAGGCTGCCCAATCATTTTAAAGCCTGCAACTTCAACACCTTTATCTACACTTGAATTTGCACAGATCCTTGATAGAACATCTCTTCCCAAAGGAGCCGTTTCCATTCTTCCTATGAATAGGGAAACAGGAAATCTACTGGTAACAGATGAACGATTCAAGCTGCTGACATTTACCGGCTCCCCTGTAGTTGGCTGGAAAATGAAGAAGGATGCAGGAAAGAAGAAAGTTGTCCTTGAACTTGGCGGCAATGCAGGAGTAATTGTAACCGATTCAGCAGATATTGAATTTGCCGTGAAGCGATGTCTTGTCGGAGCATTTGCTTATGCCGGGCAGGTGTGCATACACACACAACGGATATATGTTGCTAAAAAAATCTTTAATGATTTTATGGAAATGTTTCTGGATGGTGCCGCTAAATTAAAGATGGGCAGTCCCTTGGAAATGGATACCGATATAACAGCCATGATAGATGAAGAAAATGCTGTCCGCGTGGAAGAATGGGTAAACAATGCCGTTAAAAACGGAGCGGAAATTTGCTGCGGTGGAAACAGAAAAGGTACTTTTTATGAACCAACTGTTTTGACCAATACTAAGAAAGATATGGATGTTTCCTGTAAAGAAATATTCGGCCCTGTTGCAATAATTGAACAATTCGAAAAATTTGAGCAGGCTGTTGATATGGTAAACGATAGTATTTACGGTCTTCAGGCTGGAGTATTTACAAACAAGGTTGAAGAGATGAATTACGCCTTTGCCAATTTACAAGTCGGTGGTGTAATTCATAATGATGTTTCCGTATTTCGGGTTGACCACATGCCTTATGGCGGCATAAAGGAATCAGGTATTGGCAGAGAAGGTGTTAAGTATGCTATGCTTGATATGATGGAACCAAAGATACTGGTTAAATCATTTTAACATTTCCTTAACAATTATAAAAATTATTATAAATTTGCACCTTATTTTACTTTTATAACATTCATTTAAAAATAATTAAAAAACAGATCATGAAAAAAATTACTTTACTATTAAGTATGGCATTACTGTTATGTTTTAGCGGAATTGCGCAAAAAAACATCAAAGGGGGCTCTCCGCTTTCTAGCAAGAAAAAAAGCACAGAAAAGAATTTTGCGAAAGTTGCAAAACAAACACATTCTCCTAATGTTCAACCTCAAGAAATGATGACTTTAAGCGGTTATATGTCGGAAAGTTTTGAAGGTACTTTTCCTCCTGCAGGATGGACGCAACAGGATCCTGACGGTGGAACAGGCTGGGCTCAGGCTGCAAATGGTACTACTCCAGTTGATGGATTTGGTGGCGGAACACAAACTGTTCCTCCCGGAGGAGGTAATGAAGTAGCTTTTTGTTCATATATTACCGGTGGGACATCTTATGATGATCAGTGGCTGATTACGCCACAATTTAATGTTGTGAGCGGTGACAGTTTAGGATTTGATCTTTGGTGGTTCGGCTCATATGAGGATTCTTTATTCGTACTTCTTTCTACTGCTACAAATGCAACAACTGATTTTACGACCACTCTTTTACAGGTTGACACAGTTGACCTTTCACCTATGTCAACATGGAAACATTATTCCATTGACTTAACTCCTTATGCAGGACAAGCTATCTATGTTGCTTTCAGGGAGAAAATTTCCGATAATGTCGCTATGGGTTCATACTTTGCTTTAGATCTTGTTTCTATGGGAATTCAACCTGCCAATGATGTTGCAACCCAATCTATTGATGTACCTGCAATTGATGCACAGGGCACTATAAGCCCAATGGCAACGGTTGTAAATATGGGGGCAGATACGCAAACATTTAACGTGACCATGAAAATTACAGGTGGATACACCTCAACAAAAACAGTCACTTTGCTTCCGTCAGATTCTTCCCGGCAAGTTACTTTCGATAATTGGAGCGCTGTTAATGGGCATGATACGATAACTGTATTTACACAATTGGCAGGAGATGCTAATACATCAAATGATACTTTAACAAAAGTTGTTTCAGTTTTCCTTGATGCACAGGCATTGACCATAGATGTTCCTCCAATCATAGGTCCTGGATCTATGAACCCCCAGGCAACAGTAATTAATAATGGCGGACCTGCATCCAATTTCAATGTTACCATGACCATTACCGGAGGCTATTCCTCAACAAAGACAGTAGCCTCACTCATGACCGATTCTACTGTACAAATTACATTTGACCCATGGAATGCCACTGTAGGAACTGACACTATTACGTTCTTCACACAATTAACAGGTGATACTATTACATATAATGATACTATTTCCCAAATTGTTGCTGTTCAAAATTTAACAAAAGTTTATTGTTACATTGCATACGATCCTACATCTACACTTCCCCAAGGCCCTGCATATACTTACCTGCAGACTCCGGGTACTATAGTTTCACTTGCTGATCAGTCGAGCGAGAACTTTGTTGAAGGAGGCGCATGGGGCTTGGGAAATAAATGGTATGGAACTGTATATTCTGACAGTACATTCATTACAATTGATACTGTTACAGGTGCAAGAACTGTTATAGGTAATATGGGTGTTGATATGAACGGACTGGCTTATGATTATACCACTCACATATTTTTCGGTGTAAGCTGGGATGGATCTTCTTCGTCTTTATACACAATATCTTCTACTACAGGAGCAGCAACACTTATTGGGAACTCAGGAACAACTGACCTTTTAATAAACCTTGCCTGTGATACTATGGGTAACTTGTATTCATTAGGCACCACAAACGAGCTATTATATTCTGTTAACAAATCCACCGGTGTTGCAACATCTATAGGACCTATCGGATTTACAGCCGCATATGCACAGGGCATGGGATTTCAGTACAGTACAAATACCTTGTTTCTTGCAGGTTATGACGAAGGTTCTTCTGCAGGCGATTTAAGTTTTGTAAACACTGCTACCGGCGCATCCACTGAAATTGGCGAATTTGAAGACGGGGCAGAAATAGACGGCTTTGCAATACCTTATTATCCTCCTGTACCTACTGGAATAAGTGAAAAGACTGTAAACAATAACATCAGCATTTACCCGAACCCTGCAAAGGATATATTGAATGTTATTTCAGGCGAAAACATAAGCAATGTTAAGTTATTCAATGAATACGGGCAGCTTGTGATGGATAATACTGTCAACAGCACAATTGATATTATCAGCACATCTGATTTGGCAGAAGGGGTATATTACCTAAGAGTTGAAACAAAGAAAGGTGTTTCAACCCGGAAAGTTGTTATCCAGAAATAGCAACTGATATTTGTTACCACTAAAGGGGCGCTTAAGCGCCCCTTTTTTATTTCCGTTTTCACGTTCAATACAGGTAAACAACTTTTTCTTCTTATCTTTGCACTGCACAACAACGGGGATGACCGGATTTGACAGCAGGTCGAGTTGGAGTGTAAGCATGCCGGGCGTTGTGAACATGGCCCGTAAAACTCAATTCTCACGCCATAATAACTGGCAACGATTACAATTACGCAATGGCTGCTTAATACAGGTTATTAAGCCCGTGCTGTTTCCCGGGAAACCTTTCTCAACGGTGTCCCGTGCGAAGCATCGCAAATGTTGAGATAAGCGTTGCAATGTCCTGCTGCAACGTCGAAAACCAAAGGGAATACGGTAATGGTGGGGCCGCTTTTTCCCAGCCTTTTCCCGACAACCAATAAAAAGCTAAGCATGTAGAAAGCCCTTTAGCTGCTTGTTTGGACGAGGGTTCGACTCCCTCCATCTCCACTGCAATGGAAGCCCCTCGTTTTTTATGTCGGCTTCCTTTTTATTTTTACTCTTTCTTTCTTCAACTAGACCATTGTATTTCCTCAGGATGAGGAAAGGTTCTTCAAATTTTATTTTTACTTTTTTATCCTGTAAAAGACGGTTCGAGCCAATTTTTTCCACAAACAATTTGATTTCCTCGTAATTTTCAGATTTTGAAATCTCTCCCGCATTACGAGCGGCTTCCAGCCACCTCATCATTGGTTCGAGCCAAATTATAGCCTTATCCCCAAATTGTTTGGACTGTTCTTCTAAATCTCCTTTTTTTATAACCAGTTCTTCTTTCTTTTTTAAATAGGTATCTCTTTCTATTATTCCATCAAGAAAACTATTGACAAGTTTATCCAGCTTTCTTTTGACTTCGATAAGCTCATTTCCGATATTCTGGATTAAAGCCTGCTGACCCGTTTTTTCTTCTTCTGCCCATTTCTCTATTTGTTTCAGTCTCTATGTAAAAATAACTCACAAAATAATATCCCATTGATAAATGCTGAACTAATGGTCTGCCGGATGGAAGAATATGTAACGCAAAAACATTTCAACAAAGGGGTGTTGTAAATTTCCAAAGATAAAACCAACGTCCCTAATACTTCTGATAGTATCAGTGCCCATAAACGAAAATTTCTTCTCTGTAGAATATTTATTATTTACGTAAGAATGATCACCATTGCTTCTACTTCTATCAAGCCATCTTTTTACTGGGTCGATCTCATATTCCATTATTTAATTCGCTCATTGACCTGCTTGGGATTATTCTTTATTAAGTTGGTCAACTTGGAATGGTGGAGATAGAATAATATTTATGTCGGCTTGAGTTGGTCAATGTATTCGTTTTTTCCAGCAAAATAATATTGTCATACTATTTAGAAGACATTCCCTTTAAATTTAAAACCAACCTATGTGATGTATATCACATGACAAATGTGAGCTATATCATGGTCAATTAGTAAAGTTCCTTATAAGATATAGGTAATTTTGTTATCACCTAAAAATGATTTTAACGAATGGCACTGAAAGGTCAGCAAACCAATGGAATTGGAAAATGCAAAGATTGTAAAGACAAATCTTGTGCTGTAAGCATACTGAAGAACCAGGAGCTTGATGTTCTGTCACGAAACAGCTCTGAACTTAAAATTGGAAAAGGAGAAATTGTAATTCGCGAGGGCGAGCTTACCACATTTGTTGCTTATCTTAAAACAGGATTAGTTAAGGAACATCTGAAAGGATTAAATGGAAAAAGTCAGATCATCAGATTAGTAAAAGCCAAAAGTTATCTTGGTCTGTCAGCAGGTCTTAGCAGCAAAATGAGTTTATATACATACTCAGCGCTTGAAGATCTGGATGTATGTTATATTGACATGAATATTTTAAAGCAGCTAATGAAAGATAATGGTTCTTTTGCTTATGAAATATTGCTTTCAGTAAGCCGGGAAAATATTATCAATTCGTTTTGGTTTGTAAATAAAAATCAAAAACAGATATACGGTCGTTGTGCTGATGCTATGCTTTATTTTTCAAAAATTATTTTCGAAAAAAATAAATTCACTTTGCCTATTTCTCATCTTGAACTAGCAGCACTTATTGGTACCACCAGGGAAAGTGTAACAAGAACATTATCAAAATTTAAAAGTGATGGTATCCTGAAAATCGATGAACGAAATATTACCATTCTCAATAATGAACTTTTAGAAAACATTAGTAAAAATGGATGATCATATCAGTTAAATAATATATAAAGAAGGGAAAAATCATGAAAGTAGCAGTACCGACAAGAAACGAAAGTGTAGATGACCATTTCGGACATTGCGAATATTACACAATATTTACAATTGAAAATAAAAGAGTCATAAATGAAGAATTGATGAAATCGCCAGAAGGTTGCGGTTGCAAGTCTAATATTGCGCCGGTTCTTGCAGGAATGGGAGTTAAAATAATGCTTGCTGGTGGCATGGGTATGGGTGCTTTAAATGTTTTAAATATGAGCGGTATCGAAGTAATAAGAGGGTGCAGCGGTAATATAAAAGCTGTAATTAGTGAATACTTGAAAGGCGATATTTCAGATAGTGGTGTAGGCTGCCACAGTCATGATAGTTGCAACAACAACTAAACGTTATGTTTATACATAAAACATTGATTAGGGTTGGATATACCGATACAGATCAAATGGGGTATCTGCATCATTCAAAATATGTAGTGTTTTGTGAAACCGCCCGTATTGAAGCAATGCGGGCTTTAGGTACTTGTTATAAAGAAATAGAGGACATTGGAATTTTTATGCCGGTTATTTCAATGAAATTCAAATTTATTAGACCTGCTTTTTACGATGATATGCTAACAGTAAAAACAATTGTTCGTGATATCCCAAGAGCAAGAATGAAATTTGAATATGAATTTTACAAAGATTCAGGCGATAAGATAACTACAGCTGAAGTAACCTTGACATTTATCAATAACAAGACCCATAAACCTTGCTTCCCACCAAACATATTAATAGATTCATTAAAAGCAGTTTTCGAAAAGCAGAATGTCTCAAATTGATTATTACTTTATATTATCTGAAGATGTCAGGCTGAAAGAAGGTTTGACGGCATGCATCAACTGTGGAACATGCACTGCTATTTGCCCGGCTGCTGAATTTTATAATTACGATCCCCGCTTGATTGCAGAAATTGTTCAAAGCAAGGATAATGATAAAATTGAAGAACTCTTAAAAAGCGATACCATTTGGTATTGTGGAGAGTGTTTATCATGCAAAACCCGATGTCCGAGAAATAACACTCCGGGTTATATCATACAAGCGCTTCGCCACCTTTCACATACTCTGAGTTATTTTGTTGAAAGTGAAAAAGGTCGTCAATCATTGGCAATTAAGCGTACCACAGGTGATGAAATTTTACGAAGCGGTTATTGCATGTTTGTTGACCGTATTACTACGGAAATGCACCCCGAACAAGGCCCTGTATGGGATTGGGTCAGGAAAAATGCTAAAGAAGTCTATGCACGCCTTGGCGGAAATTATAAAGGAGATGGTGAAGGAGCCATGCGTAAAATTACACCTGAAGCATTGGCTGAATTAAAAAAGATATTTGATGTATCTGGTGGAACTGCTTTTTTTGAAAACATTGAAAAGTGTTCTGAGCAAAAAGCCAAAGAGATGGGCCTTCAATTCGACGATACTCAGGAATGTGAATATTTCAAGCATGTTTATACTACAAATAATAATAAGCATTCTGATAAATAGTCACAAAATTATTGGACAAAATCTTGTATCTTTATTCCTTACATTAACAATATATGAAAAGATTATTCACCCTTCTTACAGTTTGGTTGAGCCTTATCACCCTTATTGCCCATTCACAATGTGGAGGAACTGTAACAAAAGCCACTAAGCCAACAAGTATTGGAATTGTAATCTGTTCAAACGATCCTGAAACAGTCTGGAACGCATTAAGATTAGCAAACTTTTCTGTCAGTTCTGGTGATACAGTCAAAATATTTCTTTTAGGGAAAGGTGTTGAATTAGATACATTGGCAAAAAAGAATAGTGATATTAAGGAACAAACAGATTTATTTCTCAATGCCGGTGGTGTCATTCTTGGTTGCGGAACCTGTTTGCAAAGCAGGAAAAACTTTACACCTCAATTTTGCAAAATGTCATCTATGGCTGATTTGTATGATATCATTCGGAAAAGTAAAACATTATTAACCTTTTAAAAATCTAATTCATGGATATTGAAATATTTTTCGCTGGGAATAAAAAAGTACATGCCAACTTAAATCAGTTTATTATAAAAACTGATCAGCCTGTTAAAGCAGGAGGCGATGGTCAGGAGCCTTCTCCTTTTGATTTATTCCTCGCTTCATTGGGTACTTGTGCCGGAATCTTTGTAAAATCATTTTGTGATCAGAGGAATTTACCAACTGACAAAATAAAGATCATCGAACACATTGAAGTAGATCCTGTAAAACATTCAGTTTCAAAGATAGGCTTGAAAATCCTTTTACCTCCTGATTTTCCTGAAAAATATAAAAGTGCTGTTATAAGTGCTGCCGACCTTTGTGCTGTTAAAAGGTTAATTCAGAATCCGCCTGAATTTGATGTTTTTACAAATACTATTTAATCTAATTATAAAATTATGAATGAATTCGATATAAAAGCCCTTACATGGGATAATAATCCCTTGTTTGTTGAACGTTCAAAACATATTGCAGATAAGATACGTGAACATGTTCCTTTGAATAAGAAAATGGAAGGTTTTGAGTATGGCTGCGGAACCGGCCTGATCAGTTTTAACTTATTGCCTTATCTTAAAACCATCACTCTGGCTGATAGTTCTGATGGTATGCTCGAAGTACTGAAACAGAAAATTCAGAAACATAATGTTTCATCAATGAGTGTCTTGAAAACTGATCTGATGGTTGATGAGATACCCGAAAAGAAATTCGATATAATTTATACAGCTATAACCCTGCATCACATTACAGATATAGAAACCATATTGAAAAGATTTTATACGATGTTAAAAAAATCAGCATTTCTTTGCATTGCTGATTTAGATGAAGAAGATGGAAGTTTTCACGGCCCTGATTTTACTGGGCATAAAGGCTTTAATCGCGAAGAAATGAAAAAGCTTTTTAAGGAAACTGGCTTTAAAAACATTAAAGTCGATACCTGCTATGTGATACACCGTGATAAGGATCAAAATAAAGGCTATCCTGTTTTCCTGATGACAGGAAAAAAATAAAATTCTTTTTATTTAAAGAGCTCCGATAACTGACCGCACAATTTCCAGTGATTCAGCAGAAGCACCGCGTACTGCTTCGATCACACTCAAGGGCAATCCTGCTGCCATAGATTCCATGTTTAGTAATGTCACATACGCTTTTCCATCATCTTTCTCATAAACCGAAATACGACAAGGCATCATTGCAGATACAATTCTTTCATGATTTTTTTCAAGCATCTTTCCTGAATATTCAGGTTTGCAAATCTCAATTACCTGAACTGACCTCACTTCTTTGCCTGATTTGGCAAGCGATTGCTGAAGATTATGAGTTGCTGGATTCTGCCATTCTTTTTGTATCGCAGCAGCTATAAGCTTTTCAACTGTAGTAGCCACATCGAAAGGGCTTACTTGTTCAATAAAAATCCAGTTTCCGTTCATGCTATAAATACTTAAATATTAATTCAATTCTTTGGTAATCGTTATTGCAGCAATAGTTCCATTGCTATAAAAAATGATTTCATTCTTTTATCTCCCCAATGACTGATTTAACAATTTCAATTGTCTCATAAGATGCGTCACGTATAATTTTATTTTCAGAAGCTGTTAATCCGGTTACCATTGCGGCCATGTTAAAGAAAGAAACATAAGTCATCCCATCTTCTTTTTCATACACTGATATGCGGCAAGGCATAGTCATTATGGAAGCAACCCTTTCGCGGTTTTTCTCATGCATAAATCCTGAATACTGCTGTTTGCAAAGTTCAATTACCTGGACAGGCTTCATCACTTTGCCCTCTTTCGCAAATGATTGCTGAAGATTGTGAACAGCTGGATTCTTCCATTCCTTTTGTGATGCCGATGCAATAATTTTCTCAACAGTGATAGTTACATCGAAAGGGCTTACCTGCTCAATAAATATTTGATTTTCTGTCATAAGTATATTTATATTTATTTCAACTTAATGTACTTTTTTTAATTTCCTTAAGAAGAAAATCTTTTGTTTTCCCTCCCACAAAACGATTTATTTCTTTCCCATTTTTAAATAAAATCATCGTGGGTATACTCCTTACTTTATATTTGGCAGCTATAGCCTGATGTTGCTCAATGTTTAATTTACCAACTGATTCATTCCCATTCAACTCCTCGGCAACACTGTTTATAACTGGAGCCATCATTTTGCATGGCATGCACCATTCTGCCCAGAAATCAACTAATGTAACTCCTGTATTTATTTTGTTTTGGAAATTTTGATCAGTTAGAATTTTTATTTTTTCATGATCCTGCACCATTGGCATATTTTTCATTTTCTTGAAAAAATACAAAAAATAAAAACCAAAAATTGCAATCACAATGCCTACTATAACCAATGAAGTATTCATACTGCTAATTTGTTCGAAAATTAAATTTTATTTATTTAACCTGCACAGCTCCTGTGGGGCAATATTTTGCGCATTTTCCGCATTCGGTGCATTTATCCTTATCAATTACTGGAAGTCCATAACCATCCTGTGTAATAGCTTCTGCAGGACAAATTCGCAAAATAGGACAACGATGATTTTGCGGGCATAATCGTTCACTTATGATGTATGACATGATATGAATTAATTTAATAGATTAATAACTGTTTCTTTAATTACAGCAACTATTTGCCTGTTTTTTCTTCCTTGTGCTTATACCAAAAGGTAAGTATAAAGGACAAAAACTAATAAGACTTGTAAGTATAAATATTCCTGATAAAATAATTAATATTATCGCTAATATTCCAGAGATAACATTGGTCAAATAAAGTGTTACTACCGTAGCAGCTATCAGTATCCTGATAATTTTATCTGCAGAACCCATATTGTTTTTCATTTTTCTGTTTTTTTATTTTTATTAAACATATTTCCAAATAAATAACCTATCATCGCTCCCCAGATTGAACTTATCCATGGATTTGAAGTGATAGGACAAGAACCTGTCGGGCAGCCAACAACTTTATAATATATATAACCACCTGTAGCTCCTAAAGCCAAACCAATTATTTCAGGGTATGAAACCTTAATTCGCTGTAGCACCTTTTGCAATCCTGTTACTTTCGTTTCACTTGTATTTTCCATATTATGCCTGTTTTCCGTTAAGTAAAACTTCACTTATAATTTTTATAAATGAATCCTTTGGTATTGCTCCCATAACCATCTGTGGTTGTCCTTCAGCAGGCACAAAAAGAATAGATGGTATGCTTTGAATTCCAAATATAGAGGCTAGTGCCTGCTGGTCTTCGGTATCTACTTTATAAATATCTAGCTTTCCTTTATAATCCTCTGAAAGCTCTTCAAGCACAGGGGCAACCATCTGGCATGGCCCGCACCAGTCAGCATAAAAATCAATGATGCATGGATTATTCCCTTCAAATTTCCATTCTTTATTTTCCTTGTAATTAAAAACCTTTTTAGTAAAAGTTTCTTCTGTTAAATGTTCCATAACAATAAATTTTAGAATTTATACTAAACAATTATTTTTTACTATTTGTAAATTTCTCTATGGCGCTTGTTATATCACTCTTTTGTGTGATTCCTACAAACCTCTCTACTTCCTTCCCATCTTTAAGTATGATCATCGTGGGAATATTTTGCACATTATATCTGTCAGCTATTGCTGGACTTTGGTCAATATCAAGTTTGAAGACATTAGCTTTGCCGCTCATTTCTTTGCCTACACTTTCAATTACTGGGCCCATCATTCTGCAAGGCGGGCACCATGTAGCCCAGAAATCAACTAGTACAATCCCTGTGGTTGTGTTTTCATCAAATGTCTTTTCTGTTAATGTTATTACACTCCCCGTGTTCTTATCAGTTGAAGGTAAATCAGAAGCATCAGATATATTTTTATCATTGGTTGATGCATGACCCTTGCAATTAATATTACTTATAATCAGTGCCGATACGAACAGTGCTACTATGATTGTTATTGGATTAAAATATTTTTTCATTGCATTACGATTTTATTTATAACTATTAATTTCATTTATCAATACCTTTTTTGACTGAACTCCAACAAATTGTTTAACTTTTTTCCCATCTTTAAATAGTAATAAAGTCGGTATATTTCTTATTCCATATGTCATAGCAATACTCTGATTGCTATCCACGTCAAGCTTTGCAATTTGTGCAATGTTACCTACTTCTGCGGCTACTTCTTGTAGTATAGGTGTTTGCATCCTGCAAGGTCCGCACCACTCAGCCCAGAAATCAACTAGTACAATTCCATTGGAAATTACCTTCTCAAAATTCAGGGCGTTTACATTTAATATTTCTTTTGATAAACCTATCATGTCTTTTTTATTTATTATTTCTCTTTCTTTATTCAATGACCGTGCCACAATGTATATATTGCTGATTGATAGCTTTTAAGATAATATTTGCTACTTTAATAATGTTAATTACAGATTAATATATAATTAATGTTATTAACTTTGCATTAACTAAGTTAATTATCAAATATGAAAAGAACAGATGAAACTGAAATTATTCTTGAAGCTCCCTGTGGAATATTCATGACTGACAGAGCAATGAATATTACATTCTGGAACAATGACATGGAAAAACTCAGCGGCATAGTCAGAACTACAGCATTAAAACAAAAGTTGTCTTTTGTGAAATTCTTCAATATTAATGGGGTAGGGAAAACTATTCTGGATTTCAAAGAATGTTTCAAAGGAAAAAAAACTAATGTTGCCAAAACAGCTTTTATTGAAAATGGTAATCATGAACAAATACTTGTTTTTATAAATGCACGATTTGTGAATGATGGTAATGAGCAAAAATTAATTGTAATTGTTACAGACATTTCAAGAGAAATTACTTGCAGCACTGTCTCTGCTGCTCCACTTATCGTAAAAGAGAAAGAAGCATTGCAGAGAATTGTAGGAAGGGATGAAAAAATAATGGAACTCTACAGAATGATTGAAATGGCAGCCGATTCTATGGCCAATGTAAATATATCGGGCGAAAGCGGAACTGGAAAAGAACTTGTCGCAAATGCTATCCATCAGCTATCAGGCAGGAACAATAAACCATTCATTAAAGTTAATTGTTCAGCTCTTACTGAAACTTTGCTTGAAAGCGAATTATTCGGTCATGTTAAAGGATCATTTACCGGAGCTTACAAAGACAAAATAGGGAAATTTGAAGCAGCGGGTGGTGGCACTGTTTTCCTTGATGAGATTGGTGAGATCAGCCAGATGATTCAGGTTAAATTATTACGTGTAATTCAGGATAAAATTGTTGAACGTGTAGGTGATAATAAACCTATTAAAGTTGATATGCGCATCATTACTGCTACAAATAAAAATCTAAGGGAACTTGTCGGCAAAGGCCTTTTCAGGGAAGATCTTTTTTACCGATTAAATGTTTTTCAAATTCATACTCCTGCTTTGAGGCATAGAATGAATGATATTCCTTTACTTTCCGAACATTTTATAAAAAATTTTAATAGTACTACCGGTAAACATATTACCGGGCTTACAGAAGATGCTTACCGCATCGTTATGGATTACAACTGGCCGGGAAATGTTCGCGAACTTGAAAACAGCATTGAACATGCCTTCGTTGTTTGCAATAAAAAACTAATTGACGTTTTTGATCTTCCGCAAGATATCAGGATGATTACTTTAAATAAAGATTATTTGAAAACATCTGTACCTGCTCTTTATGAACAAAAAAATAATCCTCTAATTAATCAGGCTTCATTTAGAATTATTACCAGGGAGCAATTAGAAAGCATCCTTTCTTCAAATAAGTTTAACAGAAAGCAAACGGCAAATAATTTAGGAGTAAGTACCGTTGCTCTGTGGAAGAAAATGAAAAAGTTTGGAATTATTAGTTAACCAATATTCGTTAAGATGGCTTATTAAAGTAAAACCATAATGCCAACGGCCTGTACAAGGCATGTGCAAATTTTGAAAATCCAAACAGCAATACCAGTTCCATTGATACAATAGTATGAAGCATGAATATGATTTGATTAAACAAGTTTGCAGCAGCAATTCCAACCGTCACTTCAAGCCAGAAACCTGTAAAACCTGCTATCCATAAGAATATCAGTAGCATCCAGTCAGCAAGCATGGTGTTTTCATATGAACGTGTTACTTTAGTTATCCTGTAATAAATTGCCAGTGTCGCTCCATACATCATAAGTATGCCCGCTGCCGTTCCAAGTATTCTGCTTGGAAGCCAGATAGATGTTGCAGGGTCTTTCAATATGAAATCAAGCGAAGTGGCTATTAGCAAACCAATAAATCCCCACATGATAGCCCAATGTACAAACCACGGTTTTACTATTTCTGGTTTTATTCTCCAGTGCGATTCTTCTTCACTGTCGCAGGTTTTGTAACGCTTCATTGTTCCAAGTTCATTAATTAATTTACCCATTGAAACCCATAATGAACTTTTCTTTTTATTATCTTTTACCCTGTCCTTTAAAAATCTTCTTACCAAAGTATAAATTCCCCAAACCATTGATAATCCTGTTAAGCTGAATATTATTAGTCCTAAATTATGTATCACTTCGTATGGCATTATTTCAAATATCCACCTTGAAACAAGGTAATCCGGTTTAATGGTAAACAAGAAAAATCCAAGTACAACAGCTAAAATAAATGTTATAAAAATCGAAAATGGATTGCTTTTAAAAATTAGTTTAGTAAGTCCTGTAGGGTCATAACTGGCAATGGCATACCTGCGTAATGCAGCCATATAATCACCCGGAGCCGCCTGCCGCGGACAATTTAATGAACATTCCCCGCAGGCATAACATAACCATAATTCTTTGCTCTTTAAAATTTCTTCTTGTTGTCCTAGCATCCCGTAGCGTATAAACGTGCGCGGGAAGTTTGCGTCCTTATCGGTAAGTCCGCAGATTGCTGTACAATTGCCGCAACTAAAACAAGCATTAAAGTCTTTTGCTCCGTATTTTTTCATTTCTTCAGCAAAATCTGAATTTATTTTTGCCATGTTGTTCAGTTTTTCTGTTTATACAAATAATAAGTTTCTCTTTTATCTAAGCCCGCTGGCTCAACAACATTATATTTGTTCATGGTCATCAAATGATAAGTTATTAGGTCGTTATTTATTTCGAGTTCTTTTGAAATTTCAGGTATGGTCTTGGGCTTTTCATTTATTGATTGAAGTATCTGTTTCCACAGTTGCGGGTATTCTTTCATTGTCACACTTTCCTCTTTCTCATCAGATTCTGTCTCTCCCGTCATTTCTTTCATATCAATTTTCTGCATAAAACCGTCTATCATGGCTTCAATTTCATCATTAGTGTATTCTGCAATTTGAATGGCGTCAATGGGGCATATAGGAGCGCATATTCCGCATCCTGTACAACTTGCTTTTATTACTGAAGCGATATTTTTTCCGTCAGTTTTAATTTCTTTAAATGCATCATATTCGCACACTTCAGCGCATTTGCCGCACCATGTGCAAATATTCGTATCAACAACTGCTACTATAGGGTCAAGTGAAATTTTTCCGCTTTTTATAAGTGAATTAATTTTTGCTGATGCAGCCAATGAGGATTGAACAGATTCTGAAATATTTTTAGGTCCCTGGCATGAGCCGCCAATAAAGACCCCTCTTATTACTGTTTCAACAGGTTTTAATTTCGGATGGATTTCATTGAAGAATTTATCATTGCCTATTGGAACTTTAAGCTTTTCTGATATTGTTGAACTGTCTGAACGTGCCACCATGCCCGTCACCAATACAACAAGGTCAGTTTCAAATTCCATTTCTTTTTTTGAAGTAAGATGATCTTTAACTTTTACTGTAAGCTTTTCTCCCTGCTTTTCTATTGTCGGCGGTTCTTTCTCATCAAACCGCAGGTAAATATCCCCCTGCTTTGATGATTTCTCATAAAGTATTTCCTGTTTGCCATAAGTTCTAATATCGCGAAACAGGTGAAATGATTTTACATCTTTATATTTTTCTTTTATCAGGATTGATGTGTGTATGGTAGATGTGCAGCAATACCTTGAACAATATTTATTTTCTCCCTTTGTCTGCCTGTTACCCACACAATAAATAAATGCTACCTTATGTATAGTTTTGTTATTATAAAATAATTTATCTGGGTTTAATTCTATTAGCCTTTTAAATTCCGGAAGTGTAATAACTCCATTTAGTTTTCCATAACCATATTCGTTTTCTTTTGGTTGGTAATTGTCAGTACCTGTTGTAACAAGTACCGATCCGGCAGTTAGAGTTAACGTTTCTGTTGCCTGGTATATATCAATTATTGATGAATATTTTTCAATAAATGCTTTTTCGTTTTTTAATGCTTTGGCATCAACTGCATAAACATCGGGAAGAGCTTCGGGGTAATTCTTATATATCGCTTTTCTTTGTGTTAATCCATAATTAAATTCATTAGGTGTTTCGGCTTTACATTCGGCAATTGCCTGTTTTAATAACTTCAGATCAGCTTTATAATTAATAAAACGTGGGTTTATGTTAATGGTAACATTAAAATTGCCCAAGCTTCCCGATAGTTTTTCAAGTGTTGCACCTGTAAATAAGGTGATATTATTTAATGATATAATTTCATTGTATAGTTGCTCAACAATTTTTTCCCCTTTCTGGTTGGTCATGAACAATTCACCTGCCTGTGCAACTCTTCCGCCAACAAAAAAATCCTTCTCAAGCAGGAAAACTTCGTTACCCATTTTGGCAAGGTCAATAGCGGCACGCATGCCTGAAACGCCTGCACCAACAACCACAACTGCTTTCTTAGCTTCAATTTCTATATTCTCTAATGCTTTGGAGCGGGCTACTCTTTTTATTCCTGCACGTATTAATCCAACAGCTTTCTTCGTTGCATCTAATGGCTGGTCGGAGTGTGGCCATGAGCATTGCTCACGAATATTAACCTGTACATAATTGAAAGGATTAAGTCCTGCTCTTTCAGCCACACCGCGAAATGTGTGAAGGTGTAGTTTAGGCGAACATGAGGCGACAACAATGGCATCAAGATTTTTATCCTTTATATCATTGATCATTTCTTTTTGGTTTGAATCAGCGCAAGCAAACATTACATGCTTGGCGATCACTACACCGTCCTCATCCTTCATCATGCTGCTCAGTTCTTCCACATCCACGTAGTCTGATATGTTTCCCCCGCAATGACAGATATAAACTCCAATTCGTTCTTTCATTTTATTTTTTTGAATGATCTTTATATTTTACTTAAATAACTTGCCGTTTCCGATGCTGCACACCCTGCCGATAAAATAGAATCGGGAATGTCTTTTGGCCCCGCTGCTGTTCCGGCAACAAACACACCTTCAATACTGGTTAAGGATGGACTAGTCAACTCGTCAGTTTGTTTTACAAAATTGAAATCATCAAGAGCAAGCAATTCATTAGTGAACATTTTTGGAATATCTTTATTGGGCAAAACACCAACTGACAGTACTACAAGATCGTGTTTTGCTTCTTTTACAGTACCAGTCGCAATATCTTCATAGCGAAGAATAAGATCGCCGCTTTTATCATCTTTTTCTCTAATACGAGCAACTTTTCCCTTTACAAAATTCACACCCATTCCTATGGATTGCTGGAAAAATTCCTCATATCCTTTTCCAAAAGCACGTATATCAATGTAATAGATAGTAATGTCAGCAAGAGGAAGAGCGCCCATCAATAATTGTGCTTGCTTAATAGAATACATGCAGCAAATCTGTGAACAAATCGGATTATTAGAGCATTCATCACTGCATCCTTTATTTTCCATGCTTGAATCACGAGAGCCGGTACACAGCACATATGCAATGTTATCAGGGCTTTTACCATCACCCGGGCGCAAAACATTATTGAATGGTCGAGTAGGAGCAATGATCCTGTCCATTTGCAGAGAGTCGATTACGTTTGGATATTTGATGTAGCCATATTCAGGTTTTCCTTCAGGCTTATATAATTTAAACCCCGATGAAATTATTACAGATTTTGCATTAGTGTTTATCACTTCTTTCTTTTGTGAAAAGTCAATGGCATTGGCAGGACAAGCTGATACACATTGATGGCACTCTCGACAGTTGCTGCAATCAAGACAACGCTGCGTACTTTTTAGTACCTCAGCCTCATTATATGTACTTTCAATATCTTCAAAATCCTTGATTCTTTCTTTTATGTCTCTCATTTTATGATCTACCGGAGCTAAGAAAGTAATATCTTTTCGTTGCAGGATTTTGTTTTTATCAACTGCTGGAAGTTTATCGCCAAATTCAAATGCTTCGGGATCTTCTCCCATTAAAAACTTATCAATATAAAAAGCTGCCTTTTTCCCATGCCCTGCTGCTTCAATAATTGTAGAGGCTCCGGTAACGCTGTCCCCACCGGCAAAAACAGATTCCATTGAAGTTTGCAGTGTCTTTTCATTAACTTTTATAACACCACCCTTTTTAAGTTCCAGGGTTTTTGCAAATGAAGAAGTTGACGGCTGCAACCCGATAGCTTCGATAACAAAATCGACATCTTCCAAATACTCAGAGCCTGAAATAGGAACAGGTTTTCTTCTTCCACTTTCGTCAGCTTTCTCAAGCTGCATTTTAATAAGCTGCACTTTCGTCACGTCTCCATTTTCCCCGAAGAATTTAACGGGATTCCTGAGTAATAAAAGTTCTGCACCTTCTTCTTCGGCTTCTTTGATCTCTGGGGCAAAGCAAGGCATCTCTTCACGGCTGCGGCGATAGACAACTACTACTTTGGATGCTCCTAGTCGAAGTGCTGTTCGTGCAGCATCCATAGCAGTATTGCCACCACCAATCACCATCACTTTTTTGCCATTAAGGTTTTCTTTTTTGCCGATATTTGCGTTACGAAGGAAATCAAGACACGAGACTATGCCCTTTAACGAAGAACCTTCAACAGCGAGTTTACTTGTGTCATGCGTTCCCACAGAAACAAAAACGCTATCAAAACCCTCAGCTTTTAGTGAATCAATATTCTCAATTTTTCTATTTACTTCAAAATCCACCCCAAGGGATGTAATGTTTTTTACATCACGTTCAACAATTTTTTTAGGAAGCCGATATTCAGGAAGAGTGAGCATCAGCATACCACCCAGAACAGGAGCAGCTTCAAATATCCTAACGGAATGACCTTTCAGAGCAAGATGATATGCAGCTGTCAAGCCTGCGGGACCTGAACCAATCACTGCAACTTTCTTGCCTGTTTTCTTTTCAATAATTCGTTCCTGTGGTTCCGGATATTTGTTATAATAATAATCGGTAAAGAATCTTTTTGTCCTGCGAATATCAACAGGAGCCTCAAGGCTTGAACGCGTACATGCATTCTGGCATGGTGCATAACAGGCTCGACCAAGGCTTCCGGGAATAGGAATGTCTTCCATATGAAGTTTCATAGCTTCTTCATATTGTCCATTCCTTACAAGTGAAATATATCCGTATGGTTTTACACCACCGGGACATTCATTGATACAAGGTGCCGAAACATCCTGCCTGTCAATGTTGGCAATTCTTGGGTTTGCCAAACTAAAAGGGATGTAAGCAACTTTTCGTCCGGCAAGATTACAATTGTATTCATCTGGCCTAATTTCAGGACAAGCTACTTCACATTGCTGACAACCTGTACATGCTTCTGGGATGACATATCTTGGATTTTTTGTAAGCTTAATATCAAAGTCTTTACCTGATTTTCTGATATCATCAATCTCGCTGTTCAGTACTAAGCTTATGTTTGGATGACGCGCAGTCTCAGACATTTTTGGAGTTGTAATACATGCTGCGCAATCTAAGGTAGGAAAAACTTTACTGAGTTGTATCATCTTCCCACCAATTGACAAGCCCTTTTCAACCAGCAGCACTTTATAATCCATTTCCGCCAGATTCAGCGCTGCTTCTTGGCCTGCAATACCACCGCCTATTACAAGCGCATCAAATTTTTTATCTTGATTAGACATTCCTGTTTTGTTTTGAATTTAATTTTTCGACAACTTTGATGCATCATCTGCAACACTGCCTAATTCCATTAATATCTTACTGAAATTATCCATATGACCAGCAAATGGTTCTGCGCAAACAGAACAAATAGCAGCCATCCTGATCCTTTTCGGACTTATATTCATTTTTTTCATCAATGTTTGCGAATCGGTAATGATCTTATTGGTATGTTCAGCACATTTAGGACTATATGAACACTCATGTCCGTCAGCGGCAATGAATACACCATCAAATCCCTGCTCAAAAGCATGAATTATCCATCGTGATTTTATACCCGATGAGCATGGCATACTAATAACATATACAGTTGGCGAATAATGTATCTTCCTGAGGCCAGCCTGATCTATGCCGGGATCAGAAATCTTGTCTGTTGAAAAGACCAGAATTTTTGGTTTGAATGGAGTATTTTCCATATTATTTTGCTTTTTGTTAATTCAAAACTATCCCACGACATCATAATATACGTGATGTCATTTTTGCTATTAAATAAACTAACTGAATATGATAAAAACCGAAAATCGGCTATGTTTTCTTTTATGCCTTTTTCAGGAATAATCGCGTATAGCTGTCTTCTTCAACTATTCCGAGAAACTCATGTTCCATTTTTTCGCACCATCTCGGAATATCATGCTTTGTACCTTCATCAGAAGAAAGCACTTCCATAATTTCACCTGATTCAATTTCACCAATAGCTTTTTTAGCAGCTAACAATGGACCAGGGCAAGCTGTACCACGAGCATCTACTATCTGATTTGCTATTACTGCTTTTAATTCTTCTGTTGTCATATATTTTTCTCCTTAATTTATAATTAAATGAATAATTGCACTTTACTTTCTGATGCGTCAGCAAGGAAGGTTGCAACACCGCATATATTCATATGTGGATAATCAATCATTTCTTCTTTTTTGAAACCCATAAGATCCATAGACATTTCACAGATATTGATTTCAACACCCAATTCACCGGCAGTTTTAAACATATCATCAAGTGATGCCACATTTTTCTTTTTCATCAGTCCTTTCATCATAGCTGTTCCCATTCCACACATATTCATTTTAGAAAGTTTTAACTTATTTTTACCTTTTGGGAGCATCATTCCAAACATTTTTGACATAAAATTCTTTCCTGAAACTGTTTTATTTGGGTCGCGCAGTGCTGAAGTAGCCCAGAAAGTAAAGAAAAGTTTTACTTTCATATCATAAGCAACAGCTCCGGTTGAAATGATCATTGCGGCAAGAATTTTATCAAGATCACCTGAAAACACTACCATTGAGAGCTGGTCTTTGGTTCCTTTTTCAAGTTTACCAACCTTCTTTTGTAGGTCTGCTAATTGTTTCTCAAAATCTTCGTTCATATTATTGTTTTTATTTGTTACAAAATTAACAAGTATTAAAATTGGTCACCTAAAAAAGTGTGTGATATAACACAGTATATATTGTGATTTTAATCACAATACAAAATTGATATTTATTTTTGTAATTTTACATAAATTTTAATATATAAATAATGAAAAAGCATAATTGCAAAGATTGCCTTATAAAATCTGCCGCTGCTAAATATTTGAACACTGAAGAATTTGAAATTTTAGAAAATAATAGTGTTGAAGTTTCTTTTAAAAAAGGCGAAATCATTTTTAAGCAGGATGCTTTGTCATTAAATGTAGCATATTTAAAGACCGGTTTAGCAAAAGTTCACATGCATGGCCCGGTAAAAGAAAAGATATTGAGAATAGTGAAAGCCCCCTTATATTTGGGTATTCCAACTACCTTTGGTGATAAGATAAATCAATTTTCAGCCACTGCGCTTGAAGATACTACAGTGTGTTTTATTGACAGCAATTTATTCAGAAACTTTATTTATACGAATGGGAAGTTTGCATACGAAGTCATTGTTGAGCTTTGCACTAATGAATTGTACGATTACCAGAAGTCAGTGAGTATGGCACAAAAACAAATTCCAGGAATGATTGCCGAAACACTTCTCTGCATGTCAGATAGAATTTTTTGCAACGACACATTCAATTTTCCATTGACAAGAGGAGAGGTAGGAGATATGATAGGAACTTCGCGTGAAAGTGTTAGCCGTGTTCTTACTGACCTGAACAACGAAAAAATTATTTCGGTAAATGGAATTGAAGTTTCCATTTTAAATAAGGAACTTCTGACTCAAATTAGCGAAAAAGGGTAAAAGTTTAGATAATTTGAAGTGAAAGAGTTTGAAGCAATTTGAAACGAAATTTGTAAAAGGTTACCAATTCGATTACCATTGATATTTGAATTTTTAAAACCCTTGCTAATACTGCAACACAGAGTAGAGTTCAAAGACCTCCAACTCCACGGAAAGCATTATTATAAGATTTCGTTATATAGACTATTGCAACGATTCATTCATACCATATTTTGCTATAGTTTTATTATATGGCTTGACAAAACCATTGAAAATCACCAAAATTAGTTTTCTAACACTTGTGTTTGTCGAGTAAAAGAAATTTCCAAAATTTCTTATCCCACAAGCAAGCTGCAGGGTATTTTTGATAATTTTGATAAAAGAATCATAAATTTGAACAGCTATGATTGCTTTTGTTGTAAGGGTTTTACGGGTTAAATAATTTTAATTATTTATTGTGTTAATTTACTTGCCTTTTGAAGTGTATATCCCCCCGTTGTTGTAAGTCCATTGCCTACATTAAACCCGATATTAATACTTCCAAAACCAAGGAACCAACTGATCCCAATAACCATTGATGCGTTAGTTGATTTTATGCCCCCATTAGAAGCCATTGTAACTTGTGCACCTATGCTGGGAACAATGCGGGATCTTTTTATTGGGAAATGCACTGTGCTCATCAATCCGATATTTGTCTGCACATATGGAGCAGCGGTATTGGAATCTGAAATACTACCCATAGTACTTAGCGAGAATGTCGCAGCAAAATCCCACCATGAGGTAGTCAGTAAGTGAGGAATCTAAATGAAAATAGTACCAAAGCATTTATGCGTAACATGGGTAAATGAGTTCTGTTTTCACTAAACTGTTGCAAAACGTTAACCAATATTTCCCGCGTTTCAACATTTTTATCAAGAAATACATCTTTCTTTGAAAGAAACATCTTATACTTTAAAAGAATATGCACATTCTTTGAAAGAATTAGAACATTGTTTGAAAGAATATGCACATTCTTTGAAAGAATTAGCACATTCTTTAAAAGTTTAGTCCGTAAAATAAAAAAACCTGCACATTTATGCAGGTTTTTGTTATTTGATATTTAAATATACTTTTAAGGGGACTTCTAATAATTCTTAAAAACAAATTCTAAATACTAATTTCTAAACTCTAAATAATATCAAATACTCAAATATTAATGTTCAAAACTACAGCTAATTCAATGTTTGGTGCTTTTCTCATTTGAATTTTGAAATTATTTAGGATTTAGGGTTTAGTGCTTAGGATTTAAAAAAAACAAATTTTTAGAACCCACATTAAATCATACTGTTTTACACAACGGTAAAAATAGGATATACAGTCCATGGGCCTTCTTCGCCTGTTTTGCTGGTGGTTGTTTAATCTTAGTGATCATGTGGATAAATTTCCTGCAGCCATTAAGCAACTCACAGCTTGGTTGAAGGATGGCATGCTCAGTTATAGTGAAACCATTGTCAATGGATTTGATAATATACCACAGGCATTCATTGATCTGTTTGATGGAAAGAATGAAGGCAAGATGATTGTTAAGATATAATACTAAATTTAAAAATAAAAGGATCAATATGTCTCTGCGTCCGATAAAGAAAATAATCAAATCCAGGCCGACACTTGAAGGTGCAGGAGTGCATCTTCACCGTGCATTTGGTTTTGGTAATACAACAGATTTTGACCCCTTCCTGCTGCTTGATGATTTCCGTAATGATATTCCTGAATATTATCTGGCAGGTTTTCCCTGGCACCCTCATCGTGGAATAGAAACAATTACCTATGTACTGGCAGGAACAGTTGAACATGGCGACAGTATGGGTAATAGCGGAATTATAGCCGCCGGTGATGTGCAGTGGATGACAGCAGGCAGCGGAATCATACACCAGGAAATGCCAAAAGGAGATCCTGATGGTCGTATGCATGGATTTCAGTTATGGGCAAATCTGCCTGCATCATTAAAAATGACGAATCCCCACTATCAGGAAATAAAACAGAATAGTATTCCTGTGCTCACTGATGATGATGGTACCATAGTGCGCATCATTTGCGGGAATTTCAAAGGAAAGAAAGGCATTGTTGAAGGAATTGCCGCCGATCCGCAATACCTTGACATTTCAGTACCTCCCGGCAGGAAAAAAACTTTTCAGATTGCTACAATGAGTCATACATTTGCATATGTTTTTACCGGAACAGGTAAGTTTTGCAACGCATCCGGCCCACTTGAAGTTCCAACAGAAGGAGTAAAATGGTTCGAGACCACTCCCCCTGTAGAGGTCGATAATCGTTAGCTTGTACTTTTTGATTCCGGCGATGAGCTTACCATTCAGGCTGGTGATGAAAGTGTAAGATTTCTTCTTATTGCAGGAAAGCCACTCAGGGAACCGGTAGCATGGTATGGCCCGATTGTAATGAATACACAGGATCAGCTTCGTCTTGCTTTTGAGGAACTGGAACAGGGTACATTCCTGAAATCAGACAAGCGTAAATGGTAAACTGCACCTGTTCTCATTAGTATCCTTCTTCCATTATTAGCTGTAAAAAACAAGCCATAAGGCCCAAGCTTATTGTTGTAAATTTTAATTTTCAAATCTCTGATTATTGTTGACTGGCCAATATAGAATAAGGTGAGGGAACTGTCAGAAAAATTTGCCCGGTAGCATAGCCTTCCACAAGTGGAAATGAGAAAAGATAACAGTAGACACCTCCATTTATTTTCTAAATATTTGAATTTATTTATTTTTAATTCTATTATGTTTTGTACCTTTATATTTTATCAATTTATTGATATTGAAAAACAAGGTATTTAATTTTGTGTAACTTGTCTAATAATAAAAAGAAAAGGTCGTTTCCACATTTCAATGGCAGATATTATATTATAGCGCCACTGATGGTAATACTTTGTTCCTCCTTTTTTGCACCTGCTGATGACTGGACATTAGAAAAAGAAAGTAATGGCATAAAAGTATATACGCGACATGTGAGTGGATCTGATTATAAAGAAGTAAAAACACAGTTAACTGTAAAATCAACTCTGGCTGGGGTTGCAAAGGTATTTAACGATATCCCTTCATTTCCTCAGTGGGCCTATAAATGCAAGGCATCTAAACTGTTAAAAAAAGTCAGTTCCACTGAATATTATGCTTATTGTCTTTACAGCGTACCCTGGCCTGCCGACGACAGGGATGAAATAGCTCATAGTGTTACATCCCAGGACTCTGTTACAAAAGTGATCACCATTAAAAGAACCGGGCAGAAAGCATTTATCCCGGAAGTTGACGGAATTGTAAGGATAGAATCTGTTAACGCTACCATTACAATAAAACCTTTAACTGATGGTGAAGTGCAAATTACATTTCAGGTGCTCATGGACCCTGGTGGAATGGTACCGGCTTTTATTATTAATATGTTTATAGCCAATGCTCCTTTTAATTCATTTATGAATTTTAAAAAGATATTAAGTGAACCTGGAAATTACAATTACTTATCGGAAGATGTAATTGAACCATAGTGAGCAAATATTCTAAAAATTACTTTTTTTCATTTAACTACGATAATTCAGTTACATCATTCATAGTATATAAAACACCTGGGGAATATTATTAGAATATTGATTCGGAATTAAACTGTTTTATATTTATTTCAACAGAAAGAATATAAAATAGCAACTCAAAGGAACAAATAAATTGTCAAAACCATTTGAGCAAATCAGCTCTGCTATTGTCGACAATAATGAGATTGACAGGCAAATCAGAATTTTGTTGTCGAGGTTTAAAAATAACATTGAAATAATGAATGTGGCAATAAAGAACGCCATACTTCCGCCAATAGATTTTCCTGCTGCAATCTTTTGAAATCTGAATATGGGATACTTGCCTCCGACAATTGCTGCCAGAGGATCGGAAATACCAAGTATTAAAACAGATGCAAAATAATATTGAAACTGCCCGTTATTCTTCACTAAAATCTGGTTTAAAAGAAAACACAAATAAATGGCAACCGGATACAATACACTGCCGAAAGTTTTACGCTCAACCGAATTAATACTTTTAAGGAAATTGAATTTAACGCTTAAGTACAGCAGTACAAGGAATGAAAAACATATAGCCATTACCCACCAGTGCGAATCGAAGTAGAAGGGAAATGTGCAAGCCAGAACAGCAGAAGATATATGAATAAATTTCCGGGAAAATTCAGCAGGAACTTTTAAATATGCATATAAAGCCTCCCCTGAGAAAAAAAGAAGAAGAAAACCGGCAGATAAAACTATATATGCTGTTAAGTTTGACAATGTTCCTGTTTTATTGAAATACAAAAATAATATTTAATATTTCAAACAAGCAGCCACTAAGAATAAAACTATCGAACCTGTCCATTATCCCACCATGGCCGGGAATTAGGACACTGAATTCCTTTTCATTAACAAGCCGTTTCAGGTAAGAGGCAAGCAGGTCGCCGGTTAAGGCAGCTAAAACGACCAGCAACACCATTAAATAGTAATGTGGCAATACCCTTTGCAGAAAGAAAGAAGATATGTAAGTAAGTATTATTCCTCCAACCAACCCCGCCCATGTCTTACGCGGACTGACTTTAGGTATCATAAGGTTCTTCCCGAATAACTGTCCGCATATCTGGCAATACCCATCAAAAGTGACAACAAGTGTATATACCCATGCAACAATTTCCCACCTTATAAAAGAAAACTTTATGAAGAATAATCCTTCAATTAAGAATAGAAGCAAGCTTAATATTAAAATAGATTTGTTGCTTTTTGTAATTCTATATATTTCGTATGCTCCAAATAAAATAATGATACCAAATATAATAGCAAGATATGCTCCTGAATAGCGAATACATGCAAGAAGTGATGAAACAATTATTAAATAAGAAAAATATTTTGAAGTCCTTTGAGACCTGGTGTCAATATTTTTCTTCCTTATAAAAACAAATAAGCCGATAGCTCCTATCAGGAAATTGATTGCTAAAACGATAATAATATTGACCATTACTTAATTCTTTTTTCGTCCGAATATTTTATGTGCTTTGGAGAAATTTCCGCTTGCTATTGCTGCTGCAATCGATAATTCTCCCGCCAGTACTGTTGCCGCACATATTTCGGCAAATTTTCTTGCTTTACCTTTCCCGCTGCAACCTATCATTGCAAGGCATTCCTGCTGTGTAGGCAACGCTGTTCCACCGCCCACTGTACCTACCATCAGGCTAGGAAGTGTAACTGTAACATATAGATCATTGTTTTCAGTCACTTCCATTCTTGTGATCCCAACATAGGCTTCCGAAATGCAAGCTACATCCTGTCCGCAGGCCATAAATATTGCAGTAAGTCCATTAGCAAAATGCCCCTGCATTCCTATGCTTACACTTTGCACGGCTGCAACGGATGAGCTTTCCCAGTATTGCCAAATTTCCTTCGGTTCAGCAAAAAGTATCTTTTTCGCAACATCTCTTTTTACAACAACTTCTGCTGTAACTTTTTTCCCTCTTACATTTGTGAATGAAACGGCTGTTGCTTTTTTATCACCGGAATAATTGCTTTCAATAAACCAGAATTTTGGTTTAACAGGAGTGTGATGATTGATGTATTTGCATACTGCTTCAGTGCAAAAAGTAACCATATTCTGACCGGAAGCATCTCCAGTTGTGTATTCGAAGATCAGAAGCACCTGATTACCTTCAATGTTTATTCTCAGATCTTCCAGTATAGCATGTTTACTGTTTTCGTGAACTATTTTCTTAAATATGTCAATACTCTCAAGAACCCACCTTAAGAAAGAACCTACTTCGCTTAAATTATTAAATCTGAACAATGGAGTGCGTTGAACTCCTTCGGTCAGGCAAACGCAGGAAATACCACCGCTTAACCTTGTAGCTTTTGAGCCCCTATGATACGATGCTATCAAAGCACCTTCGCTTGTTGCAAGCGGAACATAAAAGTCACCTTTAGCTTCAGTACCCTTAATGTGCAATGGCCCAATGATTCCGGTAGGGACACAGGTCATTCCTATATAATTCTCAATATTTCCCCTGTAATTCTCAGGTGTAGGAAATTCATTGTCTTTGCGCAGATAATTTAATTTATTATTTGTTCTTTCTTCTATAAAAATTCTGCGTTTCTCCACTGATTGTGCATCCCATGAAGTTGGCTTCGGCAATAATACATCATCAAGTATTCCAGTTTCAGGTTTCAGTTCTTCCATTATTTCATTCAAGGGTTTTAAACCACTGTATAAATTAAGAAGTTTTTTTGCTTTCTTACTGGTTGTTGTCATTGCTATTTTTCTTTATTAATAGTAATATTTCTATTTATGTAACTAAGCTTTCTGAATGATACTTATCAGTCCATTATCTGCATCCATTTCTATAAGGTCATTAGTATTGATATTTGTCGTTGCACCTGCAACACCCACCATAGCTGGAATTCCAAGTTCGCGACCAACAATAGCTGTATGAGATAATAACGATCCTTTTTCACTTATAAGTCCACCTGCACGTGACATTAAAAATACCCAACCCGGATCGGTCATCCTTGTTACAAGTATTTCACCATCGATCTTAATGCCAATATCAGGATGTTTAATAACTATCGCTTTTGCTCTTACTTTACCACCTGAAACACAAATTCCATGAAAACTACTTTTATCAGATGTCATTTCTTTCAGCTTAAGTTGAGGCAAAGGAATAACTTCTCCTGAATACATTATCCTGTCAGGCAATTCTTCCTTTTCAAAATCCGAATACGCTTGTTTTCTTTCCCTGATAATTTCTTTCTTATTATTCCTGTCATTATTTAATGAAAATGATCTGAGTTCATCTAAGGAGAGGTTAAAAACATCACGTGCCTGCTCAATCATATTTTCCCCAGCCATTCTCTCACCTATTGCCAGGAAGTACTCTTTTACAACTCCATAAGCCCTTGTACGTGCAAAACGCATATTTTCCCTGTTCTTAACAGCCTTTTCAGCATATTTTCTTATACGTTTATAATACCAGGTTTTAAGGGATAATTTGTTTTGTTTGGAATCAACTTTATTTTCTGCTTCATTACGTATTTTAAGTTGTCTTTCTTTTATCATTTTAGCAGTAGTACTAACATTTAATTGGTCTTTTATCATTGTAACCAGTATTTCCCTGTTCATTCTAAGGTTGATGGTCTCTAGCTTTAGTTCCTGCAGCACTCTGTCACCGTATAGCTTTATATAATTATCAAATTCCAGCTTAAAAGCAGGAAATGCGCCATTACTTAATGCCGACATAATTTGAGAAGCAGACTGGCTAAATAACTCAAGTAATCCCTTGTCATGGATAACCATTTCTTTCAGCTTCAGCAGGCAAATTACCGGCTGTTCGCTTTCCACTCCCTCAGTTCCGCAAAGCAGATCGTTTGCGATGTTTTCTTCATCTTTAAACCCGCAAGAACGAATATGCTTTTTTAATAAATCGTACATCTTAAACGTAAAGAAATCATTCATTATAGTTGGTGCCCAGCATTGAAAAAGCTTTTCAGAATGTTCGGTGTAGAAATTAAAGATCTGGTTTGCATTCTGATCAAGCGACCGCATGGAGTCAGCATAATTGCGCATTACATTATATTCAGCATTGAATGAGTCAAAGAATTGCCTAACAAGTTTCCTGTAATTTATAAGTAATGTAATAGTAATATATGCTGAACGGATCTTCTTCCGTAAAGAAACATGTTTCCTTGTTGTGGTTTTTTTATTAACTCCTATAAGGGTTTCCCATGCCCTTAAACTTTCACTGCTGGTAACAACCAGTTGAACCATCTTGTACCAATGGTGAAGATTGTAATACACACGCCCCTGAACATGTGTGATAAGTTCCAAAACAGGCGTATTGAATTCCTCAGCCTGCTTTCCTGAAATCTTAAAAAGGTCCTTAGTGCTGGTGAACACCTGCTTGTATGCTTTAAGAGCAAATGAAAATGATAAGGGCAAAGTAATACCGGGATAGGATTCTACTATATTAGTGTTATCAATAATTTTAATCTTTTCCGCTTGTATTGTTGTTATTGGGCGTGCCTGAAGGAAATAAATAATGTTTTCATTATCAATGGAAAACTCTACATCCTGCGGAGATTGTTGTAAATCCTCTATTTTCAATACTGCCTCTGACAATTTTATTACTTGTTCTTCCGATAAAGTATCACCAGCCTGGCTTAATCTTTCTGAAAAGGCCATTTTCCTTATGCGTCTGGAATCTCTGTCGATATAATAGCTGTCGGTATCCGTTATATTATTCACTACTCCTTCACCGGCGCCAAAGCCAGCCTCAATCAGCACTTCATTCAGATTGCCTGTAACATTCCTGCTGAAAATTATACCGGAAACCTTTGCAGTAATCATTTTCTGAATAATTACAGCAATAGAAAATTCTTTAGGATTAATACCATTAAGAAGTTTGTATTTAATCACCCTTGCGCTGAATGCAGAAGCTATACATAGTTTTATTTTTTGCATCAATCCACTTTCGGAAACATCCATAAATGAGGAGAACTGGCCTGCAAAGGAGTGATCATGCTTATCCTCCTGCAAAGCTGAAGAGCGAACAGAAACTAAATAGTCATTCCCAAATATCTTTAACGATTCAGCCATTATTTCATTTTCAAAATCTGTAGCTAACTGAAAGTTGCATATCACTTTTTCAATTTCTTCTGATACTTTTAAAATATCTTCATCAGACTTTTCAGCGATATTATCCAAAAGCAGATTTATTTCTTTAGAGATGCCCTGAATATGTTTATCAATTTCATTTGCAGGAATCACTATAAAATCAGGGACATTGAAACCCGCTTCTTTCAGTAAAAAAAGATTAGACGCCTTCCCTCCGCTTGCTTTGAGAAATGACTTGTTAGATGATATTTTTTCCTTTGTCAATATCACCATGCTATATGAACGCCCTTATTAATAATCAACTCTGAAAGTATCAGGATAAACAAAGCCAGGCTCACATACTCTGTTATGCTTTTGAGATTCTGGTTCTTTTTTACTGGACTTATTATAAATCTTAAATAGAAGAATACTACTAATACAGTGATCAATATTATGCCTAAATAGAATATTACCGAAAAGTTTAGTCCTTGTGAAATAACGCAAAGCAGAATAATGGAAGTCAATTGGCAAAGCAAAGGAAAGAGTGCCGCTTTTACAGGTCCGAATAATTTAGAATAGGTAACATAATCCGTTTCCTCGCCGCGGGGCTTTATTTTCCGTGAAGTTTCCCATGCCAGCACAGGTAAAAAGAAAATCAATATTGTGCCAATTACAGGGAGTGTGAATGCAGTGTGCCCGGTGACATGAAACACTGTGCACACAGCGTAAATATTTACAATTAATGTGAGGGGCTGATGCGTAATAACAGCCAGTATTAAATTATTCCTGATATATTTTCCCATGAAAAACCATTTATAAGTCAGGAATCCATATAGGACTATTATTGCAAATGGTATCCACAGGGAAATGAAAATGACATTCACTACAAGCATTAAAATAAAAATAATTATGCCGAGTATCCTGATATCATTAAATCGTACGACTCCTCTGGGCAAAGGTCTGCTGGGAAACAGAACCTTGTCGGTAGCGGCATCTTTAAACTCATCCAATATTCTGAATAATAACATCGTCCCAAAAACAGTAAACAATCCGCATAAGGAACTTAAAGGCAATACCGGTTTCTCCATTCCCAACACCACCATTGTGAGGAAATACAGGCTGTAATAGGACAAGATAGAATAAGGAACATAAATATATAAAGGAAACATTTCCTTAAAATATATTGTTAAGCGCTTTGTAAAGTTCTTCATATCAGAATTGATAAAAGTCGGAATTCATTTAAATGACCGCGTGAAGGAATAGAATATGAATAAAAATATTTAAGTTAATAATTCTTTATTTGAATGAAATTGCATAAAACAATTATCATATCTATTAGGATGTAGATTAATACTATTTTTGTTTTTTTTAAATAATTTATCTGATACAAATTCGATCATCACTTTAAAAGTTGCCAATGATAATCGTCGTTAATACATTAAAGGATAGACAGGCTTTTGCAAAAACAGGAATTGTCTTTTCCAGAAAATATCCTAATGGTATTGTCAGTTTGCTGACTTCGGAAATAAATCAGATTGACAAAACTAAAAATATTTTTTATAAAAACGGCGGTATATCGGAGTTATTTTTATATAAACAGGATGATGAAATTATCGGGCGTGTAGCTGCCATGCTTAATCCTGATTTTATAAAAGATGATGATAAGACAGGATTTGTCGGACTTTTTGATTGCATAAATGATTATAAAGTTGCAGAAGAATTATTATCGTCGGCCGTTAGCTGGCTAAAGATGAAAGGATGTAAGAAAATTTGGGGACCTCTTGATTTTTCCATTTGGCATAATTATCGTTTTATGACGGAAGGCTTTGAATCATATCCATACTTAGGAGAGCCACGTAATCCGGAATATTACCCAGAGTTCTTTGAGCGGTTTGGTTTCACATCCATGAATACGTGGGAAACACAATGTTTTACAAAGAAAGATATTGAACTATTTATAGAAAAAAACAAACATCAGTCGGAATTATATGATGCTTTGGGCTATACGGTTGAGACTTTGAATAATAAAAATAAAGACAGCCTGATGCACCTGTCGCATTCGGTAATTTCTGAAGCATATAAAGTGCTGCCGGCTTATTCTGAAATATCAGAAAATGATTTCATGCAGCAGTTTCAGCTTATGCCCGACCTACTTGACAGAGATTGCAGTTTCTTTTCCAGAAATCCTGATGGGAAATTTATCGGATTTATTTTGGTAATGAAAGATCTGTATCCTGCTGTTCAGGCGATGAACGGAAAGACAAATCTTTTTGCCAAATTAAGATTCCTGATGAACAGGAATAAAAGTGTGATGGCTACTTTTACACAGGGTGCCTCATTGCCTTATTATATAAGGGAAGCAGCCGTGCTTGGCAAAAAGAAATTCAATATGCCTTTAACTTTAGCAGGATCAACTACGTGCAAATCCTTAATAAAAATTATGGAAAGTAAACGTTATGAACATGCAGTTATTTCGCTTATGCGACATGACGGACACTTGAATAATCACGGTATTGGGATATCTTCCTCCCAAAGAAATTATGCTTTGTACCATCTAAAAATGGCTGATTAAATGAGGATGGCCGAAATCTAAATCTGTTGAACTACAAGTCATCCCTATTTAGTTTACTATTAAACCGCTTGTTTGGAACCTTTAATTAAGTCAAATTGAAAAATCAACAGGGCCAAATGCAATATTACATCCTTTATCGCGAAGCCATGCTATTACACTGTTTAAAAGTTTTTCAGCCATAACATATTCATGCACAAATTCAAATAATCCAACCAGACCAGTATGCTCATCTTCAAACTTCATCCGGGATTGAACATTGCAGTAGTCCTTCCAACAATAGCATCCTCTTTTAAAGCTATAAACCCTTCAAAAACGCCATTCGACCTAAAAAAGAAATTCTTTTCCTTATTAGAAGCATTATTTCACTTTCTCTAAATTTTGGAATAGTGTTTTCTGTTTACTTTGAAAGCATAAGGTCACATTCAATAAATTTATATTTGAATCTATTGTTGTCGGATAAATTATTAACAAGACTACGAAAAGAAAGAAATTGAAACAAAATTCTCTCTCTGGGTTACCAATGACATTTGCATTTTTGAAACACTTGTTAATACTGCTATGTAGAGCAAGGTTCATGTTCCTCCAACTCCACTAGATGGAACTAATTTTAATTAAACGTGAAAAGTATAACCAAATTATTTTTTCAAAAATACCACTGTATTCAAAGGTTTCTGCATTGAAGAAATAAACTGGTAGAAGGCAGGATAATCCTCTTTCGAAACAATTGTTTGCGGGATAAATATTTTGCGGTAAACTGTGAGTTTCCCGTTTTCCATAACAGCAGTTACTGAGAAATACATTTCTTCGTCTTCGGATTTGAATGTTTTTTCAATTTTCACCTGTGGTTTTATCACCGCATACTCCTTTGCTAAATTATCAAAAACATATTTTTCAGTAACACTTACTGTATTATTAACCTGGTAAGGTGTTTCACGCTCTTTACCGTTAAGTTGAATATTCACTTTTCTTGTCTCGGGCAACTGCATATAAAGGTAATTATCCTGGGTAGTGCTGAAGTTATCAATATGAGCAACAAATTTTATCTTAAGATTTACTGCCAGGTTCTGAATGTCAACAAACTCGGGGCCTTCAACAACTGATAATGATTTATCTTCAATGTTCGAAGTGAACCATATCTTTCTGTTCTTTTCGGTTTCATCCTTAAATTGCGAACGGATATTGTAATCTTCTTCTCCTCGTAATTCTTTATTAAAAACTGCTTTTGCTGTAAAGTCAGCATTTAAAGTAATTTCAGCATCAGTTTTCAACTGCTCCTTGGTATCAAACTGATAATTGAGAATTTTAGCCGGATTATCATCGGTAAGCAAATAGGCTTTTTCAAAACCGGTATAGCCATAAGGAGCATTTTTCAGTGAAAGGCTGATGACAGTATTGTTATAGAAAGCATAGATACCTTCAATAAAATCTCGGCATGGAATATCTTTTATTTCCTTGATCTTTGTCTGGGAAAGTGCAAAAACAGGCTTAACTTCAATGCCAGCATTTTTTGCCATGGCAATGAAAAGAGCTGTTAATTCGCGACTGCTTCCAAAATGCTGTTCAATCAGTTTATCAGGTGCCTGAGGAATAAAATCATTATCAGCCTGGTTATCTTTAATAATATAATTCTTCTGAATATAATCATAAATAATATGAAGCTTAGCTTCATTGCTTTCTTTATTGGATGCTAATTCGGGCATGAGTTTTTTAACAGCGTCTGTTTCATAATTCACTGACTTAAATTGTTTGAAAAGCATAGGAACAGCATCGCTCCAGTTTGCCTGTGTTGAATAAAATACAGGCATACCGATGATCCAGAATGAGGGCTTGTTATTTTCATCCTTTATAAGAGGAACATTATCAGCCGACCATTTGTACAATGTATTATCGCTGATTACAGTCTTCGAAAATTTGAATTTAGTTTCGTTAAAGCGATACGTCAGGGTAAGTGATTTGGGAACCGTGATAGAGAATTCTTTGTGCAGAAAAGGGTTTTCTTCCTGGAAGTCTTCAACACCCGAGAAGAAATTTCTTCCACTACCGTCAATGGTATAATCCAATACAATAAAATCATTGGGCTCAACAGCTGGCATGTTAATAACAGTCTGCCGTTCGTTGATGTATTCAGGCGAATTCATGGTCATATATGTGCCTTCGTCGTGAGTGGCTTCTTTAGGTAATGGAATCTCTTTTTCGTCGCGAACAGAAAAACAATTTCCTATGATTACTTTTTCGAAGTTGGCATTATATGTGATCTTGAAATCCGAATATTCTATTTTCCCTTTGTAATTCAGAATTTTCTTAATGAAATAAATATGCCTGGCATAGGAACCGTCTTTTTGAAGAGTAATATCAATCTTGGTAAAGACATTGATAGCTGAAGCATCAGGAAATTTATCCAATCCCGGAACATTTTTAATAAGGGTTTTGTAATCCTGACCTGAAGCTGTAAGGATCAATAATGAACATATTATTGTGACTAACTTTTTCATTGTAATATTTTTTAAATGTTATTAATTTTGACCAACTATATATAATTTTCCAAGCTTTTCAAGCTGAGACAGCTTTTGTTTTAAAGGAATATAATCTTCCTGACTAAAGTGAATCTTATTAACCTTTAAATTGATTTTGGCATTCACCTGCTTATTGTCTGGAGAAAGTGATTCGCTGCCTGTTAAAGAATAACCATTATAATTCAGGTTGAAGTCTTTAGGCATCGAAGCATTTTTAATGGGTGAATTTAATTTCAATGATTCATCAATATCCACACTAAAGTATTTGAAAGCTTGAACGGATAATTTCTGTCGGATAAGCTAAATGTTTCCATTTCCCAATTATAGATAAAGGAAAGGTTTAGCTTTGAAGCTTCAAAAGGAATATATAAATATTTCTCATCTTTTTCAATATAGGAAGAGATTGTAAATTTAGCCACCATTTCAATATTATGTTCTTTATCCTGCGGGTCGGAGATCGTATAATCATTAAGAACAGCTGCAGGGTTAATCCTTGCAATATTGCGCTGCAATATTTCTTTGCGTTTGCTTGGCGATGATTCCATAAGCTGTCCGCGCACATAAGTATCTGCCAGTCCTGAAAACTTAATGGTCATAGAACCTGAGGTATTATTGTCTTTATCAACTGCAAGATCAATATTAATTTTTGTGTTATTTCTTTCGGGATCGGATATGGGAACAAGTTGCAAGTCGGCTCCTTTTTCCCTTGCAATAATATATGTACAATCCTCTTCATACTGCGGAAAATAATCCTTCGATGTTTCGTTAGTAGGATCCAGTATGTGAAGCGGATTTCCGCTCTTATCGTAGGTCATTGCAATGGCATGATTAAACCACATTACAGGAGCTTTGGAATTAAGCTGATAACCAACAGAGATCAAAATGGGGTCGCAGGGTATGTTTGCTTCACGTAGCAATGCTACAAGCAGGGCAGCCTTATCACGACAAACACCTCCGCGCGTATCAAATGTATAGGTAACATCGTGCGGCTCAAATCCGGGACGGTTCTTTTCTTTGTCAACTCCCAGATAACGGATATTCTGTGCTGTCCAGTAAAATATTTTCCTGATCTTTTCCTCATCATCTTTACAACCTTTAGTAAGTACAGCAACTGTATCTTTCATAGCCTGGTTCGTATTCAAGTGGTCTTTAACCAGTCCATAATACCATTTGGAAATATCCTCCCATTTATCAACCGTAGTAAGCATAATATAATATCCAAACTTGTCAACATCATCCATATTAGGCTCATAAATTATCTCGGGAATATAATTAAATGAACAGGTGTAGACCTTTTTATCCCCTTTTTCTACGATATCAAATTTTGCCTGATCAGCTTTTTTATTGATATCAATAACATTTATTTTTAATTCTTTAGGGGCAGTTAATACATAGAAACTTTTATAAATAGCCGAATAATTTTTAACCGAAATACGGTCGAAGAAATTATTTTCCATTTTGGCTTTATGGGTAATATCATTGCTTACCTCGTGAATAATATCTCCTACTTCCAGGTCGGGAAGAGAACCAGTAAGTATCCATCCCGTTTCTGAATAAATGTTCTCGAAACTGCTCCATGCGCTCTGGCTTACCTTTTTCAGAACCTTACTTGGGTCAATTTTAGAAACTGTTCCGTTAGTTTTGATAATTTCAATTAATGAAACTTCCACGGTATCATAATTCGAGTCGTAAAAAAAGTAAACCTGACTGGATTGCTGCTTGCCTTCTTCGGTAAGCACTTTCTGATACGATTCATTGAGGCACGTTCCAAGACATTGCTTGTCGATCGCAGTCTCTTCGTTGTTAATACTAATGGTTGAAGATTCAGGATAATCTGTAGCCTTGATTTTTTGAAGCGTTGTTACAGCAGTATTGTAATCGGTTTTTTGTGCAAAAATCCAACTGCTTGCCAGGATAAGAAGCACCGAAAGTTTTAATCGCATAAGTTGTTGTTTTATAGTGGTTAGTTTAAAAGTAAAAAATCAAATGTTTATTGATGCTATTAATGGGACAAAACTATGTAATCCTTTCGTTGAAACAAAGGAATAACTTTAAATATTTTATTATATTGTTCAGATCCATTAAATTTTTTTTTGAAGCATCCTTAACTGCTTGCATTTTAATGATTTTATTTTATAAAATTTTTCAACCGATTTAGCAGAAAGCGTTTCATTTTAGATTCATTGTTTGAAAGATTTAATATTTTATGCTCTGATATAGTATTCAATTTTCTTTCTTATCCTCAATAATTCATTGTTAAACAAGTTATCTCTTAAACACTATTTAATAATTAGAGGTGTGTTTTGAGGTTTTATATTATCAGCTCCTTTGCATTTCAAAATAGAATCCATTCAAATAAATAAGACATAAATATTATATGTCCATACTTCTATTATATAACATTGGTTATTAAATATTTTCAGACAATATTCATTTCAATATTAATCATAATTTAACATAATCTTAATTCAGTCTTAATTAATTTCGTTCATCAATGGTAATAATTTTGTATCGTGAAATAAATAATAATAATCATCTAAACATTTGAAAATATGAAAAGAAATATACTTTCTGTCATATTCCTTTGTTTTATAAGCATTGGAATTATTTATGCCCAAGTTCCACAGGCATTCAATTACCAAGCTGTTGCCCGCGATAAATTGGGCAATTTATTAGAAAATACTGAAATAGGAATTGAAGTAATCATACACGAGGGATCGTCATCTGGCACTATTGTTTATACTGAAATATTTGTACCCAAAACCAACAAGTTTGGATTATTTACACTTCAAATAGGGCTGGGAGCGAGAGTAACGGGCAATTTTAGTACAATAAATTGGAGTACTGGCGACTACTGGCTACAGGTGCTAATGGACCCTACTGCAGGTACCTCTTATACTGATATGGGTACATCACAGCTATTATCAGTCCCATTTGCAATGTATGCGGCTAATTCTGGTAATAGCCTAGGACAAGGTAGACCAAGGTGCTACTGGTCCAACAGGTCCTACTGGCCCAACCGGTCAGCCAGGTCGAGATGGTGTTAGAGGTCCGACAGGAGCTCAGGGTATTCAGGGTGCAACTGGTGCTACGGGTTCACAAGGAATCCCGGGTCCAACAGGTCCTCAGGGAGATACGGGTATAGCAGGTATTCAGGGTGTAACAGGTCCTCAGGGAATTCAAGGTTTAACAGGTGCAACTGGCGCTACTGGCTCACAAGGAGTTCCGGGAGTACCAGGACCAACTGGAGCACAAGGTATTCAGGGTGTAACTGGCCAGCAGGGAATTCAAGGAGGAACTGGGGTAACAGGTACTAAAGGTGATACTGGCGTAGCTGGTATACAAGGTCCGACTGGATCTCAAGGTATACAAGGAATTCAAGGATTAACAGGTGCAACCGGTTCTACAGGCTCACAAGGAGTTCAGGGAATAACGGGAGCACAAGGTATTCAGGGTGTAACCGGTCCACAAGGAATACAAGGTTTAGCAGGTGTAACCGGCGCTACAGGTTCACAAGGGATACAAGGAATTCAAGGTCCAACAGGTCCTCATGGTGATACTGGTTTAGCTGGAATACAGGGTGCGACTGGAGCACAGGGTATTCAGGGTATAACTGGTACTCAAGGAATCCAAGGCCCAACAGGTCCTCGGGGTGATACTGGTGTAGCAGGTATACAAGGTCCGACTGGAATTCAGGGTATTCCAGGAGCAACAGGTGCAACTGGTCCTCAAGGCACTGCAGGAATTTCTGTAAATTGGACAGGCACATGGTTTTCGGGTACAACATATACTTTAGATGAAGGAGTTAGTTACAATGGGACATCGTATGTTTCATTAATTAATGGCAATATTAACAATACCCCCAATACAAGTCCTACAGATTGGCAGGTTATTGCTCAGGTAGGGGCACAAGGAGCAACTGGTGCAACCGGCGCTACAGGTTCACAAGGAGTACCGGGTGTAACCGGTCCTCAGGGAATTCAAGGATTAGCAGGTGCAACAGGCACTACTGGCTCACAAGGAATTACGGGCGTAACGGGATCAACTGGAGCAACAGGTTCACAAGGAGTCCAAGGTGTAACAGGAGCAACTGGACCTAAAGGTGATACTGGCGTAGCTGGTATACAAGGTCCGACTGGATCTCAGGGTATCCAAGGTATTCAGGGTGTAACGGGAGCAACTGGATTAACAGGTGCAACTGGCCCTCAAGGTACTGCCGGAACTTCTGTTAATTGGACAGGTACATGGTCTTCAGATACAACTTATACATTAGATGAAGGTGTTAGTTACAATGGTGTATCTTATGTTTCATTAATTAATGGTAATATTAACAATACCCCTAATACAAGCCCTACAGATTGGCAAGTTATTGCTCAGGTTGGGGCACAAGGAGCAACTGGTGCAACCGGCGCTACAGGTTCACAAGGGATACAAGGAATCCAAGGCCCGACAGGTCCTCAAGGTGATACCGGTGTAGCGGGCATACAGGGTGCGACTGGAGCACAGGGTATAACTGGTCCTCAAGGAATCCAAGGCCCAACAGGTACTCAGGGAGATACTGGTGTAGCGGGTATACAAGGTCCGACTGGAGTTCAAGGTATTCAGGGTATTACGGGAGCAACAGGTGCAACTGGTCCTCAAGGCACTGCAGGAATTTCTGTAAATTGGACAGGCACATGGTCTTCGGATACAACATATACTTTAGATGAAGGAGTTAGTTACAATGGGGCATCTTATGTTTCATTAATTAATGGCAATATTAACAATACCCCCAATACAAGTCCTACAGATTGGCAAGTTATTGCTCAGGTTGGGGCACAAGGAGCAACTGGTGCAACCGGCGCTACAGGTTCACAAGGGATACAAGGAATCCAAGGCCCGACAGGTCCTCAAGGTGATACCGGTGTAGCGGGCATACAGGGTGCGACTGGAGCACAGGGTATAACTGGTACTCAAGGAATCCAAGGACCAACAGGTCCTCAAGGTGATACAGGTGTAGCGGGTATACAGGGTCCTACAGGAGCACAAGGTATTCAAGGAATTCAAGGTCAAACGGGTCCTCAAGGTGATACTGGTGTAGCGGGTATACAAGGTCCTACAGGAGCTCAAGGTATTCAAGGTATCCAAGGGATACAAGGAATCCAAGGACCAACAGGTCCTCAAGGTGATACCGGTGTAGCGGGCATACAGGGTGCGACTGGAGCACAGGGTATAACTGGTCCTCAAGGAATCCAAGGACCAACAGGTCCACAAGGTGATACAGGTGTAGCAGGTATACAGGGTCCTACAGGAGCACAAGGTATCAAGGAATTCAGGGAATTCAAGGTCAAACGGGTCCTCAAGGAGATACTGGTGTAGCTGGTATACAAGGTCCTACAGGAGCACAAGGTATCCAAGGAATTCAGGGAATTCAAGGTCAAACGGGTTCCCAAGGAGATACTGGTGTAGCTGGTATACAAGGTACTACAGGAGCTCAAGGTATTCAAGGTATCCAAGGAATTCAAGGCCCAACAGGTCCACAAGGTGATACCGGTGTAGCTGGTATGCAGGGTCCTACAGGCGCACAAGGTATCCAAGGTATCCAAGGAATTCAAGGTCAAACGGGTCCTCAAGGAGATACTGGTGTAGCTGGTATACAAGGTCCTACAGGAGCTCAAGGTATTCAAGGTATCCAAGGAATTCAAGGCCCAACAGGTCCACAAGGTATTCAAGGTATCCAGGGAATACAAGGACTAACAGGACCTCAAGGTGATACGGGTGCAGCTGGTATACAGGGTACTACTGGTGCTCAGGGTATCCAAGGAATTCAAGGTATACAGGGTCTTCAAGGCCCTACTGGTCCTCAAGGTGATACAGGTGTAGCTGGTATACAGGGTCCAACTGGAGCACAAGGTATTCAGGGTGCAACTGGCGCAACAGGCCCATCAGGAACTTTTAGTGCAAGCGGTTCATCTAATCAACTTATAGGTATGAATGCCGCAGCTACAGATATTGAATACAAAACATTAAGCGGTACCAGTAATCAAATTACAGTTACCAATGGTGTAGGTACAATAACACTATCAACTCCGCAAAATATCGATTTGGGAGCTTCCCCTACTTTTTCGGGGATGACATTAAGCGGATTATCAACAGCAGGTATTGTAACAAATACAGCTGCCGGAGTACTTGGCACTACTTTAATTATACCTGTTAGTAATGGAGGTACGGGTTCTTCAGCACAAAATTTTGTTGACCTTACAACTGTTCAAGCTGCTGCAGGAGCGAAAACATGGAGTGATCTCGGAACATTTATTTCAGGTTTAAATGCATCGGGAGCGGCTGTTAATTTAAATGCATCTTCCAATTTCAGTACAAGCATTAATACCGGAACTTCAACAGGAGCAGTTTCAATAGCAAATGGAACAGCTGGTGGCAATGTGATTGCAATTGGAAATAATGTTGGTGCAACTTCATTAGCGTTAAATGCAGGAACCGGCGCTGTTACAATTACCACGCCACAGGCAAATCCAACAGTAATCCAAACCTCAACAGCTACGCAGGATCAAATAGATGTACAACCGGCAGCAGGTAATGGGACAAGGTATGCTGGAACAGTCACATCCAGCAATCTGACAGCAGCACGAACCTGGACATTTCCCGATGAAAGCGGAACAGTTGCATTACTATCGGCAGGCACATCATGGTTAGTTGGAGGTAATTCAGGTACTGCCGGATCTTATATAGGCACAAATGATAATGCACCTATGAACATACAAACTGGTACGGGCGCTTTAGGTGTAGGTACTGATGCTTTTGCAAAGGCTATTACCATTGGTAATGTAACAGGGACTACATCATTAACAGAGAATGTCGGTACAGGTAACTTTTTACTTAATGGCGTTGGAGCTTCAACCTACACGATAGGCGCTGCGACTACTACAGGAACAATAACTATGGGAGGAACGGCTCAAACAGGTGCTATAACAATTGGTTCATCTTCCGGAACACAGACAGTAAACATAGGCGCTGGTTCAGGAAGTTCATCTGTTACATTGAGCAGTCCGGGGACATCAAACAATGCAGGTGTACATATTAATAATGGCAGAGTTTCAATAAATAAGCCTACTACACCTCCAACTATCATCGTAAATACAACTCTCACGGCATCACAAATTTTAGACGCAGGAATTATTGTTGCTTCAAATACCCCTTTAACCAGGTACGTTACGATAACTCTTCCCTCAGCTGCAAGCTTATGGGCTGCTTTGCCGGGCACCCCGGCAGTAGGAGATGTTATTACTTTTACGATCGTATTTACCAATACTCAAGGCACCACAACTTTAGCTGTTGGAACAGGTGGTACCTTAGTTGGACCAGCATCAATAGCTGAAACATTTGATCCTGATAGTTTTAATAGTTATCCGGCTCCTGCCAGAGTAGTTACTATTCGTTTTACTTCTTCTACAACTTATTCAGTTTATTAATAAACAGGCTGTAATGTTTTTTAACTGAAAACACAAACAAAAAAGCCTCGCTGTAATTCGTGAGGCTTTTTTAATGATTAAAAAGGTTTAAAAATAATGAATTTATAATTGCAATTGTTCCTTCAAAAAATACAAAACAATTAGCTTTAAGGGCACAAAAATCTTTAATTAATCGTATTTTAATGTTATTTTAATTCAGTCTTAATTAAATTTGTTCCTCTTTGGTAATAATTTTGTATCGTGAAATAAATAAAAATAATCACTTAAACATTTGAAAATATGAAAAGAATTTTACTTTCCGCTATATTCCTTTGTTATATAAGCTTTGGAATAATATATGCCCAAGTACCACAGGCATTCAATTACCAGGCAATTGCACGCGATGCATCCGGTAATTTACTATCTAGTCATCTTATTGGAATTAAAATAATGATACACCAGGGATCATCTTCTGGAACTGTTGTATATGCCGAAACATTTACAACCACAACTAACCAATTCGGACTATTTACACTTCAGATTGGTCACGGAACTAGCACATTAGGTGCTTTCAATTCAATTGACTGGAGCACTGGTGACTATTGGCTTCGAGTACAATTGGACCCGGTTGGAGGTACCGCTTATTCTGATATGGGGGCTTCACAGTTATTATCCGTACCATTTGCTATGTATGCTGCTAATACCGGTGCGAGAGGGGCAACTGGTGCAACAGGGCCTCAAGGTGATACAGGTGTAGCAGGCCCTACAGGCCCTCAAGGAATTCAAGGCTCAACTGGTGCACAAGGAGACCAAGGTATTCAAGGAATTCAAGGTCCGACTGGAGCACAAGGAGACCAGGGTATTCAAGGAGTTCAAGGCCCAACTGGAGCACAAGGAGACCAGGGTATTCAAGGAATTCAAGGTCCGACTGGTGCACAAGGAGACCAGGGTATTCAAGGAGTTCAAGGCCCTACTGGTTCTCAAGGTGAACAAGGTATTCAAGGAGTTCAAGGCCCAACTGGAGCACAAGGAGACCAGGGTATTCAAGGAGTTCAAGGCCCTACTGGTTCTCAAGGTGAACAAGGTATTCAAGGAGTTCAAGGCCCTACTGGTTCTCAAGGTGAACAAGGTATTCAAGGAGTTCAAGGTCCAACAGGTGCACAAGGTGATCAAGGCATACAAGGCCCTACTGGTTCTCAGGGTGAACAAGGTAGTCAAGGTGTAACTGGATCTCAAGGTGATCAGGGTATACAAGGTATACAAGGAATTCAGGGTCCTACAGGTTCTCAAGGTGATACAGGTGTAGCTGGTATACAAGGTCCAACCGGCCCACAGGGTGATCAGGGGATACAAGGTCTTCAGGGTATACAAGGAGTTCAAGGCCCGACTGGTGCACAAGGAGACCAAGGTATTCAAGGAATTCAAGGCCCAACTGGTGCACAAGGTAGTCAAGGTGTAACTGGATCTCAAGGTGATCAGGGTATACAAGGTATACAAGGAATTCAGGGTCCTACAGGTTCTCAAGGTGATACAGGTGTAGCTGGTATACAAGGTCCAACCGGCCCACAGGGTGATCAGGGGATACAAGGTCTTCAGGGTATACAGGGAATCCAGGGTCCAACAGGTCCTCAAGGTGATACCGGTGTAGCCGGTATACAAGGTCCAACCGGCGCTCAGGGTGATCAGGGGATACAAGGTATTCAAGGTATACAGGGAATCCAGGGTTCAACAGGTCCTCAAGGTGATACCGGTGTAGCAGGTATACAAGGTCCAACTGGCCCTCAGGGTGATCAGGGGATACAAGGTATTCAAGGTATCCAGGGAATTCAAGGCCCTACAGGTCCTCAAGGTGATACCGGTGTAGCTGGCATACAAGGTCCGACTGGCGCACAGGGTGATCAGGGGGTACAAGGTATTCAAGGTATCCAGGGAATTCAAGGCCCTACAGGTCCACAAGGTGATACCGGTGTAGCTGGTATACAAGGTCCAACCGGCCCACAGGGTGATCAGGGGATACAAGGTCTTCAGGGTATACAGGGAATTCAAGGCCCTACAGGTCCTCAAGGTGATACCGGTGTAGCAGGGATACAAGGTCCGACTGGCGCACAGGGTGATCAGGGGATACAAGGTATACAAGGAATTCAAGGTCCAACAGGTCCACAAGGTGATACCGGTGTAGCTGGTATACAAGGCCCAACTGGCGCACAGGGTGATCAGGGGATACAAGGTATTCAAGGTATACAGGGAATTCAAGGTACTACAGGTACTCAAGGTGATACCGGTGTAGCTGGTATACAAGGCCCAACCGGCCCTCAGGGTGATCAGGGGATACAAGGTATACAAGGAATTCAAGGTCCTACAGGTCCACAAGGTGATACCGGTGTAGCTGGTATACAAGGCCCAACCGGCCCTCAGGGTGATCAGGGGATACAAGGTATACAAGGAATTCAAGGCACTACAGGTCCACAAGGTGATACCGGTGTAGCTGGAATACAAGGTCCAACTGGCCCACAAGGCGATCAGGGGATACAAGGAGTTCAAGGTATCCAGGGAATTCAAGGCCCTACAGGTCCTCAAGGTGATACCGGTGTAGCAGGGATACAAGGTCCGACTGGCGCACAGGGTGATCAGGGGATACAAGGTATACAAGGAATTCAAGGTCCTACAGGTCCACAAGGTGATACCGGTGTAGCTGGTATACAAGGCCCAACTGGCGCACAGGGTGATCAGGGGATACAAGGTATTCAAGGTATACAGGGAATTCAAGGTACTACAGGTCCACAAGGTGATACCGGTGTAGCTGGTATACAGGGCCCAACCGGCCCTCAGGGTGATCAGGGGATACAAGGTATACAGGGAATTCAGGGTCCAACAGGTCCTCAAGGTGATACCGGTGTAGCAGGGATACAAGGTCCGACTGGCGCACAGGGTGATCAGGGGATACAAGGCATACAAGGAATTCAAGGTCCAACAGGTCCTCAAGGTGATACAGGTGTAGCCGGTATACAAGGTCCAACCGGCCCTCAGGGTGATCAGGGGATACAAGGTACTACTGGTTCACAAGGAGTTCAAGGCGTAACTGGGGCAACAGGTACTACTGGTTCGCAAGGTGCAACAGGAACAACTGGTCCTACTGGTAGCACAGGTGCAACTGGGGCAACAGGCCCAACCGGAACTTTTAGTGCAAGCGGTTCGGCTAATCAACTAATAGGAATGAATGCCGCAGCTACAGCTATCGAATACAAAACATTAAGCGGTACCAGTAATCAAATTAATGTTACCAATGGTGTAGGTTCAATAACATTATCAACTCCGCAAAATATACACACTGGTGCTTCGCCAACATTTGCAGGATTATCATTATCAACCACTCCCCTTGGTGTTTCAAGCGGTGGAACAGGCTTATCCAGTATTACTGCAAACAACCTAATCTATGGCAATGGTACAAGCGCTGCTTCATTGCTTGCGCCGGATGCTGTTACGGGTAAACTTTTAATGAACACTGCATCAGGTGCACCAAGTTGGTCAACATTAACTGCTTTGCCATCTACGGCAGGCATTTTACCTTTAGCAAATGGTGGAATGAATGCAAGCCTTACAGCGTCAAATGGCGGTATTTTTTATAGTACAGGCTCAGCAGGCGCCATACTTGCAGGTACTGCAACAGCAGGTCAAATTCTTCGTTCGGGTACTAACGCCGCGCCTTCATGGAGCACAGCTACCTATCCTTCAACAGTTACAACAGGAGATGTATTAATTGCAACAGGTACAAACGCAATTGGAAGTCTTGCAGATGTTGCAACAGGAAGCGTGCTGACATCAGGTGGCGTGGGTACAGCGCCGGCATGGGGATATCCTGCTTTAACAACAGCTGAAACTTATATATCCAGTAGTGTAACTTTAACTGCCGGTTCCGCTTCAAGTGCAATTGCTACGGTTTCTTTAGCTGCCGGTACATGGCTTATTACATCTGATATCACACTTTATTATGATATTGGCTCAACCTATTGTACCGCTACAGCTGTTTTGGGTACCGCGTATAATACTGCCTATACTTCAGGTGAGGCAGAAACCCGTATCAATACCCTAGCACCTTATGGTGGTATTCATATGAATCTATCAAAAATAATAACATTGGGTAGTACAACATCAGTTAGCCTGTATGTAGAATCAAATGTGGCAATGGTTGTCGAAGCTACTTGTGTAGATTATCCAAGTACCGCTAATACGGCAACTGGTATTCATGCTGTTAGAATTAAATAATCCGAATTAATTAAAAACAAAAGGCTTCGTAAACACGAAGCCTTTTGTTTATTTACTTACTTGTTGCTTTATTCCTTTATAAACTTCTTGATAGTTACTCCGCTTTCATTTTCCACTTTCAGAAAGTATATCCCTTTCGAGAATAATGATATGTCTAAATTTGTTTTTGCCTGGAATACGGGTTGTTGCATAAGCAGTTGTCCCCTGGTATCATAAACTGACATTGTCTGATTTTTAGCAAAGGCATTATTTTCAATAGTAATTATATCGTTTGCAGGGTTAGGATAAACGGATATGTTTTTATTTGAAGCATAAGCATTGAACCCCGTATGAGGCACTCCTCCTTTATATACAATATAATCTGCATCACAACCAACAAAATCACTGCCATACGAAATATACATATATCCGTCAATACCCCAGCCAGTGCCCCATGAATTTCTTAAAATCCAATAACCTCCGCTGCCGTCAGCGACAGTAGTGTCTACCCATCCGGCAAGGACTATTGCATGATCTGTAGCTGTGCCTGTTTCAACGAAAATTCCGCCAGAATAACCATTGAAATTGCTGGATGAAGCATCCATTGCAACCCAAACAGGGCCATAATTATAAATGTAATATTTTATGCTGTCAACAGAAGGAACTCCATTAAAATCTTCACCTCCTATATCGGCATAGTTGTTAATGGTATCATGTGGAGTATATGCGCCATTGCAATACCCTGTATATCCATAAAAATTACATGTTGTTGAATCATCACATTCATAAACAGCCCCGCCTCCATCATAATTAGCTCCGTAATAAGATGACATCCAGGCCTGATGTGCGCAACTTCCGCCGGTACATCCATTGCACCCGTTATCTGTATAACAATCGGTGACAAATTCTTCTGAAATTACCCTGGTTATTCCATCATGTATTAAGATGTTGCACTCAAGAGTTCCAACAGAAGCATAAGCCCAGCAATCACCGCATTGCTGTTGGTCTTTTATAGGAGTGCAATGCGAACGCCAGTCAAATGAAGTTGGGATTCCCGGAATTTGAGTAACTTTTGACGTTAACGGTTTGTCATATTTATGAATATTTTTAACAGCAGGCTTATAGTCGCCTGTATACTTCCCTTCAGAGACAACAGTTATTGTATAACTGTCAATAACAGAACTTTTTTTATCCCATTGGCGTTTTAACTCCAAATTAAGAACAGTAGTTCCCTGTGAAGTTCCAACATAACGGACTATTTGAGTTCCTGAGCCGCCAACTGTCTTTCTTTTTATTGTTTGCCCTGAAACAGCATCTGAAATAAAATCATCGTCTCCAATTTTAGCAATGGATTTTGTACTAGCTGCCGTGGCATTTTGATTCGCGCCATGTATAGCCAGTTGTTGCTTTTCGCGGAAGGCTTATCTCCAGTACTTGTCCTGCTGTAAGGTAAATTGTTTGTTCCTGGTTAAGCCTGTTAACCTTTACCACATTTTGCCCGTTTGTATTTACGGCCAATATAACAGCCAGCAAGATGAATGAAAAAGATAGTTTTTTTCTCATGATAGTGATTTTAGTTATTAATTGATGTTATTAAAAACAGTATTTGTCATTTTTTTGATGCATCTCCGCCTTTGGTAGAAAGGAATCAATAAGAATGCAAAGATACATCATTTCAGAGTGAAATGGTAATTAATTTTTAATATTATCCGGTTTAACGGGAGGTGTGTACGTGCCGGAATATTTCCCTGCTGAGACAACGGCAAAGCTGCATGCCTGGGCGGGAAATTTGTTCTTTTCCCACTGACGTTTATATTCCAGTTTGATCTTAGTGCTTCCTGCTGAAACTCCAACAAACCTAAACACCTGGTTGCCGGGCTGCCCTACTTTCCTGTTTGCTGTTTCCTGTGCATTTTCCCTGTCTCCGCTTTGTACTAACACATTACTGTCAATGGATGCAACATACCAGCCATAGCCTGTTGAAGGGTTGGCAGGAAGTGTTAAAACCAACACCTGGTTGGTGTCAAGGTATTTGGTTTTGTTTGTATCTATTTTGGTGATGTTAATGAAATTTTGTGCTGATAAGCTGTTTATTCCGCCTATGAAGGCAGAAATCATAATAAAAATTGAAATTGACTTTTTCATGGTTTTACTTTTTTAATTAATAATTTCTACTTCTTTTTAATGTTTAATACATAATATTTGTGGTCAAAAATAGTATTAATTTATATTTCTGCAAATAATCTTTTTCTTCTTTTTAACTTATATAGTCTTTTAACAAATTAATTTTTTGCAATTGAATGTATAAATTGGGAAGAGCTGTTTTATGCCTTTTATTCTATTCGATTATGCATATAGCAAATATGCTGCCAAAGCTTTTGGCAAAGAATTAATAAACTGTGAAAAGGATTTGATTTACATGAAATGTAATAGGGGAGAAGCAAAGAGAAATTGTTCAGTATTCTATTAATTCCGCATTCTTATTTCTGCATTCTGACTTACCTATTCTTTCACAAATCTCCTTACAGTTTAGTTGGGAGTTGTGAGTTCGGAGTCGGGAGTTTTCTCATTTCATCATTTTACTCCTAACTCACTACTCATGACTCACTACTCTTTAACAAACTTCTTCACTTCAACGCCTTTCTCCATCCTTACTTCCACCACATACATCCCACATGGAAAGGCTGAAACATCTATATTTGTTTTATTGCCTGTTGTTGCAAAGGTTTTTATTAGCTGGCCTTGAATGTTTGTAATTTCTATTACTGCACTCTGTGGGCTTTCTATTGTTAAATTATCGAAAGTAGGGTTTGGGTAGATATTAATGTTTTTATTATCAGATAAATTATTTATTCCTGTAATAACAACATAAATTTTATTTGAAGTATCCGAAATGCACCCATTGGAATCAGATATTATTACAAAATAATTTCCTGTAGTAACAGGTACATAAATACTATCATTTGCGCCAGGAATTAAACTCGTTGTATTATACCATTGGTTGCCACCTGCAACGCTGGATATGAGCGTATCACCCGATTGTGAAATTACCGGTGTTTGCAGTGGCTGAAAAACATTCACAACCATTTGATCGGAAACAGTAACTTGTGAAGCATCACAATTTGTATAGGTAATTTGTGCCGTATAAGTTGTAGTTGTATCGGGACAAACAGTTGTTGTTGTTGTCCCTGCCGCTATTTGAGTTCCTCCCCGCCACCACGATACAGCGCAATTTGGCACATCGTTGGGAGTAAATCTCCAAGCGTCATTGGTTGCTGTCCAAACGGTATTGTTTCTGCCGGGTACATAAGCAGCATTTGCACCCGTGGCATCCTGTATCCCTTCAATAGCCAAACCACTATTCCATTCCGGACAGTCATCTTTTTCCTGAATATAAACTTCAATTATATTTGTACTTTCATAAAGCACCATCATGCTTGTAGCATATATTGGAGGAGATGGGCAATCATCTGTACTTACACTGCCGGTGCCACCATAATAAGGAACATCATAGAAAGAAACAACCAACATCCTGCTGGGAGCAGTGCCTATAATTTGCCAGTATGTACCACCCTGATTGGTAGGGTCTATATCCTGATAGGGGAACATAATGCTGCCTAATGGATAAGTTGATGATGGTATTGCAACTCCACTGGTTAATGACCATGGGCAAAAAGAACTTGCATATGATAAGTCGAACGAAATTATTTCATTGGAACCAATTACCACAGAGTTATATTGGGTTCCGAAAAAACAAAAACTAAAAGGAAGCGTTATTGCGCTTGACCAATGGTCATCAATACCTATAAGTACGGGTGTCCCGGCATTAAATGCAGCAGGAGGCGTATATGGGATTGATGTTACGGTATAGCTGGTGGTAGCTCCGGTTAATGTTGCTGTTGCCGATAGTGTTGCACACGAGTCAAAGCAAATTGATTGGTCCGCGCCGGCATTTATATATGGGAAGCCCGGTATTTGCGAAAAACTCACATAGCCGACAAGAAATAAAACAGTTAACAATGATGTTTTTTTACTCATGATGTTTTTGCTTTTTAATGTATTCATAAATACTTCGTATTTCATGGTTTTAATTGTTTAATTGTTATATTAATTCAGACTTCTTACTTCTGCATTCTGAATTACTTATTCTTTTATAAACTTCTTCACTTCAACCCCTTTTTCCGTTTTAACTTCCACCACATATACCCCGCTTGGAAAGGCTGAAACATCTATATTTGTTTTATTGCCTGTTGTTGCAAAGTTTTTTATTAGCTGACCTTGAATGTTTGTTATTTCTATTACTGCATCTTGCAAAGCTTCAATGGTAATGTAATCATCTGCAGGATTCGGATATAATATAACAATTTGATTTTCTTGCGAAGGATTAGTTATATTAACCAGACCACCACAACTCTCATTAAATGATGGTGTTTGTGGCGTATAGATTAAAGAGTCATTCCATAAAGTAATTTGTGAAATAACAGAGGGTAAAGTTACTGGAGTTGGTGCAATTGAAAATGGAGTTATTTGCAATGTTTGATTAATCGTTTTATTGTACGAACATCCTCTTCCTGTACTATCAAGTTGGCTAATTGGTGTTGCATCCCAATTATATTCGTCGTGATATTCATTTCCATCTTCACCTTCTAATAATAAAATTCCCTGTTTATTTGTAATAGCTTCATTGAGCCATGTAGCATAACCATAACTACCGTCTGAAGGAGAATAAAAACTTGATAAATATCCTGAATATTGTATGCTTATTAAAGAACCCGTCGTATCAATATTAACAGTAAAAATAGAATCATTCCTGGTTGTTATTAAATTGAGATAATTATTTTCCCATTCAAGTATTTCATTCAGGTAAAGGCTATCTAATTCTATTTTATTGGCATGAATAACTTGACTGGCAGAATCACAAAATATAAGATAACATTCACCAGAATTTGAAACATCCTCAGCAGCAAGAATATGATTGTTTTTAAAAGATAAGAGTTGAGTATTGCTTAATATATGGCTAAATGCATAAGAATTAGAATTTAAAATATTGCCGGATGTATCAAGCTCGAAAACAATAATCTTATTGCTGTCGATTGCATTTAAAAGAAAATTACCATCAGCTAATGAAAGACATGATGATATCCTCTTTATGGTGGGAATAGATATTGACCAATTTGATGAGCCTGTTGTATCAAAATCAATTACACATATTCCGTTATTGTCATCTCCATCTCCATAAACAATAAGGTTTGAAGAATATTGATTAAAATTCATTCCACTCAAATTAAAGTTTGGATTTTGTTCAAACCCTTTAGTCCATTTTAACGAACCATCAGATGTTATATTTGATAATATTATATGTGCAGTTGAACTATAATATACTTGCTGGCTATAATTAAGCTCATCTTCTACATTTGTGTCTATACTGTATGTTCCCACCATATAATATCCATTATTCTGATATTTTGAAAGAAAGGAAAAACTTATTGGAATAGTAATATATGTTTCATAGGGACTAATGTAATAAGATGTATCATGAAATGAACTTGAGTAAGATTTTTCCCATATTTCAGTTCCAGTTGAGTCTATCTTTCCAATGGAAGGTTCACCAATATATAAATTTTGAAATATAATAATGTTGCTATTATCATTACTTATTATACTTCCTGATTCCTCACCTAAATTATATGCACCACATGCAAAACAACCATCGTAAACATATGTTTGTGCATTCACAAAGCCCGCCCAGCTTATAAATGCAATAAGAAGAATTACTTTTCGTGGCTATTTACTTCCTGCCACCAACTCAAAACTCAATAATATCAATGAATATTGACGTAAAAACAAAGAACGTAAAATATGGATTTCACGATATTTAAAATTAAGATTGCAGTATTTATAGGCATTTCAATAAATAATCATTTTTAATATTTCGATTTATGTTTTTTAAAATGCCTAATTTATATAGCTTTTACCATAGTGGCAAGAAGTAAATACCCTAGTTACTTTTTTCATAGCTTCAAAATTTAAACAACTCCAAAGATATTGCTTTTCTATCTGCAAATCAAGCATTTTAGCAAAAATATTTGCTGAAACTGTTTCTCCAGCACCTATTTAAGTTCCCGCACTTCCTTTAGCCACTTCGGCATATCCTTTAGTGGGTTCGGCAGTTGCGCCCACCGCATATCGTGTTGCGCACGCCTCATTTCCTGTAGAAAATGCCGCATTTTGTGTTGCGCAAGTCGCATTCTCTGTTGCGCGAGCTGCATTCTCTGTTGCGCGAGTCTCATTTGCTGTTGCGTGAGTCGCATTTCCTGTTGCGCAAGTCACATTCGCTGTTGCGTGAGTCGCATTTCCAGTTGCGCACGCCGTGTATCGTAATGCGCGAGCGGCTTATCGTGATGCGCGAGCGGCTTATCGTGATGCGCAAGCGGCTTATCGTGATGCGCACGTCGCGTATCGTAATGCGCACGCCGCGTATCGTAATGCGCACGCCACTTATCGTGATGTGCAAGTGGCTTATCGTGATGCGCAAGCGGCTTATCGTGTTGCGCAAGTGGCTTATTGTGTTGCGCAAACGGGAATATGAACACTAAAATCAACAAAAAAACTCCCGCAAGCGTCCTGCGGGAGTGCAAAAATGGTAAAAGGTTACCTGTGAGCAGCCAAAGCTTAATTAACAGTGCCACTAAGAGGATCGCAGAAATTACCTTCAACACCGGTTGTGCTTATATAACATGCAATATACCAAACCGGCTGCCGTTTGTAGGTCATGCCAAAGTTGCTTACGCAACGAAACTTTCCGCTAAATACTACATGAGAATAAAGGTCGGGGTGGGTAGGTGCTTTAGCGCCTATAAAACGTGCTATCTCGACAAACATCATACCCGCGGGCATGCTTTTTCTTTTTGGATAATCGGGATTGAGCTATTCAATGTATTTATTGTATAAAAGGGAAAATATTTTTTTAATTGCCGGATGAAATTTTTTTAGTAGCCCGTAAATAAAGGAACTGAGACCTGTTTGTTAACAAAAATTAACAAAACTTGTTTGAGATTTACTGTATTTTTGAATACTTTTGTACGATTATTGCATGAGAAACACAAATTAAAAATAAATTATTAACCTAAAAAACTTTAAGACTATGAAAAAATTGATGTTGGTATTAGCGCTTGGTCTGGCAGTTGCGATAGTAAATGCTCAGGACAACACTACAAAAGGTGGCACAGCTGCTAAGCCTGCTACTCAGAACAATGTAAAAAGGACACCGGTTAAAACAGCCGATCTGTTGAAACCTATTACAGAGGACATAACAGCAAATTATAAGGATTATAAAATAGTAAGTGCTTTAAAGGCTGTTAAAGGCGAAGTTACTACTTATGAAGTGAATGTGCAGAAAGGAACTGATGCAAAAACAAAAGTTAAGCTTATTTACGATGCAGACGGTAAATTCCTGGAAAAGAAACCTCCTGTAAAGCCGGCTCCTGTAAAAGCTAATCCTTCTACTAACCCGAATTCGTCTACAACTCCATCCTCAACTCCGACTACAACTCCTGACGATCAGAAAAAATAACATTATTTAAATAGCGGATATTTATATACATGTCCGAATTAAATAACGAATGGCATCTGTGTAAGATGCCATTTTTTTTGTGCTGTTGTTGAACAACAATTTGTTCGTATTCCTGTTAAATTATTGCGCTGAGGATCTCTGAAATGAATTGTGACGCCTAGTTGTATGGCTATCGTTTTTCTGGCAGCAAGATACATAGCATCTCAACCTGACAGAGTGTAAAATAGACTTCTACAGAAAATCATTTTTCCCTTCATTGCGAGGACTCTTGTCCCGAAGCAATCATAATTCAGGTACTGGATTGCTTCTCCACCAACTGGCGCATCGCAATGACACGGCTGTTTACCGAAGAAGTCTAATGAAATTAGTAAATGTAAATTGATGAAAAGATAGTGAATGTTTAAAGCTTATCGGATCAAGGTAACCGTTCCCGAGCTTTCCATCATCTGGCCGCCTGAATTCTCGAACCTGACGACGTATACATACACTCCCTGTTGAACGAGTTTCCCTTTGAATGTTCCATCCCAGCCTGTTTTGGTGTCGGTTGTCTGGAAAATAAGCGCTCCCCAGTTGTTGTATATGCTGAACTGGTAGTTCTCTGTTGTAACAAACACATTCACCGGAATAAATATTTTGTTCACTCCCTGCGGGACAAATGCATTGGGTATGTACAATCTTGGCGGTTGCAATGCAATAGCAATATTTGAAGTGCTGGTGTCAGTATAGTGGTAAGTGTCGCCCGGACCTTCATCTGCAACAACCATGTATCCAAATTTTCCATCTGAAGTGGTAAAGGAGGAAACATCATCCGTATACGAATTAGATGCCGGAGATAATAATGCTATAGGCGAACCTTCCCATACCCCGTCAACTTCCCTGTAAACAACATATTCATTTACAGAACCAAGCCACAATTCGTATGAATTCCAGGTAAGGATATTTTTCATGTCAGCATCAGCTTTCGCCTGAAGGTATATTGTCCTTCCTATATTACTGGTATCAATATCATTCCCGCAACTGTCCAGCACAATTATCTTATAAAAATAACTTTGTATATTCACATTTGCTGTATGGTCGTTATAGGACACTTTGCCTGAATGAGCCACAGGCAAAGAAGTTCCAATATAATTGAACGCGCTTGTGCTGTCATCCGCCCTCAGAATTTTACATCCTGATGAATATCCCGAAGTATCGATCAAGGCTGTTATGTTGGCATAGTCGCTATTAACAACTGTTGCATAACGTAAATAAACATATTCAGGTTGCGATGGAGCATACGCCACAACAGTGTCAGTATTGGAAGTTGAGGTGATAGTACCGGGATTATTATATGCCTGGATATAATAAACATAAGTAGAATTATCAGCTAATTGGTCTTGAGTAAATGTGGTAGTTGTAGAAGTAGTTGTTCCCAGTAAGGTATATGCCCCGTTATTCTTTTTAACATATATATTATACCCGTTAAGACCTGATGGCATGTTAAGGTAAGGGGTCCAGTTAAGCGTAACGCTCCTGCCACAGATATCAAATGTAGATTTAAGGTAGATAGTATTTTGATTCGTGTTTATTCTACTGGTATTATTGCAACTGTCGAATGCCGCTATACAATAGGAAAGTGAACATGAATCGGGGTTTGACCAATATGGTTGATTATTGGTAAAGAAAGTATTGTTTCTTCCGTATATAGTATCAATGGGCACTGTAAAACCGTTTCGGATTTCATAAATAATATATCCCTTTGTATCACCTGATGGTGAGATATTCCATCCGACAACCGAGTGACCGTTGGCAGGATCAACACTCACAGAATCTATTAAAGGGGTTGTCGGAGCAATAATATCCTCAAAGAGGTCGCCATTTATTGTGGATGCCGAAGTGCATGGCAATGAATTATCAATATCTACATAATAATTTATGTGAGCATGGCAAACAGTAATAGTATCAATATAGCTTAATGATTGTGTGGACACTATCATCGTCCATACTCCCGTGGGATACTCCCGGTAAACATGATACCAGCCAAGCGAAGTGGATAAGTCAGGAGCATGAACCGGGTTCCAGGATAATGCTGCAGTGCCAAGCCCTGTATTTACAGCGCTCATAAACATAGTTTGCAATGTGTCGGATGGGGAGGAATATATCATTCCGTTGCACCTTGACCTGGTTTCTATGTAATAATAAGTAATTTTCAGGTTTGCATTTGCAGTAATATCGGTAAAAGTTGTTTGTGCAATATTGAAGATGCTGTCAATTTCAGTAAAAGGACCTGCCGCATTTGTGGCAGAAAAAATATGATAACTGTTGAAAATGCCGGCTGTATCAAGCACTTCCTCCCATGAAATGGTGACAGTGCCATTGACCAGCACGGAATCACACCTTAATTCCGGTGGCAATAATCGCCAACGGCAATCTGCGGTTGCACATGCGTGTTCAACACATTGCCCCACACCGGAGTGAAGTTCGGGCCGGTGGGAGGAAGTCACCAGGACAAGATCGCGCGCAACGGCACGCCTTCCAGCTGTTCGCATGGCATCTCAGTCAGGTTGGAGATCCGGAACACGGCATAGCTGATGGGGTGCTTCGAACTTGCCGCCTTCAGATCGTGGACACAAAACTCCACCTGGGCGACACCGAGGCTGTTCACACTCCACCGAAGAAGGCATAGAAGCCGATATCGGTGTGGCCGGCCCGCCTGTGCACAGGCCGCCGGAGTAGCCGCTGCTCTGCTTGATCTGAGCACAGCTTCCAACTCGCGCGTCTGCGGATTGTAGCCGGCACAAGTCAGTTGCTCGAAGGCGGTGTCGCCCTTGAGCTTCTGGATTTCGCCGATGATGGACGACAGCTCTTCGCCAGAGAGCAACTCGAACCAGCGTCGAGCTTGCCGACGGACAGCTGAGTGATGCCCTGGCTGATCGGCCCTCCTGAGACCATCTGAGCAAACTGGAAGCCAAAGCGATGCTGCGGAACTTTCTCCTTGGCGTACAGATTCTTGAGTTCTCCGTAGCTCAGCGGCTGGAGTTCGGTCCAGCCAACGGCTTGCTAGGTGTCCAACTGGAAACTTACGAGCACGCCGGGGTCGATGGAGACGATCTTCTGGTCGATCAATTCGGAAAGGGGCACTTCGAAGAAGAATCGCGGCGCGACCTGCACTTCAGCGTCAACCACGTTGCCCCACCCGGGACGAGTGTCGATCGCCCGGGTCGGTTCCCATCCCCACGAAAGAATAGCCCGCACCTCAACAATGTTTTCAGTGAAGCAGAACTTCCGGGTTTCGCTGAAGTCCACTGACACGGAGAAGCTCAGCGGCAGGGGGCCGGCAAGATCGAATACCTGGACTGAGCTCAAGCCCAGATCGTGCCAGCCTGTCAGTCTTTCACAAAGAGAGCGCGCTACGTACGCGGTTGTACCCGCGCCGCAGCCGTTTGTGCCGTATACGGAGTGCAGCTTGATGTTGATAACACCTTCGAGCACACTGCTGCCGGAATTCAATCCCAGGCATTCGAGCTGCTCGTAACTGGGTGCTTATCCGCTGAGAGGCTTAACTGGTTTGCTGCCAAGTTTCGGGTAGGTGCCGAAGTAATTGGGAATCCCACAGCACCCCAGGTTCTTGAAATCGGAGCGCTCTGCCGGAAGCTGTCAATTTGCTTCCACAGGCCGGGGTTCTTCACTTCTTCCTTCGCCATAGATCTCTCCTTGCCGTATGCATCGCTGGAAAACAAATGGCGAGACTCCAACACATGGCTAGATCGCCTTCAATTTGCGACTTGACTTTCAAGTGAAAGAAGCCTCGTGACAGCGGGATTCTCGCGTGAGACAAGTGCCAGCAAGCCTTAACTTCGCTCACCGTAAGTGAAAAAATGCTTAACATTGCGGGCTATCCGATCAGCACAATGACAGGAAGCAGTGCAATGCCACTCGCCTGAAGGAGGTGATATCGTGCGCCCAAAGCGAAGACCGGCCAATGCCATCAACACTTTCGCGATGAAGGAGGTCTGTCGGTGCGCGCCTGGCTCGATAGTTTCTCCAAGTTTGGCCCTATCTGGACGGATAGAGTGACTAGCGATCAGGTGAGAGCTCAGAAACGAAACCAGCTTCGGCAGCATCGGAGTCGAGGATGCTTAGTGCTCCTTACCAAAGTAGTAGGTGAAGCTCAAGCTGACGTAGGACTTCAGCGGAACGCCGACGACGCTCGAACGGCTCTTGTTCATTGGGCAGCGCGAGCGTTTCCAGCGGTCTGTCCGGAGTATAGCCATTCGCGATGAGGAAGTTCCCTGTACCGACAGAGGTTGTCTTTGAACGTACGCAACACCGCGCCGCGCACTTCGGTTACGGGGACGCCGGTGAAGCCATCGCCCAGGGTTTCGCCTTTACAAACTCGAACTCACCACGCAACTGCAAGTTATATGGCAGACGATTGATGAGCCGAGAGCGTCCCATATCCGGCGAGGCGCTTCGGGATCGGCTCGCCAGTGTAGATAGAGATCGCGAGCATCGCCGCGGCCTCAGCGTAGGAGATGAACAGACTGCCGCGCGAAAAGTTGTGCTGTATCGAGCCGAGAGGACATGGTTGAGCGAAGGACCGACTAGCTCCTGCAACCCAGTGTCAGGATCGATTTTGGCGCCTCCAGCGAATTGCTCACCCGGCGCAGCGTCAGATAAAACTGCGTGTTCTTCAGCGTCTTCGAGAGCACCAGCTGGTAGGCGCGCGAGGGTGCAAGCAAGGTCGGCGCAACCGTGCCACCTTCCGTCCCGATTCGGCGGGTCATTGGTGTGAAACTACTCGCCAAGCTGAACGATACCATCGGCAAGAACCAGCGATCGGCGGGCGGCAGAATAGAAACCGTTCCCTTGGGCAGACTCAGACTCGCCAGGCGGTTGAAGCTGTTTGCGAATTGATGAGGGTCCTGGTTGTCCATCCAGACCTCTTCCTGACGAACTCCCAGGTTGAAGTGAACGTACTTGGTCGCGTTGCCGTCGATGCGACGAACGGCTCGAAAACGATAGCGTCAAATTGTTGCTGGTGACCGGCTGAAACACGCCGTTGTAATCGACGTGCTTGAGATCGAGATTCCGCGGCGACATCGCGACGTAGATCAACTCCCGCCATCACCGACAGCCAATGCCGAACGCTCTGGATGTACATCGCTTCCCCGCCAAACACATTGCGATTCTCGCTCTGCGCAATAAGGCCGTCGCCGAAGTTAAGAGTGTAAGGTCAGCGCATAGTTGCGGTAGAAGCCGGAAAATACAAACTGTTTTTGCTCGCTCAGCTTCCATGTATCGCTCACTGCTGCGAGAAAGTTGTAGGTGTTGTCGAGTTGGCGATTGTCGATGGTGTCTTCCTTTACTGGAACGTTGATCGGAATGAGCCCGGGTACATACGAGAAACCGTAATATCCCGCCGCGTACACGGTAAGATCGTGGTTGCCAAGAAGAAACTGGCGCGCGCCATTGAGCTTGTATTGTTTGCGATCTTCGGGCGAGCGAGAAATCCATTGCCGAACAGAACTCGCCGGCGATCCACGCATTGGTATCGGGATTTCGCGGCGCCCATCCTCCCAGGATGTCGCCGTCGCGGTAGTCGCCGGTGGCCTGCACGAAAGCGCTGGTGCGCGCCCGCGGCAGATACGTCGCAGCGAGGTCAATAGAGTTGTTGCCTTGCCGTACGTTGAAGGCGCCGCCATCGACGCTGACGCCTGCCAGCGTGGGCGCAATCATGAAATTCGGATCGGCATATCCGTTGCCATGGGCGTTGGCGGGCAGGTTGTTGGGGAGCAGGAAGTCGCCAACTTGCAGATACTGCGCGATCGGCTCACCGTGATCTCCCGCGACGCCGGGAGCAAAGTACTGCGGCGCCTTGATGCCGCCGGACGCCGTCTCAATCGGCAAGCCGGGAATGGAGATCGGCGCGCCGGGCGTCCGGGATTGGCGTCGAGCACCTGGTCTTTGATTAGATACATCACGCCCGGGATCGGGGGTAAGGATCGACGGCGCGGTCGCCACCACGGTCACGTACTGCTGGTCGGAGACAATCTGTGTGAACGGCAATATTACAGTTGTGGGTTGCCCTGCTCCCACGGCAACCGGCGTGTTCGTCAAGACAAATGCCGGCGACACGGCTGTGAGGACATACTGACCCGCGTCGATCTCGCGAAAAGCGAATACCCCGTTGTGGTCGGTGACCGCTTCTTTCACCACTTGGCCGCCGGCATTCAGAAGCTGCACCTTTGCCTGATCCACGGGCTGACCTTGAGGGTCAACCACACGTCCAACTAGAGGAAAGCTCGCGGCCCACGACAGACTAGTGAGCGTAAGGCAGAGGGCCGCGATGACGAGTTGGACACGTGGTTTCAAGGAGATTCTCTTCTCAGGATTCTACTTGGCTGTGGGAGTTTGAAGCTGAGCCAGAGTGTTGCGCGCTTGCTGCGAACCCCACGTGTTCAGATCGGCTGCCTGCTTGAGATAGCGTTCAGCCGCTGCGGTGTCGCCGGCCTTCAGCGCGATCTCGCCCGTGACGATACATCTGGCATCGCGAACTCCGACCGCCAGCGCTGTTTCGATTTGCTTGCGAGCCTCTGCATATCGGCCATTCTTGTACAGCGCCCAGGCGTAGCAATCGAGCGTGTGGACATCGCGCACGGCGCGCGATCTCCCGCTCGGCGACGCTTAGCGCCTTATCGGGTTCGTTCGCATAGTCGGCGTAGTACATGATGAGCTCGTGATTCGAGTTGTCGCCGATATTGGTTTCCTTCAGCGACTTCTGCTCGAACTCAGCGAACGCCTTGTTCGCGTCGTCGGTGCGCCCGGCGAGTTGCAGGCCACCGCCAACTCGTACAAGTTTTCCGCGTGAGGCGCAGCGTCATAGCAAACTGGCCGATAGGATAACAACCGCTTCCGGATAACGCTTCTGCTGGATTCGCACCTTAGCCAGATTGCTCAGCGCGTAGTGATAGCCAGCAGGAGAAACATCATCAGCGCCTGTTGGAGTCCCTTCTCCGCCTGAACGGTATCGCCGGTTGCCAGAACCGCAGATGCGCCATCTGGGTGAAATCCATGCGCCATCTTCCACCTGGCCGGGTTTTGACTCATACGCCATGTTCATTAGCTCAAGCGCGCCATCCGGTGTTGCCAAACTTTCACTAAAATATGCCACTCGGGTAGCAGCGGGCTGGTTGGCGCCGCGCAGTTTCATCATCCAGTTAGCAGCATTCTCGAGCTTCGCTGTAATTTCCCAGTTCGACATTCGTCGGCGAGAAAGCCATAAACCGTCACATCGTCCGGAGTTCGCTTGTTCAGCTTCTTCGCCTCTTCCAGTGCGGCAAGCAAATTCATGTTTACCCAGCAGAGCCATACCTGGATGCGCTCGCCGTCGAAGTTCTCTGGAGAAATTTCGAACGACTTCTGTAGCGCCGCCTCGCCTTGCTTGTAGAAGGTCGGATCGGAGGTTTCGCTGCGCGCCGGGCCAGCGCCAGCGCCAATCCGTTATAGGCCTCGTAGTTCTTGGTACTTTGTCGATCAGCCGTTGCGCGGCAGCCATGCTTTGCTGCGCGGAGTATAGTTTTGGGTCCGCCGTGGTACCGGTCTGCGCCCATACGTAATACAGCAGCGATTAGTACTGAAATAATTGCCAGTGCAACGGACCGAGCCACCCCTTATACGGCCCGGCTTAGCGGCCGTCTGTTACGGAGGCTCACGGGTAGTGGGCGTCTCGACACGCCGCCTGCCAGCCGACCAAGGTGCATAGGATGATGAGGAGGGGAGTCCTTGGAATCGGGGCGCTGCGGCTCGCCGCGGCTTCGCTGGCGGGCTGTTCTGGCCAGGTTCTCGCACCCCCCACTCCATGTGACGAATCGGGTCGCGGTCCGGACGCCGGGAACCTGCCAGCATCGTCGGCCGACGGTTCCTCCGATGGATTGAACGACGAACAGTCGCCGGATGCCGAGTCCGGCATTTCCGACGCGGTCGGCGTGTCGTCGCCGGACGCCGGCGCGACCCCGACGTGCACGGGCCCAACGGCCACGACGCGCATCAGTGTAGTAGCCAACGTAAGCGCTGTCTCGGCACCACCCCCCGCCCCGTGGGATGCCCAAGACCCAGACTCAACGAGTAACTTTTCGTTCGGAGTCGTCATTTTCCACGGCGCCGGCAGTCCGCACGACGGACTCCTCTTTTTCGTGAACACGGGGACCAACGCGTGGGAGGACCCATTTTGGTGGCAGGTGGGAGCGACGTGGAGGGCGGAACGCCCGGAGCCAACCTCGAGATTCCCACTGGAACACTCGCGTTTACGACGGCGGGCGCACTCCAGAAGGCGACGTCCACCGCAAGCTCGTTCGCATTCAATGGTGCCCCGTACCAATCCGTCTCAGTCGTCCCTTCGATGACGCAGTTTGCCGACTA
>CAWHOW010000034.1:0-240480 GCA_963831005.1 uncultured Bacteroidota bacterium
AGGCGGCACATGCCGCCAAGACGCTCGCCGACGAGGCGCGCCAGACGGCGGATACCGGCGCCAGCGACATGGAAACCATGAAAACCGCCATGAGCGCAATCAAAGCCTCCAGCTCCGAGATCTCCAAAATCATCAAAACGATCGACGAGATCGCGTTTCAGACGAACATCCTGGCCTTGAATGCGGCCGTGGAGGCGGCGCGGGCCGGCGAGGCAGGGCTGGGGTTTGCCGTGGTGGCGGAGGAAGTGCGGAATCTTGCGCAACGCAGCGCGCAGGCCGCGCGTGAAACGGCCGACAAGATTTCCGATTCCGGGTCAAAGAGCGAACAGGGCGTCCGAATCAGCGAGAAGATGGCGACGAATCTCGCCGGGATTGTGGAGAAGACCCGCCGGCTCAACGAGATGATTGCCGAGATCGCCCAGGCGTCCAACGAGCAAAGCCAGGGCATTGCCCAGATCAACACGGCGGTCAGCCACATGGACAAGGTCACCCAGAGCAACGCCGCGCTGGCGGAAGAGACGGCCTCAGCGTCCGAAGATCTGCGGATCCAGGCGGAACAGGTGAAAGCAAGCCGTCGCCGAACTGCATGCGGATGGTGCAGGGAGATTCCCGGGGATCGGGCGCGGAGACCGCGAGTTCCTCAATGGCGGAATCCGTCGCGTTCACCGAGAAGCCCGTGGTCCATTCGGGCAGGAACGGCAATGAAGTGCCGCCTGCAATCACGGACGAGCCGCGGCTCACCGTGAACACCGACGACTTTTTCGGCGACGCTGGTTCGCGGGGACCAATGGAGAGCCTGGGGCGCGCGGGCGCCGGGAGATATGCCGGCGTGGTGGATGTTCGTGGTTGGGCTGGGGCTGGCTTTTGTTGCGTTTTCATTTATTGCCGGCGGGGTGGGACGGATTGTGAGCGCTTTTGCGAACGGCTGCTACTTTCGCGCCGGGGCGGAGGGGATTGCGTTCAGGATTCCCAGGCAGGGATGGTTCGGGCGCTTCAGGCTGACGGAGTACGGGTTCCGGTGGGATGAGATCAAGCAATTGATGCACTTTACGCACAGCATCAATTTGATTCCGGTTTCGCGGGAGCTGCAAGTGCATTTGATTGAGGGCAAGCCGGTGATTGTGCCGAGGTATTGCTTCAAAGCTAGCGTGAAGAAGATTCAGGAGAGGCTTTTGGCGGTTGCGGGGCCGGTGGGGAGATAGGACTAGTTGGCGGAAGGAACAGCCGTTAGCTCAACGACTCTCGAGGAAGAAGCCGGCAAACGTCCACCGCGATCTTCAGTTTGAAGGCGCGCTTTTCCCTGGTCCTCAATTTGTGGCCCTCTTTGACGCATGAAACCGGTTTCTCGGGACAGGGAATTGGACTCAGGAAAAACCAGCCGAGTTTCTGACGGCTCCCAGTTCGGCAAAGAAATCGTCATAGGCGCTGTGATATTGGCTGGAGAACTCTTGACTGTAGGAGCTTTGGCGAATGGCGCACACGCCCGCCATTTCGCCGATCCCGAAGGCCTGAGCAAGGCCATGCAGGGCGGCAAGCAGGAGCGCCGCGGGACCGACATCATCAAGGCTCTTGTGGCCAGACGAATCTGGCGATAGTATCCCCTGGCGCCCTGAAGCCGCGTAATCAATAGAACCTCGCCAGCCTGGGATTTGGCAACCCAGCCGGGGACGATGTTGAAGGAAAGAACAAAAACGATAACGCCATCGACGTGGAGATTGAGAGAGAGTTCTCCCTCTTTCTCGAACTCTCTTGAGTAGCAGAGAGTTATTTCATAGCGGGCGCCGCCTGTTTGCGATTCAAAGACCGTGACCTGTCGATGCAGGGTCCGGTGCAGAAAGTCCGGGGGACATGCCGGCGTGCAGGCGTTTGTAATGATGCAAAAAACAAGCCGTGCGCTCGGTCACGGTGAAGCCACGAACGAGATAGTTGCGGATGAGCGATTTAAAGGAGAACCTGGGGGTGATGCGACAAGGCCGGCGTATGCCGGGATCTTGAGGAGCCGAAGTATCTCGCAGCCCGCGCCAATGTTGGTAAGGGCGCTCCAGGTTACTCGGACAATCCGAGCCGGCGACCACGTTGCTCTCTCTCTGGCCAAAGCCGATAGTGGCCGAAGTAATGGGCGCGATTCGCAGCCGTCATGCGAGTATCGTTCGCGGTCTTCGAGCGATCCGGAGTCACTGTCATCTTGCGGCAGGTTTTTCAGGTACCGATGCTTCTTTGAGGCACGCAAAATGATTGTTGCGTGCAGTTCCGGGCAGAAACCTGTTCCCGGAATCGTACTGGACATTTTAGTTTCGCATATTCGTGAAGGATTCCATTAACGCATTTGCGCCAGGCCAATGGCGCGTTCGTACCCTATAGGGAAGTCACTGGCCGCATGATCCGCTCCTATTGCAATGGGGATGCACAAGACGCAGCCGCGACAAAACGCGACAGGCGAATTGGATGAACATGCGGAGCCGGATCTAGAGCGGGGCGGAGAGGATGCGGGCGACGAGGTCGTAGTCGTGGGCTTCGGTGACTTCGGCGCGGTAGAAGCGGCCGGACTCAGCGATTCGAGCGGCGCCGAAGTCGTTGATATAGACCTTGCCGTCGATTTCGGGGGCGTGGAATTGCGTGCGGCCTTCCCAGAGGAGCGGTGATTCTTCGCTTTCGCCTTCGGCGAGGACGATGAGCTCGCGGCCGATCCATTGCTGCTTGGCGCGCTTGCGGATGGATTGCTGGAGCTTCATGAGGCGGCGCTTGCGGGATTCGATGGTGCGCTTGGGGACCTTTGCGTCGAGCGAAAATGCGCCGGAGCCTTCTTCATCGGAATAATTGAAGACGCCGAGCCAGTCGAATTTGGCTTCGTTGATGAAGTCCTCCAAAAGCTCAAAGTCCGCGGAGGATTCTCCGGGAAATCCAACGATGAAGCTGGTGCGGAGGGCGATGCCGGGAACGGCGGCGCGGACTTTTTCCAGAGTCTTCAGGAAGATGTCCGCGCCGGCGCCGCGCTTCATGCGCTTGAGAACGGCGGGCGAGGCGTGCTGCAGCGGAAGATCGAGGTATTTGCAGATGTTGTCGTGCCGGGCGATGGTGTCGAGCAGGCTGGCCGGTGATGCGGTTGGGGTAGGCGTAGAGGAAGCGCAGCCAGCGCAGGCCTTCGATGCGGGCGAGCGCGTCGAGCAGCGTGGCAAGGCCGTCTTTGAGGCCGAGGTCTTCGCCGTAGCAGGTGGTGTCCTGGCCGATGAGGGTGATTTCCTGGACGCCGCGGGCGACGAGCTGCTGGGCTTCGGCGACGACGGACTCGAAGCGGCGGGAGCGGAATTTGCCGCGCAGGTTGGGGATGACGCAGAAGGTGCAGGGGTGGTCGCAGCCCTCGGCGATTTTGATGTAGGCCGAGGATTTGGGCGTGGTCAGGAAGCGCGGGGTGGTTTCGTCGTAGAGATAGGTGGGCAGCAGGTGGGTTGCGCCCTGCCAGGCGTCGCGGCGGAAGCGGCCTTGTTGTTCGCGGTGGTCGCCTTCGGGCGCGGGAAGTGCGTGCTCGTGATTTGTGGGTGCCGGAGAGGGATTCCTGGCCGGGACGGGTTTCGGCTGGCTGCCGGTGAGGATGTTGAAGGGCGAAGCGGGCGGCGGCGGCGGGAGGAGAGGCCGCGGCGTCCAGAATCGCTTCCAGCTCGCCGGTGCCGACTACGGCGTCCACTTCGGGGATGCTCTTGCGGATTTCGTCGCGGTAGCGCTCGACCAGGCAGCCGGCGACGATAAGCTTTTTGCCCGGCCGTGAGGTTTTGTGGCGGGCCATTTCCAGAATGGTGTCGATGGACTCCTGCTTGGCGGTGTCGATGAAGGAGCAGGTGTTGACGACGAGGATTTCGGCCTCTTCGGGATGAGCGGTCAGCCGCGCGCCGGCGCGGTCGAGCAGGCCCATCATCACCTCGGAGTCGACGAGGTTTTTGGGGCAGCCTAAGGAGATGAAGCCCACGGTGGGGGCCGTGGGTGGGGATGGTTTTGGTCACTTATCTATTGTACCGGGGAGTGGAGTTTGGCGCTTGTGTGGCCACGAACCGCTGGCGGGTGGATGAGTGCCGCAGGGGCTAAAGCCCAGGTTTATTTTGTTTGGCTTTCGGCACGACTGAAGTCGTGCCCTGATACAAAGCACGAGTGATGGAGGCGCGAGCGATATGTCGTGCCCTGATACAAAGCACGAGTGATACAAGGTGCGAGTTTGATATTGGAGCGGGGAGTGGAGTTTGGCGATTGCTCTAAGCGGATTGGAGGGAAGCATGAATGCGCGAGCTGGCGGCGCGAGAACGCACCAGGGCGATTTTGTGCAGCTCGGGCACGTACGTGGCAGGGGCTACGGTGGCCGCCGGTTTGGCTGCGGTCTTGTGGACCTCGATATGGCCGCTGAGGAATGCGCCATCTTCAACGCTGATGCGGGGGGCGGAGACATCGCCGGTGACGGAGGCCTGGGCACGGATCTCCACGCGATCGATTGCGGTGAGGTTGCCGTTGACCTGGCCCATGACAACGATATTGTTGGCAGCAATGCTGGCGGTTACTCGGCCGTCTTCGCCGACTGTTACACGGCTGGTGGGAAGATTGATGCTGCCTTCGACGCTGCCTTCGATGAACAGCGACTCGAAAGATTCCGAGCTGGAGATTTGGCCGGCGAAAATGAGGCCCTTGCCGATGATGGATTGATGGCAGGCCGAAGCAACTGCGCAAGGGATGAGCTCGATAGCAGAGCTTTTGGAATCAGAGACGGGAGAATTTGACGGAGCATTTGGTTTCCACACGGGGTCAGGTTGGCTCCTTTTGTGGGCTGGCAACAGTGTGAAGTAGAGCAAAGGAATAGCCGGAATTGGGGCGGATAAATTCAGAGGATTCTCTTGGGAACGAGTAGATGATTCTGACGGCAGGTTGAGGCGCCGACGGAGTATCTGCTGTTTGGCGCGGGATTTCCGGGTCATTTCCGGCTCCGGGAGGGGTGGTAAAATCGACAAGTGCCGGGTCCTACGCGACGTAATCCCGCCAACCCCGCCAGGTCCGGAAGGAAGCAACGGTAACGGGCTAGTACGGGCGCAGTAGGTCACCCGGTACTTTTTTGTGTGGGGAGTGCCGCAGGGGCTGAAGCCCATGGTCGTTTTGTTTGGCTTTCGGCACGACTGAAGTCGTGCCCTGATACAAAGCATGTGTGATACGTGGTGCGAGTTTGTTATTGGAGCAGGAAAGTAAAAGCAAACGCAGATCCTTCGACTACGCTGCGCTCCGCTCAGGATGACAATCTGAAAATTATGTTCAGGATGACAGTCTGAAGATTGTGCTCAGGATGACAACATTTTATTTTTTGCGTATAGCTTGGGTTCCAGAACCTTGGCTTAAGCCACAAGGAGAGATGAATTGAGCCTAACTGTTCGCCCGGTGGTGGGCCGGCGCGCTAAGATTTCGGCGCTTGGGACCTACGTTCCTCCGCAAGTACTGACCAATCACGATCTTGAAAAGATGGTGGATACGAATGACCAGTGGATTATGGAACGCACTGGGATTCGTGAGCGGCATGTGCTGGCCAAGGGGCTGGGCGTGAGCGATATCTGCACCGAAGCGGCGAAGAAATGTTTGGCGGCGCGGGGGATCGAGGCCAGTGAGGTAGAGGTCATTATTGTTGGCACGGTTACGCCGGATATGATGTTTCCCGCTACGGCTTGTTTGGTGCAGGACAAGATTGGGGCGAAGGGCGCTTGGGGATTTGACGTTTCCGCGGGGTGCTCGGGGTTTGTGTTTGCGCTGCAGGCGGGCGTGAAACTGGTGGAGAGCGGGGCGCACTCGAAAGTGCTGGTTTGCGGAGCGGATGCCAATACGCGGATGACGGACTATACGGACCGGACTACTTGCGTGCTGTTTGGCGATGGCGGCGGGGCGGTGCTGCTGGAGCCGGCTGAAGAGGGCGAGGTTGGGTTTATCGATTATGTTTACGAGGTGGATGGGTCGGGGGCGGCGGCGCTGAATTTGAAGGGCGGAGGGAGCTTGAATCCGGCCAGCCACGAGACGGTGGACAAGAAGATGCATACCATCTTTCAGGATGGGCCGGCGGTTTATAAATTTGCGGTGCGGAAGATGGCCGAGGCCTCGGCGAAGGTTTTGGAGCGGAACGGCGTGACTGGGGCGGATTTGGGATGCTTTATTCCGCACCAGGCGAATAAGCGGATCATTACGGCGACGGCGGATCGGCTGGGGATGGATCCGGAGCGGGTGATTATCAATATTGAGAAGTATGGAAATACGTCGTCGGGGACGATTCCGCTGGCTATGGAGACGGCTATTGAAGAAGGCAAGCTGAAGAAGGGCGACCTGGTGCTGATTGCCGCGGTGGGCGCGGGGTTTACCGTGGGGGCGGCGCTGCTTAGGTGGGAGATTTGAAAAGGCAGGGAATAGGGAACAGGGAATAGGGAATAGTCGCCGGGCTCTGGGGGTGATTTGGGTTTTTTGCGGGGTTGGTTTTTAGCAGGTCAGCGAGTTAGCGAGTCAGCGGGACGGCTTTTTGGCGGGTTTGATGATTAGGGGGGCTGGTCCTCATTTGAGGATTGGCCCTTTGCTTTTTGGCGGGGTTGCTAATGGACTGGCTGGGGGATGGGGAGGGTGTAGGCGGGGAGGATTTGGAGTTCGGCGGCGGTGCGGAAGAATGCCGCCATGCCTTCGAGGCACTCCTGGTCGAGGGTGTAGTGGATGTTGGTGGTGAGGTAAGTGCGGATGGTGGATTCGGAGATGGGGAGACGGGCGGACCACTCGGCTGACAGGGCATCGATGTTCTGGAGGCCGTGGATGCGGGATTGGTTGAAGTCTTCGATGATGGTATCCCAGGTCTCAAAAGCGAGACCTGGGGCAATCAGAGAGTTTTTGGCGGCGCACCAGACGGCGGAGACGAAGGGAAGACCGGTTAGGGTGCGCCACTCTTCGGCGAGGTCGTGGTAGACGAGATCCTCGCCGGTGCGTTCGAAGCGGTTGGCGCGCTCTTCGAGGGCAAACAGAGCGGGGTCGCCGATGAGGATGGCGGCATCGGCTTGCTGGAGCATGGCATCGAGGTCGGCGGAGTGGGGTAGGAATGGGACGGTGGGGTTGCCCCATTTGTGGAAGAGGATGCGGGAGTAGGCGATGGTGGTGCGGCTGGCTGTGTCGGCGGCTACTGAACGCAGGGCGGTGAGCGGCTGGGCGGCGCGACGGACAAGGAGCAGGGAGCGGACGCGGCCCTTGGAGGCGATGGTCGAGCCGGGGAGGATGCGCAGGCCGGGGGTGGTGGCGAGGGCGGCGGTGGGGATTAGGCCGATATCGGAGGTTCCGTTGGCTAGGCGGGCGGCGCATTCGGAAGGGGTCATGCGGTCGATTTGATAGCGGAGGGAGAGTGGGGCGCTGAGCGGGGGGTGCTCGAAGTCCCACATGAGGGGGGCGGGGTTTAGAAAGTTGATGGCGGCGACGCACAGGCGGGGGTGGAGGGTCGTGCTCACATCTTTTAGAGTACTCGCTGTTTGTGAAGGATTCGTGAGGGCGTATACGGGATGGCAATAGGCGGTTAACGGCAGCGGGTTTGCGAGTCAGCGAGTCAGCGAGTCAGCAAGTCAGCGAGTCAGCGGGTTTGCGAGCCAGCAAGTCAGCGGGTTTGCGATGGGACACTACGCGCTGTTCATGAATGCGAACATTTAACTATCCCACCCTAACGACAAAAACAAAAGCGTCGTGAGGGTGGGGCACCCGGCTGTGTTTGAGGTTCCACTTCCCTGGTCTCAAAATCGAGACCAGGGGCACCCGCTGTGTTGGGGAGTTAGCTTGCCTCGCTTTGGGCGTGGACGAGGGAGCGGACGAAATCGGGGGTGGAACCGCAACAGGCGCCTAGAAAGGATGCGCCGGCGTTGCGGAGGGCGGCGTAATGAGAGGCGAAGAAATCGGCTGAGGTGTTGTAGTGAATGGTTGTGCCTTCGACGGTGGGGAGGCCGGCGTTGGGCTTGATCCAGATGGGGAGATCGCAGGCGGCGTGGAGGCGCTGGCAGATGGGGATGGATTGCTCGACGCCTACGCCGCAGTTTGCGCCAACGGCGCTGACGCCGGCTTCTACCATGGCTTCGGCTACTGACTCGGGGGTTGCGCCCATCAGGGTTCGGTCTTTGTTTTTGCCGGAGTCGAAGGCGAAGGAGGCGATGACAATATTGGACTTGCTGTAAGTAATGGCGGATTTGATATTACAATTGAAGCGCCTGCTGATGCAGAACAACCATTGGCATCAAATACCATGATGCTATATGAACCTGAACTTAAGCCTGAGAACACATTAGAACTTTGAGCTGCTCCTCCATTGAGTGAGTAGCTATATGCACCAGTACCACCGGCTGCAGTAACAGTGATCGAACCATCACTTGCATTGTTACAGCTAACCTGTGAAGAGCCACTTGCGCTTGCTGTAAGTAATGGTGGATTTGATATTACAATTGAAGCGCCTGCTGATGCAGAACAACCATTGGCATCATAAACCATGATGCTGTATGTTCCTGAACTTAAGCCTGAGAATACATTTGAACTTTGTGCTAGCTCCTCCATTAAGTGAGTAACTATAAGCTCCTGTTCCTCCTGTTGCAGTTACTGTTATTGAGCCATCGCTGGCATTGTTACAGCTTACCTGCGATGAACCACTTGCACTTGCTGTAAGTAATGGTGGATTTGATATTACAATTGCAGCGCCTGCTGATGCGGAACAGTTGTTAGCATCATAAACCATAATGCTATATGAACCAGAACTTAATCCTGAAAACACATTAGAACTTTGAGCTGTTCCTCCATTGAGTGAGTAGCTATAAGCACCAGTACCACCGGCTGCAGTAACAGTGATCGAACCATCACTTGCATTGTTACAGCTTACCTGTGATGAGCCACTTGCGCTTGCTGTAAGTAATGGTGGATTTGATATTACAATTGAAGCGCCTGCTGATGCAGAACAATTATTGGCATCAAATACCATGATAGAATATGAACCTGAACTTAGGCCTGAGAATACATTAGAACTCTGAGCTGCTCCTCCATTAAGTGAGTAACTATAAGCTCCTGTTCCTCCTGCTGCTGTTACTGTTATTGAGCCATCGCTGGCATTGTTACAGCTTACCTGTGATGAACCACTTGCCGAAGCAGAGAGTAAAGGTGGATTAGCTATTACTATTGCAGCACCTGCAGAAGCAGAACAATTATTGGCATCATATACCATGATAGAATATGAACCAGAACTTAGGCCTGAGAATACATTTGAACTCTGTGCTGCTCCTCCATTGAGTGAGTAACTATAAGCTCCTGTGCCTCCTGCTGCTGTTACTGTTATTGAACCGTCACTTGCATTGTTACAGCTTACCTGCGATGAACCACTTGCACTTGCTGTAAGTAATGGCGGATTTGATATTACAATTGAAGCGCCTGCTGATGCAGAACAACTATTGGCATCAAATACCATGATGCTATATGAACCTGAACTTAGGCCTGAGAACACATTAGAACTCTGAGCTGCTCCTCCATTGAGTGAGTAGCTATATGCTCCTGTTCCTCCTGCTGCTGTTACTGTTATTGAACCGTCACTGGCATTGTTACAGCTTACCTGTGATGAGCCACTTGCGCTTGCTGTAAGTAATGGTGGATTTGATATTACAATTGAAGCGCCTGCTGAAGTTGAAACAGAACAACTTTTGGAGTCATTTACTGTTATTGTATAAGAACCTGCTGACAAGCCGGAGAATACATTAGAACTTTGTGCAGTGCCACCGTTGAGTGAATATGTATAAGGAGAAATACCACCAGAAGCAGTAACTGTTATCATGCCATTGTTTGAATTATAACAGGTAATTTGCGTAGGTACAGCACTTAAAGACAGAGGACATGGTACTGAAACACTTGGGTTGGGAAACATTGTTTTTATATCAGTACATGCCGTATTTTGGTAATAGATCCATGAATCACTGGATTTATGGACTCCACATGTCACAGAATTCTGTGCTAGTAATGAGTATGTGAGAGTTACAGTTTCAGTATTGATATAATCAAGCGGCCATGATATTACCTGTCCGCTGATTGAAGCTGTTTCTTTTGAAACGGCTAATGACCCTGTAACATAAGTAAATCCAGTTGCAATCGTATCAGTAATCATTGAAGAGCCGGGTATTGCTTTTGCAGCCCACAGTAACTGATTAAATATCTGAGTATATATTCCATTTAGATTTGCTGATGTAGTTGTTGAGTAAGACCCTGAATTTTGAGCTGAATCAAGTACACTCTTTGCCAATTCTTCCTCGGCACCTGATATATCATGAAAGAATCCTATTGTAAAAATCTTATTGGGATAAGTAGTGTCTCCACTGGTAAATGACCAAGCTGCCTGACCCTGCAAATATGCCTCATTTGTACAAGCATCAGGTGTTGTAGGATCAGAAGCGGCACATGCACCAGTCCATTGGTCTGTGCCTGAACTATATTGGTATCCGTAATTAGAAACACCATCAGTCATTAAGACCATTGATCTTATTACGTTACAACCCCTCCTGCCCTTTGATTTTAATTGTTTTTCTGCCTGATAAAACCCATCTGCAATATTTGTATTACCGCTTGCCACTAAACCGTTAATAGTTGAGATTATTGAAGATGAATCTGTTTCATCTCTTAATGGAATACTTAATGTTGCTTCCGAGGTAAACGTTACAAGTCCGACCCTGTTAATATTACCAGGGTCGTTTGCCGGCTTAAAAAGGTTTCTTACAAAATTTATTGCGGCAGTTTTAGCATATGACAATGGCGTAGGAGAGCCATCACCCATACTTCCTGAACAATCTATAACCAACATGACATCTACCGGTTCGGGAGTTGCAACACCTGTCGCGCTTACCGTAACATTATATTGATTACAACCGCTTTGTACTACTGTTTTACTGAGCGTTATCTGTCCTATGGCGCTATTTGTCATTAATAGAACGAATAAGGGAAAAAGATATCTCGTAACGTAACGACAAATTGATTTCGAATTATGTATATCTGGTTTCATATCCTGGAGTTTTAAATGTTTATTAATATTAATATTAAAATGGTTTATCTTTCTTCCGGGTTTGGAATGAAAGTATATAGTATCAGGGAAGAAGAATAATCAGAACATTTATCAGATGTTGCTTTTAACAGCATACTGTTCCAATGTTTAATAGGTGTGCCTTCAGGAACTGTAACTTTTACCTGAAATTTTAGCATTTCATTAGGCTTTAAATGAACGCTGCCCATTATTTCAGTTCCATCTTCATTCAGTATTTTAGCATTTAAGCTAACATTATTTCCCTTATCTGATTTATCAGGATTGTTATCTTTATTGTGGTTTGACACACTAATATTTGTAACCATCTCCTCATTGCTGTTATTTTGGAGTTGAATAAAATATATTCTTCCTTCCTTATTAACAGATTGAGTATTGTCTGTGGTGGTTAATTTAAAAGCACAGTTTTGAGCATATGAACTCATAGCGCTTAGCAGGGTTATAAAGAGTATAACTGGATATGCATATAAACTCTTTTTGCTTATCAACAGAGTACTTAATTTCTCTGATTGTTTTTTTATGATTACCGATCTTTTCATAATACTTGGTTTTTAATGTTATTTAGAATCATTCTAAGAATTTAAAAAAGGCAAAAAAAATTTCACTCCATTATTTGAAGTCCTATAAGAAACATTACTATTGATGCTGTGCTTATAGAGGAAGGAAAATAAACTTTTAAATAATTCAAGGAAGTAAAGAGGGTTCATAACTTTTCATTTTTTATTTAGACTATGTTTATTATTTCTTTCACGGTACAAAGGTATATACCCGGATAAACCATATTGATTAAAATAAGATTAATGTCGAATTAAGATTTGATTAAGTTTACTTATATTATTCATTATCAGATATTTTTAAATTATATTGTTATGTAACTTTTATTAAAAAACTTTAAAAGGAATTATCAGGCAATATTATTTGAACCTGATTTTAATTATTCCATTCTGAATACAAAATTACTATGACTGCTTTGCAGTATTAGTTAAAATTGGATTAAGGAGTAATTAAAGTTACATTAAAGCCGTATGCTACATTCGATATTTTATTGTCATTGATAAAGCCAGTAATAATATTTACATCAACAAGCCTAAAACACAAATAATTTATTAAATTGTTTGCAAATATTAAAATAATATGTTAAATAATTTGACAAAGGCTTTTAAATGTAGTATATTTGGATTCACGTATTGTTTAACTGATCAAAATCGCCTATGACCATTATTTACAACTTGCTTCTTACGGAAATTTTTAAGTCACTTGATGCCGTTAAAGCAAGAGTAAAATGGTTATTTATATCCTACATAAGGCAACAGAACTAAAGAGCAAACAAAGCTCCTTCTTTTCTCCATTAGATTTCACACCAAGCTTTTATTTAAATAAACGAGTCACTCAGAGCCGTCTGCCGGTTTGCGGACGTGTCGAAGAGTGGCTCGTAAAGGTCGACTTCGACACGATTCGCCTTTCACTATCGTTCCAGTCGAATCAGCTCTGTCTGACCATTACTTATATGTTTATTATTTGCGTAGTCTCCTTTGCTGATATTGTTTCACCGACCAAAGATATTCTTTGCTACATTCTGGCTAATGCGTTGCCGGGGTAGCAGGATGTAATAAATAATAATCCTAAATTTATTAACCATGAAAACAAACGAAATAGAAAAGATTCTAAAGATCCTTAACGAAAAACAGGTTGAGGAGCTATACGACATTGTTGGTATCGAGCCTTTGTATCTTTCGCAACTGATGAAGATCATCAGGGACAGGCGGCTGAATGAAGAACTGGAAAAAGAATGCTGTTTTATGAAAATTGCCAGGAAGTTCGGGGTGTCGAGAGCTACGGTGTACAGGAAATCAAAGAAAAGCAAATAGCGCATCTAATAGACCTCTTTGGAAAATATGAACGTCATTGCGAACCCTTCGTGCCGTCATTGCGAGCGAAGCGAAGCAATCTTAAATGGGAAAGCACTCAGGATAAACTCCGTGAAGCAATCTTAATCTGAATAAAGGATTGCTTCGGGCAAAAAGCCCTCGCAATGACGAGAAGAATAAATTTCCGAAGAACATTGATAAATGCATATTGCAAAGAAATGTTTGTGATTTTTACAAAGTCGTGTTACGCACGGTTGAATGTATATTGTTTTTAAAAATGATTCCTCACTTTGTTCGGAATGACAATAGTGAGGTTATTAATAAGGGGGAGAAAAGGTGCGACCGCCAGCGGCGGTCGCACCTTTTCTCCCTCACATACTGCATTAAATTTCTGTCATTCCGAATGGAACGAAGTGAAATGAGGAATCTAAATTTGACAAATACATTTTTGCATTGCATATATTATAAAATAAAACAGATATTGTGAAATATTTTCTTTCAATGTATTTACAAGAACATTATTTGTAAAACTCCTCTATCGCAGCTTTTCATCCAGCCATAAACATACAAAGATAATACAATAATTTTCTCAAAACACGCTTGTAATGAGAAAATGTTGGTGTTAACTTTGTAATGGAAATAATTCCAAAAAAAATTAAAAAAAGTAAAAAAATGAAAACAAAAATGAATTGGATAAGCCGCTGGATAGTTCTGGCGATTATCATTAAAAATTTGCCACTTATCGTGGTGTTGTTAGCAAAAAAAACATGGAGTACTTTAACCTTGTGCGATGATGCCCAGCACGTACATACGTCAGGAAATCCGCTGACCAATACTCCGCCCGTTACTGATGCAGCCCTGCATTCGCAGGCAACGGTAACATTGAATACCTACGATGCCTATAAGGCAGTTCCGCCCACAGCTACCAAATCGCAGGTAACCACCCAAAAAAACATTTTAATAAATATGTTCAACAAGGTGGCTCTTTATGTACAGGGTGTGGCAAGAGATGCAGCCATAGCCGCCGGCGATGTTACTGCCGGCATTACTGTGGTTAGCGGTGTGGGGTTTAAAATTAAAAAGGCTGCCGTTAAAGCCACAAAGTTTTTCAGGGTAGTATCAAAGATAGTAGGTACGGTGGATATTACCACCAAGGTAGTAAATGCCAAGGCAGGTTATTTAAGGCAATATGGCATTACAACTGCCAAGGGGATTTCGCCAACAACTTTATCAGAGATTGTATTTTCGTTAGAATCGAATGTACATATTAACAACCTGAAAAGCGGTACTATCTATGGTTTTCGCGAAGCCATAATATTGCCAATTAAAAAAATACCTATAAACCCTAATTCGGTTATAGCCGCGGGGAGAACTGTAAAATCTACTGCCGCATTTACCGGGCATAAGGCAATATTTACAGATGGAGAAGCAACCCACTATGTATGGAGCGAATGGGTTTATGTAGTGGTAATGTAATTCATGGGCATTAAGTAAAAACAGAAAAGGCTAACATCAGTAAGCCTGCTCAGCATCGGGGCAGGCTTTTTTATTGCTTTATACACCTCAAAAACATACCTTGCTGATTTTCAATGCAAATGCGATAAAGTTGTTTTCGTGTCGATAACTATAGATATCGTCTCGATAACAATAGATATCGTGTTGATAACGATAGTTATCGTGTCGATTATTATAGATATCGTGCTGATAACGATAGATATCGTCTCGATTATTATAGATATCGTGTTGATAACGATAGTTATCGTGTCGATTACTATAGATATCGTGCTGATAACGATAGTTATCGTGTCGATTATTATAGATATCGTGCTGATAACTATAGATATCGTCTCGATTATTATAGATATCGTGTTGATAACTATAGTTATCGAGTTGATTACTACTTTTACAAGGCCGCTATGGATTTTGGCTGGGGGGGTAATGTGCGGTGGCGCATGGTAATTAACCTAATACAGCTTTTCGACCAAATTAATTTCGATGAATTGTTTGCCCGAAAGTAAAAATATATATATTATTGCGGCATAGAAGCAGAAGTACGCTCTGTAGTATGTTTAAGAACTGCTATGGGAAGTTCGAGAATTAATCATAATTTGTTTTTGCACTCGTCAAGAGACGAGCGCGAACGAGCACGAGGAGGATGTTGAGTGAAAACAAGTGCACTCGTCAGGAGACGAGCGCGAACGGGGAGACGAGCGCGAACGAGCACGAGGAGGATGTTGAGTGAAAACAAGTGCACTCGTCAGGAGACGAGCGCGAACGAGGGTGTTTAAATAGGAAAGCTCGAAACAGAAATAAAAAAATGGAAAAGCTGATTAAACTTTTGGCTATTATACTGGCATTGTCGTCAACAGCAATTGCACAGAATTTCAGTGTTACAAAAGATTATCTCAACAAAACCATTAAACAAATAAATGATTCATTGCCCTCCGGCTGGACGGATAAAATTGATACAGCCCGCACTGATGAAATTGTTATACAATCGTTAGTTATCGACTTATATCCCGACATGACCTCAAACGACCGGCCGGTTGTAGAAGGGCAATGCGAAATATATATTATGATAGTTCCCAGAGTTTCGCCCGATTCAATAAATATAATCAGAAAGAGAAATGAAGAACTGCGAAAGAATTTGCCACCCCAGTATTCTCAGAACAATTTACAGAACTGGTATAATCAAAACGAAAAAACACTAAAGATACTCGATTCCGAACCTACGAATTATGACGACATATACAGTTACCGGATAAAATGCAGCAGATCGCCAAAGAGAGAAACAGATATAATAAAGTACAATAAAATTATGGCATACCTGAACAGGCTATATAAAAAGTACCGGTATTAATGAGGGATTTCGCACTAGCTTGGCTGTAGGAAAAAGATATGGTAATTGCGGCAATAGATGAAGGTGAAGAAAACGCAATAAAAATAATAAAGACTCCGTAGGAGTCGGATATTGGTAAAAAGCAATATATAAATGAAACATCCCGCTCCGTAGGAGCGAAACATTTATATAAAGCAGGAACTTTACCAACATCATGTCCCTACGGGACAAATAAAGTGGAAGTGGCACTATAGGAAGGAGAAGAAAATGCAATGAAATTGATTAATAAAGCGCCCTATGTTTGTGCGTGTTTACTGAAGCCTTTATATTCGAGTTTAAATAATATATAATCACTATGGGAAATAATAGTATAAATGCGAAATCCGTAAACCAGGGTTTTCATAATTATTCCATAAAAGAATTAAAGCAATCAAAGTTAATATCGGGATTGGCTTATAATATGTGCTGCAGAAGAGATTTAAATAGTCTTAACGATATATGTGAATTCTATAAAAAATACAGGAGTTTTGAACGCATGCGCGGCTGCGGCCGCAAAACAAATAATGACCTGATTTCATTAGTATATGAATACTTCCCCGAAGTTGAAATATCTATCAGGGATGAAAAAGAACATCCTGATTCTATTGAGAGCCTAAGAGCCAGAGGAGAAATATCAGACCATACTTATTATACACTCAGGATACATGAAGAATTTGACCAGCACCTGAGAAACCTTAAGGAAATAATTGCCTACTATAAAAAAAACTGGTCGTTCGATGACTTGAGAGGCCTGGGTGATAAATCCAGAGGCGAGTTGATGACTCTGATGAAAAATAATAATGTTGAGTTGCCAGACGTTCCGCATATCATCCTAACGGCAAAGCAGTCGAAATATACACTTGACGATTTAATGACTTTGGAAGAGTTACCTGTAAGGGCGTATAATATCCTTAAAAGCGCGGGCATAAATACTTTTATAGAACTATTGACATATTACTATAAGAACAGGACGTTCGTCAGTCTGCAAAACATGGGTCAAAAATCCGAATGGGAACTTTTGGAAATAATTAATAAATATAAGCAATATTCAAAAGGATACAAGGAAAATGATCTGGAATATGATACCCTTATTCAAAGAATTCACTCGAGAACGGATTTACAAATTACTGATTTTATTACTGACTTCAGAACCCGTTTTGATAATAAAACCATTCCCCTGTTTAAACTAATTGGTATCATGCTTGCCAATGGCAATTATCTTAAAAACCGGTATAAATTAGATAAAGCGGAAACAGAAATCATAAAAAATATAAATACGGCTAAGCCGCTCTCTACCGGCGAACTGGCTGAATGCACAGGTACAACAAAGGAAGAGGTTGAAGAAAAGAAAAAGGAAATCTCAAATGAACTTTTTCATGCATGCAGATACCTGCTGAGTATTATAAGACTTGCCTGGGAGTATGCGGAGAAAGATGATATAATAATAAAAGACAACAGGCTTATTGCCGATACATTTTTAACCGATAAATTAAATGCACGGAATGATACAAGTTTTAACCACGATTTTATGGTAAAGGTTTTGCGGATATGCAACCCCGGATGTAAAATAATCAGCAAACCAGTCGATCTCAGTATAAAGAAATAAAAAGCAAAGCTGTTGAGCGAAGGATGCTCTCGCCTGCCTGTCTTTTATAGTAATGAGTAACGAGTTGTGAGTAGGGAGTTAAAAGTAGTGAGTTATGAGTATAGTGTAGTATTCTCAACCTTACTTCGGTATTCTTACTTCTCTCCTGTTAATTAAACCTGGCGGTTTAGCAGCATTTTAATTCACCAGCACTTTATGGCTAACTATATTTCCGTTGTTTTGCAATGATACAAGGTATATGCCCGGGGCTTAACCCATTTGCATTAATATGAAATTCATTTGTTCCGGCAGTAGCCATGCCCGATGTTGAATGCAATTGCTGCCCGGTAAGATTCATAAGGCTATACGTATAATGATCCCCTGCGGTAGCGTTAAATAGTAAAATTATTTCATTCGCTGTTGTTGAATAATAAGCGGATTCAAATTTAAATGCCTGGTTTGTGATGCAATCAACCGCTGCAATATTGCTGTAAGTAAATGCTCCGTTAAAATCGGTTTGCTTCAGTCGGTAATATGAATTACCTGCAAATGGTTGATCATCGCTGGTCTTATAATAAAGAATATTATTACTGTTACCGGCGCCATTCATGTTTAATACAAATTCCCAATCTACGCCATCTATACTTTTTTCTACCGTGAAATAATCATTGTTTGTTTCACTGGCGGTTGCCCAGTCAAGATCAACTTTATTACCGGTACATACCGCGTTAAAGGCAAGAAGTTTAATAGGCAAAGGATCTGAGCTTTGCGTAATTGCCCATGGGCTAAAGGTGGTAACTGCCGGAACACTTACTGTATTTGAACTTGTATTGCTTGTCTGGGACGGCAGAAATGGGAAATCCCACGTGTTTGTTGATGTAGCATAATGCTGAGCTTCCATACTGTTTGCCTCTTCACCTGTTAATGGCGCTTCTAAAGCATCAGAACCATAAGTAAATGTTATGTTAGCTGCTCCTCCGGTAATTGGATTGATATCAGGGGTTATCATCCAGAACCTTCTTACAATATTTGCAGCGTTTGATGAAGGTACTGTTGGGTTATTAATACTTGCTAAATTGGTTACTATGGTTGGCCTGTCGCTAAATACTGTTGCAGCGGTAGTGCCGGGATCAGGATACGTGGATACCTGTACATTTCCGCTACTGCCTCCTGCTGAAAGGTTAAAAGTAAAAGGAATATAGGTTGCTGCATCAACACCAAAAGGAAATATATGATCGCCGGTGGTAGTTCCAATGTTCCATTTCAAAATATTAGTGAAATTTTGATCAAGTGAATTGCTTACTATATAACCGAGATATGTAATGCCATCCCGTACAATAGCTGTTGTAGCAGGATTATTGACATAAAGGGTAAAACTATTTAAATTTAATCCCCCATTTGTTAAAATAAGCTGTGAACTAAGAGTTGTGCTTGCGCTTAATGAAACAATATTACCTGTATTATTGATTGTAATATTAGCAGGGATATTTTGGGTCAATCCACTTCCAGTAACCTGGTTTGTTGTACCGTCATATATATAATTAGCGCCGGTATTATAGTTTGTTGTGCATGTTTGTATATTACCACTGCCCGCGCCACAAACAGTAACAGATGTAATACCCTGTGCGGAGCCAATACCTAGCGTACCTCCTGATGACACAGTAAATACGCCACCTGAAGCTGATTCGCCACTCCTGTTATTATTAATAATATCTGTACCCGCATATAGTGTTCCGCCATTATCTATGGTTAAACTATTAGCGCCAGGTACTGACATATTACTATTCATAGAGTAAGATGCTCCATTTGTTATATGGAATGTAACATTGCTGTTAGTAGGTCCTAAATTAAAATCCAGAAAGTCTGTTGTAGTTTCTGTGATGGTATTTCCCGATCCGTTTAAATTTATAGTTGTAAGACCAGAACCATTAGAAAGAAAGTAATTACCACCTGCATTGAAATTACCTCCAATGTTAAATGTCCTGGCTGAGGCCGTATTATTTAAATTAAGGCTGGTGTTTCCGGATGTAGTAAAATTACCGCTGACATTTAATGCACTTTGGAGTCGAAGGGTATTTCCATATACACCTGTATTTCCTGTTGCTGAAACTAAAAAATTGCCTGTTATTGTTCCCAGTCCTGTAAAGTCTAAACTACCAGTGGGCACATCGGCATTCCATGTAAAATTCCCGAACGTTTGTCCTGTTGCACCTGTAGGAGCAGTAGTCATTGTTCCAGAAGTATAATTTATATAACATGTTGAAGTTGTAGCCCAAGTAGCAGTGGGAATATTGCCACCATTCTGAGCATGCTCATAAACGCTTCCACTTAAAAATGATAAAGTTCCAGTGGGCGTGAGTGTCCCAGAGTTAATAATAGTGTCGTTTCCGCTTCCGGCAGTTAAAGTATAGGTAGAACCAATGGTTAATGCCCCCCCGTTTCGAATTACAAGTTTATATGCTACATTAAAATTTACATTAAGGGTGTAAAAGCTTCCGGCCTGTATAGTAATTACTTCATTAGAAGAAGGAGGTACTACTGTAGCCGTAGTCCAGGTAGTACCGTTATAAATTTGCCAGTTTGCTGCAGTATTCCAATTATGGTTTCCTCCATTTATGTACAATGTTCTGTAATCTCCATTTGCCTGGCAAAATATATTTTCTAGCGGGATATAAAGAAGGGATATAAGTAATAATATTTTAAGGACTTTCATAACAATTTATTTATTATTATTATCATAATTTGCCGGTTTAGTTTTTACTTCATTCGTTTCAATCACTGGCTTTGCATCGTTTGCTTTATTTATTTCAATACCTGTATTCCCATCTTTTTTTAGACAGCGGTTTCTTTCTTGATTTGCAAAGCTTTCCCGGTATTTGCATTTGAAGAAATCGTTGCTTGTGTACTGATTTGTTTTAGCATGGCTTTGGCGCCAGTGATATTAAGAGTTGCAGCAGGAATTACCTCCTGATCAGGTTTTACATTGGTAGTGGAATTTACACTTTGGTCACTATTGATGCTTTTTGCATCCTGACTTTTGCCAATCCGAGAAAAAACAATAATTATAATTATTGTAATAAATGCTGTTTTTCCGGTTAAACTAAAATGAGTAGAGTATATATTTTTCATAAACTAAATTTTGTAATTAACTAATATGTCCATGATAATTAATATATGATAAAAGAAACAAATTTTAACTCATTTTCTTATTTAGATATATTCTATGCAAAGTTAATACATTTTACTATGCCTTGTCAAGTAAATTTTAATAAAGTTATCTAAATAATACCATAAATACTTGTTATATAGCTGATATTATTGAATTAGAAAATTATCATTATTTTATTTTGTGTCATTTTTGAAACTAATCAATTTAATTATTAGAAAAATAAAAAAATATAATTATAATATGTTGAATAATAATATATAAAAACAAATTTTTACAAACTTTTAACATTTTTTATTTAATAGGGGCTTGACAAACAGGTATCAAAATTATTACCTTTGTGTAGATTTATTCTAAACAATTAAAATATGAAAAAAATAAACCATTATCAATATAAAGCGCCTTTCCCTTTTCACAGGTTAGAAAGTTTCAGGAAGTATTCCATAGTAAATTATGATTTTGGCTGGTACTCTTCGGCTTTTATAAGCAGGCTTAAGAAAAGAGGAAATAATGTAATGATAGATATTCAGGGGGATTCAAAGCGAGTTTATATAATTAATGTTTCGTTTACATATAATAAGAAACTAAATGCTTCTGATTTACCAGTATATTATCGTGCAAAGGCATAAATATATATATAGGTATGTAATGTTAATAATGTTTTTGTAAAAGAATAAAAAAATGAAAGCAATATGTTTAAGAGAATTGAGGCATATAGATGCCAATTTCTCAATAAGGAATTCGGCTTCGGCATATCTGATTAATTCAGGATCGCTTACCAGCAAAGCGATACAAATTTTATTAAGAAGTCATATTATAGAGTGCGATATGATAGAAGGTCCTTTTTTATGGGTAAGGCCAATTGCATAATTCATTTCATAGGTTTAGGTTTTTGATTTCATGGTTTTTTTGATTGGTTTGGTTTTATGGTTAGTTTGGTTAAAAGGCCCCCATTTCAGGGGGCTTTTTATTAATAAGTTCTTGTAATTAATCATATCTTAATCAAACATTAATTCCATCTTAATCAATAATGTAGCCGCTACCTATACATTTGTTAACAAAAGTTGATTAAATATGATTCGTGACGATTACAAACCAATTGATAATAAGCTCTTTCAGATCATTGACAACGAAGGCAAGCTTATTAATCCTTCATATTTTCCCGAAATTTCAAATGATAATTTAATAAAAGCCTATAAGTCTATGCTCTTTGCAAGAACTGCTGACGTGATGGCGGTATCTTTTCAAAGACAGGGACGCATGTACACTTATCCGCCTAATTATGGACAAGAAGCTATATCTATTGCTGCAGGTCTGCTTGTGCGCGAAGACGACTGGCTTGTTCCTGCTTTCAGAGAAATGGGAGCCTGGCTTGCAAAGGGTGCAACTTTAAAGGAGATATTCCTTTATTTCATCGGAAATGAAGAAGGAACTGTTTTTATAAATGCCAAACACATGCTTCCTATATCTGTTCCTATAGCATCTCAACTTCTTCATGCTGTAGGTGTAGGTTATGAAATCAATTATCATAAAAAAGACGAAGTGGTATTTGCTTTTGTGGGTGACGGAGGAACATCAACAGGCGATTTCAATGAGGCTTTGAACTTCGCAGCAGTATGGAAAACACCAGTCATTTTCATTGTTCAAAATAACCAATATGCTATTTCTGTTCCATTAAAAAAGCAATCGACCGCAATTAACCTTGCTGTAAAATCTCTTGCATTTGGATTGCCCGGTATAAAAGTAGACGGCAATGATGTATTTGCAATGTATGCTGCACTCAAAGAAGCCCATGATTATGCAAGAAATGGTAATGGCCCAATGCTTATTGAAGCGCTAACATACAGAATGGGCGCACATACTACTTCTGACGACCCTACGAAATACAGAACAAAGGAGGAAGAACAGGAATGGGCAAAAACAGATCCTCTTAAAAGATTGAAACAATACCTGCTTGACCATGACTTATGGAAAGAAGATGAAGAGCAGCTTATTGCACAATACAAGAAAGAAGTTGAACGACAGTTTGAAGAAGCCGAGAATCATAAGGCTTACGAACTGGATGATGTTTTCAACTATATGTATGTTGATATGCCAGATGAATTGAAAAGGCAAAAGGTAGATTATGAGAACTTCTTAGCATGGAAGGAGGCACGGAAATGAGTGTAATGACAATCGTGCAGGCATTGAATAATGCCCTTGATATAAAGCTATCAGATGATCATAATGTTGTAGTCTACGGTGAAGACGTAGGTTTTGAAGGAGGTGTGTTCCGCGTTACAGAAGGCTTGCAGAAGAAACATGGAGAAGACAGGGTATTCGATTCTCCTCTTGCCGAATCGGCTATTGCCGGAACAGCGGTTGGTATGTCTATTGCCGGATTACGGCCTGTAATTGAAATGCAGTTTGATGGTTTTTCATACCCGGCATTGAATCAGATCATATCTCATGCAGCTCGTATACATAATAGAACAAGGGGAAGATATAAAACACCTATTGTTATTCGTATTCCTTATGGAGGTGGCATTAATGCACTTGAGCATCATTCGGAAAGTCCAGAAGCTATATATGGGCATATACCCGGATTGAAAGTAGTGATACCATCAACTCCTCATGATGCCAAAGGCTTACTGATAGCCTCTATTGAAAGCGATGATACGATAATTTTTATGGAACCCAAACGTATTTACAGAGCTATAAAGCAGGAAGTATCAGATGAAAAGTTTTCAATTACGATAGGTAAAGCAAAAGTAATAGCTGAGGGAACAGATGTTACTGTTATTGCTTTCGGAACTATGATACGCGAATGCCAGAAAGCGTTGGTAATGGCTAAGGAAGCAGGCATTTCGGCAGAACTGATCGATTTGCGAACTATATATCCTATCGACAGGGAAACTATAGCAAAGTCATTACAGAAAACAGGAAGAATAGTGATCGTTTCCGAAGGACCTACCAGTTTTGGTGTAGGCGCTGAATTAATTGCTATTGCAAATGAAGAAGCTTTCATGCATCTGGAAGCTCCTCCAAAAAGAGTATCAGGGTTTGATACGATAGTGCCATTACCAAAAGGTGAGCATTTTTATCTTCAGTCACCTGAAAGAATATTCTATGAAATTGAACGTACAGTGAAATTCTAATAAAAAAAGTCATGAGATTTATATTTAAATTTCCCGATATAGGCGAAGGACTTGATGAGGGCACCATTGCTGAATGGTATGTCACAAAAGGACAGATGATCAGTTCCGGTGAAGCACTGGTACGGATGGAAACCGATAAAGTGGTTACGGATATCCCTTCTCCAAAAACAGGCGTAATTGCTGCCATATATGGTAAAGTGGGCGAAACAATTCATGTAGGTTCACCATTGGTGGAAATTGAAATTGAAGGAAAATTCGGACAGGATGCCATAGATGAAGCAAAAAAAGAAACGATAGAAGTTGTTGAAGAAGCTGGGGCAGGAGTTGTCGGTACTATGGAAGTGGCGGGCAATAATGCTTACCTGCCTTCGAGCGAGGAGGGGTTTAAAAGTAATGAAAAACAAAAAAATATAGTTTACAAAAAGATAATTACCACTCCTGTTGCACGGGCATTAGCCAAAGAATTAAACATTGACATTAATCAGGTGACAGGTACGGGACCCGGTGGCAGGGTAACAACATCTGATGTGAAGAAATTCCTTGAATCATCGCCGCAAATACAGAGAAAAACAACTGCTGTTTCTCTTGATGACAAAGAACTAATAGTCTATGAGCCGCTTTCTTCAATAAGAAAAACTATTGCAAAGAATATGACCATGTCAATGCAGAATGCTGTTCATATGTCCGTGCATGAAGAAGTGGAAATTTCGGAATTAATAAGGATAAGAGAAAAGTATAAAACTGTTTATGCTGAAAAAAATGTAAAGCTGACATATTTAGCTTTTGTTTTAAAAGCAACGGCATTGGCGTTAAAAAAGCATCGCGTGCTGAATGCACAGCTTGATCTGGAAAACAACAGGATGATCTACAAAAATTATTACAATATAGGTATAGCCGTTGATACTGCCGAAGGGCTTGTAGTTCCAGTGATCCATGATGTGGATAAGCTTTCAATATTTGAAATTGCGTCGAAGGTTGCAGAGTACAGCGAAAAAGCAAGAGACAGGAAACTTACTTTGGACGACATGAAAGACGGAACATTCACTATTACTAATTACGGAGTACTTGGCGGAATATTTGCTGTACCCGTAATCAATTATCCGCAAGCAGCAATACTTGGCGTTGGAAGAATATTAAAAACACCTGTTGTAAAAAACGACCAAGTTGTTGTTGGAAATATTCTTCCCTTATCGCTTACTGTCGATCACAGGATAGTTGACGGAGGAGAAGTAACCCGTTTCCTTAACCAGGTAATGCGTTACCTAGAAGAACCTGTTTCGTTAATAATGGAATAAATAATAAAAAATAAAATTAGAATTATGGAATATGATATTATTATCATTGGCGCAGGACCTGCAGGATATGCAGCTGCCATAAGAGCCTCGCAACTGGGGATGAAAACAGCGCTTATTGAAAAAGAACGTATAGGTGGAATGTGCATTAACTGGGGGTGCATCCCTACCAAAGCAATTATTGAAAGTGCAAAGAATTTTAATAAAGCTAAGAGATTAAAGGAATTTGGCATTGACGGAATAAATGTTTCTAAGCTTACATTCAACTGGGGAAAAGTAAAAGAAAGGGCAAAAGAAATTTCATCCAAAATGTCAGCAGGAGTCTTGAACGTACTAAAAAAGAATGGTGTTGAAATCATTAGAGGTAATGCTGTTATAGCAGCAGATAAATCTGTAGTTATTGAAAACCGCAATCTGAAAGCAAAATACATAGTCATTGCAACCGGTTCAAGTCCTGTAGGAATAACTGAAAAATTTGACGAGAGCAATATTGTAAATATGAACAGGCTTTTTGATCTGGAAGAAATTCCTGAAAACATAGTGGTTTATGGCAAAGGTGGAATAGCTGTAGAAATGGCGCAATTCTTTAATCTAATTGGAAAGTCTGTTACACTTATTACCGATGGGGAAAAGATGCTGCCTTCCTTTGATGCCCGCCTACAGTCTTATATCATGAAAAAACTTGCCGACGATGGCGTGAATGTCATAACTTCGGGAATGATAGAAAAGACAGAGGGAAATAAAATCTATGTTAATGGAAAAACGATACTTTGCGATAAAGTTATTAATTGCAGTTTTCGCTATGCCATTCTTCCTGATACCGATTTGAATCTAGACCTTAACAACTTGGGTTTCATTAAAGTGAAAGATAATTTTGAAACAAGTGTTGAGAATATTTTTGCCATTGGAGATGTAAATGGTATAAGTTACCTTGCTCATTTAGCTTCTGCTCAAGGCTTATGGGTGGTAAATAAAATAAAAGGAATTAAGGCTGATTTTAAAACTTCTAAGTATCCGCTTGACTTATACACAGTGCCGGAAATAGCCCAGATAGGAATGACCGAGCAGCAAATTGCCGAAGAAGGAATTGAATATAAAATAAGCGAATTGTCTCTTTCTGCAAACGGGAAAGCACTGATAGAAGGAAATGCCGAAGGATTCATGAGGCTTATCTCGGATAAGAAATTCGGACAGGTATTAGGCGTACAGATAGTGGCTGCCAATGCAACCGATATGATAGCTGAAGCCTCTGCCTTTATGCAGGTGGAAGGAACTATCTATGATGTGGCACAGGCCATACATGCCCACCCTACTATATCTGAAATATTTACAGAAGCCGGCTTTGAAGCGATGAATAAAGCAATTACAGAATAAGTTACAGGGATGATACAGGTAAATAAATATGATCTTCCGGATTTCAGGATATATAAAAGCGAAAAAGATACATTTTGCACATGGCAGCCTGAAGAAACGTTTATAGTGATTGGAACAAGCAATAAGCCCGAAGAATCATTGAATGAAGAAAATATCCTTGCCGATAATATTCCCGTTTATAAACGGCCATCAGGAGGTCAGCCGGTAGTGCTGACACCAAATACAATAATAATTGCCGTTTTAAAAAAAGAAACTGAATTAAAATCACCCAAAACATTTTTCAATCTGATAAATTCTCATGTCATCATTGCCCTTGAAAAGCTTGGGGTGAAACAATTGTCGCAGAAAGGCATCAGCGATATTGCCATAGGTGAAAAAAAGATACTTGGTTCGTCTATGTACAGGAATAAAGAAAAGAATTTTTATCATGCAGTGCTTAATATCTCGGAGGATACAGAGGTTTTTGAACACTATCTGAAACATCCTGTAAAAGAGCCCGATTACAGGAAAGGGCGTTCTCACAAGGATTTCGTAACATCATTAAAAGCGGAGGGATATAAAATAAGTTCTGAAGAAATAATCAATATGCTTGCCCCCTTATTGGGAAGTATAGGAGGTGAAAATAACTAAACGGATATCAATTTAATTCATATTAATAGTTATAAATTTTAGAAAATCATAAATAATCATTAAAACAAAATCATTATGAAAAAGTTAGCAATTATTACCGGCGCAGCAGCTATTATTGTTGCGATTTATGCATTCAAGGCAACTGACACTTCAACATGGAAGTTAGATAAAAATCACGGAAAACTAAGCTTTACAGTTACCCATTTGATGATCTCGGATGTGGAAGGTTGGTTTAACACATTTGATGCAAGCATCACCACTTCAAAAGACGATTTTTCCGATGCCGTAGCCGAAATGACAGCAGATGTTAATAGCATTAATACCGACAATGAAATGCGGGATAAAGATTTAAAAAGCTCCAGCTTCTTTGATGCTGACAAGTACCCGAAAATTACCTTTAAAAGCAAAACCATAACAAAAGCAGGGGATAATAGTTATAAAGCCACAGGCGACCTCAGCATGCACGGAGTTACCAAGACAATTAACCTTGATGTTAAGTGCCTGATAGGTACTAACCCTAAAAGTAAAAAAACAATTGCCGGTTTTAAAATAACCGGAGTAATTGATCGTTCCGATTTTGGTATTGGATCTTCAATGCCTACTGCTATGGTAAGCGACGAAGTTCAGATAGCTGCAAATGCTGAGTTTATAAAGAATTAATACCATTCGTCATAAACATTTAATATAATAAAAGAAAAGGCATCGCAATTGCGATGCCTTTTCTTATTTAATATCCAATATTGAACACAGAATAATGAATGTCGGAGTTTGGGTTCTATTATTTTTTCACGAACTTCTTCACAGCAACTCCGTTGTCCGTTTCAACTTTTACAAAATACATTCCTTTGGATAAGCTTGAAACATCAATATTCGTTTCGTTTTCTTTAGCTACAATAGTTTTCGTTATTTGTCCTTCAACATTTAGTATTACTATTGTTGCCTTTTCGGACAAAACTATTGTAATATTATCAGATGCGGGATTCGGGTATAATGTGAAATGGGAATCACTTGTTATATCTTTTATTCCGGAAGGTCCCGGTTTCGTCACATTAATTGCAATTACTGAATTTACCGAATCGCAATATGAGCTTGTACAACCAATAGAATCAGTAATGCTAAGACAAACAATGAAGTTGCCGGCAGCGCTATACGTATGACTTGGATAAGGCGTTGAATCGTATGTTCCGTCACCCCAACTCCATAAATATATCAGTGGTTGAATTCCCGTAGCCATATTAACTGCAATGTAATGATATAGTGTAGTGCTGTCGGGATATATTGTAAACTGCGCTGAACAGGAACGCGGGATATTTCCGACAACAACATAAGAACAATAAGTGCTTGAGCAGATCACATCACCAAATGAATCAATATCGCTGGCTGTCAGGCAAACATAATAGGTTCCATTGGTCGAATAAGTATGTGCAGGGTTTTGAAGCGTGGAATATGTGCTATCGCCAAAACTCCAATACCATGAATTGATATTCCCACTGGAATAATCATAATAATCTATCACATTGGTACTTGTTGTGTCATACCCGAAACTTGCCTGGCATCCTGTTGGTGAATTTCCCAAATAAACATAAGAACAATAAGTGTCCGAACAAATTACATAACCATTTGAATCAATATCGCTGGCTGTTAAACAAACATAATAGGTTCCACTGGTAGAATAAGTATGTACAGGATTCTGAAGTGTGGAATATGTGCTGTCGCCAAAACTCCAATACCATGAATTAATATTCCCGCTGGAATAATCATAAAAATCTATCACATTGGTACTTGTTGTGTCATACCCGAAACTTGCCTGGCATCCTGTTGGCGTATTACCCACATAAATATAAGAACAATAAGTGTCCGAACAAATTACAGTACCATTTGAATCAAGGTCGCTGGCTGTTAAGCAAACATAATAACTTCCATTGGTGGAATAAGTATGTACAGGGTTTTGAAGAGTGGAATATGTGCTGTCGCCAAAGCTCCAATACCATGTATTGGTATTCGTGCTGGAATAATTATAAAAGTCGATTGTATTTGTACTTGTTGTATCATATCCAAAGCTTGCCTGGCATGGTATTGGCGGGTTACCGGCAACAACATAAGCACAATAGGTGTTTGAACAAATTATAGTACCGTTCGAATCAAGGTCGCTGGCTGTTAAGCAAACGGGGTAAGTTCCGTCGGCGGCATAAGTATGCACAGGGTTTTGAAGTGCAGAAGAGGTGCTGTCGCCAAATGTCCAGTACCAGGAATTCATATTCGGGCTGGAATAATTGGTAAAATTAATAGTATGTGAACTGGTACTGTCCTTGAAAGATGTAAAATCTGCCAGGCAGTTTGATGTTCCGCAATAGCAGGAAATATAGGCATACCCAAAATGCGCACCCGGTATGCAATCAAGACTTGTGATTTGAATAGTAATAACCTGTCCAATGTATGGTGATAAATTTAAAACAGCCGTTGTCCAATCTTGCCACAGAACTGAGTCAGATGCACATGCAGAAGCGGAAGGTATGCATGATTCAAAACCGGGAAGGCCCGTTGCTGCAATATATATAATCGAATCTAATGATACACCTGCCGCATTCAATACACGGATAGTGAATTTGGGTTGTTCGGGGCTTGTATGGTTTGGATTCTGAAGCACCACAGCATACTGGCAGTAAAAAACAGTATTTGAAGAATCTACCGGCATAGTATATGCCAGTCTTGCCGCCTGCGGATATGGCGAACCATCGCAGCTTTCCACTTGCGCATTACCTAGCATGCAGGAATTAGCTCCGTTAGGAGGCAGAATATTTAACATGTTGTTTGTATTGACGTCTGTTCCCGCTGTATCCATAATAGTTTGCTGCCCGGCACTATAAGGCGACTGGTTAGGAGTTCCTAATACCATGCCTACCATAGCAGTATAATCATCACCGGCAGAAGTATGTTGACCGACAGAACCGGTCCAGTTTGTAAAGTTCCCCAATGAGAAATCAGCATTCACACAGGGACTTTGTGCGGAAACTTTGCTCCATACGCCAATTATGGCAAGGAGTATTATAATATGTACTATTTTCGTTTTCATGGTTTTGGGTTTAGAAACATGCTAAATGGGTTTTTTATACTTTCTTAGTTGATTGGGTATTAGGTACTCTGTTCGGTTTGTTCTTCCAATGATCTTGCAGTTTAGTATATTGCTCAGGGGTAACAATCACTTTTACCTGGGAACTTAATTTATCTGCTCTTAACTTCCTTGCAGCAGCAAGCTTTTCTTTATTTCCTTTAAAGGATGTCTGATCCGCATCTTTTTGTTTTTGAAATTCACTGACAATGGGAGTAATTTTAGATATCTCATCAGGAGTAAGTGCAGCGATTTTTGTCATTTCACCAACCAAATTTGCAGTCCTCTCTTCAACGGTTTTCTTAGGTTGAACAGATGTTGCAGCATTTGATGAAGTTTGAGCGTTAGATCTGGCAACAAATAACAGCGTAAATGTTGCGATGGCCAGAAAATTAAGATATTTTTTCATAATAATAAATGTTAAAGTTAATAAATATTTTAAATACCAGTAATCTTGAATTCAATAATAAGACGTAAAAAAATGAAAAGGTTGCACGCTTTTTTATATTTTTTAGTTTACTGCTTTATTCTCAGAAAATTAAAAACAGTTTCAGCATTTCAATTGGGGTGTAATTTATTAACAAGAAAAAACGGGAGGGGAATAGAAAAGTTTAAACAAAATAAAGAAAATATGTAAATATTCAGCAGCATTTTTCAAGTTCTGAATTCTCATTTCTAACCTTTGCATTAATTATTTTTTTTCAATTCAGTAAATCATTATCAGATTACACGAAGTGCTTTTCTCAGGATATAGAATAAAAATGGGACAAAGCTGTAAAATAACAGAACTGACTCATTGGGTGAGGTTTCCAGAGCTTTCTTTCAATCAGTTTCTAAATGATATAACTGTAATATTAATATACGCGTTAAAAAATATTTAATTTCTGGCTTATATTTTTATATCTAGGATTACTAAAACTGATATATTTTGAAATAGAACATCCTCAATCATTTTTAAAGTGCCAATTGTATCAATGGCATTATAAAAAAATGCATATTAATCTATATATGAAAACCATAAATTATTGGCTGGTTGCATGCCTTGTTAATGAAAACTTAATTCCTCTTTAACTCCATTTTAATTATTGCTTCTACCCGGCCTTCTACTTTTGCCTCTGTAGTAGTAATAATAATTATGATTTATCATATATTTTGTATCATGGTCCTTTAATAATTTAGTTAATGAAAACATCAAAATACATATCAAAAATATTTTTAAAAACCAATGTGTATTATAATGCCAATGGATTAGAGCAAACTATCATTGTTACTCATAATCAGCGAATTATTACCTTGCAAATTTATGGCAAGAATCAATATAATTTAATAAAATCTTAATACATTATTAATTTCTATTTAATTAAACGATCATTCACATTAGTTTAAATTTGCCTGAACAAAAACCATTGAAATATGAAGATATTTTTACTTTTTATTCAGGAATTTACCAATCATCATTTTTTTTTAATTATACTGACAATAATTATTTTTCATTAAAGGCTTTAAATAATGAAATGAAATTTTTTTTGTCTTTTTTTAATTCTTAGAATGATTCTAAATAACACAATTAACTTGTTAATATACCAAATTATGAAACCAAAAATACTTTATCCAATCATAGTTATAGTTTCTATTTATTTAATGGCCGGCTGTAAGAAAGACAATTTCAGGGAAATTGTTGTACCGTGTCCATATGTTGAATTTACAAACCCTGCTAATGGTGCAACCGGAGTGCCAATAAATCAAGGTAATGATTCAACCGGGGCATCACTAAACCAAGGTATTACTGTAATATTCAATGAAAATATGGACTCAGCAACTTTCATCCAGTCATCTTGCGATGTGGTTGCTCCGTTTACCTTAATAGGGCAAAAGGTAGTAGCAGGAACAATTTCGTACAATGGTAAAACAGCAAAATTTACACCTTCCGGTAATCTTTTACCAGGAACTACCTATACGGCTACCATAACAACAAATATCAGGAATCTTAGTGGTATTCCTCTGGCGAAAAATTATTCCTGGAGTTTTACAACTGCCGATGAAAAAAACAATGATGTTGTTTTTAACAGAAACATTCAGGATAATAAAATAAACAAATAATGATTAAACGCTGCCGGAATTTCCATTCATAAAAATCAAAAAAATGAAAACAAATACTTATAACAGGAACGCTTCATACATAGCAAGGACTTTTCATAGCCAGGTCTTTAAAAGTATTACAGCAATAGTTTTGATTCAGTTAGTTATTCAACTTTCTGTTCAGGCGCAGAAGGCTCATGACAAGAAACACCCCTGGTGGTTTGGTGTGGCATCCGACGTAAATATTAATTTCTATCGTGGTTCCACGCAGGAATTAAATTCAGATTTAATTGCGCCAATGGCTTTTCATAATGGTCATGATGCCGGATTAAATGTAGCATCTCTAGTGGAGTTTCACGATCCGGGTTCAAACTGGGGTTTAATGGTGAAGGCCGGATATGATAGCCGCAAAGGTACGTTTGATGAGAGAATTGCACCTTGTGGCTGCGCCGAGGACTTATCAACCAACCTTAGCTATATTACATTTGAACCAAGCCTGCGCATAACTCCATTCAAGTTTAATTTATATTTATATGGTGGTCCTCGCCTGTCATTTAATGTAAACAAATCTTTCGTTTATACAATAACAACCCCTTCCGATATGACTAGTCAAACCGGGCCACTGAGCCTGAATGGTAATTTGGGGAACATGAACAAAGTATTACTTTCCATGCAGATTGGTGTTGGATATGATATCCTGTTCTCACCGCAACTCATGCCAACACAATTGGTGATTTCTCCATTTATTTCTTTTCAACCTTATTATGGTCAGTCTCCACGCTCTATAGAAACCTGGAATATTACCACGTTGAGAATAGGTACGTCTATTAAGTTTTCCCGACATAAACTTATTTCAGGTAATATAAAAAGAAAAAAGAATAAGAGAATGCTTTGAAAAATGACGAAAGAAAATGCTTCATAAAAAAATAAAATTTATCAATCACATCTCATGAATAATTTTTAAATAATGAAAACAATAACTTATAAAATAAAAATATCCAACAAAGTATTCTCCTTTAATAGCCATACCATTAAACGTGTTATTATAGGCGCTTTGATTTTAACAAGTAATTATTTACCGGTTAGCGCACAAAAAGCTCCTGATGCGAACCACTCATGGTGGTTTGGTATTGCGGCAGGTACAAATATTAATTTCTATCAAAGTTCCATTCAGGATCTTAATTCCGATTTGATATCTCCTGTTGTTTTTAATAAAGGTTCGGGGATTGGACTTTATTTCGCATCTCTTGCAGAATATCATCCTCTTAATTCGGCATGGGGCATAATGCTGCAGGCAGGTTACGACAGCCGTAAAGGTAAATTTGATGAGAAAACCGCACCTTGTGGTTGCACCGAGGATTTATCAACTGATCTGAGTTATATAAATATAGAGCCGAGTTTGATCTTTGCCCCATTCAAATCTAATTTTTTCCTGTTTGCAGGTCCCCGGCTTGCTATCAATCTGAACAAATCTTTCATTTACACTCAGGATATTCATTCCGGTTTTCTTGACCAAGAAGCTCACTTTGACAAGAAAATGAATTTTGGCAATATGAACAAAACTACATTTTCCACGCAAATCGGAGCAGGTTATGATGTCCCAATTTCATCATTAAGAAAGCAGACGAAATTTGTACTCTCGCCTTTTGTTTCTTTTCAACCTTATTTCGGTCAGTCGCCACGTTCAATTGAAAACTGGGATATAACCACTTTGCGAATCGGTATCATCCTGAAGTTCTCAGTTGAAAACAAAATTTTCGCACCGGTTAATTCATTACAATCAGATGCCCCACTGTTCTGATAGAGCCAGAAATATATATTGAAATTAAGGAAAAATTGCTCTGCAAAACACCTATTAATAGATAATTTAGAATAATTTAATCGTTCTTTAGGTTAATTCCTCGCCGCCTGCGGCGCAACTGTTTAAGGCTCTCGGCGGTTTGCGTAGCAAATTTTTTGGCGTAATACCCCGCTGCTTGCGGCGGGGATAGACAAAAAAAGTCGAGAGCTTTTATTCAACAAGATTAATCTTCTTAGTAGCAATGCAGGTATACGATGTGTATTCGTTTCAATGAGTAGTTCATTCGCATAAGTGTAAATCATATTCCTTCACTTGCACGGTTCATTTGTATAAGTGTGAATCGTATTCGCTCACTTGTGACGTCCATTCGCATATATGTAAATCGCACTCACACATTATCGAGGGACATTCACTTGAATGTAAATCGGTGGTATAATGAGTTAATGAAATCTTAATTACACTTTAACTTCATTTTAACCTTTGCCTCTTCCCTGCTATATACTTTTGAAACTGAAATAATAATAATAAATACAATTCACCAACTAAAACCAATAAAATTGAAAACACATATACTTTTTATTAGCAGAATGGTTGCCTTTATACTATTTTTTGGCTATACCATTCAATCATATTCGCAAGCTGTGGGCGATAATTTCCAATCTAAGGCAAGTGGGAACTGGAATTCTAAAAACACATGGTCTGAATATTATGGAGGGGCATGGCATAACCCTGCTAACCACACTCCTACTTCATCTGATGGAACTATTACTATTCAGAACGGACATAATGTTACCATAACAGCCAGCGTAAAGATAGATCAAACTACAATTAATACAGGAGGAACAATAACCGTTAACGCATCCCAAACTCTTACAATTGCAGGGGGGGCAGGTACGGAGCTTACAGTTTCGGGCACACTTACGGTTTCGGGCACACTTCTGGACTCGGCTACAATTGCATCCACAGGTACTATCTCTTTTCTTAGCGGAAGCACCTTTGAGCTTTCACAGGATGCTGGTAATATTCCTACAGCAACATGGAACTCAAATTCGACTTGTTTGATTAATTATACAGGAGCTACATTAACCACAGCGCCAACAGGTGCAAGCGGACAGACATTCGGGAATTTTACATGGAATGCGGATGTACCTTTTGCAAATTTGAGTTTTACCGGATTAGGAACTGTTACAGGTAATTTATTAGTTTCCGAAACCGGGAATACCGGAGTAGCTGGAAATTCAGTACGTTTCACAAATCCGACATTAAATATTAGCGGAAATTTTACAACATCAGGAAACACCAGCGTAAATTTGAACGTAAATTCAACGGCTCAAACGTATAATTTGGGAGGGAATCTTAGTATAGGCGGGTACTACTTTTTCTCTAATGGTACAGGGCTTACAACTTTTAATCTTAACGGCTCGGGGAAAACAATTACTGTTACTGCGCCAAACTTTCTTGATTTCAATACTTCATCAACTACCAGTAATGTTACTTTTCATGTAACAAATAGTGCATTTTACACTCTGAATAGTAATCTATCCATACCCGCTGCTAATGATTTAATTGTTGATAACAATGGTACCCTTTATTTAGTTTCATATATTGTTAATAATAACAGGAATGGGGAAAGCGCTTCAGGCGGAACATTTACACTTGCCGGAGAAGGAATATTGGGTGTAGGACATATTCAGGGTATTTCCGTGTCAGGTGCAACAGGTAATATACAAACAGCCAACCGAACTTATAGTACCCAGGGGAACTATATTTATAACGGAACTGCAAATCAAATTACAGGAACAGGATTATCACAAAATCAACCTGACAATGTAACTATCAACAACCCGGGGAACATTGTTTCATTAACAGCTAGTACCACTATTAATGCACAGCTTTTTTTAACCGCCGGAGGATTTAATTTAAATGGCAATACTTTTTATGTAAATAATTCTGCAACTAATGCCATTGTGAGGGATGGCATTACTTATGTGGGATATATTGTAAGCAATTCATCTGATCAAAGCTTTACCAATATATTAAAATGGAATATTGGAACAACCACAGGGAATCATATATTTCCTTTTGGTGCTAATGCATCAACCTATATTCCCTTTACATTTAATTTATCTGCAGGAGGCAGTAGCGGCACCGTACAGGTCTCTACTTACCCTGATACCGGTACTTCTGCAGCAACAGTATTTGGCGATAGGCCAATCATCGTAACTAATTTATCAAGTATTACCAACAATTCTCCTTCGTCAAATGCTGCATATATTGTAAGAAGGTTCTGGATGATAACCCCCAGCGTTAATCCAATTACAGGAGGAACAGCTACCATTACATTTACTTATGGAGCAGATGCAACTGAAGCGCCTTTAAACGGTGAAGTGGTGAATAGTATGGTTGCACAACATTATACTACATCAACCAATACTTGGGATTATCCATTCCTGCCATCACAGACAAGCAACACAACTTTAAATACCGTAAGCGTTTCCGGTGTTACAAATCTTAGCCCGTGGGTAATTACTCAGAGTTCAAGCCCTTTGCCTATCGACCTTATTGCTTACCAGATAAAATGTGTAAGTACCGGTTCTTTATTAACATGGGCTACAGCTTCAGAAACGAACAATGCATATTTCACAGTGGAAAAAACTGAAGATATGCATAACTGGGAAATTGTTAGAACAATAAGCGGGGCTTTTAACAGCAATACCGAAATCCAGTATTCAAGTATTGATACAACTATGATTCCCGATAAAACCGTTTATTATCGTTTAAAACAAACTGATTTTAACGGGCAGTACAAATATTTTGATGTGCTTGCCATTTTGTGCAGTTTTAATAATGACCAGCTTGATATTATCGGAGTAAACGCCAGTGATAAGGGCGTGAATCTGATTATAAAAACTGAAGGACTTGATCCAGTGCAAATTTATTTAAATGATATTTCAGGGAAGAAGATAACACAAAATGTAATTAACCCCAAGAAGGGAGCTAATGTTATTTCGTTAAACGTCCCCGGAATTGCGAATGGAATATATTTGGCAAGTATATTGCAGGATGGAAAGTCAGAAACAAAAAAGATCTATATTGGTACAACTCGTTAGTTTAAGATAAGAATGCAGAAAACTGATATAAAGATTTCGAAATAAGTGTAAAGCCGGAAATTGTTCCGGCTTTTTTATTTATACTTTACACGGGATAAATTTCCGCAGTTTGATTTTGAAAAAATTGGAACTTGAGTGTCAATAAATTTTTTAAATCAGAGTTGTATCTATGATTAACAGTTTGAAAAAATCCATTAATGGCATCATGAAACTTAGAAGGTGTTTCATAATATTTTGCGTATAACATTTTTTTCTTTGTGAACTTCCATAATCGTTCAATAATATTCAAATTGGGAGAATATGAAGGTAAAAACAAGAGTGTTATTCCTAATTCTTTAGCTGTGTTTTCAACCAATTTGCAATGCTGATAACGCGCATTATCCAAAACAATTTTCAGGGGCAAATCCACATAAAGTTCTCGAAGTTGCTTTAAAAATGCAACAATAGTTTCGGCACTTATAAAAGAAGTATTGCTCAATGTAATAACTTCTTTCGTGATAGAATTTACAGCACCCAATACATTGATTCTATTGCGTCCCGAAGATGCTTTTATAAACAAGCGCGTCATGCACCACAAGGCACAAATAAAAGGTTGTAATATAAAATGTGCTGCATCCACAAAAAATAAATGGCATTCTCCGTTTTGTGCTTCTTTAATCGCTGGTTCTAATGTTGTTTTCATCCATTGCCGTTGTTTTTCAACATCTGCTTTTGCGGGAATATGTCCTGCTTTGATGTAATGCAAACCGTGCCGTTTCATAAAAGAACGTACCTGTGAAGGACTCCGGCTGATACCTGTCATAGCCTCAATACGCGATTTTGCTTCGTTAACACTCATCGGTGGCTGTTCTATAAAAGATTTCAATATACTTTCTGCATGGTTTTCCAATCTGCTTTTATTTGTGCCATAGTTGATCCCGCAAAGAACATCAAAGCCGCCTTCCTGATAGCGATGAACCCAATCGCCTACAGAATCCCGATTTAATCCAACCAAAGTTCCTATCATTTCATTTGACATATTAGTTGTTGCCTTGAGGTATACCGCATGTATTCTTTTCTGAATAATTGGACATGGATAATAATATCTTTCATATTTTAGCTTTTGAATTTCAGTTTCACTGAGATTTATTTGAAGCATATCATTAGTTTGTTGGTACAATCTAATTTGATATGCTTCTTCTTTTATTTTACATTCGTTCTCTCTAAATTATTAACTTTGTTCTGTTAATTTTTGCGGAAATTTATCCCGTTTGCAGTATAACCTCTATATCATAATTAAATTCAAATTAGCATTACTCTATGCCTTACAATATAATCAAACATTTAAATAAAGAGAAAATCATTATTAATAAAAATTTAATGCATTTTTAATTAATTCTTAATTTCCGCTATATATAAAATAAATTATTTTTACAACAGAATTTGAAAGTCAGTAATGATATTTCATTAGTAAAAACAAATATGAAAAATAAGATTCTAATCATTGAAGACGATCCTATGATTTCGGAAACTGCTGTTGAATTTTTAATTGATAAAGAATTCGAAGTATATACAGCATTCAATGGGGCTGAAGGTATCCAAAAGGCTATTGAAATAATGCCCGATCTTATTATAAGCGATATTTCCATGCCTGTAAAAAATGGTTATGAAGTTTGTAAAACCCTTCAAACATTACCAGATACCAGCACAATACCATTTATTTTTCTTACGGCAAAAACAATGCATGAGGATCTGCGACTAGGTATGCAATTAGGAGCAGATGATTATCTTACAAAGCCTTTTGATTTTTCAGAACTTCTTAAAAGTATAAATTTAAGGCTTGAAAAACACCAGCAATATTTAAAACAAAGTGATGAAAGATTCTATGCGCTTATTGATAATCCCATAGTGGGTGTATATATATACGAGGGAAATAAATTTCTATATTCAAATGCATTAGTATCTGAATTTACTGGCTACTCAAAAGAGGAATTAAAAATAATGAGTTTCGAGGACCTTATTTATACAGAGGATAATGATAACGCCCTGGAAAAGATTCATAGGTGTATAATGGGAATCCAAAGCGCTGTACATACTGAATTGAAAATATTCAAGAAAGATCAGTCGCAAACACTCATTGATGTATTTGGGACCCATATAAAATTTAGGAGAAAAGACTGCCTTATGGGCAATATTCTTGAAATAAAACAAGGCAGGAAATCAGGGTTAGAAATAATCAATACACGGGGTAAATCAAAATTATCGCAAAGAGAAATAGAAATACTTCAATTAATTTGCCAAGGCTATTCCTCACCTATAATATCGGAAAAAATATTTGTGAGCCAGAATACTGTTGAAACCCACCGTGCAAACCTAATATCAAAAACAGGCGCCACGAACACTGCTGATCTTGTAATGTTCGCTGTAAGGAATGGTCTGGTTGAAGTATAATAATGCTCCAATCCTTTTACAAAACCAATTGAATTGTTTAACTTCCAACGTATGCATCTTAACGCGTGATGCCCATCCCTTCTTGTTCCCGGAAGGCTCACTCATGGTTTTTCATGAGTAAAAAAAATACTACTCCTTAAAATTTCATTATTTCCAATGAGGCAAATATTTTTAACTTATAGATAATTTTGCTTTCACAAAATGCAATACAATGGAAATAATGATTTACACACAGCTATTCTTTGTAATCAACGCTTTTACTTTCAAAACAAAATCAGTAATTAATTAAATTTTAAAATTATGAAAAAATTATATAAAAGAGAAATCAGGCATATAGTTGCCAATTATTCAATCAGAAATAATGCTACAGCTTATCGCATAGATTCTAAATCCGTTATTTTCGGAATAATCAGAGATATGATAAGGCGAAACTGGATAGTAGGTAAACATATAGACGGACAGTTTTTGTATGTAAGCCCTTCAAACATGGTGAAAACTATATTGGCATCAAACAAGTTGAACAATAAAACAGAAACTACTCCTGCATTGAACGGGAATTTGATCTGGAATAAAAGCACCCGGGATTCTCGTTTCAAAACCTCTGGAATTGTAGCACCGGTAACAATTAATATTAACTAATTAAAAACAATTTTATATTAAAAGTGAGTGAGAATAATTAATAAATTAAAAAACCTTAAAAATTATAAAATATGAAAAATACAATCAATACAATCATTATTGCGCTTATAACATTATATAATGTAAATGCTCAATCGACTTCGGCTTCAACTAAAAGTAATCCAGCTATAGTACTTGTTGCTTCCGAAAATACAGGTCTTTATTTCGCCGTTACAAATGGTAACTGGGATAATGCCGAAACTTGGTCAAAGATGCTAGAAGGACCTGGCGGAGCCGGTGTCCCAGGTGAAAATGACAATGTGGTTATAAATCATAGTATCAATGTAACGGTAAATACAAATGCTATTTGTAAAAATTTAATTGTCCTGTCATCAGGAACATTAACGTGTACTACGAATAATTTAACTGTTACAGGGTCAACAACCGTGTCGGGAACTTTTACCGATAATAACGATTTGGGTACAAATACATTTATGGGAGCTGTTAAAGTTATACAGGGAGGAACATGGAATACTGCTTCAGTTACCACCGCTTCTAGTTTAATTTTCCAGAATGGTATTACTCATAACGGGGTGTCATTCCTGGCAGGAGCAGCTACATTTATAAAGAATGATCAAAACCTTGCCGGTATATCACCTATGAGTTTTAATAATAATGTGATCATCTCAGGAAACATTACCGTAAATAATCAGAATACATCAGACATTACTATTAATGGAGCATTAGATGGCATTGCAGGCAATACATGGAAAAACAGCCCCAATTCCGCTCTTTATTATGGAAATGTTGCTGCTCCTATGGCTAACGGCACATTTAATGTAATGGCAAAACCAAACACAGTATTTTATTCGCTTAATACAGAACAGACTATCAAATTAACCAAATATGATAATATCGTTTGCGCTTCGGGTAAGTCAATGGAATTATCTCCATCATTTGTTGCTTCCAAAGTAACCAGGAAAGAAACTTTTCACTCAGAAAAACAATCTTCACAATAATCAATGAATTAATAAACAATAAAACTTAATAATATGAAAACTATATTTAGTTCAATCATTATAACAATTGTAGCATTAAATTACTTAAATGCTCAATCGTCCCACATGGAAGCACCTAAATCTAAAGATGCTACTGATAACAAAGTGAAAACTGCAATTTATTTTGCAGTTTCAAGTGATAAGTGGAATAACGCTGCAACATGGTCCTCCATATATGGGGGAAACGGTGGTGCAGGTGTTCCGGGCGTGAGTGATAACGTGGTAATTTGTCCGGGATACAGTGTAATTGTAAATGTAAATGCAGCCTGTAATAATTTGACAATAGAATCCGGCGCAACATTAAACTGTACCAATTTTGACTTAACGGTTAACGGCATTACTAACTTATTTGGAACGTTGACTGACAATAACGACAAGGGTATAAATACTTTTATCGGCACTGTAACTATTTACCCGGGAGGAAACTGGAATACAAAGCGGGTTACCAACGATTTAGGGTTAATTTTCCAAAATGGCATTACTAATAACGGCTCATCATTCCAGGCAGGAACTGCCACTTTCAAAACGAATGATCAGAACCTTGCGGGTAACACACCTATGAGTTTTGATAATAATGTATTCATTTCGGGTAACATTATCGTTAATAATCAAAACACTGCAGGTATTACTATTAATGGTGTATTGGATGGTGTGGCAGGCAATACCTGGAAAAACGATTTGAATACTGCACTTTATTATAACAACGTAACAGAGCCTATGGCTAATGGCAACCTGGATGTTGCAGAGGTACCCAACACCGTGTATTATTCATTAGACGGTCAGCAGGGTATTAAAGCTACAACATACTATAACATTGTGTGCACACTGAATAAAACAAACACCTTAACATCACCATCACTTCTGCAAGCTAACCAGGAAACTAAAATTCAACAAACAGGAAAACTGGTTTCACAACAAGAATTAATTACAAACAATTAAAAATTTTACAATATGAAAAAGTATCTGATATATTCATCGATGTTGATGCTTTTCCTGATTAATCAGATTGCATTTGGGAATACATCAACCGGCAGCGTTGGCAATAAAGCATTAACGCAAGTTTCCGACCCCTTATTTCGTGCTGCATGTATGGCGCGAATAAGCAACCTTAATACTGAAACGGAAAATGATATGTACTACATTTATCCGCTTTATGTTTCAGAAGTAAATTCAGGTTTGATTTATTTTACTGAATTGAAGAACGGAGATTCCGACTCGCGGCGGTATTATTTTTCAAAATTCGACAGCACTTCCAAATCATGGGGAAAGCCAGTAAATATTGAGAAGGAATATTCAGCGTTCCTTGAGGCGAATAAAACCATGAACTTCCGTGAATTATTCATTACCATTGATAATGATATTTACAGGGTGGATTTTCAAAATAAAACATATTCGCCCCAAAAATTAAATATCAATACTCAATATATTGAAACAAGTCCGATGTTAAGCGCCGACGGGGGTACGCTCTATTTTGTAAGCGACAGGCCCGGCGGATTTGGCGGGAAAGATATATGGGCAAGCGAACGTTTACCAAATAACATGTGGAGCCAACCATATAACCTGGGAAAAGAGATCAACACGGCTGAAAATGAGGAATCACCTTTCTTAATGATGGACGATGCTACTTTATATTTTAGTTCAAAGGGGCATAACAGCATGGGCGGTTATGATATTTTCGTTTCAACACGAAATGACGATGGCACATGGTCAGTTCCTGAAAATTTAGGACCTGATGTTAATTCTGCTGCCGACGATTTTTATTATGTAACCGATTCGTATGGGAGGAAGGCCTTCTATTCATCGGGTAAGCTTCAAACCGGCAAACAGGACATATTTAGTGTGAAATATGATCTTGATGATAAATAATATTAAAAGAGCTTTGCACAAAACGAAAGTTAAAGTAATTGGTTGAATTCTTAATTTTTTATCATATTGAAAGGAAGAGCACTAATAAAAATATTGAAAATCAATCAATTTTAAATAACTTATAAGGATACAGGATGATAATCATCCTGTATTTTTATGTACTTTACATAAATGAGATATTGTTTCGTTAAATAAACCTAAATTGTAATCTCCACTTTAAAGCAACTGCCATAATAAGGTTAAAAGCTGAGCAGGAACACATATATCTGCACTAAAAACACTCCTTATTCCGATGTTTAAAAAAGAAATCAGGGAACTAATGTTATCCTGCCAACATATTCGTGTTCGGGTCCATTATTAAATTCTCTTAAAATTATCTTATAGACATAAACATCCAAAACCACATCATTAAAAGTTCCCTTATTGTTAACAGTTCCGTTCCATAGCACTCCCGCCTGGTGCCTTGCCACATCCCATTTATTGGTCTGGAATATCATATTTCCCCAACGGTCAAAAATATATTCATTGTAATTATTCGGATCTACATTTAATCCTTTGGGAGTAAAATAATCATTATAACCATCGCCATTGGGAGAAAAAGAATTCGGAATATAAAAAGTGAATATGTCTTTTACTATTATTGTATCGATGGCGGTATCCTTACAACCGTTATTGTCAGTAATTATCAATGTTGCAAGATAAGTTCCGATGTCCGGATACGGATGAGAAGTATTATTTCCGTTTCCGTTAACTGTGCCATCGCCATAGATCCATTCCCAGCTAACTATATTCCCTGTTGAATTATCCCAAAAGAAAACGGGTCCTTCCAAAATAGTGAGAATTTGAGGATTAGCTGTGAAAGCGGCAGTAGGTCCTGATGTTTCCATTACTTTGACCGATTTCGATGTTGAACATCCCTCATCACTCACTGTTACGGTATAAGTTCCCTGAGTAAGGCCTGTAGCGATAGAATCGGTTTGACCATTGCTCCATAAATAGGTATATCCTCCAACTCCTCCCGTAGCATGTGCAGTAGCTGTTCCATCACCATGGTTGCATATTTCATTTTGAGAAATAACAGAAGCAGTAGGCCCCGGCTTCTGACCAATAATAACACATATAGAAGTAGTACAACCAATATTATCCTTTACTGTAACGCAATATTCCCCTTCGGGAACATTCAGAATGTCCTGTGTGGTTTGTACAGGGTTTGAATTCCACTCGTACGTATATGTTGGAGTTCCGCCTGTCACATTAATTGTTGCGGCACCATCGGGTAACCCACAGTCAGCTGTTGTTATTCCGGTTACATTAATATGAGGTATCGGAGTATCAGTGATTATTATTGAATTTTCCGCTGTACAGCCAACAGCATCAGTAACTGAAACATGATATGTTCCGGCCGTAACATTTGTCAAAACACTTCCACTTTGGCTGTTCGACCATATATAAGTAAAGGGAGGGCTAATGCCAGTAGCCAGCGCAGTGGCATTTCCATCAGGATTGCCACAGGTGGCATTGACAGAATTGATAATTGCTACCGATGGACCGGGAAGGTTGTTAACAGTAGTTGATGCTGTGGAGGTACATGCACCACAGGAAACCGTTACAGTATATGTACCTTCAGTTAAATTTATTGCTGTTTTCGTAGCTTGCTGATAAGGTGTTGTATTCCAAAGATAGTTATAAGTCTGAAGGCAATTCCCGCTTGCTGCAGCGGTAGCAGTACCATTAGCTTGTCCGCAGTTTTCATCTGTTTCGGATGCATCAGCAATTATGGGAGCTACGGTAACTGTAACATTTGCACTTCCTGTACACCCATTGGCATCTGTGCCCGTAACGCTGTATATTGTAGTAACAGTTGGATCAGCCGTTACAATGGATCCTATTGTTGCAGATAGTCCGGTTGAAGGATTCCATATATATGTTATAGCGCCTGATGCCTGTAAAGGAGTACTTGCACCGGGGCAAAGTGGTAATGGCGGGGCTACGGTTATTACAGGTAGTGGGTTCACAGTTACTGTAACCATCTCGGCATTTGAACAACCACTGGAAGTCCCTGTAACGGTATATGCGGTTGTAACGCTTGGATTTGCTATAACCGTAGCCCCTGTTGTAACAGATAAGCCGGTTGCCGGGTTCCAAATATAATTTGTTGCGCCGCCTGCTGTAAGTGGTATGCTTCCTCCTATACAAATGGATGAATTAGGAGTTATTGTCATCGGCAGATTATTTATAATATTCACGGTAACTGATGCTGAACTTGTACATCCGCCGAAACTGCCTGTAACTGTATATACCTGAGTGGCTGGTGGAGTAGCAATAACGCTTGCACCTGTAGTGGCTGATAAACCGATATCAGGTGTCCATATATATGTTGTACCGCCGTTAGCAGTCAGTGTCACGCTCTGCGTGGGACAAACAGTTGATACCGGAGGAGAGGCAGTTACTACCGGGTTATTTATAATATGGACAGTAACCTTATTGGTTGCCGAGCAACTGCCGGAAACACCGGTTACCGTATATGTTACATCTGAGGTTGGGTCTGCTATAACTGTAGCTCCGGTTGTAGCTGATAAACCTGTATTTGGAGCCCATGTATAGGTTGTAGCCCCTGATGCAGTAAGAGTGGCGCTTCCCGCTGAACATATTGCGGTATCGGGAGAAACCGTAACAACAGGATTGTTTATAACAGTGACTATAACCGAACCGCTGCTGCTGCATCCTCCTGCTGCTGTAGCTGTTACCGTATATGTTGTGCTTGTTGTGGGCGATACTGAAATTATTGAATCAGAAACACCATTACTCCATAAATAGTTATAAGGTGCCAGCCCGCTTACGGTGATATTTGCAGTACCACCTTCACAAATTGATGGTGCCGCAGGAGTAAACACGGGAATGCTTACTGCAAGGGGGAGACTATAGGTATAGGAGCATCCTGTTACCGAAGTAGCCACGCATGTAATTATTTGTCCGTTAGGAACAGGGTTAATGGTTAATGTATCAGTAGTTGTTGTAATATTGACTGGGGTACCAAGAGTATTTATATAGGTCCATTGATATGAAACATAACCCGCAGGTGCAGTAATAAGATCGGAAGTTCCAACACATTGTTGCGTTAATGAAAATATTCCGCAGTAACATGTAATATAGGCATAACCAAAATGTCTTCCGGGCAATTCATTTGGATTACAATCACGGGTTGCAAATTGTATGGTTATATTTTGACCAATGTATGATGACAGATCAACACTAACAGATGTCCAGTTCTTCCAAACGACCTGGTCAGTATTGTCACAAAGATCCAATGGATCAGGGTTACACGAATTAAAACCCGGATTACCCTGTTGTGCTACAACTTCATAATAACCACAAGTCGAATCAACAAGAGCGGCGAGTGAATTTAAGACCTGAATTGAAAATTTAGGCCTTGTTAACGCTGTATGACCGGGACTATTTCCGGGATCGTGAAGTACAACTGCATATTGATAAGTAAAAATATAATTGGTGGCAGTTACAAGATAAGTATAGGATAATTGTTCTTCCTGCACCGGACCTCCGTCACAGCTTGCTGTTCGTGGGTTTCCTAACCTGACCGAATAACCTCCTCCCGGAGGTAGAACACTTAATTGGTTCTGTGTTTCAGGGTCAGTTGCAGGAAGAGTCATAAGGGTTTGCCTGCCTAAATCTGTTGCATAAGTATTGGAATTTGTCGTTCCTATAACCATTGGCCCTGTAGCGGTATATACTCCCAATGCATATGTACCTGTTGTGCCGGTCCAGCCGCCACCGTTTAATCCCAAGGAAAAATCTGCATTTGAACACTGCGAAAAACTTTTAAAGGAAAGAGCAGTGATTATGATTAGAATAAATATCTTTTTCATCTTTTTATAATTTTGTTTTTTAAAGGTAAGATGGAACAAGCCATGCGACAATCATTGAAGTTGTTTTGACGGCACCGTAGGATGGCTATTTCATGTTACATTTTATTTGAACCTAAATAATCCTAAAATGGATATGCCTAAAAAGGTTACCACACACTACTTTTGACAGGAAAATTTGGTTGATTTGGATTACATTGCCTTTCAGAAGATATTACTTTTTTCGCTCCTTTTCTCTTCTTTTTCTTCTTCTTAGTCGGTACGTAAATAGCCGATAATTCGACCAGCGTTCAAAGGTTGAGTTTACCTTTTATTTATCATCATTTCAATGGTATACTGTGCCAAGAAATTCTTACACAAAGGTACTAAAATTGAATTATTTGAACAAACAAAATATACAAGAAAATAAAGAAATATTTTATTTAAAATAAACCGGATTATTATAAAATGAAACGCCGAACCACTGCAAGATGCTGAGTATTCTTTTGACTTTTAGATAAAATGAATATAATCATCTGAAGAAATAATTATTAGATTGTTGATAGTTCCCTTCTTTGCCCACAGAGAGTGCCTGTAAAGATTTACGGGGAGGATGGAGTGAGCAAAAAAAAGAATACAAAAATAAAACCATTTTAGGTTCCTATAGATGTTATTTCCCACACATACATCCATTAGATAAATATAATATCAGCAAAACCATAAATATTAATATTTTCATGTTAAATAACTTGACTTTACATGAATTAATTTGTATATTGTATGCAAATTAAACAATATTATGAAGCGCCTTAACTGATTATCCACTAAAATTAATGCCTATGACCCCTCTCTACTTTTTTATACCACGATGGTATAATTATTAAAAACAAATAAAACCCAAGCTTATGCCGGAAGCAGATATCACCGGTAAAATTTTAGTACATGAATCTGAAGGCTTACACCTGATGTACTCCTCCAACATCAACTATTGCAAAGGTTACAACTATTCTTCCCCTATTAATTTTATTACTGTAAAACCGTTATCTCTATATAACACAGACACCCCCTTCGACGAATTTTTTAAGTTAAAATTGTTGCAGTATGCCGGGATATGAATATAAAAAGAATCTGCTGATTCGCTTGCACAACGTGCAAGGACAGCTAAGAGGCATTGAAAAAATGCTGCTCGATAACCGTCGTCCCGAAGATATCAATATTCAATTATCAGCTGCCGAACATGCCCTACATAATTTTATTAATAAAGTTTTTTTTGAGGCTCTGCAAAAGGAAATTGCCGCACTTATTTCTTACCTTCTTGATAAATATGCCGAATGTCCACGCATACTCGAAACCATTGATACCATTCATAAGAACCTCGGTTCATATACGCTTTTCCAGTTGCCTTCCATCCTGAAATTGCTGTGCAAAATTGACCAGTTTGGCGAAGAATATAAGCCTGAATAAAAAAATATTTTCACTTCCCTATTGACAGACACCCCCCCTCCGGTGCGAACTTTGTTTCGCAATTAATTCACTAATTTATTTAACTAAAAAAATTAAAACTATGAAAACAAAAATTGAAAAATCAGAACATTTGACTTACGGTGAAAGATGCTTAGTAATGTTTTACCTGCTGTCGATAATGAGGAATCCCTCAAAAATTAACCTTAAACTTCTCAAGGTGACCGATCCAACGGATTTTGTAATTAAGGAATGTTTAGGACTTAAAACTACCGGAGTAGCTGCTATGGCAGCATGCCCCACTACCGATACTATGGTGCATACTGCGGCGAACACGCTGCCAGACCATGGAAAACGGAACGCTGCTTAAGCCCCAGCTCTATACCAGCAACCAGGTACTGGGGCAGAAAAAAATTGCGGTTGACCTGTATAATAAGGTAATCAGTTTTATGAAAGGCGCCTGCAACGATGCCTCTATGGCTGCCGGCGATATTACAGCAGGTATTGCGCTTGCCAATACCTGCGGAGGCAACCTGACCAAAAAAGCAGGAGGCAAACAACCCGATTTTGGGATTATTGCCGTAGGATCCGGCTGGGTGCTTGTACATGCCAAAAAAACCAGAAAAGGGGTAGAAGGGCATATTTTCAGGGTGGCTATAGTTAGCGGCAAAGGAGTTATCCCGGCAAAAGGAAGTTACACAGATTATGTTTCGCTCGAAGGTACTATCCAGCTTAGCGATCTTACGAGCGGAACCATACTGGCTATTAATCATACATGCATAGTGCCTGTCAGCCGTACCAAAAATCCTTTCGTAATACCATCGGCAAAGACCAAAAAGACGGCAAAAACTACCATAACAGATAAACATCATCCTATATTCAGCATCACTTCTCCCGACCCTTATATATGGGATGGCTGGATTTATATAGGCATTCAGTAGAAAATTAGCGGACTTCCGGTAAGTTTTGCCTGTTATACAGGTAAATTGAGAGTGCTTCGGGGCAAATAGCTCCGGGCACTCTTTGCTTTTCGGGTATTTTATTTGAAATTAGCGAGATGTGTTGTAACACAAGAGAGATGTGTTGTAACACAAGAGAGATGCGTTATAACACAAGAGAGATGTGTTGTAACACAAGAGAGATGTGTTGTAACACAAGAGAGATGTGTTGTAACACAAGAGAGATGTGTTGTAACACAAGAGAGATGCGTTATAACACAAGAGAGATGTGTTGTAACACAAGAGAGATGTGTTGTAACACAAGAGAGATGTGTTGTAACACAAGAGAGATGTGTTGTAACACAAGAGAGATGTGTTATAACACAAGAGAGATGTGTTATAAGAGTTTGTGCAAGTCTTACAAGAGTTGGTGCAAGTCGCTAGAGTGTTGGTACAACTCTCCCATTACTGTTTATCATTAACAGGGTATCTTACTTAATAGGTTTGTTATTTTCAGGGAATTTTTTAAATTTGTTCATTATTAAAAAAATCAAAATATGGCAACAAAGAAAATACCTGAAGTGGCTCAACAGTTTGTGAAAGTATTCCGCGATAGCGAAAACAAAGCTATTGCCAACAGAATACTGGCTGAGGAAGTACAGAAAGATTTACTTGAAAAGCTGCCGAAATTAAAAAGGCTCTATTGGGATTGCGATCCCAAAAGTGTGGAACACATGTTGTTTGGTATTTATCCGGTCATGCGTGTAAAATATACTAGCGATGCAGCATGGTACGAAACACGGGCTGCCGAAATAGAAATACCTTTCCGCCAGGAAGCCGAAGAATGTATGCTTATCATACAGCATAAAAAACTGTTTAATATTCATTGCCTGTGGCGGGCCGAAAAAGTGCGCCCCGCCGGAGCCGATATTGTATGGGATTTCCATTACTGGGATGGAAACCTTTACCAGTGTCCTTTTCTTCCTCCCATTACCGAAGATGAAATTGACCTGCTTATCCGCTTTCTTAAAGAAAGCCCTGCCGAACTGTTAGATGATGATATACTGCATTACCAGTGGCAGAATTATGAGCATTTCAAAGTTCAGTACGCCGAAGAGGAAGAAATTGAGCTGGAAGAATTCTACCGGAACTATATTCTGATTGAAGGGATGGGCGGGAATACCATACCGCCCTGGTATAATTTTTACGATACGTATATGGGCACCAACGGACTGCTGGCTTTACCCGATTTAAGATACCCGAAAGAAAGCTATTACCGGGGCGTAAAATTCAAGCAGAGGGAAGAAATGAAATCGGAAAAACAAAAAGCAAAAGATAAAAAATATTTATCCAAAGAACGTAAGATATGGCTTGGTATAAATGATTTTCACAAGGAACTTACTGAAATGGTAGAACAATTTGAAACACCCCAGAACCTGAAGAATTTTGCAAACTACGCCAAAGATGAATTTCCCGAAGAAGACGAAGGCGGGCTGAAAGAAGAGGTGGAACTGGCGCTTTATTACCTGTGGGCAGCACACGAACCTGTGCATATGGACGAAGGGAACGACTGGCGTGAAGCTATAGTGAGATGCTACCGTAATTACAGGGCTAAGAAAATAATTGAAGCCATTCCCACTGTTTATGAACAATACAGGATGTGCATTGATAACAATATTGCATTACCTCCCAATGAGCGGACACATGGTTATACGCGTGATTGGGTCGACCTCCAGAAAAAAGAAATTCTTGAAGCTCGCAAATATTTAGGCGAGCCCGAAGATTTTGATTATTGATGATAAAGTATGGTAAATGCCTGCTGGTCGTAGCAGCGGGTTAGGTTGTAGGTCTTAAGTAACAAACCAAAAACTATTGACCGTTGACCTAACCCGCATCCACAACCTTAAACTTTGAACCTCGAACGTTAAACCTTCCACCTTCAGTCTTCAGCCTAAACCCCTACTTTCCTATATATCGTTTTAGTTATCCGCTTCATAAATATTTTACTTGTAATTGGTGGGGGTTTTGAAAATTTTGTTATACTTTTGTGAAGGGATTAACAGGTGAATGTTTTTGCATGAGGAGGGAGACAAGCGTGAACGAGGGGTGAAAGCGGTAATGTATATTAATAATTTAAACTAAAAATATGTTAGACAATTTCATTTTTGACAAATCAGCATTAATTTCTTACTCAAAAGAAGAGTTAAGTAATATAGCAGCATCCTCTAATCATTTAAGAGAAATCATTAAGAACCAACCTGACTTTAATGAATCTTTTCTAGGAGGTTCATATAAAAGAGCTACAATGGTAAAGGGTGTTAGTGATGTTGATGTGTATTATCAATACAATGGGACTGGTAACCCTCAAACATCTTTGACAAGATTGCTAACCTGCTTAAAAAATAGCTATCCTGATTCTGTTATAAAACAGGATAAACCATCTATTTTAGTTGACTTCAATAAAATTCCTTTTAATATTACTCCTTATAAAAAAGATACTTGGGGTCAGTTATATATACCTGACAACTACCTTATTAATTGGCAAAATATTAACTTTGGTACTCTTGAAACAGCTATAACCACATTAAGGGGTAAAAATTCAAAATATATTGACCTTATAAAAATCTTAAAACTTTGGAACTTTAATTATAATAGAGGACTTCAAAATTTCGTCATTGAACAAAGAATATGCAATTCATTTTTATATCCATATGGAATAAGTTCAAGTATTTCTGACTGGATATGGACATTCTTTAACAACAATGGCTACACAAGAGATGCACAGAAATTCTTTGCGTTAATGAAGAATAATTATGATGAAGCTAAATTAAAATCAGAATGGTTAAAATTTATTGATAATAAATAAAATGGCTAAATACGCTCCACATTATAATTTATTTAGAATTATAAATAAACTTGCAGCGATAAGTCAATTTATATTTTGGCTTATTCTTGGATTATCTATTATTCCAGTATTGTTTAAAGAATTTTGCGAATCAAATAATTTAATTGACATCATTAGTATTCTTAATATTATTGGTATTTGTTTATTTTTCTTATTAGAAGTTATAAGTGAGTATTTTTTAATTCCACTAGCAGATAGTAAAAGAAGGGATGACTTCATAGATAATTCTTTTGGAACTGGATTTTCTCCTAATAGCTCAATTGGTTATTATGACAATGACGAATTAAGCAAGGGACTTTACAAAGTAGCAGTAAATTTATTTGAGAATTGTTTTTTCACGTACTCATTAGTTAAATCTATGACTATGAAAAAAATCATTGTTCCACTAATTATGTTTTTGTTTATTGCTGCTTTCGCATATTACGGTTTGAAGAAAGTTCCGTTTGCATTATCACTTTTACAGGCATTGTTTTCAGCCAATATTTTAGGTCTTCTTATTAAGCATCTCATTTTATTAGTCCGTTTATCAATAATTCAGGACAATTGGATAGCATTGTTTCAACACGAAGATTTGAAATCAAATCCTTCTAAGTTTCAAGCTTATATTTATAGATATTGGTTACAGTACGAATCTCTACATAGTAAAATTAATGCTGGAATCCCCCAAAATATTTATGAAAAGCAAAATCCAATATTAACAAAATGTTGGAATGATATGAAAACAAAGTATAATATCAGTTAATAAAGAAACCATTAAATAATATTTTATGTCAGTATTGACTTATTTGCAAGAAACTTCTAGCGCTGTAAGAATTGCCGATTGGGAAAGAACATCTATTGATACTTCAATTAGTACACTTTCAACCAAGCTAGGTAATTATTTTGACAATCTTGATTCAAGATTTGTTTTTGGTTCATATGATCGAAAAACTATTCTAAGAAGAAGTAAAGATAGTAACTCAGATGTTGACTATATGGTGGTTTTCAATGATGGTTCTGAGTACAAACCTCAAACTTTAATGACTCGCTTAAAATCATTTGCAGAGAGTAATTATTCAAAAAATGAAATCTATCAATCATCACCTACAATAGTTCTTGAATTAAGTAATATAAAATTTGAGATTGCACCTGCATATAAAAGCTGGTTTACATTATATATTCCTGCCCCTGCTTCTAATTATTCTGATTGGATTTCAACCGACCCAAATAAAATTAAAACAGATTTAGATAACAAACATAGGGACAATAATTATTTAATTAAGGATTTAATTTTAATTCTCAAATATTGGAATGCTAAGAATGACAGAGTATATAGTTCATTTGAACTGGAAAGATACATAATTGATAAATGGTATTTCTTCTGTAGTAATTTGAAGGATTATTTTTATTCAGCTGTTAGTGGACTTCCAACTGGAAATTTGCCTGCATATAAAGCTACAAAAGTTGAAGGTTTTAAACAAATTGTCACAAATACTAAAAATTTTGAATCCAACGATATGCCAGCATCTGCTGAATTAGAAATTAAGAAAGCTATTTAAGATTTATATTCAATAACGCACCAGTTCGCACTCGCCTGCTTGTGGGGAAACATGAGTTGAACAAACGAACAAACGAACATTTGAACAATCGAATCAGAAGAAAGTAAGCAATTGGCAGTATGCAGTCAGCAAATGGGAATTAATTGGAGATTGGGGATTGAAGACTGGAGACTGGGAAAAAAGGCAGTGGCAGTCAACAAGTAATCAGTGAACGGTAAATTTATAATTGAAAGGGTGAATGGGTGAAACGGGGATGGGAGAAGTTAGCAGTTACTTTGTGAACCTTTGCGCCTTAGTGCCTTTGTGGCAAAATTGAAATCCGTAAGTGAAGAACAAGTGAACAATAGAATATTTGAACAAACGAATGACAATAAATGACACGAAGTAAATGACAAAAAAATAAACAGATGAAGAAATTGTATAAAGTAACAGTTAAGGTAGATACAGAAGATATTGACCTTTATTTTGATGATCAGGACAGGGCAGAGCGATTTATAAATATGCTCACAAAAGGCATGACACCAAAAGGTAAAAAACATGTACGCATCAACAACGAATTGGTAATGCTTATTGACAGTGACGAGGATGTGCTTAATGCGTTCAACCTGCTTGAAGGCAATTAATATCATTACCCTTGATATCGCTCGTAAAGTTTCGCACTCGCCTGCATAAGGGTAAACAGGCAATGTACAATTTATAATCGTTAAGTACAATGCTATTAGAAATAACAACATAAATCACAGGAAAATGAAAACCACAGACGAAACAAAGAAATTAATTTTCGGCAAGCTGAAAAAAAACCTGGAAAAGTTTACACCCCCTTTGGTAGCTAACAGGAAAGCAGATGCAAATACTTACGAAGTTATCGGCAACACTCCTGTTCCGTATGGATCAACAAAAAAGATAGTCCCGGGTATGTACTTTGCTTCAATAGCAAATCGCAAGGACAGTGTTGTATTATATTTTTTCCCCTGCTATACAAATGCAAAAATGCTGGATGTGGCTCCTTCGCTTGTAAAATGTTTAAAAGGCAAAACATGTTTTCATTTTACAAAAGAAGAACAAGTAAATGAAAAAGAATTAAATTTACTTCTGAAAAAAGGAATTAGTGCCTGGGAAAAAGAAGGATATATTAAATAAAGTCTAGTCAATTTGAATAAATCCCAGTGGGCGTATGCTGTGCCTGCGTATAGTTTGCTCTCGCCCGCCTCGTTTGATATAGCTGGCAGTTACAAGGGTGTTTAAATAGGAAAGCTCAAAACAGAAATAAAAAAATGGAAAAGCTGATTAAACTTTTGGCTATTATACTGGCATTGTCGTCAACAGCAAGTGCACAGAATTTCAGTGTTACAAAAGATTATCTCAACAAAACCATTAAACAAATAAATGATTCATTGCCCTCCGGCTGGACGGATAAAATTGATACAGCCCGCGCTGATGAAATTGTTATACAATCGTTAGTTATCGACTTATATCCCGACATGACCTCAAACGACCGGCCGGTTGTAGAAGGGCAATGCGAAATATATATTATGATAGTTCCCAGGGTTTCGCCCGATTCAATAAATATAATCAGAAAGAGAAATGAAGAACTGCGAAAGAATTTGCCACCCCAGTATTCTCAGAACAATTTACAGAACTGGTATAATCAAAACGAAAAAACACTAAAGATACTCGATTCCGAACCTACGAATTATGACAACATATACAGTTACCGGATAAAATGCAGCAGATCGCCAAAGAGAGAAACAGATATAATAAAGTACAATAAAATTATGGCATACCTGAACAGGCTATATAAAAAGTACCGGTATTAATGAGGGATATTGCACTAACCTGGCAGTCTTGTATTTTTGCTAAGTATTCAGTTTCATTAATATTATCAATATCACTTTTGCCTTCTCAAATACTAAAACTAAAATCTTATTTTTTATTCCTTTCAAGCCATAGCAATGTTTTTGATAATAAGTAATAAGATAATACCATTACTCAGTATGATTTGGTCTAAAACGAATTTGGTATAATGCCGATAGAGTAGCTGTTATAGTACAATTCATTGGACTATTACAGATACCGTATCGGTATAAATATTACAATTTCTATACAAAATATTTAATATCTTCGTGGTAAAAAAAACTATATGCGAAGTGTTTTTGTAAACAGAGCAACTCCCGATTTGAATATTTTTCTCGAAACCTCGTGTTTTTATTGCATGTATTTTATATCCGACATGGTGCAGATAAGTTCTGTAATGTCGTTGCATATCTATCTTTATCAAAACCGTTCAAGATGGAATGAAACATTTATTATTACTATGGCGGAAAGGAGCGAATTTAGTAAGGAGGTAGATGACGAATCGAAAAAATGGATACGTAAATATGCCGACGACATCAGGAGGATAAGGAATATCAAGCATAAAGGCAAACAGGAATTGGTGATGATTAACCGATTTAACACTGTTATTAATAAGATAAAAGAATGCCTTATAATTGATTTTGAAGAACGGTTCAAGAGTTCATTTGTATATGAATGGATCGACCTTTTTGACTATAAGACAGTAGAGCCAATGCGTTTCATACCCTATGATCCGGTATATAAGCCAACTGAAGAAGATGAGATTATAAAATTATTTTGCGAAGAATTCATTGATGATAATTGTAAAAAGGAATTTATCATGCTTCTGCCAAATATAGCAGTGCATAAAAAAGGATATTCGGTAAGTAATAAGAATGATGCCAAAATGGATAATCCCGACTTTTACAGTTTCACGCTTTATCAGATAGCACTTCTCCCTTCCATAAACAAGGAAACCATGCCAATTATACGGGCCGAACTGCTTCGCAAAGCGCAGCCATTTGTTTGCATGCTGCAAGAGTTCAAATCAGCTATGCAGGCGGAAGTATATGATGATAAGGTAAAAGAACTTACTTGCGGATTTTATAAGAAAATAGAACCGGAAGCAGCCATTTTTCAACATCAAATCGAGCAGCAGATCTACTTCCGGCAGGCAATGTATTCGGGAGTAAGTTTTGTTAATTATAAGCTGAATGTGTGTGTATGCTCTGTTAAAACTGTTATTGATTATTATTGCGAAGTGGGTGTCATGCTGCCTTTCGTAGGCGAAGCGCTTAAAAAAAACATTTCCTTGCAACGGGATATCAATAGTTGCGATGTGTTTTTATATTTAACAGAAGTTCCGGCAATTAATAATCCTGTATAATGAAAGTAAATGCTCGTCTTTGCCGAGAGCAAATATAACGCAGTTTCGCACTCGCCTGGCTGTGGGAAAACATGAATTGGACACTCGAACAAACGAACATTTGAACAATCGAATCAGAAGAAAGTAAGCAATTGGCAGTATGCAGTCAGCAAATGGGAATTAATTGGAGATTGGGGATTGAAGACTGGAGACTGGAAAAAAAGGCAGTGGCAGTAAGCAGTCAACAAGTAATCAGTGAACGGTAAATTTATAATTGAAAGGGTGAATGGGTGAAACGGGGATGGGAGAAGTTAGCAGTTACTTTGTGAACCTTTGCGCCTTAGTGCCTTTGTGGCAAAATTGAAATCCGTAAGTGAAGAACAAGTGAACAATAGAATATTTGAACAAACGAATGACAATAAATGACACGAAGTAAATGACAAAAAAATAAACAGATGAAGAAATTGTATAAAGTAACAGTTAAGGTAGATACAGAAGATATTGACCTTTATTTTGATGATCAGGACAGGGCAGAGCGATTTATAAATATGCTCACAAAAGGCATGACACCAAAAGGTAAAAAACATGTACGCATCAACAACGAATTGGTAATGCTTATTGACAGTGACGAGGATGTGCTTAATGCGTTCAACCTGCTTGAAGGCAATTAATATCATTACCCTTGATATCGCTCGTAAAGTTTCGCGTTCGCCCGCCTGTCTTTTTAAAGTAATGAGTAAAGAGTAGTGAGATATGAGTAGTATCCTCAATCTCAATTATGCATTCTTAATTCTTACTTCTCAAATCTGTACTCTGCATTATAATTTTTCTTCACTCCATACACCACGGTTTGGCGTTAGTTACAACAGCTTTGAATGCTCCGAATTTGCTAATATAACGTCCTTCTCCAAATTTTCCGTCATAGAATGCTGCGAAACGCAATGCAGGTTTTAACATATCGGGATTTGCTTCACGTTTTTCGGAGTACAATGCTTCTCTTTCTGTGATCAGATTCTGAGGCAAGAACTGAAATGGCTGACAAAGCGGATAAACCTTCCCTGTTAGAAATTCGAACAGTTCCTGTGATTGCCATATTAAGCTATTTTTAACCTGGTAAATAAAAGTAGGATGTTTTAAAATATCAGGGAAACTTAATCCATAGTACTTTGAAAATAATCGTTCACGCTGGCGAAAAATACCGGGTTTAGTATCTTTAGTTTGTTTAATAGCTTTATTAGGATCCTCTGCCATACTCCATGGCTCTATATGAGGGGCAATACTCACATGGGCGAGGCTCCAGTCATAAAGATCCCAAAGCATTGCTTCCCATCTGTTGGTTATGTTTTCCCAAAGAATAATAGATGGTTCGAATTCATGGTCAATACGACGATGGCCATAGTTGATCTCATCAGGGTTTGGAATACCGAATTTCGATTTCGATCCCAGTTCATCGAATAAGTCTAATTTTTTCTTTGCCCTGTCAATATAATGAGGGCTAGGCGACATTGCTTTATAAAATTCATAGGAATACTCATATCCTTCACGGGCAACCACGCTGCCTTCCATTGCCTTATCCAGTCCCTTTTCTATTTGCAATCTTAAATACCTTGGAAATGTCATTCCCTGTTCTTCGCCAAGTGCGATCAGGTTTTCAATCGGTTTAATGATTCCTTCATCGTTAATTAATGTTTCAATTTCAACGGAATTATTATAAGCATTTGGCTTTTCGCTGATCTCGTTATCAATGTTTTTTTCTGTAGCAACTTTTAATGCTTCAATACCTCCACTTTGTTCAATACCTTTTTTCAGTCCTGATTTTTCTTTGTTACGGTCAACAAAGTCAAGGCTCTGACGCATCGCTTTTTTAGGATCATAGTTCCTGTCCATTTCTAATGCTTCTTCTTTAGCTGCCCGGATTCGTTTTATTGCATCACGCAATGCATTCAGGTTTTGCTTAAGCAAATTGGCATCGCTGTACCCACCAGTTGAGTTTGCAGCTGCAGCCTGAGAACTCAGTACCTTTCCATAATAATCGCTGAACTTGCCATACAGGTTCTCCTGCATCATCTGTCCGCTGAAAGCATTCATGTCGTCGTTAGTGCGTGCAAGTTCTTCCATGCGTTCAAGCACGCTGAACATTTTCCCGGCATCTTCGCTGACAATATTTTTTGATTTTATTTCATTAGCCATATTACGGAATGTCCCTAAAAGGGCATCCGACATCATAGGATCAAGTGGCATAATATGTAAGTTTAACGGTTTGTAATTGATTTGTATTTTTTTAATTGCTCAGCCACATTCTCATCCGTATAAGGAATAAACCTCCTGTGGCGATATTCTAAAATGATATCCGGTGTCATCTTCCAGCCCGGCTGCCATTGACTATTTCTTTCTTCAAGTTCGGAAACATTGTCTCTGATTTCTTTTCTATTTGATTCAGCTGCCTCATTCATTTCTTTCTTATACTCGTCTGGAACAACAGCATTTTCATAAATTTCTATCCAGTCCATCAACCCCCAGTCATCATTGAACTGTCGGTTTGCTTCATCCATTGATATTTCAATCATGCATTTATTTTCCTCTTCATTCACCATCGTGATCAGGTCTGAAACATTTTCAAACTGATCCACTTTAGCAAGTATCCTGTTTGAGGCATGCACCCGGATAATTTCCTTAAGGTCATTAAGAAATGCCTGCTCCATCAGGTATTTGTCTTTTGTCAATGCACAAGCGCATTTATGATTCAGGTTGCCGATCTTCGTTCTAAATTCTTCCATCTCGTTGCAACTGAGAAATGCATCCCGAAGGGTTTTTTCGGCTTCATACGAATTCCTGTAATTTGGATTATCGGCATACCGCTCTGCCCGCACTCTATAATAATCTTTGTATTCTTCAAAAATGTTGTCTGGCATTTTATTTTGTTTTTAAATTCCCGTTAAAGATAATTGTTTTTAATATTACAATTTATTTATTGTAAAAATGTTCTATTTCATTTCTTTGTTTCGTGCTATTTTCAACCACCTCATCTGTATGTTTGAGAATTTAGCTAAAGAATATTTATGCTTGCACAAAAAAAGACCGCTTATTATTAGCGGTCTTTTTTATTTAGATATGATACATGCTTTATTGAAGGTCGAGCTGATAGTCGGCAGGATATTTAACACTGTACTTGATTTCAAATTTTTTCGTTTCACCGGGCTTCATATCCAATTTCCATTTCAGTTCGCCCTTCTTGTCGTCGTTCACGGCATTGGATGTTTCAAGCAAGTCCACTTCAATATCGTTATCAACAGATACGGGGTATTGGTCAATAACGTTAATAGTGATATTTTCCTTTTTATTGTTCCTGACGCTAATTTCCCAGCCGAAAGTTTCTTTAACGGAGGAACTAAGGAATTTCTTGCTGCGCACTTCTTTCATGCGTTCGCGTTTAATGTTTATGCTCTGGTCGTTGCCCAGCGAAACTTTCAGCGTATCGTCAACCGAACCCACATTCAGGTACGAAGCGCCTATATAGGTGCCTTCATAATACAGGCTTGTTGGCCCCGGCATTAAATTGAACTGGTCCCAGTCGATGATATTTGCCATAAGGAAAGCCTTATTATCAGCCTTTGGCGTAGTGGTGTACTCATACATTGCAGGTACACTGAATTCTTTTATCTGTACCAGGTAATCTTTGCCATCGGAGGGAATAGTGTATGGTACATCAATAGAATACTGGAAACTGGTTGGGGTATAAACTGTTTTATTCGGTATCATGTTCTTTTCTACAATAACCTCCCCAGCTGATGCATAAGAAGCGTTGCTATATGAATTGCTTACAACTTTTGTATCCGATTGGCTATTCGCCGAATAACTTTCTCTGACACCAGCCACAGACTGCAATTGATCCTGTACTGGTGTATCAACAACCTTCACTCCGTCAACAAGAACTTGTTTATCTTCCTGTATTGTCACTTCATTAAGGCTGATGGTAGATTTATTCAAGCCGACATTTTTTACAATTTCATAATTTTTGTACAGATAAACTCCGCTTAATTCACTGGAAGTAAATCCTACATATACCACTTTAAGATCGTACGTCCCTGCATCTGAGTCCCGGATAGTGTAATTCCCATCTATATCTGTTGTGGTTGTACCCACAACTTTATTATTCAAACTTAATGAAACAGCAGCAAAAGGCAAAGGTTCTCCGTTATCATTATCTGTGATTCTTCCTTTGAGGGTGCAGATGCCTGTAGTGTTAGCATTATTCTGTGCATAATAAGTTGGCTGCGGTGATGATGACGCATACCTGCTCAGTGTCCACTCATTCAGCGTAGGTGATTCATTGATGGATACTGGGTTTGATGAAGTGAGGGAAAGCGTAACATTGTTCCAGTCTTCACCCGTTTCCTGGTGAACATTAGCTTTGGCAAGAAGCCTGATAGGCTCTGCAACACTATTCACCCTTACGTCGTATATGGCGCTCCATCCAGCTTTATTCACATAATAGGAAAATTGAAGTGTAAGGGCCGTATCTCTTTTTGCATTTACTTTCAGTTCAATATTGCTGCTTGGTTCATCTTCCTTTAAAAGCAATGAATCAAGCTTTGTTCCCATCAGACTTTTTGCCTTTGCAAGCTCTTTTATAGCAGCATTTATTTCCATTATTTTCTTCTTTATTTCAAGCAAGCGCGACCTGTAGAAATCAAGTGTTTCTTTCATGCTTGCCAGCGAAATGACCTGTTTGTCGCTGGTATTCGGAATTGTGTATGCTTCAAGCAGTGATTCTTCTTTCGAATACACTTCATATTCGGAAACAAGCTTGGTCAATGCCGCTTTGTTGGTATCGAACTGTGTTTGTATTTTCGCTATTTCCGTTTTCCTTGAATCTTCTTTTGAATAGTCAAGTTTATGCGACACCGATAAAATGGTGCAACTTCCCATATCCTTTACTTGTATGGTGCCGGGTTCAAGTTCAGAGGAAAGATTAATAAGCATTAGTTCATTGTCGCCTTTCTTTAATTTTATTTCGGCCTGTCGTGTTACCTGTGCACCTTGTTTGTACAGGGTGACATCTTTGATGGTTGTTTCCACTTTCTTGTTTGCAAGCTGCGCGAATGTTGCGTGTGCAAGAATAAGCAGGATAAATGTGATTGTCTTTTTCATGTGTTTATTTTTTAATTGATTTCTATTAGCACTTATTAGATAAGAAAAAAATCATAATTCCATAAGTGAAATTAAACAAATTATAAAAAGAGCCATGTTAAAATCCGCCTGATCATCTGAAAATAACAATAAGTCAATATGTTCTATGTAGTACGAGCTCTGTTCGTGCACGCCTGCATGTCATTTATTTAGTAGGGGGTCACAAGTAGTGAGATACGTTAGTATCCTTAATCTCTATTCTGCATTCTTAATTATTAGAACTCTATGGTCAATAATTAGTATATTTGAATTCGTTTTAAAAAAGAAAAATTTAATTTTATGAGCGAAAACCTGAGCGTTGGAACCCGCATAGATCACGACAAATACGGGGAAGGAATTATAAGTAAAGTTACACTTACTGATTTCGAAGTTTTTTTTGCACGCGGTGGCAAAGTTGAATTCTCCCGTTCGAGCAGCAATTATGAAATACTGGAAAGTCCTGAACTGCCAACAGCTTCCGGCAATGACGAAGGAGTGGATATAGACAGGCTGGAAAGAGTAGTATCCTATGTGCTGGATAAGTATAATGCTTTGCAGGAAGTTGTTCCTATGGGCGATAAATGGACAGGGGGAAAACTGGTAATGCAACCCGGTAACATGGCTTTGCAGTCGAAGGAGATCCCGATTGAAGCATTCTTCCATAAGATAGTTATGCTGCGCGACCGGCTAAGGGTGCTGGAACAAAACATCAATTCGAATGAAAAGCTTACCGACGAAGACAAGATAAACCTACAGCAATACATTACCCGCATTTACGGCAGCCTTACAACGTTTAATGTTTTATTTTCCGAAAAGGAACACTATTTTGTAGGGGCAGGAAGCAAGTGATAGTAAATGATACGAAATAAATTACAGATGTTCTTTGACTTTATATTTGTGTAAAAACGATGAAGAAAACAATATTGATTTTTACAATTCTTTTCTCATTGCAGGGATTTGCACAAACCCTGCAGGAAAATAAAACAGATGATAATACGAAGTCAGCAGTGAAAAGAACTTCCTGGGAAAAGCTGGTATACCAGTTGAACTCAGTAAAATTCACTTGCTATTTTCGCTTTTCAAAAATAGACAGTTCGTATTTTATGGACATCAAGTTAGTGAACGGAGGTAATGAATTTTCAATAGATAAGAACAATAAATTGATGCTGAGATTATCAAATGATACCTTGTATACCTTGTTCAATACAACTTATGTGACAACAAGTGCAGGAGCCGGCGCTGTTGGTTCGGCAGGTAGTCAGGGACTGGGAATACAAACTTCCTATTTCTCAGTCAAAGATAAAACATTTAAAATGTTGGAACGATTCCCGATAAAAAAATTCAGGATATATACTTCCGATGGCTACCTTGAATCGGATGTATTGGATAGGTTTTCCGCCATTGTAATCGCTTCAATAAAATTATTGAGATAATAAAGTTTCAGATTAAGACTTCATTAAATTAGGCGTAGCTTTAGGTATTGACAGTTGTAAATTGTGCAGGATTAGGCATTCTGCAATATTATAAATGAAACACCGCCTGTATGCTCAACAGTATCATAAAAAGCAGCATGAACAGGTTAATGGCGTTAAAGGCTTTGTTGAAATTAAGGCTTAGCCTTATGTTAAAAGTTAAGCGTGAAAACAAAACTATAAGCCATATATTGAATAAGAAAATAAGCAGGTACAATGCTGGTGAAGTAATAACATGAAAAAGAGGAAACATTAGCGTGGTCATTGCACTTGCCAGTATCCACAAAAAAATGATACGGCTTAGTATCTTTGGTGAAACTACTTTATTGATGGATGGAAACCCTGCAGCTTCGTATTCGTCGCCATACTTTAAAAGCAGGAACCAGAAATGAGGCACTTGCCAGATAAACAGGAAGAATGCCACTATCATGATTCTGCTGTCGAGCATAAAGCCACCAGCGGTGCACCAACCCATCAGAACAGGAATAGCACCGGTTAGTGATCCCGGCACGACAGCAAAAGGTGTAACCCGCTTTAATTTTGTATAAAATAAATTATACCAGATTATGTTGAACAAGCCTAGTAATGCACAAGTACTGCCAGAAAAAAAGTATAATATTACAAGCCCTGTAATTATGAGAATTATTGAAATGGTTAAGGCCTGTTTTATCCCAATCTTTTTTGAAGGCAATGGCCTGTGTTGTGTTCTATCCATTTTTGCATCATGATCCTTTTCCTGGCATTGGTTTAGGGCCGAAGCCCCAGATGCAAGAATGAAAACACCCAAGCCAAGTAATAAAAGCTGCAAATGAAAGCTGCCTAAATAGATCAGATAGCCCGTAATAGCAGTGAATGTAACAGCAAGTGATACTTTTATCCTGCTTAAGGTAAGAATAATATTTAATTTAGGAAGCAGCAGTTTATTTATCTTTAATTGTTTCAAGATATTCCGTGATCTTTTTTATATCCTGATCTTTTAATATATCCTTGTAGGATTTCATAATGCCCTGCTGGTAGCCCACAACTATGTCTTTGTCGGGATCAATAATATGTGTTTTTATATAAGTGCTGTCGGCCAACACTTTTCGCTGAACACCATCGGTGGTGACATCTACATTTGCTCCATAGAGCCCCTTGAAAGTTGGACCTATTATCTTAGTGCCATCTAATGAATGGCAACCTAAACATCCATTCTTTTGCAGAATAGTCAAACCTTCATTATTGTTTTCAGTAGCTTTTTCTTTCACTGAAGCAAGCCATTTATCAAAATCTGACTGGGAAAGCACTATCACTTTCGATTCCATATAAGCATGATGAAGTCCGCAATAGGCTGAACAAAATATTTCGTATTCTCCTAATTCCTGCGGAACAAACCAAGTGTAATTATCCTTGCCTGGCACAACATCTTCTTTTATCCTGAAATCGGGAACAAAAAAGCCATGAATAACATCCTGTGAAACAAGGTTAAGCTTCACCGGCTTATTAATAGGCACTACAAGATTATCCGATTGTTTTTTGCCGCTATATTCAAATGTCCACTTCCACATTCGTGCAAAAACAGTTACAGGCATTGCATCCTTTGGAGCGGTGCGCATGGGAAGATAAGCTGCGTAACCATAGTAGAACATCAGGCATACCAATATCACAGGGATAGTTATCCATGTTATTTCAAGCAGAATGTTATCCTTTATCTGAACAGCAGCTTTGTTCTTTTTCCTGTTATATTTTATGACAAAAAATATCATCAGGAAAGTTATAAGAATAAGGAAGAAGAATGAAATTCCCAATATGATAAAAAAGGTTTTATCTACACCGTGAACAAAATTGGAAGCGTTTGAAAACATAATAATACTTTTAATTACCTGTATAAATAATCAAAAAATGTAATAATAATAATCAAAGCGAATAAAGCGAATACCATACCCACTAATATTTTCAGCAGTATGTTCTCGTGTTTTATGTGCATGAAATATGTAACTACAAGGAAGCCTTTTATGCAGGCGATGACCAATGCAAGAACAACATTCCATACATGCAGTTCCAGTGATGTAACCAGGATAGTGATGCAAGTTAGTGACAACAGCGTTACCAAGACTATCCCTAATGTTTTATAACTTGTAATATGTGTTGCGTGTTCGCTCATACTGATGCAATAATTCTATTAAGTAATAAGATACAAAAGCGGGAACAAGAATATCCATATCAGGTCAACAAGATGCCAATACAATGCCCCGTTTTCAAGAAATACATATTTCCCCGGATTTACTGTTCCTTTATTTATGCGATATAAAATGATGAACAATATGGTCATACCAACTATAATATGCAGTGCATGTAAACCTGTCATAAAGAAATACAGACTGAAATAAATTAATTGTCCGTGTTCCAGCTTAAACATCAGGTCAGAGCCGGGATAAAGTCCTTCGCGAAATTTCACTCCCCATTCAAAATATTTATTCACAAGGAATACAAATGCGAGAACTATGGTTAAGAATAATAAGCGCATGGATAATTTCTTATTATTCTTTTGCAGTGCAGTCAATGACATAGCAATAGTCATACTGCTGAAAAGAAGCACTACAGTGTTAACTGCTCCGAAGGTAACATTCAGCTCAAGCGCAGCCTGGTGAAATTCCTGGGGGTGCGCAAAGCGAAACACAGAATAAACAAGAAACAATCCGCCGAATAAAAGCAGTTCGGTGAATATGAATATCCACATGCCGAGCTTTGCGGCGAAATCGTCCCGGTGTTCTTCTGTATGTTCTATTTTCTCAGTCATTAATAATTATGTTACTGCTTATCTCCATTAAACAAGTTTACTTTACCACATAGGCACAGTAGAAACATAGTAAAACACATGGCCCGATAATACCAATTGCTTCATCGTTCTTATTGAATCTATGTGAAACCTATGTTCCTATGATACTATGTGGTAAACTTAATTTCACGTTTTTAATCTTTTTATATAGTAATCTATTTATAGAGGGGTTCTAATAATTATGAAATTCGTCATTGCGAAGGAGGAACGACTGAAGCAATCTCATTGATTTTTAGATTGCTTCACTACGTTCGCAATGACGTGCTTTGAATTTTTAGAAGTCCCCTATATTTCATTTTACTTGACCGAAGTGGATAAGCAGTATTATGTTGTTTCTTTTTTCGTAAATATTTGATTTAAGTGCAAGCTTGTTCGTTATTCTTCATCCTGACTTAATATTCTTTAACTTTATGGCAATACTGTTAAATTTCCCTTCAATTATGCGAAGATTGACTTCAATTCTACAAAGATTGACTTCAATGTAGTTTCAATTGACTTCAAATGAGTTTCATTTGACATCAAAGGAGTTTAGATTGACATCAAATCTGTTTCAATTGACTTCAATGGAGTTTAAATTGACTTCAAAGGAGTTTAAATTGACTTCAAATCTGTTTCAATTGACTTCAATGGAGTTTAAATTGACTTCAAATTATGTCAAAGATTGACTTCAATGTAAGTTTCACTTGACTTCAAGTAAGTTTCACTTGACTTCAAGTAAGTTTCACTTGACTTCAAGTAAGTTTCACTTTCCGGTTTTCTTGCTTCACTTACCGGTTATCTTGTGTTACTTACCGGTTATCCTGCTTTACTTTCCGGTTTTCCTGCTTTACTTTCCGTTGCCGGAGTTTATCCTGAAACAAGTTCAGGATCTAACTTCGTTGTTTTACTTTTCAAAGAACACTGCAATAATACACTTTAAGATTTTTCTATTAAGAGGGGTTCTAATAATTATGAAATTCGTCATTGCGAAGGAGGAACGACTGAAGCAATCTCATTGATTTTTAGATTGCTTCACTACGTTCGCAATGACGTGCTTTGAATTTTTAGAAGTCCCATTAAGTGTTATTTTCATTTTATTAACTGCTTATCCCCTTTAAACATGTTTACTTTACCACATAGGCACAGTAGATACATAGAAAACCACATAGACGAATATTCCATTATGTGCAGTGAATCTATGTGCTGCCTATGTTCCTATGATACTATGTGGTAAATAATATTTCATATTTTTAACATTAAGAGGGGTTCTAATAATTATGAAATTCGTCATTGCGAAGGAGGAACGACTGAAGCAATCTCATTGATTTTTAGATTGCTTCACTACGTTCGCAATGACGTGCTTTGAATTTTTAGAAGTCCCATTAAATCTTGATATTTCATTTTACATGTACGAAGCAGATAAGCAGTTTTTATTATTAAATACTATTTGTAATCATAAGGGTCCATATCAAGTACCTCTTCTCCTTCAAAATTTTCAAGCGGAGGAGGCGAGGGTATTTGCCACTCCAGTGTTTTTCCATTCCAGGGATTTGCCGGAGCTTTAGCGCCTTTTCTTGCAGCCAGTACAAAATTATATACCATTAAAAGAAACCCGAATATAAAAATAAATGCGCCAATAGTGGAAACAACATGACCTACCTGGAACTGCGGCAGGTAATCGTAATATCTTCTTGGCATGCCTTGTAATCCAATGATGAATAAAGGGAAATACAAAACGTTAAAGCCGATGAATTGAATAGCCCATGCAATATTGGCTCTTTTAAAATTATACATTTTCCCGTATATCTTAGGAAACCAGTAATGGATTGCAGCAAAGAAAGCGAATCCCATACCCCCGAAAACTATATAATGGAAATGAGCCACCACAAATGATGTGTCATGCACCTGCACATTAGTAGCCAATGAACCAAGCACCAACCCGGTAAGTCCGCCTATGGAGAAAAGAAAAATAAACGATAATGCATAAAGCAAAGGCGGCTTAAGATCAATGGAGCCTTTATACATGGTGGCTAACCAGTTGAATACTTTAATGGCGCTTGGCACGGCAACTAAAAACGTTAGCAGTGAAAAAAACCATACAGCAGTATTGCTCATACCCGAAGTGAACATGTGGTGGCCCCATACCAGGTAACCAACTCCAGCTATTGCAAGGCTTGAAAATGCTATAGCCCTGTAACCATATATCCTCCTCTGGCAGAAGGTGGGTATAATTTCAGTGATAACTCCCATTGCAGGTAATATCATTATATAAACGGCAGGGTGCGAATATATCCAGAATAGGTGCTGAAATAGAACAGGGTCGCCCCCAAGATTAGGATCAAAGAAACCTATCCTGAAAACTCTTTCAGCGATCAGCATCAGTAGAGTGATACCGATAACAGGGGTAGCCAGAACCTGTATCCATGCTGTTGCATAAATAGACCAGGGGAAAAGAGGCATTTTAAAAAAAGTCATACCGGGCGCACGCAAACGATGTATTGTTACAATAAAATTAAGTCCTGTTAGTATGGAAGAAAACCCAAGCACAAAAGCCGCAGTAGTAGCCATAATAACATTTGTTCCGGTAGTGGTGCTATAAGGTGCATAAAACGTCCAGCCCGTATCAGGAGGACCGCTTCTTAAAAATTGTGAAAGCACTGCCAACACACAGCCAAAAATATAGATCCACCATGTGAAGATGTTTAGTCGGGGAAATGCCACATCTTTAGCTCCTATCAAAATAGGAAGGAAAAGATTCCCAAAAACAACAGAAAGCCCCGGTATCACTACCATAAATATCATGATGATGCCATGCACAGTGAACATTCCATTGTAAGTTTGGGGACCCATGATTGTTTCACCGGGGGCTATCAGTTCAATTCTCATCAGTAAGCCTAATATAGCTCCAACAAAGAAGAACGTAGCTATTGCATAAAGATAGAGTAACCCAATCCTTTTATGATCAGTTGAAAATATCCAGCCGAAAATGCCTTTGTACTTTCCTTTATGTTCCAGATAACTGGTATATCCCTGAGTTGCCTCGCTATTCATTGATTTTAACTTTTACTTTTTTTCTGCGTGACCTGATAATTAGTATGGAGAAGAGAATAAGAGCAAAGAAAATAATAATTGTTCCTGCAATCTTTAGAACATCCAGGGCATATCTTTTCCCCTGCGGATCATAGCTGAAACAGTAAAGCAGTACCCGCTGAATGGTAGGTCTTACCTGCCCTTTGTTTGCTTCTATCAATGCCATTTTCAAATCAAAGGGTAAGAAAGAAACCCCATAAAGATAGCGTGTTATTTTCCCTTCGGGACTTACCGCTAAAATAGCTGAAGGATGAATAAAATCAAGACCTACCGACTTAATATGCAATCCCACACTGCCTAACATTTTAAATATAGTGGCGCTGTCAGTGGTCAGGAATTTCCAGTTCTCGTTCATATCCTTTGAAAATCCTTTAGTAAAGGTTGCTTTTTTCTTTCTGGCTTTTTCAGGCGTATCCCTGAAATTAAAACTGATAGTTACTACCTGGTAATCCTTTCCCAAAGTGAGATCAGTTTTTTTAATTACATCGGAAACACCTTCAAGCAAAGAACTGCAAAGGCCAGGGCAATCAAAATAAACGAATGAGAAGACGGTTGGTTTATCAACTATCTTTCGCAAAGTAACTGGTTCACCATTCTCATTCATGAACTTTAAGTCAAGAGGAATAGTGCTTCCAAGGTGTTCGGTAATTCCAACCTGATCAGTTATAACGGAATCATCCTGTGCATTTATTCTTAAAGCACAAAAGAAAATGATAAAAATAACGGCTAATTTATTTTTCATGTGTTTGTTTCTTTGTTTTTAAAGGGCACATGGAATACGCCATGAATAATCATTTAATGTTATTGTGAAATTTATTGCTCATGGCTATTTCATTACTTAATTTTTTGATCTTAACTAAATTTAAACCAAGGTATGCCAGAATTGAAAATACAGCAAGAACAGATATGATATACGATAACATTAACCATATCGGGGCTTTTGAAACAACATTCCAGATGGCACGGTTCTCTGTTAAAGAAGGCTTGTAAGTAGGAATGCCAATTTGCAATTTCTTTTCTGATTCAAATTCACCTAGTTTGTCATCGGTGACTTTTGCAATAAGTTCTATGTTTCCATCTTTATCTCCCGGCACATCTTTTGGAAAATCAAACACTGCTTCACCATTATTATCTGTCTGTTCGGATTTGCCTATCTGAAGATTGCCGAAATATCTTTTACAAAAATATTAACCTCTGCATCTTTAACGAGAGTGGTATCTTTAGCTAAATTTCTTTTGACCAGAATTATGACTTTGTTATTGGTTTTATCAAAATCAATTTTGATCTTAACAGAATTATTATGTTGTGAACTTGCTGTAGTATCGGGTTTTTGCTGGGTATATGATTTATTAAAACTCCTGATATATGAAATAACCTTCCATCGTTCTTCTTCTGAAAGGATATTCTTAAAAGAAGGCATTAAGACTCTGCCTGTAGTAATTTTATAAAATATTTCCCCGTCTGTTTGTTGCTGAAATTCAGCAGATGCAGGATCAGGTGGTTGAGGGTTTAATGATTTAAGAAAGTTTCCCTGACCCGGATTGCCATGACATGATTGGCAATCTTTGGTAAATAAAGCTTCACCTTCTTTAGTAGTAGATTCATTAAAGACGATAGGGCTTACTTTGCTTTTTTTGTCTGCGGGCGTTTCCCATTTCTGAGAATAAGAATATTGAATGCAAATAATTGCAAAAAAGATAAAAGATGTTTTTAAATATGGAATTAACTTCTTCATTAGTTAAGTTAGATTTTATATTATTTCCATGTTTTGTTAATCATCCCCATTCTCAATACCTGCTATTTCTTTAATTGGAATTATGGGAAATATTTTTGATAATACTGTAATTATAATCAATGTAAGAATAATAGATGCCAGTGTTATTGCCGTTTCTATTAAGGTAGGACTGTAAAATTTGAAGTTCGCCGGAACGTTCTGAATAGGCAAATAAGGATGTTCCATAGTTGGAACAATAATGATCAATCTTTTGAACCAACCTCCAATCAATACAAATAATGCAATGATCAGCATGGGCAAAGGCTTTCTTGCTTTCTTAAATAATAGAATTATTATAGGCAATATTAATCCGAGTAATTGAACAGCCCAGAATAATATTGCATTCTCACCTGCAAACATATCAGTTAAATGAACTGCATCAAACTTTTTCATTTTATATCCGGGAACCAAGAATTCGTTCAAATTAAAGTAAAGATATACTAATGAAAGCAACACAAGCAGTTTCCCCATTTTATCAAAATGCATATCGGTTATATAGTCTTTAAGCTTATAGCTTTTTCTGAAGAAATACATAGCGATAATTACAGCGGCACATCCGCATACAAATGCTCCTGTTACAAAGTATGGACCGAATATAGTGCTGTCCCAACCCGTTCGTGAAGTAGCTGCAAATAGCCATGAAGTTACAGTATGAATACCTAAAGCAACAGGAATGATAAGCACTAATAATATTTTCATTGACTTATTGACTATTTTTTCCTGTTCAGGAGTTCCCTGCCATCCCAGAGATAGAACCTTATATAGCTTGCGCAACCATTTTGGAGATGTATCATGTTTTTCACTGCATATCTTTAAGTCAGGAAGTAAAGGAAAATATAAAAGTAAGGCACTTATCAAAACATAGGTCGTGACCACTGTAACATCCCATAGAATGGGAGATTGAATCCTTCCGTAAAAGAAAAGATATAACAGCCTATCTGGTCTTCCCATATCAGAAATGATTACCAGTCCTGCAACTGTAGCAAATGCCAATGCAATAATTTCTGCAATGCGTGTTAAAGGAGCCGCCCATTTTATTTTAAGTAATCCCAATACAGCACTGATCAACATTCCTACAAGGCTTGTTGCAACAAAGAAAACGAAATTGGCTATATACATCCCCCACGACACATAATCTCTTATTCCGGCAACGCCAAGTCCTTCCCTTAACTGAATAGTATAAGCGTAGATGCATACAGCAAACGAAACAAGCAGGAATGTCATCCATAATTTAAACCCTTTATTGAATCGTATTGGCTTTAATAAGTCGGCAGTTACTTTATCCAGATTAGAGTTTTCGCTCATATTCAGTTTAAATATTATTGTCTTTTATAGATTCCTTAGCTTCCGGTTTATCTTTATCCTGGAATGGATAAGATTTATTCTTAGCAGGCAAATAATAAACGCGGGGCTTAGTGCCTAATTCAGCCATCAGCCTGTATCCTGCATTTTCTTCAAGCAGCTTTGCAAGTCTTACTGTCTCTTTGGTTGTTCCGTTTGTAACCGCATCTTCATTTTCATCACCAAAGTAATAAACCCCATTCGGACAGGCAGAAACACAATATGGCAGTTTCCCTTCTCTAAGCCTGTCTGCACTCATTAAGCATTTAGTAATAGTTCCTTTTTTTTCAGGAAGATTTAATTCCACATCATAAATCTTTCCTTCATCTTCCTTCTCCATTTTAGGACTTGTCCATTGAAACATCCTTGCACTATATGGACAAGCGGCAATACAGAAACGGCAACCTATACATCTTTCATTATCTATTAAAACAGGTCCATCAGGTCTTTTAAACGTAGCATCAACTGGGCATACTGCAACGCAAGGGGGATTATCGCAATGCTGGCAGGGCTTAGGCATATAATAGGGTGGCGTGTGCTCCGATTCTTCCATCTTAAGCACATTGATATGGCATTGTTCTGGCCTTAAATGATGAGCTCCTATACAGGCCCCCATGCATTTTCTTGCATTACGGCATTTTGAAAGGTCTATCACCCACACCCAGCGCTTACCGGCAATTCCTTCTCTTCCGCGTTTCTGCAATTCAGTTAGGTTAGCAGGAACTGATTTAGCGGATTTGATAATATCATTTTTATCAATCTCTATCAGTTCATTGTTTTGTGTAAGAACTTTTATCCTGTCGCCTTGTTTTTTCTTTTTCTGGTAAGAATACCCTGCAAAGATAGCCGAGCCGGCAAGTACTGTACCTGCACCAACCAATCCCATTTGCTGAATAAAATCTCTTCTTGACTTCTTTTTAGGCTTTTCTTCGTTATTATCCATTAATAATTATGCTTTATTGAAATTTTCCTAAAAAATGCAGGGTAAAGATATAAAATATAAAAATGAAAAACCATAATTATAAATTATGATACAATTTTTTGATAAAAATATAGGTAGTTAATACCGGCGAGGTTAAGAAAGAATTAAAATTAAATTAAGAAAGGATTAAATACTGATTTTGAATATTAATATTCATTGCAATATTGTGTTATTCCATATTCGATTGACACATATTCATTACAGAACGAGTTCAACCTATGACTCGTCTAGTAAAAAATAATAAGATTTGAAGGTAACGAAAAGTTAATGTTCAGTAAGCTCTTTATATTTTTCAGGAGACAAAAGCTCGTTGATTTCATCAGGCTTACTTATTTTTATCTTAACTACCCAACCTTTATCATAAGGATCTTTATTTATAAGTTCTGGATTGGATTCAAGAGAAGAATTAAATTCTAAAATTTCACCGGTAACTGGCATGAACATATCGGAAACTGTTTTAACTGCTTCAATTGTTCCAAAGGCTTCTTCTTTATCAATAACCTCGCCAACTGTTTCAACTTCAACAAATACAACATCACCAAGTTCGTTTTGAGCAAAATCGGTAACTCCAATATAGCCTTCATTGCCTTCCACCTTCAGCCATTCGTGATCTTTTGTGTACTTTAAGTTTTCAGGAACTTTCATTTTAAATTGATTTAATTATGTGGATTCAAAAATACATTTTTTTTAATTCAAATAATCATTTGAAGCATTAATATTTTTTCTGAATAAAAATAAGGTAGAGGCATAGTTAGCACAGATTATAAATTTAAAAAGTTGAATTTATTGCGACAGAGAAAATCTGAGGCTTATGCCTGCATTGGTATTAGAGTTTGGGAATTGAGATGAAACAAACGGGTTGTTAATAATTTTATCGAAGAAAAGCTTAATAGTGAATTTCTGGCTTATCATGTAGTCGGCAGAAACATTTATAGAAATAATTCGCTGCCCGGAAGATATTTCATTAACATCCTGAACCAGTTCTCGCAGCACGGTTTTATTTGTTTTAAATGAGACGTCAGATTTCAGGTTAACATCGCTCTTTAATTTTTTTGTTTTCCCATTACCAAGTTTTAAAGGTAAAACAACATTTTTAATTCTGTAACCCAGTCCGATAATATATTCATTGCTAGTTATCTCAGTTAGCTGGTTATTGTCAAAGCAAAGAGAAAGGTTGCGTGTTTTGTTAATTTTAAAATCAGATAGAATACTATTGTTCCAAGTCATGTCTACTCCAATTAGCGGGCTAAATTGCTCTGCAATAGTTACAGCATCAATTTGATACTGTGATATATAATTATTACTAAGGGGGTCTCTTGATACTGGCCATCCATCCCCGTTATCATCATCGTACAAAAGATTTGATGCAAATGCACCGACGTTATATGTCGATTTATATGAATTGCTTAATGTTATCGTTTTAAAGTAATCCTTTATAAATGGAATCTTTGTCAGTCCGTCATAATTAATTTTCCAATTAGGCAAGGGAAGATCACTCCATGATAATTTTTCAGAAAAAGGACTTAGTGATATTGTATTGGGGTTTTTATCTTCATATGCGGCAAGAAAAGCAGGTAGCATTACGTCCTGAGATGTTGGTCCATAACCAACAGGAAATTTTTTGCCAGAAGCAGAATCTATAAAAGTTTGACTGCCGTTTGCTATCCAGTTTTTATTTTTATAAGCCAGCCTCCATGCAACTGTTTGCAGGTATGTTTGGAATTTAGCAAAGACTGCATTTGAATTAGTTGTTTTGTTATCCACAGAAAATGCTGTTTTAAAAGACAAGATTGATACACTGTATGCACCTGTTTCCGCTGGATTATAACTCATATACTTTAAGGAGTCACTATTCCATTTATAATACTCAGAATGGTTATCAGAAAATGTTCTGGTCGCTGATAATTCTATTAGTAATTTGCTCACGGGTTCAATCGTTGCACGCGCAGTGAAGGTTTGACTATATTTGTTCTGATATGGAGTATTCATTGAAGAATCGGTCGAAAGAAAAGAAGTATTATTTCCAAATCGAGGTCTTATATCTTTTTGGTCACCAAAAACGAATCCCGGTCCTGGATATTTTCCGGTTGGATCCAATCCAATAAATTCCGGAGTTAACATATATCCCGGAACAAAAGTTCCATTTCCCTGAGAATAAGAACAAGAAACATTTTTAAGCATCATCAGGAATTTAAGTACATTATCTTTTATTTCTTTTACAACGTCAACCTTGGTTGTATCTGTCTGGGTACTGTCAGATTTAGTTTTGGAATTTTTATTAATGCTTTTAGAAGTGTTTTTACTAATATTCTTGTCAGGAATCTTATTATTAGTTTGGTTTGAAGAATTGGAATTAGATGATTTTTGCTGATTCAATTTTTTTAAATAATCCACTTTATTGTACAAATTAATAAAGTTAAAGGTTCCATTTATTTGTTTATTATTTGTGTTTTCGATAGTATTTCCCAAAGATAATGCTGAAAGCGGTGCCCCAGTCCAAATGTATCCTGCACTATATTTTGCAGATGCCGTGACCCAGTTAAGCCACGAAATTTTATTAATAGGAATGTTATAGTTTACATTTAAAGTATGATTATAATTGGTCATACGACCAAAATCCTTTATATTATTCCAAATAGAATCCCTTTTTTCATTATTGTCAATTCTACCTTGCGGCTCATCAATTCTGGCATCGGCATTGGCTGTGAAATCCATGTTTAAATTTTTTGTAAAGTCGAACTTTAGCCCATAATCTCTTGTCCATGTAAACGATTTTACAAAAGTCGTATCAATAATAATATTTGCATCAGTCAGATTTCTTAATTTTTCCTCTGAATAAAGCCTGTCCATATCGGTTCGGAACGTCAACGTTTTAGGCATCAGATAGAAATTAAAATCCTTTAATAGTTTTAAAGGACCATAGGATAAAAATTTAACCTTTGATAATGGAGTATAATTTTTGGGATTGTTATTAAAATTATATCCAATGGCTCCAAAATATTCTTTTGATAGTTGATGTTCAATATCAATATCGCTATGATCCTTTTGCTTATATGAATAGGTGAAATCAAAATTCTCTATATCATAGAAATGTGATTTTGAAGAAGTCTTTGTTTTGTTTTTCTTAACATTGATAAAGTTGATGCTTTTCATTGTTGTCTTGTCCTGGCAAATTGATTTAACCGAATCTTTTTGAGTTTTATTTGTATACGAATTTAAATCGTCTTTGAAGAGCACATCTGGATCCAACGGGTCATATTGTGGATTGCTTATTATTTGAGAATAATCGAAATGCATTGGTATTTTTATCCCTGTTTTTTCAGGAAGGAATTTGCCTAATTCAAGACTGGTGGCAAATTCATACTGCATAGTAGTTGCCTTTGAAAGATCATTAATTTTATCTTCAATACCTCCAAACCCGGGTGTGACAATCTTCCCCGCAAGTGTTGCGGTCCCCAGATCCGCTAACGTAACATTGGCAGTCGATGTCGCAGCCCATCCACCTTTCTTATTAAAATCTGTTAAGCGCAATTCATCAACCCAAAGTACAGCGCATTTAGATTGTCCGTCATCATTAGGATGCAATGAAGATTTCTTTGGATTTCTGATTCCAATCATAATCACTTCAACTGCGCTGAGAGTTGGCGTACCCATAACGGTAATCTTTCTTCCGTGATCATATGTAACATATGGTGTAGTAAGAGAAACACTTGAGCCAGAAGTTCGCATTTGGGTATTTCTAGCCATTTTAGCATTTTCTAATATACTCAGGGTAATATCGAACATATTCGAATCTGGCCAAATTGCACTAACATTAGTGGCCGATGTACCCCATGGCGTTGGAGTTAAAGGAATTTCATATTCATAATAGTTTTGTGTAAAGTCCGTTCCCAATCTTAAAAATATTGTTAAATCTCCTTTGTTTAAAGGTTCCGTCGAACCAGCTTCTTCATGAACAAACATGTCTAGGTTCTTGTACTGTCGCATATCAAAATCACAGGTTTTATAAACAGCACGGGAATCACCGTCTAACAGATTGCAAACGGTTATTGACAATGATTGCTCATTTAACTTTTGTAAATTAGTGGTTTCTAAATTTACTTCCTGCTGAATTCCCGGAGGCATAACATAAGGAACGGGAGTCCTTTTACCGTTTTCAAAAATATTTACAACGGATAAATCAAATGTTGTATTGCTTACATTATCATTCGGAATATATTCTCCCGGAGTAAGAAGTGAATAATCATATTTTCTCCAGTCACCTCTTACAAGGTCAAGTGTTGCAAAACGGAGTACCGTATTTTCTGTAAAACCTTTCAGGTACATTCGCATAAAACCTATTGATTTAAAGTCCTGTATACCACCAACTGCTCGAGAATAACTTTCAATAGGTATTTTAAACTGATACCATTTTACAGTTTGTGTTCCATTAGGAACAGGCACTCCTGTAGCTTCAAACATGTCAGTTATAAAATTTTGTCCGACAACCATTTTACTTGGAGTCAATTTAACCAAATATTCAAAATAGCTTTCTGATTGATTAATCGTATTATCATGGTTTATATCTTCTCCATCAGGAATTGTTGTAGCCTGAACAGGGTATGATTCGACGTCTGCGCCAGGAGTAGCCTGTCCGCTTGCAACAGAATTGCCTTCCAACCCGTTGAACTTTCTATACCTGTCAAGAATACTCACATTATTATTATCATAATCTGTTCCTCGGAAATAATGATAATCGTCGGAAGAAGGATCTGCATTTGCTTCCTGTACAGCCTGAGCCGTTGAGCTTGAACTGCAAAGTGCATTTACTTTTTGAACAAAAGGTGAGAAGAAAGATTTTTCATCCGCATCGCCTAAACCATCAATTCCAATATCCTGATATTGGCGTGAATTTGGATCATTGGCAAAGGAATTTGTCAATGCCTGCAATGTTGGAACTCTTCCCCAAATGGTAGTATCAACATTAGTTACTGTTGAGGTTGTTGGTAATCCATTTTCAAAACTGTTTTGTCCGTCACGGAGAACATCTTCAGAAAGATTGCCAAGGTCGAAATATAGATCGCCTCCATTCACTAACTGGTGAAAATTTTGTTCATCAGTACCCGTACCTGGATTTGCAAACGGATCCATCAGCCAGAATTGAATATATTGAACATTAGTAGCTTCAAAATCGGTAGTTTCAATACTTCTCATCATGCCACCCCATCTTGATACCGGATTATTTAAAGTTCCGTCTGGAGCAACACCACTGGAATATGCAGAGGGAGCAGCATCATAATTATATGCCCCTCTTTGTTCAGGATAAAATGCTATATTGAGTACGGGTATTGGAGTTGGCACTCCGTCAGGGTTTTCTTCATTGGGAAATACTTCATTTTGCAATACCTGTCTTGTAAAATTATTAGACTGATCATTTTTAGTAATATTTGATGGTGTCAGGTTATTGGATACTTGAAATAAGGGGTCAATCACATACCAGCAAAATCTTGCTGCATTAAACCTGTACGCCAAATTTGTATTTGGAGCACTTTCGGGAAATACAGTAGGAGCCTGTCCTTGCGGAGTGCTTGCAATATGCCAGGAACCAACATTCCTTAAATCAATAGTAGATATGCTACCCTCAAAGTCATCAATATAAGCAGTCCCTGATTTACCAATTGCTCTTGCATGGCCTGGGATCAAATCGGCAAATTCGCCGGAAACACCAACTTTTGAAATGGCCTTGGTATGATAAAAGGGAAGTTCATTTAGCATTTTAGTAATAAAGGGAGATTCTTTTTGGTAATTGCCGTTAAATCCCCAAATAGTATTAGAAATAGGCTCATCTCCGTAATTCACTTTTTGTGTAATGGGTTTTTCTGTAAGATTAAGAATGGTGGCACCAAGAGTCAGGTTTTTATTTACTGCCTCATCAATATGAGTACCCATTAATGTTTTGGTTTGTATATTAAAAAGAGAATTATTCTCCAAAGTAATCTGAATTGGCGTTCCAGAATTCAAGATGCCTTCATTTAATATTTTAACTCTTCCTAATGTATAATCAACAGTATAATCAACATTTTCTGTAAGCAATATACCGCCAGCAGTGACTTTAACAGAACCCTGAGGGACATTCATTGCATTCAGTGATATTTCAGAACCGCCAGCAGATTTATACATTCCTTGAATTGTAAATCTGTTTTTATCTGGATATTGCTGAGCCTCTGTTTTAGTCAGCGTATATAGGGAATCATAACAATATTTATCAGCAAGGGTATTATCATTAAATTTCGCTCGCAAATCACTCCCGAATGGTTCCAGTACAGGGAAATAGATCCGACCATTTGATGACTGGATTGTCCCGCCAGAAATTGCCGCACCATCAATAAAATCAAATACTCCATCTGGTTCAGGATCCATCTCAATATCAAGGTTGTCACAATTTAACAACCGAATAATTGGCAGGCCCTTCACATTGTTATTTCCTTCTGCAAAGTATCCCATTGGTACTCCGGTTTGCTCATTAGTATAAAGAACGTCAAGTCTGAAATCTTCTTTATTAATTTGATATCCTCCAACAGAATAAACATTCTTCATCATAAGATTCCATATAGGTATCCTCGTATTTAATTGTGAACTTTTCAAAAGTTTTACAACTAAAGCGTTTGGACTGGCAATACTTGTAGACAAATCCCCCACCTGATATATGGTAGTGTCGCCTATTACAGTATACTGATATGCTACAGCCAAAACCTGATTGGAGTTAAGAGTAGAATTTAAAGAAATAAAACCCAGTTTACTGTTAAAAGTATATTCTGTTGGTAAAAGTTTTCTGGCAAGGTTAACTATTTCATAATCCTGGCTGGCAACAAATTTTTTAGCACTCAAAGTAGAAGTCAAATAATTATTTGCTGAATTAATATTTCTTAAAGGAGAAGTAGCGCTATAAGAAGGAATAAGAACGGGATAGAGGGTATTAGATCGGTTCGATGGGTATTGGGGATGAGGATACGAGATTGACGGTGATGAACGATATATATTTTTATTGTAAGGTGCATATTCTCCAAGATCAGTAAAAGCCACAACATTTCTGTTGTCAGTAGTAGCTGCACCGATATTGGTTATCCAGACCTCTATTTTTGTAATATTGATATTGGAATTTACAACCGGGAGATCCTTTAATGCTGCATCATATCTGTTACGGAAATACTGAGCAATAAAAAAATGTTTGTTTTCCTCGTATTGATCCGCCTTGAAACTAAAATTGCTGGTTTGGGCACCTCCGGAAACATTAATAGTGGATGTTTGACTTTTTTGCTGTGAAAAAACGCTTGTCACAGTAGCCTTACCAAATTGAAGCTTTGTTTTAAGACCAAAAAGACTTTGACTTCCAGTGATTAGAGTGCTATTAAGAGGAAGAGTAACATCACCGGCTTCAATTGATTTTATTATATCATCTTCCTTTCCTTCATATGCGAGTTTCATTTTATTCTCAAAATCGAAAGTGGCTTCGGTATTATAACTCATTCCCAAGGTTATCTTATCACCAATTTTTGCAGTAACATTCATCTGTATCTTTTCCTGGAAATTAAAATTGGCTGTTCTTTGCTGCTTAACATTAAGAGATGGATCCTGCCTTCTCATTGCCTGTAATCCAAAAATAAGTTCAGCAGAGCCTTGTGGCCTGATATCTATAGTATTGCTGCCAAATATTTGATCAAAAGCTTCGCCGCCAATATGAATTTTAGGTATTCCTCCCTTACCTTTTGCAGACGTACCATTCCTTTCCATCCAGTACTCTCTCATGGATTTGTCAATGTCGTAATTCTGATAATCCTCGAAAGACATGTAATTAGGCGGAGTTATATTATGACCTCCAACAGTGTTTGTGAAAATATATGTATTGGTTGCAGGGTCGTAAATTACGCTGTCGGATATATTCGGAGGATTATGCAGATAAAGAGCACTTGAATCCATACTTCCATCAAAAGGATAATTATAGCCGCCACTAGGAATTGGATAAATTAAATGTGAAGTGTCATCATTTATCGTATCGTCGGAAATCTCTACTGGAGGGGCGCTTCTTTTAAAGACTCTAGAATGAGAAATAAAAGTTGCACTTGAAGCCCAGACAATAAACAATAAGCATAACAGGAATAAAACCTGGAAAGTATATTTTATAAATCGAACCAAATCGGGTATTTAATTAAATAAACTGTTTATACTAAATAATATCACAAAAGTTTTAGCGCCTGTTTGATCATTTCCTCCAGACTGATATTAACTCCCTGGGTTTTAATTACTTTATCAATAACTTTCTCAGTTGTGTTTTTGTTAAAACCGAGCATGATTAACGCACTTAACGCTTCATTTTGTATATTATTGTGTAGTGGGAGGAAAAATTCTTTTGAATGAGGAATCTTGCTGATTTTATCTTTCAGATCAATAATAATCCTTTGTGCTGTTTTTTCGCCAATTCCTTTTACATTCCTGAAAGTATGTACATCACTATTGCTAATGGCAGAAATTACTTCCGTCGTTGTAAGTGAAGAAAGAATAAGTCTTGCGGTATTGGAACCTATTCCCGATACAGAAATCAATTCAAGGAAAATACTTCGCTCTTCAATATTGGCAAATCCATACATTATTAGGCCAACAGGTGTGGTAGCTTCAGATTTGATTGTGAGATGAGTATGGAGTTTACACTGTTGGTTTATTTCAGGTAAAGAAGAATAAGTATTGACTGATATAAACAATAAAAACCCAACCCCGCCGCAATCAATAACAGCATAGGTTGGAGTTTTCTCAGTAAGTATTCCTTGTATGTATGAAAGCATTTGTTAAATGATTAAACTGTTTTATTGCTAAATTGCTTTAAGTTCAAGGTATTTCAATTTTCAATATTCAACAACCAACGCCCAATTTCCAAATATTTCCTCACTTGATTATTGGACATTGATTATTGGATATTGGTTATTTTTTCATAAAGTTAGATTTCTTTTTAATAGGAACGCTGATGATGCCGATAGTTTATCGGCACAGGCTACTGAAAATGCTGATTTACGCTGATAATTCCAGTCTTCAGTCTGCAATTATTTGTTTGCTGACTGCATACTGCCAACTGCCTACTTTTTTACCTTCCCTGTTTTCCCTTTTCTCATATTAAGTTATTCTTTTTGTTTTATTGGTATCCACACTTCTTCTTCTGAATCAGGGTCTTCATTTTTATATTTTGCGCCTAGAATCTCAAAATGAGGTCGGTTATCTAACAAATAGCTTGAATTTGGCAACCACGTTCCAAAAATATACTGAAATGTTTTTTGCCCGGTGCTTGCTGCGCCTTTATGTAAAAAAATTGCATATAATCCGCCTTTTAATATAACTGCTTCCATTTCGTCAGGAACTGTATTAAAATCAGTTACTTCAATACATGCCCATTTCTCAAACTCAGTAGTTGGATTAAAATTATCAAAATATAAATCATCATACACCTGCATTGAGTACAGTTCTGTTCCAACATTGTTTTTAATTTCTTTCCGTCCTGGCATAAAACTTCTCCACAAATCACCTGTTTTATTATTGGAAAGAGACATTACCATTCGTTTACCTATTAACTTCTTTTCCTTTAATATTTCTACTCGCGGCTCCATTTACTGTAAGCTTTTCCTTAGAATTATCTCCATTTCTGCTCAAATTTATATTTCGCGAAAGGTAAAACCCTTTTATTTCAATGAAACAATGTATTGAAGCATTGAAACAATGTCTCATGTCGCATGACTAATGTCTCATGTCACTTGACTAATGTCTCATGTCACTTGACTAATATCTCATGTTACATGACTAATGTCTCGTGTTACATGACTAATGTCTCATGTCACTTGACTAATATCTCGTGTTACATGACTAATGTCTCATGTCACTTGACTAATATCTCGTGTCACATGACTAATGTCTCATGTCACTTGACTAATGTCTCATGTCACTTGACTAATGTCTCATGTCACATGACTAATATCTCGTGTCACATGACTAATATCTCATGTCGCATGACTAATATCTCGTGTTACATGACTAATATCTCGTGTTACATGACTAATATCTCGTGTTACATGACTAATGTCTCATGTCACTTGACTAATATCTCGTGTCACATGACTAATGTCTCATGTTACATGACTAATATCTCATGTCACATGACTAATATCTCATGTCACTTGACTAATGTCTCATGTCACATGACTAATATCTCGTGTCACATGACTAATGTCTCATGTCACATGACTAATGTCTCATGTCACATGACTAATGTCTCATGTTACATGACTAATGTCTCATGTCACATGACTAATATCTCGAAGCATTGAGACAATATCTCAAACCGATTTCACTATTGTTTATTTATAAAGAACTATTATTCTATTGAAAATCGTGATCGGCTATTCGCAAATCGCAATTCCCTTTAACAATTAAGGGGACTTCTAAAAATTCAAAGCACGTCATTGCGAACGTAGTGAAGCAATCTAAAAATCAATGAGATTGCTTCAGTCGTTCCTCCTTCGCAATGACGAATTTCATAATTATTAGAACCCCTCTTAATTTAATATAATAACTAATTACGAAAGCTGTTTTATTGCCCAGTCAAGAGCATCCTGCAACATTTGCTGTTTTGGGGCTGTAATAAAACCATTATCGGTTAAACTCTTGGTAAGGCTCCTTGAATAATCAATATCCGCTTTGGCTTTTGCAAATGCTTCTTCCCTGGTCATCTGCACCCTGGCAACACCGTCTTTTATTGCCTGCATGGCAACATCGGCAGCTTCTTCGGGGAACACACTAGCTTCTTCCATATTGGGAACTATATCCTCCGGATTAATTCCTCTTTTTTCAGCATAATTTGCAAGAGAATGAGCAGCAGCTATTGCCATATTATCTGTAATCTTTTTAGCTCTTACCATTAATGCGCCTTTCAGGATGCCCGGGAAGCCTATTGAATTATTTACCTGGTTAGGAAAATCGCCACGACCTGTAGCAACTATAAATGCTCCGGCTTCTTTTGCAGCATAAGGGTAAATTTCCGGAACCGGATTAGCACAGGCAAACACAATCGATTTCTTTGCCATAGCTTTTACCCACTCGGGTTTAATGGTACATGGTCCGGGAGTAGAACAAGAAATCAGCACATCAGCATCTTTAATTGCTTCCTCCATTGTTTTAATTTTGTTTGGGTTCGTTTTTTCGCAAAGTTCCCATTTACGATAAAATCTTTTGTCGGCCTGGATATCTTTACGGTCAGTATGCAACGAACCTTTGGTATCGAACATAACTATTTTCTTTGGATCAGCCCCATCTGCAATAATTAAACGAGCAATAGAAGTGACAGAAGCGCCTGCGCCAAAAAATACAATTTTAACTTCGGATGTTTTCTTGCCTGCAAGTTTTATGGCATTAATAAACCCGGCGAGTGTTACGCATGCTGTTCCCTGTGCATCGTCGTGCCATACAGGGATTTCGCATTCTTCACGCAATACATCCAGAACCTTATAACAATTCGGCTGCGAAATATCTTCCAGGTTAACTGCACCAAAACTATGCTGACACATTTTTACAAATTGAATAATCTTATCCGGGTCGTTTTCGCCTTTTTCATTCTTGCTGTCAATACATAAAGCAACAGCATCAACGCCTCCCAAATATTTCATCAGGAAAGCCTTGCCTTCCATTACTCCTAAACCACCGGCAGGAGTACAATCGCCATCACCAAGTACTCTTGTGGAATCACTGACTACAGCAACAAGATTCCCCCTGTTTGAAAGCTCGTAAGATGAAACATTATTATCCCTAATGTTTGTAGAGACCTTTGAAACGCCCGGTGTGTACCATACGTTGAACCAGTTAAAACCGGGAACAGGAGCTTTGGGAACTGTTTGTACTTTCCCTCCGTAGAATTTATGCGCTTCTTCGGAAAGCTTTTTAAGGAATAATGTCTTTGCTTTTGCAATTTGTTCCTGTGTGAAGTTTTCTGGAAAGGCCTTGTTAAGGTTCTCCAGGTTTAATTTGATGGGTTCCATATCTTATTGTTTTTTGTTGAAAATATTTGGTTGATTATTAGAAATGTGTAAAAGTACACTTTTTAATGAAAAACTTGGAATTTAAACGTGAATTATGGATTATCTTTTTAATTATATTGCACCCCTACGGGGTTTATCAGGTAAATGGCAATTTGTTTTCTACCAATATATAGTCCTTACAGGACTTTTCTAAGCTCCGTTAGGAGCATTATATTGGTAGAAAAGAATAACCCCTTGAAAACAAAGCCCCGTTAGGGGCGAAATAAACTTTTAATCCATAATTCACGTTATTTAAGAATATTTTTATAATTAATTTACATGCATCATTTTTCTTTTTATTTACTGGTTCTCAATGAGTCTTTGTACTTTTGTTAAAACTTACAATTAATGAAAAAAGTTGTTGTATTAACAGGTGCAGGAATCAGCGCTGAAAGCGGTATAAAAACATTTCGCGACAGCGGTGGATTATGGGAAGAACACAGGGTTGAAGATGTAGCCACTTTTGATGCATGGGAAAGAAATCAATCTCTTGTGCTTGAATTTTATAACCAAAGACGAAAGCAACTATATGAATGTTCACCCAATGCCGCCCATTATGCTTTAGCTGAACTTGAAAAGAAATTTGATGTTCAAATCATTACACAGAATGTGGATGACCTGCATGAACAAGCAGGTTCAACCAAAGTGCTTCATCTTCACGGGGAACTTAAAAAGGCTAGAAGTACTGTAGATGACGAACTGGTTTATAATATTGAAGGCTGGGAATTAAAAAAAGGAGATAAATGCGAAAAAGGTTCACAACTACGACCTCATATTGTTTGGTTTGGAGAAGTCGTTCCCAATATTGTTCCTGCAGCACAGCTATCATCTGAAGCCGATATTTATTTAGTGATTGGCACTTCTCTTAAGGTGGGTTCTAAAAATTTTGTTTTTTAAAATCCTAAGCACTAAACCCTAAATTCTAAATAATTTCAAAATTCAAATGAGAAAAGCACCAAACATTGAATTAGCAAAGGTTTTGAACATTAAAATTTGTTTATTTGATATTATTTAGAGTTTAGAAATTAGAAATTAGAATTTGTTTTTAAGAATTATTAGAAGTCCCCTTAATGTATATCCTACAGCAGGTTTGCTGAATTATGTCCCGAACAGTGTTCCCAAATACCTTGTTGACCCAAATGGTTCCGAAGTTTACGGAATTTCCAACTTAAGTGCTGATGTTACGCAAATGTCTTTTTACCGCAAAGGGCGCAAAGTTTTTCGCAAAGTTCGCAAAGAAATTATCTTCTTAGCGTTCTTAGCGTATCTTTTCTTCGTGTTCTTTGCGGTTAATTTCTTTTCTGCGTAACATGAGTTAAGTGTTATTAAAGAAAAAGCAGGCAAAGGTGTAACCGAACTGGTGAACAAATTGCTCCAATAAGCCCTATACAAACTCAATATTTTTACTGCTAAATGCAGCACTAAGCTTAAGCATAGCTGCACTCTTCACGCTTTCTGTTTTGCTTATAATACTCCAAAACTTAACTGTAAGCGAACAAGTATCTTGTGTTACTTTGGTATATAATATCGCCGGTGTTTTTTTGGTTATAACATTCGGAATGCTTTTGATGGTATCGTTTATCACTTCATTAATTATATTAGAATCCAACTCTTTTCCGTATAAAACGAACTGAAGCATAACACGCTTTTCATCATTGCTGAATGTCCAGTTAATAATGTTTTGCGAGAGGATACTTCCATTAGGGATAATCACTTCGGCTCCGTCGCCTGTAGTTATGGTGCTGGCACGCAACCCTATCTCTTTTACTTTGCCTGCCTGTCCGCCTATTTCTATTTCATCACCTATCTTCATAAAATTCCAGCCTTAACCCTGTTGGGTTATCAGGCGAACAGCCAAAACAGCAGTAATCTTCGACTTTGATATATGGATTTTTGACCTTACGCATATTTGCGGCAAAGAAAAAAAGAAAAATAGTTTAAACTTTTTGCTGGTTTAGGAATATTGTTTAAGAAAGCAGTTTTTGTTCGTTTATTAGGCATTCTTCCCAAATAGCATGTATTTCTTGCCAGAAGATAACCACCTTATCAAGTACAACATTCGTGTTAAGTAAACAACCATTTTGTCAATTGAGTAACTATTCTTGTTAAGTGAACAACCATTCTTTTAAGTGAACAACCATTTTGTTAAATGAAAAACTATTCGTTGTTAAGATAGACAACCATATAATATGTAAGTGAACAACAATACTTGTTAAGTTAACAACCATTCCTGTCAAGATAAAACTATTCTATGTTAAGTTAGCAACCATTCTTGTCACGTAATGCATATTCTGATAAATGAGGTAAATTAACAAGAAGCATGATTAGCCATAACAGACCAGCAACCATGACCAGCGTTCCTTTGATTTTATTCACCACGAAAGAACAGTCAAAAGGCTTGTTTATGCCTTTCTTCAGGCGGCTGCTCTTCAATTGCACCAGGAATATCTCAACAAAAGTGTCAACAAAAATAGGTAACACCAAAGTCTGTGTAATTGCAAAGATGCCGGCTAAACCAAATATACATGACAGCGAGAACCTTCCGAAAAGATTTAAAAGTATCCCCAGGGCAGGATAAAAATATCCCTGTAATAACAGCAATTTTTATCCATTTGCTATAGGGTACCTGTTTGTTTAATTTTCTGTAGAAAAGGAAAGAGAATACTATAATTCCCAAATGCATTGCCAGTAACCATAACCGTGACTGTAATGTCGGTTCCATCAGCATGCAGGCAAGGGCATTAGCAATAAATAGCCCTACAAATATCAGCCAGCTGATACGGGAATAGCTTTTGTTTTTGAATACAATTACCGATGAAGCTGCAAGCAGCACAATGTATTCAATGGTAATATAGGAAGTAGGAGCATACGCATCGAAGAAAGGGGTCAAACAAAACAATAAAACAACGAGGGATAATATGGGGTTATTGTTCATATACCGCAAATGCAGAAAATCATATTCCTCTTTTTTCGCTTTGAGCGCCCTGACGAGCTTTCTTCTGAAGAACAACCAGATAAAAAGCAAAATACCGAAAACAATTATTATTGCTCTTTCTCCCGATGTCTGTCCGAAATAATAATCTATTGCTTTTTGTTCACTACGCAGTTTGTAAACAGCCGTTTTAGTGGAATCAGTAATGTTATTAAAGGATTTATCTTTTTGCCATAAATAATTTACTTCCTGATGGAAAATCTGCTGTCTGCCCTTGTCCAGCCTTGTTTCAATCCCACTGAGCATATTGGATAAGTTGATAGCGTTTTCAGCCAGTTTAACTTTCAGTACATTCAGGCTGTCAATATTGGTCCTTGTAAGCGTATCTGTTCGTCCCCATTTGCGCTCCAGCCGGGTTAATTTTTGATCGAATATGCTTCTAAGTATGCTGTCATCATAAACCTTCCTGAACATAGTATCATCCAGTACTGTTTTCAGGTGCAGCTTGGCGTGATAAATCCGGCAGTATGTTTTACCAAGACTGGTCTGAATCTGCTCATTATCCTCATTTAAATTTGAAGCAAAACTTTGATACAGGTATAAGTTTTTAAGATTAATAGCGGCATGCTTGTCTCTGATATTCTGGCGAATTTGATTGATCTCATTCGCTATGCTGATAATTTTTCTTTGCCAGCCCACTACTTCAAAACTCAGTTTGGCGCTATCGCCTATAGCATTCAGATTATCATTCACCCTTTCAATGCCCAGCATATAATCGCTTATGGTAAGCGTATCTGCCAGAACCAATTTTTTATGAGGCCTCGGTTTAGCGGTGTCGGAAACCACATTAATGTTGGCATTGCCAGCCGTTGGTTTATTCTTTATGCTATCAGATGCCGTAGCTTTACGCTGTCGGCAGCCGGTTTATGGTTTCCATTATCAACAGTCTGTTTGTGATTCACACTGTCGGCAATGGGCTTAGCCGTGTTACCTGTAGGTGAAGTTTGTACAGGTGAAGATTGCTGCTGGGTTTTATTTTTATTCTTGGAATTCTTTGTCTTCTTCGACTGGGCAAAAACGCCTGTGCCAATCAATAAAAGACAACAATATATAAGCAGCCGTATTACAACAGATTTCTTTTGCATAAAAATCGATTATGGTTTACACTGCCCAAAGATATTCATTTTTATTTCTAAAAAACAAATATCCGCCATTCTCATGCTATATGAGGTGTTTCAATAGAGTTCTTCGGAAAATAGATACGTCATTGCGATCCGCCAGCTGGCGGAGAAGCAATCGCTTGTTTAAATTAAGATTGCTTCTGTCGTTCCTCCCTCGATGACGCGAAAAATAACTTTCCGAAGAAGTCTAATAAAGAATAGCCTTTGCATAACAGGGCAAAGGGCATATTAAAAAGACAAAAGCTAAGTGCTTTCTTTATTTCATTTTATCCATAAAGGCAACGCTCAACATAAGGCTGATAGCTACTATTCCTGCAAAGAAAATGAGCATCGAGAGCCAGTTCTTTGCACTGGTCTTGCTCACTCTTAACAGCAAATAGCCGACAAGCAAATTAGCCAAAGCCCATATAACATTTACCATAGGCGACGATAATCCTTTGCCCGGTGGATCGGCAAAAGGCGTTGGAAATGCATTGCCTGAAATGCCGTTAATGAAATGCGGAACAACATTAGCTAAGAAAGTTCCCGCAAAAAATGATGCTACATAATGATACCATTTCATAGTGTTGCCGTCGGTGATTATAGTGCTGACGCCGCACTTTTAAATACATAATTAATTTTCAAAATTAATATTATTGTTTACACATATCGTTCAAGCATTGCTTGCAACTTTCTAACCACGGTCTGTCGAGTGCGAAACTTAGCGAGCGCCATCAAGCCATAGAAGTATTGCTAAGTTAATCAAAGTTTATTCTAATATTAATTTCCCTGTAGCAATAACTTGTTTGTCGTTGCACAATAGTTGAAAGAAATAAAGTCCGCTTTCTAAGTTATTTCTTTCAATTACTACATGCTCTGTGGTAATTTTATCAATTGTGCTGACTACTTGTCCTTGTAGGTTTAAAATTTTAAGTGAAAATTCTTTACTGTCATGATTATCAAATTCAATAGTAGCATAATCATTAAATGGATTGGGATAAGCAGAAACATTTATGCTCTCACTATTTTCGTCATGAACTGAAAGTATACCTGATGCATTAATTTTCACCAGGTACATATCAATATTAAGTCCACCTGTTGTATCCGTAGTTGAGCCAAGCAATATATATCCACCATCAGTTGTCTGCTGGATGGAACAGGCATCACTCAATATACCTTTTGGATAAGTATATTGCCATTGAATAACTCCGCTGTTATCCGTTTTAACGCAATACATATCATTGGTCCCTGCAGATGTATTCTCTTTTCGTCCCGCAAGCACATATCCGCCATCAGTTGTTTGCTGAACGCAATATCCCAAATCCCACCCGGTTCCGCCATAATAGTTGCTCCACTGTTCATTTCCCAGCGAATCGGCCTTGACCAGGTATAAATTGCCTCCTGTTGTATCCTGGTATCCCAGCATAATAAAACCATGATCTGTTGTGATGTATAGAGAGCTTCCTATTTCATTTGATGAAGTGCCATACGTTTTTGTCCAGATAGTATCTCCCATACTATTAGTTCTGATCAGATACATATCTTCGCCTCCATGTCCAAAACTGTTGGTTTGTCCAAATATCACATATCCTCCATCACTGGTTTGCCTTATGCATTCCCCCAGATCGCGCCCGGCACCGCCATATGTCTGGCTCCATTGAATATTACCATTAAAGTCTGTTTTTACCACGTAAATATCTTCAGTAAAACCCGGTCCGGTAAAGCCAACGGCAATAAAACCTCCATCAGTGGTCTGACGCACAAATTGACCTACATCCCTGTAAACAGAACCTCTATATCTCTTGTTCCAGACTTCATTGCCTCCTGCATCTGTTTTTATTAACGTCATGGTATCATTGCCTATACCAGAGTATGATCCGCACAAAATATATCCTTCATCCGTTGTCTGTTCCACCGATATTCCATATTCCCAATTTGGCCCTCCGTATGTCTTATACCATAGTTGATTTCCGTAGTTGTCTGTTTTTACAAGGTACATATCCTGTCCGCCATTCCCAAAACTATTTGTTTCCCCGAAAAGGATATAACCTCCGTCGGTAGTTTGTTGTACCGAAAGTCCAATATCGATGCTGTCGCCACCATAAGTTTTTTGAAAAGTTATTTGTCCATGAACTGCCATTGCAGTTAAAATAATTATTAAAGAAAGTTGTATTTTCATATTTTTAGTATTTAGCTTATCGTTTCAGCATTGCTTGCATGGCAGACTAATCTATTACCGTATACAAATTTTCAATTTTAATTCGATGCCGCAATAATATATATATTTTATCTTTCAGGCAAACAATTTATCGAAAATAGTTTGGTCGAAAGGCTGTTTTAAGGTTATTTATCCCATTTCTTGCCATTAGTCAGACAACTTGCACCAATTCTTGTAAGAGTTGCATGAAAAACTTTACAACGATACACTTCGTTACAACGATAGCAGCGTTCGTTACAACGATAGCACGTTCGTTATAACAATTGCATCATTCGTTACAATGATTGCATCATTCGTTACAATGATTGCATCATTCGTTACAACGATTGCACCATTCGTTACAACGATTGCGCCTATCGTTACAACGATTGCACCGTTTGTTACAACTTTACTCACTTGTGTTATATAAAATACCCGAAAAGCAAAGAGTGCCCGGGGCTATTTGCCCCGAAGCACTCTGAATTTACCTGTATAACAGGCAAAACTTACCGGATGTCCGCGAATTTTCTACTGAATGCCTATATAAATCCAGCCATCCCATATATAAGGATCGGGAGAAGTGATGCTGAATATAGGATGATGTTTATCTGTTATGGTAGCTTTTGCCGTCTTTTTAATCCCTAGTTCGCGCTCGTCTCCTGACGAGTGCAAAAAACCAATTATGTTTAAATTCTCAAACCGCCCATAGCCGTTCTTAAACTTTCTACCAGTCATTTCTTAAAGGAGTTGTGACTACTCTTGAAGGAAATATGCCTTTTTAATTGAAGTTAGGAGGCAATACATTAAAAAACCAAAAAATGACTAAATAATTGTTTAACACAGGGCAAACGCATTTAATTTTTTAAGATTTTAAGTAGATAATCATTATCCCATCCCGCATCAAGGCGTTTACCCTTGTTGCTTATCTTCTTTGATTTTTCTTGTTTTATAAGATTTAAAGCTATTCTATTAATGATGGAGAAGTTTTCAACTGCATTAACATTACGCTTCATACTTTTATCTTCCCCGAAAGATACATCTAAAACCCAGTGCAATGAATTTTCAATTCCCCAGTGTTTTCTGATTCCATTTGATATTTTTCGAGCATCTGGTTTTATACTACTGATATATAAACGGAGCTCCCTCTCTTCTTTTCCTGTGTCTTTTATGATTCTGAGCGATTCTATTTTTACTATTGATTTTATTCCTGCCCAGCGTGAAATGTTTTCTATATGTGAGAAATCAGTATAGACTGAACATTTGCGAGTTTCAATCCTTCCGTGTCCAAAATCTGTTTCTTCAAATTCATCTGTAGGCTTTGAAAATTTTATCGTATCCTTAATATCTTTTTCTAATGTTCCTTGATTACCTTTTACTGCTAATATATAATCAGCTTCTTTTTCGATAATCTTATCCGCTATTTCAGTTTGACAACCCATAGCATCAATGGTTATAATACACCCTCTTATTTCCAATATTTCCAGCAACTTTGGTATAGCGGTAATTTCATTTGTCTTGTCACCTACTTTGATTTGACCTAATAATAAATGATTCTCATTTGCCCATGCACTTACCATATGTACAAATGACTTGGAGCCTTTATTTCTTGATCCCCGTATCGTTTTTCCGTCTATGCTGATTATTTCCCCATCTGTTATTTCTGCTATGGCACGTATCCAGTTTAAAAAACTTTGTTCCAATTGCTTTGGCTCTATTAAACTAAAAAATCTGTTAAATGTGTCATGCGATGGGATACCATTGGGAAGTTTAAGATATTGTTGTAACCATTCTTTTTTTGCATTCCCATAATTTTCGATATCATTCCATGTCTCTGCTCCACATATTACTGATGCTATGGTGATGAATATTATATCTTCAAGCAAATGTTCTTTCCTCCTTTCTATGCGAGGATCTTCTATGTTGGTGAAATAATCAATCGGTGTTGTCATGATTTTTTTCAACCAAGAAAATACTTTTCTACACTATAGGTACTTGCTTCGAGGAATATTTATAACCAGGCCTTTGTTAATATTTTAATGCGTTTGCCCTGTTGTTTAACATTGTTTCGGCAGCATTCCACCAATTTTTTGTATAATTTTGCATGATAATGAATGAGAGTAGAAAACGAAACCTTTCACGGAAAGGTATTATGAAGAAATTCGAAGCATTAATGCTGTTTCTATTCCTTCTGAATATACTGAAGGCGCAGGATACTTTAACACTAAGCCCTTCTTCGCCGGGAATAACAGTGCCCCCTGCTTTCACCGGAATAGCCTATGAAACAGGCGCTGTACATTATGATTCCATACGACCGGGTAATCATACACTCATTAATTTCTTCAAGACCATAGGAGTAAAAAACTTCCGCATAGGGGGTAATTCGGTTGAAAGCTATCTTTACATCAACGGAAATACTCACAATACACATCCTTTTGATACCATAACTCAAAATGAGATAGACAGCCTTTTCATGTTTGCAAGTGCAGTAGGTTGTAAAGTTATTTTTGACCTTGATTTTGGCGGGCATTTTGATCCTTCTCTGGCAGCGCAGGAAGCGACGTATATTATGCAGCGATATGTCCCTCAATTACTTTCATTCGAAATAGGCAACGAGCCCAATCTTTATTATAGCAGCGGGCTCAGGAGTTCCGCATACAACTATGATAGCTTCCTGCTCCAGTACAGGCAATATGTTGACACTATAAGGAAATACAATCCCGCTGCCCCTGTGTTAGGCCCTTCTGCCGCACAATTCGGCGCAGCCCTATACACCAATCCTTTTGCGCACGATATGAAGGATACTATTTGCATGCTTACCCAGCATTATTATGTAATGGCTGCAAATCCCTGCTGCATTGGAAGCGAGATAGTCAAGCTCCTGAAGCAATCGACATTGCAAACTATTACAAGTCTGTGCGACACGCTGGTAATGCGCGCCGACAGTGATAATATCCCTTTCCGTATGGACGAAAATAATGCCATCTGGACTCCCGGCGGACAATGGGGTGTGAGTAATTCACTCGCTGACGCCCTGTGGGCTTTGGATTATATGTATTCCCTTGCAGAAGTTGGTGTAAACGGAGTAAACTTTCATAGCCCGCATGATATGGCAGCTACTATCATAAGCCATAATTCAGGGAATTACAGGGCAAATGCACTTTATTACGGCATACTTGCTTTTCAATATGGCAATAGCGGACAATTCATTCCCGTTCAGAAAAAAGGCAATGCGCAAAACATGAACGCCTATGCAGTGATGGATAGCCTGCAAAACATTTATCTTACTATCATCAATAAGGATACCTTAAACCCTGTTCCGGTACAGATTGATGCTGGCACTGCTGCATATAACATGGCTGAAATGGTCAGTCTGTCGGCGCCTACAGTAAGCGACACTTTTGATATAACATTGGCCGGTAGCCAGGTTCAGCCCAATGGTACATGGACACCCGGCTCGTGGCAGTCAGTGAATTTTACAGGCAATTATTTTACTTTAACTATACCGGCAGCAACTGCTGAAATAATAAAATTGACAATTCCCTTTACTGCGATTAATAGCATTCCTGACAAACAAGCATTAACCATTTTCCCCAACCCTGCTAAAGATGTTTTAAATGTACAAGGGGGAAATGCTAAGGATGAAATTAATATCTATAATTGCTTAGGGCAAATACTGATTAGCTCATCTTTGGATAATAAGGGTGCAACGCAATTAGATATTACTAATTTATCTAAAGGTGTTTACCTGTTAGAAGGAAATTCCGTTAATAAAGGGAAGTATCATTCCATCTTTATTAAAGAATAAGAGTTACATTAGACTTCTTTGAAAAATCACATTAACCGTCATTGCGAGGGCTCTTGTCCCGAAGCAATCTTATTTCAGTTAAGAGATTGCTTCACTCCATTCGCAATGACGAATCTATTTCCCTAAGAAGTCTATCAGTTACTCAGCATCGCAAGCTTCCTTACAGGGGCTTTTTTCTCCTGGTTTCGTATCGACATCCATACTACCTCGGCTATATCCTTCACCTCTGAAGTAGCGCCATTGGCAAATGTTTTTTTACATAAAGGGCAGGCGGTTACTATCACATCGGGATTATTTTGTTCAAGCTTGTTCAGTGAATGTATGCGAAGCAGGTCGCGCTGAACGGAGTTCAACTGCAAACCTCCAAGACTGCTCCCGCAGCACAAACTCTTTTCCCTGCTTTGATTTATTTCCTGAAATTTAGTGGATGAATGAAGCAGTTTTCTCGGCTCTTCATACACAAGGCTTCCCCTGCCCAGCTCGCATGGGTCGTGATAAGCAGTAGTTACGGGCAGTTTATTCAATTTGATCTTTCCTTCCTCTTGCAGGCGAAGGATATACTGACTGTGATGCAGCACTTCAATGTTCAGCAGGTAATCTTCCTGGAAAACTTTAAGGCATATAGGGCATGAAGTGACCAGTGTTTTAGCTCCCGATTCCTTTATAAGCCGGGTGTTCTTTTCGATCAGTTTATGTGCTTTCACTATTTCACCGGCTGTCATCAACGGCCTGCCGCAGCAAACACTTCCATCTTTGTCAAGGAAAAGATATTCTGTCCCCGATGCTTTTAATATAGATTCCATTGCTATCTTAATGGAAGGCGTAAGGTGGGTCATGCAGCCTGCAAAGTAAATTACAGGAGCAGGTTTTTCAACCACAGGCGTCAAATACTCGAAATTATGATTGCCCGTTGACAGTTCGAATCTTTTAGAAATACGTATATTATTGATGTTGATACCAACAGGGCAATATTCCTGGCATCTGCCGCAAAGCAAACAATCGAAAGCTTTTTCCTGGTTTATATTATTGTACCTGATGGACTGAAGGAAATAAACACTTTGCACATCCTTGGTATGGGCCACTTTCAATAGCTTGCATTTATCAATACAAATACCGCAGCGTGAACAGGAATGAACTTCAATTGCGGAGAACGAATTATACACTTTGCAGTTCCTGATGCCGAAGTTTCTGAGGAAGATCAAAACAACTTCAGTAAAGATATGCATGTAACGCGAATAAGGAAGTCCGATGAAAAACAAAGCCAGCACTGATGAATAAGCCCACCATGCTATATACGAAAGGTGCTCAACTGGAAGGAAGGATGCAAAGAAATTTCCTGCTGAACCTGTAAGGAAACCACCATTATGATAGGTGCCCGATGTAAAGCTTTCAGCCAGAAAACGCAGGGGGAAAATAAACCATAAGGTCATCATGGCAAGCCAATCGCCGAGTTTAAGACGCGTGGTCTTCTTCATACCAAACAAACGTGAATAAATTCTTTTAAATAAAGCTAACGCAACACCTGAAAGTATTACTAAAAGAATAAAGTCCATAATGAACTTAAATTCGTTCACCCATGTATATCCCGAAAAATTATGGTTAAAGAATTTAAAGAAGATAGGCTCGTAAGGTGCATTGAATGCCCTGTGCGTATGTATCTTTGATTCTATTGTTCCTCCTAAGATAAGCAACAGCCATCCTAAAGCAAAGCTCATGTGCATGTACCCAAGCAGTGGATTTATTTTATAAACTTTACGGTGCAATAAGCTTTCCGTAAAGACTTCCTTGCAGGATGTAAATATTTTATAACTGAAAATACCTTTAAGGAATTTGAACCTGTCGGCTTTACTTAAAGTGATTATCCAGTAAAGATATTTATATGCAAGAGTAAGTATAAGAATAATTGCTCCTACACAAAACGGTATGACAAATGGGTCGTAGATCATAATGAATAAAGTTCTAAAGCCTGATTGATCTTCATAATTACATTGCGTGTATTAACACCTCTTGGGCAAGCCAGCGAACATTTTCCGCAAAGCATGCATTGCGAAATCTCTTTCCTTATTTCAGAAACATATCCTCGTTTAACCATAGTGATCATTCGACGCAGGTTCATCTCAGTGAAATTACCAGCACTGCATGTTGCCGTGCAGGTACCGCAGGCAAAGCAAACATTAAAGGAAGGCTCATGCTCTTTGACATAAGAGGCAATCCTTCTGTCTCCCTTATCGAAATCGAGCTGCCTGTCGTTGCTCAGTGTATATCCGAAATTTATCATTGTTGTTTCTTTTATTCTAAAAGGTACAAGGTATGTGGTATAAAGGTATAGGGTATAGAGGTATAATTTTATGACGATCTTTACTATTTCCCTTTTCCTTTCATATTCCTTAATACCTTATTTCCATATACCTCTATACCTTTTTAAACCAGCGTAATTCGTTTTTCTATTTCATAACCCTCAAGGAAATTTGCTGTCATAAGCGCAGCAGCACGTGCATCAGCAAACACATTATTTATCGTTCTCGGAGCCATGCAGCAGCCTGCAAAGAAAACTCCCGGAACATTAGATACTGTTGTCATGGTATGCTGATCCTGGCATTTAAAGAAACCATTCGGTCCGAAGTTTAGACCTAGCATAGCACCTATCTTTTTTGTTCCTTCAGAAGGCACCATGCCAACCATCAGCACCAGCATATCCACACTCATGCGCATTGGCCTTCCGGCTAGCGTGTCCTCAACTTTTACCAGTATAGAACCATCCATGTTTTCGCATGCTTCAGATAACCTGCCGCGGATAAAATTCACTGCATGTTTTTCCTGTGCCTGTTTATAAAGCGTTTCGAAATGCATGCCAAACATGCGGAGGTCCATGTAAAAGCAATAAACCTCTGCATCATGGATCTTTTCCTTTATCTCAATGGATTGCTTTACTGCAGTAACACAGCAAACTTTGGAACAATAAACATTACCAACTTTTTCGTCACGTGAACCAACACAATGAACTATTCCGATCTTCTTCGGTGTTTTCCCTTGTGCATTTACAAGTGGCTTCCCTGAAAGGAACATTTCTTCCAGTTCGGCAGAAGTTACAACGTTATCATAAATACCATAGCCATATTCTTCCTTTTTGCGTGCATCAAATACATCATAACCGGTAGCAACAATAACCGCATCCGATTCGAATGATTTACCGTCGGCAAGCTTTACATTGAATACCTTTCCGTTCTTTCGCGCATCAATGACATCTGCATTTTTCAGCACATTTACTTTTGCAAGTTCAACTCCTTTTTCAAGAAATTCAACCACATCTTTACCAAGACGCATGGTTGGAAACAGTTTTTCCCACCCAAGCAGATGACCGCCAAGCTGGTTGCTCTTTTCTAGAAGTGTAACTTCATGTCCCATTGCGGCAAGATTTGCAGAAGATTCCATCCCTGCAATGCCTCCGCCAATAACGATTACTCTTTTCTTACTCATGCTTATCCGTGATTAAGATTTTCATTTAAAATAAAAAAATGGAACACTGATGACGCTGATGCTTATGATTTACACTGATTTTATCAGTGATCACCAGTCTAATCAGTGTTATCTGCGTTCTATAAACCATACTACAATTCTTGTTTTGCATGGTTAACAAACTCTCAGATTTACCGGTTTTTCAGGAACGCCTAATGTCACCCCATTCTTGTCATTATACTTTTTTGAAGGATCATAAGGTATCCCTATCTTTTCCATTAATGGTTCACACGAAACCTGGTGAACCTGTAATCCTAGATCCCATGGATCGTAGCCCAGAACAAGGCCTGCAAGTTCTTCATACGTGAAAACAGGAATACCATGACCATCTTTTCCATACGTTTTTCCTTCCATCTCTGCAATAGCATATTGCCATTTATCAAGGAACATAGGACATCCGGGACAATTGGTAAGAATGAGATCTGGTTTGTATGGTTCCATGGATTCGAATTTCTTATGCGAACAGGACATTGAATATCCGCGGTTAGCCTGAACCAGATATTGCCTGAATCCAAATCCACAGCAATGTCTTCTTTCAGGATAATCTATCACCTCGCCTCCCCATTCTTCAATCATTCCGGTAAGTACATAAGGATATTCCGCACCGCCTACACCTTTATCAGGAAACATCTTTGCATAATGACAACCGATATGATCAACTACTTTTAGCGGCTTACCTGTTTCTTTATCAATAAGTTTGAATTTTGCTTTCTGTGCAATTTCTTTCCTGAATTTATATATTATATCGCTTGCATGTGCAAGATTCTTAGGAATATTAAATTCTCTGCCGGTGGCTTGTTTTAGATACTTCCTTACTTTTTCTTCCACTTCAGGAAAATGATGCCAGGTATCTAGTACTTCAGTATAAATTCCAAAAGAAGTAATACATGAAGGGGCAAGATTTTCATACCCGGCCTCTGTCATCAGTGCAAACTGACGTGCGACAACGGTCATCATGGTATCAATGGGAACAATATCACCATGATAACCTATACCTGTGCATGTAGTATGACAGGGATGCTCATAAACATCTTTCCCGAGTTCATCACGCATGATACGCAGAAAGGTTGTTTCGGAACCGGGGAAAAAATTCTGGCGCACACAACTGCGAACGTAAAAGTATTTATCATCGGCTATTTCTTTCTGGTATTCTTTCCAGATCGCCTGTTTGCCTTCTTCTTTCATTTTCTGTTATGTGAATTATCGTTGTGTGAATAAATATGTGAAAAATATTCATTATCAATGCCATCACCGAAAGCCAAACCTAATTCTTCTGCTTTCTGCTTAGAGAATTTTTCAATTTTTTCGAAACGTGCGTTTCCTCCGGTTACTTCAAAAATCTTCCTTACCTCATCCATTGCCTCTTCCGGTATTTTTCTCAGTATTCCAGGACCGTCTCCTTTATAATTTGCTCCGAGTTTATCCAAATGTTCTTCCCAGAATTTCTGACGCCAGTCCCAAACAGGACCTTGTTCGGCATACATATCCGTACCTATACCTTCTAAATAGAGGCAATATCCATGAGTTAATATCCACCCCCCAACTACTCTTTTCATAAATAATTGTTGCCGGCCTTTTTCAGATTCCACAAAGTAACCTTCTTCCTGTGATAACGAACGAAGCGCCATAATAACAAGTCCCGGAGCATTCCCACGCGGGCATCTTGTTTTGCACGACATACATTCGCCGCAATACCATATAGTATCGCTTTTTAGCAGGTCTTTAATTTCGTCTTCATTCCGGTTTTGTACAGTATCAACTATAACCCTTGGATCGTAGTTGTAAAAAGATGCTGCCGCACATATTGCAGTACAGGTTCCGCAATTGATACAGGCTTTCACACCTTCCTGAAACCTCACATCTTCAAGTAGTTTATTATAAAGTTCACCCATTTTTCAGATTCAACGTATATTGTATATAGAATTAGTCGGCAAAGATAAATACTTTTTCTAAAAAACAAATTATTTTACAAAAAAGATAAAATAATTATCAAAAATAATAAGTCAAGTCTTGATCAGTTTCTAAAAAATTACAGAAAATAATTTGTTGTATTAAAATCTTGTTTACTTTTGCAAACCGTACGGTCGGTTTTATATATAAAAGGGTATAAATTAAATGGGCAAAAAAGGCTTAGATACAAGAAATACTATACTTAAGGTCGCTTTACAGCTATTCTTTACAGAAGGCTATAAGGATGTTTCGTACCAGGATCTGATTGAAAAAACAGGTTTATCGAAAGGCGCTATTTATCATCACTTCAAATCTAAAGAAGAGATATTGATTTCTGTTTTTGAATTTTTCCTGCAAACCAGCCAGCAGCCTGTTGTTGTAAAACCTGAAGATATAGTTAAGAGTCAGGAATCATTTAGAAAACTATTCATTGATACCAAGAAAGAACAATTTGAAAGCTTCAAAAAAATACTGAATACAAAAACATTAAAAGTCAACAAACTTTTATTTTTCCTAGAAGCGATAAATGAAAATGAGAAACTAAAAAAGATCATATACGATTTGATGAAGCAGGAAACCAAGTTTCTTGAAAAATGTTTCCTTGGCTTAAAAAAGAATAATAAGCTCCCCGAAGGAAAAAGCCCTGCCTTATTGGCTAAAGCTATTTACTGGATGCTGCAGGGCGCAGAGATGATAATTATATTTGAGCAAAATGATATTCGGGAAAATGACTTTATAAATATTTATAACAAAACCATTACTGATTTTTTTAAAATAATTTAAAGTTTCAACCTATGAAAAAGATACCATATATTTTCCTTGTCGTTACAGCATTCTTCATTGTTTCTTTTTCGGGTGATGATCAGACGGCAAAGGATATAGTAACCAAAGCTGAAAACAATATCAGAGGATTAACGTCAATATCTGAAATGACCATACAAATAGTACGCCCTACATGGACACGCTCTATGAGCATTAAGGCTTGGACAAAAGGGGAGCAGTATTCATTAATGGTAGTTACTGCCCCTGCAAAAGATGCAGGCACAATTATTCTTAAACGAATTAAAGAGATTTGGAATTATGTACCAAGTATTGAAAAAGTGGTTAAACTTCCTCCTTCCATGATGTCGCAAAGCTTCATGGGAACTGATTTTACCAATGATGACCTTGTAAAAGCTTCTTCCCGCATAGATGATTACACACATAAAATAGTCGGCGAAAGTGTTATTGAAGGACGAAAATGCTGGAAAATTGAGATGGTGCCAACACTGGATGCTGCAGTGGTTTGGGGCAAAGTGAATATGTGGATAGACCAGAAAGATTATCTGGAATTAAAAATGGAGTTTTATGATGAAGATAGTAAGCTCGTAAATACTATGCAGTGTTCCGATATCAAGGTAATGGGGGGAAGAACAATGCCCTGTAAAATGGAAATGATACCTGCTGATAAAAAGGGTCAGGAAACGGTTATAATATATAATAGCGCAATATTCAATCAGCCTATTTCTGATGATTTTTTCACTACACAAAATATGAAAAAAGCAAAATAATAAAGTCTATCCATAATGCCAGATCTCTGCGTTGCTTTCCGAAAAAACATGCTCATTTACATTAGTAAACTGCGCTATTTTTTCGTTCAAGCGCCTTGACCTCGAACATTCTGAATAAGACTTTAACTTAATAAACTAAAAATAATGTATTTAAAACTTGCATGGAGAAATATGTGGCGCAGCAGGCGGAGAACGCTAATCACGATCTCTTCCATTTTCTTTGCTGTGATCTTCGCCGTACTTATGCGTGTTATTATAGTCGGCATGTTTGATAAAATGATTGCTGATACAGTGAGCATTTCAAGTGGATATATCCAGATCCATCACAGCGGATACTGGGAGAATAGGTCAATTGACAGCACCTTTGAAGAAAACCCAAAACTAGACTCTATCATCAATAAAGAAAAGAAAATTACCTCGTGGACTCCGCGTTTAGAATCGTTTGCGCTGGCATCTTCCGGAGAGCGCACCAAGGGTATGATGGTTATTGGTATTGACCCTGTAAAAGAAAATAAATTATCCAATCTTTCTCAAAAAGTAATTGCAGGTAAGTATATAACAGATAGCGATAAAAGCATTTTGCTCGCCGAAGGACTGGCAGAATATTTAAAACTAAGAGTTAATGATACAGTGGTATTGCTTGGGCAGGGATATGAAGGGAATATGGCAGCAGGTAAATATGCTATAAAAGGAATAGTGAGCCTTGGTGTCCCTGAAATGAATAAGTCAATGGCATGGCTTCCTATGGCATGCAGCAGGGACTTCTTAAGCACTGGAGCGAGGTATTCATCCATATCATTAATGCTTGACGACAGGAATAAACTGGAAACAATCAGGCAAAGTATCATTAAACAAACAAGCGGATCGAATTATGAAGTTATGACATGGCAGGAAATGATACCTGAATTAGACCAGCTTTTCCAGTCAAAAATGGCTCAGAATTATATACAATCAGGAGTGCTTTATCTTGTGATCGCCTTTGGACTTTTTGGAACCATCCTTATGATGCTCAATGAAAGGACACGTGAATTCGGGATACTCATTGCAATCGGAATGAAGAAGAGAATCCTGTCTATAGTGGTTGTAATGGAAATGATATTGATGTCGATAGTGGGAACAATACTTGGTATAGCAGTGGCATACCCTCTGGTGTTATATTTCCGTTATCATCCGATATACCTGGGAGGAAGCTATGGCAAAGCGATTGAGAAGTTCAATTTCGAACCTATCTTACAGCCATCGGTTGATTTTTATAATTTCATTGTACAGGGATACGTAGTTCTATCAATAGCTGTTGCCCTATCCCTGTTTGCCATATATAAAATTCATAAAATTAAAGCCATCAGAGCAATAAATAGTTAAGTTATGCTTTTAAAAATAGCGTGGAGAAATATCTGGAGAAACAAAACGCGCAGTATTGTTGTCATTGCGTCGGTAGCAGTCGGCTTATTTGCCGGGATGTTCATGATGGCATTTTTCTGGGGAATGCTGAGACAGGAAATTGATAATGCCGTCGAAACCCAGCTTGCTCATGTGCAATTTCATAATCCTGCATTCCCCGACGACAAAGAAGTTAAAGATACCATTGCAAATGCTAACTCCATCATTGATAAACTAAAGAAAGATGCAAATGTAAAAGCCGTATCGGGCAGGATAATTACCACCGGAATGATTTCCTCTTCATCAATTGCATCAGGAGTGGAAATTCATGGCATTCATCCTTCTGATGAAAAAGCGGTAAGCAATATCTATCAGTATATAGAGGATGGGGTGTATTTCACAGGTGTAAAGAAAAATGCCGTGCCTGCCGGCAGGCAGGAGATAGTGTTGGGGAAGAAGCTTGCAGAAAAACTAGGAATAAAACTTCACAGCAAGATAGTCCTTACATTTCAGTCAAAGAGCGGCGATCTAACGGCAGGCTCTTTCAGGGTTGCAGGTATATTCCGTTCACGGAATTCCATGCTTGATGCTTCCACTGTATTTACAAATTACAACGATCTTGCACAATTACTTGGACTGGAGACAGAGGTGCATGAAATAGCCGTCATTCTTAAAGACGGTACTAAAGTAGATACCGTTGCTGCAGGTTTAAAAAAGCAATATCCTTCGTTACTAGTTCAAACCTGGAAAGAAGTATCGCCCGAGATGGATTTTCTTATAGGTGTTTTCGACCAGATAATGTATATCTTAATAGGTATTATTCTTCTTGCCCTGATGTTCGGTATTATTAACACTATGCTGATGGCTGTGCTGGAAAGGCAAAGGGAATTCGGAGTGCTGATGGCTGTAGGTATGAACAAGCCACGCATATTTTTTATGGTGGTGATTGAATCAGTGATGATGACCTGCGTTGGCATACCTGTAGGGATACTTCTTACCATTGGAGTGGTAGATTTACTTGCAAAACATGGCATCGACCTGTCAGTATTCTCTCAGGCCTTATCACAGTTCGGGTTCGGCAACATTATGTATCCCGAACTGCATACATCCATGTTCTTTACTGTTTCCATAATGACGGCAGTCACAGCTGTCTTGTCCGCGATATATCCAGCTTTAAAAGCATTGAAATATAAACCCGCAATAGCAATACATAAAATATAATTTACCATGAGCAACGTAATTGAATCACATAATCTTTCAAAAGTCTATAATCCCGATACCATACCTGTTTGTGCAGTTGACGGGGTTAACCTGCAAATAGAAGAAGGCGAATTTACAGCTCTTGTAGGCCCTTCAGGTTCTGGTAAAACAACTATGCTAAACCTGATAGGCGGACTTGATTATCCCACTTCAGGCGAAGTAAAAATAGCAGGCGTTGATATTACCAACATGAGCGAAAACAAGCTTATTGATTTCAGGCTTCGCAATATAGGCTTTGTTTTCCAGGCTTATAATCTTATTCCAGTACTTACTGCAAGAGAGAATGTCGAGTTTGTTATGCTGTTGCAGAAGAAATCTAAAAAGGAAAGAGAAAAGCGAGCTACTGAGCTTCTTGAAAATGTCGGACTCAAAGACAGGATGAAGAACCGTCCTTCAGAACTTTCAGGCGGACAGCAGCAGAGAGTAGCAGTTGCCCGTGCGCTTGCATCGAAACCACGCTTTATTCTGGCTGATGAACCTACCGCGAACCTTGATTCAAAATCAGCACAAAACCTGTTGGATATAATGTCAAAATTGAACAAAGAAGAGAACATGACTTTTATCTTTTCCACCCACGACCAGCGTGTAATTGATAAGGCCCGCCGTGTGGTAACACTGGCGGATGGAAAGATAGTCTCCGACATTAAACAATGAACAAAAGGGTCAATAACAGAAATGCAATGAAATTGAACTTTTCTGCAAGTAACAGTAAGCCTCAGCATCAGGCTGTTCCCGACTGCATAGTGCATACTGCTACTGCCTACTTACAGGTTCTTAGACTTTGTTTTTTTACTTTAATAACATCTTTCATTACCATTTATTCAGCATCCGCCCAGAATGACACCACTAAACACACTCATCAGTTTACTGTTAAAGGTTATGTGAAGTATCTTGAACAGGTAAGTTTCGCAGGAAGCGCCACCGATCCGTTGACCAACGAACTTATTCACAACAGGCTTAATTTTGATTACCGACCGGATGAACATTTTAATTTCAGGCTGGAGGTGCGCAACCGTTTGTATTATGGCGAACTGGTTAAAAGCTATCCCGGCTTTGATTCCCTGGCAACAAGTGCTAATGAAACATTCAACCTTTCTAAGAACTGGATAGATAAAAATGCAGTGTTATTCAATAGCACCATCGACCGTGCCAGTGCTGAATATATAGATAAGAAGTGGGACATTACCCTCGGGCAGGCAGCGCATCAACTGGGGCATCAATACTGTGTGGACACCTAACGACATCTTTAACACCTTTAATTTCTTTGATTTCGATTATGAAGAACGTCCAGGAAGTGATGCCGCCCGTATCCAGTATGCTTTGAATTCTTCCTCATCTCTTGACCTTGCCGTAAGTCCGGGTAAAACAAGCGACCAGGATATAGGAGCGCTTATGTATCACCTCAACAAATGGAATTACGATTACCAGGTGTTTTCAGGTATCTGCAAGCGCGATTTTACTGCGGGAGCTGGCTGGGCAGGTAATATCAGGGGAGCAGGGTTTAAAGGCGAGGTTTCGTATTTTACTCCTTACCAGCACTTTTCCGACAGCGCCTCCTTAGCTGCTACCCTGTCGCTGGATTATGGTTTTAAAAACGGCATTTATATACTTGTTTCGGGATTGTACAATAGTCTTGGTAAGGACAGCCTGCTAAATATTGCAAGCTTAACTTCTGAATCTCTTTCAGCTAAAGATATTTTTCCTTTTAAATACACCCTGTTTGCTGAGGTTTCTTATTCTTTCACCCCTGTATTTAAAGCTTCTCTGGGCGGGATGTATTCCCCTGCCGGTAACTCAGTGATCATTTTGCCTTCCCTTACTTTTTCCATTGCTGATAATTGGGCGCTTGATCTGATAGGTCAATCCTTCTTCTCCGAACAAAGCGGAAGTTATCGCCCCCTTGGCAGCAGCATTTATTTAAGGTTAAAATGGGGGTTTTGATCGCCGCCTTTTCCCCTACAAGAATATAAATAAATTGTCATTCCAAATGAACCCGCCAGTTGGCGGAGAAACGAGGAAGCTAAAAGCGGGAAAATATTCTTTTGCTTAACATCAGATAGTAAAATAAATTTCATCTGCCCTATTATTTTTATTTCTTACCTTTACATCTGTAAAATAATCTATTATGGGAAAGAAAAAAGCGAAACCGTTTCCGAAATCCGACGAAGAGTTTCACCCTGCTTTCCAGGGTTTGATGGCTCATTTGTCAGAACCCGACCCGACCAGCAACGACACTGTTAACCCTTCGTGGCAACGGTTGGGTCTGGACGACACTACTGTTTACACCCCACTGCTGGAAATTTTGGGCAGCGAAACCACTCACAATTCATGGTTATATGTTTATCCTTTGGAAAAAGGCAAAGCCACACATACAGGAACGCTTAAAGACCAGAAAAATAACCTTAAGATAGCAGCGCTTGCCATTATCCGTCCGCAACGATTGATTTTAAAATCACTGGAGAAAGTTAGCCCCGGCTTCCTTACTGCTAACGATAAAGAGGCGTGGTATATTAAGGATGACGGGCACATCAGTCATCCTTCTGCTTCATTGCTTACCACAAGCGTTGTGCCTGTTTTAACTATTCAGTCTATTAAATATTTAACGCATGTGATTGACGCACGCAACCCCGAAACGCCCAATAGAACTGGCTTTCCCGAAGGACTTATCCTGCTTGAGATTGCACGTTTTGTTGGCAGCGATGCACCCACCGATCCTTCGCAATACACTCATCTGCTGTTCAGCGGGAAGTTTCGCAATAGAAGTACATTTGCGATGTCTGATCAAAGAAAAACAGCATGGTATATTGCACGTTATATCAGTCCTACAGGACAAGTGAGCAACTGGAGCACATCTGTTTGTGCCACAATAGCTTAATATATAATACTAGAAGAACGTTCTTTAAAGAATGATTGATTTACCCTTAGCTTATAAGCTATTGAAAGTGTCATTCTCCGCATGCGGAGACTCTCTGTCCGGATGCGGAGCGTGTCTGTCCGCAGGCGGAGCGTCACTGTCCGGATGCGGAGCGTCACTGTCCGGATGCGGAGCGTCACTGTCCGGATGCGGAGCGTCACTGAAGCAACAGCTTTACTGACTGCCGCTTGTGCTTATATATAGTAAGGAACAGAAATTACAACTGCGAAAGATGAATTGAAAACAGTTGCAACTGAATTAATGAATGAGGGATGTGTGCGAATGAATAGAGGATATGCGCTAACGATTACGGGATGTGCAATAATGAATGAGGGAAAAGAAATAGAGAAAAGTAAACATAAAATAGAAGATAGAAGACAGTCGGCAATGAAGATAGAATTGAAGACTGCAAACTGAGGACTGAAGACTGGCAAAAGGAAGCAGGAAGCAGTGGCAGGAGGCAGTGAATAAAAAGAAAACTCTAAATCCCAATAGCTAAATTCTAAATAAACTCAAAATACAAATGATAGAAATTCAAAACACGCACAGTTTGTAACATTTGTACCTTTGATCATTTGAATTTGTTTAGGGTTTAGAGTTTAGAAATTAGGATTTATTAATAACATGAAATATCTACCAATTACATACGCTATGAGGAAAACAAACACCGCAACAGCAATAAGTAGTAAGACAGAAGTAGTAAGTAGTAAGACAGCAGTCGTCAGTCCACAGTCATCAGGCGTAAATCGTAAATCTAAAATCACGAATGAAAGTCTACAGTCGTCAGTTTACAGTCGCCAGTCTTTAAATACTTTTGCAGACTGTAGATTGCCAACTGAGGACTCCTTCATTCTTAAATATAAAATCGTAAATCGTAAATCTAAAATCACGAATGAAAGTCTACAGTCGTCAGTTTACAGTCGCCAGTCTTTAAATACTTTTGCAGACTGCAGATTGCCAACTGAGGACTCCTTCATTCTTAAATCTAAAATCGTAAAGCGTAAATCTAAAATCACGAATGAAAGTCTACAGTCGTCAGTTTACAGTCGCCAGTCTTTAAATACTTTTGCAGACTGCAGATTGCCAACTGAGGACTCCTTCATTCTTAAATCTAAAATCGTAAAGCGTAAATCTAAAATCACGAATGAAAGTCTACAGTCGTCAGTTTACAGTCGCCAGTCTTTAAATACTTTTGCAGACTGCAGATTGCCAACTGAGGACTCCTTCATTCTTAAATCTAAAATCGTAAAGCGTAAATCTAAAATCACGAATGAAAGTCTACAGTCGTCAGTTTACAGTCGCCAGTCTTTAAATACTTTTGCAGACTGCAGATTGCCAACTGAGGACTCCTTCATTCTTAAATATAAAATCGTAAATCGTAAATCTAAAATCACGAATGAAAGTCTACAGTCGTCAGTTTACAGTCGCCAGTCTTTAAATACTTTTGCAGACTGCAGATTGCCAACTGAGGACTCCTTCATTCTTAAATCTAAAATCCCTTTAAGTGTTATCTTCTTCGCTTTGCTGACGGCATACTGCTTATTGCCTACTGCCAACTGTTTCGCCCAAACTGCATATATAACGAATTCAGGTGAAAGCACTGTAACCGTTATAGATATTGCAAAGAATATGGCTATAACTGGAATTACAGTAGGTGATAACCCTTTGGGTGTCTCTGTATCCACAGATGGTAATAAAGTATATATCGGAGTAAGTGGAACAAATAAGGTTTGTGTAATAAATACTGCAACTAATACAGTTGAAACTTCTATATCTGTTGGTTCTCATCCTCAAGGTGTATCAGTTAGCCCTGATGGAAATAAAGTATATGTTGCGAATTTTAGTTCTGATTCAGTAAGTGTAATTAACACCGCTACCAATACTGTTACAAATACAATTGCTGTTGGTTCCGGTCCGGGTGCTGTATCTGTAAATTTTGATGGAAGTAAGGTATATGTAGTGAATTTATATGACAATACAATAAGTGTTATAAATACAACTACAAATGCTGTTTCAGCTACAATTTCTGTTGGTAATCAACCTGCTGATTTAACTGTAAGCCCAGATGGAAGCAAAGTATATGTAGTAAATAGTGGTGATAATTCAGTAAGTGTAATTAATACAACGACTAATATTGTTTCAAATACAATTACAGTTGGTACTGCACCAAGTGGTATTGCTGTAAGCCCAGATGGAACAAAGATTTATGTTACGAATAATCATGACGGTACAGTAACTGTAATAAACAGTTCTACCTATACTATTCTGAATACAATTACTGTTGGTTCTCATCCTAATGGTGTTTCAGTAAGTCCCAATGGGAGCAAGTTATATGTAGTAAATGCTAGTGATAATAATGTAAGTGTTATAAATACTGCTTCAAATACAGTTTCAGCTACTATTTTAGTTGGATATGCCCCCGCAGCATTGGGGAATTTTATTTCAACTGCTAATGTAGGTATTGCACCGCAAAGCATGGTGGCGGCAGGGATAAACATTTACCCGAACCCGGCAAGCAATATTATAGAAGTAGGCAGTAAGCAGGAGGCAGTAAGCAGTATCGAGATATTTAATTTGCTTGGGGAAGAAATATTCACAACCACGAACCACAAACAACAAACCACAAACAAAATAGATGTTTCTTCTTTTCCGGCAGGAGTGTACATGGTGAAGGTGAAGACGGAGAAAGGGATGGAAGTGAGTAAGTTTGTGAAGGAGTAGTGAGTAAGGAGTATGGAGTAGTGAGTGTGGAGTAAAGAGTAGTGAGTGTGGAGTAAAGAGTAGTGAGTGTGGAGTAAAGAGTAGTGAGTGTGGAGTAAAGAGTAGTGAGTGTGGAGTAAAGAGTAGTGAGTGTGGAGTAAAGAGTAGTGAGCCTGGAGTAAAGAGTAGTGAGTGTGGAGTACGGAGTTAGGAGTAAAACAGCGAAACAGGAACACTCCAGCCTCCCGTTGTGGCAGCAGGTACAGTGTAATTAAAAAATATTGTATACATTTATTGGCTAAAATATAAACATATGAAAAAGCTGATGCAAATTCCATTTTATATTCCTTTTCTGGGAATAGTAATAAGTTTTATTCTATTCATTATCGCGGCAAATTCGCCAAATATGGCTTTGCTTATAACAGGCGTAATACTGTTGCATCTTTCAGGATGGATACTTATAGTAAAGTTTTTTCTGTGTACGGTAGGCTTTTTCGGTACGGTGGTTGGTCCAAAACAATAATGAATTAAGATGTGTTGCTACTTTTATCGGTAAAGAAAATTAAGCATTAGCGGAAAGGCTATTCATATTCAGGCTTTATACATATAACTATGGAAAAGAAAATTCAGAAAAGGAAATTAGGAAAAAGCGGGCTCGAAGTGTCTGCGCTTGGTCTCGGCTGCATGGGCATGAGTTTTGGATTAGGTCCTGTTGCAGATAAAAAGGAAATGATAATCCTTATCAGGAAAGCAGTAGAAAGCGGCATTACTTTTTTCGATACCGCTGAAGTTTACGGGCCGTTCATTAATGAAGAGCTTGTAGGCGAGGCGCTTTCGCCCATGCGTAATGAGGTAGTGATAGCAACCAAATTCGGTTTCAAACTTGATTCCAATGGCGGGCCGCAATGGATGGGTGTAGATAGTCGCCCCGAACACATCAGGGAGGTTGCAGAGGCATCGCTTAAACGACTTAAAACAGATGTTATTGATTTGCTGTATCAGCACCGTGTTGACCCGAATGTGCCTATTGAGGATGTTGCTGGTACAGTGAAAGACCTTATAAAAGAAGGTAAAGTAAAACATTTTGGTTTGTCGGAAGCAGGCGTGCAAACCATACGCAGGGCACATGCCGTGCAACCAGTAACAGCATTGCAAAGCGAATACTCGCTGTGGTGGAGAGAGCCTGAGGCTGAAATATTACCGGCACTCGAAGAACTTGGAATCGGTTTTGTGCCGTTTAGTCCGCTAGGCAAAGGTTTCCTTACCGGGAAGATAGACGAGAACACGACATTTGATAAAACAGACTTCCGCAACACAGTTCCCCGTTTTGCAGTAGAAAACAGGAAAGCAAATCTTGCTATGGTTGAGTTACTCAAACATATTGCAACACGCAAAAATACCACACCTGCGCAAATTGCACTTGCATGGCTGCTTGCACAGAAACCATGGATAGTCCCGATACCGGGCACAACCAAGCTTGAACGTTTAATAGAAAATATTGGTTCAACGTCAATAGAACTTTCATCCGGAGAACTTCGTGAAATAGAAACTGCCGCATCAAAGATCAAAGTGCAGGGCGGCAGATATTCGGAAAGCGCTGCAAAATTGATTAATCGCTAATTCTGCATGATGAACAAAAAAGTTATTGATTTTTTATTACTATACGATGAAGATGTTTGCAAAAATGCATTGGTGCTTCGTGAAATTCTGTTTGACAGCTTTCCCGGTATTACAGAACAATTAGACCTTCCTGCAAAGATGGTTGCTTATTGTTACGGACAAAGAAACACCGAGCTTATTTGCGTTATTATACCGTCTAAAAAAGAACTCAAGCTTGGTTTCAACAGGGGAGTTGACTTAGCAGATCGGGAGAAATTACTTGAAGGAACTGGAAAAATTAGCCGTTATATTGTAATAAAAAATGAGAAACAAATGAAATCAACGGCGTTGAAACAATTACTTGAAAATGCGTTGAACACGTATAAAGAAAGAATTAAAAAATGAGTATTTCAGTAATCTTTGGCATATTAATTAAATCACCAATTAATTATGGAGACTTCAGACAAACGAATTAATAAGATAAAGGTCATTAACTGTTCACTTGAAACAGCCTGGTGGAAGTGGACAACACACGAAGGGCTTCTGACCTTTTTTGGCAGGGATAATAAAATTGAACTTACACCGGGCGGTGCATTTGAAATTTATTTTCTTATGGACAATTCTTATGGAATGAGAGGTTCTGAGGGGTGCAGGATATTATCTTTCCTGCCGAAACAAATGTTGTCGTTTAGCTGGAATGCACCTCCCGAATATAAGGAAGTCAGGGAATCCGGCTACCACACATGGGTAGTGGTTAATCTTAAAGCTGTATCAGGGAGTGAAACTGAAATTACATTAACTCACTTGGGCTGGCCGACAGACAAAAAGTGGGAACCTGTTTTTGATTACTTTGATAAAGCATGGACTACCGTTATAGATTGGCTGGCTGAAAGCTGTAAAAAATGACCTAGTATGAATAATTCATGTATTATTTCAATTATTAAGCATTTGTCAGTTCGAGTAGAGATTAACTTATTTCAGAGTCAATGTTGTATCGAGAACAGACAATTAGGTGCAGTTTCATCTCGATACGCGGAATTTATCCTGACGAAGGAAGGGCTACTCGATGTGACAATACATTTTATGAATTCATAAGGCTATCAAACTATAAATATTTAAGAAATGAAAAGAACAATCTTATTTATTCTGGCAATTGCTATTTCATTCTGTTTTGGTTTTACTGTCAAAACAATTATTGCCAAAAAATCTGGTGAAAATGCAATAGTGAGAAAAGTAACAGGCATTGGTGGGATATTTTTTAAGTGCAAAGACCCGAAAAAAATAAAGGATTGGTATAAAACACATCTGGGTTTGAATACCGATCAATATGGAGCAACATTTAAATGGCGGGATGCTTCTGATTCAACTAAAAAAGGCTCCACGCAATGGAGTCCGTTTAAGGAAACTACAAAATATTTTGAGCCGTCGACAAAAGATTTCATGATTAATTACAGGGTTGAGAATTTGGAAGCGCTTGTTACGGAACTAAAAAATGAAGGCGTTACCATTGTTGACACCTTAGAAACATTTGATTATGGAAAATTTGTTCATATAATGGACATCGAAGGAAACAAAATTGAACTATGGGAACCCAAATGACATTGTATCTGACAAATTTGAAGGGGGAAGGACAATTTAATAGAATAATATGAACCGCAAAACAATAGAATCATTCATTCATCAGATTAACACACAAAATGTGGAAGGTATCTGTTCGCTGATGACTGACGACCATATCTTTATTGATAACATCGGAAGTAAATTTGAAGGGAAAGCGATGATGAGGGAGGGATGGAAAGGATACTTTTCAATGTTTCCCGATTACAATATTACTGTCTCCGAAATAATGGAAGACGGGAATAGTTTGCTTCTATGTGGTATTGCCGAAGGGACATATAAGAACCTTAAAGAAAAAGATGCCCATTTTATAGTTCCCGCTGCGTGGAAAGCTGTTGTTGAAAAGGGCAAAATAAAACTCTGGCAGGTGTTTGCCGACATTAAGGTTCAGTTTGATGTAATGGAGAAATATAAATAGCTTTCATTATTTTATCAAGGCAGTGGTATTATAAGATTTATAAGCCTAATTAGGAGTAATAAAACTATCTGATAATAATTGTGGGATTCTACGATTTAAATAAAGAGCAACGAAGGTTGCTTGCTGAAAAGATCAGCAACGAAATTCTTTCTGATTTATGTTCAGATAAGGATTCTCACATTATGATTTACTTTTCCGATAATGATACGTATATCCGCAAAACAGCCTATATCGCAATAGGCAAAATATATAAAAACAAAAAAGAGTTACATAATGAAGTTATTAAACAACTGGATTTGTTATCTGGTAATGATGATGCCAAAGTAAGGCAAACTGTTATTAATGCGGCAGGAGAAATTGGTTGTATTGATTTTCGGAAAGCAGCACCTTTTCTGGAATGGGGATTATTTGACAGGCATCATTCTGTCCGTAATGCGGTGATTGGTTCAATTAAAAAGATAGGGGAGAAAAATCCTGTACCTGTTTTAGCTTTTACCAAAAGATTCTTACATCATGAAGATGCAGAGGTACGCAGGGAAATCAGTCATGGTATTGAACTGTTCGGGCGGACACATCCGGAAGATATTTTACCTTTGCTAAGGGAATTGCAACATGAAAAAACAGCAAGGGTTAGAAATACCATAATTCATGTGATCGGACAGATTAGTTATAAAAAGGGCTGCCTGGAGATTGTAATAGAAAATTTAAGCACTTGGGAAAATAGAACATTGATTAAAAAAGCAATTGACGAGATAATTGCTGTACATGAACGATATAAAGACTTTTCAACCTATACACAAGAGCAGGCTATTAAGTATATTGAAAAGAACTTAAATCAAATCAATGACCATTAGCAATATTATATGAAAACAGCACTAAAAATTCTGGCAGCATTAACGGGGATTGTTTTTTCGTTAAGCCTGTTCGGACAGGTTAGCAATCAAGCCTTAACCATTTCGCATCTGACTGGTGACTTTTATGTATATACAACCTACAGGATGCTTAGCGGAACGCCGTATCCGTCAAACAGCATGTATCTGGTAACAAATGCAGGAGTGGTAATGTTTGACACGCCTTGGGATACGACACAATTTCAACCACTGCTTGACAGCATTGAGAAACGGCATCAGAAAAAAGTGATAATGTGCATAGCCACTCATTTTCATAACGACAGGACAGCTGGGCTTGCTTTTCTGAAACAAAAAGGAGTTAAGACCTATTCGTCAAAACTGACTTATAATTTATGCAAAGAGCATAATGAGAAGCAGGCAGAATATTATTTTGTCAGAGATACGACCTTTACTGTTGGTAATTATTTGTTCCAAACTTATTATCCGGGAGAAGGGCATACAAAAGATAATATTGTAGTTTGGTTTGATAAAGATAAAATTCTTTATGGTGGTTGTCTGGTGAAGAGTACAGAAAGCAACGGGCTTGGGAATATTGAGGATGCAAATATTCCGGCATGGTCAACAACTATAGTCAATGTGATGGACAAATTTCCAAAACCCAAATATGTTATCACCGGTCACTTAGGCTGGGCCGATAACAAAGGGCTTCAGCATACATTAGAATTATTAAGGCAATACAATAGGCAAAACAAACACTAACAATATTAATTATATCTATACATGAAAAAATTATCAGCTTTAGGAGTGGCAATATTTATTCTAAGTATTTGCGTACAAAATTCCGTTGCACAAAATGCAGAAGCAATTTACAAACAAGGACTCGATTATTATCATCAGGGTAAATATGAATCGGCTATTACTGAATTTAATTCAGCTTTGAAAATTAATCCGAAGTATGCAGATGCATTTTTCAGTCGCGGACTTGCTCATTACTATTTAGGTAAATATGAATTATCGGTTGCCGACAACGATTCCGCTTTGCTTATCAAGCCTCAGGATGCACTTACGTATTACAATAGGGGTCTTGCATATCGCAAACAAGGCAAATTTGAATCTGCCATTGCAGACTATACGTCAGCATTACGAATAGATTCTAAATATGTGGATGCATATTATAGCCGAGGACTCGCTTATTATTATCAGGGCAAATACGATTTATCAATCACCGACAATAATTCTGCATTAGCTATAGAGCCGAAATATGCTGATGCGTATTTCTGTCGCGGACTTGATTATTATTATCAAGGCAAGTATGATTTGTCAATCGCTGATTATAATTCTTCTCTGCAAATTAAACCGGATGATGCCGCAACATATTATAATCAAGGGCTAGCATATCGAAAAAAAGGAAGCAATGAATCGGCAATTGCAGATTATAACTCCGCATTAAAAATAAACCCCAAGTATGCGGAAGCATATTATAGCAGAGGTCTCGCATATTATTATGAAGGAAAATATGATCTGGCCATTGCTGACGAGAATACGGCTTTGAGTATTAACCCACAAAGTGCAGAAGCATATTATGACAGGGGTCTAGCTTATTATTACCAGGGCAAATATGATCTAGCTATAATTGATTTTACATCTGATTTGAAAATTAACCCGCAGGATGCAGATGCATATTCAACTCGTGGTCTTTCATATTATTATCAGGCTAAATATGATCTTGCTATCTCAGACGAAAGTGCTGCCCTGAAGATAAGACCCTTATTCCCAGATGCATTTATCACCAGGGGAATTTCTTATCGTAAGCAAGGTAATGGTGACTTAGCCATAGCTGATTTTACTTCCGCTATTAGTATTGATCCAAAGAATGCAATTGCATATAATAACAGGGGAAGTGTTTATTATACTCAAAGCAAAAAAGATCAAAGTGTATCCGATTGGAAAAAGGCAGTAGATATGGGTGATAAGTCAGCAAAACAATATTTAAAACAATATTATAATATTGATTATTAATACTGGGGATTACTTTTGCCCTTTACAAGTTATATTTAGATATTAAGAATTAAGCTTCGATATGATGTCAAAAGAACAATCAATTAAAGAACTTTCTACTATACCAGGAGTAGGAAAATCAATTTCACTAGATTTATGGAATATAGGGATAAAGAAAGTCCCTGATTTAATAGGTAAAGATCCATTGAAACTTTATCAGTTATCTAATAAACATGCAGGAGCTGTTCAAGATAGATGTCTTTTATATGTATTTCGCTGTGCCGTGTATTATGCCGAAACACACAAAGCCAAACAAAATCCTGATAAATTGAAATGGTGGAACTGGAAAGATAAATATTAACCGCCACTTTTACATATGTATAACTGAAGTTTGCGTTAAAAGTATAACCATTTCTAATCCCGACTGGCATTCTTTTCTTTTAGATTTAAACCTTAAATTAATGTTAATTAAACTATAAAATGATGGACAGATCATTTTTATTTATTAATTTTGCCAAATGGTTTAACTAAATGATTAAACTTATTATTTAAAATGGCTGAACTTGATAATACTACCGAAAAGAAGATACTTGATGCTGCCAAAATAGTGTTTCTTGAGAAGGGTTTTGACGGTGCACGCATGCAGGAAATAGCCGATGAAGCTAAAATAAATAAGGCGTTGCTGCATTATTATTTCAGGTGCAAAGACAACTTGTTCGATGCAATTTTTAAGGAAGCCTTTCAGCAGTTTCTGCCTAAGGTTGCAGAGGTAATGATGACAGAAAAACCCCTCTTTGAAAAGATAGAATTCTTTATCGACACATATCTTACTATGCTTTCAAACAATCCACATCTCCCCGGTTTTGTTATGCACGAGATAAACAGGAACCCCGGCAGGATTGTTAACATTATTAAAAGCTCGGGAGTAAGACCGGAATTTCTTGGTTTAGCCATACAGAAAGAAGTTGATGCAGGGCTTATTATACCTATCGACCCAGTGCATTTAATAATCAATATTCTCGGAATGTGCCTTTTCCCAATTATAGGAAAACCCATTATCAGAGGATTCATTTTTAATGATAGCGAAGAAGCTTACCAAACGTTTTTATCTGAAAGGAAAAAGGAAGTTACCTCTTTTGTAATTAACTCAATTAAGAAAAAATGATCACTATGAGAAAATATATTCTATTGTTTCTAATACTATTTTGCAAGCTCTCATTTTCGCAAACAACAGATACTTTGACACTGGATATTTGCCAGAAAAAAGCGCTTGAAAATTATCCACTGATTAAGCAAAAAGACCTGATCAGTAAAACCAGCGAACTGAAGCTGTTCAATATTGCCAAAGCATATCTTCCGCAGTTAAATCTTAACGGGCAGGCCACTTACCAGTCGGAAGTAACTGAATTACCTTTTGCAATTCCTCATGTTACGATTCCGACACTTGACAAGGACCAATATAAAGCGGAATTAGATGTTAATGAAAATATTTATGATGGCGGACAAAGCGCTAAGCAAAAGAAACTTGAACAGGCTTCACTTCAATCAAATTTGCAGGACCTCGAAACTCAACTTTATCAATTAAAAGACAAAGTCAACACTATTTATTTCGGAATAATTGCGTTGCAGGAAAGCAAAAAGCTGCTGTTGGTGCAGAAAGAAGATGTAAAAAACAATCTTTCCCAAGTTGAATCAGGTGTAAGGAACGGAGCGGTTATACAAAGTAATGCCGACGTGCTTAAAGCAGAAATAATTAAAATTGATGAACAGGTAATTGAACTCGAATCAGGAATAACATCCGGTTTCAATATGCTTGGTGATTATCTGAACACGACCATTTCTGAAACATCGGTATTGAAATTACCAGAGAATATAACTCCAAAAACTGATTATAATATTGCACGACCAGAATTAAAGAGTTTTGACCTACAACAACAAACTCTTGATGCTTCAAAATCACTGTTGGATTGCAGACTTATACCAAGAGTATCAGGTTTTGGTGAATTAGGATATGGCAGACCAGGATTGAATATGCTGTCGAATAGTTTTAATCCTTATTATATCATCGGGGCAAAAGTAACATGGACTTTATGGGACTGGAACGAAACAAAAAATGAAAAGCAATTGATAGATATTCAAAGCCAGACACTGAATACGCAGAAAGATTTATTTAACCAGGAAATAAAATTATTGCTTGAGAAAAACATATCTGATATTCAAAAATACAATGATCTGCTAGAAAAAGATAAAGAGATAATTGCTTTAAGGAAAAATATCACATTGTCATCTGAATCGCAGATGGTAAATGGTGTTATTACGGCGACAGAATATTTAACCGAGAAGAATGAAGAATTACAGGCGAAACTTAATCTTGAAACGCATAAAATTGAATTGGTAAAAGCGCAGATTGATTACCTAACAACTAAAGGAAAATATTAACTGAAAATAATATAAATATGAAAAGATATCATGGTTTATTTATTGTAGCAATCACGCTATTATCGGCATGTTCGGGAAATAATGGCAAATCGGATGCTTACGGCACTTTTGAATCCACTGAAGTAACAATATCTACGGAAAGTGCAGGTAAACTGATTTTTTTAAAAGCAGAGGAAGGCATGGAATTGAAAAAAGGCGATACGATAGCGCTTGTTGATACAGTGCAGTTGGCCTTAAGACGGGATGAAATTATTGCTCAAAAGAAATCTTCATCAACCAAGTTGGATAATATTACCGCACAAATTAAGGTAATTGAAGAGCAGAAAAAAACATCACAGGTTGATAAAGAAAGGCTGGTAAAGTTATTTAAAGATGGCGCTGCCACTCAACAACAAATGGATGATATCAACGGACTGCTTGCGGTATATGACAAACAAGTCTCATCCATAGAAACACAAAATGCCCAGGTGCTGAATGAAGATGCAGCTTATTCCAAGCAAATTGCTCAAATAAACGATCAGATAAAAAGATCCCTCATTATAAATCCTGATAACGGAACGGTACTCACAAAATATGCTGAAGCCAGTGAGGTGGTAACACTAGGAAAACCTCTATATAAAATTGCTGATCTCAGCGATATTTACCTGCGTATATATGTGAGCGGTGCTCAACTTCCACAAATAAAACTGGGGCAGAAAGTAAAAGTGCTTGTTGACAAAAATGAAAAAGAGAATAAAGAATACGAAGGAATAATTACATGGATTTCATCTTCCTCTGAATTCACGCCAAAGATAATACAGACAAAAGAAGAAAGAGTTAATCTTGTATATGCTGTAAAAGTAAAAGTAAAGAATGATGGAACACTGAAGATCGGAATGCCCGGAGAGGTGAAGTTTTAATTAATGAATTTAAGTAGTACGCAGCAGCAGTAGGCAGTAATCAAGAATAAAGAAAAAATCTTAGTGAAACTTAGTGTTCTTCGTGTCTTAGTGGTAAAAACAAATTGAATGTTTTCGATTGTTGTAGATAAGGTGGAAAAATCATATGGTAAGGTAAAAGCCTTGCAGGAAACTTCTTTCAATGTTTCGAAAGGAGAACTATTTGGCATTATCGGTCCTGATGGAGCAGGTAAAACTACATTGTTCAGGATACTTACTACACTTTTAAAACCAGAAAAAGGCAAAGCATCTGTTGAAGGTTTTGATGTAGTAAAAGATTATAAAAAGATACGCCGTATTGTTGGTTACATGCCCGGCAGATTTTCTTTGTATCAGGATTTATCGGTAAAGGAAAACCTTGAATTCTTTGCCACCATCTTCGGCACAACAATAGAAGAAAACTATGATTTAATAAAAGACATATACAGCCAGATAGAGCCATTTAAAGATCGTTTAGCAGGAAAACTGTCAGGCGGAATGAAGCAAAAACTTGCACTTTCTTGCGCTATGATTCATAAACCGGATGTGCTATTCCTTGATGAACCAACAACCGGTGTGGATGCTGTTTCAAGAAAAGAATTTTGGGAAATGCTTTTAAGACTGAAGAAAGGTGGTATCACTATACTTGTTTCCACTCCTTATATGGATGAGGCTTCATTGTGCGACAGGGTTGCACTTATACAAAACGGCAGAATACTAACCATTGACAAACCTGAAGAAATTAAGAAGTCTTTCAATAAAAAATTGTTTTCTGTAAAAGCAGGAAATATGTATCAGCTTTTAAAAGAGTTGCAGTCTTTCAATGAAACAGGAAGTGTATATCCTTTTGGTGAATATCTCCATTTCTCACCTTTGCATGATGATTACAAGAAAGAAGAACTGGATGAATATATATTATCTAAAGGATTTAAAGATGTAATGATTTTCCCGGAAAATCCTGATATAGAAGATTGCTTTATGGAACTTATGAATAGTAATAAGGAAAAATAAATGCCAAATACCCAGGAAAAAATAATAGAAGTCAAAAATCTTGTGAAGCGTTTCGGTAATTTTACTGCAAACGACAACCTGACCTTTGATGTTCACAAGGGAGAGATATTTGGTTTTCTTGGAGCAAACGGAGCTGGTAAGACAACTGCAATGAAGATACTTTGCGGGTTATCAAAACCTACATCAGGTGAGGTTACTATTGCAGGGTTCGATGTTTACTTGCAACCAGAGGACATTAAAAAGAATATCGGCTATATGAGTCAGCGGTTCTCTTTATATGAAGACCTGACTCCTCTTGAAAATATTAAATTTTATGCAGGTATTTACGGGCTTTCAAACAGGCAGATTAAAGAGCGTTCGGAGATGCTGATAGAGAAACTCGGATTGGAAGAAGTAAAAAAAACATTATTGAAGTCCCTTCCTTTAGGATGGAAACAAAAGCTTGCATTCTCGGTTGCACTTATCCACAGTCCGAAAATTATTTTTCTTGACGAGCCTACAAGTGGTGTTGATCCTATAACACGAAGACAATTCTGGGAAATGATATATGAAGCAGCAGGAACTGGAGTTACAGTTTTCATTACTACACATTATATGGACGAAGCAGAATACTGCAACCGTGTATCTATAATGACCGAAGGACGCATTGAAGCCCTTGACACACCCGGTATGCTGAAAAAGAGATTTGAGGCTGCAACCATGAACGAAGTATTTTTAAAACTTGCAAGAAATAAAGAGGATTAATAATTATGAGCCTGGCACAGAAATTAAAACCCGGTGTTAAAAAAAGAACATTGCTTTATGTTGCCGGATGCGTATGGAGTATTGCCGGGGGTATGCTTATCACAAGGGCTTTGCTGGCGCTGATTGCAATTCAAAATTGGCTTCTTCTGGAAATTATAATAGGCCTCATTGCGGGTATATGTTTCTACATCTTTATGTTTACAAGGATTTCAAAGAAACATATAACACGCATCTCTCTTATTAAGGTTGATAACCCCTGCTTCTTTTCATTTTTCAATTTCAGGAGTTATATTTTAATGTCAATAATGATCACAGGCGGTATATTATTAAGAAAATCAAATATCATAGATCCGGCTTACTTATACACATTTTATTTAGCAATGGGAATACCGCTGTTACTTTCAGCGTTTAGGTTTTTTAGAGCAGGAATACGAAATGTAATTGAAGTATGAAAAGATTCTTCGGTTTTGTAAAAAAAGAATTCTTCCACATTTTCCGCGACTACCGGACACTTGCAGTATTGTTCGGCATGCCTGTTATACAAGTGCTGCTTTTTGGTTTTGCTATTAACACTGATATCAAGGATGCTAAAATAGCCATACTCGACAATTCGAAAGACGAAATGACGCGTAAACTTTCGCAAAAGATTGTTTCGTCGGGTTACTTTATTTTAAATGAAAATCTTTCCACAACTTCTGATATAGATAAGATATTCAAGGCAGGGAAAATAAAAGAGGTCATCATCTTCCAAGAGGATTTTGAAAAGAAATACAAGAAAGATGGCAAGGCTGCTATTCAGATCATTGCCGATGCTTCCGACCCTAACAATGCTGAAATACTTGTAAACTACACTACTGCCATTATCAGCGATTTTCAGAGAGAACAAATGGCTGAAAATAAAATACCATATCAAATTATCCCCGAAGTGCGGATGCGGTACAACCCTGATTTAAAGAGTGTTTTCTTGTTTGTGCCCGGCATTATAAGCATACTGTTGATGCTAGTCTGCGCTATGATGACATCCATTTCCATTGCCCGCGAAAAAGAACTTGGTACTATGGAAATACTTTTGGTGTCTCCTTTGAAACCACTGCAGATAATAATTGGAAAAGTAATTCCCTATGTTTTTTTATCCATCATTAATGCTGTTACCATCATACTCCTTGGCAAGTGGGTGTTTGGAATGCCTATCACCGGCAGCTACCTGATGCTGATGTTTGTAACCCTTGTTTTTATCATATTGGTTTTATCGCTGGGTATATTTATATCCACCGTTGCCAGCAGTCAAATGACAGCCATGATGATCTCCATGTTGGGTATATATCTTCCCACCATTCTGCTTTCGGGATTTATTTTCCCTATTGAAAACATGCCCTTGTTCCTTAGGCTTCTTACGAATATAGTTCCTGCAAAATGGTTTATCATAATATTGAAAGCGATCATGTTAAAAGGATTGGGTATTGCTTACTTCTGGAGAGAGTTTCTTGTCCTTTGTGGCATGATTGTATTTTTATTATTACTCAGCATTAAGAAATTTAAAATACGACTGGAATAATGAAAAAAAAGTCATTTATAGTCACTCATTGTCATTCATAGTCATTGGATGGCGTGAAACAAATGACAATAAATGACGCGAAGCAAATGACAATGAAAACTGTAGGCAGTGGCAGTAGGCAGTAAGCAAAAAAAGAAAATGACAACTAATGACCGAATGACAATAAATGACGCGAAGCAAATGACAATTTATTATTAAATGAGAACGATACTGTTCATATTAAGGAAAGAGTTTTTGCAGGTTAAGCGCAACAAGGCCATGCTGCCCATGATATTTGTGATGCCCTTTGTGCAGATGCTGGTACTGGTCAATGCCACCACTTTCGAAATGAGACATATTAAAATGCACATTATCGACAGGGACATGAGCAAGGTTTCGCGCGATATCATCAGCAAATTCAGCGGCTCGCCATTTTATGATATTACTAATTTCTCTTATTCTGATAAACAGGGAGAGGAAGATCTGAAAAAAGATAAGGCAGATATAGTGCTGGTTATCCCCGAAGATTTTGAAAAGAAATTAAAAACTGAGAACTCTGAGAAGATACAATTGGTTATCAATGCCATTAATGCGGCTTCTGCCGGACTTGTATATGCCTACACCAATTCCATTATCCTTAATTATAATGCCGACCTTATTACGGCCTGGACAAATCTCCCTTCGAGTGTCAAGGTGTCGAGTATAAGCACAACAGAGTCATATTGGTTCAATCCCGAACTGAATTATAAGAACTTTATGGTTCCGGGAATACTGGTTCTACTTATTACCGTGATAGGATTACAGCTTACCGGTATGAGTATTGTAAGGGAAAAGGAAATAGGCACTATTGAGCAGATAAATATTACGCCTATTAAAAAATACCAGTTCATTATTGGGAAATTGCTGCCTTTCTGGCTCATTGCGCAGTTCGAACTTGGTTTTGGACTTACACTGGGCAAACTTCTTTTTAATATTCCCATGCTTGGAAATATTGGAGTGGTGTTCTTATTTTCATCTGTTTACTTGATTGTAGTATTGGGCGCCGGACTTGTTATTTCAACCATCAACAATACGCAGCAGCAATCCATGTTTGTTACATTTTTCTTCATGATGGTGTTTATTATGATGAGCGGCTTGTTCACACCCGTTGAAAGCATGCCGCTGTGGGCGCAGAGAATAAATTTAGTGAACCCTGTTGCATATTTTATACAAGCTATGCGCATGATATTAATGAAAGGCTCCGGTTTGCGCGATATACTCCCTCAACTTTGCAGCATTTCGGTTTATGCTGTAACTATGATGACTTTTGCTATATGGCGGTATAGGAAGGTTTCGTAGAAGGTAGTAGTGAGTATTGAGTAGGTAGTAATGAGTATTGAGTGGAGAGTAATGAGTGTTAAATTTGTTGGTTATTAGCAAAATAGTATATAATTCAAAGCTGTTTTTGCCACATAATTAGTTTTCATGCTTGTTATCTGATGAAAATGATGGCGTTCCACAGGATTATTTGAGAGAATTCAACAATTCTTCGAATAATTCGGCAGATTGTTTGAACGGTTGTTCCGTTTCTTCGGATGGTTGTTCCGTTTCTTCTGATGGTTGTTCCGTTTCTTCGGAAGGTTCGTCCGTTTCTTTTGATGGTTGTTCCGTTTCTTTTGATGGTTACTCCGTTTCTTCTGATGGTTATTCCGTTCCTTTGGAAGGTTGTTCCGTTTCTTTTGATGGTTATTCAGTTTCTTTGGAAGGTTCGTCCGTTTCTTCTGATGGTTGTTCCGTTTCTTCTGATGGTTGTTCCGTTTCTTTGGAAGGTTCGTCCGTTTCTTTTGATGGTTACTCCGTTTCTTCTGATGGTTATTCCGTTCCTTTGGAAGGTTGTTCCGTTTCTTTGGATGGTTGTTCCGTTTCTTCTGATGGTTGTTCCGTTTCTTTGGAAGGTTCGTCCGTTTCTTTTGATGGTTACTCCGTTTCTTCTGATGGTTATTCCGTTCCTTTGGAAGGTTGTTCCGTTTCTTTGGATGGTTGTTCCGTTTCTTCTGATGGTTGTTCCGTTTCTTTGGAAGGTTCGTCCGTTTCTTCGGAAGTTAGTTCCGTTTCTTCGGAAGTTAGCTCCGTTTCTTTTAAAGTATCAATGGAATGTTCAAAAGAATGAATCGAAATATTAAAAGTATTGCTTGTAACTTTGAATGCTTGCAAAGAAACTTAGATGTTTTTCTTGAAATAAGGCTATTTTGCAGCTAAAACTTCCATATAACGCGCACCATCAGAACAATTCCGCTTACAACCAGTGCAATTCCAAGAACACGGTTAATACGAAACTGAACACGGGGGCGGAGGTAGCGTTTAATTTTATTCCCTATAAAACTTTTTAAAAGGTCGGTTCCAAAGGTGGTAATTAAAGTTCCCGAAAAAAAGACAATAACATAATCCATTAGCTTCCCTTCGGCGCGTGCAGCTACCCAACCCATAGCAGTAAGCCAGAAAATAAGAATAAAAGGATTTGCAATATTCAGGAAAAACCCTTTCACCACATATATAAATTGCTTTGTGGAAGCAGGAGGTGTTTTGTATTTTGCGCTTCTTCTTTTCAGTATATCGGGCTTTTTAAGGAAAGTGTATGTGCCATAAATAATAAGGATGATACCACCGGTGAAACCTATATAAAGCTTGTTGTGAGCCACACCGGAATCGAAAGTGGAAAAGCCGAGAAAACAAACAACAATTAAGAAGAGATCACATATCAGGATACCAAGCGCAGTATAGAATGCCGACTTAAATCCCCTTTCGATACCGGTTTGTATTATGGTAAAGAAAGCAGGGCCTAAAGTAATCGCCACTATTAATCCTAATATTACTCCTTCAAAAAATACGCGAATCATCTATGTATTTGTAATTAATTATTGTATTGAACTTATTTAATGCTTAAAGTGTGAGGTGCCCAGAAGTTTCCAGTCTTCAATCCTCAGTCTCCAATTTTTTCTTGCCTACTGCAAATTGCCAACGGATGACTGGGATTATTTCTCCTTTTTAATTTTAAATACTTCAAACTCAAGTTCACTTTAAGTACTTATTACTTGTGTTTTTCTGAATTCTATTAGAAAATCTTCCCATTCTTTGATCTTTCCGTTTTTCAATACCCTGGGAAATTTATTTTGTGCGCCTTCTTTTCCTTTAAGCTTCATCCATTGGTAAAAGGCTTCAGGGGGCAATATTTCCACTAATACATCTTTAATAGCTGCAATTCGTTCCACCCTGTAATCGTCGTTTAAAATTTTAAGGTATTCATCAATTTTAACTTTTACGATTTCAGCATCAATTTTGTTCTCCGTGCCAATATACCATTGATGTGCAAACATCGACTTATGCTTTATTCCGGTTACAGTAAATTCCCTGACTTCAATATTTAATTCGTCCTCAAGCATTTCAATGGCACGGTTCATATTTTCCTGCGAAAGGTGTTCACCGCACAAACTCAGGAAATGTTTTGTCCTGCCGGTGATAACAATTTCACATAGCTCTTTTGAAGTGAATTTGATCATATCGCCAAGCAGGTATCTCCATGCCCCAGCACATGATGAAATCAGCAATGCATATTCTTTACCTTCCTCAACGTCTTTTAACTGAACGGCCTTGGCCAGCGGACGTATATTGTCATTATGGTCGAAATTCTCATCGTTAAAAGGCACGAATTCGTAAAACAAGCCATTGTCAAGTTCAAGGCTCATCGAATTTGTGTCGGGCCTGCTTTGATAAGCTAAAAATCCTTCGGATGCTAAATATGTTTCAATAAAAGTAATAGGGTGACCAAGTAATTTTTCAAATCCTTTCTGATAAGGAGTAAATGATACACCGCCATGTACATATATCGAGAAATTAGGCCATATGTCGTGGATATTCTTCAAATTATATTTCTCAATGACTCTCTCAAGAAGAATTTGTATCCATGCCGGAACTCCGCAAATGATACCAATATCCCAGTTCGGTGCATTCTTAATTATTTCTTCAAGCTTAGTGGGCCAGTCGCGTTCCTTTGAAATTCTATTACCCGGTTTATAGAAATGCTGAAACCAGAAAGGAATATTTCCTGCTGTTATCCCCGAAAGGTCGCCTTCGTAATACGTTCCGTTATATTGCAAGTGCGTGCTACCGCCAAGCATGAGGATTCCTTTTTCAAAGAACTCTTTAGGGAAATCGTATTGTGCAAGTGAAAAGATCTGCCGTATGCTTGTCTTTTTAATAGCCCTCAGCATATCTGTAGTAATGGGGATGTATTTGCTGGAAGCTTCAGAAGTTCCGGAACTTAAAGCAAAATATTTTACTTTTCCCGGCCAGCAAACAAAAGGCTCGCCATTTATAGCACGATACCACCATTTTTTGAAAATGGAATTATAATCAAATATCGGCACCTTCTCCTGAAATGCCCTTATAACATCTTTTTCCTTTAGTATTTCTGCAAACCCATAGTGTTCACCAAAAGCAGTTATGCTTGATTTCCTCAATAGTCTTTTTAAGGTTCGCTTTTGGGCTATATATGATTTAGGCTTTAATGCATCAAAAGAAATCTTACTTCTAAGTTCAATGGCGCTTTTGATAATAGATCCTAATATTGGCATTTCGATAGTAGTTAGATACAGCTACAATTTGTAGATGGTAAAATTATAAAAAAAAATCGATTATAGGATGCAATGATATACACAATCATCACGAAATTATGAAGGAAGATATATGGCATTGTTACTCAAATTAAGTTCTTTTGTTGCAATTGTTATTTTACAATAATTTAATACTTTTACTCATTCAAGTTTTCAATAATAGAAATAATGAAAGTTATATTTAAGATATTGAAAGTGATAGCAAAAATAATGCTATATCTTATTCTGGCAGTTGTATTGTTATTGGGGGGTATTATAGCCTATAGTACTTATACAGATTATAAGCCAACGCATAAAGAAAAGCTAAAAGTAGTTGGCAATGGCATTTTCAATTCAGCATACGATAGCACAGTATCAATATTTAGTTGGAATATGGGTTACTGCGGGCTTGGTAAGAATATGGATTTCTTTTATGATGGAGGAACGAGGGTAAAGCCAACTAAAGATGACTTTCAGAAATACCTTAATGGTGCATTGAATTTTCTATCGAAATATGATACGGTGAATATGTTCCTGCTTCAGGAAGTTGATACAAATGCAAAGCGCACTTATTATACGAATGAAGCCGACTTGATCGGTGAGTTTTTACCTGCTTATTCTTATGTGTTTGCAAAAAATTATGATGCCCGTTTTGTCCCATTGCCATGGTATGAACCTATGGGAAAAGTTATTTCCGGGGTAATGACATTGTCAAAAATTAAAATGATTGAAGCTGAACGTTATCCTTTTTATGCCAATTTTGACTGGCCCAAAGGAGTATTTATGCTTAAAAGATGCATGATATATACCAAGTTAAAACTGCCAGGTGGAAAATATTTGATTGTCCTTAATACCCATGGTTCGGCATTCGACGAAGCCGCAGATTTACGTGAAGTGGAGGCTTCCGTCATTAAATCCGTTGCTCTGGATGAATACGAACGCGGTAACTACGTGGTTATTGGAGGCGACTGGAACCGTAATCCTCCTTTGCTTGATTTGAAAAAGATGACAAATGCAGAAGCTAAGCGTACTATTGATCCACCACTTGAAAAGGATTTTCTTCCGCCGGGATGGAAATGTGTTTACGATCCCACTCTGCCTTCTAACAGGGATGTGGACAAACCTTATGTAAAAGGAAAAACAAAAACTACAATTATTGATTTCTTTTATATTTCGCCTAACCTGATGGTTCTTGAAAATAAAACCATTCCCACCGGCTGGGAATTTTCCGACCATCAGCCGGTTTATCTAAAAGTTAAAATGAAACCGGCAATTTCTTCATATTGGGCTTTTCCTAAAGTTGATAATAGTAAAGGTGAAAAGAGGAAAGTAATCAGTAATTAATGTCGTTTACTACTAAAACAAATAATTTTCATAAGGATACCGCGATTTATGAATATCCTTTACACTCGGGTAAAGCAATTCTTTAAGCGCTTCTATATTTAGCTTTTGGGTTGCGGAAATAAAGATACAAGGAACATTTACCTTAGCCATCCATGTTTTTTCCAATTCTTCCAATTTAATGTTTTCTTTTACAGAGGGTGTGAGATCGAAAGGGTCTTTTTCTATGAACCTGTATGCATCTATCTTGTTGAAAATAATAATGGTTAATTTGTCCGCAACTTTAATTTCCAATAAAGTTTGTTTTACCACTTCCAGTTGTTCTTCAAAATTTGGATGGGAAATATCTACAACATGTAAAAGGATATCGGCTTCACGAATTTCGTCGAGCGTGGATTTGAATGATTCTACAAGTCCGACAGGAAGCTTGCGAATAAATCCAACAGTATCGGAAAGCAGAAAAGGTAGATTCCCTATCACAACTTTTCTAACAGTAGTATCAAGGGTGGCGAATAATTTGTTTTCAGCAAATACTGCCGACTTACTTATCAGGTTCATGATAGTGGATTTGCCGACATTGGTATAACCTACCAATGCCACACGTACTAATCCTTCGCGATTGCCACGTTGGGTAACCATCTGCTTATCTATGGTTTTGAGTTTTTCCTTTAGTAAAGAAATCCTGTCCCTGATAACACGACGGTCGGTTTCAATTTCCTTTTCCCCGGGCCACGTAGACCTATACCTCCGCGTTGCTTGGAAAGGTGTGTCCACATACGGGTTAATCGGGGAAGCAAATATTCATATTGCGCCAGTTCAACCTGTGTCTTGGCATATGCAGTCTTAGCACGCTTTGCAAATATGTAAAGGATAAGATTGTTCCTGTCGAGTATTTTGCATTCCAATTCGTTTTCAATATTACGTATCTGCGACGGGCTTAATTCATCATCGAATACTGCGACATCTATTTCGTTTTCTTTAACATATTCCTTGAGTTCGATTAGTTTACCGCTGCCGACAAATGTTTTTGGATCGGGGTATTGAAGCCTCTGAACAAATCTTTTTCCTGGGATAGCACCGGCGGTATCGATAAGAAAAGAAAGCTCATCAAGATATTCTTTTACTCTTTCCTCATCCTGTTTTGGAGTTATCAAACCAATAAGTATGGCCTTTTCAGGAATTATTGCTGTGTAAATGGGTTCGGGCATTCAGGAAAAATATTAGATAGAAAATTGAAAAAAATATCAAATTGAACCATTAATAATTACTCAATGTTTATTGCCTGATGTAACAAAGTAAAGGGCTGTAGTTGCAATAACACCAAAAGAGGCTAATTCGGCAGATACACTGGAAGAGAATAGGATAATTATTTCATAAACGGAAGCGAAAAAAAGCATTAGTCCGGAAAACACTGTTATCCCGGGCTTGCTAAGAAATCCCCCTACAAATAGTAAAGAACCGAAAACAATAAACACTACCGCCAAATAAAAATGAATGCTTTTATAATCGAAAGATTTTAAAGTGTGCAGGAATACCACAAAAACAAAAAAAACAAGTGCAATCCTTATAAGCCATGAAGTAAATTGCGATAATCCTTTGGCCGGTTTCATAGGTTAGTATTAAAATGATTTAAAACCTATTATTTCACGCACTTCACTAACAGTTTTGGATGCGCTGGCACGGGCCTTTTCAGTGCCAATCTTTACTACTTTCCTCAAGTAATCATTATCAGTCAGCAATCCTTTTATCTTTTCTCTGAAAGGTTCTGTGAATTTAACAGCATCCTCGGCTAATTGCTTTTTCATATCACCATATCTTACCTGACAAGTATCATAAAGCTCATTGAAGTGATTGTATGTTTCTACTGGTGAAAGCACTTTCATCAGGTTGAATAAGTTCTCAACAGCCTGTGGTTTATCTTGCTTGGGTTGGGTTGGGCCTGCATCGGTAACCGCCCGCATCACTTTCTTTCTGATTGCATCTGGTTCGTCGTTCAGAAAAATAGCACTGTTCTCATTATCAGATTTGCTCATCTTGGCGCTGCCATCAAGTCCGGGTATTTTTACCAGTTCTTCACCGAAATTAAAGGCATAAGGTTCTGGGAAATATTCAACTTTATACATCCTGTTAAAACGGTTGCCAAAGGTGCGCATCATTTCTAGATGTTGTTCCTGGTCTTTACCTACAGGTACTTTAGTGCCTTTGTGAAGCAGTACATCGGCTGCCATCAATACTGGGTAAGTAAGCAAACCGGCATTCACATTATCGGACTGTGTTCTTATTTTTTCCTTGAATGAAGTGCATCGTTCCAATTCGCCTATATATGCATTCATATTAAGCAAAAGGTAAAGCTCGTTAGTTTCGGGCACATCGCTCTGGATGTATAAGGTAGCCACTTCGGGATCAAGACCGCAGGCTATGTATTCCACGAGCACTTGCTTCACATGGTTGTGAAGATCCTTTGGGGTAGGGTGGGTGGTCAATGAATGATAATCGGCAATAAAGAAAAAACAATGGTGCTGATGCTGCATCTTTATGAAGTTCTTTAATGCCCCGAAGTAATTTCCGAGATGCAAATTACCGGTAGAACGTATTCCGCTTACAACTGTTTCCATGTGGCGAAATTACAAAAAAGAATGATAGTGGTTTTAATTCCTTTCTTTCTTGACAGTTGTAAAATCAAAAAATAAATTTACAAATAACTAAAGCGATAGCCAATGCCAGATTCGGTAGTAAGCATATTGGGTTTTGCAGGGTCGTCTTCTATTTTCTTACGTAACTGTGCAATGAAAACCCTCAGGTATTGTGTTTGTTCTACATAACCCATACCCCATACTTCTTTAAGAATGAACTGGTGGGTAAGCACTCGGCCTTCATTCTTTGCCAGAAGAGCCAATAAAGAAAACTCGGTAGATGTGAGCTTTATTATTTCCTTGTTCTTATGAACTGTGTGGTTAGCTAAATCTATGGTCAACGAACCGAATTCCAGAAGAGGATTATCAGGTATTCCCTGACCCTGCCGGATAGCTACCCTTATACGTGCCAGTAATTCGCCCGTACGAAATGGTTTTATTAAATAATCGTTTGCCCCGTAGTCTAAAGCGGTTATAATATCATCTTCCGAATTGCGGACGGAAAGAATAATGATGGGTTTTTGATACCATTCACGGAGTTGTTTAAGAATTTCAAGACCATCAGTATCCGGCAAGCCTAAATCAAGAATAATTAAAACGGGTTGACATGATGCTGCCAGGGCAAGTCCTTCTTTACCTGTTGATGCTTCGGATATTTTATAGTCATTTGCAGATAAAGTAATTTCCAGCAAACGGCGTATTTGTACCTCATCATCAATAATCAATATGGTTCCTGTGTTGGTCATTTATCCGTTATCCTGTTTGTTAAACTGGTTCATTTCAGATATTTGTACAGGGATTTTTATAGTAAATAATGCTCCTCCATTCTGCCGGTTCTTTGCAACCACAGTTCCACCATGCGCTTCAACAAAACCTTTCACTATTGACAAACCCAAACCTGTACCGCCTGCTTTAGCATCCGTTCCCCTATAGAATTTATTAAAGACCGATGTCAGCTCGGTAGCAGGAAACCCCTTGCCCCTATCCATTACCAAAATGGTAAGGTCGCCATTATCATAAAAGAATTTGATCCTTAATGTAGTTGCTGCAGGTGCATTTTGCGTGGCATTCAAAACCAAATTATGCAGTACCTGTTCTATAAGTCCGAAATCAATGAACACCAAAGGCATATCATCAGTAATTACCACTGAAAGATTAAATGGTTTTAATTCTTGTTGAAGGGATTCGGTCACCCTGTTAGCCAGATCATGAACATCGCACCAGTCAGGACGGGGGGTAATTCGTCCCGATTCAAGACGGGACATATTAAGCAGGTTTTCTATCAGGCGGTTAAGGCGTACAGAAGCAATATTTATTTCAGAATACAATTTTACCTTAGTTTCATCGGGGTACTTTTGAGATAAAAGCGTGTCGGAGGCTCCCATTATGGTAGCCACGGGGATACGCAGTTCGTGCGAAATAGAATTGAATAGTGTTTTGTAAAGTTTTTCAGATTCGGTCAATATAATAGCTTTCCTGGCAGCGGTGCGCAAAAATTCGCGTTCAAACTTACTTGAAATCTGTGAGAGAACTGCTTCCCAAAACTCCTCTTCACCATGCGTAAATACTTTGGTATGCTCAACGGCAATAACACCCATGTTGTCAGTATTCCCTGTGAGCGGGTAAAAGGTATAATCTGTTGATGGCAGGGTGTCTGTATGCTTTCCTGCTTTAGATGAATGCTTATAAACCCAGGAGGCTATGCTGAATTCGTTTTCCGAAAGTTTGATTTTGGTATCGTGGCGAACCTGGTTATCAAGCTGGTCGATTTCGTTTTTCAGGATAATAGCACATTCAATATTAAAATACTTCTTAATGTTTTTCAGGGCTGCTTTGGTAACATCATCAATCCCTGATAACACGGTAAGTTCTCTTGCAAGCTGGTAAAGCGCATGGGTGCGCCCTTCACGAATTCTGATTTTTTCCTCTTGCCGGCGAACCCTTGATGTTAATATCCCGTTAAGCAATGCGATGATAAAAAACATCATCAGCATAAGCATATCTTCAGGTTTTTCGATATGTAGTGTAAATCTTGGAGGTATGAAAAAATAATCCCAAAACAAGGCACATAATCCGGCGGCAAGCAAAATTGGGCCTGTTCCATAAAAAAGTGCAAGTATCGAAATTAGAAATAAAAGAACAAAGGAAACTACCTGGTATCCTCCGATATAATCCATAACCAGATAAGATATAATGGCTGAAAAAATTACAAGGATAGAAGTAATTAGGTACTGGCTGATATTTGATGTAAAGGGAGGAATAGAAACCCTGTTTTTAAAACGGTCCCTTGCCTGTCTGTCTGAACCAAGAACATATACGTCAATATTACCGCTATAACGCATCAGTTTATTCACGAAGTTTTCAAGAGGCAACATTGACAAAAGATTCCGCACGCGGGGCTTTCCTATGATAATATGTGTAACATTTTCCTTTTGGGCAAAATCAACGATCGCTTTTACAACATTATAATTCGTAATGATGCGGAACTTAATTCCCAACTGTTTGGCAAGCTTGAAATTTTTATCAAGTTGCTCGTTTTCTTTGGGCGTTAATTTATGCAGCGTTTCAACATATAAAGCCTGTATGTTTGCGCCCATTGAATAAGACAGGTTTTTGGCCCATCGCAATAATCTTGTTGACTGCTGCTTGTAATCAATAGCTACCAACAAATGCAAACCCGATTTCCATGGTCCGCGGATATGCTTATACTGCATGTAATCATGCAGCTGTTTATCTACACGGTCGGCAACAATTCGTAATGCCATTTCACGCAAAGCGGTGATATTACCTTTGCGGAAAAAATTCTCAATTGCTTCAACCGTGCGTTCGTGTGTATATACCTTTCCCTCTGAAAGTCTTTGTAATAATTCATCCGGCGTAAGGTCAACCACTTCAACTTCATCGGCATTCTCGAAGATCTCGTCAGGTAGAGTTTCATGAACTATAATGCCTGTGATTTGAGCCACCGTTTCCGAACGGCTTTCAAGGTGCTGAACATTTAATGTAGTGTAAACATTGATACCATTTTCCAGTATTTCCTGTACATCCTGGTATCTTTTTGAATGACGGCTCCCGGGAGAATTGGTATGAGCCAGTTCATCAATCAGTACGATCTGTGGCTTTCTGGAAAGGATGGCGTCCAGGTCCATTTCCTGTACCTGTGTGCCTTTATATTCATAATTCTTGCGCGGGATCAGTTCAAAACCGTCAACAAGTTCTGCGGTTTCTTTTCTGTTGTGTGTTTCAACATATCCGATAATAATATCACAGCTTTTCAATTTCTCGGCATGGGCTACTTTCAGCATGGTGTAGGTTTTACCCACACCTGCACACATACCGAAGAAAATTTTCAGTTTACCCCTTTTACTTTTTTCTTCTTCATTTTTCAATGAAGCCAAAAGTTCATCAGGGTCTGGTCTGTTATCGTCGAAACTTTGCATTATTGAAGAATATTCCGAATAAGCATTTACAGAGCAAAGTTAGAAAAAATAAGTAATACTGATGCGGTATCCGATACCGGGATAAATATTATTTGGCATAAACTCTATTTGATTTTATCCGTTTCTAAATTTAATAATAGTACATTGATTCTTTCATCACCAAGGCAAAAAAGCTGAGGTGACTCTGTAAGGTCATTAACACACTGTATTAACTTTTGCTTTTGAGAATCATTAAAATTACGGGCTTTAGCTATTCTGTCAACTTGTAATAACGCGGCTGCCGGTGAAATATGAGGGTCAAGTCCACTGCCAGATGCAAAAACCATTTCCGATGGTATTTCCGTAAGGCTGTCTAATTTATTTAATGTAATAAATTGCTTTTTACATGAGTCAACAAAGTGTTTCAGCTTGGCATTTGTTAGTCCATAATTCGAACCACCTGACGGCAAAGGATTATAGGAAATAGAAGAAGGACGGGACGAAAAATAAATGGAACTGTCGAATTGCTGACCAATAAGTTCGCTTCCAATAACCTTATTATTTTTAACGATCATACTTCCATTGGCTTTTCCGGGAAAAACAAGTTGTGCAATACCTGTAACTAAAAGCGGGTAAATGATCCCTGTTAAAACGGTAAAGAATAGGAATATTTTTAAAGATATGATAATAGTTTTCATTGTATTTCTGTTTTAAAGGTTAATCAAAATATCAATTAGCTTTATTCCAATAAAAGGAATAATAACACCCCCAACTGCATATATCATTAAGTTGCGCGATAAGGCCCTGTTGGCGGAAACGGGTTTGTATTGAACTCCTTTCAATGCCAGGGGTATTAATGCAATAATGATAAGTGCGTTAAAAATAATAGCACTCAGGATAGCGCTTTGAGGAGAACCCAGGTTCATTATATTAAGCGCTGAAAGAGGACCGATACCTGTTTTACCTGCATATAGGGAAACTGCAATTGCAGGGATAATGGCAAAGTATTTAGCCACATCATTGGCTATACTAAAAGTGGTGAGTGATCCTCGTGTAATAAGTAATTGCTTACCTACTTCCACAACTTCAATTAATTTGGTAGGGTTGCTGTCAAGGTCAACCATGTTACCTGCTTCGCGTGCAGCCTGAGTTCCTGTATTCATTGCAAGGCCGACATCGGCTTGTGCAAGAGCAGGAGCATCATTAGTGCCATCACCTATCATACCGACAAGATGACCATTTGCCTGTTCTTCGCGGATACGTTGTAATTTATCTTCCGGCTTAGCCTCAGCCATAAAATCATCAACTCCTGCTTCAGCAGCAATAGCAGCAGCAGTTAATGGGTTATCCCCTGTGATCATTACCGTTTTGATACCCATTTTTCTCAATTCGGCAAAACGCTGTTTGATACCCCCTTTTACTATATCTTTAAGATGAACCACTCCCAATATCTTGTTGTCTTCAGCCACAACCAAAGGTGTTGCACCCTGACGGGATAATTCAGAAACTATTTCCTTTATATTTTGCGGATAAAAACCATTGTTGCTCTGCACAAAGTTAAGAATGGCTTCTGATGAGCCTTTACGGATATGATGTACTAAGCCATCTTCCGACCTATAATCAACACCGCTCATTCTTGATTGAGCTGAAAAAGGGATAAATGTGGCATTTAGCTGGTGAACTTCACGGCCACGAATATTAAATTTTTCTTTAGCCAAAACCACAATTGAACGTCCTTCGGGTGTTTCGTCAGATAAGGATGAAAACTGGGCTGCATCAGCAAGTTCTTCAACCGTTACATTTTCAGCAGGGATAAAATCTGTTGCCATACGGTTACCTAAAGTAATAGTACCTGTTTTGTCAAGCAGAAGCACGTCAACATCACCTGCCGCTTCTATAGCACGACCGCTGGTGGCAATTACATTGTGTTGTATCAATCTGTCCATTCCGCTAATGCCAATTGCGCTGAGCAGTCCACCTATGGTTGTGGGAATTAAACATACCAGCAAAGCAATTAGTACGGGAATAGTTAAGTTTTGCGTCATAGGTAAATGAGAAGCTGTAAGACTGTATCCAAAGAAGGCAGGAAGCGTAACTACAGCTAAAAGGAAGATAATTGATAATCCGGCAAGTAGTATTGTCAGAGCGATTTCATTCGGTGTTTTCTGGCGTTTAGCGCCTTCAACCATAGCAATCATCCGGTCTATAAAAGTATTGCCGGGTTCGGCTGTAATACGGATCAAAATGCGGTCGCTGATCACCTTTGTGCCACCGGTAACTGCCGAACGGTCACCACCGCTTTCACGGATAACGGGCGCTGATTCACCGGTGATAGCAGACTCATCAACACTTGCAATGCCTTCAATAACTTCACCATCGGAAGGGATAGCATCCCCGGCTTCGCAAACAACTATGTCTCCTTTCCTAAGCTCATCCGCAATAACCAGCACTTCCTGTTTACCTGATAATTTACGGGCTTTTGTTTGTATCCTGTTTTTACGTAAACTTTCGGCCTGTGCTTTTCCTCTTCCTTCTGCAACAGCTTCGGAGAAATTGGCGAACAACACAGTGAACCAAAGCCATATAGCTATATTAAGGTTGAATGATGAGAAGTTGCCATGAATAATACCTATAAATACTATTATCGTGGTTAGAACAGATCCAACAGCCACCATAAAAATAACGGGGTTTTTTATCTGTAAAGCAGGATTTAACTTGGTAACACTGTCTTTTGCAGCCTGTAATAATATCTTTTTATTGAAAAGACTTGTATTTAGTTTTGTGCTCATTTTATTTAAAAATTAAAAAGTTATTCCGTTATTCATTAAGAAATGCTCAACTATAGGGCCAAGTGATAATGCGGGGAAATGTGTTAAGCCGCCGACAATAAGAATTACGCCTATTAATAATGCTATAAAAAGAGAATTATCAGTTCGGAAAGTTCCCGCCGACATTGGTGTAATTTTCTTATTTGCCATACTTCCTGCCATAGCCATTACAGGAATGATCACGCCAAAGCGGCCTATCAGCATACCGAAACCAAGTGTTAAGTCGTAGAATACCGTGTTGGCATTAAGCCCTGCAAAAGCGCTGCCATTATTTCCTGCAGCCGAACTATATGCATACAAGATCTCCGAGAGACCATGCGGTCCTGAATTATTAAGCCCCGCCAATCCGGCAGTGCTTACCGTAGCAATGGCCGCAAAAACCAATATCACAAAATTCGGAAAAAGAGTGGCTATCAATGCCATTTTCACCTCGAAAGCATTTATCTTTTTACCCATATATTCCGGTGTACGGCCAACCATAAGCCCGGCGATAAATACTGTAAGGATTATAAATACTATCATACCATACATACCCGAACCTACACCACCGAAAATAATTTCACCAAGCATAATGTTTATCATGGCTACCATGCCTGCAATTGGTGTAAGGCTGTCGTGCATGCAGTTTACCGAACCATTGGAAGTTACCGTTGTGGTTGTTGACCAGAGAATACTGTTCGTTATTCCGAAACGGGTCTCCTTTCCTTCCATCAAAGGCAAATGCCCGAAAATCGCATTAGATGAATATTCAGCGTTCAGGGAAATAATTACACCCACAAGCAATAAGATCATCATAGCAGTAAATATCGCCCAACCCTGCCGGGTAGAACCAACCATTTTACCATAAGTATAAGTTAACCCGGCCGATATTAAAACTAAAAACAACATTTCAATTAGGTTGCTGAAGGGGGTAGGGTTCTCAAAAGGGTGTGTGCTGTTGGAATTAAAAAAACCGCCTCCGTTAGTGCCCAGTTGCTTTATAACAATCTGCGAAGCTGCCGGTCCCATTGGAATGATTTGCTGTGCGCCTTTTAATGTCTGAACGGTTTCATAAGGTCTGAAATTCTGCACCACTCCCTGGCTTACCAGAACAACAGCAAATATGATAGCTATCGGCAAAAGCACATACAACGTTATGCGTGTTAGATCGGTCCAGAAATTACCCAGCTTATCAGTGGTCTTTCGTGCAATACCTCTTATGAGTGCAAGTAATATGGCAATTCCTGTAGCAGCGCTCACAAAGTTCTGTACGGTAAGTCCCAGCATTTGCACAAAGTAACTTAGCGTTGTTTCGCCTGAATACGATTGCCAGTTAGTGTTTGTCATAAAGCTCACAGCCGTGTTGAAAGCCAGGTGCCACGATACATTGGGAAGATGCGCCGGGTTTAATGGCAAATACGACTGGAATAATTGAATTAAAAATAAAAACAGAAAGCCTATCAAATTGAACATCAGCATGCCAAACGTATAAGACTTCCAGTTGCTTTCCTCATCGGGCTTTACTTTTATGAATTTATATGTAAGCTTTTCGAGCCAGCCAAACACAGGCAACATGATATGTTTTTTCCCCGTGAATACTTTGAACATGAAATTGCCTATAATGGGCGTTAAAACTATAATTAAAACAAAGAATATTATTACCTGTATGTAATCAAGTGTTGTCATTTTGTTTCTGTTTTATCTTTTTCCTGATCGTAAATATGTTTATCTAATTTTAAAAGCTTGCCCGGCAGGTATGAAATTAAAAAGAACAGCATCACACCACCCACGCACTTTAATGTAAATAAAAAGCTTTCCATCACTCACAATTTAAAATTTCTCGGGCTTAACCAGCGCGATGATCAAATATATAAGCAGGAGGATGGCAACTACCAGCCCTATTGCAAACCATGTATTACTGTTCATCTCCATAGGCATATTGTTCTGCGCGGCACGAGGCTGTACTACCAGGAAAATGTTCATTATAGATTTCATTTCTTTGATTTTTATAAACAGCCCAAAATTACGACCGATTATATAAGTGTTTTGTAAAGAATACCTATTGAAGTATAAAGATTTTATAAAGATGAGGTGTAAGTTTTGCCTGTTTACAGTTTTGTTGTTTACAATTTACTGTAACAAAGCCTAGAATTTTAAGAAGTGAGAAGGCAGAATTAAGGATTTAGAATGCAGAAATTAAGATTGAGAATACTATTGGTATCTCACTACTTTTTAATCAATAATATAAAAAGACAGGCAGGGGAGCTCGAACTTATTAAGACTGCAATCAAGGGTTATCGAATATATGAAAATGACTGAGGCGGTATAGTATTAAAATTTTCTTTAAGGCTTAAGGGCTTTCTATATCTTTTTACATTTTTAATTTTAATAGCATGACCAATTTCTTTATCATAAAAATAATTAAAGAAATATTTTTCTGAAATCCCTGAATATCTTTTCGTCTTTTTCCAGAGCGCTTTAGGATTTAAGCTAAAAATGTCAGCTATTTCGAACTCTCCGATTACCTGTTGAAGCGGAGATGAGGCATAAACAATTACTTTCGTTATATTTTCTTCTTTAAAAATAGATCTCCGAAATTCATATCTTTTAGTACCATCGAAAATCTTCTCAGCAAACTCCGGTTTTATTGATAATAATACTTTCATATTTTTGAATATTCAACAAGCTTCGTAAATAAATCCCATCCAATTTCTTGGAACCCTCTTGGCACATCATTTAAATCTCTTATGACACCGAGGTCAATTAATTGCTTTAAATTGGCTCTCTTTTTAAAAGAATAAGCATACATAAAATTTACAACAAATGGTTTTGTTCTTTTATAACGATTCCAATATTCTTTTAATTCATCATTTGTAAGAACAGTTCGTTTTCTGCAAATTTCTAATAAATTATTGAAATCAGGGATATTATTAAAAACATTTTCTACAATTCCAATTGTTGTTGTTACACTTGAATATATTTTGGGATACGTATCTCCCGTTCTATAAAATACTATAACATCCCCCGTATTTAAATTCCTTTCATGTGAATGAGAAATATATGATTTACAAATTGCATTTCTGTGAGGTAAGTTCTCGGCAAAATCAGCGGCATCTTCTGTATTAAGTTTGCTATCTGGAAATAATTCGGTATGGTATTGAGGATAAATAGGAACAATAAAAACTCGATTTACTTTTGATAAACCCTTATTTGATAAATAAGGATAAGTTAGTTTTGGATATGCTTGGTTGAAATCAGGTTCCATTGATCGTACAAATACCAATTCTTCACCTGATAAAGTAATTTTTACTCCATAATATGTAAACCCCCATTCTTCTAATAATGCAATTAACATTGTTTGTCCTGCATTTTTATCAAATATTGTAACGTAAATTTCCGACACTTTATTTTTTCTTGCATTATCAAAGATTATGAATAAAAATCTTTCAGCAAGTTTTATTCCTGCTGTAATTTTAAATGTGCCTATTTTTAATCGTTTCTTTTTTGAAAAAGTGGGAGAATGATTCGAATAACTTTCTCCTTCATCTTCAACTTTTAAATATAAAAATGCTGTAATAATATCAGCATTATAACAAACATATGCAAACTCATCTGATTTTTTATTAAACCATTTATCAAAACCGACATAATCTTCTTTTAAACTTTCAAAAAACGGATCGTTAATGTTTATGTTCCCGAAATGCTCTTTCTTTATTGATAATACTTTATAATCTATTAATTCTGGATTTTCAACCGTTACTTTATCTATAAAGTCATTTATCTTAAATACTTTTTTATCTACACCAAGAAGTCCTGCTTTCTTATGAATATTGTTATCTTCCGTTATAAGAAAATCCACTCTTTCGCAATATAATTCATTAATAAGCAATGTGTCATTTCTGTCATTTGCAGTTTTATCAATTTTATTGCATATTTCAAGTACAAAATCATTTAAAGTTGCGACAGTTTTTAATGTATTATAATTTTCGAGTTTGATATTTAATGTTTTGACTGTATCAGTATTCTTATTGCGATTTATTTCCTCTATTGTCAAAGGATGAATGCATTTTGTATAATGCAACCTATCCATCCAGTTAAAAAGTATTCCTATATAGGAGTTAACGATAGTACTTGCTTCACGATGAATGATAATGTTTGTGTCTAATAATACTTTCATTTTATCTTATTTGTAATTATAATATACGAGTATAAAAAAATCAGACTGTTAATTCTTTCACAAAAATAAAATAAAATTCTCAAAACTCCCATTCAAGTTTGTAATACTTTCGCACCAATCATATCCCTAAACCGATAAAGCGGTATAAATACGGAGGGCTGCAATGCTCCTTAATGTATCCGGCACACTTACCGGTACAAACCCATTTCACCCGTTGATAAAATGAGTTTTACTACAGTAAAAATGTGTTTTACTACAGCAAAAATATGTTTTACTACAGTAAAAATGAGTTTTACTACTGGAATCATTGTTTTTACTACAGTAAAAATAAGTTTTACTACTGGAATCATTGCTTTTACTACAGTAAAAATAAGTTTTACTATTGGAATCATTGCTTTTACTACAGTAAAAATGAGTTTTACTACTGGAATCATTGTTTTTACTACAGTAAAAATGAGTTTTACTACTGGAATTATTGTTTTTACTACAGTAAAAATGAGTTTTACTATTGGAATCATTGCTTTTACTACAGTAAAAATAAGTTTTACTACAGTAAAAGTGAGTTTATCAACGGGAAAAGCGGATAATATAGCCGTAGAAATGAGAAATACTGAAGGAAAAATAAAAAATCCCGTTGGAAATGCGGGTTTTCCGGCGTGATAAATAAGTTTGCGACAGATTTACGGAATGATCACATAACGCCATTCGCCAAAAGTGTAAATATTAGCATTATTAATATCAACTACCGGATATTTGAATGGCAAAATTTCAAATGCCAATAATGAAATCATCCACCATCAAGTAATAAATAAAGGCTATAAGGAGGTTTGTTCCGTTTTTTGAATATCGGAAGCAGCTTCAGTTTCGGTTTTAACTTCCTTCTCAGCGCTGGAATTGTAAAACTTCCTCTGGAAAATGATCAGGGCAAGTACCCCAACTGTAATACTTGAATCGGAAAGGTTGAAAACAGGGCGGAAGAACACTAATTCTTCACCACCCCAAAAAGGAATCCATTGAGGAAAATGACCTTCGATAATCGGGAAATACAGCATATCAACAACTCTGCCATGAAGAAAACTGGCATAGCCTCCACCATGTGGAAAAATGCTGGCTACCTGGAACATGCTGTCGTTAAATATCAACCCATAAAAGGCGCTGTCTATAATATTTCCAACGGCTCCGGCGAATATCAATGAAAAACATATTACCAAGCCAAAAGGGGTTTCTTTCTTTTGAGTGAGCCTGTATAAATACCACCCAAGCACGACTGAAGCAATGATGCGGAAAACGGTAAGGAATAATTTCCCGTAGTTGCCTGCAAATTCCATACCGAAAGCCATACCGTTGTTTTCGGTAAAATGGATAATGAACCAATTGCCAAAAACATGGTGCTCCATACCCAGACTCATGGTTGTTTTAACCCAAATCTTAATGATCTGGTCACAAAGTAGTACCAGGAAAATTATCAGAACAGATTTTTTCAACATAGTAAGAGGCTTAAAACAGAATTAGCTTCTCTGTTTTTGAGTCATTAGTTTTGCTTCTATGCTCATAGTAGCATGAGGAACCACTTTAAGTCGTTCTTTTGGGATAAGTTTTCCGGTAACGCGGCAGATACCATAAGTTTTATTATCGATACGCATTAGTGCGCTTTCAAGATCGCGTATAAATTTCTGCTGTCTCAGCGCAAGCTGACTGTTCTCTTCTTTTGAAAGCACATTCGAACCTTCTTCCAATACTTTAAAAGTAGGTGAAGTATCATTGGTATCGTGATCGTTCTTGGTAGTATATGCCTCGGTAAGCAAAGCCAGATCGCGTTTTGCTTCTTCCAACTTCTTTAAGATAATATCTCTGAACTCGAGGAGTTCTTTGTCGGAATATCTGATTTTATCAGAAAAATCAGTAGTGTTAATTATTTCCTTCTTCACGGTTTCTTTTTTCTCCACTTTTTTAACTTCCTTTATATATTCGTTTTTAGGTTTAGCAACAATCGTTACTTCTTTCTTAACGGGCTTTATTGTTTCCTTTTTTGCCACAACTTTCTTCACTTCTTTCTTAATAACTTTAGGAGCAGCTTTCCTTACCACTTTAGGGGCAACCTTCTTTACCACTTTTACAGCAGCTTTTTTCACCACTTTTGCAGGGGATTTCTTTACTGCTTTTGCAACAACTTTTTTAATAACCTTAGGGGCGACTTTCTTTGCTGCCACTTTTTTAACTACTTTCTTCGGCATAACTTTTTTAGCAGCCGTTTTTACAACTTTCTTAGCAGCTTTAGGAGCAGCTTTCTTCACAGGCTTTTTTGCCGTTTTCTTTGGTGCTGCCACTTTTTTAGCTGATTTTTTTATTTCTTTTTTAGCAACTTTATTCTTTTTCTTGTTTTTGGCTGCTTTTTCCTTTTTTCCCATTGTTATGCTTTTTAAATTTTTAAATTACACTTTGCTGATAAGCATCCTTGTGCAGATACCGTCAATTAACTCGATTCCGATGGAATCGGGGGAATCTATTTTATCAACAAGATTTAAGGAAACAGCCAAAGTTTCAGTACAAATATATAATATATTATTATTAATGGATGAATTTATTTTATTATGCTTTTCGATTTGTAAATTTATTTTGTCGGTAACATCAAAATTACTGTCCTTGCGGATGTTTTGTATCCTGTTGATCAGTTCACGGGCTATACCTTCTTCCTGAAGCTGCTCCGTAAGTGTTATATCAAGGGCAACTGTAAGACTGCCAATATTGGTTACCAGCCAGCTGGGAATGTCTTCCGAAAGTATTTCCACATCAGATAAAGAGATCTCAATTTTTTCGCCTGCAACATCAAGATCAAAAATTCCATCCTTTTCAATTTTGCTTATATCTGCCTGTGTAAATTCGGTAATAGCAGCAGCGGTTTGCTTCATCAGCTTGCCACATTTAGGTCCGAGAGTTTTGAAATTAGGCTTTATCTTTTTTACAAGTATGCCCGAAGCATCAGTGATAAATTCCAGTTCTTTAACATTTACTTCAGAAAGAATAAGGCTCTTTACAGCTTCTACCTGTTGCTGCAAATGCGAATCAAGAGCAGGGACCATAATCTTGCCTAATGGCTGACGGACCCGGATATTTACTTTCTTACGCAGCGACAGAACCATAGAAGATATCTTCTGTGCTATCAGCATTCTTTCTTCAAGGTCTTTATCAATAAGCGATTCGTCGGCAACCGGGAAATAAGTTAAATGTACCGATTCATATTTATGAATGCCTGTTACATTGTTCAGATCGGTGAACAATCTTTCGGCAAAGAAAGGAGCAATAGGTGATGAAAGCTGTGCAAGTGCTTCAAGACATTTGTAAAGTGTCTGATAAGCAGATATTTTATCATGTGTATATTCACCCTTCCAGAATCTCCTGCGGCAGAGGCGAACATACCAGTTGCTTAAATGCTCATCAACAAACTCGGAAATTGCCCTTCCTGCTTTGGTAGGCTCATAATCAGCATAGCATTCGTCAACATATTTTATGAGAGAATTCAATTGCGATAATATCCACCTGTCAATTTCAGGACGTTCATTATTTTTTATATCCGCTTCTGCATAGCAGAAACCATCAATGTTTGCATAGATAGCAAAAAAAGCATACGTATTATACAGCGTTCCAAAGAACTTCCTTTGAACTTCAATAATTCCTTCATTATCGAATTTCAAATTATCCCAGGGTTGCGAATTGGTTATCATGTACCAGCGGGTAGCATCGGGACCATATTTTTCAATGGTCTCGAATGGATCCACTCCATTGCCAAGTCGTTTAGACATCTTATTTCCTGCTTTATCAAGTACAAGACCATTGGAAACACATGTTTTATAAGCTACTGAATCGAACAACATAGTTGCTATGGCATGCAGTGTAAAGAACCAACCTCTGGTCTGGTCAACACCTTCGGCAATAAAATCAGCAGGAAAATATTCCTTTATGTTCTCTTTATTCTCGAAAGGATAATGGAACTGTGCATAAGGCATAGCGCCCGAATCGAACCACACATCAATAAGATCGGGTTCACGCATCATCTTCTTTCCTGTTGCTGATACAAGAATGATATCATCAACATAAGGTCTGTGAATATCGAATGTCAGGTAGTTCTTCGCAGAATTATCTTTAGGAACAAAATCCGTCAGCGGGCTTTCTTTCATGAAGCCTGCTTTAATGGATCTCTCTATTTCTTTTTTCAGTTCTTCAACCGAACCTATGGAGATCAATTCTGTTTTATCTTCCGAAGTCCAGATAGGTAAAGGCACTCCCCAGAACCGTGAACGTGACAGATTCCAGTCGACAAGGTTTTCAAGCCAGTTACCAAAACGACCAGAACCTGTTGCTTCAGGCTTCCAGTTGATGGTCTTATTCAGTTCAAGCATCCTGTCTTTGAATGCGGTGGTTTTAATGAACCATGAATCGAGTGGATAATATAATATCGGTTTATCGGTTCTCCAGCAATGCGGGTAAGAGTGTTCGTATTTCTCGGTCTTGAAACATTTGTTTTCCTTTTTCAGCTTAACAACTATATCAATATCAACATTGTTATCTGTGGCCGGATTGAACTTAGGATCATATTCCGACTTCACAAAGCGACCTGCAAATTCACCCATTTCTTTAACAAATCGTCCCTGTTTATCCACCAGCGTAAGTGCGCCGACATTGAAAAGCCTGTTCATGCGGAAGTCGTCAGCGCCAAAACTTGGAGCTATATGTACTATGCCTGTGCCATCTTCGGTGGTAACAAAATCACCAATCACCACGCGGAAAGGATCGCCTTCTTCCGGTTGCACATAAGGCAGAAGCTGTTCATAGCGCATTCCTTCTAATTCAGTGCCTTTGTATTCGGCAATAACTTTATACGGAATATTCTTTTGTCCCGCCTGGTATTCTTCCAGTTTCAGTTCTGCATTCTTTTCCGGAAAATGCATGGAGAACAGGTCTTTGGCAAGTATAACCGTTATTGGTAAGTTGGTATAAGCATTAAATGTTTTAACTACAAGGTAATTTATCTTCGCTCCCACTGCCAGTGCTGTATTCGAAGGCAATGTCCACGGTGTGGTTGTCCATGCAAGAAAGAAAAGGTCGCCGTGAATATCATTCTTAAAAAGGATCTCCGACTTATCATTGCGTACCACTTTAAATTGAGCTACGGCAGTGGTATCTTTCACATCTCTATAACAGCCTGGGAGGTTCAGTTCGTGCGAACTTAATCCTGTTCCTGCTGCCGGTGAATATGGTTGTATGCTATATCCCTTATAAAGCAGTCCCTTTTTATAAAGCTCATTCAGCAGATACCATACTGACTCAATATATTTATTATCAAAGGTAATGTAAGGATCATCAAGGTCAACCCAGTAGCCCATTTTGCGTGTAATCTCGTCCCACTGGTCCTTGTACTTCATCACCTCTTTGCGACAGGCTTTATTATAATCAGCAACAGAAATGGTTTTGCCTATATCTTCTTTTGTAATACCAAGTGTTTTCTCAACGGCTATCTCTATCGGCAATCCGTGGGTATCCCATCCCGCTTTACGTTTAACATGAAAACCCTTTAATGTTTTATAGCGACAGAAAATATCCTTAATAGCCCGCGCCATTACATGGTGTATGCCGGGCATGCCATTGGCAGAAGGAGGTCCTTCGTAAAAAACGAACTGTGGTTTCCCTTCGCGGGTTTCCACGCTCTTTTCAAATATATTCTTTTCTTCCCAGAATTTACGAACGTCCCTTCCCACTGCAGGCAGGTCGAGTTGTTTGTATTCTGTGTATTTCTGTTTCATTAATAAGCCGGCTTGATTTTATAAGCCTGCAAAGGTAAGAAAAAAAGGAAAATTAAAAATAGTATATTTCAATGTACTGAAACTCTATTGAAAAATAGCATTTAGAAAATGATTTTCGTTCAGCTATATATTTTATTGGCGGGCAATTTAAAACATGATCTTAAAAGTCTGCTTTTTATTATCCGAATGTATTCTTAGCAAATAAATACCTTTGGGGAAATCGGCACACGATATGGCTGCTGTATTATTAAAAGACGTATGCTTTAGCACTTGTCCGCATAAATTATAAATTTCGGCATCAGCCGCAATAGTACGTTGCATATTAATATAAATGCATTGTGTTTGATAATTCTCGGAAACACTTATTAGGCTCTTCGTGTCATCATTATTTTCTATGTTTGTAACAGTAGGTTCGAATAGCCATTCAAAAGCTGCGGGATATTGAAGACCCCAGTACAATTCGCTGTGCTGCCCACCGGGTATTGTTACGAAATCCATTTCGCTCGTGGAAAAACCTGATGACAATAACGTATCATACGCTTGCTGCATATCGGGAATCATAGTTGGATCTTCATTCCCGCCGCACATAAAATATATTCTCATATTTTGCGAATGTCCCTGTGTCTTAATGAAAGTATAAACAGAATCGGAGAACCAGAAAGAAGGGGAAAAGATACCGGCTTTTGAAAACACATCCTGGTGTTTGATAGCAGCATAAAAAGATATGAGACCTCCCATTGAACTACCCATAATGCCCGTATTATCCCTGTCGGGTAATGTCCGGAAATAACTGTCAATAAAAGGTTTCAAAGTATTACAGATAAAAGAAACATATTCATCACCCTGTCCGCCACCATAGGAAGTGTCAACCCATGGCGAATACTCGTTTATCCTTTCAGCATCGCCATTATCAATGCCAATAACGATAGCTTCAGGCGAATATACGGAAGCCAGACTATCCATGCTTTCGTCAATGCTCCATTCATCGCTAAATGCATAAACTTCATCAAACAGGTTTTGTCCGTCCTGCATATACAAAACAGGATAATGACTGGTGGAAGTATAATAATCAGGGGGCAGGTAAGCCCATATCCTGCGCTGCCTGCCTAACTGGGGTATAGTAAAGTCGAGGGTTAGTATCTTTGTGTTTCCAACGGCAGTATGCAGTCCGAGCATATCTGTCCAGTTTTCAATCGCGTCGTTTACGGTAATTCCATTTTGATAAACAAATGTCCTGTTGGGAATATTCGTGCCGTTGAGGGCTGTTTCAACAGTTGCCCACGACCCACGAGTGAATTTATATTGTACAGTAGAATCAGGATCGGAGGTGATAGTAATTGAATAGGTTCCGTCAGTATTTGGGATCATGCGATAAGCAGGGTCGTCAGGATTCCAGTTATTAAATGTTCCAGCAATAAAAATTGTATCAAGCAAGGGGGTGTACCATTCGGGAACACTTTGTATGTTAATGGTTGCCTGGCTAAAAGTAAGAAAAGGCAATAAGCATAGTAAAACAACAGCAGCTTTCTTCATAATGATATGGTTTAAATGAAAAGCTCATAAAATTAGATATAAAAACTTAAGGCCTGATATTTTTTAGTAACATTTTAATGAATTATAATATTTTGGTTTATACCGATGCGGTTCGCCGCGGCGGCTTCATGTGCGATAATGAATAAGAATGAAATTTTCTAATATATTTTCGGTCAATTCACGTTTGTGAATTGCCAATTCATTTTTATTATTATGAAAACGTGCGACAGCAAAGGAAAATTTGGTGCGGCGGCTTTTTGTGCGATGATGGATGGGATGGTCGTGGCACGGATAGCGAGGGTAAGTGCGATAAACGACCATCGCAGGGCTTTTAAATTTTCCTTGATTCTTTGGTTCTTTCTTATTAAGAAGAAAGAACATTAAATAAAACATTATTACTCTTTCTTTTGCATCGCCCAAAAGAAAGTAACAAAGAAAAAGCTAGGCAAATCAGAACTTCCGCCCGCTCTGCTATAATGCAAGAGTTCTAAACAAAGACACTCCAAAAGTGTGGAACTTTGTAAGAACTCTAAGCGTTCTATCATTCACGCCAACCCAGACCTCGCTGATTTGCCTGTCCAACGCACTTTTTCTGCTTGTTTGCTGTTAAGGCAGGCGTGTTGAAGAATAGCTTATATGGTCGACTTCGACACGATTCTCCTTACACTATCGTTTCAGTCGAATCGGCTCTGTCTGACCATATGTTTACTATGAATATATTTTGTTTGCGTAACATCACTTACTTAGCTTAAATTTTATACAACCCCTTTTTATCAGCGCCCATCAGTCCGGCTTTGAATAGCCTGTCATCTACCAGGCGGAGAGATTTTGCTTCTTTTGGAGTAATGATGGTATAGGTACGAAGTGTATCCAGGTGATCGGAAATGTTTTCAAGGTCGGTTTCGCTGGTTTGCCAGTTGGGAAAGAGTTTATTTGTAAGATATAACGGATGTGTATATCCTCTCAAAGTAAGTTCCCGTATGGAATTAAAATAATTATCAAAGTAGGAAAGCACCAATTCTCTTATTGAGCCGTAAACAGGCGACCTGTAACGCAATCCTGTGAAATTCGATTTGGCAAGGCTGCCGTATTTGCCGTTCTTCTTATAAATAGCCAGTGCATGACCATCATCGCGAACAGCAATAATGTAAACAATAACAGGTTTGTAACCTATAAACTCTAATGCCGCTGCTGCAAACATAGCTCCCTCCATACAATGAGCTTTGCCGTGGCGCATCACACCGCGAGGCGACAAGGCATGTCTCTCCCGGGTTGTAGGGAATGTTATCAAGATAAGCCTGTATAGATTCGGGTGAATTAAAATTGCGGAGTATCTTTAATTCTTCTTTATTCCATAATGGCTGGGCATTCATTTTCCTGATGTTTTATTGCTTCACAAACTATATATTTTCTGTTTCGCCGGTAGGTTGTATAACGCTTGTTTCAACCATCAGCATCACTGTTTTTTTTGGTGCACGTGGACGGTGCATCAGCCCTTTTGAAATGGTTACACCCTGCTGAGGGTTCAACTCAATTGTTTTATCCTCCATGTCAATGAAGAGTTGTCCTTCCAGTACAAAGAAAAATTCATCGTCGTTGGTATGCTTATGCCAGTGATATTCCCCTTCCACAATTCCAAGCCTTACAACGCTGTCGTTAACCTTGGTTAAGGTCTGGTTGAACCATTTATCCTTGCATGCCTTTACCATTTCGGGTATATCAATACATTGCAAATGTTCGAACTTAATATCAAGTTTTGTTACATAATCAAATTGTTTTTCCATAATATGCTTGTTTTTATTTGCTAATGAATTATTCTATTGCAATGTCGTAAGGCGAGAGCAAAACTTAAGGAGCGACAGCAAGCCATTGAAGCAATGCTAAGTTATACACTGGGCGAATCATAAGTCTTTTCAATGGAATGCTTAATTGTCTAGTTAAGCACGAAAGATAATTTAATAATTGTCTTATGTCTGTCGGGCTTTTGCGTGTCGTAGAATATTTTGTTTTAAGGGTGGGAAGAAAAATAAAAGAAGAAATAGAGGGAAAATGTAAAGCTCTTTTGCAGCCGAAATAATATCTGCCTTTAAAGATGGGCTGCAAATGTGCTTTACATTGTGGGTTTGGCATTTATTTGGTTATTCTTTAAACTACTTCACCTCATTTCTTTTCTAGATGTTGTTTTACAGGGTGCAATAATTTTTTTATTGTTTTTACAGGCAAACTATAACTTATGGTGAAACTTAATATTTTATGCCGAAATTTCGAAATGCGTTTCAAAATTCTTGTCCCTCAATATTAACTCTCATCTTCAATTAAAATTTGTCCTAACACAGTATGCTCAAATTTTACACAAAAATCAATCTGCCCTATACCCCATCGTTGTTTATACCCAATACCAGTTGCCACACCAATATCTGTCTTGGAAATGTAAATTGTTTCTGACTCTGGAGTAAAACATAATTACTTGTTATAATAGGGAGTAATATAAGTATAATTACCTACTGTAACATAATTACAGTTACCCACTATGCCATCATGAAAACTTTTAGAAACACAATATGAGAAATACGGACCTGCTTCAATAAAAAACGATTTATCGGATTTTGGTTTTACAGGAATATTAAATCTTATCATTTCGGGGAAATGAATAAAATACTGATGACCCCATAGACCTGGTTCCTTGTTTTCGAAAATAATTTCCGACTGCAATGAAAATCTTTTATCATGATAAACATTCACCGTTAGCCCGCCGATTGGAGCAATAACCGGCGCATCATTAATTGCTAAACGGTCACCGACAGCAACTCCATTAAGATAATATTTTGTTTTAAATGATATAAAAGAAGCGCTTGCACCGCCCTGAACACCTATGCTAAATTGTGCTATTGATTCGGAATATATTATTACTAATAAAAATATTAGAAATGTAATTCTTTTCATTATAATTTAATTCCTTGCGGCTATTCTGGTTCACTTAGCATTCAGCTATTTGCCGTTGCAGTGAATAGAATCATAAGGTCTGACAAATATAGTTGCTGACAGTATCGGACTAGTGGTATAACTATTTTTTGCGACAACATGTATTGCATAATATCCTATTTTAACAGGCGCTATGGTACAAGATAGCCCGTCAGGGCTTGGTTGTAGAATTACACCACCAGTACCCCCAGACCATGTATAAGATGTTGCACATGCCATAGGTTTAATAGTCCATGTTACAGGATATCCAATATCACCTTTCATACAGGCGCTTGTATAAACATATGAAAAATTGGTTCGGGAAGTTCAGTTGTAATTGTTTCTGAAAAAGCGTCGCACATATTAGCTCCATTTACTGTTAGTGTAGCATTTCCTGCCGAGCCCGAACCCGGTGTTTTTATACTAACCGAAGTGGCTGTAGATAATGGTAGTGTATACGTGGTATTAACTGGCACGCTGTGATTATTAATCTCCCATCCTGCTTGGAATGCTGTTAATGACCATGTGTATTCTCCACTGGCTAGCAATACTGCCCATATTGCCATTTTGCGATAAGTATAAGTATTTGTAGTATTTTCGCACAAATAAGTATTACCAGTTATTACTTGATTAACTACAGTTACAGTGGATGTATTTGCCACTTGTTTTTTGCCACCATAATCTAATTCAATTGTTATCGTTGATTGTGTGCCACAGGGAGCATTTGCCGGCACCGAATACTCCAATGTAAAAGGGACATTGCATATTATTATCAGCAAACGATACAGGAGGATTTAATGGGCTTCCAGGAAGATAATATGTATAACTATATCCATCCAACAAATAATTTCCAAGCCGGTTAAATTCAAATTTCCATTTTGAGAAAAATTTAAAAAATAACTAACATCAGAAAAATTACTAAAATATCCAGTGCAGGTATATTGTGCTCCGGCTAAAAGGCTTACTGTAGAACTGCCAAAGGTTATTGTCTGGGCAGTAACTAAAGTTTAAAAAAGATAAAAAGCCAATTAAAGTTAAAATGATTCTGTTAAAAAGTGTTGTTTTTTTCATGATTTTATTGATTTTAGTAGGTTAATAGATAATGGTATAGAATTGATAATACAAATGTAAATAAACTAAACGATATAAAAAACTTTGTTGATAATTATTTTCCTCTAATTTCCATTAATTCCCAAACAAAATAATATTACGGGTTGGCAGATTAGCTCTTTTGCCTGTGATGGGCGAAGCCCAGCCGCCGAAGGCGGCAACAGGCAAAGTCGAGTAGGCAAGGGCATTTCAGCCCAAGCCTCTCACAAAACCGTACGGGAAACTCTCGCTTCATACGGCTTTTGTCATTTTTAAACCTTTGACAAAGAAACCATGTTTCCAGGGTTCAAACAATGTAGGTTTTGCTTTTCTAATACGCATAAGCATACCGTAGGCTTTGCCAATATTGTTTCTTAATGCTTTATACCTGTTCATAATCCATTTGAGTAGCCTGCGATGAAAATTATAAAAAATAAATGACATTGCTGATTTCCGAAACTTTCCGTAATAATTCAACCATCCCCGAAATTTGGGGTTCAGTTCTGCTGCGATTCCTTCAATGGTGTTTGATGTCCACCGATGAAAATGGCTTTGTCGTAGCGTTGTTAAAATACGTTTCCCTGATTTTACGCTTATCCCTAAATCAAATCCCAGAAACTTATATCCATCCTCCTTCCCCTTTGATGTTCGTGGTTTGAAGGTGTACCCCAGAAAATCAAACTTCACATGTTTATAATTCCCTGTTCGTTTGTGGTCTTTGCAGTAAACAATCTTCGTCTTTTCAGGGTGTAGTTCCAGTTCACAATTCTGCATTCGTTCTTCAAGCCTTTCAAGTAATTTTTCCGCTTGCTCTTTGGTGCGGCAATGCACAATGATGTCATCGGCATATCGCTCGAATTTCGCACCCCAAAAGCGCTTTGTTAGCCATTGGTCAAAAGCATAGTGCAGAAACAAGTTGGCAAGCAAAGGACTTATGACTCCGCCCTGCGGTGTCCCTTTTCCTTCTTTGTATATCAGTTCTCCGCCTTCTTTTTGCACAGGTGCATTAAGCCAGCGTTTAATATACATCTTAACCCACTTTTCACTCACATGCTTGTCTAAAGCAAGGAGTAACTTTTCATGACTGATGTTATCGAAGAAACCTTTTATGTCAATATCTACCACCCAACTGTACAGCCAACAATTTCGTCTCGCCTTTGCCAATGCATCATGTGCACTGCGGTTTGGACGATAACCATAACTGTTCTCGTGGAAGATTCTTTCCATTCTTGGTTCAAGATAATCTTTTACTACCATCTGTGCCACCCTGTCCCCTACCGTAGGTATGCCAAGCTTTCGGGTTTTCCCGTCTTCTTTTGGTATCTCTACTTCCTTTACTGGGGGCGGAAAATATGTACCCGATGAAAGCCTGTTCCAGACTTTATACAGGTTGCCGGATAGTCTTTCTTCAAATATTTTAAGACTTTCCCCGTCAACTCCTGCTGAGCCTTTGTTGGCTTTCACCTTTTTGTATGCTACCCATACCATCTGTTTTGTTACAGGTATTGGTTTTGTTTCACTCATTCTAATCCTCTCCGCTAATTGCGGATTGTTAAAACTTGTTATACTAAATGACCTAAGTCCTTCGCTCCTTTCATGTTTCCATGAGTATCTTCACTACTACTACTTAGTCCGTCACCTCTCGATGCTTCGATATTTTAGCCTCGTGTTGCTTCACTTGTGCCGTTTCTCTTTAATTGTCCAGCGAATCCTCAAGCGGTAGCCTTATTTTGACAATCTATCATCATCGGGAGGTTTCCCTCGTTCCTTCAATGAGCCTGATTAAAGGTCATGCCTCCTTAATATCGGTTGACGCATAGCCGGTAAACAGGTGTCTGCTATACTCTTCCTGCCGATAGCACAAAATCAACAGTTTTGTCAACGGGTTACATTGTCTCGACACTTCTTCAGAGGTTTACTTTCGTTCATCTCCTTTAACCTTACCTGATTTTGCTTGCTGCAAAACCTTGCTCTTTATCGCTCAGCACCATAACTTTTGATTACAGCACCATAAAGTGGTTTGGAAGCTACTCCTGTAAGTCGCTTCCGGTGGGTCGTCCACCATCTCATTGAAAGCTCGTCAAAGAACTACTGTCCTCTTTCTTCGAGGCGCACTGTGCTAATGTGTATCGGCATTTCCTATTCTTTTTTTATTTTTCGTACGTAGGCAAAACAAAATTTTCTTTAAAGTCAGCCGTACCAGTCTATGGAAGACTAAACAGTCTAATGAAAACTTCTTTGTCTTGCTACAAATTTTAAATTATTTATATTTTTTCGCTTTGTGTATAACGTATGTGTTTCTTTACCTATTGCAGCAATTTCTACTATAGCTTTCGAAGTAAAGCAATCCTATTTTGCCCTTGTAATTGTCTGATAATTATTGTTGTTCAAATTATTCGTTGTAAACGACTATAATCGTTTAAAAACGGCTTTCTGCATTCAAGTTTTAACAAATTAAGGAGGCAATAATATATATATTTTCCTTTTCAGGCAAACAATTCATCGAAAAAAGTTTGGTCGAAAAGCTGTTTTAAGGTTAATTACCATGCGCCACCGCACATTACCCCTCAGCCAACATCCAAAGCGAGCTGATAACTATAGTTATTTAGTTGATTACTATAGTTATTTAGTTAATTACTATAGTTATTTAGTTGATTACTATAGTTATTTAGCTGATTACTATAGTTATTTAGTTGATTACTATAGTTATTTAGTTGATTACTATAGTTATTTAGTTGATTACTATAGTTATTTAGTTGATTACTATAGTTATTTAGTTGATTACTATAGTTATTTAGTTAATTACTATAGTTATCGAACAGATTACTATAGTTATTTAGTTGCTTTCGATAATAACAGGGGTAATTACTGCTTAGTTATTAAAAAGGTTATCAAACATTAAGTTACAGACCGTAACAATCGGCTGCTATTTTTTATTTAATTTAGCCCTCGTAAAAACCTGCCGTTGATAAACAAGGATACCATACAGAACATCATAGAGACCGCCCGCATTGAAGAGGTGATAGGCGATTATGTGGTGCTCAAAAAGAGGGGTGTGAACCTTTTAGGCTTGTGCCCTTTCCATAACGAGAAAACACCTTCGTTCACTGTATCGGCAGCTAAAGGTATTTACAAATGTTTCGGTTGCGGCAAAGCAGGTAATTCAGTTAACTTCCTGATGGAGCATGAGCATTTGACGTATCCCGAATCCCTGCGTTATCTCGCTAAAAAGTATTTCATCGAGATAGCTGAAGAGCAGGAAACACCCGAACAGTTGCAGGCACAAAGCGAAAAGGAAAGCCTGATGAGCGTGGCTGCTTTCGCTCAGCAGTTCTTTACCAAATCGTTGCTCGAGACTGATGAAGGCAAAGCCATAGGGATGACCTATTTCAAGGAAAGAGGCTTTGATGAAAAGATAATCGAAAAGTTCCAGCTTGGCTATAATCCCGAAGAATGGGATGCTTTTACAAAGACAGCTTTGGAGAACGGTTACAAGGAGGAATATCTTGTTACTACAGGTCTCACTATATCGAAAGAAGATAAGAAATACGACAGGTTTCGCGGCAGGGTGATGTTTCCAGTGCACAACCTTTCGGGCAGGGTGATAGCCTTTGGCGGCAGGACATTATCTACAGATAAGACCAAGCCTAAATATGTCAATTCCCCCGAATCGGAAATATACCATAAGAGCAATGTTCTTTATGGAATATTCTTTGCAAAGACAGCCATCATTGCTCATGATAATTGTTACCTTGTTGAAGGCTATACCGATGTTATTTCCATTCACATGGCAGGCATCGAAAATGTGGTGGCATCATCGGGCACTTCGCTTACCACCGAGCAGGTAAAGCTAATAAGGCGGTACACTCCAAACATTACTATTCTTTACGATGGAGATGCTGCAGGAATAAAAGCTTCCTTCCGTGGCATTGATATGATATTGGAAGAAGGGATGAATGTAAAAATAGTTCTCTTCCCCGATGGTGAAGACCCCGATTCCTATGCACGCAAGCACCGTCCGGCAGAAGTAAGGGATTTTATACAGCATAATGCTTTCGATTTTATCACATTCAAAACAAATCTTCTTCTTGGGGAAACTGCTAACGACCCTGTAAAGAAAGCATCGCTGATAAAAGAGATAGTCGGGAGCATTGCTTTAATACCCGACGCTATTACCCGTTCGGTATATACACGCGAATGCAGCAGCAGCATGAAAGTGCCGGAACAGATGCTGATAAACGAACTGAACAAAATTCGCAGGAAGAAATCAACACAGAGATCAGCCGAGATCGCAGAAGAGCAGGAAATTCCGGAACCAACTGAATATACGGCAGAACCACAAGTTGAAGTCCTGGAAGAAAATACTGAAGTACAGGAAAGCGAGTTGCTGAAATTTTTGTTTAGTTATGGTGATCGCGATGTTGAAGTGGATATGCTTGATGAGGACGGAGAAACGGTAAAGTCGAAAATGCAATTAGCGGCTTTCATTATAATGGAACTTCAAAAGGATAAAATGATCTTTCAGAACCCATTACATCAGGCCATACTTGAAGAATATGAAAAGCTCGTGCAGGAGAGCCCTATTCCCGATGTTCAGTATTTTGTGAATCATTCAAATCCAGCCATAAGCGCAGCAGTGATCGAACTCCTGTTCAACCCATACGAATTAAGCAGTAATTGGAAGACAATGCACCGTATTTCGGTTCCCCTCGAAGATGTCAACCTTATGGCTTCAGCAGTATCGTATATTTATTCGCTTAAGTTGAAGAAAGTGGATAAAATGATGGCCGAAAATCTGGATGCCTTAAAAAAAGCAACCAATGAAGAAGATGAAATGATATTGATACAACGTCATAATTCGCTGATGGAAGTGAAGCGTGAATTTGCAAAAAAGCTTACAAGGATAGTTACTAAATAATACTCAATTATTTACTGCCCGAATAGAAAAAGGCCATTATACTTTTAGTATTTAGTTTACTTATACGTTTTGAGATTGCTTCTCCCGATAAAATCAGGCTCGCAATGACGTCATTGCGAGGCGTCGCCCTGAGATTGTCGAAGGGAGGAACGACGAAGCAATCTAATCAACACTATATTTAACGAAATATTTTACCCAAATTAACAATCTTTACATTTAGTTAACACCTCTGACCGGAAATAATTATCAAATTTGCCATAAATATTGGCATAATACTATTCTAAAAATTGTAAATACGCATCATGTATGAAAACCATTTAGTCTTTTATTTATCGCATTGATGATAGTTTCAAAGCATTTTCGCAAAATGCATCAGCTAGGGTCAATGGCAGACAGTACATCTATCACATATCCTGTTATCTACAGGCGTGCAAAATAATAATTTCAATGCCACAACTTCAAACAAGATGCATTTATCTTTTGAGACGGGCGTAAGTTTCATGTCATTCGGGAAGCAAAGCGCTTTTTGATAATTGGTATGCTCCGGCATTAACATATAACCTTACACCTAAATTTCAACTTACAGCTGGTGCAATAGCCTTGTACAGTAAATCCCCTTTTCAACCTGTTTTGAACAACGAGGGTGTTAGCTCATTTCCACAAAGCACAGGTGCAGGTCAATATTTTGTATTTGCACAGGGATCATATTTATTGAACAGCAAGCTTACTCTGAGTGGTACACTATTGAAAGAGGTTCCGAATAATCAGATGAACCCGAATGCTTTAAGCATAGGCCATGTAGATGCTACTTATAAGATATCTGATGCATTCTCAATAAGCGCAGGCTGCACAGTAGCTAAGGGTTACAACTCTTCTCTGATGGGCGGTTACAGCGGGTTTAATATTCCTACACTTCCCTTTGGCGGCAGCTTTAACAACAGGACATGGTAAGTCCTTAATACAATATAGCACTGATAGATTTTCTTCAATATTGCTTTCCTAATTTCATAATTAAAAGAATGATAAAAAGAATAGTTATCTTAACAGGATTCGTTAGCATTTTCTTTTGTAATGCATCATTAGCCCAAAACCTTTCCAAAATAAAAGTAACCGGTACCTATTCAGACAAACTTGATGTTACTTTGCTTGATATAGGTACAAGGTATAATGTTCACTTTTCTTACAGCTGGGCTGATATACATGAGTTTTCTTATGTGGGTTTATTTAATAATGCCCCGCTGGATAGTGTTTTGAATGTTTTTTGCAATCAGTTTGATTTACAATATTACACTGACGATGGATATGTAAATATTGAAAGAGTTTCTAAAAAGCAAAAGGTTAACAATGAGGCAGTAGGTAGATATGAAGCTACTGTTAAATCCTATAATGGTGCACCAAAGAGTTCTAACATTACAGTTTCAGGCAAAATATTGGATGCCGCTACAGGCGAGTCTTTACCTTTTGCTTATATTGGCGTGATTGGCACCCAGAATGTTGCAGTTACTAATGCGGATGGTTATTTTACTTTATTGAATGTGCCTACCGATACATCCACCCTTATTGCAAACTTTATTGGATATAAGAACAAAAAGGTTTTCCTGACTCCTCAAACATCAATGAAAAACCTTGTTGTTGAGATGTATTCCTTGTCAACACAACTATCCGCAATTGAAGTTAAAGGAGAAAGAGAAGAAGTAATGCGGGTGCCATCTAATTTAGGTGTTGTCCAGATTGCTCCTAAGAAACTTGAGTCATTGCCTAGTCTGGGAGAAGTTGATATTATGCGTTCTTTGCAACTTATGCCCGGAATTACTGCCAGTAAAGAATCATCATCTGGTTTGTATGTATGGGGAGGTACGCCCGATCAAAACCTTATACTTTATGATGGCTTTACCGTTTATCATGTTGATCATTTATATGGATTTTTCAGCGCATTCAATTCAAACGCTATTAAAGATGTTCAGTTATACAAAGGTGGTTTTGAATCCCGTTTTGGCGGCCGATTATCAAGCGTAACCGAAATTACAGGTAAAGATGGTAACCAGAAGAAATTTAATGCAGGCGGAGAGATCAGCTTGCTGAGCTTTAATGCTTATATTGAAACACCGATTGGTAAAAAGATTTCGTTCCTTGTTGCTGGCAGGAAATCGTGGAAAGGCCCATTATACAATAAAATTTTTGACGAGTTTAATAAGTCATCTTCTGGTGGTGGTAATACTAGCAGTGGAGGAGGGGGGGTGGCTATGGTTCTTATGGTAACAGAAATGCCACTTCAACAACTGTTATTTCTTATTTCTATGATCTTAATGCAAAGCTAACATATAGGCCCACCGACAAAGATATTATATCATTAAGTTTATATAATGGTACTGACGATTTGAATAATTCACGCAACATGAATAATTCAAGCTTTTTGCAAGCGCAGGGATTGTCATTAAATTCATCATTCACAGATTTGACTACAGACGGCAATTTGGGTGGTTCACTAAAATGGTCGAGAAAATGGAGTGACATATTATATGGAAATACCTTGATTAGCTATTCTGATTATTATTACAACAGGAATAGAAGCAATTCTATGACCACGACTAATAATAGTACTGGTGCAGAAACTACTTTTCAGTCGGGTACTATTGAAAATAATAACCTGAAGGATTACTCTTTTAAAAGCGATTATCAACTGGATGCATTTAAAAATAACAAAATAGAATTTGGTTGTCTGGCTACTTACAATGATATTTCTTATAAATATAGTCAAAACGATACAACAACAATTCTTGATCATCACAATTATGGAGGAATCACAGCAATTTATTTACAAGACAGAATACTCATGTTTAAAAATAAATTTACTGTTTTGCCAGGTATTCGAGAGACTTATTTTAGTCCTACCAACAAAACTTATACTGAACCACGCCTCTCTTTGAATTATGACCTGACTGACAGAATAAAATTAAAAGGAGCAATTGGTGAATATTATCAGTTTGTAAACGAAGTTAATTTTGAAGATATTTTGGCCGGTAATAGCGAGTTATGGCTTTTGGCAAACAAAACTACTGTACCTGTGAGCTCGGCAACTCATTATGTTTTGGGTTCAAGTTATGAAACAAATGATTATCTTTTTAGTGCTGAAGCATATTATAAAAATCTAAACGGGCTAACGCAATATACGCTGAGGATTAATCCAAGTCCCGGAAACTCCGTTTCATATGATGAAAACTTTTATAATGGAGTCAATTTTTCTGATGGCATTGATTTTATGGCACAGAAGAAATCAGGCAACTTTAATGGATGGGTTAGTTATACTCTAGGACAATCAATGGATAATTATCCTGCTTTTGCAAGTAAATTCTATCCTTCCAATCAGGATGTGCGTAACGAATTTCATATTGTATTAATGTATAAGATAAAAAGATGGGAATTTTCTGTAACATGGATCTATGCTACAGGTTCACCATATACTGCACCTGAAGGTGGTTATCAGTTGGTAATGCTGGGAGGTAATACAAAAGATTTTATAAATGTCGGTGATATGAATTCGCTACGTTTACCTGATTATCATCGCCTTGATATAGCCTGCAATTATCGTTTGAGAACATCAGACGGAAGAGATAAAGGTTACTTGGGATTTTCCATATTTAATGTTTATAACAGGAAAAATGTTTGGTACAAGCAATACCAGATTGTGGATAACACTATCATTGAAACAAATGTTGATTATTTGGGAATAACGCCAAATCTTACATTATCATTAAAAATAAGATAAATGAAAAGAAGAATTGATATATTGTATTACACCATTGGTTTTACTTTAATAATAGTTGCTGGTTTATTTGTAACTTCCTGTAAAAAGGATGTTACTGCTGCATATGTTGCCAAACCTGTTGTTCAGGCATACTTGGTGGCGAACCAGCCTCTTAGTGTTTATATAAAACAAGAAATACTGATAGGTTCTACTGATACTGCCACACAAACAATAGATGGCCTAAATAATGTAACCATAACGTGTGTGCAAACAGGAGTAGCTTATACTCTTAACTTTATTGGGAAAGGCGTTTATGTTGATTCTGCATATAAAGTTGTTGCCGGTAATAACTACAATCTATCATTTACTTATAATGGAACCATAATTTCTGCTAGCACAGTAGTTCCTGCAAAACCCACTGGTGTGAGCATCTCTGCTACTACATTAAGTATTCCGCCAAACATTTATAATATTTCATCAGTCACACCACTTACATTAAATTGGAGTAATCCGAACAATGATTATTTCCTGGTATTAGTGCAATTAATCAACAGTGCAGATACCTTATCGCCAATAGATACGTCATCTCATTTTCACAGGCATTCATTTTTCAGGTATCAACCTGTTCAAACAAATACCTCTCAATTAAGTCCGAGAGATTTTTCATATTATGGCAATTATTATACTATATTATATAAAGTAAATGCCGATTATGCAGAACTGTATAATGGTTCAGGGAATAATTCACAAAATCTGACTCAGCCTATAAGTGATATTAAAAACGGATTGGGAATGTTTTCGGGTATTAATGCAGATACTATACAAGTCTCCATTACCCAATAAATTAATTTAATAAGAATGATGAAAAGACAAGTTTTTATATTGATGTCCTTGCTGACAGTTGTAATAATTATTACTTCCTGTTCAAGAAAAATTGTTTACAATAACGCATGGCAAAGTGATGACTTTACTGTGCTAAGCAAAAAGGAAACCAGCGAACCCTTGAGTTTTTATGATACAAAAAGTAAACTTCAATACCAGGTTACTAATGATTATAAAAACTTATATATCTGCCTTAAAGCAACAGATCAGCAATCGCAAATGAAAATTATAAGGGCTGGAATGACAGTAGGTCTGGACACATTGGGAAAAAAGTCACCACAGGTTGAGGTTCTTTTCCCGTTTCCTATTGTTCATGCAAAGAACAGTTCATCAGAAACTTCGACCGACAATAATAAGAGGGATTGGCGTAGTAAATCAGATACCGGCAATCAGAGAAAACATTTTATGTCGCAGTACAACGAAATTCATTTATCCGGGTTTAAGCCCCCTATTAACGGTATAGTTCCATTGCATAATGTTTATGGTATATCTGTTAGCATAACATGGGATTCTTTAAATATTATGTATTATAAAGCGATCATCCCATTTAAAACTTTTTTTAAAGATTCATTAATGGCTTCAGATAGTTCAAGGATATTTGATTTTTCAGTTACTGTTAATGGAATAGAAATGCAATCAGGCTCGCATGGAGGGAGTGGCGGGGAAGGTGGTGGACACGGTGGCGGTATGGGCGGTGGCGGAATGGGCGGTGGTGGAATGGGCGGTGGTGGAATGCATGGTGGCGGAATGGGCGGCGGTGGACACAGCGGCGGTCACTCAATGGGTGGTGGCGGATCGGATGAAAGAAGTTCTATGTTTGAAACAACACATTTTTATACTAGGATAAAGCTTACAACAAAACCACAATCCAAAAAATAATGAGAATAAAGCTATCATTTATTTTGTCTCTTTTGTTAATAGGGAATGTGGCTCTTTCGCAAAATGCAAAGATATTCGGGAAGGTATTTGATGCAGAAAGTAATTCCCCATTACCAGGTGCAAACATTACACTTATCAATTCAGCAGATACTTTATTGACATTATCAACCGTATCAGATGCTTCGGGTTCATTTTCCTTTGCATGAATGCAGGGAGTGAAATATAAAATTAAAATTGTTTTTATTGGTTATAAAACAGAATCTGTAAATGTTAATGTTGACAAACCCTATTGACAATCTGGGAATATTAAAATTAAGTCAAATGCATTTGCGCTGAAAAGCGTTAATATTACAGGGATACAGACAAGGGTGGAGCAGATAGGTGATACCACTCAATATCATGCTGATGGATACAAAAGCAAATCAGATGCTACAGGTGAAGATCTAATCACTAAAATGCCCGGTATAACAACAAAGAATGGAACTGTTAAATTTCAGAATGAAAATGTTCAGCAGGTTTTAGTTGATGGCAAACCTTATTTTGACCAGGATCCAACACTAGCTTTAAAAAGTCTTCCTGCCGATGTGATCGACAAGATACAGGTGTTCAATAAACTTAGCGACCAGGCAGAGTTTACAGGATTTGATGATGGGAATTCTGCTATTACAATGTAAACATACTTGACAAAATCAGGAAAGAACGAAGGACAATTCGGAAAGATTTATGCAGGCGATGGTACAGATAACACCTGGCTTGGAGGCGGGTATGTAAATTATTTTAAGGGTAATCAACGCATAACACTAATAGGCATAACCAATGATGTTAACCAGCAAAATTTTTCCAGCCAGGATCTATTAGGTATTCAGAGCTCAGGAGGTGGAAGAAGAGGTGGAATGGGTGGCAGTATGCCGGGCGGTGGAGGTTCACCCGGTGGTGGATCATATGGTGGTGGTGCAAATAATTTCATGGTAAGTCAGCAGGCTGGTATTAGCTACAACAAATTCCATAGGTTTGAATTATTCTGATATGTGGGGAAAGAAGATCAAAGCAACCATCAGTTATTTTTTTAATAATACCGACAATACCAATAACAGTAAAATGGTAACCGATTATACCTTAAATACCAATACTGCGGATGATGTATATGATGAGAACAGCGGCGTGGAAAGCAAAAATTACAATCACCGCTTAAGTGGCCGTTTTGAATATACTATGGATACGGCAAACTCAATCATCTTTACACCCAAATTGTATTATCAGTTGAACAATGGCAGCAATAAAGATATTGGCTTTTATACCGATACCACTCATAATTTTTATAATAATGGTTCTAATATTTCAGGGTATAATACTTCAAATAACATTTTATACCGTCACAGGTTTCATAAAAAGGGAAGAACTATCTCTGTCAATGTTGAAGCTGATATGAATGAAAAGACAGGTAGCGGTACACAGATATCGGGCGATTCTTTATTTTTACCAACTCCTGCCCGGCTTGATTCACTATCTGACCTGAGATCTACTGTTTCAACAAGCGGTTACACCGTGGGGACAAACCTTTCGTATACCGAACCTATAGGCACAAGTTCTCAGTTGCAGATAAACTATTCGCCTTCTGTAACAAAGAATGTTACCGATAGCAGACTATTCGGCATGGATACGTTGACAAAGGATTTCACCCTGCTTGATACAAGCTTTTCAAACAAATTCTACGATTATTATATCACACAGAAAAGCGGGCTGAGTTACCGTTATCATAAGAACAAGATTAACTTTAGTGTTGGGGCAAATTATCAATACGCCATATTGAATGCCAGCGAAACCTTTCCTGAAAGCGGAACGAAGAACAGGTACTTCAACAATATTTTGCCGAATGCCATGTTCAGTTATCGTTTTTCAAAAACAAGTAATTTAAGGTTAAATTTCAGGTCAACAACTACAGCACCCACTGTTACACAGCTTCAGAATGTAGTGAATAATTCCAACCCTATGATGCTTACTGTGGGTAATCCGGATTTGAATCAACAAAATGTTCAGACCTTATTTGGCAATTACAGCAAAACCACTGTGGCAAAGGGAGAAACATTTATGATATGGCTTTTTGCAAGCTACACTAATGATTATATAGGCAATTCGGTGATCCATGCATTTAAGGATACTATAATTGATGATGTGAAGATGGAAGGGGGTGCACAATTAAGCAAGCTTGAAAACATTGGTAATAGCTGGAACATTCGTTCATTTTTAACTTATGGCTTCCCTCTGAATTTTATGAAATGCAATTTGAATCTTCATACAGGCTTCCAGTACAGTACCATTCCCGGGTTAGTCGACGGAACACTTAACACTGCACAAACCTATGCCATAAGCCAGGGTATTGTGCTTAGCAGCAATATAAGCGAAAAGGTTGATTTTACAGTTTCATATACGGCTAATTACAATATTGCACAAAACACACTTGATGAAACTAATGGCAATTATTTTTCGCATATGGCAACGGTGAAACTAAACTGGATATTCTGGAAAGGATTCTTTATAGGCGGTGATGCCACTAATTACTATTATAATGGATTGACCCAAAGTTTTAATGAGGATTACTTTTTGGTTGACCCTTATATTGGCAAGAAGCTGTTTAAGAACAAGAATGGTGAAATAAAATTAATGGCCTACGACCTGCTGAAGCAAAACAACAGCATATCGCAAACTGTAACTGCATCTTATATCCAAAATACACAAACACAAATGCTGCAGCGGTATTACATGATAATGTTCACTTACAATATAAAGAAGTATAAAGGGGCGAATAGTAAATCCAGCTAGCTATTCATCCAGTTTGAGTACAGCAAGAAAAGCCGATTGGGGGATCTCAACATTGCCTACCTGCCTCATACGACGTTTACCTTTTTTCTGTTTCTCCAACAGTTTTCGTTTACGGGTAATATCGCCTCCATAACATTTGGCAGTAACATCTTTGCGATATGCTTTCACCGTTTCACGTGCAATAATTTTAGCACCTATACTGGCCTGTATGGCAATGTCAAATTGTTGCCTCGGAATAAGCTGGCGTAGTTTTTCGCATATCTTCCTTCCGAAATTTTGTGAATTTTCACGGTGTATCAATGCTGATAATGCATCTACAGGCTCACCATTCAACAGTATGTCAAGCTTTACGAGATTTGCATCACGGTATTCAATGGGGTGATAATCAAAAGAAGCATAACCGCGTGAGATGGTTTTCAGCCTGTCGTAAAAGTCGAAGACAATTTCAGCTAAAGGCATTTCAAAGGTTATTTCAACACGGTCGGTGGTAAGGTAAACCTGGTTCTTCAGTATGCCTCTTTTATCAATGCAAAGATTAATAACCGCTCCTATGTATTCGGATTTAGTAATTATTTGCGCACTTATATATGGTTCTTCAATACGATCAACATGCGTTTCCTCTGGCATATCCGAAGGATTATTTACAACTATCATTACACCTTTGGTTGTATAAGTATGGTAGGAAACGTTGGGAACAGTATTTATAACTGTCATGTCGAATTCGCGCTCAAGCCTTTCCTGGATAATTTCCATGTGAAGCATGCCAAGGAAGCCGCAACGGAAACCAAAGCCAAGAGCAGCAGAAGATTCAGGTTCAAATGTAAGAGAAGCATCATTTAGCTGAAGCTTTCCCATAGCTAAACGCAACTCTTCAAAATCATCTGTTTCAACAGGATAAATGCCTGCAAATACCATGGGTTTAACATCTTCAAAGCCTTTAATGATTTCGGTGGATGGATTTTCGACATGTGTAATGGTATCACCCACTTTAACTTCCCGTGCATCTTTGATACCGGAAATAATATACCCTACATCACCTGCATATATGGTATTACACGCTTCTTTTTCAAGCTTCAGTACACCTACTTCATCGGCATTGTATTCTTTATCAGTGTTTACAAATTTCACTTTATCGTTCTTGCTTATTTGCCCGTTGAATATGCGGAAGTAAGCTATAATGCCTCGATAGGAATTAAAAACAGAATCAAATATCAATGCCTGCAAAGGCTTGTTTTTATCTCCTTTTGGGGGAGGTATCCTTTTGATAATAGCATCCAGAATTTCATATACTCCAAAACCTGTCTTGCCGCTTGCATGAAGAATATCATCCCTGTTGCAACTTGTCAGATCTACAATTTGATCTTTCACTTCTTCAGGCATAGCGCTTGGAAGGTCCATTTTATTGAGAACAGGGATTATGGTAAGATTATGGTCTAAGGCAAGATAAAGGTTGGATATGGTTTGAGCTTCTATTCCCTGTGCCGCATCTACCACAAGCAGCGCTCCTTCGCAGGCAGCTATGGAACGGGAAACTTCGTAAGAAAAATCAACATGACCAGGAGTATCAATAAGGTTTAATTTATATTTCTTGCCTTCATGTTCGTAATTCATTTGTATGGCATGACTCTTAATGGTGATGCCGCGTTCTCTTTCCAGATCCATATCATCAAGCAACTGCTCCTGTAATTGGCGAACACTGACGGTCTCTGTATATTCAAGCAAACGGTCAGCCAGTGTACTCTTCCCGTGGTCTATATGAGCGATGATACAGAAATTCCTTATATTTTCCATTGTGTGCAAAAGTACAATTTTAAATTAAAGTAAGGTTATGGTTTTTTAGCAAAGAGTGGATTTGATAGCTATTCTGTTCAAAATGACTTAAAGACAAACCAAATTTAAGGAGGTGTATTATTTCAATTGGTTCAGGGCGATCCATGCCATTAGTCCCATGCCTGTCAACATGCAATTTTCGTCTGCATCAAAAGTGGAAGTGTGCAAATTGGAGGTAATTCCTTTTTCTTCGTTTCTTATGCCAAGTCTATAAAAGCATGATGGAACTTTTTGAGAAAAGTAAGCAAAATCTTCTGCTGTAAGCCTCATATCTAAATCAACAACATTTTCGACTCCGAGATATTCGATAGCTAATTGTTTCGTTTGAATCGAAAGGGCATCATCGTTTACAAGGAAAGGGTATCCTTTTGCAATATTGACCGCGCAGAAACCATTCATTTTTTCAGCAATAGCAGATGCGACAGTTGTAATTATTTCATGGGCTTTTGCCCTCCATGTTTCATCAAAAGCGCGTATAGTGCCATCAATAGTGACCTCATCGGGAATAACATTTGTTCGCCCTTCGCCAATAATTCTGCCGAAAGTAAGCACTGACAGGGAATTCTGTGGCTTGTTCTTATTGAATTCTTTTTCGAGTTCAAGGAGGATAGCAGACGCAATATAAAGCGGGTTAATGACAAGCTCGGGAGTGGCTGCATGACCACCTTTTCCTTTTATGGTAAGATAAATCTCATCAGTAGAAGCCATATACTTACCTGCTTTCAGCCCAACTTTTCCTGTTTCTAATTGAGGAAGTACATGTTGTCCGAAAACATTTTGTACTCTTAGGTTTTCTAATGCGCCTTCATTTATCATGGCAAGAGCGCCTCCGGGAAACATTTCTTCGGAAGGCTGGAAAAAGAGTTTAATAGTACCACTAAACTCGCTTTTTAAATCATTAAGAATTTTAGCTGCACCAAGAAGACATGCCACGTGTATGTCGTGTCCGCAGGCATGCATAACTCCATCTATGCAGGAACGATATTCTTTATTTCCGCTTTCAAGAATAGGTAAGGCATCCATATCTGCCCGCAGCGCAATAACTTTAGTTTCAGGTTCAATACCTTCAATAACACCAATAATTCCTGTTTTTGCGATACCCTGCTTGAAAGAAATTCCATAATCACTTAGGTGGGAAACAATGAAATCGGAAGTGTCAAATTCTTTAAATCCTAACTCGGGATAAGTATGTAAATGCCTGCGAACGAAAATGACTTCCTGCAAATATTCAGTTGAGAGCGATTTTATTTTATCTTTCAATTCAGCTAGATTCATTGATAATATTAAAGGTTAAAAGTCAAGACCAAGTGAAAGGTAAAATACCGCTTTAGGAATAACTACGCCATTTTCAACTCCCCATGCCCAGTCCGCTCTTACAAAATACCCGAGTAATTTTGAACGAAGCCCGAAGCCATATCCTCCAACTATTGGTTCAAGCTGGTTTTTTATTGTAACTATAATAGGACCGCTTTCTACTATATTTGTATATAGAGCATTTTGGTCGGACCAGGGATTTGTACCCGTCCAGGCTGTTCCGATATCTCCAAAAGCAATTATCTGGAAATTATTGAAGAAACCAGATTTCATGGGATGATTAATAAAGTAGCGGAATATTGGAAAGCGCAATTCGGAATTTATAACTGCAAAACTGTTACCATTTCGAATATTTTGATTAAAACCTCGCAAAGGTGTAGCAAGAGTTTGGAAAGCGTAGTTCTGGTCGGTGGCAACATTTATATTATTATTAAAACTTGGGGAAATCCATCCATCTTCGCCACCCATATAGTATACTAGCTTTTGTGTGCCAAATGAAGTGCTTGCAGCAATACGGTTCGCCCAGATGAATGTCCTGCTTATCTTTTGGTAATGCCTGTAATCAAATCCAACGACATACATTTGTTTGTTCTGGTTATTAATCTGCCTGTATGTTTCACCAAATATCTTCCAGCGTGAACCAAAATACAAATTCAATCCTTTGTTTATAGTGTTATCAAAGGTCAGCTCGGCTTTTAACCCGCCCCATGTAGTATAAACATTTGGCTGTTGAAGGCTGTTTAAGTCGGTGGCTAAGTAAGCTGTCCTGTCGTTTCTAACTAAACCGGTTCCCTTTAATGACAATATATCGCTAAAAGGCCATTTCAAAACATACAGCACTTCATTTGTGGCATCTTTCACTTCGTGTACACTGTCAATTGAATTTTCAATTGTCTGCCTATGAAAAATAAGTTGCTTATCGAGTCGTTTCTTAAGATTTTCAATACTGAGCATATACTCGGAGCCGCTAAGGTCAATCGGAAAACTTATACCTCCTGTTATACGGTAATCTTCAAGCAGATCGGTTACGCCCACTTTGAACATCAGGTCAAAGCCGGAATTGAGATATATTGGAGCTCCGACATTTGCAAATGGCTGATATTCATCATTCATAAAGCTGAAATCAATCTGACCGGCAAGTTTATCGATGATATATTCAACATCGTAATTGCGCAGGATCGGGAGTACAAAATCCGGTTTTTTAACCACTTTAATTTTTGTCGTGTCAATTTTTAAAGCAAGGGTATCTTTCTTTTTTACCTCTTTTGCTTTTTCGGTTTTTAAAGAATCATTCTCTTTATTGAATGAGTAATTATTTATGTCGACTTTATTTTTTGCCTGTGTTGTATCGCCAGTATGAACAGTCGCAAAATGTTTATGTACAAACTTGGTAGTGTCTGGAGTGGATGTCTTGGTCTTATTGGCAGCACTATTAGTTTTCTTTGTTTTTTCCTTTTCTTTATTTTTGATATCGTTATTAGCGGTTTCTTTAATGCTTTTTGATTTCAGATATTCGGACATATAATGCGTATTCTTTAAGTCAGTTTTAGACAAGTTGTTTAGCTGCGGCAGATCACTCATATAAACCTGGTACAATCCTTTATTATAAATTATTTCTCCGCATTTACCTGTATTCTGGCAGGCATCATAATCGAGAATGTTTCGCGGATAATTGGTTTGAGGAAAAACAGTAGTAAAAAACCTATAATGGGTTGTGGTGTCAACAAAATCTATTGTACTGTCAAACCTCGCTGTGCGGCGATTCGAAATTCCATTCTGATCGCTCAGGTAACTGAAATAATTATCACCAAGGCTAACGGGTTTTGTTTCATCAGCAAAAGGAGTATTGGTAAGCCTATGGAGTACTTTGCTTTTGTGGGCATAATCATAAAGAAAGAGATCTTGTTTTGAATCAGCTATTGTTATCGAATCCTTTGACGGTGCTTTAAGTGTATCGTTTGTCCTGTTCGAACTGAAAATAATATCCTTAGAATTATTGATAAATACAGGATTCCTGTCATCATATATATCTTTTGTAAGTTGTTCATATGTGTGAGCCCCGAGATTATAAACAAATAAATCGTTTTGTCCGTTCATTACACCCGACATAGCGAGCATCTTTCCATTTTGGGAATACGAGAAGTCGAGAACTTTCTGAAAATCAAATATCCTTGATTTTTCATAACTCTTATCATCGAGATTGTAATAATAAAGAAGAATCTTTCCTTTCTTTTCCGTAATAAATGCAAGTCGATTACTCATTGGATGCCATGCAAGAATAGGTACAGAATAATCTGTTTTATCATCAAGCTTATAGCCAAACCGCATGATTTTCTTTTTCTTCTTTTTATCAAAATTATACAGGTACACTTTGCTTTTGCCGACCTGGTTAGTAACAAAAGCTGCATAGTTACCATCAGGACTTATCTTAAACTGGTCAAAAACTTTATCGGCTTTTTTGTTCTTCACTAATTTCAGTCCCTGTGGCATGCTTTGTTCCTTATCGTAATCGTAATATTTTTTATCATAATAGCTATACCAATCACGAGTAAACGATTTAAAGGAAGTGCCAAGCACATAAAGGAATCCGCTTTCCACGCTGCGGCTTATCTTGGTCATATAGATAATGTTTGAGATCTTGTCTTCGCCATATTTATCGGCGATATATTTCCAAATGGAATGGCCTGCATAAACAGCATCGGTGCCCGATAGCCTGTTGAACTTTTCATAGTTTTTGTTAAGGATACCATCCTTTACATAATTATCAAGCTCGGTACTCCAGTCTTCCGAAAGGTAAGAAATAAGCCCATTTAAGTACCAGTCGGGCAGCGTAAGCAGGGTTGAATTTTTAACTTTAGCAGTAATTTTACTGCCGTAGATCAATTCATTGAGAACCACATTGGCAATGCCGGCTTTAATCTGCCTTTCAAGGTTCACATGGCTGCCATCATAATAAGATAAATACTTTTGAGCCTATAATATGGGTTACTCCTCCAATATTATACTGGTCGTCGCTCACCAGCCCTATATTGCTCTGCTTAAGGTCGGAAAGGCGGTTGAAAATAATAAACTGTATTTTATTCTCTATGTTATAATCAAGCTTTTTTTCAATGGAAGAAATGCAGTTTTCGGCATATTTTGCAGTGTAAATGGCAAGAGGTTTGCCGCCTGTATAAAAGTAAGTATCAAACTTACCGAACTTGTAAAATGTCCAGAAATTATTAACGTACTGCACCCTGTTTTTCCCGAAAGTTAGCTGTGAACCATTGTAAAACTGAGAAAATGATGACATGGTATTAGCCAACACCAGCAGCAGCGAAAGGAAACCCGAGAGATAATATGTGCGAAGCCTGTTCAAAATACTATTTGCTGTTAACGCAGCTTTGCAAAATTTATTGTGTTGAAAAAAGGAGGGCTAAATTACGATTTTTTTTTGATATAATGGTGAATAGTCTTTGTTTTAATTAATGATTCTATAGGATATTACAAGGCGGGAACTGCCGAAGCAATCTTATTGGCTGATAGATTGCTTCACTTCTTTCGCAATGACGGGGTTTGTTTAGCATATTAAGCCTAAAACCGTTGTAAGTTATTGTAAAAGCGCATAGTGGTAGAGAAAAGCAGATTGTGTAAACAGGTTTAAAAGGAATATAGGCTTGTGCTGAAGTGGAGCGCAGCGGAACGAAGCACAAGCCTATATTGAAAATTTTAATTTATCTTTAAACCAAATACCAAAATGCAAAACAAAAACGACACGGGAGATCAATTCCCCAAAGGCTTTTTCAAACAGTTTAAAAGCAAAGAATCATTTCAAGAATATTTTAATTCGATATTTAAGCAAGGCATAGAGGAGATGCTAAAGTGTGAACTAGAGGAACATCTTGGTTACCCAAAACATGCCAAAGATGGATACAATACAGGTAACAGTCGCAATGGGTCTTTTCCAAAAACTATTACAACTGAGAATGTAGGAGAAGTGATACTTAATATTCCAAGAGATAGAAACGGAGCTTTCGAACCACATATTATTCCCAAGGGAGAAACCATCAGTAGTAAGATAGAAGATGCGATAATAGGTATGTATAGCCGGGGCATGACCACTTCCGATGTCCGCCACCAGGTTTTGGATATTTATGGACTGGAAATTAGCGAAACAACAGTTTCCAACATTACTGAAAGTATCATGGAGTCAGCCAAAGAATGGCAACAGCGCACACTGGAGCCAGTCTATTATGCCGTATGGATGGATGGCATTGTTCTTAAAATCAGAACAGATAACAAAGTGATAAACAAATGTGTTTATATCGTTATCGGTCTTAAACCAGATGGCATAAAAGAAGTTCTCGGATTTTGGATTGAAAAAACAGAATCTGCTGCCTTCTGGATGAGTGTTCTGACCGACTTAAAGGCCAGAGGTGTAGAGGATATTCTTATTGCTTGTACGGATAACCTCAAGGGCTTTACCCAAGCTATTAATGCCGTATTCCCGGAAACTGTAACACAGCTCTGCATTGTCCACCAAATCCGTAACAGTTGCAAGTTTGTAGTTTGGAAGGACAGGAAGATATTTTGCCAGGATCTAAAAAAAGTATATACCGCCATCAACAAAGAAATAGCCCTGGAAGAGTTTGAAAAATTTAAACTCAAATGGCAGGGTAAGTATAAATATGCAATCACTTCATGGGAAACAAACTGGGACAGCTTATCCAATTATTTTGAGTATCCACTGGAGCTTAGAAGAATTATCTATACCACCAATACTATTGAAAATCTAAACCGTGGTATCAGAAAATATACCAAAACAAAAACGCAGTTCCCAAATGAAAATGCAGCATCCAAATCTATATACTTAGCCATTAAAAACATTGAAGATGCTTGGAAACTTCCAATCATGCATTGGGGACTCATTCTTAATCAATTTTTAATTATCTTTGAAGGGCGATGTAGACAGTGAATATCCTGTTTACACAATCTCATTTATACTCTCCGCATAGTTGATGAACATGAGCGCATAGTTGATGAACATGGACGCATAGTTGATGAACATGGACGCATAGTTGATGAACATGGACGCATAGTTGATGAACATGGACGCATAGTTGATGAACATGAGCGCATAGTTGATGAACATGGACGCATAGTTGATGAACATGGACGCATAGTTGATGAACATGGACGCATAGTTGATGAACATGGACGCATAGTTGATGAACATGGACGCATAGTTGATGAACATGGACGCATAGTTGATGAACATGAGCGCATAGTCGATGATAGCAGGCGCTATTCAGCTCTTTTTGACGGCTATCCCTATCATAAAAGAGGAAATCATTATATTTGCTGTTGAATTATTTAATTAGCAGGATAAAATAGCAATGGGAAAAACACAAGAAAATTAAAAACAAAGCAGCCAACGTATACTGGGTTGCTTTAGTTAAATAGTAGTAATGCGAAGTAAACAATAGAACAATTAACCAATAACTAAATAACTATTACAAATATGACTACCGTTAGAAGATATGTTTTTAATGCTATCGAGGTAAACACTTATTTGCTTTACGATGAAAGCGGAGAATGTGTTATTGTTGATGCCGGCTGTATGGGCAAGAATGAAGAGCAGGAACTGACCGGCTATATTGAAAAGAAGAACCTAAAACCTGTGCTTTTGCTTAATACACATACCCATGTGGACCATATAGCAGGAAATAAATTTGTAAGCGAGAAGTACAATATACCCCTTAGCATTCACAAAGACGGCTTACAGTTTATACGCGCTGCTAAAATGTATGCCACCGCCCTCAACTTTGATATTGGCGATACTATTGAACCTTCATCATTTATCAATGATGGCGATATTATTAAGTTCGGTCAATCTGAATTAAAAGTAATATATACTCCCGGTCATGCCGACGGCAGTGTTTGCTTTTACTGTGAAAAAGATAAGTTTGTTATTGTGGGCGATGTGCTCTTTAATGGCAGTATAGGCCGTACTGATTTTCCAACAGGAAATTATGAAATGCTGATTTCGAATATCAAAAACAAATTACTTACCCTGCCCGATGATACCGTTGTATTTAGCGGGCACGGTGGCAGAACCACTGTTGGACATGAGAAAACAACTAATCCTTTTTTGATTTAATTATTCTGCTTCAAGAAGTGGTGGAATCAAAATCGTCATTGCGAGGACTGCGTCCGAAGCAATCTGATTATATGAGATTGCTTCACTCCGTTCGCAATGACGTGCAAACAGAGCCTTGTAGCCCAAAGTGATTTATTCCCAGTGAATTGAAGAAGCTATTTCTTTTTCATCAATCAGGTTCATGCATTTGAAATGCTCTTTGGGGCATTTTTCAAATCCCAACTTTGAACAAGGGCGACAGGAAAGGTCTTTCACTTCAACTATATGTGAATTTTGTTCCGACCCTTTGGGGAAATAAGGATACATGCCAAATGCAGGAACAGTATTACCCCAAACAGATATAAGAGGTTTGTTAAAAGCGGCGGCAATATGCATTAAGCCGGTATCGTTAGAAATAACCTGTTTTGCCTGTTTTACAATTGATGCCGATTGGTTAAGGGAATAAATACCACAGGCATTGAAAACCTTTTCACCCGCAACGCTTTTTATTAAGTTCGCCGGATTCTCTGTTTTCAGGCCCTCCTAAAAGAATAATGGGATGATCTATTTTAGTGCAAAGTGAAATTACTTTATTGTCAGGCATGCGCTTGGTAGCATGTTTGCCACCTATGGCTATTGCTACGAATCCATTGCGATGTGTTTCTGGGAAATCAGTCAATTCAACTTCTTCGTCATTAGAAATATAATATTCAAGTCCCTTGCCATCATTAACTACCCCTAACGATTCCACAACATCAAAATAGCGGTCAACAACATGCGTATGATGAGGCAAAAGGTTTATCTTGGTTGCCACATAAAGTTCTTTACGGATATTGAGTTTTTTTAATGCATTAAAAGGTCTGACAAGGTGTAAGATAGTAGATGTTGACCTTATGCTGTTATGCAGATCAATAATGAAATCGAAATGTTCATCTTTCAATTCCTGCATTTGCGGTAACACACTTTTTTTTATGGTGTGTATCTTATCAATATAAGGATTGTTTTCAAGAATGGGAACATGCGTTTCCTTTGTAAGATAATGCAACTCCACATCCTTCACCTGCTGCTTTACACAACGGATTACAGGAGATGTCAATACGATATCTCCAATAGAACTAAACCTGATGATGAGAAATTTTTTCAAGAGAAAAATTTTTACAAAAGTATAAATAATCCATGAGAATGTTAACTGAATGAGGAATGTGAATATTAAATTATCTTTAATTAATTGTTACTTTAATATCAGTTTGATCTTTTTATTGTTTTATTTTTGCATGATGTTATTGATTGATTCACATACTCATCTTTACGCTGAAGAATTTAACACCGACTTACATGATGTTATTGACCGTGCTTTTGCAGCTGAAGTAAAATGCTTAGTAATCCCAAATGTTGATAATGCTTCAATTGTTCCAGTGTTGGATTTATGCCGGAAATACCCGAATAACTGTTTTCCTACAATTGGCCTTCATCCTGAATCTGTAAAACAGGATTATCAAAAAGAACTTGAATCCATGAAACCATGGATGGATAAAGAGAAATTTGTTGCAATAGGCGAAATTGGTATAGATCTATATTGGGATAAAACATTTGCCACCGAACAGATCGAAGCTTTCAAATTACAATTGTCGTGGGCAAAAGAATATGATCTTCCTGTAATTATTCACAGCAGGAATGCATTGAATGAGATTATTCAGATACTAAATGATAAAAGTTTCAACGGAATAAAAGCAGTGTTTCATTGTTTCCCGGGAAGTTTGGAGCAAGCCATTTGCCTTACCAATAAAGGATTTATGCTTGGTATCGGAGGGGTAGTTACATTTAAAAATTCAGGTCTTGCTAAAGTGGCGAAGGAAATTCCTCTTGAATATATTTTACTCGAAACCGATGCTCCGTACCTTACACCTGTGCCATACAGGGGAAAACGAAATGAAAGCGCTTATATTAGGAATATAGCTGAATTCATTGCTCAGCTTAGAAATTGTTCTTTGAATGAAGTAGCTGAAACAACTACAAAAAATGCTTTGCGCTTTTTTAAACTTCCTGTCTCTAATTTGTAAACCTTACTGATTATCGTATTTCATTATCTCATCATTCACAAATTCAATTTTGACATTTGCTGCTTTAAACATCTCTTCTGATTCAGTTCCTGCGTGGTATTTCTTTTCGCAAACAACCCGGACAATACCACAGTTAATGATAAGCATGGCACAGGTACGACAGGGAGTCATACGGCAATAGAGTGTTGCACCCTGTAATGAGATTCCAAGTTTAGCAGCCTGACAAATGGCATTTTGTTCTGCATGAACAGTTCTTACGCAATGCTGTGTTACGGACTCATCCTCATGGATCATCTTTTTAAACTGGTGTCCAACTTCATCACAATGTGGCAGGCCTTTTGGAGAACCTACATAACCGCTAACTAACAATTGCCTGTCTCGAGCAATAACACAACCACTACGACCACGGTCGCATGTAGCGCGCTTTGCAACTGTGTTTGCAATTTCCATGAAGTACTCATCCCAACTAGGACGGATATATTTTTCTTCGCTCATATTGTTTTCTTTTTAATCTTTTAAAATATAAGTAATAACAGCATCTACCTTTTCCTGCAATTCTTCCAATGATTCATCATTCTCGAAAAGATAATCAGCCATTTCTATACATTTTGAAATATTTTGTTTGTTTGGATCGGTTGATTGCATTTCACGTTTTTCATTTTCAAGGAAAGTTTCGAAAGTAATATTATCCGTCTCCGATCTTCTTTGCTGTATCCTTCCATATCTAATAGAGGCAGGTGCATCAATGGCAAAAAGGTAAAAGTTTCCTTTACTTTTCAATGCTTCTACTTCGCCTGGAGTGCGTATGCTTTCAATAATACAATTGCCCCCTGAGGTTAATGCTTCCCCGTACAATTGTTCTACAATATAACTTGGTGAATGTGCAGCACGAAGTTCGTTTGCCACTGTCACCATGCTATCGCGATTAACTGGAAGTTTTCGTTTTTCTATCTCCCTTGTAATGTATGCCCTTACAGAGTAATGAGCGAATCCCTTTGTCTTTATGAGATAATCAACTATTGTTCCCTTGCCTGCACCTAAAGTTCCTGTAATCCCTATTATCAGCATTTATTTCGAATTAAATTTTTTCTGTTCATTATTTATTATTGATTTCACCACTATTTCAAGTTCATCATTTCCATTTCCAAAAATACTTAAACTTACCTTCATATCACCAATTGACAAATTTGAGTCAGCTAAAGAAATATCTTTATTATCTGTACAAATATAAAAATCCAGATGGAATAACAGATAATAATCACTTGCCGGTAATCTCTTTGAGCTCGCATCCCTCCAATCAAGGAAAATATGATCACAGGATCTGAGACTGTCTTCAAATCTGTTGTCGATACCAACGCCTTCAAGTTGAGGGTATGTTTTGGAGAGTTTAATTATTTTATCAATGATAGTATCTGTAATGGTTCTGTAATTTTTCGTGAAATAGTTATTCGTTTGTGAATGAGCATAGGAAGTCAAAAATATTGACCAAAAAATAAAGGTTGAGAAAAATATTTTATGAGTAAGCGATTTTATGATAGTCATAGTATTTTGGTAACTTTGCAAAATATAAATCAAAGATATATTAAAAAGATGAATTCTTTGTATCCCTTTAAATTCAAGCCCATTTACAAGGATAAGATATGGGGCGGAGATAAAATAAAGACCTTATTCGGCCGGGATTACTCTCCATTGCCCAATTGCGGCGAAAGCTGGGAATTGTCAGGCGTTGAAAATAATCTATCAGTCGTTACGAATGGATTTCTTGAAGGCAATAACCTTGAAGAATTGATAGAAGTATACATGGGCGACCTTGTAGGTGAGAAGAACTATGAAAAATTTGGTTTGCATTTTCCAATACTTATTAAGATAATTGATTCACATGACTGGTTGTCAGTGCAGGTACATCCTGACGATACACTTGCCATGAAAAGACATCAGCAGAATGGTAAAACTGAGATGTGGTTTGTGTTGCAGGCTGATAAAAACACCCAGCTTATCAATGGCTTTAACAGAGAACTAGACAAAGATAAATTTCAACAATATTTCAATGATAAAAAACTGAAAGAAATATTGAATTATGAGAATGTAAAAGCAGGAGATGTTTTTTATATACCTTCCGGGAGGATACATGCATTAGGACCGGGTGTTTGCCTGGCTGAAATACAGCAAACATCGGATATTACTTATCGTATTTATGACTGGGACAGAAAAGACAATAAAGGAAATTCGCGTGAATTGCACTTCGAACAATCTTTGGATGCAATAGATTATAAAGGCGTTGACGGCAATAAGATAATTTCTGCTACAATACCTAATATAAGTAAAAATTTAGTGGATACTCATTATTTTACGACCAATGTACTGTCAATTGATAAACCTTTAGATATCGATTACTTTGAATTGGATTCTTTCGTAATTTATCTTTGCACGGAGGGTAAATTCACTATAGAATATTCTCAAGGCAAAGAAATAGTACAGAAAGGTGAAACGGTTTTAATTCCTGCAGAACTGCATGAATTACGTCTTATCCCCGAACCGGCTGCTAAATTACTGGAAGCATATATTAAATAGTTTGCGAAAAGCTGATGCCGAATACTTCGGCGAATTTGGTTTTCAGTACTTCTTTTACCTTTTCAATATCCTGAATTCCATCTAATTCTTTTCGAAGAGAAGTAACCGATTTATCCGTGAAGCCACATGGATTAATATTGTTGAAATAATCAAGGTTGGTATTAATATTAAAAGCAAAGCCGTGCATGGTAATATACCTGCTCACGCGTACACCTATTGCACATATTTTTCTTGCATTCGTCGTTTGAGTTTCAAGCCATACACCTGTTGCCCCTTCTAATCTTTCGGATGAAATAGAAAACTCTTTTAAAGTTTGAATAATTGTTTCTTCAATAAGGTTTACATATACTTTTACGCTGATGCCAAGCAATTCAAGATCGATAATGGGATAGCCAACTATTTGTCCAGGACCGTGATAGGTAATATCCCCGCCCCTGTCAATCTTGTAGAATGAAGCATTCTTTTCTTTAAGTTGCATTTGATTGATGAGAAGGTTATTTTCCGAACCACTTTTACCCAATGTATAAACGTGCGGATGTTCACAGAATACAAGGAAACCCTCCCTTTTCTCCTTTGAAATAACAGGATCTGCTTTCTTTGAATTTAATACTATGTCAAATAGTCTTTTCTGAAAATCCCATGCCGCCTGATAATCAATTATCCCTTTATCTATGAATTTTATTTCTGTCATACCTTATTTATAATGCGGCAAAAGTAATATTATTAAAATGATTAAAACTTAACCGGCTGCAAACTGATACTAAGCAGATTCCTAGTGCCAATATACATTGACTTATTACTACTTGAGGTTCCAAACTCAACGAAGATAGGACCAATTCCCAGGTAAGTGCTAATGGAATAAATAGCCAGGTTATTCACATTATAGTCAATATTGTTTTTTGTACGATATTTTGCGTCAAAAGCATTATACATTAAACGACCTCTTATTCCAAAGCGAAAAAAATTTCCGATCATCACTTCACTTTTATTTGATAAGAGTCGTAAATCAAAATCTAAATTAAGCTGAGTACCTAAACCTGGATTGTAAATAGTTGAATTAAGTTTTTCAATATCGGCATAACATGTTGCCGCAGCGTTGATAATAAAATAATTTCTGGTGGATTCTGTAAATGGTAAAAATAAAAGAGGCCGGCTTAAACTCAGGCTAAAGCTTCCGCCACCATTCATAAGTTTTTGCCGGGCGATATTCTGCAGGGCATCTTCTTGCACTACCCTGTGGGTGTCTCTGGGAATATCCGACTGGCTCAATTGTGAACCGAAACTAAAACGCCCAATGCTAGCAGAAGGAATAAAAGACAGTAATTCCACATAAATAGAGTTGCTGTTAATAGTGTCGACTGATAGTGAGATGGACGTGTATTGCAACTCTTTCAGCGCATTACTTACATTGCCTCCATTTCCGTTGAAAACATCGCATAATTGGTTTTTTCCTCTGAATGGAAGGAATCCATAGTTCAGGAGATCCTCATCCGTTTCACCTCTTGTTTTATCACCTGTTTGTTTTGGAATATTCAGCATCGATGGCTGCAATTGGGCTTTGGCACTGACCGTCAAAGCCAAAAGGGCAAACGATAAAATTAAATTTTTCATAATGTTCATATTTTAAAAACAGAATTTACTCTAAATGATTACCTACAAAAATAAAGGAATTATTTTATTTTGACCATTCTCAGGATGCCTGTTTAATTTCAGACTACGCTTCTTAATTCGTTTCACTCTTTATTAAAAATCAATTAACTAATTTTCTTTTTGTATCAGATTATTATTTTATTTTTGTCAAATACAGACTTTAATATTAATCCATTAATTATTAATTTAAACTGATCTATTATGAAAACTAAGATTAGCGTTATTTTAAGTACATTTGTTTTGGTTATGTTTTTTGTTTCTTGCGGCCCCACAAAAGAAGATGCAATCAAATATAATGATAAAATTATTAGTGAACAGCGAAAAGTTGTTGACAAAGAAAATGACCTTACGAGGTATATTAAAAGCGGCACACTAACCAACGACAAACTGGATGAGAATTATAATAACCTATCCAAGCAAGTTGGAGAATCTATTGACGCTGTAAATAAAATTGAGGCATTTGATGGGAAAACCGATCTTAAAGATGCCACCTTACAGTTCTTCTCTGTATACAAGAGTGTTATAGGAAAAGAATATAAAGAATGGATTCTTAATTTAAAAACGCCTCTCGACAAAGTAGATCAAAAGGTTTTAGATGAAGAAACCTATATTGTTAAAACAATCAACGATAAGCTTGATGAGGCACATAATATTTATAAAACAGCCCAGAATAACTTTGCTGCAAAATATAAATTTGAAATAGCAAAATACTAACAGGAAAGCATATTTAAGATTTTAAAAGACCTTGCAATAGCGAGGTCTTTTTGGTTACAGGGAACCTTTTTCATTTCTTTTCTATTTTTCACAACATAAATATTGTTGTAATCCGAAATATACAGAATTATAAGATACAAAGTATAATTTCTATAACTTTGCGCGATAAATTTATACAGCATGGAACTTAGCGAACAAGAAGTCTTACGCAGACAATCACTCGAAGAATTACAAAAGTTGGGAATCAATCCTTATCCTGCCGACCTGTTTGAAATCAGCGTTACGGCAAAAGAGATACTGGAAAATTTCCCCAAGGACAATACCATTTACCAGGATATAAGCATAGCAGGGCGTATAATGACACGCAGAATAATGGGGAATGCCTCATTTGCAGAGATACAGGATCCGACAGGGAGAGTGCAGCTTTATTTGAAACGAGATGATATATGCACAGGCGAGGACACTACCTTATACAATATTGTATTCAAGAAATTGCTTGATATAGGTGATATTATCGGAGTAAGGGGATTTGTCTTTGTTACTCAGATGGGCGAGATAACGGTTCATGTAAAGGAGTTCAAATTGCTTTGCAAATCGCTTAAACCACTGCCCGTTGTTAAAGAAAAAGATGGCGTAACTTACGATGCATTTACGGATCCTGAGCAGCGGTACCGTCAGCGCTATGTTGACCTGATCGTAAATCCGCAGGTAAGAGAAACTTTTGTTAAACGTTCGAAGCTGGTCAATTCCATGCGTACCTTTCTAAATGAAAAAGGATATCTCGAAGTTGAAACACCTATATTGCAACCTATTTATGGAGGAGCTGCTGCAAGGCCTTTCAAGACACATCACAACTCACTTGATACTACTTTGTATTTGCGTATTGCAAACGAGCTTTACCTGAAACGCCTTATTGTGGGCGGTTACGACGGTGTGTATGAATTCTCGAAAGATTTCCGAAACGAAGGTATGGACCGTTTTCATAATCCTGAATTCACGCAAATGGAATTATACGTAGCTTATAAGGACTATGAATGGATGATGAATGCCGTTGAAGAAATGGTGGAACGAATTGCATTAGACCTTCACGGAACAACGGAAGTAAAGGTTGGCGAGAACATCATCAACTTTAAGCGCCCGTGGAAAAAATTTACAATGTATGAAGCGATACAGCAATTCACAGGTATTGATATTTCAACTATGGGTGAGATACAGTTAAGAGAAACCGCCTGCAAGCTGGAAGTAAAGATAGATGATACCATGGGTCGCGGGAAACTGATAGATACCATATTTGGCGAAAAGTGCGAACCCAATTTACTTCAGCCTACATTTATTACCGATTATCCTGTTGAGATGTCGCCGCTGGCAAAGAAGCATCGCAGCAAAGAAGGTTTGGTGGAACGTTTTGAAGCTATCTGCAATGGAAAAGAAATATGTAATGCCTTCTCTGAACTGAATGATCCTATTGATCAGCGCAAGCGTTTCGAAGCACAGCTTGAGTTAGGCAAACGTGGTGATGAAGAAGCCATGGTACTTGATGAGGATTTTCTACGTGCTATTGAATATGGCATGCCGCCTACAGCAGGGCTTGGCATTGGCATCGACAGGCTAACCATGGTAATGACCAACTCAGCATCCATACAGGATGTGCTTTTCTTCCCGCAAATGCGCCCCGAGAAAAAGGCTGTTGTGGTTTCGAATGACGAATTTGCTGCATTGGGGATACCTGCCGAATGGATACCGGCTATATTAAAAGCGGGTTACACAACAGTTGCTGCTTTAAAAGCAGCTAATCCTAATAAGTTGTTCAACGATCTGTGCGGATTGCGAAAGAAACTGAAAATGGATATTCCTGCACCGACCATAGATCAGGTGAAAGAATGGGTATCGTAAAACAAAGGGCGGCGCTTTAGCGCCGCCCTTATTGTTATTATTGTACCACAATCCATACTAATTGGAATGCTTACTTTCGGTTTATTTCTGAATGCAGATCTTTTCTGTCCTGTATCCTTTTCCTGTTGATACTATGTATAGATAATTTCCATTCGTTAATTCAGGCAGCTTATAATGAAAGGTATGATTACCTGAATCCAGGTCCCACTGAATAAATTAGTAATTTCTTTTCCATCCATATCATAGATTTTAATGGTAGTGAAATCTTTTACTGAAGTGTTAAAAGTTACATCAAAAACTCCCTTGTTAGCATTGGGAAACAGATTAAAGTTTGTTGTAATATCCTTTTGTTCATCTATTCCGAGATAAGTATTAAAATTCAAGGCATCCACAACGAGGATTGAATTTCCAAGAACCTTACCGCCACCCCCTGTTGCTATTATCGCTTTATAGGCCAAAATAGCAATATATCCGCTGTCGGGAACGGTAGTACCGGTAGTGTTAGTATCCATGTATATAAAATTTGTTTTTGATTCATAACCGACAGAAAACGGTGTATATGTTGCAGCAGCCCCCAATTCTTTCTCTCCCCAGGCAAGCAGATATCCATCTCCCTCAGGATCCATATATCCAGTTTTGGTAAGGTAAACAATTACTTGTGCTGAATCACCATTTGAAGGGGTGTATTTATAGTAGCCCTTTAAATTTTCATAACGGGTTGAGATAGGAAATGCAGGTCCAAAACCTCCTTGATTATGAGGGCGTGTTGTAAAAATGCCTCCTTGTGTTGTGTCACCACCGGAAATCATGTTTTCAATCTGCACTGCATAAGTGCCAAGAAAAGCAGAAGATGTTCGTGTTACAGGGTGAAAACCCGGGTTGTTACTGCCATTGTCACTCCATCCGTCGGGGGTGGTGTCAGGTCCATTCGTCCAGGTTTCAAAACTCCAGTTCGGAATTACTTGTGCATTTACACTAAAGCCAATAATGGCGAGTACTAAGATGATAATTATTCTTTTCATAGTTTCTGATTTTGATTAATAAGTGCAAAGATACAATTAAATTATATTTTTAATAAATTCGGCTTATGTTTTTTAAATCTTTATTTTTTTAAGAGACGAGCAAATTTAACTTGCAATAATAAAGCAAAGGGCGGCCAGTTCAGTTAATGGTTTATGGTCGTAGGTAAAGATTGATTAAAAACCTTAACTTACAATCTAACCCGCTGCTATGGCCAACAACCATTGACAATGTTATTTTTTGCAGAGGATAACATACTATATATTCGTTTATGCACCTCGGCCAAAATCCAAAGCAAGTTTAATCCAGTAGTAATTTAGTTGATTACTATAGTTATTTGATTGATTACTATAGTTTTTTAGTTGTTTACTATAGTTATCAAGCAGATTACTATAGTTATTTAGTTGCTTTCTATAATAACAGGGGTGAGTTTTAAACTTAAACAGCAATCAAAAAGCCTGCCCTGCTGCAGAGCAGGCTTTTTGATGTTAGCCTTTTTAATTTTTACTTAATACCTGTGAATTACATTACCACTACATAAACCCATTCGCTCCATACATAATGTGTTGCTACTCCTTCTGTAAATATTGCCTTATGCGCGGTAATTGTGGCTGTAGACTTTACCGTTTTCCCCATGGCTAATACTGAATCAGGATTTACATGTGTTTTTTAATAGGCAATGTAATGGCTTCGCGGAAACCATAGATAGTACCACTTTTCAGGTTATTTATATGTACATTCGATTCTAAAGAATATATAGTCTCTGATAAATTAGTTGGCCGAACTCCCTTTAGTAGTATAGTTCCATATTGCCTGTTATTTACTTACTTGTCCCCCTCCTGTCTCCCCAACGGTACTATTTCCCTTTTAGCTGTGGAGGAAGGTCTAAAGCAAGAAAAATCCCGTTGCATTTGTAACGGGATATCACTTAATAAGATTAACAAGCTGAATGATCAACTGTTGATCGTTTTAATGGATTTGCCCAATTCACTGAGTTCCCTCTCCATTTCATATCTGAACAATTCAAAATTAGCATTCACTTCAGTAGTATCCTGGTAGCTTTGCAAACGTATGGTCATTGCATCATTTTTTTGTTCTAATTCGGCAACTTTCTTTTCAGTTGCTGCTTTAACTACATTCTTTTCATAACCTACTTTTGCCTGATATGCTTCCAGATTCTTTTCATAGTTGGTAGCAGTTGCTACTAATTCTTTTTTAACTAGTTGAACGGAATCTTTCATGGTGAGATTTAAAGCCTGTACAGCTTTGGCTTTTGCTTCAATTGCTTCCTGCACTTTTTTTTGTGCCTCTAATTTTTTATTTGTCATTTGACAATTGGTTAACATTGTAACCGTCAGGAGTACTATGACTACTGCAAAGATTGTTGTTTTCATGGGTAGTTGGTTTTAAATTAATATTTTTAGATTTTTTGTTTTTCCAAATATCGTTCCAAACTTTTTTTGTTCAGATTTCACGATACTAAATTACTCCTAGAATCAAGGGGCATACAATAGTATATTATCCTGATTTTCTTCAGACATAATGCAGGTATTTTTACGGGGAAAGCAATTATAATTTCTCATTTTACCGGTGATTGTCAATAATAAAATACAGTAAAAGGTGGATATTCTTTAAAGAAGCTGCTCCGGCCTTCTTGATCTTCCCCATTTTCATCATGATTTGAAAATTGTTTTTCACCTGAAGAACAGGAATGTGAATTTTTAATACTTTTGAATGTTTAACAAAAAAGCGGATAATCAGAAATAAATTAAGAACTATGGAATGGATATAATCATGGGTAATAAAAAAAGAATAAACAAGATCATCCTGCTAATGATGATAGCGGCAAACCTTGCAGCCCTTGTTCTAAGCATACTATATTATTTTAAATTCTACGACCTTTATGACAGCCAGGTAAACCAGATGAAGAATATGTACCTGGGGATAGTTGCAGATATACTTACCAAAGAAACCGAGATAGAGGATATGTTTTTATTCTGCAAAATACTGATGGCTTTCTTTTGCATCAATTTATCTGCTTCAGTCTTTTTATATTTTAGAATCAGAAGAACCGGAATAGAAAAAGCATAAAACAATTAATGCAAATTCAAATCATTGCATTATGCTAATTACTATGTAAAGAAGAAAATAAAAATTCGTTTAACCACTTATCCTGTTGCATTAATAAAGAATTCCGTTCTTACTTTATTTCAGGAAAAGACAGCAATCACCATAGCTTAAAAAACGAAAATCATTAGCAAGGGCATAGTGGTATGCTTCTTTCCATTTATCGCCAATCATGGCTGCAATAAGCATTAATAGTGTACTGCGAGGCTGATGAAAATTAGTAATAATACCGTTGGCTATCCTGAATTTATAACCGGGTATTATCATCAGTCGTGTACTGCCTTTCAGGTATGTGGTTTCGTATTTGTCAATCTCATCAAGCAAGGCTGAAAGTGCATCGATTGCCGGAATATTCAAATCATTCAGTTTATCGGATTCCCATTGCTCGAGGAAAACATGTTGAAGTTGATGTTGAAAAGCTTTAACTCCCAACCAGTATAGACTTTCGAGTGTCCTTAAACTTGTAGTTCCAACAGGTATGATTGCTCTGCACGATTTAATTTGTTCAATCAAAGCTACTATCAATTGTCTGCTAACACTGAAACATTCTTCATGTATCTCATGCTCCTTAATGTTTGTTACACTAACAGGTTTAAATGTTCCCGCGCCAACATGAAGGGTAACAAAGGCTTGTTTGATTCCTGCTGCTTCAATATCATTAAAGGTCTTATCTGTAAAATGAAGCCCGGCAGTATGTGCAGCTACCGAACCTTCGTGTTTTGCATAAACAGTTTGGTAACGTGAGTTATCATTTTCTTCTGCACGTCTGTTAATATAGGGAGGAAGAGGAACCTTTCCGAATATTTCAAGCACTTCCGAAAAACAAAGATGCTGTGGTTCCCACGAAAACCTGGCAATAAAATTATCATCTTCCTGCTTTATTTTCTCGGCATACAAAGTAGAGCCCTGACAATCCATCTGTACCTGACCCGATTTCCAGCGCTTATTATTTCCAACGAGGCATTTCCATTCGCTGCTTTCCTTTTGCTGAAAAGCTGTTTGCACTTCCTGCGCAGCAGGTTCAAGACAGAATATCTCAATTATTGAACCGGTATCTTTCCTGAAAAGTAATCGTGCATGTATCACCTTGCTGTTATTGAAAACAAGCAGGCTTTGTGAAGGAATATATTTTGTGATATTGAAAAAGTTATCCTTTACCAATACATCGCTTTTATAAACAAGAAGCTTTGAATGGTCGCGTTTAGCAAGCGGATACTGCGCAATTCTGTCGTCTGGAAGGTTATAGTTAAAATCTTCAGTATTCACTGCAGGTATTGTTTTTATTATTCAGCAGGCAAAATTAAGATAAACTTCCCAAATAAGATTTTGATTTTGCATTTCATCTGAAACAGCTCACATGTTGTTTGAAATAATACAATGGACAAACTCGCCAGATGCAAATGATTTATTTTTCTTAATTTTGAAACCTCTTCATACCTGATAATGAAAAAACATATCCCGAATTTCATCACGTCGCTCAATCTTGTTTGTGGCTGTATTGGCTTAGGATTTCTTTTTAAGATTAATCTTCCTTATACTACCCAGATTGTTTATGCTGCATGGGCAATAGTATTCGCAGCGCTTTTTGATTTCCTTGATGGAATGTTCGCCCGATTACTTCATGTAAAATCGGCTATTGGCAAAGAACTCGATTCGCTGGCCGATATGGTAAGTTTCGGGGTATTGCCCGGATTCATCATGTATTACATGCTTGATATGTGCTTTAATGAATCAGAGGGCTGGAGGGCATTTATTCCTTTTATAGCTTTTCTCATCCCTGTTTTCTCCGCTTTGCGACTGGCAAAATTCAATATAGATAAAAGACAGCTGGATAAGTTCATTGGCCTGCCAACTCCTGCAAATGCCATATTTATAGCATCCATTCCATTTATTCTTTATTATCAGCCCGACAAAATTCCTGCTATCAGCACAGTATTAGCAAACCCCGGCTTCCTGATAGTACTGACCTTCATTCTCTCATTTCTGCTGGTAGCGCCACTTCCATTGTTTGCATTCAAGTTTAAAGACTTTTCGTGGTCGAAGAACTCAGTAAAATATATATTCGTTATTCTTTCACTTATACTTTTGATATTTTTGTCGTTCGTGGCAATTCCAATAATTTTACCGTTATATATATTTCTCTCACTCATTTCAAACCCGCTTAAAAAATGAAATTCCGCGCTGAAATAAATGTTATGCCTTTAAAAGCATTACTCGACCCACAGGGAAAAGCTGTAACATCAAGTATGAAGAACATTGGTTTACCTGAAATTACCAATGTAAGAATAGGCAAACATATAAGCCTCGAATTAGATGCAAAAGATAAAAAGGAAGCTAATGCCAAGGCTGATTCTGCCTGCAAAAAGCTTCTTGCAAATCTAATAATGGAAAATTACGAGTTCGATATTTTTGAAATATGATTAACCTTTGACAACTGCTGTCTTTCTAGGTAATCTCATCTCGGAAAGATAGCATGTTTTACATGAGATTAAAACTTGGTATGTTATTTGATATCCGATTTGTGAACCAAAAACATACTTCCCATGAAAAGAGCTGCTATTTTCTTTATTCTTATTATACTCAGCCATAGCGGGCATTCCAATCCTCCAATAAACGATTCCTTAACATTATCCGAAAGTGCAAGACATTTAAAGTATGTGCATGCTTTTAATCCTAATGCTGAATCTTTCATTCTCTCGGGTGGAAGCAGGGAATCTTATTTTACCGGGCAGAATTACCAAACAGCTTATGGATTAAATGCTGAATACTTTATTACCGGCAATATAAGTGTAAGGGGAGGAGTAATGTTCAACCAGGATTATATTAAATTTACTCCCGCCCCTTTTATGTGGTATGTAGCTGACAGAATTTTTTCACCGTCAAGTTCAGAAGGTCATTCCGGCGGTGGTTTCCATGGTGGTGGGTCTCATGGAGGCGGATTTCACGGAGGCAGAGGTTGCGGCCCGGCTGCTTTATATATTTTAGCTTCGTTTATTATTTCCGATGGTTTTGCATACAATATTCCTATTGAAAAGAACCTACACTTTACCCCATTTTTTACTCCCTGGGAATTGGTTTTCTCTAATCATGATGGAAGTGTTGATAATATCACTGCAATTGGTGCCGGATTTAATTATTCGCCGGTAAAACATCTTATGTTTGAAGCAGGTGTTGAGTACGACCGCACTTCGCTGCTGGCTGATTCAAGAGAGGGATACAGCGCAAACATTTCTTTAGGATATCAATTCTTAAAAAGGCGTTAATACCTTTTGTATAAGATGGTTTTATTTCCTCAGTTCAAAATTCTTACCCAGGTAAACGCGGCGAACCTGTTCGTCGTTGGCAAGTTCTTCCGAAGTGCCTGCCTTTAATATCCTTCCTTCAAACAGCAGGTAAGCCCTGTCGGTAATGGAAAGTGTTTCGTGTACATTGTGGTCGGTTATAAGGATGCCTATATTCTTAGCCTTTAGCTTTGCCACTATGGCTTGTATATCTTCAACGGCAATAGGGTCAACACCGGCAAAAGGTTCGTCGAGAAGAATGAAACTTGGATCAACAGCAAGGGCGCGGGCTATTTCGGTTCTTCTTCTTTCGCCCCCTGATAAAGTAATTCCAAGGCTTTTGCGTATATGCCTCAAACCAAATTCGTCGAGCAGCGATTCCATCTTGGCATGTTGTTCTTCTTTAGAAATCTTCGTAAATTCAAGTACAGTTTTAAGGTTGTCTTCAACACTCAATTTGCGGAACACTGATGCTTCCTGGGCAAGATAGCCAATACCTTTTTGAGCCCTCTTGTACATAGGTTCATCAGTAATCTTTGTGTCATCTAAAAAAATATCGCCTATATTGGGTTTTATCAAACCAACTATCATATAGAACGAGGTTGTTTTACCTGCGCCGTTAGGACCTAAGAGTCCTACAATTTCACCTTGGTGAAGTTCTATGCTTACATCATTAACAACTGTTCGTTGCTTGTATTTCTTTGAAATTCTTTCTGCTCTAAGAATCATGTTAATAGTTTTTAATCAAAAATATGGCACATTCTTTATTTATTCTTATTTATAAATGCCATTCAGAGCCGGACAATGTCAGTTCGAGTAGACAGCTAATTTGCTGTCGTATTGAGAACGGATTAGCATAAGCCCCTTCTCGATACGCTTCGCTACTCGAAGTGACAATACACAGTGGTTTAAATTAAATCGGCCCTGCCTGATCATTGATATTGTATGTAATTATTTTATTTGAACATGAATTAATCAGAAATAAGTCCTCAATGTAGCCATTATTCCGAACCTGGTTACACCGGAGTGATAAAGATAAGATAATCTCCACACAGCATGCACTTCTATAACTTTTAAAATATTTTCAATACCAACTGATGCTTCATAATAAGGCTGTTTAGGCACATACGAGAAAGATGGTAGTTCGGCATATTGCAATGCTTTGTTATCGAGTCCGCCAATCACAGCCCTTACAGAAGCCATTTCCCTCCATTTCAATTTACGGAGCAAAGGTACTTTATTAAAAAAGAATCCATTAAAATGATGAACAAAAAACAGGCTGACATATTCATTGCTGACAAATTCATAATAATTCATCAGGTTAAAAGCATAATCGTCCCATATCCATGTTTCGTTGCCTTCGTGAAGCTTTAGCAACGGATATGGCACATTGCCCCAAATCCTTCCGGCTTCAATTATATATTTCGACCAGCCTATTGAACCAACATTGAACCATTGCTCCATTTGAAGCTTAAGTCGCTGATAATTAAAATCGCTGTTCAGGCATCCTTTTATTCCATAAGCATACTCCAAGTTAAATATAGGATATGGAGTGCCAAGGCTCATCCTGTCGAAGTCGTTGTAAAAAAACTTCTCATGAAATGCAAAACGTGTATTGAGGAGAACTTCGGAAGTGGTAATAGATGATTTCTGCTGCTGAACCCCGTTATCATTAACAGTAAATATCATGTTGCCTATGGGAAACAATTGCTTGTGCACTAAGCTAAGGGTATTGGTAAAGCCGTTAAACCATTCGTTCTCGTAAGCAAAGTTATACTGCCTTTCCATGGAAAGCTTATCGATAGGGCTTCTTTTAAGAATGGAGGCGAAAATATTATTATTAACAAAGGCAAGCGGATCCTCGCCTAGCTGTTCTATATCGTAACTATAGTTAGCGCTAAACGACCTGCGGGGATTTTTATTCAGCATATACAAAAAACCGCCACCATATTTATAAACTTCATCGGTGGTGCCATAAGCAACATGGGCGTTAAGCATAAGCCTTTTGCTGAAAGCAGGACTGCTTCTGCCTCCTATACAAAGGCGATACCCTTCGGTGGTATTCTGGCTCAGCGCATTGAAATACGGACCAATTTCAATATCCTTCCATATATAATACCCGAAAGCAAGCGTCTTCACTATTGAACGATAGAGCCTGAACAGGGGGATATGATTCAAAGTATCAACTAACTTATAAATTGATTTTTCATCTTTCGATAAGGAGTCGTGGCGGGCGGCTTTCCAGAAAGTATCACTCTTTTGAAGGGCATTATCATTAAAAGAAATGTTGTTTGGTTTGCTGTAAAACTTATCGTCAATGGGCTTGTTCAGAACAAAGTTCTTGTAGGTGGAGGTTTTCGTTCCAAAGAATCCTAAAACTTTCTTTGTTTTGTCAATTATATTGAAATCAATAATGAGTTTTTCCTTTACCGGCAGCCATTGCGAAGAATCAACAATATCGAACTCCTGCTGCGATACAAGGGTATTTACATAATTGATGTTGGCATCGTCGGCAGCGCGCATATCAATCTTTTTAATGGCGAAACTGGTGTCGGCAACCCAGAAATTGCCTGTAAAAGTAAGCTCCTGCTTGCGGCGCGGCTTGAACATTATTTTATAGCACCATTTATTGCCGATAGATGCGCTGTCGGTAAGGTAATACCTGTAATAATCCAGCCCGAAATTGGAAATGGGGCTGATAAAATTCATCTGAAACAGAACAATAAAATTCTTGTAAATATCAAATCCCTGGTAAACATCGCCAAGAAACTGGGAAATGCTTGCATTATCAATGCCCGAAATCTTAGAAGCCTTTATCACTTCCTTTTTCGACCTGGGCGACGACCTGTAATACACATCTGATAATATTTCCGAAAGCATTATAGGCAGGTACGACTTGCCATTTACAGTGGAAGTATCCATATTTTTAAACATAAACCTGAAAGGATACAACGCCCATTTCTTTTGTACCCTTTTTGTAACATTATTGGCATCGAGTTCAATTTTATTGTAAGCCTCGTATTGGTATGCGCTAAGCTGTTCACCGCTGTTTTTGGACTTATTCTTAATAATTTTCTGTAACAATATTTCGGCAGGATTGGTGGTAGGATGTATTACCACTTCGTTAAGGTTATATTTGTCGGGAAGCAACTGGTAATCTATGGTCTGGAACTTATGCAGCACAATGGGTTTAATGGTAGTTACATAACCTATATAAGAAGCAGTAAGCGAATCGGCTTTGGCTGTAAACTCAATGGAAAATGCACCGTTAAAATCGGTGCGGGTGCCAATGGCGGTTCCTTTTATATAAATATTCACAAAAGGGACAGGCTTCTGCGTGGCTGAATCGATAACTTTCCCCATTATCTTGGTTACACCATTCTGCGAGGTTGCAGAAAATGGAATAAGAGCAACGGTTGCTAAAGCAAATAATAATATAGAATTGAAGAAATTTTTCACCTTACAGCTTTGCGGAAAGCAAAATTAATGATTTAGTTAAGGATTTTGTAAAATTATATGCTGCTGTTGGCTGGCGATGTTGTTAACAATGTCATTACGTTTAACAAACAAGTCAACTAGTTTGATAATAAATTCAAATTACAAACACTAATGCTTGCCCTTAATTCCTTATTTAATATTAGATTCAGCAACCTTAAGGTTGTTTTTTGCCAGGACATAGGAAGAGTCAATTTTCAGTGCTTTATTGCAATTCATTGCAGCCTCTTTCCATTTCCCCAATTCGTTATAGGCTGAACAAATATTGTTATAAGCTGTAACACTTTTATTATTGAATGTTAGTGCTTTTTGAAAAGATTGAATAGCCATACTGAATTTCCTGGCACTGTAATAACAATTCCCAAGATTGATATAATTCTTATCGCCAGGGCTTGTTCTTACAAGAGATTCGGCGTCAACAATGGATTTATCCTGTCTGGATTTACCATCTTTTGAAGCTTTAAGATTATTAATGGCAAGCTGATTTCCCGGTGCAATTGCAATAGCTTTATTCCCGGCATCTATGGCTTCATCCCAATATCCAAGCATATTATATGCAGAACACATATTATTATAAGCAGTATAGCTTTGCGGATTAATCTGAATTGCCTTTTTTGTTGCAACCACACATTCCTTATACTTTCCGTTATGATAATACTCCAAACTTAAATTGATATAGTTTGCTTCATCGGGATTAGATTTTGCCAGATCAATAGCGGACTTTAACTTAACAGCTAATGAATCAGGTGATGAAACTATATTTTCACTAAGTGTATCTTTTGCCAATCCGTAAATTTCATGCTTTTCTATTTTGTTATAGTAGATCAAATAACATAAAGGCAATAAAATCAAAATGGAAATAATAGCATTTACAAGTCTATTTTTTTTTTGTATGGTAGTGTTATTAGGGCTTTTCATAAGATAGTACTGTAAATATATTTTTATATTTTTGTGATAAAATTACAAAATATAAAATGAATACTATAAGTTTGATTTTATTCTTCGTTATTTTGCTAAAACTATTAATACTTTATAAGTAGAATAATACTGATATGAAAAAAAATTCTTCTGATAGATTCCGGTTTTACTGCCTCTGCATAATATTGCTTGCCGGCCTTATCATTGTTTATTCAAACCATTTTACCAACCCCTTCCATTTTGATGATGAACATACAATTGTGAATAATTCTTGGATAAGGAGTATTAAAAATATTCCTCATTTCTTTGTGGATGGGACAACATCAAGCAGCCTGCCTCAAAACCAGGCATACCGTCCCGGCATTACTACTTTAAATACTATTGATTACGCTATTGCAAAGTGGAATCCCCTAGGGCTTAAGAATGAAATTATTAATGGAGATAAAGGATTAAATCCTTTTTATTTTCATCTTTCAATTTTCATTTGTTTTATTTTTCAAGCCTTCCTAATGTATCTCTTGGTAAAGAAAATATTAGACCTTACTATTAAACATAAATGGACTAAGTACTTTGCTTTATTCATAGTGTCATTTTATTGCTATCACACTGCCATGGCAGAAACCGTTAATTATATCATTTCAAGGTCAGATGGTTTTTCAACACTCATGGTACTATTGGCGCTTGTCGTTTACATTTATTTTCCAAAAATAAGGAAGTATCAGCTTTATCTCATCCCCTATATCTTTGGGTTTCTTGTTAAGGAACCGGCGCTTATGTTTGGGCCTATTTTATTCTTTTATATTTTATTGTTTGAAAAGCAAGCCGATCTTAGCCACATGTTCAATAAAGAAAATTTGAATAAGATTCTTGGGGCTTTAAAAGCAGTGATAATCCCACTTGGGACAGCACTTATTCTTTATGTTCTTAACAATAGAATGCAATCAAAAACTTTCACTCCGGCAATTATTTCAAAATGGGATTACCTCATCACACAACCTTTTGTTATCGTTCAATATTTCAAAACATTCCTGCTTCCCACTGAACTTTCTGCTGATACTGATTGGCAGCCACTTTCATCAATATTTGATTTAAAGCTAATTATGGGATTGATGTTTATTATCGGAATGATATGGCTGGCTTGCCGTTTATCCAGAAACATTATTTTCCGTTCAGTATCATTTGGAATCTTTTGGTTTTTTCTCGCTTTACTACCCACGTCAAGCATAATACCACTCTCTGAAGTGTTAAATGATCACAGAGTATACTTCCCTTATATTGGTCTTGCAATATCGGTTTCAGTTCTAATAATTTATTTATTCATATTGAAGGATGAGAAGAAGTTCACATCATCATTAATAAGAAAAATAGGTTTTGCTGTATTAATATTTGGTATTCTGTTCGGGCATGCATATGGAACGCGTACACGAAATAAAGTTTGGAGCTCTTATGAATCTCTTTGGTATGATGTTACCCAGAAAAGTCCTAACAACGGAAGAGGCATGATGAATTATGCACTTTCGCAGATGCGGCTTGGAAAATATATTGAAGCAAAAAAATATTTCGAGAAAGCCCGTGTTCTTACTCCTAATTATTCACTGGTGTACATCAATCTTGGTGTATTGCATTCAGCCTTAAATGATGCCACAGGTGCTGAACAATATTTTAAACAAGCTGTTGCCATTGGCACTTACTTAGACCAGAGTTATTATTATTACGGCAATTTTTTGTTCAAGCAAAAAAGATATGATGAAGCAAAACAAATGCTTCGAAGTTCTATTTCTATAAATTCGGCTTATACGGATCCGCGTTTTGCATTAATGGAATTATACAGTGAAACGGAAGACTGGGGGAATCTTGAAAATCTGGCCGTAGAAACATTAAAATATTTACCAAATGACCCCAAATGCCTGGCATTTATTGATGCAGGAAAGAATAAAAAATCAAAACTTGATGTAGCTATTGAAACGGCGGAGAAAAATCCTACCGCAGAAAATTATCTTAGCTTAAGTTTATATTACTATGACGCAGGCTTATACAATGAATGCGTTGATGCCTGCAGTAAGGCTGTAAAAATCAAACCCGATTATGCTCTTGCATATAATAATATGTGCTCGGCTTACAATCAACTTAAGATGTATGATAAAGCGATTGAAGCGTGTAATAAAGCAATAGCTATTAAGCCTGATTTTGAACTGGCAAAGAATAATCTGAAACTTGCTCAAACCAGCAAGAATCAAAAATAACAGTCTGTCTATTGAAAACTTTGTTTTGATTTTCTTTTGAACATAAAAAGGCTTGCTCCTAAAACCATTCTAAACCTTTTAAAACCTCCTTTGCCGAAGAAGCTTAATGTATACCTGAACAATACTCGAGGCCGGAGATAAAACCTTCGGTATATTTCCCTGTGCTTATTTAATAATATTTCTTCATTCAGACCTTCCGGCACAAAAACAGGGCGCCAGTAATTCCACTGCGACCAGTCGGTATAATCAAGAGAGCCAAATTCTTTTGCTACATTATGCTGATCCGAACCGGGTATAGGAGTATTTATTGTTACTACTATGTCATCAAGTTTAAGCTTGCAGGCAAGGGCAATCGTTTTATCCATTGACTCCACTGTTTCTTTCGGGTGACCAATAATAAAAAAACCTTTTGTTTTTATTCCTACCTTATGGCACCAGCTTATTACCTGTTTTGTTTTCTCCAGAGAAATATTCTTTTTAATGATTTTCAGTATTTCTTCATCTCCCGACTCTATTCCAAATGAAATATGCCAGCAACCTTTTGACTTGATATATTTCAGAAAATCATAATCCATAATATTGATACGGCTCATACATGTCCAATAAAAATGGATGTTTTCCTTATCAAGTAATTCAAATATCTCATAGATCCTTTTCTTAAGTAACATGAATGTGTCGTCAACAAAAGCTATTTCTTTTACTCCATATTTTTCTCTGAGATATTTTATTTCAGCTACAATATTTTCCGCAGAACGTTGCCTGTATCTTTGACCAAATACACTTCTGTCGCAAAATGTACATTGTGATGGACACCCACGCGAAGTAATGATGTTTACCACAGGAAGTGTTTTATAATTGGATGGGGGCGGCGTATATATACTAATATCCTTGATCAATTCATAAGCAGGAAATGGCAGAAAATCTAAATTAGTATTGTATTCTCTTTTCGGAGTTATTATTAATTCATTCTTTTCGTTTCTAAATGCTATCCCTTTAACATTTGAAAGAGGCTCATTTTTATTCAGTGCATCAAGAAGTTCAACAATAGTTAATTCACCTTCGCATAAAACACCATAATCAAATTCATGATACGACATAGCATGCTTTACATTGGAAGAGATATGCGGGCCGCCAAGAATGATTTTAATATCCGTAAAAATCTTTAATACTTCTTTCGCAACTTCAAGAGCCCGGTGAAAGGCAATAGTTGTTGCACTAATACCAATATAAGAAGGAGAAAACGAAGTAATTTCATCAAGTATCTGTTCCGTATTCAAATGTTCAGCTTCAGCATCTATTACTTTTACCTCAAAGTTGTTTTTCTGAAGAGTGGAGGCGATGTAAAATATTCCGAGCGGAATTTGTTCTCCACCTGCATTGCCAATCTCGGATGAATAGCGTTCGAATTTTGAAATAGGCGGATATAAAAGCAGAATTTTATTCCCGGGTTTCATTTAATATTTCCCTTTCTTAACATAGATAATTGTTCAGCTATTAACCCAAGAAAGAAAAATATTAATCCTGTTATCAAAGCTAAAAAAGCCCCGCCGCTGATACCATGCCCCTGCAATACTATCGGGATACCCCATGCAAGGCCAACTATCACACTGCATATTGAAATGGGCAGGAATATTCTCATCGGGTTAAACAAGATTACAATATTCATTATCTCTATTATTGTATCTAATGCTGTTTTGAATGATATAGTGCTTTTACCGACAGTTCTAGGTTTAATGCTTATTGATATTTCACCTACAAGATGCCTCTGACTGATAAATATGAGTGCAATAATATCGCTGTATGCCATAGAATCAGGGCAGAGATTAATATATCTCTTAGCAAGTACAGTATTGTAAATCTTCATCCCTGAATTAATATCATAAATATGAAGCGGGACAAGCCATTTAGCAATACCTCTTATAATTGATTTGCCAATTCTCCTGAAGAACGTCTGCGACTTAAGCCCCTTCCTTGAGCCAACTACCATATCTGCATCCTTTTCAATAATTTCGTTATAAAGTCTTTTAACATCTTCAAGCAAATGCTGACCATCAGCATCAATAGTGATCACATACGTGGTCTCAGCAATCATTATTCCTGATTTTATTGCTCCTCCATAACCCTTATTCACTTTATGGTTCACAACTTTTACAAATGAATGTCCCGAAGCAATTGCTTCCGATACTTTCCCTGTTCCATCCTTTGAACCGTCATTCACCAGGATAACGGAAAATTTATTCTGACTGGCAAAATCGATCACCTCAGGAAGAACTGTTTTAATTGATTCTTCTTCATTATATGCGGGGACAATAATGGTAAGTGTGTTTTCCATATGTGATCATTTAATAAAATTAGAAATCTCAAAAGCTTCTGATTTTGCAGCTTGATCTTATTAAGATATTCAGAGTGCAAAATTAATAAAAAGGATTTAAGAAGACTAAAACAACATTTGCTTGTAATGTTATAGCGCTGCTATTAAAAAAACGATATTGTAAAATAAAAATACCGAAATACCGTTTATTCATTTAAAGAGAAAAGATAATATATGCAGATATTAAGAATCTTATCAAATAAAAGAATACTAACATACTTACCTGAAAAAATGTTTAAGCATGATTATTTTTTGCACTATCGATTTTAATTACAAAACCAGCTATCATTTATTTTTAATAAGGGTGTTATTAATAAAAGTTCTGTCGAAAATATTTAAAAGTTTTAATTGTTTTTTTCTGAAATATTTTATATTTGCATTAGGAATAAGGTAAAAGTTGTATATATTTACAGTATTATTGTCAAGTTTAATTTTTTAAATGAAATCAAAAATAGATAGTTCGCTTAAAGACTTATTAAAGAAGATATTCGGGTTTGATAATTTCAAGGGAGACCAGGAAGCTATTATCAAGAATGTACTTGCAGGGAAAGACACATTTGTTATTATGCCCACTGGTGGTGGCAAATCAATGTGCTACCAGCTTCCGGCATTGATGAGCAAAGGAACGGCTATTATTGTTTCTCCTTTGATCTCTCTCATGAAGAACCAGGTGGATGCCATGCGCAACTTTGGCGCTGATAAGGGAATTGCACATTTCCTTAATTCCTCTTTGGCTAAACTGGAAATAGCCCAGGTAAAAGAAGATTTACAGCAAGGCAAAACCAAACTTCTGTATGTTGCCCCCGAGTCCCTTACAAAAATAGAGAATGTTGAATTTTTTAAAGAGATAAATATTTCATTCTTTGCTATTGATGAAGCACATTGTATTTCTGAATGGGGCCATGATTTCCGCCCTGAATACAGAAGATTAAGGCCAATCATTGAAGCAATAGAGAAGAAAGTTCCTATCATCGCACTTACTGCTACGGCTACTCCTAAGGTTCAGCTTGATATTCAGAAGAACCTGAATATGATGGATGCCGCCATATTTAAATCTTCTTTCAACAGACCGAATCTGTATTATGAGGTAAGGCCTAAGATCAAGGACGAGGTAAATAAAGAACTTATTAAATACGTCAAGACAATGCACGGGAAATCCGGCATCATTTATTGCTTGTCAAGAAAAAGAGTTGAAGAGATTGCCGAAACCCTTGTGGTGAACGGAATAAAAGCACTGCCTTATCATGCAGGCCTTGATCAGCAGGTGCGTGTTGCCAACCAGGATAAATTCCTGATGGAAGAAGTAGATGTGATTGTTGCCACTATTGCATTTGGCATGGGTATTGACAAACCGGACGTGCGTTTTGTTATCCACTACGACATGCCTAAAAGCCTGGAAGGATATTACCAGGAAACCGGTCGTGGCGGCAGAGACGACAGGGAAGGAAACTGCATTGCTTTTTATAGTTATGATGACATACAGAAATTAGAATCGTTTATGAAAGGCAAAGCAGTTGCGGAACAGGAAATAGGGCAGCATTTATTGCTCGAAGTTGTTTCCTATGCCGAATCATCCGTTTGCCGCAGGAAGCAACTTCTTCATTATTTCGGAGAAGTTTATCCTCAGGAAAATTGTCAGAATTGTGACAATTGTCTGCATCCGAAAACCAAATTCGAAGCGAAAGAATATGTTCTTACCCTGCTCGAAACTGTTCTTGAAATAAAACAGCTTTACAAAGCCAAGCACGTAATAAATGTTTTGATGGGCAAGAACTCAGCAACCATCAAAGCTTGCAAACATCACAAACTTGAGATATTCGGAAGGGGCGCTGACAAAGATGAACGTTTCTGGAATTCAGTTATCCGGCAAACACTTATTTCAAGATTACTTCTAAAGGATATAGACAATTACGGGCTGCTGAAAGTTAGCAAGGACGGTGAGGAATTCCTCGACAATCCTTACTCCATTATGATGACGCTTGATCATAATTATGAAAGCGGTGGTGAAGATGATTTCTTTACAGCAGGTGGACAAAAAACAAGCGCAACCGATAAGATACTTTTTGAATTATTGAAAGGAATCAGGAAAGAAATTGCGAAAAAGCAAAACCTCCCTCCTTTTGTAATCTTCCAGGATCCTTCACTCGAAGATATGGCTATTCAGTATCCTATCACCATTGATGAACTGAAGCAGATCACGGGTGTTGGTTCAGGCAAAGCGTTTAAATTCGGCAAGCCCTTTATCGACCTGATTGCAAAATATGTGGAAGAAAACGAGATAGAACGGCCTATAGATATGGTCGTTAAATCAGTGGTGAACAAATCAGGGATCAAAGTATATATTATTCAAAACATAGACCGCAAGATAGAACTGAATGATATTGCCAAAGCCAAAGGGCTTACACTAGCTGATCTGCTTACTGAAATTGAAAGCATTGTCGCTTCGGGAACCAAGGTAGACATCAACTATTACGTTGATGAAACCCTCGATAAGGACAACCAGGCAGAGATATTTGATTATTTCAAGAGCGCAGATTCCGATTCAATTGAAGATGCCCTGGTAGAACTCGGCGAGAATCTTTACACACCCGAAGAAATAAGACTTGTGCGCATCAAGTTCATGTCCGAAATGGGCAATTAATCTTCTTTACTTAAATTACTGTTTAAATAGAAAAGCAATTATTACCAACAGTGTTGATAATAATTGCTTTAAATGTTTATAGTCGTACTTGTTCTAAGGATGATTATCCTTTTACTGCAATATCAGGCCAGCGAAGGTTGAATGCTTTCATTCAGTTCCGGTTCAGAAGTTTCAATCTGCTGGGAAGATGTTTCATTATCCAGGTTAAGTGAATGCTCAAGCTTTTCAAACTTTTCAATCATTATCTTTTCCTTGCGCTTTGTCACCTCATCCATGAATAATTTATAAATATCCTTGTATTCCCTCTTCGATAAAGGAACATTAAAATCAAGGTATTTAATAAATTTTTCCTCGCCCCCGTTCAGTTCTATAACGTTGTCTTTATAAAGTATCATTACTTTCTCGTGCGATTTCAGGTATTTCACACTAAGCACCGAGTTGCGGTGCATTATAAGGCTTTTTACTATACAAATAACCCTTTCCTTGTCAAACAACGGTTTTGCTTTCTCTCTCATCCTCAATCAGTTTTTAGTTAAATGTTTTTAAGTGGTATTTAATTGCACAAATGTACAAAATTGAAAAGGGAATATCAAGTTTTTTGATGCTTATTTTACATCAATAGTGTTAAATTTTTCCTTTTAGCTCTCTTTCTAAACCTTAGTACCGGCAATACAAGCAGAGGAGTTAATTTTTTTAAATGCCCGTATGTTTTATTGGTCTAACGTTAGTTATTTTCTGTGGTGTAATATCAAATTCTTTGCTTAGATGAAATGACATTATAAAGAATTGAAAGGAAATATTAGACGAGCAGTACAACCATTTCCCTTTTTCCCTGTTCCTTTATTCACAACTTCATTATCCTTATTTACTGTGTCATTTATTTTTGCATAACTTTGTTCAATTTAGTACTGTAAATAATATATCCATGAAAAAGACACTATTTATTACTTTACTTGTATTAAGTATGAATGCAAAAGCACAATTGGCCAATATGATATCATTTGATGACACTTCAACCTTTACATATATTAAAATTGATACAGCTTATCACAATAATATATGGCAGGTAGGTAAACCCGATAAGGTATTATTTAACAGTGCACACACAGTACCTAATGCTATTGTTACAGATACCATAAACCCGTATCCAACCAATAACAACTCAAGCTTTATTTTCCGGGCAACTCAAACTGTTGGATCAACTAATTTTCTTTTACAATTTTATTTCAAGATAAATACTGATTCTTTAAATGATTATGGCACTATAGAGGCGTCGCCTGATAACGGTATTACCTAGATAAACATAATAAAAGAGGCACAGTCATACGGATTTGCATGGACTGTTTTTGATAATCATTATGCAACAATATTTTCATCACAGCTTAATGATACTTTACCGTTTACTGGAACATCAAATGGGTGGTATAGTTTTACTTTTTCTACGAATTCTGCAGGACCATTAACAACAAGTGCATATTTATTATATAGGGGACTTCTAATAATTCTTAAAAACAAATTCTAATTTCTAATTTCTAAACTCTAAATAATATCAAATAAACAAATTTTAATGTTCAAAACCTTTGCTAATTCAATGTTTGGTGCTTTTCTCATTTGAATTTTGAAATTATTTAGAATTTAGGGTTTAGTGCTTAGGATTTTAAAAAACAAAATTTTTAGAACCCACCTATAGAATTACTTTTCATAGTGATAATATCCAGACATTCAAGGAAGGTTGGATGATTGATGATGTATCAGACGGTATCTGGGAATCAATAAATGAAAGAGATAAAGTATTGCGTTTAACAATTTCCCCCAACCCTGCTTCTTCGGTAGTACAAGTATTCAATGAACAGTCAACGGTTATCGGTATTGATATATATAATACACTTGGAGAAAAGGTTTACACTTTACCGCTCACCGATTACCGTTCACCGATAACTATAAATATTACGGCATTGCACTCCGGAATGTACTTCGCTGAAATCAGAACTTCAAAAGGAGTTGAGGTAAGGAAGTTTATTAAAGAATAAATAATGTCCAATATCCAACGCCCAATATCCAATGATGAAGTGAATAGTTACTTGGAAATTCGACGTTCGACATTGGAAATTGGATATTAGAATACTGCATTTAATTTTTAACTACGCTACAGCAGCACCGTCTTAAACGGCCAGCTCCACGGACCATCAAGGTTTGGATGCTTGCTTTTTGCCCATCGGAAAAAGAACACCGCCATTTTTGCCGGAGGCACTGCATCAGCCGCCAGTGCAGGCAGGTTTGAAGTATAAACATTCATATCAGCTATAAAGCCAGCCTTCGACGAATAAGCCAGCGATAGCCTTGGATCGCTCACTTGAGTGGGAGTGTCGGCAGTTCCTGAATAGAACACAGCTACTTTGTACTCCACCAGGTCGTAACCCTCCGGCTTATGGGCGCGTCCGCTCCCTGTGGTTTCCTCGTGACAAGCTAATTTAACAAAACCGCCACCTATAGGTTTTATATCAGGATAAACCTTTTTTTCGGTTATAGTTGTTTTGTTTTTATCCCCACCCGATGCTCCGGCAAGCTTTGTCAAACCGGGGCTTACAAAATTTAGCGGAATATTAAATATAGCGCAATCATCGGGAGTCAGGCCAACGGTGGCTTTAATTTTCAGTATCAGCTTGTTTTCTCTGTCGTAAACTATGGCATTTGCAATTATTCCCTCAAGCTTGTTCCTGATTACTGTGGTATAGCTGCGTTCCTTGTCGGAATATTTAAAATATAGCGGGTTCCAGTCAGTTCGAAACGTTTGCCAGTCAAGCAAATTCTGTGAAGTCCAACCGAACCTTACGGCATTGGTAGGTGAACCAAGTATAAGGTAATCATTCGTATGGATAATATAACTATTGAACTCCTCAATTTCACGTGGTATTATTGAACGGTCGGGCATAGCTTTACGTTTTAATGTTTGCATTACAAAGATAACAAATATCATTCCAAAAGTCAAGACTTTCGTTATGAAAGTCAAAACTATTATTTCGATAGTCATGACTGTCGTTTCAAAGGTCATGACTTTTAATTTTCAGGTCATGACTTTCACGGTGATAGTCATGACCGAAATGATGTTAGTCATGACTTATATTTTAGAAGTCTTGACTATTACGCTGATAGTCTTAACTGCCACTATGAAAGTCAAGACTATTATCGCTACAGTCATGACTATAAATACAAAAATAACAGGTATCGCAATGACAAATGAACGTTTTGCAGGAAGAATGGAGGGTATAATAATGAAAGGTGATGATAACGAAAGATGAAGTAAAGATTTCGGGGCGGGAAGGGAAAATATTTCGGGGAAAAACTTGATTTCTGTAATGAGAATTGATATTTTTGTAAGATAAACTACATGTACTGCTATGCGAAAGCAACTTTTAATTATTTCAATGTTGATTATTCCTTTATTTGCGGTATTGACTATCCATTTAGGTTATCAGATTGGATAATGTAAATAATTAAGGAATAAAAGAAATACATATTAATACAATTAATAACTTTGCAATGCTTAAACGAAATAATAATTTCCTTGAACGATAGAACAGTTGAATCTGTTTTGCCCTCTTGCCATGCGACTAAGAGGGCTGACTTACGCAAAAAGAGTATAACATTCAATAATTAACCAAAAACATACACATGAAAACAAAAAGCCTATTGGTGGTATTATTTTCAATTATACTGCTTGGCAGTAATTATGCACAAGTGATTTCCGGTGCTAATGCACAAGACACAACAAAAAACAAGAACCCTTTTATACAGAAATATAAATGGGGATTTGGTATTGGAGCCGGTTTTACCACAGGCTGGGGTTTATCATTAAAATATCAACCCCGAAAAGACGGGATTCAAATAAATACGCTACCTTATATTAACAATAATACCAAGCAAAAATTAATAGACGTTGGTTTGACATATACCCACGACCTATGGGATGGCCCCGGCAGTAATGTGTATTTTTATCTTGCCAGCAGTTATACATATAATACGATTAATGAAACCAGTTATTCGTATATTACCACTCAGCCAACTATTAATATCAATACAACGCGGGTAATAAATTCGGGTTTAGGATTTGGACTTGAAACGAATACAAAAAAGAAAGTTGTTTTAGATATAATGATGGGTTATGCACAATATGATTCATTTAAACAACTGTTTCTAACAGGAGAAATATCGTTGCATTATAAATTTGTGAGGAAAAAATAATTTCCATCACCTGTCAACTTTGAATTGCTTAATCGCCGCGGCGATGCAAACAACATTGAACAATTGACTATTCTGACGGATAAGCTTATTAATGATTATAATAAATAAATGGCTTGAAAAAGCTAATCACATTACTATTGTTTGTATCCATCTCAAGTGGATTGTTTGCACATCATATAGACACAACCCATTATAAAAATGGTTTTGCCATTAATTTTGAATCATTATTTGCAGAGGATTTCAAGCTGTCGTACACTCACCGCCTAACAGACAAAATGTATATTGAAGGCATGCTTTCCTATAACATACCCCTTTCCTCTACCAGTAATAGCAATAACATGAGTGTAAACAGCCTAGTTAGAAATGATGTAAATGGGGAGGATGGTTTACTTCAACTTCGCGATCCTTATTATTTGTACGGAAGGGTGCAGATCAGGGCTGGTGTGAAATTCTATGTATCAAGAAGGTTTTACGTATGCCCGGAATTTTTATTCAATCACGGGAGCTTTGATCATGTCGATGACATAATTTATGACCGCAGTTCGCAGAATTATTATGAGGTCAGTCGAACTAAAAGCGATCTTGAATTTTTAATTAAATGCGGATGGACATTCCAGTCACATCATTTCCTGCGTGATTTTTATTCGGGATGGGGGGTTAGGTTCAAAAGCCTGAATGATCAAGTTTATGAAGAATCAATAGGTAATGGCAATTATCAGACGTTTATTCCATATAATTATAAGACTTCTTATACTTTGATTGAATTTCACATGGGATTTCAGTTTGGATATTGCAAATAAAATAATTGAGTCAAATAACAATATTACCAGTAACGTACCGTTAGAGTTCCAAGCACCACATTATTAATAGTTATAAAACCACAGCTATGAAAAAGATCATTTTAGCATTTGGCATCTTTATAAGCGCCATTCTTGCTTCTTCAGCACAGGATTATAATATAGGATTACGGATCACACCCATGAACTCATCATATTATGTGGATAATATGACGGGGAGCATGCAGAACTTCCCAGTTACAGGACTGATGAAGAATCGTTCCGATTCGTTAACGCTGGGATTGTCTTATCAGAAGTACTTTCAAAAAAGGGGGCTTTTGCTTAAAGTGGATATAAGCTATGCCTATTACAATCTGGCGCAAGTTGAGAATGAAACATATAATGACGGTTCCGATATAGAAACGCAGAACTTCTCGCAATGGGAAAATCAGAAATATTATAATCTTAACCTGGGATTAGGGAACAGGATAACATTTGGCAAATTTAAGTTTTCGTTTGGCGGGTATATTCCCATTACCCTGGTCACCAAAGGAAGCGTTCGCAGGGTTGTAGATGAATATGATAACTGGGTTCATATGTCGAACATCGATTGCACAGGCACATATAAGAACACAATCATACCAGGCGTAGGCGTTTTTGCCGATTTCACCACTGTTCTGTTTAAACGACTGACGGTGGGAGTTGATTTTACTTACCAGGTTCAGTATTTTGTAAGCAAAATGGTTTGGACGGGAACGGAACAATATTATGGCACTCCGGCCTATACAGATATTGATAATGAAACAGTAAACAACCGGAGCTTGTATTCTTCAAAAATTACCCCTTCGCTTTTGATTGAATATTATTTCAGCGGGAAGAATAATTCGGAAAAACTGTTTTAATAGTATTACCGCATCTGCGACCAAAGGCTACGACACTATTTCGAACTTAGCGGCTGCTCTTCATAAACCACACTAAGCAGTGTTTGCCCTACGGCTTTAAGTGTGTTCTTGCTGATGCCGTTCATGTCGTCCTTTAGCGTATGCCAGTATTTGTAAAATCCGCTGCGGGTGCTGGAATCGTGGTTAACTATATCAATAGTGGGTATCTTGGCAATAGTGTTAATGTATAAATGGTCGTCGGTAAGTTCGCCCCATTTGGAATAAAGGAAGTAATCGGAGTAGCCAGCGCTAATGCCAATATCCCAAACCTTTTTCACAATGTCTGGTGCGTATTTCATAGATGTCCCTTCCATGCTGAAGGTACGCAGCCATCGTTGCCAACCATGTCAAGCAGTATGCCGTATTTGGCATAATAGCCTTTCACATGAGGGTTGTTTGCCCAGTATTGCGAGCCAAGACAGTATGTGTTCTCCTGTTCGGGATACCCGCTGTTCTCAGGCTGACCGTAATCTTCCACATCGAATAGTATCAGGTCAACACCAATAGGAGGAGGGTTTTTGCTGAATTGCCTTGCAAGTTCCATCATAATGCCAACGCCGCTGGCACCGTCGTTAGCGGCGGGTATAGGTGTTTTATGGTTTTTTGGATCCGGGTCCTGGTCGGCAAAGGGGCGTGAATCCCAATGAGCTGATATAAAAATGCGGTTGTTGTTCTTGGGGAAAAAAGAAACAATGATATTCTTGAAGTTAAGCGCTTTTCCGTCGAATCCCTTGGCTACCGATGCCTGCACGATAACATCCTTTGAATATTTTTTAAAATATGAAATAAGATAATCGGCACATTTGTCGTGAGCAGCAGAATTAGGTACGCGCGGTCCGAAAGCCACCTGCCTGGCAGTATTATTATAAGCGGAATCAGCATTAAAATCTGGGATGTTTACATTGGGTATGACTTTGGTAGTATCTGAATCGGGCTTATTGCTTTTGCATCCTCCGCAAGAAGTAAAGAGAGAAGTAAAAAGAACAATAATTATGGCTAAGGGAAAAATTGATTTTTTAAGCATGATAAATGGTTTGAGTAAATGTTATTTTATTACAAGTTCCTTTACAGTTTTAATAATTCCGTTAACGTGGTATCCGCATTCATTGTAGAGTTGCTGTAAGGTTCCTTGTTCAATGAAACTATCGGGGATACCTAGCCGAACGACCTTTGCTTTGTAATTATTATCAGAAACGAATTCAAGAACGGCGCTTCCCAAACCTCCTATAATAGTGCCGTCTTCAATGGTTATTACTTTATCAAATTTCTTGAATACCTCATACAATAGCATATTGTCAAGCGGTTTCACAAAGCGCATATCGTAAAGCGCAATCTTGTATCCTTCTTTCTCAAGCTTGGAAATAGCTTCCAGTGCAAAATTTCCCACATGCCCTATGGTAATGATGGCTGCATCATTCCCATCTCTGATCTTTCTGCCTTTACCAATTTCTAATTCAGTGAAAGGGGTCTCCCAGTCGGGCATAACACCTGTTCCTTTCGGGTAACGTATTGAAAAAGTCCCGTTGTTGCGCAACTGGGCGGTGAACATCATATTCCTGAGTTCTTCTTCGTTCATAGGCGCAGCAACTATCATATTGGGAATGCAACGAAGATAAGCAAGGTCGTAAGCACCGTGATGCGTGGGGCCGTCTTCTCCAACCAGTCCGCCGCGATCAATGCACAATACAACATGCAGTTTTTGCAATGCCACATCATGGATGATCTGGTCGTATGCACGCTGCATGAACGAAGAGTATATATTGCAGAAAGGAATGAATCCCTGAACGGCAAGCCCTGCAGAAAACGTAACCGCATGTTGTTCGGCAATGCCAACATCGAAGGTTCTTTCAGGCATCTCTTTCATCATCAGGTTCAGCGAACATCCTGTCGACATAGCGGGTGTAATACCTACTATTTTCTCGTTGAGTTTTGCGAGTTCAATGATAGTGTTTCCAAAAACATCCTGGTATTTCGGCGGACTGTTCTTATCAACAGGCTTTTCAATGATCTCGCCTGTGTCCTTATCAAAATAACCCGGTGCATGAAATTTAACCTGGTCCTTTTCGGCTTGTTCAAAGCCTTTTCCTTTTACAGTGATGCAATGAAGTATCTTAGGCCCCTGAATTTTGCTCAGATCCTTTAATACTTTTGTAAGCCTGAAAATATCGTTACCGTCAACAGGCCCGAAATACCTGAAGTTTAGCGATTCGAATATATTACTTTGCCTGAATATTGTAATTTTAATTGCATTTTCAATTTTCTGCACTACCGATCTTGCTTTAGTTCCGTATCGTCCGCGCTTTCCAAGCAGCCTCCATATTCTGTCTTTTACTTTATTATATGTTTGTGATGTCGTAATGTCGGTAAGATATTCTTTCAGTGCACCGACATTCTTATCAATGGCAATACCATTATCATTCAGTATTATCAGTATATTCGCTTTAGAAACACCGGCATGGTTAAGGGCTTCGAATGCCATCCCGCCTGTCATGGAACCATCGCCTATCACTGCAATATGATTCCTCTTGTTATCATTATTAAGCTTTGCAGCTATAGCCATTCCAAGTGTTGCAGAAATAGAAGTTGACGAATGGCCTACACCAAATGCATCATATTCGCTTTCGCTCATTTTAGGAAAGCCGCTAATGCCTTTATATTTCCTATTAGTAAGAAATGCGTCTCTTCTGCCGGTAAGTATTTTATGTGCATAAGCCTGATGACCTACATCCCAGATAAGTTTATCGTAAGGTGTATTGAAAACGTAGTGAATGGCAACAGCAAGTTCAACAGCACCAAGGCTTGCACCAAGATGCCCCGGATGATGCGAAACCACATCAATGATGAATTTCCTTATTTCCGAGCAAAGCTGGGGTAGTTCTCCTTCCTCTAATTTCTTGAGGTCTTCAGGAGAATTGATAATAGATAATAAGTTTTTATGGACTATATGGTTGTTCAATTTTGATTATAAAGAAAGATTAACTAAAAAACCCTCATAAAATTGTACAAATATAAATAAACATAATGGAAAACATCAAATTCCGTCAAGACAAGGGACGGATGAAGTTGTGATCGGAGTAACCATAATTCTGATTTTTATTACAAATGAAATAATTAGCAAACAAATTATTTCAAAAGAAACAAAATTATTACCTTTGCACCTCAATTTAAATAACTCATACAATGGAAAACACATTAGTTGAAAATATGGTGAAATACAAAGTAGCCGACATTAAACTTGCCGAATGGGGCAGGAAAGAAATTGAAATAGCCGAGAAAGAAATGCCCGGCTTAATGTCGTTAAGGGAAAAATTCGGGAAACAGAAACCTTTGAAAGGTGTTCGTATTTCCGGTTCCCTCCACATGACCATACAAACCGCCGTACTGATTGAAACACTGACTGAACTTGGCGCCGATGTAAGGTGGGCAAGCTGCAATATATTTTCCACGCAAGATCATGCTGCTGCTGCTATTGCAAAAAAAGGTATTCCTGTTTTTGCATGGAAAGGCGAAACACTTGAAGAATACTGGTGGTGCACAAAACAGGCATTGTCTTTCCCTAACGGAAAAGGACCTCAAATGATAGTTGACGATGGCGGTGATGCTACTTTGCTTATCCATAAAGGATACCAGGCTGAAAAGGATGCAAGTGTTTTAAATGTAAAAGCATCCAGCCATGAAGAAGAAGTCATTCTTCAGGTATTAAAGGAAACACTAAAAGAAGATAATACAAAATGGCATCGGACAGTTGAAGAATGGCAGGGCGTTTCGGAAGAAACAACTACCGGCGTTCATCGTCTGTATCAGATGATGGAAAAAGGAGAACTGCTTATTCCCGCTATCAATGTAAACGACTCTGTTACCAAATCTAAATTCGATAACCTTTATGGCTGCCGCGAATCACTTGCAGACGGTATTAAACGTGCAACTGATGTAATGATTGCAGGAAAAGTAGTAGTTGTTTTGGGTTATGGTGATGTTGGCAAAGGTTGTGCTAAGTCAATGAAATCATACGGAGCAAGGGTTATTGTTACTGAAATAGACCCTATCTGCGCACTGCAGGCAGCTATGGAAGGATTTGAAGTTGCACCGGTTGAAGATACTTTGCATGAAGGCAATATTTATGTTACTACAACAGGGAACAAAGATGTTATCACTATTGACCACATGGCTAAGATGAAGGATCAGGCTATTGTTTGCAACATTGGTCATTTCGATAATGAGATACAGGTTGATAAACTTGAGAAATTCCCGGGTATTAAAAAGATCACAATCAAACCACAGGTTGATAAATATGCTTTCCCTGATGGACATGAACTATTTCTCCTTGCAGAAGGAAGACTCGTAAACCTCGGTTGTGCTACAGGACATCCCTCATTTGTAATGAGTAATTCTTTCACCAACCAGACACTTGCACAACTTGATTTGTGGAAGAACAGAGGAAAATATGAGAAGAAAGTGTATCGCTTGCCAAAATACCTTGATGAAGAAGTTGCCCGTTTGCATTTGGAAAAGATTGGCGTGAAACTCACCAAGCTTACAAAAGAGCAGGCTGATTATATTAGTGTTCCTGTTGAAGGACCTTATAAAGCAGACCATTACAGGTATTAACAGATTTACAATCTTGGATTTACGAATTACGATTTAATATCCGAATTAAATAATAAGAATCCCTTGCAGGTTTGCAGGGGATTTTTTATTTCCCGCATATTTGCTTGATCTTATCTTCTGCAGCAGTCCAGCCTAATTCGTAAGCTTTGCGAAAATCAGCACAGGATATATCGTTCTGGTCTGCCTGTGATTCAGCTATTCCACGTACATAATAAGTTTGGGCAGATTTTGGATTGATTTTAATGGCAGTTGTCAGATCTTCTATTGCTCCATTATAATCGTAAATACTCACCTTTGCATATCCACGATTTGACCATGCATCCGGATATTCCTTGTCAATCTCAATTGCGCTTGTAAAATCAGCTACTGCATTCTTAAATAAACTATTCATGCCATAGAAAATTCCCCGCTGATTATAATATTTCTTATCATGAGGGTTCAATTTAATTGCCTGCGAAATATCATCAATTGCCCCGGTAATATCTTGTACACCGCTTTTAAGCGCTGCACGTTCCATAAACATTTTATCGTTTACCGGGCCTATGGATATTGCTTTGTTATAATCTTTAATAGCTCCGTAAATATCATCCATCCTGCTTTTGGCAATCGCCCTGTTCATGTATGCATCAGCCGCATTCGGTTCGAATTCAATTGCTTTATCGAGATCAATTATTGCCCGATCATAGTTCCCCATCTCAATGAAAGCATTTCCCCTATTTATATAGGCGGCAGAACAGGTCGGATACTTCTTGATGACATCATTCCATAAATAAAAACTGTTTTTCCATGTTTGTGTCCTTGCGGAAGAAGATACAGTAAAAATCATTGCTAATGCAATAATACCATACCTGATATAGTGTTTAATCTTTCCTTTTTTTTCAAAGACAACAAACAAAAGTGATAATAGCAAAAAATACAATCCTATGCAGGGAATATAGGTATAACGGTCTTTCACAAGCTGAATGCCTACAGGAATAAGTTCTATCATAACCGATATAGAGAACAGGAAGAATAATATCCCTAGTATTATTTCTTTTCTAAACCTTTTCGCTTTAATCAGCAATATAGTTAATACTATGAGGAACAATGGAGCTATGTAATACATTATCGGCAGCAATCCTTCAGGCTTATCAGGGTAAGGATGAAAAGCAGACATTTTAATTGGTAAGAAAACATTTATGATATAATATGAAAGCGAATAAGAAATTAAAAGCGCTCTTTCAAATATCGAATAGTACTTAGTGATATTGATAATGTGTCCGACTTCTTTACGGGCGATTATAGTAACTATTCCAAATATTACAGATAAAGCAAAAAAGGGAATTTTATTAATTAAATCTTTCTTTGAAATTTTTGAATGAGAGTAATAATCGAATAACAATAAGATTAATGGAAGTGTTACAGCGGCGGATTTTGACAGTAATGCAAACATAAAGAAGATCAAAGAAATAAAATAAGACTTGTTCTTTCTTTCACTCTTTATAAAGCTCAAATACACATTTGCAGCCATGAGAAAAAACATGGAATATAATAATGTACTTGTTGCTGACACCCACGCAACGGCTTCTGTCTGCATGGGATTCACGGCAAAAAGAAGCGTAACAAAAAAGACTATTTCTGCTTTTTCGGTTAACTTCTTTACAATTATATATACCAATAATATATTTATAAGATGCAGCAATAAACTGAAAAGATGATAGGCAAGCGCTTTAAGTCCGAAGAATTTAAAAATTACTGCAAAGCAAAGCGTGGCAAATGGCTGGTACATTCCCACATAAAAAGAAGAAAAGAAAATTTTGATATGATTAAAAGCGAGGCTAGTAATATCTGCATTTTCAGTAACTTGTTTTAAGTCGTCCCAGTTGGTAAACCCGTTAAAGAATGTAGGGAAATAAGCAATCAGTACAAGCACAAAAATAAAAATCAACCGGGTGGTTGATAGTTTTAAAATTTTTAATAGAAACGAATTATGCATTCCGATTAATTGGTAACCGTAAGTGTTGTGCCGTCAAAAGAAGTAGTATATTGTTTTAACGAAGTGGTTGCCGGGCCTTTTATCGGTGAACCATCCGTAAGAATGAACTGGGAACCGCAACATGAATCGATGGCCACAACACCCGATTTTTCGACCTGCACCAAAGCACAGGTATTTAAAGGTTGGTAAGGGCAATCTCTTTCAAACGCATTGAACTGGTCAATAGATGCGCGATAAATAATTATTCCCCGCACTCCACCAGTAACATAAACCCATCCTCCTACAGTATTTAGCTTCAAATACTGTGTGGAATTAGGATTAATTGAAAAGTTAACATAAATATACGGAATAGTATTATTCTTATCTTTTTTACATTGAGGCGACAATAATAAAAAGAATGAAAAGAAAATAATAAAAGCGCTTATTTTAAACGACTAACCTCAACTGGCAGTCTCTTCGGCTACATCGGCCCAAACGGTTCCGGCAAGACGACGACGATGAAGATCCTGGCCACGCTCCTCCCAGCCGACGTGGGGTGAAGCGAGCGTTTGCGGCTACTCGATCTACACCCATCCCAAGGAGATCCGGCGAGATCATCGGCTACATGCCCGATTTCTTTGGCGTCTATGACGACATGAAAGTGATCGAGTACCTGAGTTTTTCGCCGCGGCCTACCGCATCAAGGGCCGGCGAAAGAAGATCTGCAACGACGTGCTCGACCTGGTCGCCTGGGCTCAAGCGTGACTGGCCTTCGTCACGAGCCTCTCCCGCGGCATGACACAGCGGCTCGGCCTGGCCCGAGTGCTCTTGCACGACCCCAAGGTGCTGATTCTCGACGAGCCGGCAAGCGGACTGGACCCCGGCACAGATCGAGATCCGCAACCTGCTCAAGGAGTTGCGCAAGCTGGGCAAGACGATCATGGTTTCCAGCCATATCCTGCCGGAGTTATCCGATGTCTGCAACAAGGTCGGCATGATCGAGAAGGGCCGCACTGCTGGTCGCGGCAGACGTGCCGGACGTGATGCGCATGGTTCGTCCACGAACGGTCCTACGGGTCGGCGTCCAGGCGAACTCGAAGCGGCCGGCAAGGTATTGGAGCAGAGCAACCTCCTGGAGAAGATCGAAGTCCGCCCCAGCCACCTGCTGGTCACGCTCCGTGAAGGCGTGACCGACTACGCGACTTGCCCACGCTCCTGATCCAAGCAGGGCACAAGCTGACGATGTTCAAAGAGGACGAGATTAACCTGGAAACCGCGTTCATGGCGCTGACGAAGGGAATCACGGCGTAGGATTGAAGAACTTTGGAGCTATCTCCGACGCGTTTCAGCGGGCCAACGCGAAGGAAACATGGGAAACGCTGCGCACCGTCATCGTGGAACAACTTGGGGTGCAGCCCGACGACGTAACCAAAGAAGCCCGGTTTGTCGAAGATCTTGGGGATCGACTGATGGTGTCGTTAGTTTCAGAAGATCCGAAACTGCCGCCAAAAGCTCCGTCACAGCCTGGGCAGCGCAGTCCCACTGGCTACGTAGCGAGCAGCGCCACGGAAGCCTGCCTGCTCGAAGTGATGGTCGGCCGTCAATGCTTCGGCCAGTTTTTCTTGGCACATGACCGCGAAGGAAATGCAGTCCGTCAGCGACCAGTCCTTGTCCATACGCAAGGCAAACAGCAAACGTCCTTGGTCGAAGACCGTGCGCGATCCAGGAATCACCGTGCTATGCGGATCGTCATCAATCGCCTTGAGCAATTGAACAAATAGGGGCCGATCTGCTCGCAGGACAACCAATTTCCGACTTCAAGCAGGACATAGTCCGTTGTGATAATCTCCCCAAAATAGGACTGGGCCAACACCACAGCCTGCTCGTGATGCCGGTCTCGCTCGCCCAGCAGCGCGATATAGTACGAAGTGTCGGCAAATACCCGGTTCATTTCTTTGGGTGACCATAAAGATAGTGATCGACATTGTCCGACGCGTCGATGGGCAAGTCTTTCGCTGCCCCAATCAGTGGTCTCAGGCGATCGAACAGACTCAATCCGGTCCCCTTCGCCGGCGAATCCGCCGGGGCCACCATTTCCACGCGGACTTCGGCACCCTCCGGCAAAGTTACGGCGCCATCTAACTGGATCAAGCCGTTCTCAACATAGCCTCGATAAACCACGGTCGTTCCCTCCGAGAAGAAGTCATGCGACTGCTTCAATTATACCACGCGAGACACAATGCAATAACAGGTCCGCCAGTGCTGGTCGTCCATGCCGCGTCCGGCTCGCTCGCTCCACTTTGTAATGCCCGCATCGCAGCGGGTTCGCACCAAACGACTGTACCGCACAGCTCGTTTTCAATTTCCCGCTCTCAGAATTGCACTCATGTTTTTCTTATATGCCTCCACGCCCGGCTGCCCGTAAGGGTTGATGCCGATCAACCGGCCCTCGACGACCGTGGCCAGCATGAACATCTGGAAGACCTGTCCGATCGTCGCTTCATCCAGCCGCGGCAGGCGGAGGTCGGTCGTGGGCCGATGGTCTTCGGCATAGGCCTGGTTCGTGCCCGCCAGCGCGGCACGAAGGATGTCCGGCAGCGTCTTGCCGGCCAGTTCGTTGAGCTTGTCCTGGTCGAAGGGCGACTTCTCGATGGCCAGCGGCGGTCGGTCGGGCTGCTGGACGATGAAGTTGGTGATCAGCTTGTCGCGGCGGCCTTCCTGGTGCTGCTGACCGCGGGAGTGCAGGTCGCGGGTGTTGACCACCGTCAGCGGCGTCGTGCCCTGGCCGTCCTTGCCGAGGCTCTCGGCCAGAAGCTGATCGTACCAGAGGCCGACCGCCTCCAACCGTTTGCCCCAGGTGGAAAGCACGCGGATCGTCGCCCCGCGGCGGGCCTCCATCAAGCGGCGAAACGGCCGACGTAGTCCAGCACCGGGTTCTCGCCCGGCGCGGCCGTGCGGAAACGGTCGTTCATGGCGGCCGCGCCTTCCAGCAGCTTCACCACGTCCAGCCCCATCACCGCCGCGGGAAACAGCCCCACCGGATCGAGCACCGAGAACCGTCCGCCCACGCCGTCGTGAATCGGGAAAGACCTTCGGGCAGCCCAGGGCCTTCGGAAAGATCGCGGAGCCGGCCCTTCTCGCCGGTGATAGGCACAACGCGACGGCGGAACTTCTCATCGTCGCCGCCGCACGACTTCTTCAAGGCGTCGAGGAAGATGCGGAAGCCGACGGCCGTCTCCAGCGTGCCGCCGCTCTTGCTGACGACCACGATCGCCCAGCGGTCGTCGCCGGCCAGCACGTCGAGCAATCCGGCCACGGCATCGTTGTCGACGTTGTTGCCCTCGAAGTAGATCCGCGGCCGGCCGTTGCGGGCCTGCGCGCGCCAATTCGTTGTGGTAGGGATGGCAGCAGGCCTCGAAAAGCGCCCGGGCGCCCATGTACGAACCGCCGATCCCCAGCACGACCACGCGGTCGACTTCGCCGGCCAGCCGATCGGCCGTGGCGCGGATATCGTCCAGCACCGGCGCGGTCGCGGCCGAGGAATCGCTCCGGCAGGTCCATGAAGGCGGCATCCAACGGCGCTTTCTCCGCGGGCACGGGTCCGCCTTTCTGGAAGAGCACAAGCTCGTCCAGCACTTCCCGCCGGGCTTCGAGCAGCCAAGGGGCGGCCCCGTCGCAGATCGGCCTGGCTGAGCCCGAATTGCCGCACCAGCGGCGAGGCCGTCTCCGGCTCGATGACGGCGGAATAGTCGTAAACGATAGGGGAAATGGATGAATGGTTCATGGAATCCTATGTGTGGTTTGCGGTTCACATTTTCGATTTTAGAATCGATCCGAGAACCGGATCGGCCTCCGATTCGAGGCCAATCATGGTTTGCGGATAATTCTACGGGATTCTACCCAAAAAATCGTGCGGCTCCCATATCCCCGCCGCCCGACCCCACTTGTCTTCGCGGCAATTTTCGCTATCAATGGGAGAATTGAAACTCTCGCCTCCAGCAATCCGAGGAATCCTGCCATGGAAATCCAGCAATTGGTTCGCGAACTGAAGATAAAGAACGACTCCAAGATCGTGCTCCTGGTGGCCGACGGCCTTGGGGGACTGCCGCTGGAGCCGGGCGGACCGACCGAGTTGGAGGCCGCCAAGACGCCCAACCTGGACGCCCTGGCAAAAATCGGCACGCTGGGCAGTTCGATTCCCATTTTGCCCGGCATTACCCCCGGCAGCGGTCCGGGACACTTGGGCCTGTTCGGCTACGATCCGCTGAAGTATCCCATCGGCCGCGGGGCCTTGGAGGCAACCGGCGTGGGCTTCAAGCTGGGGCCCAAGGACGTTGCCGTGCGTTGCAATTTTGTCACGCTCGATGCGGCCGGCAACATCACCGACCGCCGCGCCGGCCGCATTCCCAGCGAGGAGAGCGCCCCGCTGGCCATCAAACTTCGTGAAGTAAAAATCCCCGGCATCGAGATCTTTGTCGAGCCGGTCAAGGAGCACCGTTTCTGCGTCATCTTCCGCGGCGAGGGCCTGGGCGGCAACGTGGCCGACACCGATCCGCAGAAGACCGGCGTGCCGCCGCTGGATCCCAAGGCCCACGACGCCGGAAGCCAGAAGACGGCCGAGATCGCCAGGCAGTTCGTCGTGCAGGCCGAGAAGCTGCTCAAGGGCCAGCCGAAGGCCAACGGCCTGACGTTGCGCGGTTTCGCCAACGCCCCGCCCTGCCGAGCTATGAAGACGTCTACGGGCTGAAGGCCGCCGCCATCGCCGTCTATCCGATGTACAAGGGCCTGGCCCAGTTGGTCGGCATGGAACTGGTGGGCAAGCCGGCGAGCTTGAGCGAGGAGATCGACGTCCTGGCAAAGGCCTGGAACGACTACGACTTCTTCTTCGTGCACTTCAAGTACACCGACAGCCGCGGCGAGGACGGCAACTTCGCCGAGAAGGTCAAGATGATCGAGCAGTTCGACGCCGTCGTGCCTCGCGTGACGGCCCTCAAGCCGACCGTGTTGGCCGTGACGGGCGATCACAGCACGCCGGCCAAGATGAAGAGCCACAGTTGGCACGCCGTGCCCGTGCTGATCGCCGGCCAGAACGTGCCGGACCGACGCCTGCCAGTCGTTCGGCGAAACCGAGTGTCTCAAGGGCGGCCTGGGGCAGTTCCAGGCGATGTATCTCATGCCCCTGCTGCTGGCGCATGCGGACCGGTTAGGAAAGTTCGGCGCGTAAAACCAAACCAACCTTTAGAAAGCAAGAGGGAAACACTAATAGGCACTAATTGACGCTAATGAATACCAGGTGGGACCAACCGATCTCTGTTTTCCTTTCCGATTAGTGCCATTAGCGTTTATTAGTTTCCCTTCTTTTCATTTCACTTCACCAGCCGTGCATCCAGCCAATCGGCATGGTCCAGCACGTCGCCGGCCTCGCCGTAGTCGACCACCAGATCGAGTTGCTTGGCGCCGGTGAGATCGATGGAAATGGCCTGCGGCGGCATGCCGCCGCGGATCGGCGGGCTGGTGTACTTCTGCTTGCCGTCGACAAAGACGCGAAAGCCGACGCTGCCGCGGCCGCCGGTCGAGTCGTCGATTCCCACCTCCGCCTGGAAGCGGCTCCAGGGCCGATCGAGCCGATAGCTCAACCGCGCGGCGCTGTGCACTCCGAGGCCCTTCAGGTAGAGCCGCCCGCCGCAGCGCAACTGCCCGCCGGTCACGTTGCGGTCGGTCTTGATAGGGCCACTTCGTTTCCAGGTACGGCAGGAAGCGATACTCGTCCGGGCGGATGTCGGAAAGATAGACGGCCCGGCCGGTCTGCGGCATGAGAAAGACCAGGTCCTTGGCGGCCGCTTTCCACTTCGCGCCGGAGAGGGTCGTCAATTCCAGCGAATCGCCTTCCAGTTGCAATCGGGCGGCCAGCAGGCGGGCGCCGTCGCCCAGCCCGATCCACGCCGCGCTGGCCTGCGCGGCAGGCTGCTGCCGCAAGGCCGGATTGAAGACCAGCGCCACGACGCGGCGGACGGCAACCTCCACCGGCCCGAGATTGCCTTTGATCTTGAGCTTGTCGCTCGCCAGGGTCTCGGTCTCGATCAGGCCCGTCGACTTCGTCGCCGTTGTCGAGGATCAGGCGATCGGTCTGGCCCTCTCCGCGGGCGACGCGATCGAGCAAGGCATCCAGTTCCGCGGGATGCGGCGGCGGGCGAAAGACGATCCCCGCCAGCGAGTCCAACGGCAGCTTCAGCGTGCCCAGCCGGGCCGAGTCGACCGACAGATCGGCCTTATCGGCGCCGAGCACGGCGGCCGGCAGGAATCCGCCGTCGGCCAGCACGAGGATCGGTCCCTTCCGCAGTTCGGCCGGCTGTCCCCAGGAAACCAGATCGGCCGCGGCCAGCGTCCGCGGCTTGCCGGCCGCGTCGAAGCCGAGTTTCCCTTGGGCATCGACGCTCGTCAGCCGGGCCTGCGAACGGGCTCGCCGATCCACGGGCACCGCCAGCGGCGATTGGGCAACCGGACACGGAGAGTCGGCGTCGACAAGCGCCATCGCAGCAGACGTACAAGAAGATCAATGGATCCAGTCGTAGTGTCGTTCAGCATGTTGACTATGTCTCCTTACCGCTGGAAGATCGGCAACTGGTTCTCGGGCATCTGCAAGATGATGAGGCACATGGCCGTGGCATATTCGGATCCGTAGGCCGAGGTCCAAGAACCGTCGGGCCCCTGCCGGGCGATCAACTCGTCGCGGATGGCCGGATACCAGCGGGCCCAACGCTCGCCGCCGGCCTGCCACATGGCCTGCACGGCGTAGTAGTGGCCGTATTCGTAGTACTGCTCGCGCCGCATGACGCCTTGCTCCGGGCGGAACTGGGTCAGATAGTCGAGCCCGCTGGTGATTTCCTGCCCTTGGTTCGCTCCGATGTAAATGCCGGCACTGTTCAGGGCGACGATCGCGGCCGCCGAGCGGGGAAACGAGCTTTCGCCGCCGCCGCTGAGCATGTAGACGAAACCGCCGTCGCGGTTCTGGCAGTTCGTCACGTACTTGACGGCCTCGATCGATGGTCTCCTTGGGAACATGAATGCCGGCGTTGTGCGCGGCCCGCAGGGCCATCACCTGGCAGACCGTCACGGAGATGTCGGCGTCGTCTTTCTTCGGGTAATAGCGCCAGCCGCCTTCCTTGTTCTGCGAATTGACGATCAGCTTGACGGCCAGGCCGAGCTTGTCGCGGAGTTCCGTTCGCTTGGACATGCCGTAGCACTCGGCCAGGAAGAGCGTGGCGAAGCCGTGGCTATACATCGGCCCGTGGGTCGTCGGCGTCGGCTCGACGATGAAGCCGCTGGGCTGGGCGTTGGCCAGCAGGTAATCGACGGCCTGCTCGACGCGATGGCCGTACGGTCCGCGGCCGGGCGTGCTTCCGCCCGACATGAAGGCCATGCCGCACAGGCCGCAGATGGCGGCATTGCCGCGCTGCGGCCCCCAGGCCGAAGCCGCCGTCGTCGTTCTGCCGGCTGGCCAGCCACTGCAAGCCCCTGATCGATGGCCTGTTGTGCCGCCGGGTTGATCATTTCCGCGGCCGTCTTCTCCGGATCGGCGCGTTTGCGCGGCGGCAGGAGCGGCGAGAAGAGCAGGAGAAGCAGGAGGGCCAATCTGGAGTGCGGTGAATTTGCATGACCGACGTTCGTCACGAGGCGGCAGGCGTGCCGCGCTGACGCAGCGATGGTGCATCGTTCATCGGCTTCACCTCGCAATAACAGCCATGGGCAATAAATGTGCCGCACTCGCAAATGCGCATCATGGTTTCCCCTGTCGGGCTGATCTTCCGAAGGCGGCGGAAATAGTCTTCGATCTCCGACTCGTACTCCGGCAGGAAGTACTCGCCGGGCAACTCGAGCATCTGCTCGCGCTTGTGCTGCTGCAATTCCGCTTTGAACTGCTCCGATCATCCGCTCATGGGCCTTCTTCGCCTCCTGCGGCGCGAATCTCCTCGGGCTTGCGGATCTTCGGATCGCTTTCCTGGCGGCGCGCGGGGAATTCTCGGAGGGCTGTCCCGGGTTTGCGACGGCTTCTTATCGCCGCCGCCCGTGGGCTTGCGGCCGTTGGAATTCTTGCCGCCGCAGGATCCCGATTTCTTCGCCTGCTCGATCAATTGTCCAGGTCGGAGACGATCTGCCGCTGCAAGTGTTGCGTCACCGCGCCGGAATCGCGCTGGCCGAGCCGCGGCTGGACGTCGCGCATCTCCTCGGCGACTTGCAGGAGCGGGTCCTTCGGCTTGCCTTCCTTTTCGGGCCGCGGAGCCAAGTTCCTTTTGAAGCTTCTTCTGCATCTGCGTCGTCGACCCGCCCCTTGCCGTCGGGCTTGGCCGGATCGCCCAGCAGTTCGCGATCGTAGTCATCGCCCGCCTTGGAATTCAAGCTATCGCGGAGTTGATCGTCGGTCGAGGGCGGCGGGTCGGCGGCGAAGGCGAGAGAGCCGGCGACAATGAGATCGAAGAGACGGAAATTGCAAATCTGAAATTTGAAATTTGACAATCTGAAATTTCTCTTCATGGCTGTTTCTCCTTCGGTTCGTTCGGTTCACTGGCATCCTCCGCCGGCTCGCCGCTTTCGGGCGGTTGCGGACGAAGGAGCTGGAAGGTCAACTCGGCCAGGCGGCCCTGCTCTTCCGACAACCGCGCGTATTGCTCGCGGAGTTCCTCGGCCGGCTTGCCGGCGGCCTCGGCCTGATTCAATTGCTGCGTGCGGAGGTTCAAATCTTCCTGCAAGAGCTTCAAGAGCTTCAGTTGGGCCAGCGGCAAGACGCCGCCGGGCCCTGCCATCCGGGTTGGTTTCCGCCCTGATTGCCCGGATCATCTCCGGTTTGCCGGTCTTGCCCGGCTCTTCCGGCTTCCATGGCCGTGAGGATCAATTTCAGCCGGTCGATGGCGTTCTGCTCGGCCTCCTGGGTCGCGGGTCCGGTCTGTCGCCGCTGGAGCAGTGCGGAGGCCCGCCCCATGGCGTCCACGGCCGCCGACAGGGCCATGCGGAAGATGTTGGCCGGATCGAGCGATCTGCGCCACCCGGCCCGTCTCGTCGCGGAGCAGCTCTTGCTGATGGGCCAACTCCAGCAGGCTGGAGATCTGGGTGCGGCTCAGCGCGCCGCCGCGCTCCATGTCGGCGAACTCGCGGGTTTCGGCCGCGATTCTCTTCCTCCTGGCGATGGAGGTGCTTGATGGTGTCCTGCAAGCGGGCCTGCTGTTCCATGGCCAGTTGGGCCTCGATTTCAAAACGCTTTTCGCGGAGCTGCCGGGAGGCATCGGGAGGGCCTTCTCCGCCTCCTTGTGCCCCGCGGCTTGCTCCCTGGCCATCCCCGGCCTCGCCGGCGCGGCGGCCCTGGTCCATCCGCTCGGCCGCCTTGCTCCGCGGCGCTGGCCGCTTCCTCGGCCAACAGCCGCTCCAGCCGCCGGCCGAGTTGTTGCGTCTGCTGGCGAAGCTCTTCCTGCTGGCGGGCCAGCTTCTGAAGTTCGGCCTTCTGCTTCTCGCGCCTCGGGATCCTTGCGAGCCGGACGGGCCCGCGACTTTCCTCGATCTTGCGGCGGAGGCCCTCTTGCCGCTTGCCCAGCGCGTCGAGGTCCTTGTCGGCCTCGCCGAGTTTCCTGGCCAGGCGCTCCAATTCCTGCCGGCGGTTGTTCGCCAGGATGTCGAGCACTTCTTGCACGTTCTGCAAGATTCTCTGCTGGTCGGCAGGCGCCAGCCCCAGTCCGTTGTTGCGGATCTTGCCGCCCGCGGTGGACATGTCCGCGGCAATCGCCAGTCGCCGGGCTTCCGCCACGGCGTCGGTCAAGGTCCCGGCCGCCAGCGGCTCGCTCTGGCCCAAGCGTGGCGGCGGTTTGTTCCATCTCCTCCTCCAGCCGCGTCTCGCGCCGGGCCAGTTCGAACTGATGCTCCGCCAGGATCTTCAAGTCGGCCGATTCCTGCGGCGAGAGTTCCTTCAGATCGCGGCCAACCGTCTGCGCGCCCAGGGCAGCCGTATTGCGGGCCGCCTCTTCCTGGTCGCGGAGAAGCTGGGCCACCTCGCGGTGGAAGCGGCGGTAGTCGTCCCATTGACGCAGCCGGGCCAGCAGGCCTTCCAGCGACGCGATGACTTGCTGCTGATGCTCGCCCGCGCCGGCAAGGTGCGATTCGCTCTCGGCATCGCGTCCGGCCGGCCGGGGCGAAGATTGCAAGCGGACCAGCGAACCTTTGATGGCGGCGGTCAACTCCGTGCCGATGGGCGGAAGATGTTCGCGCTCCAGGCGATCGAACTCGGCCAGCAGCCCTTCCAGGCGGTGCTGGAAATCGGGGTTGTCGACGCGATTGTTCTCCAGGTCGGCCAGCAGGCCGAGCACCTGCATCGGCAGGCCGTCGCTACGGCTGGTCAGGCTCCGCACGACCTCGCGCTGGTTGAACTCCGCGGCCTGCAAGCGATCGATGTCGGCCTGCTCCAGGCCCGCGGTCTCGTGCAGCCGGATCTCCAGCGCTGCGGACCTGGCTGCGGGCGTCGCGCTGGAGTTGCAGCACGCGGGCCAACTCCGCCAGGATCTGGCTCTGCCGCACGGCCATCCGCTCCAGCAATTGGTCGGGCGTGATGACGGTCAATACCCGCGGATCGCTGCGGCCGGTCTGCGGTCGATAGTCGGTGGCCATCGCATAGCAGGTCAATTGCATGCCGGGGGCAAGCTGGAATTCGGACAGTTCCACGGTGCGGTCGATCGTCGTCTGGCTCGCCCGTCGTGCCCGCATCGAAGGCCGAGACGGACGAGGGCGGAGGCTTGTCGGGTCCGTTGAAGAGCGGAAGTGTTTTTTCCTTTGCCGCCTTGGCATCCGACGGGCTGAGAACCAGCACGACCTGCCGCAGGGCCATGTCGTCGCGGGCGCGAACGCGAAAGTTGACGACGGCCCGCTCCGTGACGAAAAGGTCGCCGGCCGGCTGCTCGATGACCGCGCTGGGCGGGGCATCGGTCAGCACGCGAAACTGCCAGCTTTCATCACCGCCGCCCTCCACGCCGTCGACATCGATCAGGCGGAACGTGTAGCCGGTGGACTTCTCCACGATCAGCTCGTGCGGCGGTTCGGTCGATGGGCGGCGCGACGGTCTTCCCACGTGGAACGTCATGCCGTCGCCGTCGATCTCGATGGGGAGGACGCGGCCGTCGTCGAACCGCAGCTTGCTCGCCGGCTTGAGGCGTTTCGTCGTTTTGCCGGCAAGTTGCACGTGCGAGCCGGCCAATAGCGGCCGAGGCGATGTCGCCTCGCGCTCTTCCGCGGGCCAATTGGTGTAGCCGGGAGGGGTGACCGTGAGCGTCAGCGAGCAGACCGCCGGCGGCTCGGGCGGGTCGATAACTTGGACCTGAATCCAATTCATGTTCCGATCGTCGCCGCCGGTAAAGCGGAACTCCAGCGGCGAGCTCACATTCTCGCGACGCGCAACCATGGCTTTGCCCAAGAACTGCATCGGCTCGGTTTCTTCTCTCGTCCGCTCCTTGGGCATCCGTGAAGACGATAGTGGATGTGGCAGTCGGGCGGCAACGGGGCAGCCTGCAGTGTCAATCACCTCGACCTCCAACGGCTGACCGCGGACGACGACGATGGGCTTGACCGGCTGCCGCAGGCCGAGGTGCGTTCTCTGCGGCCAGTCGGCCGTGCCCAGCGGAAATGCCAGGCGGGCCAAGGCCGTGCGCGCCGCCGCCGCGTCGGCTACCGTCAGGCCGGCGGCCAGCAGGCCGACCGCCAGGGCCGCCAGGCGCCGACCGCAGCGCCGGCCGCCGGTCGATCGCCGCATCGAAATCGAGATCCTCGCTTGCGGCAACCGCCTGGGCGATCGCCGTTCGCCGCATCGCGGCCGAACCGGCCGCTGCGTCGTCTTCCGGCTGCCGGAGGAACTCCACCGCGCTGGCCAGGCGATCCTTGACCGCGGGGAAACAGGCCTCGACGTGCAAGGCCACGTCGGTATCGCCCAGGCGGGACTTGAGCAAGCAATCTTCGCACGGCCAGGTAGCCCGTCCAACGCGAAAACTCCCAGTACGGCCACGGCAAAGACGACCAGCACGCCCCGGTCGCGGAAGCGGACCAATAGTCGATCCATCCCAGCGCGATCACCGTCGCCAGCACCGCCGCCACGATCACGCTCAGTCCGCGGATCGCCAACAGCCGCACGACGCGGCTTCGCAAGGCGTGGATTCGTTGTTGAAGCGGATGGGACATGGGGGGAGTTGCCGGCTGTCGGTTAGCAGTCGGCCATTACCCGTTGGTGGCGGGATTTGATATGTCCCACGGACAACGGACGGCCGACACGTACTCTTATAGCCCTACATTCTCCATGCCGGAACAGGACCGGGCAGAAAGAAATGCGATATCTCTATATTATGCAATGATTTCCAGCAAGACATATCTGTTCCAACATACGACCAGATGTCGAACCGATCATCTGCCTTGTCGGAAATACCGACATGCATTCTACGGCTTTTCCGGTTCTGGATGCAAGAGTCGCACCCGAGCGCCATCCACTCATGGTCGTCGAAATCTCGTCTTGGCGGTTCCCATTATTCACGGACCTATCGCTCTTAATGCTTGCTCGGCCGCCTCGCGGACGAGTTTCTGGGAGTAAGCCTGGCCGGAAAAGTGCGAGGGTGGTCCGAATCGTCGGACGAGCATCAGAAAACCAACCTATATTGACACCTACCACGCGACCGCTGTTTTGACCGGTATCGCCAAGCCGCACAATGAACGGCGGTTCTGGATAACGAGGTACCGCGATACTCTTTCTATATCACGGTTTCTGCCACCCTTGTCTTGTACCAATGGGGTACGAATAATGTTTCGGTGTCTGGTGCGCTGTTGCCCTGCTCGCAAGGTTGGTCGTCCATGGAGCATTCTGGCGAACACGCGGACAAACCGCTGCCGCTCTCCAAAGTGGTTCGCGTCGACGAGGTCTGTCACCGGTTTGACCATGCCATTCACGACGCCATCCAGCAGCGTGGGTCCTGGCCCGGCATCGAAGACTACTTGGGTGATACAACCGAACCCTTGCGTTCCCAGTTGCGGAAAGAGTTGTTGGCCGTCGAAATGTCATACCGCCAACAACAGGCCGAAGGCGGCAATCCCGATTCGCCATCTGAAAGTTCGCCAAGAACATGCCTGTGGCAGCCTGGAGAACCCAAGTCCCGGCAAACCGGCGAGACCTCCACCTCCAAGCGGCCCGAAGCGGAGAAAGGTACCGTGCATCCCGGTCGCATTGGCAGATACTGGGTCGAGCAGGTCTTGGGCAAAGGGGCATTCGGCACGGTCTATAAAGGTTATGACGACGACTTGAAGCGGCACGTTGCCATCAAAGTGCCCAACCGCGAGTTGGTCGATAAGCCGGAAGACATAGAACTCTATCTTGAGGAAGCCCAAGTCGTAGCCAGCCTTGACCATGCGAACATCGTGCCCGTTCACGACGTAGGGCGAACCGAGGATGGCTGTGCTACGTCGTCTCCAAGTTCATTCAAGGAAGCGACCTGGCAACGAAAAATCGAGGAGCAGATTCCGCTATCGCACTACGCAAGTCAGCCGAGATCGTTGCCACAATCGCCGAAGCCCTGCACCACGCCCATCGCCAATGGTAGTACATCGGGACGTGAAGCCCGCCAACATCCTGATTGACTCGCAGGCAAGCCCTATCTTGCGGATTTCGGGCTGGCACTGAAGGAAGAAGACTTTGGCGAGGGCTCTGTTGTAGCCGGTACGTCTGCCTACATGAGTCCCGAGCAGGCCCGTTGTGAAGGGCCATCTGGTGGATGGCCGGGCAGACATTTTCAGCCTGGGGGTGGTCTTTTATGAATTGCTGACGGCCAGCCGTCCATTCTGGGTTACAGACCGCGAGAAGATCCTCGAACGCATCAGGCGCTGGAGCCCTGTCCGCCACGGCAACTGGACGACTTCGATTCCCAAGGAACTTGGAGCGGATATGCCTGAAGGCCCTGTCCAAACGGGCCAGGACCGCTACACCACCGCTCTCGACATGGCGGAAGACCTGCGGCACTTCCTTGCCCAGACAGCTGAAGCGGGAAGCCGGTTGACGCTGCGAAGAAAGTGGAAATCCCGGCGATTGCCCGGAGCCGACTCCCCCGCCCGCCGGATTGGATTCGGGCGAACCCCCAGATCGTCCCCAAGGGGTTGCGGTCCTTCGATGCCCAGGACGCCGATTTCTTTCTGGAACTTCTCCCCGGCCCCGGGACCGGACGGGCTGCCGGAGAGCATCCGTTTCTGGAAATATCGGATCGAAGAAACGAACTGCCGACAAGACTTTTCGAGTGGGCCTGATCTACGGGCCATCGGGTTGCGGCAAGTCGTCGCTGGTGAAGGCAGGACTGTTGCCCCGCTTGGCCGAACATGTGATTTCCATCTACGTGGAGGCCACTGCCGACGACACCGAGGCCCGTCTGCTCCGGGGATTGCGAAAGCAATGTCCCGGTTTGCCGGGGAATCTCGGCCTCGAAGAGAGCATCGCCGCCCTTCGCCGCGGACGGGGATTCCGGCGGGCAAGAAGGTCCTTGTCGTCATCGACCAGTTCGAGCAATGGCTGCATGCCAAACGAGATCAGAAGGCATCGCCCTTGGTCGAAGCCCTGCGGCAATGCGACGGCGGGCGGGTGCAGTGCATCGTCATGGTGCGGGACGATTTCTGGATGGCGGTCAGCCGCTTCATGCAGGAGCTGGAGATCGACTTCGTCGAGGGACAGAACTCGTGCGCTGGTTGACCTCTTCGACATCGACCATGCCAAGAAGGTCCTGGCGGCCTTTGGCAGGGCCTTCGGCAAGCTCCCCGAGAAGCAGGCCGAGACCGGCAAAGAGCAGACGGCCTTCTTGGACAGGCTGTCGCCGGGCTGGCCCAGGAAGGCAAGGTGGTCTGCGTCCGGCTGGCATTGTTTGCGGAGATGATGAAGGGCAAGCCGTGGACCCTGCCACCTTGAAGGCCGTGGGCGGCACGAAAGGCGTCGGCGTCACGTTCCTGGAAGAGACCTTCAGTGCCGCCACGGCCCCGCCCGAACACCGCTGCACCAAAAAGCGGCCAGGGCTCTTCAAAGCTCTCCTGCCTGAATCCGGCACCGACATCAAGGGCCAGATGCGATCGCAGCAAGAGTTGCTGGAAAGCTCGGTTACGCCGGCCGTCCCAAGGACTTTGCGGACTTGATGCGAATTCTGGACGGCGAGATTCGCCTGATAACGCCGACCGAGCCGGAAGGCAAGGAGGACGACTGCGACCGGCGGAAGGCTGCCGCGGAGGCAAATATTACCAACTGACCCACGATTATCTGGTTCACTCGCTGCGGGACTGGCTGACGCGCAAGCAGAAGGAAACAAGGCGGGGGCGGGCGGAATTGCTGCTGGCCGATCGTGCGTCGGTCTGGAACGCCAGGCCGGAGAATCGGCAACTGCCCTCGGTCTTGCAGTGGGCCGGCATTCGCCTCTTGACGAGGAAGAAGAATTGGACGGAGCCGCAGCAGGAAGATGATGCGCTCGAGCGGCACGATACCACGGGTTGTGCTGGGCGGCGGGCCTGGCGCTGGCGGCCACGTTGGGAATCACCCTCCACCAATACGTGGCCGCAAACACCCGGCGGCGCGGCCGAATTGCTGGTCAACGCCCTGCTGACGGCACCCGCGGATGCGGTTCCCTATGCGTATCGAGAACCTGGAGCCGCTGGCGGAACACTGCCGTTCGATTCTGCGAGCGACAATATGGAGGACGGCCGGTTGCCGCCCTCGCAACGACTCCATGTGGCCCTCGCCCTGGCCGCGCTTGGCCAAGTGGAAGGGGACTTCCTCGTCGAGAGCATCGCTTCTGCCAGGCCCGACGAATGTGGGAACCTGATAGCCGCGCTGCGCCTGGAGCAGGAAGCGGCCGTGCAGGGCCTGCGCCGGCAGGCGGAAAAGGCAGGAAAGAGCAAGAGACTGGTCCGCAAAGGCCCGGCTCGCCATAGTCGCTCTGTACCTGGGCGAGTCGGCCTTGCGCGCGACATGCTCCGGGTGGAACAAAGGCCCGATCCGGTCGAGCGCACCGTGTTCATCAAGACCTTCCCGACCTGGCACGGCGATGGTTTTGATCTCCTGCCCGCGCTCGAGGCCGCCGATGACTCCGCGTTTCGATCGGGAATGTGTTGCGCGATGGCTGCCGTATCGCCCGAGGCCTCGGCCCGGAGGAGAAGAAGGCTTGCGAACTGGCCCTGCGTGACTGGTATCGGAGCAAATCGGACGCGTGTACCCATAGCGCCGCCGGATTCGCACTGGGGCAGTGGAAGCTCGCCTTGCCCACGATCACACCCACGACGCGACCGCAGGCGGGCGCCTGACTGGTACGTCAACTCGATAGGCATGACGATGGTGTTGATCCCAGCCGGGGAGTTCTTGATGGGTTCGCCGGATTCGGACAAGGACGCCACCCCACGCGAGATGCCGCAACACCAGGTGCGGATCACGAAGCCGTTTTGGCTGGGCATGTACCAGGTCACGGCGGGGCAGTTCCGCAAGTTTGTCGAGGAGAGCAAGTATAATGCGGGCAAGGCTTGGCAAGAGCGCGTTTCCATGCAGACCGACGATTGCCCGGTGGTCAGCGTGAGTTGGGACGATGCCAAGGCGTTCTGCGAGTGGCTCACTAGGAAGGAAGGCAAGAAGTACCGATTGCCCACGGAGGCGGAGTGGGAGTACGCCTGTCGGGCGGGCACACAGACCGGATGGAGCTTTGGCGACAACCAGAGCGACCTGGGCGACAACGCGTGGTTCCGGTGAACTCAAACGATCAGACGCACGCCGTGGGGCAGAAGCGACCGAACGCATGGGGCTTGTCCGACATGCACGGGAACGCTTGGCAGTGGTGTGAAGACTGGTCTGATACGGGTACTAGCGCATTCGCCCACGGACGATCCGACGGGGCCGACAACAGGTTCGGTCCACGTGGGGCGCGGCGGCAGCTGGTCCGGCAACGCTGGGAGCTGCCGGTCGGCGCACCGCGATGACTTCGATCCCCGCGTCCGCGGTTACATTTTGGGTTTCCGCGTCTGCCAAACTTCGGCGGACAAATAAGACGGAGCGGATCAGCAGCAAAGGTCCGCTTGTGGGCTAGCGGGAAAGACGAATGACGACGACCGTCAATGCTGCGGCGAAGAAATAGGTGGTACGCCGATACACCGTTTCTTACCCGTTTGACATCACGCCGCTGGAACGATGCCGATCCGGCTGTCGCTCAGGTCGAAGCCCCGCAGTGGATGTAAATGCCAGGATCCTCGCGCCACTCCTCAGCATACATCGGATTGATGTTTGCGATGGCCAGACGGCTGACTCGCTTTCTCCAGCAGGCCGTTTGTCCATTTGAAATGATGTAGCGTAATCGCCTGCAACAGGCACCGCATCATAATAGGCATTGAAGGTATCGTGGTGGCCGCTATTGAGATCAACGCGGCCGCGGCAAAGCATGATCTGTTGATCCGAGGCGTGCAAAAAAGGTTCCGCGTAATCCGGCAGCAGATCGGATACTGCAAAAAAATGTCGGGCTCCGGGCGCACTGCCGGCAGATGGCCGTTGGCGGCCAGGCGATCGAGGAAATAGCCTCGCAGTGCCCATAGGTTCGCTCATCCATGATGCGGACGATCTCTTTTAGCGGCGCGGGGTATTCCTGGAACTCATCAATGTCGCAATAGATGATGTAGTCATCGGGGCCGGCGTCAAAGAAGTTCACCAGGGGTTTTTTCCATGGCGTGTTTCTCCGTGCAGTCGAAATGACCGCACCGAAAGGGGAAAACAAAAGCTGGATAACCCGACGTGAAATGAAGTACATCATCGTAGATTCGCTCGTGCGCTGCCAAAAGAATAGCTTCGACACCCAGAGCGGCATAATGCTTGATGAAGTGGGGAACCAGTTCAATCCCGTCGTAAATGACCGTCGACAAGGTAATCATTGGCTGCACATGCTGGAGTAATGGTTCAATGTTCCATAAATGCCACCGGTGTCAGGCCGACAAGTAACCCGAAATCCGTCGAGCCTGTCGGATCGAGGCCCCAGTTATCACAAAACAACTGATGGTAATTGGCCGCCGCCACACCGCAACTGCTGAAAACGCGGATCAACCGCATCGCCCGGCGTATAGTGATCGACGGCTGACTCGGGTGTGTAGTAAACCCTTGCTCCACGCTCCTTGAGCCCAGAAAATGGTCCAGGTGTTCACAGACCTTGATCCGGTCATCGCAGGGACCAAGGAGGTAAGCGTCGCGCCGGGCTGCATAGAAATTATGGATCACGTCGGATCTACGGCAGATGACGCCGCTCAGCTCGGTCATGTCGTTATTGTCAACGGGCCGAAGAACCAGCCTCCGCCGCGGCCAAGAACCGACGAACCCCACATTCGCCGCATATTGCACCATCGGGGGGAGGTGGGGCGGAACGCACGCGCGTATCCAACTGTTGGAAGGATTGGTATAGTGTTCCAGCCCGCCGACAAAGTCGGCCCGGCCGGCGCGGAGCGGGCGCAGCAATTTTTCCAGGTTCGTCCGCTGCGTGAACTCAAAATCCTCTTCGCAGACGATCACGTACGGCGTCCGGGCGGCAGTCACCGCGGCGTTACGCGTAGCGCTGATGCCAGAATCGAATGGCAGCATTACGGGCCGAACGCCATGGCGGATGACGATGTCGCGGAACTCGACAAACTCCTGTTTGCCCCAATCCTCGGGTCGGAATGAATTATCGGCCACGACGATCTCAATATTCGCGTAGAAGCGGCGAATTGAACGCAACAGGATCTGCAGGCGATCAAAGCGAATGAGCACCGTCACGCAAACCGTGGCGTCGGAAAAATCCGTAGCATCGCGGAAGGTGGGATGGGCAACCGGCGCCGATCCGCCATTTTCGTGTCGGGTGCCCTGCGGCGCGATTCCGGCCGTTGAGCGACTCTCGGGTCGATAGAGGCCGCCTTCCGCATGAAATCCGACGGCGACCGTTCGCCCGTCGTGCTGGTGGTCCATCGTAGAAATACCGTCGCCGGTATGCATGCAGAGGCTGGGGAGATGGAAGTAGCAGCGTCGCCCCAAGGCCGCAAAGACAACGGTCGCGAGAATGTCGGCGTGCGCCGTGGGCAAATCAGATTGCGGCTCCGTGTGCGCGAGCAGTTCGGTAAGCGAGTCGCGAGTGAAGCAAAATGCCAGCGCTCCCCAGCCACCATCTCGGAGATCGACGGCTTGCCAACCCGGTCTGGCGGCGTGCTGCCGTACGTTCCACCTGGGAGTGTAAAGCGATGCAAGGCCCCAGTCTTCGTGTGGAAGGGTATTGATGGCGTACTGCAAGCCGCGCGCGCGTCGGCAGAAAGTTGGATATCGTCTTCGCAGATCATCAAGAAAGGTGTGGTTGTGTTCCCCAGTAGCCGCTGCGCCGCCTGCCGCCAATTCCGCCATGCTCCCAGTCGCGTCGGATTAACGTGGATCTTGACATCGGGCTGGGGCGAGGTCAATGCCCGGTTCCGCGAAAACGTCGATCGCTTGCGAGAATCCGCCACGGCGCATTGCGGCGAGGCTGGCGTCCACGGTGCGCACGGATCGCGGCGCCGTGATCATGGCGATTGCCAGTATCGCCGGGCGCAAGATCACTTCCCGAGGGCACACCGCCGTCGAAAACCGATCGCCGATGCCAGGCTGTCTCGACGGCCCAAGGCCGGGCTGAACCGGGCTGCACGGACGATCCGCGTATGGGCAGGCAAGGCAATCTTCAGCCGTGACCGAGCCGTGGAGTACAACCAGCCTCGGCGAACAGCAGGCCCATTGTCCGCGGCGGATTTCATCGCCGCGATGCCGGCACTCAGGCAATTCGCGCTGCATGCTCAGGTAGGCTCCACCACGATCGTGAGGTGCGCAGAACCCGCATCCTCGTACATGGAATGTGCAAGGACAAATACGTTCGGGTCCCCGAAAGAGCCAGCGATCGCAACGAAAGGTCATCGGCGTGCAGACTTCACACGGTCCCGAGAGTCTGCTGGACCAGTTCCGCATTCGATCCGCAGCAAGACTGCGTTACCCGCAATGTCCAGCGGCCGATGAAGTCCGGAAGATTGATGTCACGCCAAACTGCAGTTGCAAGCGTTGATGCGTCCAAATCGTAAGCGAGATAGATGCTGCTCGGTTGCAGTAACCCTCCGAGCGTCAAGCCTCCTGCCCGAGATGTGACGTCGGACATCTCTTCTTGCAGCCGCATGCGGTAGTAACGTGGCATCACACGGACAAACATCGATTCCGTGGGTGGCAGAGTGGCCCGGGGGACAAGAATAGCTGTTGTTCACGGCAATAAAGTATGTCGAGGCCGTACACAACGATGTCGCGCCGCTGCCGCCGACCGTAACGTTAGCGGTGACCAGCAATTCATAGGTAATTCCGGCAGTGAGCGGCCCGAGATTGGAGATGTTCCAAAGCGTAGGGGAGATCACATTTCCGGACACACTTAATCGGAGTACCGACAATTTGCCCTTGAACCGAGACGAAGGTCACACTCGGGTTGCCGGTTCCACCGCTGGCGGTGAAACAATTCCCACTATCAATCGTCACGCATAGTGGATTACTGGCAGTCGCAGCAGCCGGTTTAGTGAAGGTAATGCAGTTAGCGATTGAGGAGTTCGGATGTTCGTTCATGATTGGCTCCAAGTCAGCATGAGGTTACTCTGGGGGTGCCTCGACGGCGGGGGGCACAGATACAATTATTGCAACAGTACGACAGAGGGCAAGTCGTTCGGTTCACTGGCGGAGAACTGCTGTGCGAAGGACGTCCATGGCTGAGTGCGATTACCGAGGCCCTGAAACCGCGTCGTTGCCGGGCCTATCGGCATGATGCACCACGGTGGATGGGCGTCCGAACACAAAGACTGGTTATCCCAAATTCCGACGAGAAATGGCCGCACCCTACTTGTACCACAGCGGGCCGCAGCGCCGTAGAATGAGAGGCGGCTCGACGCCGGGCGATCCGAGGTAGGGCGGCGTTGGGCATCTGCGAGTTCGTCAACATCAAGACATGTGATTGATCCAGGAAAGGCCGGAACTCCACCATATAGCGTCGGCACGTTTAGGCTGAAGGAAAAGCATGAGAACTAGATCCCATTCCATGACGCTCGCGCTGGGCACGCTAGGAATTCTCCCGCTGATCGCTTCCGGCGGTCCACCTGCCGTTTCCAAGGGCGATTCTCCGCCGACGATTCTCGCCGGTGAAAGAGCTTGGCGGACCAGCTTCCCTGCACTTTGGATTTCTTCGACGTCGACGGCTGTCCCGCGTTCCTGATTCGGCCGAAAGACAAAACGACGGCCGGGCCAATACCCTGGGTCTGGTATGCCCCGGTCATCGGCCATCCCCCCCCGACCATGCCTGGCTGCTCCGCCGATGGCTGGAGAAGGGGATCGGGATGGCCGGTGTGGATGTGGGTGAGTCGCACGGCAGTCCGCAGGGTCGGCTCATCTACACGGAACTATGGGAGACGCTTACCGCGCGCTACGGCATGTCAGAGAAGCCCTGCCTCTTGCCCCAGAGCCGCGGCGGGCTAATGCTCTACAACTGGGCCGTCGAAAATCCCGGGCGAGTGTCGTGCATCGCAGGCATTTACACCGTGTGCGACCTGCGGAGTTACCCGGGGATCCAACAAGCAAGCGGCGCCTATGGCCTTAGTGGCCGAATTGGAGGCCCACCTTGTCGAGCACAACCCCATCGACCGGCTATCGTCGCTGGCCAAGGCCGGTGTGCCGATCCTGCACATCCATGGCGATGCCGACACGGTAGTCTCTTTGGAGAAGAACTCCGGCGAGCTTGCCCGTCGCTATCGGGCATTGGGGGGCAAGGTGGGGCTGATCGTCGTCCCGGGCAAGGGCCACCAGGTTTGCGATGAGTTCTTCCATTGCCGGGAACTTGCGGATTTTGTGATCGCACACGCTGGTGCCAGCGGCGATCAAGCACAGGTTCGGACATGGCGATGCTTGAGCGAGAGTTCCGCGAGCTGCCGATGCAGTCGCGGCGACTCCTCGGGCCGCTGTTTTGGCTGCACGGCGACGAGAGCCCCAAACGGCTGGAGGAGTACGTCGAAAAGGTGGCAGAGGCGGGCAACGGCTCCTTCACGGCTGAGTCGCGGCCGCATTCCGACTGGCTGGGCGAGGGCTGGTTTCGCGACCTGGCGATCTGTCTGCGGTCCGCCAGGCGGCATGATCTGAAGATGTGGATCTTCGACGAAAAATGGTGGCCCAGCCAGAGCGTGGGCGGCAAGGTCCCCGTGCGTATGCGGCCAAGCGTCTTGATGCGTCGGCCGAAGACGTCCGAGGCCCCCGCCTCTTCGAGGCCCGGGGACACGGCGGCCCAAGCTACATCGCCACGGTGGCGGGACGCGTGCTGCCCGACGGCAAATCGATCGCGCGACCCTTGTCGACCTGGCCCCGAATGTTCGCGACGGAAGGCTTTCCTGGCAAGTCCCTGCCGGCAACTGGAAAGTGCTGAGGTTCGCCTACACCTTGGCTCCGCCGCTGCGGCAAGGAGGGGGTCTCAGCTTGGACGGCGCGAGCCGCGATTCCGTGGACTGGTTCCTCCGCACCGTGTACCAACCGCATTACGAGCGATTCGAACGATTTCGGAGCAACGATCGCCGGTTTCTTTTACGACGAGCCCGAGACCGCGGGCGATTGGGGTAGCGAGCTGGAGGCCGTGCTGACCCAACGCAAAGTCGACTGGAAGAAGGCCTATGTGGCTTACAAGTATCGGCTGTCGGGCGATGACGACCTTGCCGCCCGGTTCCAGTACCGCGACGCTCTGGCGGAGGCCTGGGGCCGCACGATGTACGGCGGAATGACCCGCTGGTGCCATGCGCACGAGTCCTTTCCGAGGCCACTTTATCGAGCACGACTTCCATTACGCCGATCCGGACTACTGTGCGGGCGACATGATGCGGCTGCAGTCGTACAGCGACATGGGTGGAATCGACATGGTTTGGGGCCGCATGCGGCCGGGGCTCCGCCGACGCAACCTCTACCAGTTGCCCAAGCTGGCCAGCTCGATCGCCCACACGGCGGCACCTCCCCGACGACGTTGCCATGTGCGAGATTTTCGGCGCTACGGACAGGACGTCACGTATCTGCAGATGAAATGGGTGACCGACCAGATGGAGGTGCCGGAGTGAACAGTTTCACCCCGCACTCGTTCAACCCGCGGGCCCCGTACGACGACGATTGCCCACCCTATTTTTACAACGGCGGGTTCGAGCCGCGATTCCCGCTGTACCGCGTGTACGCGGACTACGTGAGCCGCCTGGGCGTGATGCTCAGCGGGGGCCGACATGCCTGTCCCGTGGCCTTGCTCTTCAGCGGCAACCTGGGGCAGGTCGGCAAGATGGAACGCCGGAAGACATGACCACGGCGCGTAGAAAGATGCGCAAATGGACTGCGACTGGCTGCCGATGCACGTTTTCGAGGACCGGACGACGCTTGACGGCCGGGAGGTGAAACTCTATGGGGAGCGTTACCGGGTCGTGGTCGTTCCGCCGGTGGAAGCCATCCCGTACGGCACATTGGCCAAAGTGAAACAGTTCTACGACCAGGGCGGCATCGTGGTCGGCTACGGCTTTTGCCCACGAGGTCGGCGACGATCGGAAGCAGTCGCGTCACAACATTTCCGCGCTGTGCAAGGCGATTTGGGGCGAAACCGCGGCCGCATCGTCCGCGGCGTGCAAGAACAATCCCGCAGGGGGCCGGTCGTACCTCTTGCCGTTGCGCGTGACTTCACGTGAACTCGCGGGGGTGCTCAGCGCCGTGTTGCCGCCGGCCGTCGAGGTGCTCCGCGGTGAAACCGCTAGCGGTTTGCACGTTCTCCATCGCGTCAAAGCGGGCCGCGATGTGTTCCTGATTTGCAACCAGAACCACCAGGGGCC
>CAWHOW010000035.1:0-5196 GCA_963831005.1 uncultured Bacteroidota bacterium
GTGCATCTCTGCGATAAAAAATTTGCGATTATAATTTGAATTTCTACCTTTGCAATCCTGTTCAGCTAAACACAGGCTTTATAAAACGGAGAGGTGAGTGAGTGGCTGAAACTAGCAGTTTGCTAAACTGCCGTACTCGAAAGGGTACCGGGGGTTCGAATCCCCCCCTCTCCGCTGGTATAAATAGTAAAACAACGAAAACCACCGAATTATCAACGAGTTCGGTGGTTTTTTATTTTGCCCTGAAAGCAAAATAACACATAAAAACGAATGTTTTCGGTGTGTTATTCGGTGGCAAAAAAAAATCCCAAAATTGCAACCTACTTAGTAATTATTTCACAGATTTTCAACATTTTGCATTTCGCTTTTTTGCTTTTAAACATTAATTTTATTAACCATTAAATTTAAAAGTATGAAAAGATCAACATTTAGTATTTTATTTTTCGTGAAACGCACAAGAGTGCTGAAAAATGGGGCATTACCAATTTATGCCAGAATTACAATCAACGGTGCACGTGCCGAATTTGTCATTCAAAAAAACATTGAAGAATGTTTTTGGGATAATAAGAAATGTAAGGCTAAAGGAAATTCTAAGCAGGCAATGGAAACAAATGACTATCTCGACTTCATAAAAGCAAAGCTACGAGAACACAAAATTTATATGGAAGAACATAATGAACCTCTTACAGCCTTTGGATTGCGGGATAAGTATATGGGAATTGATAATAAAAGTAAAACAATTCTGCAAATTTTTCAGGAGCATAATGAAAAGTGCATAGGACTTATTAATAAAGATTTTGCTCCAGGAACAGTTGAAAGGTATATCACTTGTCGCAAGCATGTAGAGGATTTTATAAAGGTGAAGTACAAAAGGACTGATTTATCACTACATGAAATAACGCCAATGTTTGTAAGCGATTTTGAGTATTACATGAAAACTACACGAAACTGCTGTAATAACACAACTGTAAAGTATATTAAGAATTTGAAAAAGATTATCCGTATTGCTTTGGCAAACGGATGGATGAAAGCCGATCCTTTTTCAAATATAAAATATCATTTAGATGATGTTGACTTAGCATACTTAACAGAAGAAGAGCTAAACATAATGATGAATAAGGAATTTAAGATTGAAAGACTTCAACAAGTAAAAGATGCTTATTTATTTTGCTGTTTTACAGGATTGGCTTTTATTGATGTTAAAAATTTGGTATATGAAGATATTGAGGAAAAGGACGGCAAGCTTTGGATAAAAAAGGAGACAAAAAACAAAAAATTGGTGCAATGTTCCTTTATTACCACCTGCAATAAACATAATGAATAAATACAAAAATCATCCTGATTGTGTAAAGGATGGTTTGGTTCTGCCAGTTCTTACAAATCAAAAAATGAATGCCTATTTAAAGGAAATAGCTGACCTGTGCGAAATAAATAAACATTTGAGCACACATACAGCCAGACACACATTTGCGACCACTGTAACTCTTTCTAATCATATTTCAATGGAAGTAGTATCTAAGATGCTCGGGCATTCCAGTATAAATATGACAAAGAAATATGCAAGGGTCGTAGATGATCTTATTAAAAATGATATGGAAAAAATCATGAATAAATATTCTATGACTGCCGCAGCATTGAATTAACTGTTATGCTAAAATAAAAAAACGGAATCGAATTTTGGTTCCGTTTTTTATTGTCCAAAAAGAAGGGCTTACCGTTTCTGATAAGCCCTTTAGACAATCCTAAGAGAAATTTTATTTTGTTACTGCTCTATGATACTTCACCATTTTATTTTTATAATAGAACGTTAACTGTACCAGCATAAGAAGAAATTGAAATTTCGCCTGTAGTTGGGTTTTTGAATGCTATGTAAGCATAAACCGTATTTCCTACACAGAAAGGCGGACATGTTATAGTTAATGTTCCAGTAGAACGAACAGATGAAGAAATGTCCTCAAACATAAACCTGTTAGAGGCATCAATTAAAAGTATCATGCCAACATCTGTACTTGCTGCATTACCTTCACCTGTGTTATCAGTCCAGGTTAAGATAACTTTACGTCCAGCAGCGTTTGCAACCGAAACAGTATCAATACCGGTTAATGTACCCGTAGCCACTACCAAATTAGGGTAATTAATAGTAAAAGATGGATACGTTCCGGAAATTGCTGTTGAAAGGTTTAACTTTACAAAAGCATTATAGCCTGACATCTTAGCATAAGCCTTAGCAAGGCTAACACGTACAAACGGCAAGCATTTCCTTCCTAATGCTACTATAAGTTTAAACTTTGCCCGCTGTATCTTTTGAGCAGTTGTCTTAGGATTGTGTGGATTTGGTTGGTAGCTTCTTAAAGTGTTTACACTTTTCCATTTGGAACCTACGACAGGGCCAACCTTGCCTGTCATTTTACCGAGGATTCCCTCTGCGATTTTTCCCATTTTGTTTGAGTTTTTTGGTTTATATTATATTAATTAAAAAATTACACATGTAAAGCCCCTGAACGCTGAGTATGTCCTACAAGGTTGTTCTTCTTTGTGAAAGCAATACTTTCAGTAAATGCCAAGACAATAAACGTCTGCAAATCCTGCCAATTCATGTTTTAATGTTATGGTAGCTGTAGCATCTGATCTGACAGCAGCATTAAGGAAATATCTGAACTACATCCATTGCTTTATTACATGCACAGATATGTATTTTGTCTGTTACGGCTGAATTTGGAAGGAATTCAGTAGGGTCCCAAACAACATGTGATTGTATTGGCAGATGTTCTTGACCAACTTTCTTCGTTGAAGGAATCAAGTACACCGCTACTGACATTAAACTTATTTACATCAACAGAAGTAACTCCTGAGACCGTTTTCATTGCATTCATTAAAGTATCTGCAAGGCAAGCAATAGCTGCACCCTGATGAATAGCATGGCCTTTCCATCCGATTTTAACTGCCGGAAGGAATTTTTCAATTACAGCACAAGCAGCAGCAAAAGGTGGAAGAATTATTGGTTTCTTGTCTTGTGTTTTATTTGACATTTTAATGCTCATTTTTCTTATTTTTTTAAACGGACTTGGTACGGCGTTGATACGGAGAAAACCATACTTACTTTCAGCTTAAAATTTCTGCTACAAAATTAATATATTAAAAATGAAAAGTCAAGTATTTTTATATTTTTATTTCATTTTATTACAATATTTTAAATAATGTTACTTAAAGTAATACTTTAATACATAAAAAAGGGAGCGAATGGCTCCCCGTTTTTAATTTCTAAGTTCAAAAATTCGATTCTTTGTTTCGATAACATCGCTCCCGTATTTTAAACGTATGGATTCAATCGTTTTGGGGCTGCGGTTTGAACTTTTATAATCAGAGGGTCTGTAGTACCACATTACCTTTTTTGGTGCAAAATAAAAGCCTATTGCCTTTAATTTGCCCCTGTGCGGATATGTGTTGCCGGAAATCCATATCCAGTTACCAATTAACTCAATTATCAAGCCATCAAGACTGATAATTTGATTTATGATGTTAGGGTACTTTATGAATTCTTCCTGGTCTTCCTCTGTTTGTTTAGCAAAATCAAACAAGGGGTTCTTTTGGATTTCTTCATACTCAAGGTTAATTTCCTGCATGGTTGCTGTGTTCCCTCCACGGTCGGGATGATGCAACATTGCTAATTCTTTGTACTTGCGCTTCACTTCTTCAAGTGAGTGGCAATTGTAAAAATATTTTATGTTCATAATGTTGAGATTTGGTTAATAATAATTTCGATTATGCGGTTTGGTCAGCGCACGGCTGCCGCATAAAAAAAATATATCATTAATAAACCTTATGCAACCAAAAGCAAAAGGATGAAGTGAAATGCAAGGTTTTTACAAAAAAAATTTCATACATTGAAAAAGCCAAATGAGAACAAGTGAAAATTTTTATTGCAAAACCTGAAGGGCTTGACCTTGCATGAGCAAAGCCGAGGCTATCTTTGCAGAAGGTTTTATTAATGATTACCGATAAATCTTTGTCAGGATTTCAGCATAATCAAAATTTACAATATGTGGAATTATCAAGGAGGGGCTGGCGTACCTGCCTGTTTCGGCAGGTTAATGTTTTTGCTTATGGGAAATTGTAAGGGTGGGAAAAATCAGCGGACAGCGAAGGGCTGAACAAATTAGGAAAGCTGCAATGCCGCCGGAAAGGTTTGTCGGCTTGTGTGCTAAAGGCATTAGGAGTGAGATGAACGAAGCCGAAAGAAATGTAGCGTTGCTGTAACGAAGAGGAAGCGTTAGCGGAATGGAATGAGGCGGAGAGAATAAACTGCTAATACCTTTACCGGCGGGTTGATTAATTTAATTTATGAAACGGAATAATATTGCTGCTTGACGTTTTTGTATCAGGGTAGGGCTGTACTGCTGATTTTGTTGCAATAGAAAACTTTATCAAAAGTAGATTGCAAAAACCATGATCACCGATTTCATCGGGACAGGCAGCCCCTGATACGGTATTTAAAATTGAATGCGTGGTTTCAATGCTTTCAAAGTAGACTATTCTTTTTATTAGAAAAAATAGGAATGCGGGATTTAATCAAACGGAATGCCAACAAGCAGGGTTATACAGCCTTGAGCTATATACGAAGTGAAGGCTGCAATAAAGTGAAACGAGTTGCAGCCGGAACAAAACCAAGCTTTTCAGAGATGCGAACACATGCGAACGGAGCAAAGGGTGGAAGCAGAAAAGCCCGCAATGAAGCGTAGCGGAATGAGGGCGCTGGCGACCTATGTAGGTACTACACAAGGGCTGGCAAGGGTAGATGCTATTGAAAATGTTAACTTATGAAAAAAGTAATTTTGCAGCTACTCTTGACAGCCCGCAGCCCGCTTGCGACCGCAGGTGAGCCAAAAATAAGAAACTGCCGCTGGACTGCAAAGGGGCTGAGCGAATTGAGGCGATATGAAATGAAAGGAAGTGAGGGTTGCGAACGACTGAAATGGAAAGAGCCGAAAATGAGTGAAGCTCCTTGCAGGACAAAAAAGGCAGTGAGTGAGAAAGAAGGAGGAACTGCAAAAAGCTTGACAGCCTTGCTTTAGCAACCTTTGGCGACACTGCTCTTATTATACCTTAAAAAACTTACACTATTATAATAAGGGCAGTGACGGGCTGGCGAGATTTTTTGCTGACGACTGATGCCGAACACCTAATAACCCTGCGTTG
>CAWHOW010000036.1:0-12536 GCA_963831005.1 uncultured Bacteroidota bacterium
ACTGCTCAAGTAATGCAACCTGCAATACCCCCAGTTCGCGCTCGTCTCCAGACGAGTGCTCACAAGTATGTGCGCGACTACTGACGCATACAAAAAACATAACAATTTTTTACTTGCATTATAACGCAAACACATTGTTTAATAAGATTTTATTACTTTTATTCTGAAATGTCTGAAAAATACAAAACAGCTGAAAAAGAAAAAGCATATTTTGTAACTTTTACCATTACAGAATGGATCAAAGTATTACAGGATGATACTGTGAAAATCATTATTGTTGATGCTATAAAGTATTATCAGTTAAAACGGGCTTTGGTTATTTATGCATATTGCATAATGCCAAATCATGTGCATTTAATTGCAAAGTCTGACGGCAAAGATTCGTTATCTGAAATATTACGTGATTTAAAGAAATTCACATCAAAAGCTATTACAAAGAAATTAGAAATTGAAAATAGCCTTGAAGGGAATAAAGCTCTTAAAATGTTTTTATATGCAGGAAAAGACCTAAAGCGAATTAAAAAATACAAAGTATGGCAGGATGGCAATCGCCCGATGGTATTATACAGCAATAAATTTATTTGGCAAAAACTTGATTATATTCATAATAATCCGGTTGAAGCTGGCATTGTGGAAAACGCAGAAGACTATCTGTTCAGTTCTGCAAGAAATTATACTGAAATGGAAAACGTTTTGGATATTGAGCTTTTGACAAGGGAAATGAAAACGGTTAGATGAAAAGATTAAATTTACAAATGCACTCGTCGGGAGACGAGCGCGAACGGGGATGGGCTAACAGTACCATGGAAAATATATTATAGTAAATCGAAAGGATTTGTTCGTTTCTATATGATTAACGGGCAAACTTGGAGTAAAACGTAATATTTGAACTTTAAACAATTTAACTATTAAACAAATTAAACCTATGAAAAAAACAACCATTACCATCACATCACTTGCATTGCTAGCCATTTTATCATGCTGGCTTATATTTCATATTTCATGCAAACAAGAAGATAATTGCAGCGGTTGTGCCGTATCACCACAGGCATTATCGCTTTTATCGATCTATAAAGTAGGAGATATTGCCGTTTTTAAAAATGATATGACAGGTGTATTTGATACATTACATGTAACAGAAAGGGATGAAGTTCCATCTAGTTGTTCTTACCCTTGTAATAAAGGACCTGAATATCTTAATGTTCATGTTGTTTTTACACATCTCGCTGAATGCATATTGGGTCTTTATGGCGATAATTCAACATCGGGTATTGAATATAATAGTTTTCTTTGTGACTGTGATGGGTACACTACAACAATTCAGTCAATGACAGTAAACGGGACTACTTATTACGATGTATATATACCTTCATTTGATTCTACAAAAATTCCTTCAAGTTACCGTAATAATATGCCCTGGAAAATTGCCTATAGTAAATCAAACGGAATTATTCGTTGTTACATGGTAAACGGGCAAACATGGAGCAAACAATAACCTAGGGATAAGATAGTGGTGATAAAGTGATGTAATTAAAATGAAGTTTAGAAAAGCCCGTGCAATTGCACGAGCTTTTTTTATGCACTCACATTATATATTGTCCGTTAAGGCTTGTAAGTACTGGGTTGGTACTATTATATTTTTTATTTTGATTCCCTCGGCAGGTTTAATTTGTTGCCGGTTTTATCAATCCACCACCAGTCCTCGTAATAATCGTTTTTAACTTTTGCTTTAATGCCATCCTTAAAGCCATCAAGGTGCACAAGGTTATACACACAGTTTATTTTCAGGTTTCCATCCTTATCAATAAACCCCCATTTGTTCGAACTGTTTCTAACAGCAGCTAGTCCGCCATGAAACAATCTGGCTCCAAAAAAGCGATAATCGATCGCCAGAGTTTTAGTTTTCATGTTGATGAATCCATACTGCCTGTTGTCGAATGTTACAGGGAGCAAATCGTTTTCCAAAGTAACATTGGCGAACCATATATCGTCCTTTTCAAATTTATAGGTCCAATCTTTCGAATTATAAAGTGTGTAAAGTGCAAAGGCGGTTCTGTTAAACGCATCACCGAAGAAATCCACCTGCCTGGTAAGCCAGCGAACATGATAAGATGAATCCAGCACTATTAAATGCCCGTATGAATCCCATTTACCAATATCAATGAAGACGGAATTATTAATTCGTTTTCCTGTAGTATCTATCAATATATAGTGCAGGGTATCTTTCTGATTGTTGATATAATATCCTTTCGCCCCGAAACCAAACCTGTCGAAATCTTTATATCCATCCAAAGGGCCGCTGATTATTATACCTTTTTTATTAATAAAATAATTTTTGTCATTCCTGTCAGTAAGGGATGCAATATGATTTATGAAAGGAGTATTGTTTGCATATTTATAACAGGGTATCAATATTTCTCCATGTATATTTATATATGCACAACCGCTATCGGTAATAACGTCGCATAAACCTTCTGAAAAATGGCCGACATCTTTATATTTGAAATCAATAACTACATTTTTTGTTTTATCAATAAAACCCCATTTCTTTTTATACTCTACCGCACATAAGTTTTCTGAAAAGTCTCTCCAGTCATTGAGTTTAAATGCTTTAATGACCTTATTATTGTATCTGATGGAAGATATATTCGCCTTGCTTTGCGCATGCATCTGTGTCAAACCAATAATAACACTTGCTACAACAGTTATGATATATTTTTTCATTCTTTCAGCTTTGGGTTAAAGCCCTTTATTGATAAGTAACTTATCACCCACGCCTTTAAAGGCGTGGTTAATTTATGTCAACTCCTAATTTTCTGATATTTCAGTAGCCACGACCTTAAGGTCGTGGCTAATAATAATGCAATAGAATAAGGACTTTAGTCCAAATTATATATGTCTTTTTTAATTCTTTTCGCGGGGCAGATCAAGTTTCTTCCCTGTCCTGTCAATCCACCACCAGTCTTCATAGTAATCATTCTTTACCTTTGATTTTATGCCATCTTTAAATCCATCCGGGTGTATAAGATTAAATTGAAAATCAATAATCAGTTTATTCGTTTTATCAATGAATCCCCATTTGCCGATTTCATCTTCTTCAACAGCAGCCAGTCCTCCGTGAAAAAAATAAGCATTAGTATATTGATAGGCGATGACCATCTTTTTTGTTTTCATGTTTATATATCCCCAGTCATCCCCTTCATGAAGGGTAACGGGACACAGATCATTTTCAAGCGTTACGTTTCCAAACCAGATATTCCCTTTATTGCATTTAAACTTTTCGGTCTCGGAATTATAACGGGTAAAAAGAGTAAAAACAGATTTATCCATGGTATCGCCTATGATATGCCTTTGCTTATCAAGCCAGCGGACATTCTTTGCGTTATCCATTACCATTAAATGTCCGTATGTATCCCAATTCCCTACATTGAGATAAATTGTATTATTGATCCGTTTGCCGGTGGAATCAATTAAATAATAATGCAATGAATCTTTCAGCGAAGCAATTCCATTACAAAAAGGGTTGATGACGGAATACTTATAACCGCGGATAGCTATTTTGCCATGCTTGTTGATATAGGCATTGCCGCTGTCGGTAACCACATTGCAAAAGCCTTCAAAGAACGAACCCACAGTTTTGAATTTAAAATCAATAATAACTTTATTCGCCTTATCAATAAATCCCCACTTTCCCATGTACTTTACAGGACAAAGGTTTTCCGAAAAGTCTTTCCAGTCGTCAAGCATGTTTGACTGGATTACTTTGCTATTGTATGTAATGGATGTTATTTTGGCTTTGCTTTGCGATTGAGCATTTGCAAAGCTTGCTATACCAATCAGGACTATGAGGGACAATAGTTTTTTCATAATTCATTAGTTTAATTAAACAAAGATTTATTTCTGCTGGTAAACCAGTATGGGGAAATATATTCCAAAAGTAATATTTCTTCCGGGGTTATGTATCCCCAGTATCTTAAAGCGGTTCAGGTGGTCGAAATAATTAACGTTGGTAAGGTTATCGCCATTAATGAAAACTGTAAGGTTTTGCTTTCCAAGCCTTAAGTCGGTACCCACTTCGGCATTGAAGAGGGTATAAGCGCCTGTTTCCGTTTCAAAAATATCATAGCGGTTTTGTTCCCATGTATGCGTAACACCTGCTTTGATAAAGGTATTATAGAAAGTATGTTTGTTCTTCCCCTTCATCACATACCATTTTATTTCATCCCTTGAATGCGTTGCAGGAATAAATGGCAATGGAATAGCAGTGGCCAGGTTAGTTCCCCATACATAAGCAAGTGTATTTTCAAAGGTGATCGTATTGACAGGATGAATATTTATTCCGCATTCAAATCCCTTCAGCAATGAGTTTCCCTGCACAAAACGGTATACAGGGTATTTCTGACCATCAAAAAGTTTAACTTCATTATTGATATTTCTTTGGTAGATATAGTTGTTAATGGTATTGTAGAATGGGCTGACAGTAGCATCAACATATTTTGTATTAGCAGTAACTTCACCATCAATTTGTATACTTGTTTCAGGTTTTAAATTATAATTGCCCGCATTGAAACTAAAGGTACCGGGGTCGGCGCCGCCCCGTTCATTGAAGTGGCAAGTTCGTAAATGTTCGGCGCCCGATAGCCTCTTCCAATATTCAATTTTGCATTTACTTTATTGCTGAAATTATAAGTAAATCCAATAGCGCCTGATATTGCCTGGAACGTGCTTTTAAATGTCTGGAAGATAGTATCGCCTCCCGAATTAATAGCGTTGCCAAGCGAATCGAGATTTAAAGGCTTGCCGTTTATATTCCTGTAATCGTACCGTATGCCCGCATTCATTGTGAATTTTTCGATAGTCTTTTTAATATATGCAAAGCCGCCGGCATCCTGCGACAGATAATTCGGAACCACATATTCGTTTCCCTTATTCTGGTTAGTTTGCGTCATACCAGAAAGTCCGAAAGCGGTTTCAAAACCATTACGTACGGGCAGTAATAATTTGGCATCATAGACGAACGTGTTAAGCGAGAAATACACATTAGGGGTATTCATATTATCATCAAATTCCTTGCGGTGATTGCATTCATAGCCTGCATCAATCTTCAACTGACTTCCTCCAATAATAATATTTGAAACCGAAGTAACTTTTGTGTGTTGCACATTATTGAAGGGGAGTTCAAGCTTCCTGCTTTTTAATTCGTCAGGAGTAACATCTTTTCCATTCACATCAGTAAACTGGTTTGTCAGCGAATCGCGTGTGCCGTCAACAGCGCCTATGAAGGCATTGAACTGGCTGATGTGCAAATGTGTAAATCCCCATTTCTTGTGCAGGCCGAATACTGCGCTGTAATTGTTTTCATTAAAGCCCGAATTATAAATGTACTCATCGGGTGTTTGATAAGAAGCAGCATTCTTATATGAGTCCCTGATACCCCAAATAAATCCATTCTCATTTCCTTCAAACATCAGGCTGTTAGCGGTTAATTTATTGTTTGTGGAATAATCCGATGACAGCTCACCTCTCACAGTTCCTGCCGAAGGAGCAATGGGCTCAAGAATATTGATCACGCCTCCAAGCGCATCAGAGCCATAAAACAAGCTGGCAGGACCTTTTAATATTTCTATCCTTTCAGGAGCAAACTGGTCAATCTCCATGCCATGCTCCGGCCCCCATTGGTTTCCTTCCTGTCTGATGCCTTCATTCAATACAACAACATGATTATAGGCAAGGCCTCTTATCACCGGTTTTGAAACACCACTGCCTGTAGTTATTTCTGAGACACCCGGAACGGTTGCCAACGCGTTTATCACATTTGTTGCAGCCGTAGTGATTAAATCATCTTTAGCAACAGTAACCACTGATACGCTTGATTTATCATTGTCACTTGATATGGCGCTGCCTGTAATGACAATCTCTTTCTCGCTTAAAGCAGATGGCTCCAAGGCAAAATCCATGACTGAATTTACTGAAAAATCAATAAGTTCTGTGATAGTGGCATATCCAATGAATTTTACCTGCACAAGGAATTTCCCTTTAGGAAGGTTCTTTATGGTGAACAAGCCATCATCTTTGCTGATATCACCACTTTGTAAGTCGGGAATAAAAATTGTTGCGCCGATTAATGCCTGGTTTGTTGATTTATCACTTATTTTTCCAGTAATTGTAACTTGTGAATAAACAAGGTTGCAAATTAGTAGTGATAATGTGAATAAAATGCAAATTCTTTTCATCTTATAGATTCTATGTATTCAGCAGAAAGTGAAACTATTTAAACTGAACTTAGTGCAAACACATGCAAATTTAGATTTAATAAAATTGATTGTGAAAAATTTAACGATAAATCTCATTTCAGCTAAAGTTTTGATTTTTCTTTTCATTCTGTAAAAACTAACCAGATGACGAGTGTCAATAAAAGTGCGAACAAGGAATTTATTTCTTGTTATTCTTAAATTTTTATTAACCGCAGGGAGAATTCTTTAAATTTCTTTTAGTTTTGTAATTATTATGTAAGAAATAGCAGGAATAAATTGGGAAAAAAAGTTAGTTGTCATAACAGCTATGAATGATATTAACAGGTTAGATTTCATAAATATATATAATATAATTACCACATGAAAAAAATTGTCTTCTTGTTTGTTGTAATCATTATTGCAAATATATTAGCTGCTATTTTAATGGCCATTCAGGGCCGGTTTGGAATCTTTATAGCCCTTACAATTATTTTTCCTTTTGTTATCTTAGCCTTTGTATTTTCTTTGTTACGAAAACAACGACAAAATGTAAATAACCTTCTGAAAAATGGAGAACAGGCAAAAGCGAGTATTTTGAATGTTTCAGAGACAGGTGTTATCATTAATGGTAAGCCGCAAATTGCTCTTCAACTGGAAGTGACACCTAAATCAGCTCCTCCGTTTAATGTTAAAATTCATGAACTTGTTTCAGTTTTTCGGCCTGTAAATTACCAGCAGGGAATGATAGTACAGGTAAGGTATGATACGAATAACCTGAAATCGGTTGTTATAGAATCTTCCAGTGAAGATTTTACATCGAAAACGCAAAGCGAAAATGCTTCCTTGACGCATAACCTGGATGTTAAACCATTGCTTTGTCCATCATGCGGCGGACAAATAGCAATGAATGAAAATTTATATAAAGAAAAATTTATTATGTGCAACTATTGTGGAACTGTTATAAATTTGCATGAATAGCCATCGTGCTCCTTTTAATTATAGAAATATCTTAAATGCAAAAATATTTGAATCAGAAAAAATAAAACATATGAAACTGATTACTGTTTTCTTTTTATTTATTGTTTTATTACCCTTGTTGAGCCAGGGGCAGGCAGATACTACAAATGACAGTAAAATAAATTACTACCTGAATGAATACAAATCAAACACATTAACAGACAAAGACAAAAAGGAATTAATACCCTTGATCTTTGCAGTTCAGAATAAGGGCTTCCGGCTTGAAGAAGGTTCACGTGATTATAAAGGGGCTCTTGTACAAATAAATAAGGCATTGTCAATATGGACAGCCATAAATGATACCGCCAGCGAAGCAAATCTTTTGAAATATAAAGGGTATTTATTGGGACACATGAATAGGTTCTCTGAGGCTAAAACAGAAATTCATAATGCAATTGATTTATATACTTTGGTAAATATGGACTTTGGAGTTGCAGTATCTCAGTTTGATCTTTCAAAAGTATACGAACTTGAAACCAAGTTCGATTCTGCAAAATATTTTGCTCTGAAGGCGCTTACTTATTGGAAAACACAGGCAGACACCGGAAGAATATTATCTATTGATAACGAATTGATATGCATATTTAACAAAACAGGCGAATTCAGCAGGGCAGAGAAAGTTCAGAAAGAAGCACAGCCACTGGTAGAAACTAAGCATATGGTGGGTCCTTCTATAATAGACTTTGATTTTCTGTCCTATCAGCTATATGAGAAAATGAAAAACAGTGAAATGGCAAGCAAATACAAGAAACTTTATACTGATAAGTTAGCTGACCTGAAAAAACTGAATATCTTTATTAAATCAAGTTATGATACTCAATAACAAGACCACTTTTCAAACAATGTTTCAATAGAAAGCCTATTAATTAGAGAAATTAAGAATTATATATTACAGAAAATTGAACATAAGCAGACACTATGTAAATAATGGAGGGATATGGAAAAGATAATTGATAAGTCAAAAGAACTATATGCTACCGTTAGCCTTATTAATGATAAACTTAATTTTAGAGGAATTGTTGAAGGGAAAGAACCTGTATCTATAGATTATGTTTCACCTCTTGGAGATGATCTGGGTTATACTTCGCTTGAATTATTGCTTTTAAGTTTATCTTCATGTTTGGCAAGCACTACTCTTTCATTTTTGCGAAAAATGAAAAAGACAATTAAAGGTTTTGAAATTCATTCAAAAGGAGTCAGAAGAGAAGAACATCCCACGGGTTTCAAAATCATCATTATGGAATTCAAATTAAAATCTCCAGATACGACCAAAGAAGAATTAAGCAGGGCAATAGAACTTTCTGAAGAAACTTATTGCCCGGTATGGGCTATGCTGAAAGGCAATGTTGAGATCGAAATCATTCAAAATATTTCTCTTTAAATTTTGAAATAAGTATTCCTGAATAGATTCAGCTATCAAAATTATTTTTAGTTTCATAAATTAGTAAATCTAAGCTAATAAATATTTAAAACTCATTTGTTAAAATATTTGACAAGTACTATATAAATTACTTACCTTTAGTGATTTATTATTAAATATATATCTTTGCCACATAATTTATTTCAGAAATTTCTTTTATAAATATAGATTAACTTCATAAGCAACTCAAATTTGTATATATGAAAAAACAAATTTTACTTTTTGCAGCAATTTTTATTGCAATATTTACTTCTTATTCACAGACATTCATCCACATAACGGATTTACATGTTTCCAGCGTTACATCTTATGTAAACAGTTGTGATTTGAATGGAGTAATGGCTCAATGTTATTTGCAGGAGTTTAATAACCTTAACCCTAAGCCGGATTTCCTTTTAGCAAGTGGAGACATTTCAAATGTGGGTAACGGTGATACAGATATGTATTGGGTGTTGACACAATTTTTATACCCGCATCCTTCACCAGCTTACCCTTCGCCTGGTGACCTCTTTATTGATTCGGCTAAAACAATACCTATTTATTTTACGCCCGGGAATCATGATTATTATACAACATTGTACCCTCCAGGGTCTTTGACACAATTGAATAACGTTCCCACCTATGCGAAACATATGTGCCCTGATTCAGATTATGTTCTATCTTACCCGAATGTTGTGATATTAATGGTACGTTCAGGTTATGATATTGCTTATTGGGATGAATGGGACGCATTAAACCCTGATGGTTCTGGCCTTACAGATGCACAATGTACCTGGATAAGAAATGTGCTTAGTGCTAATAAATCGAAAAGAAAGGTTATCGTTATGCACCATCCGGTAAGTAATGTTGCGGGAACAAATTGCGATGGAACACCCTACACTGCTGAATCTATATATACTTCCACTGAATCCTGTATTTCAAATGACCTTCAAACCATGAAAAACATTTGTGATTCAAATAATGTTGACATTATGCTTACCGGCCATCAGCATCAAAATGTTGTTACTGATGAGAATGGAAATATGATTGATGAAAACTGTACCACCTGCGGCACTAGATATGTTCAGACAGGTGCAGCTTTTAACGGATGTTACAGGATTATTAGTGTCAGTCCTACATTTGTTACCGTTGGTTTGCCTTTGCAAAGTTGTATTACAACCTCAGTAAATGAAGCAGAAAAATTATATTTTGGAATAGATATCTATCCGAATCCGGCAATTGATTATATTTCTGTTGAAACACATCAGAAAGCAACAATAGAAATTTTAAATGTTGACGGACAACTGTTGAATACTACCGAAACAAATGGAAAGATAACGTACATTGACATCAGTGATTTTGCCAAAGGATTTTATTTGATAAGAGTGCAAAGTGAAAAGGGATTAACTGTAAAGAAGTTTGTGAAAATATAGATGTCGTAATAATGATATAAAAAGAGAGCCGCAATTTTTGCGGCTCTCTTTATTTTATATCCTGATGTTTTACCTTGTAAATCATCGAATTCTTACACAATAAAATATTTTACAATTCAAATTAATTTAATAACTTTGCCGACCTGAATTTAAGGAACTCTCCGTAGCTCAGCTGGTAGAGCAATTGACTCTTAATCAATGGGTCACAGGTTCGAATCCTGTCGGGGAGACAAAGAATCTTCTAATGATTTAGAAGATTTTTTAATATAAGTATCGGGGTGTAGCGCAGTTGGCTAGCGTACCACGTTCGGGACGTGGGGGTCGGAAGTTCGAGTCTTCTCACCCCGACTTAACGAGACGACCAGCATTTTTTGCTCTTCGTCTCTTTTTTTATTTTTCAATCCTAATCTTCCCAATGTCCTGTATTTACTAACTAAGTCAAAGGGCTTTTCAAAATCTATAAACACTTTTTTCTGGATTAAATGGCGGTTCGAACCAAATTTTTTTATAAAAGATTTTATTTCTAATAAATCAGTTGTTGATGCAAGGGTTTCCGCTTGGTGGGCGGCTTTCACACAATTCTTGGAAAGTTCGAACCAAACAACACCCTTTTTGCCAAAATTCTTTAATTTCTCCTGCAACTCTACTTTTGTCTTTAATAACTCCTCTTTCTTTTTTAGGTATAAATCTTGTTCTATCATTTCATCTAGGAAGTTATTAACGAGCCTATCTATTTTACCTTCCGTTTCAGTAATTTGCTTTTCTATATTTTGGCAAAAAGACTGTTGTTCCCGAACTTCCTCCCGCTGCCTTTGTTCAAGATGTGATAAAGCTATTTCTGACCAACTCTTTGGCAAAGCAATCTTGGACAATTTCGCTTGCAATTGTCCAAGTAAAACCACGTCCTGCACATATGGCTGGGAACAATTTGTTCCCATGCGTTTTGAGCATCGGTAGTAAATATATTTTCCCTTCTTTGCATATTGTGCAGTTATCATTCCGCCGCATTCACCACATTTTATCAGTCCGGTAAATGCGAAATCTTTTCCGTGCTTTTGTATTCTCGGCTTTGCCTTATTCTTGATTTCTTCTTGTACAGCATCAAAGGTTTCTTTGTCCACTATCGGCTCAAATTTCCCTTCGTGCATTTCACCTTTATGCTTTATCAAGCCTATATATGTCTGGTTGGTCAGAATCTTTATCACTGATGACTTGCTCAAAGGCTTACCCATTTTGCCCACAAAGCCCAATAAATTCATGCGTTGACTCATGGTATTTAAACTATATCCTCCTTCCGAGAATTCCTTAAATACCTGTCTTATTATTTTCGCTTTCTCTTCATTAATTTCGACATTCCTTGTCTTGGGATTATTTATATATCCAACTTGTGCAAGACTTGGGTATTCTCCACGCCTGATTTTTTGGCGAATGCCTCGCTTTACATTTTCCGACAGGTTATCGGAATAATATTTACTTTGCCCAAAAGCAACTTGCAGCATAAACAACCCTTGTGGGGTTGGTTCAAACCAAAATGTAGGAAATCTTAATGCCCCTATTTTTGTAATGTCAATCAAATATATGATTTGCCCTCCGTCCACACTATTACGAGCCAGGCGGTCAGGATGCCATGCCAGTATTCCTACGAGTTCTTTACTTGCGTAAATCTTCTCTATCATTTCATTGAATACTTCCCGACCCGGCTTTTTTGCGCTTTTGCTTTCTATGAATGTTTCCAGTATTATTAACCCTTCCCGTCTGGCAAGATCATTTAGCTCCGTAATTTGGGCTTCTATTGACATTACTTGTCTTTCTTCATCTTCAGTAGATTTTCGGGCATATAAATAGTATTTTTTTATTCTCATTTTTCCTACATTTTAGATTGAACAAAGATACACTTTTAATAAGTGTAATCTTTTAAAAAAAGTTCGATTTAAATGAAATTTAATCTTACTTTTTTTATTATGCTGTATTTGCTTTTCACAGCCCACAGCGGGCATTCTGGAAACCCTTGCATTATAATTTTTTGGTATAGAAATAAAATAAAGGAGTGTAGCCAGCGCACCTTATCGCACATTTGTTTTTTGTCATAGTTTATGAGCTTCCCGCAATAGCACTTTTGCAGCTTTAAGTTTTATTAATGTGTGAGGAAATTTACACATTAATAAACTTTGGTTCCACCATCAAGCTGCAAAAAAGCTATGCCATCCCTTTTATCATAAACATACGCCAAAAAACAAATTTCCAACCCACGTCCAAAAAGTAAGTAAAAGGCACTTGCTAAAGCAAACTAACCTTTTACTTACCCTTTGTACACACCATTGCCAGCAAGCATAAAACAATTACACGATTATTATTATTTAAGGCTGTGAAATTGTTTTACCCTTGCTCTTACCCGCAGTGATTAGTTCCCCTGCCTATTTTTTGTCACGGTTTTTGAAATCACCGCACTTTAGC
>CAWHOW010000037.1:0-46874 GCA_963831005.1 uncultured Bacteroidota bacterium
ATATTAACTGGTTTCCCAAATTTGCCTTCTTTACCTTTCTTAGAATAATAAATATCATAACCACCAAGGCCGGGCCAACCTGCTGATGAGAAATACAATGTCTGGTCATCGGTATGTATATAAGGTGTTTTCTCATTACCTGATGAATTAATATTGGGGCCAAGGTTTTGAGCAAGTTATCCAGTTTCCTGTAGAATCCTTTGTGGTTACATATATATCATATCCGCCAAAACCGCCAGGCCTGTCGCTGATAAAATACAAGGTCTTGCCATCAGATGAAATGGAAGGCTGCGATTCCCAGCTATCATCCCTGTTAACTTTAGGGCCTAAGTTCTTTATAACGCGCCAGATGCCGTTCTTCCTTTCTGATTCAAAAATATCACAGTTATAATAGCCAGTTTTATTTATATAATCGCAAAAGACGAAGTACAAAGTATTATTGTCAAGTGTAATGGTAGCTGCGCCCTGGTCATTATTGGTATTGAACCTATAAGGCATTTCCCTGCCTGAATCAAATTCGCCGTCAGCGCCTCGCAGACTATACATGAATCTTTCCTGGTAGGTGTCGATAGGAGTTCCCGGACCATCATTCTTTGATTTCTCTTTTTTAATCTTCCTCACAAAAAGCGCCATTTCATTATCGGGGGGAAATCAATGGAAGATATTCGTCTAGCTGAGTTGAAATATTCTTTAAATAAACAGGGTTAAACGGAACTACAGTACTTGTAAGTTGTTTCATTGTCCTTACATATTTAACAACACTGTCGGCATGATCAAAATCCTCTACCTTTTTAATTTTATCAGGGTCTTTAATAAACTGGTTCATAAAATAATTTGCCGAGTCAAACTTATCTTCTTCAAGGTAAATATCGCCGAGAACATAATAAACATATAGGTCATAAGAAGGACAGAGTTCAATTACCTTTTTATAATAATGCTTCACTGTACCTAAATAACTTTTGCCCGTATATTCGCTCCTGGCGCTTTTCTTCAGGAATATTTTACCAAGAGCATAATAGGCATCTACATATCCGGGTTCCTCATCAATTGTTTCCTTAAATGATTTTATAGCTTCGGGAGTATTCCCTGATTTCAATTCACTTACTCCTTTATTGAATATTTTTTCAGCTTTTTTATTATCCACTTTACATGGGTTTTCTTCATCCTGACTGAATGTATCCGTATACACTAAAAGGAGCAAAAAGAAAAATATGATGGAGGCAACTTGTTTTTTACTGAAATGCACTCTAACAGTTTTCCAAAACGTCATTGCGAGGGAGGAACGACCGAAGCAATCTGGTTGATGAAAAGATTGCTTCCCCTTCGCGGAGTTTACCCTGACAAAGGAAGGGCTTCGTGTCGCAATGACGAATTCGTTAGTTTTTACATCGGACTTAACCATAATTCATCAATGACTTAACATTTTATTCCGTAAAAAATGATCCATAATAACTATGGATGCCATAGCCTCAACAACTGGCACTGCGCGTGGCACAAGGCAAACGTCGTGCCTGCCTTTGACACTTATTTTTGCTGCCTTACCGTCAAGAGTGACAGTAGACTGAGTTTTTGCGATAGAAGAAACCGGCTTGAATGCAACCTTAAAGAAAACATCTTCGCCATTACTGATGCCTCCCTGTATTCCTCCCGAGTGATTTGACACCAATGCTATTTTACCTTTTTTTGAAATAAATGCATCATTATGTTCCGAACCTTTCATAGCTGCTACAGCAAAACCTTCGCCATATTCAAAACCTTTGGCAGCAGGTATGCTTAGCATGGCTTTTGCCAGATCGGCCTGAAGCTTGTCGAACACTGGCTCTCCAAGCCCGGTAGGTAATGACTTAATAAAACAACTTACCACCCCTCCTGTTGAATCGCCTTCAGCTTTTAATTGTTTAAGTAACTTTTGCATTTGAGCGGAAATCTTTTTATCAGGACAATATAAAATGTCGGGGTCAATTAAAGAGGTATCAATATCAGAATAATTTTGCTTTAATTTGATATCTCCTATTTGCGAGGTGTATGCGTGAAACTTAATTTTAGTTTTCGCAAGATATATTTTAGCGATAGCGCCCGCAACAACCCTTGAAGCCGTTTCGCGGGCCGACAACCTGCCACCACCTTCATGCTCCCTTATACCATACTTTTGCAGGTAAGTGTAATCAGCGTGTGAAGGGCGAAAAACGTTTTTCAATTCATCATAATCTGACGAATGCCGGTCATTATTCTTTATGATAAAAGCAATAGGTGCACCGGTGGCGATACCTTTATATATACCCGAAAGAAATTCAACCTTATCATCTTCTTTACGTGCAGAAGCGAATTCTGAGTTTCCCGGCTTGCGGCGGCTTAATTCTCTTGCAATAAACTTATAGTCTATTTTCAAGCCTGCAGGACAGCCATCAATTACACCGCCCACAGCCACACCATGCGATTCGCCGAAGGTAGTGAGCCTGAATACCTGACCAAAAGTGTTGCCTGTCATAATTGACAAAGATAAATTAATTTGCAAATTTACTAAATGAAAAAGAGGCAAATAGAATTATTTGCCTCTCTTTTTTACTATAGCGTGCTTTACTGTCTATTCGACTATGAATTTTTTATTAAAAATGCCGCTATTGCTTATAATGCGTACAATATAAACTCCTTTTGTAAAATTTGAAACATCTATATTTGTTTTATTATCTGTTGTAGTAAAGGTTTTTATTAGCTGACCTTGTACGCTTGAAATTTCTATTATGCTTTTTTCAGGAATATCTACAGTAATATTATTTGATGATGGATTAGGATAAATATTAAATGAGTTTAGATTTTTTCCTAAAATTGGAATATCCGAAGGAAAATTGGTGTTAGGTAAAATCAAGAATTCACAAAAATTAGTTCCCAGAACATTATTATATGTTTGAAAGTTCTCCTGATAAAATAGATTATAAACAGTCGTTCCCGGAATATACTTAACGTCTGGCTGAAGAATTCTTCCCAATTTCATTATTTGTGAATCATACCCGCTATCATAAATATGATAAATTAAACTATCAGGCCCTAAAGCTAAACCGCCTGAATATCTATAGGTATGATTGTTAATAAGTACCGGACTATAAATTGTATCCTGCAAATCTATTTGATACAAATTATTACCATAAGATGGCGTATTTCCTTGCACACAATAATATAAAAATCTTCCGCCAGGAGAAAATTCCAAATCATACACTGCGGGCACAGCGCCCAAACCAGTATCGTATTCTTTAATTGTACTCGTCAGAAATTGACCGTTGATATTATCGAACTGGCAAGTAAACACACTGCTTGTATATTGAAGTGCAAAACCAACATTAGTAATTCCTGCGGTTGTATTAGCTTTTGTATATACAATATTTAAGGATGTCCCAGCACCATAAGAACCAGGAATTATTTGCTTGCTTGGGCCCATATCAAATGCACCCTGATATGATACTACTGAATTATAAATTTTATAAACTACATATTTATTTTCATGACCAGGGTAAGGAAAAAGACTTGTAACCAACCAAAGTGTATTAGAATCATTATCACAGGGAATTATCTTCATTCCTTCCGAAACGGAGTCTGTGCCATACGGCCCGGGCAGATTCATACTTGGACTAAATGTTTCTGTAATAACATTATAAATTCTATATGTTATTGGCCCTATTCCAACACTAGTGCCAACGGCACCAGTGGGATTGGAGAAAATAAAAAATTTATTATATTTTCCTGATTCTTGTTTAGGTAGCACACACAATGCAACAGGTTGGGCAGATGAAAAATTAGCGCCCAGCGATTCATAACCCAGTAAGGTAGTATCTAAATCAACCATGTTATGAAGTTTATCAAAAACATATTGACCATCAGTATAAAAAACAAGGTTGCCTGTAGTTGGATTCGTTACTACACCCCACTCTTCCCATCCATCATTTGTTGTTATTTGATCTGGCTGTCCACACGGGAGTGTGGTAACAGGATTTGATAAATTCCCGAAATATAATGTAGCATTTGTTGAACCTGTTACAGGTCTGCCAAATATCCAAATCCTATCCTGTAATTGAGCATAAATGTTGCAACTAAGAAAAGTAAATTATGCAATGATTAAAATGTAAAGTTTTTTCATAATTATAAATCTTTTATAAGCTCCAAAGATATTACATTGATATTTCCAAATCAAGCATTTTAGAAAAAATATTTCTTAAAGCTTTTGCCGCAGTACCTAATTAAGTTCCCGCACTCCACTGAGCCACTTCGGCATATCCTTTAGTGGTTTCGGATGTTGCGCATTCTGCATTTTCTATTGCGTACGCTGCATTTCCTGTTGAGAATGTCAAAAAAACAATTGAGAATGCAAAAAAATCACTTGCTTTTACGGAAATATCTGTTGCTTTTACAGAATTATCTATTGCTTTTATGAAAAAATCACTTGGAAATGCCGTAAAATCAGTTAAGAATGCCGCGAAATCAGTTGAGAATGCCGTAAAATCAATTGAGAATGTAACAAAATCAATTGAAAATGCCACAAAATCAATAGAGAATACCTTAAAATCAAGAGAGAATGAAGTAAAATCAATAGAGAATGCGGGTAGAGAAAAGCAGATTGTGTAAACAGGTTTAAAAGGAATATAGGCTTGTGCTGAAGTGGAGCGCAGCGGAACGAAGCACAAGCCTATATTGAAAATTTTAATTTATCTTTAAACCAAATACCAAAATGCAAAACAAAAACGACACGGGAGATCAATTCCCCAAAGGCTTTTTCAAACAGTTTAAAAGCAAAGAATCATTTCAAGAATATTTTAATTCGATATTTAAGCAAGGCATAGAGGAGATGCTAAAGTGTGAACTAGAGGAACATCTTGGTTACCCAAAACATGCCAAAGATGGATACAATACAGGTAACAGTCGCAATGGGTCTTTTCCAAAAACTATTACAACTGAGAATGTAGGAGAAGTGATACTTAATATTCCAAGAGATAGAAACGGAGCTTTCGAACCACATATTATTCCCAAGGGAGAAACCATCAGTAGTAAGATAGAAGATGCGATAATAGGTATGTATAGCCGGGGCATGACCACTTCCGATGTCCGCCACCAGGTTTTGGATATTTATGGACTGGAAATTAGCGAAACAACAGTTTCCAACATTACTGAAAGTATCATGGAGTCAGCCAAAGAATGGCAACAGCGCACACTGGAGCCAGTCTATTATGCCGTATGGATGGATGGCATTGTTCTTAAAATCAGAACAGATAACAAAGTGATAAACAAATGTGTTTATATCGTTATCGGTCTTAAACCAGATGGCATAAAAGAAGTTCTCGGATTTTGGATTGAAAAAACAGAATCTGCTGCCTTCTGGATGAGTGTTCTGACCGACTTAAAGGCCAGAGGTGTAGAGGATATTCTTATTGCTTGTACGGATAACCTCAAGGGCTTTACCCAAGCTATTAATGCCGTATTCCCGGAAACTGTAACACAGCTCTGCATTGTCCACCAAATCCGTAACAGTTGCAAGTTTGTAGTTTGGAAGGACAGGAAGATATTTTGCCAGGATCTAAAAAAAGTATATACCGCCATCAACAAAGAAATAGCCCTGGAAGAGTTTGAAAAATTTAAACTCAAATGGCAGGGTAAGTATAAATATGCAATCACTTCATGGGAAACAAACTGGGACAGCTTATCCAATTATTTTGAGTATCCACTGGAGCTTAGAAGAATTATCTATACCACCAATACTATTGAAAATCTAAACCGTGGTATCAGAAAATATACCAAAACAAAAACGCAGTTCCCAAATGAAAATGCAGCATCCAAATCTATATACTTAGCCATTAAAAACATTGAAGATGCTTGGAAACTTCCAATCATGCATTGGGGACTCATTCTTAATCAATTTTTAATTATCTTTGAAGGGCGATGTAGACAGTGAATATCCTGTTTACACAATCTCATTTATACTCTCCAAAATCAGTTGAAAATGCGGCAAAAAAATGGCCAATTCTTATGCAATATTGGCATTTACAGGTGTGCTACAATCGCCCTCAATTCCCGTTTTGCTAATATAACGTGCAATATACCAGAATGTTTACCTTATATTCGCAAAAGCATAAATTCAAGATCGGGTATAAAAAAAAGAATCCAACCTGTTAGGGTTGGATTCTTTAAATGAAAGAGGAAATTATCCGCAGTATTATTCTACAATTATCTTTTTATTTACTGATTCCTTGGAGGTAAGTATACGTAAGTTGTAAATTCCTTTTGCAAAACCTGAAATATCAATATCCCTGCTGAAAGAGCTGTTAATGCAATTCACATCCTGTGTGTAAACTATCTGTCCTGTAAGGCTGTATATGTTCAAAGTGGCCTGGTCGGAACCTTTAACATTAAATGATACGTGCAACAAATTATTGGCAGGATTAGGGAAAACAGTCAGGTTCTTAATTGAATTATATTCTTCTACTCCTGTTGGTTTGATTGATGTATAACTTGCCGTCCATCCGGGTGCTGTGGTTGTTGGATTTGTTGTAAAAAGAATAAGCATTTTACCTGTGTTTGAAGTAACGTCAGCAGGGATAGCGTTGCCAGAATATGAGGCTAAAACAGTCCCATTATCGTCAGTAATTTTTACAATATCTGTAGTAGGTACAGTATTAAAATTCAAAAAATGAAGAGTTACACTTATTGCACTGTCAGGTTCAATCGTCCATTTGCAATTTGTATTAGTTGCATAATTACATGTTCCGCTTCCATTGCTGAATGTATCGGAAGGGGCAGTTAAAGCTTTATTCCCCGAACAAAACTCAGTTGTAGTTGTATATGAAATTTTCCACCCTGAAGATGTTGCGCCTGCTGCACTGGTATTAAACGTTAAAAATACTTCGGGAGAAGTTGAAGAAATTGCTGCAGGCAAAGCAGAACCGGTGTCAATTCCTGAATATGAATGCAACACAGGTGCCGAAGCATCGGGACCATTGTATATTGTTAAAACATCACCGGTAGTGGTGCTGAAATTATCGAAACTAAGATTAATATGATTAACGCAAGAAGGAGCTATTAGCCAACTGCAGTTATCATTATTCTTATAATTTGTCAATGGGCCGCTGCCGTCATCAAAAGTACCTACATGAGAAGTAAGTGTTGTTGTTGTGCTCGAACAATAAGGATAGCTGGTTGGAGGATATATGTCGTAAATAATTTGATTGTCTTCCGAAAAATTCATTCCTTCAGGGTTTAAAAGGCTTGTTAAATAATAACCGTCAGAAGAACCGCTCCAGCCCCAATTAAAATGGAAATAATATATAGCGCCATTAAACTGGTAACCGTCGCATATCCATGCATGCCCGCCTTCAGTAGGATCATCACCTGAATATATCATAGGGCGACTTGCATTAAGTTCTGTTGCCATCAGTGTATCCCATGCTGCCTGCATATAGCTTGATTTATTTGCGCTTGTTACTGCTGTATAATTAAAATGATTTTTAAGAGAGCTTAAACATGTATACATACTAGCTCCTGATCCGGTTGGGCCATAATTCATATTAACCGAAACACCGCACTGATAGATCAACGTAGCAATAGATGAATCAGTACCAGAACAAGAATTTGTCATAGCATGCCAGTTATAGTTGGTAGCGCCAAAGTTAGCCGACTGTGTTCCGTATGAGCCCGCAGTATAGCTGTTTGAACCAATACCCTGCAGTGGATAGCCGTAATAAAACATTTCCTGTGCCATAGCAGTAGCCACACAACCCGTTGGCACATGATCGCAATAACCGGCAGGAGAAGTTACATCATAAGGACAAAACATATTATAACAGCAACTCTGGTCCCATGTGCTAGAGCATAACGGGCCAACAGTAACAGTAGCAGACAAGATGCCTTTTGCAGAAGCAAATTCACTTGCAGTTTTATTCAGGCGTGCCCAGTCAGCATCTATTTGCGGAGTCGACGATAATTCAGCTGCAACATCAGAAGTGATCTGTTTTTTATAATTATTCATTAAATCCACCAACTGCACAGGTACATTATTCTCGTTATATATGCCCTGGAAAGAATATCCAAGTACAGGGCTTACAATATCATTAGCGGCAACCATAACAAAACCGCCATTGCTCATGTTGAAAATGTAAAAATCAGTATTCGCATTATCATTAATGGTAAATGTTTCAGTAACTGAAGCAGCCTTTAACGAAGTGTGATAAAAAGCATTATACTTTTCAGTGTAGGAGTTTATGGCAACCTGTTTTGCCTGGTTAACATCAACCTTTTTTGCATAAAGTGAGTTAAAGCAAAAAGAAATTGCGATTAAGCATAAAACAAATAGATTTCTGATTTTCATAAGGGCGTATTTTAAGGGTTTATTTTATAGCAAATATATGCAAATTATTTAATTCGGCAAAGTTTTTATAACTTCGCATAACAATTTTAACAATTCTTTTTCTCTTACAATGAACTTACTAATAACAAACATTAAAAAAATCGTTCAGGTTGAAACAGCTGCAAAGCATAAGCAGAAAGTATGTGGTAGCGATATGTCGAAACTTGAAACATTGGATAATGCTTATATTTTAATACAAGGGGATAAAATAGCAGAGATTGGTTCGATGGGAGGGATAGAAAATTTTATCAGCATTATTGATAAGGAAATTGATGCTACCGACAGGATGGTATTCCCAAGCTTTTGCGATTCGCATACTCACCTTGTTTATGCGGGCAGCAGGGAAATTGAATATATAGATAAGATCAAAGGGCTATCATATGAAGAAATAGCCAAACGCGGAGGAGGCATACTTAATTCAGCCAAACGCCTTCACGATACTTCGGAAGAAGAGTTATCCATGCAGGCCTTGGAGCGTCTTAATGAAATTAAGCTGTTAGGCACCGGCGCTGTTGAGATAAAAAGCGGATATGGGCTTAACCTGCATGATGAGCTGAAAATGCTCAGGGTAATTGCATGGCTTAAAGAGATATCTCCCCTCACTATTAAAACCACTTTCCTCGGCGCACATGCTGTTCCGTCAGAATATAAAGGAAGGCAGCATGAATATGTTGATATGGTGATAAAAGAAATGATACCTGCTATTGCTCATGAAAAGCTTGCGGATTTTATTGATGTTTTCTGTGATAAAGGGTTTTTTACTGTTGAAGAAACCGACAGGATGCTTGCTGCAGGCATCAAGCACGGGCTACGTGCCAAGATACACGCTAACGAATTAGATTATTCAGGTGGAATACAGGTGGGCGTTAAGCATAATGCCTTATCAGTTGACCATCTTGAATTTGTTGGCGATGCTGAAATAGCTGCCTTGAAAGGAACCGAAACCATGCCAACTGTTCTCCCGGGAGCTGCTTTCTTCCTTGGCTTGCAGTTATCACCAGTAAGGAAAATGATAGATGCAGGGCTGCCTGTTGCAATGGCAAGCGATTTCAACCCCGGCTCCTCCCCTTCCGGTAATATGCAATTCATACTCTCGCTTGCATGCATCAGGTATCGGATGTTGCCCGAAGAAGCAATAAATGCTGTAACCATCAACAGCGCCTATGCCATGGGAGTGAATAATGAACTTGGTACTATTGCCGTTGGAAAAAGAGCGAATATCTTCATAACAAATCCAATCTCAACATACGAATTCATGCCTTATGCGTATGGAAGCAATAAGGTAGAGACCGTGATTTTAAACGGAGAAATCCAATAGAATAAATCTAACTAAAGTAAATTTTCAGAGTCTTTAAGTTAGTAAAATCTTTGTCTTCTTTCACTATTCTTGCAATCCTCAATAATGAATTGCCATAAGCTAAATGGAAAAACAGAAATTTAGCATTTCCTGTAGTCTTTTTTAAGATAGCTTCATTTTGTAACCACTTAAGTCTATAATTCTTAACGAATAAATTGCTTTAAATTAATCTAAAATTAATACTCCTCGTAGATTAATTCGTACATTTGCAGCTAATTTTACTATTAAGTTACATTGATTATGAGTTACATAAACTTTGATAAGAACCAACTTGTAAATCTTGAATATTCATTGAACAGGGAACTGCTTCGCTCGAATCGTGCGGGTTCTTATGCATGTACCACCATACTTGGATGCAATACAAGAAAATATCACGGTTTGTTGGTTGCTCCGCAACCAGCTATTGACGGAGAAAACCATGTGCTGCTTTCATCGCTTGACATTACTGTTATTCAAAGAGAAGCCGAATTTAACTTCGGCATACATAAATATCCTTGTGGTGTTTTCAATCCTAAAGGACATAAATATTTCAGCGATTTTACTACCGAACCTATTCCCAAACTTACCTTCCGTGTTGGAGGTGTTATTCTGGCAATGGAGTTGCTCCTTGCACTTGACGATGAACGCTTACTGGTTCGTTATACACTTGAAGATGCCCATTCCCCAACTGTTTTAAGAATAAAGCCTTTCCTTGCATTCAGGAATATCCATAAGCTTTGCCGCGCAAATGTTTTCGTTGAGAGAAAATACGAAGCTATTGAAAATGGAATAAAATATCGTATGTATTCAGGCTACTCTAACCTTTTCATGCAGTTCTCGAAAAAAGTTGAATACACGCATGCCCCTGACTGGAATTACAATATTGAATATACCCAGGAACAACTCAGAGGCTACGATTACCAGGAAGACCTATTTATTCCCGGTTTCTTTGAACTTCCTATCAAGAAAGGCGAATCAATTGTACTGTCAGTTGGGACTTCAGAGAAAAATCCTACCATGCTTAAGAAGCTCTTTACAACTGAAATAAAGCACAGGATTCCGAGAGACAGTTTCGTTAATAACCTTATCAATTCAGCGCATCAGTTTATAGTGCGCAGGGATAAGAAAACGGAAGTAATGGCAGGATTTCCATGGTTTGGGCGATGGGGAAGAGATACATTTATTGCATTACCCGGCATCACGCTGGCTATTGACGATCCTAAGACGTGTAAAGCTATTATTGATACTATGGTTTCAGAATTACATGGTCCTCTATTCCCAAACGTTGGTCATGGCAACCAGGCTGTATATAATTCAGCCGATGCACCTCTTTGGTTTTTCTGGGCTCTGCAGCAATATGCCGAATATACCGGCACTAAAGATGCTATCTGGAAAGAATACGGCCGTAAGCTTTTATTGATACTTGAAGGATTCAGGGATGGAACCATGTTCAATATCAAGATGCAGGAGAACGGGCTGATCTTTGCCGGCGAGCAGGGAAGAGCTGTTACATGGATGGATGCTGTTGTTGCAGGAAAACCGGTAACACCACGTATTGGTATGACTGTTGAATTGAATGCATTATGGTATAATGCCATCATGTTTGCACTTGAAGTTGCTAGGTTTGCCAATGTTAAAAGCTTTATCGATGAATGGCAGCCTGTGGCTGAAAATTTCCCCAATGTATTTAAGGATACTTTCTGGAATAAAGATAAAGGTTACCTTGCCGATTATGTTTGTGAAGATTATAAAGACTGGACAGTAAGGCCAAACATGGTTTTTGCCACTTCACTACCATATTCTCCTTTAAGTGATAAGATACGGCAATTGGTACTGGAACGTGTGCAGCAGGAACTGCTTACTCCACGAGGACTACGTACGCTTTCACCTAAACATCCCGATTATAAAGGCACCTATTCCGGAGATCAAAATGAAAGAGATATGGCTTATCACCAGGGAACAGTATGGCCATGGCTGCTTGGGCACTTTGCCGAAGGTTATCTGAAAGTGCATGGCAAAAGCGGTCTGTCGTTTATCAAAGGCCTATATGATGGCTTTGATCCTGCTATGAAAGAGTATTGCATAGGAACCATTGCTGAAATATACGAAGGCGATCCGCCTCATAAGGCAGTTGGAGCTTTATCGCAGGCATGGAGCGTAGGAGAAATACTAAGGATGCGTAAAATGATTGAAGAAGTTGAAAACAGGAAAGAATATATTGGCGATTAAATGTCCATATATTTTTAAACAATAAATGAAATACAACAATAACAGAAGATATATATTTTTAAAATGAGAGTATTGATGTTTGGATGGGAGTTTCCTCCGCATATAACAGGCGGATTAGGAACTGCCTGTTTTGGGTTGACAAAATCATTACTGAAACAAGGCGTTCAGGTGATGTTTGTTGTACCAAGAGCTTATGGTGACGAAAGCCAGGAAGCAGTAAGAATTGTGAATGCAAGCGATATTACTATTAATATTAAGGATGAAATGTACCAGGAATATTGGAAACAGATTACCTATATGGAAATTGGTTCCAACCTCATTCCTTATGTGTCGCCTGAAGAGTTTGAAAGAATTACAAAAGAAAATTTGCTTGATCATACTGATGTAGATCAGACGGTTTTTTCAAGCAAGTTTGTTTTTTCAGGGAAGTATGGGAAAGACCTGATGCTGGAAGTTTCCAGGTATGCATTGGTTGCATCTCATATTGCATCTTCAAACAATTTTGATATTATTCATTCACATGACTGGCTCACCTATCCTGCAGGAATCGCAGCAAAGAAAATAAGCGGGAAACCTTTGGTGGTGCATGTGCATGCCACTGAATTCGACCGTTCAGGTGAAAATATCAACCAGAATGTTTATGATATTGAACGTAAAGGAATGGAAGCTGCCGATATGGTGATTACAGTCAGCCATCTTACGCGCCAGATTGTTATTGACAGGTATGGTATCAACCCTGATAAGGTCATTACAGTTCATAACGCTGTTGAGCCACCTCTTAATGAGGAGGTTCTCAATGCAAAAAAACATGTTAAAGAAAAGATAGTCACTTTTCTTGGACGCGTTACTTTCCAGAAAGGTCCTGATTATTTTGTTGAAGCAGCGAATAAAGTTTTACAGAAAGATACCAATGTCCGCTTTGTTATGGCAGGTCAGGGTGATATGCTGAACAGGATGATTAAGCGTGTAGCTCAGTTGAAGATATCCACAAGGTTTCATTTTACAGGCTTCCTTAAAGGTGATGAAGTGGACACTATGTTTGCCATGAGTGATGTGTATGTGATGCCATCTGTTTCAGAGCCTTTTGGTATTTCTCCGCTTGAAGCCTTGCGTTCCAGCGTTCCTGTTGTTATTTCGAAACAGTCGGGAGTGGCTGAAGTATTGCGCCATGCGCTGAAAGTAGATTTCTGGGATATTGATGCTCTTTCCGATTCAATATATGGATTGCTTCACTATGATGCACTTTCACGCATGTTTATTAAATACGGAAAAGAAGAAGTGAATAATATGAAGTGGGATGATTCAGCCATTAAGGTGCGATTGGTTTATGAAATGGCACTTGGAAGGGTTAATAGTTAAAAGTAGGCAGGAGGCAACAGCAGGAGGCAGTGAATAAATAAAAGAGTAATTACATTAATAAGAAATTCAAGATATACGATGAGAGCAATTTGTTTTTATTTCCAGGTACACCAGCCGTTTCGTTTGCGGTTATACAGGTTCTTCGATATAGGCGTGAACCACCATTATTTCGATGATTATACCAACCGCTATATTTTACGCAGGGTTGCCGATAAGTGCTACATACCTACCAATAATACCATGCTTGCCCTTATTAAAGAATTCGGTTCTTCTTTTAAGATAAGTTATTCTATTTCTGGTACTGCCCTCGACCAGTTTGAAATGTATACTCCCGATGTGATTGAAAGTTTTCAGAAACTGGCTGCAACAGGTTGTGTGGAGTTTATTGCCGAAACCTATTCGCATTCATTAAGCGCACTGAAAAGCAAAACTGAATTTCAGAATCAGGTAAGGCAGCAATCGGAGAAAGTCCAACAATTGTTTGGTAAGAAACCTCAAACTTTCAGAAATACAGAGCTTATTTATTCTGACGGAATCGGCGAGATGGTGGCTGAAATGGGTTATAAAACGATGCTTACCGAAGGCGCCAAACATGTGCTTGGTTGGAAAAGCCCCAATTATATGTACTGCAATGCCATCAATCCCAAGCTTAAAATATTGCTTAAAAATTATCAGTTAAGCGATGATATTGCATTCCGTTTTTCGCAAAGTAGCTGGGAAGCATGGCCTCTTACCACTGAAAAGTATGTTGACTGGCTTAATGCAGTTCCTCATGAACAGGAGTGCGTGAACCTGTTTATGGACTATGAAACATTTGGCGAACATCAATGGCCAGAGACCGGTATCTTTGATTTCCTGCGTGCATTGCCGGGAAGAGTTTTGTCTCACTCTGATTTTAAATTTCATACTCCAAACGAACTCTCTAAGTTGATGCAACCCGTCTCCCCTATTTATGTTCCCTATCCTATTTCGTGGGCTGATGAAGAAAGGGACCTTACTGCATGGCTTGGAAATGACTTGCAGGATGATGCGTTCAATAAACTGTATGAGATCGAGGAAAAAGTGAAACTTTGCCTTGACCCTGCTATTCAACGCGACTGGAAATACCTGCAAACCAGCGACCACTTTTATTATATGTGTACCAAATGGTTCTCTGATGGCGATGTTCACAAATACTTTAACCCTTATAACACGCCTTACGAAGCTTTCATTAACTACATGAATATACTTTCCGATTTCCTTATCAGGATAAATGAAGTATGCCCAGGTGGAGTTTTACCTGTTAATATAGAAAAGAATATAGAGCCTGAAAAGGATTTTACCGTAACTAAGAAAATAGTTAAAAAAGCAATAAAGAAAGTTGCCATAAAGAAAATTGCTACAAAGAAATCAGTAGTGAAAAAGGCTGCCTTGAAAAAGACAGTAAAGAAAGTTGCTCCAATAGTAAAGAAAAAGGAAGTAAAGGTTGAGACCTCAAAAGCTACATCGACTGTTAAAAATAAGATACCCACAGTTAAAGGACATGAACTAAAACTTTTTGATAACATTTCGCGCAAAGTGATCAAAGCCATATTTAAAGACTTTGATTCAAAAACACTGGCTACAGCGCTTGCAGGAGCGAATAAAGAAACAGAAGAAAAAGTTAAAAGCGCTATCGGTCAAGGTGCGGGAAGAAGGCTGACCACTGCAATTAAACATATAGTTGCGCCAAAAGCCCTTGAAATTAAGGAGGCGAGACAGCAAATAGAGGAAATGATTACTGAGTACTTTGCGAATTTGAAAAAGTAAAGCTATCCTCTCTTTCACAAACTTATTATCTTTTATTGCAATAGCATTATTGGCTAAATTGATTTATTTTAGTACATTAATTCCAAGAAGTAAACATGTTGTTTGCAACAACTTCTTACAGTCGCCTGGGAAAATAAGATGGTGATTGCCAAGCGGACTCTCTCTAAGCAATCTTACTTCATTCTCTGCGAGTTTAACTTCAATTTGTGTACGGCAGGCTGTTTCAGATTTCGGCCTGCCTGTTATGTTTGCAGTTGCAATAAACGCTTTGCTGAGCTTATTATCAAAGCGGAAAATTGTTACCGTATCACTTTTGAAATTACCTTCAATGGCAGTGCCTCTTCCTGTTTCAAAATGCGTTTGAACTGAATAATCGGAAACCAAACCCGGATCTATGGTGCAATGCGAGAACATACAAACCTCTTCGGTAGCCTTGTTGATATTCGCTATCCAGGGAATGATTCCTGTAAGTTCTTTGCAAAGCATCATTCCAACAATGGCGGTAATATCGCCTTCACAACCTGCCGGAATGCCTTCATTATTGAATTTTGCCAGTGGCAAACAGGCTGTAACACTATCTTTCTGAACTAATGGGAAACATTCCACAGTGATAGCATCCAGTTTCCATTTCTGTATAGTATCTGCCAGCAGTTCGCTTACTTTAGCGGTTCCTGTTAGATCGAAATGCTTTTCCTCTTGGAAAGACTTCAGAAATGGAGCAGAAGCATCAAACTTAGAAAAATGAAGCAGTTTATTCCATGGTATCTCTATCAGTTTTATTCCAAGTTTCGCTTCAAGTAAAGTGGCAGGAATAATCGATGAAATAAGCCAGTCCGAAACCTGACCTATAAGCCCCAGCTTCTTCCCGTTCAATCTGCTCAATGCTTGTTTAACAATTAAGAAGTCACCGATAATTGCTGCTGTTTCGGCTTCCTCTTCGTCTAACAGCACTGAAGGTATATTCATGGCATTCAGGTAAGCTTTGACTTCAGTAGCCGAAGCATATGAATTATCGTGCTGCGAACCTATGAGAATATAAAAGTGTCCAGCCGAAACCTGCTTGGTGCCGGGCAGTTCGGAGCCGCCGCTCAGGAAGAACAGTATGTCGGCATCGCAATCAACAAGAGTATATTTCTCAGGTGGGATAAGTTTTTCTATCCTTTTTGTTGCATTCTCATAAACAGCATTCGCCGCACCCTGAAATGCAAGTAGTTTTATTTTTAGTGTGGTCAATTTTGTGAATTTAATTTATTTAAATCTTTTTAAAATTTTGCACAGTCCTCTATTGCCTCAATGCCAAGCTCCTTAGCCCGCTCAACGTTTAAGCATTGCTTGCAGTGGCGGACTTGTCAGACGAAGTCTGACGTGTCCGCCTTGCTGTTGTTATTAAACTACACTGCGCTGTACCGTCAACCACCCGCCATTGAAGCAATGCTAAGTTGGCAACAGTAATTATTTTTCATTCTGTAAATGTGTCATATATTTCCTTTCCATGATTGCAAAAGATTCTCCTGTCACTTTTATGAACTCTTTTTCTATTTGTCTTTCATTAAATGTGTAGAGTTTGTTTATGTTTTCAATCCCATATTCTTTGAATATCCATTTCATAAAACAGCCAATTTGTGGGTAATATATATTAAGAGGAATCTTAGTATTATGCAATAATTCACTTGGAGTGTATATTTTCACCTGATTATTAAAATATTTAAGTACTGAATCTTCTCTCATCCTGAATAAAGTATCGTGTTTAATTATTGAACCATAATTGCCATCAATTGCATTTGCATAACCCTCGCTAATAAATTTAGTTTTTGTTTGGCCAAACTCAATGCCCGCTATAAGATGCACTATCTCATGTACACCAACATATTCAAATTCTTTCCGATATGTATTAAAGCATGGACTTTTGTAATATGTAAAAAATATCCTTTTAAGTTTTGGGTCGCAGGAACCACCTCCATTTGTTCCAATCTTCTCTATTGCTTCATCATAGTTGTATAAATAAATTTCAAATTTTGCATTATAATTAGTTTTTAAATTATCATTGATATATACAATCACCTTTTCCTGCTCTAATAATATTTTCTCAATAGTCATCGAATCTGGTGAAGCAGTCTTTGTATAATTTGCAGGTCTGGTATATAATACAATATTTTTACTTTCTGTCTTTACCCAAGGTCCCTTCATGTCAATATGAAAAGATGTAAAGATAAAAAGGAACAGAAACATTATGAGAAGTCTATTCATAGGTTTAATTATTGTTGCCAACTTGTTTATACCCTCAACTACTTCCTTAAAAAACTGTGGCAATGCATACCGTTTTTGGAGATTTGCCACAGTTTTTTGTTGAGCTATTGAGTTTTTAATTTATATGTCCAGATCATCGAATGGCGGCGAAGAGTAGTGTCTTTTTCATAGCTGTAAGTTTTTAAATTTATGATGCTAATCTACGTCAATAAAAATCATTTGTCAATCGGTAATTATACTAATTTTTATGATTAATTTTTTTGGTTATTGTTTAAAGCCCATTTTTAAGTAATTAAGGAAATCACAGTTCTATTGAAATTTCTACAGGTAAGGCAGGCAGGTCTTTTTGTCAGTTCCGCAAACTTCCAAAATCACCGCAAACCCGCCGCACGCCTTTTTGTCAGTTGCGCAACTTCTCCCAAGCTGCCGCACACTGGTAAAAATGCTTTGGCGGGTAATCATTAAGCTAGTGCAAGGAAGCATTAAGCTAGCGCTTATAATCTTCAGGCTAATGCTTGTAAGCACTAAGCTAATGCTTGTAATCTCTAAGCTAACGCTTGTAATCTTCATGCCAATGCTTGTAAGCATTAAGCTAATGCTTGTAATCTCTAAGCTAATGCCTGTAATCATTAAGCTAATGCCTGTAATCATTAAGCTAACGCTTGTAATCTTCATGCCAGTGCTTGTAATCATTAAGCTAATGCTTGTATGCGACAGCTTAGTTATTAGTGGCATTGCATCAAAAATAATTTTCCTTTTGCGTTAGCATGAAGTTTTTAGCGGAGAGAACCTGAAATAAAAAGGGTACTTAAAGCTTTTAACTCTAAGTACCCTTAACCTTGCCGTCAGTCTGAGGAGTTCCGCTTTCCTTCGAGACGCGGAGTTTATCCTGACGAAGGAAGGGCTCCTCAGGATAACGCGGGACGTCTCGAAGACAGGCAAGGCTTTAGCTCATATGTCTGCTGGTAGGCATTGACTCTTTCTTCTTTACTGTATAACCACATACACCCAGTTGCTCCAGGCGTAGTGTTCGGCGCCGTCGCTGAAGGTAACTTTATGTACGTTGGTAGCTACTGTTGGTGTAGCAAGTTTTTTAACCATAGAGGTAGGTGTAGCGTTTGAGCCGCTGCGTTTCAGGGGTAAAATACTGGCTTCACGAAAACCGTAAATGGTTCCGCTCTTTAAATTGCTAACATGTACATCTGCCTCAAGGCTGTAAAGGTCTTCAGCCAACACGGCAGGCAGGCAGTCTCTTATCAATTCTGGTTGCATTAATACAAGGCATAATTCCGGAGTTATACTGTAACGTATGCCATGCTTTGAGACGACCACTGAAATATGGTCTCATCAGCATGACTGTCACATTGAGGAGGAACGAAGTGACGTCTCGAAATGCGACTAGCGCTATTCTTGGGTTAAAGTAACAGATACTAACAAAGGACTTTAGTCCTGAACCAAAATCAGCTTAAAAACCATTACATTTTTTATTAGTAATTTTACATCTTCAATTGCATATATAAAATTCAAGAAAATGTCAGATAGCAATATATTGAAACCCGATTATTTGTTCGAAGTAAGTTGGGAAGTTTGTAACAAGGTGGGCGGTATTTATACCGTTATTTCAACTAAAGCGCTTACACAGGTTAAGGAATTTAATGATAATTATATATTAATAGGCCCTGATGTTTGGAAAGAAACCAGCGCCAACCCTGAGTTCAAGGAAGATAAGTTCCTGTATCGCTCATGGAGAGAAGAAGCCGAATCGGAAGGCCTGCGTTTAAAAGTGGGCCGCTGGAACATTGCAGGGAAACCTGTTGCCATACTGGTTGATTTTACACAGTATTTCTCCATTAAAGATAAAATATTCGCAGAATTCTGGGAGAAATATAAACTCGATTCGCTTTCGGGACAGTGGGACTATACCGAGCCTGCCATGTTCGGTTATGCTGCCGGTAAAGTGATTGAAAGTTTTTACACACACAATTGTTCGGGACGCGATAAACTCATTGCCCAGTTTCATGAGTGGATGACCGGTTCGGGGATATTATATTTAAAGGACAGGGTGCTGCAGGTGGGAACAGTGTTTACCACTCATGCCACTGCCATTGCACGCAGCATTGCCGGGAACGGATTACCACTGTATAAGAACATAGAAACCTATAATGCTGAAGCTCTGGCAAAGGATTTTAACATCATTGCCAAGCAGTCGCTCGAAAAGTTATCGGCACAGTTGGCTGATACTTTCACAACAGTTAGCGAGATAACGGCCAAAGAGTGCGAATGCTTTCTGGGCAAAAAGGTGGATATTGTCACCCCCAACGGTTTTGAGGATTCATTTGTTCCTGCGAATGATATATTCAATCAGAAAAGAGAAGATGCCAGGAATAAACTCTTTGATGTTGCCGAAGCTTTGTTGAACCAGGAGGTATCAAGGAAAAGTATGCTGGTATGCATAAGCGGACGATATGAATTCAAGAATAAAGGTATCGATCTTTTTATTGATGCAATGGGAAAGCTGAATAACAGGGATGATGTAGGAAATGAAGTCATCGCTTTTATTCTTGTTCCCGGAAACCAGTCGGGACCCCGTAAAGATATTTTCGACAGGTTGGGCAAGCCGAATTTTAATACTCCTGTAACTAATGATTACCTTACCCATTATCTTCACGATGCAGAGTATGACCCTTCTTTAAATCGAATACGAGATAACAAGCTTTACAATACCCAGACAGATAAAGTGAAGATAATTTTTGCTCCCTGCTACCTCAATGGAACTGATGGCATTTTCAATATGCAATATTACGATCTGCTGATCGGGATTGATATAAGTGTGTTCCCTTCTTATTATGAACCCTGGGGATATACGCCCATGGAAAGTATCGCGTTCCATATACCCACTATCACTACATCACTTGCCGGTTTTGGCAAATGGGTGGATACAAATTATGGCAAACTTGAAGACGGCATTGCCGTTATTGACCGTAACGACGATAATGATGCTGATATCTCTGAACAGGTAGTTTCTTTGATATTACGCTGTACCCATAGGAGTGCTGATGAGAAGAAAAAATCAAGAGCTAAGGCTTACGAAATTTCGCGTTCTGTATTATGGTCAAACTTTATTAAAAGTTATAATGAAGCATATAGCAATACGCTGAATAAGGTTATAACAGAACGTGCCGATCAATACAGGCATAAGCAGCTTCCCGAACAGACGCATGTGCTGAAAACAATTCAACAAAATACACCTATATGGAAAAAAGTACTTGTTAAGTCAGATTATCCTGAAGGCTTATCCGACCTCGTCAGGCTTACCAAGAACCTTTGGTGGACATGGAACTTTGAAGCGCAGGAACTATTCGAACAGGTTGACCCTGTTCTCTGGGAGAAGTGGAATCATAATCCTATTTCCATGTTGCAGGCATTAACATTTGAGCAATTGATAGCACTGGAAAAAAACGTGGATTTTATCAAAAAGTTGTCTGAAGTTTATGCCAAGTATGATGCTTATATAAAGGCAGGTTGCGATAAACCGAAAGAACAGGTTGCTTATTTCAGCATGGAATTTGGCTTGCACGATTCGCTGAAGATATTTTCAGGAGGGCTTGGTATCCTTGCCGGTGATTACCTTAAACAAGCCAGCGATTCGAATGTAAATATAGTGGGAGTGGGATTATTGTATCGTTATGGCTATTTCAAACAGGACCTTTCTCCCAGTGGGGAACAATTGGAAGAATATATTCCCCAGAAGTTCTCTCATCTTCCTTTGATACCTGTGAGGACAAACGATAATGAAGTTGATGGGACTGAAAACAACTGGCTTAAAATTCGTTTGGCGCTTCCGGGCCGTACATTAATGGCTAAGGTTTGGAGAGTGGATGTGGGCCGTATCCCTTTATATTTGCTTGATACGGATATTGAGGACAATATTGTCGAAGACAGGACCATTACACATCAGCTTTATGGTGGTAATAACGAGAACCGTTTAAAACAGGAACTTTTGCTTGGTGTTGGCGGTATCAGGCTTCTTGATGCTGTTGATGTACACCCTGATATTTATCATTGCAACGAAGGGCATGCCGCTTTCATCGGTATTGAAAGGATGCGGAAATTAGTGCAGGAAGATTTCTTTGTATTCCGTGAAGCTATGGAAATAGTCAGGTCATCAACTTTGTTCACCACGCATACACCTGTTCCTGCCGGGCATGATGTATTCAGCGAGGACCTTTTAAGAGCTTATATACCCCATTATGCCGACCGCCTTAATATCGACTGGGATACTTTCATGAACCTGGGGCGTGAAAAAGTGAATGACCCGACCGATAAGTTCTCTATGAGTGTGCTTGCCGTTAAGCTTTCGCAGGAAGTTAATGCTGTTAGCCGTATTCATGGACGTGTTTCGCGCGAAATGTTTAAAAATCTGTGGGGAGGTTTCTTCCCTGAAGAACTGCATATAGGTTACGTTACCAACGGTGTTCATTATCCAACCTGGGCTGCTAAAAAGTGGCAGCAGTTGTATAAAGCGCAGTTCGGCGATGCATTCGAAAACGAATGGTCGAATGGAGAACACTGGAAAAAAATATTTAATGTTACCGACGAGCAGGTTTGGAAGATCAGGCAGAGTCAGCGAAAAGAACTGATTGATTTTTTGAAGGTTCGTATAGAAAATAACCTTACCAAACGACAGGAGAACCCCAAAAACATTCTTGACATCATTGAATCGTTCAATGAAAATGCACTGACAATAGGGTTTGCCAGGAGATTTGCCACATATAAAAGAGCTTATCTTCTTTTCAAGAACCTCGAAAAACTTGCCAGGATAGTTAACAAACCACAGATGCCTGTTCAGTTTGTTTTTGCAGGGAAAGCCCATCCTGCAGATGTGGAAGGACAGAACCTTATTAAGCAGATCATTGAAGTTTCTAAGCAAAAAGAATTCATAGGCAAGATAATTTTTATTGAGAATTACGATATGAACATTGCTTCAAAACTTGTTCAGGGTGTGGATATTTGGCTGAATACCCCGGAAAGACCGCTTGAAGCATCAGGTACATCCGGGCAAAAAGCGGTGATGAATGGTGTAATTAATTTCAGTGTGCTCGACGGCTGGTGGGCTGAAGGATATATTGAAAAGGCAGGCTGGGCGCTGAAAGAAGAAGTTACTTTTAAAAACCCGCAATTCCAGGACGAACTGGATGCAGAAACTATTTATGATATACTGGAGAATGAAATAATTCCTACTTTCTATAAGCGCGATAAACAAGGGATACCTTCAAAATGGGTATCCTACATCAAAAATACCATTGCCGAGATTGCCCCGCAATTCACCACAAAGAGGATGATAGATGATTATTTCGCTAAATACTATACCAAATTGTTCGACCGCACAAAGATGATGAAGGAGAACGATTATGAAATGGCGAAAAAGATATCATTATGGAAAAAGAAAATGATACGCGGATGGGAAAGTATAGAAGTTGTTTCAAATAATATCCCTGATTCCAATAAGCGCCCATTCAAACTGGGAGAAAGATTTGTTGCCGAGATAACCTTAGACCTGAATGAAATTTCTTCCAATGATATTGGCATTGAAATAATATTCGGGCAAAAAGAAATGGATAAAGTGAGGGAGATCTTTTACAAGAATGAAATGGAGATAGTGAAAGTTGAAGACCGTCAGGTTACATACCGCACACAGATATTTGTAACCCGTTCCGGCGTGTTTGATTATTCGTTTAGGATGTATCCGAAAAACCCATTGCTGCCGCACAGGCAGGATTTTAACCTTACAAGGTGGATATAATTATACTGCTTATCTCTTTTATAAAAGTTTACTTTACCACATAGGCACATTAGCTACATAGAAAAACACATAGCTGAATATTCTCAATTATTTCATTATGTACAGTGCATCTATGTGAAACCTATGTTCCTATGATACTATGTGGTAAATAGTAATTCGTGTTTTTTGTATTATGACGTTATTATTTATTGATATTTCATTTTACCCTTCCGATGAGGATAAGCAGTTTAATTATTATTGATAAATTTGCACGCGAAAAATTAACTAAACGAAACACATGAAATTATTAGAAGGAAAAACCGCCCTGATAACAGGCGCATCAAGGGGCATCGGAAGGACCATCGCTTTGAAATTTGCCGAACAAGGCGCAAATGTTGCATTCTCTGATCTTTTTTACGATGATAAAGCAGCATCACTCGAAGAAGAATTAAAAGCGCTTGGCGTAAAAGCCAAAGGATATGCATCCGATGCAAGTTCTTTCACTTCTTCAGAAAAGCTTATTAACGACATAATTGTTGAGTTTCAAACCATAGATGTTCTTGTGAACAATGCCGGCATTACAAGGGATAACCTTTTGCTACGCATGAGCGAACAGGATTGGGACCTCGTGATGAATGTGAACCTGAAATCGGTATTTAACCTTACAAAAGCTGTTCAGAAGGTAATGATAAAGCAACGAAACGGCTCTATCATAAATATGAGTTCTGTTGTTGGTGTTGAAGGAAACGGCGGACAATCCAACTATTCTGCATCTAAGGCTGGTATTATTGGCTTTACAAAATCTATAGCACAGGAATTGGGCTCACGTAACATTCGCTGCAATGCTATTGCTCCCGGTTTCATTGAAACCGAAATGACCGCCAAACTTCCCGAAGAAGTAAAGAAGAACTGGATAAACGATATTCCTTTGAAACGCGTTGGCACTACCATTGATGTGGCTAATGTTGCCATATTCCTCGCTTCATATCTTTCCGATTATGTTAACGGGCAGGTAATCCCGGTTTGCGGCGGAATGATGACGTAATGAATTCTTAGTTTGAGTTCGAGTTTGACAATCCTCTATTTCACCAGAGTAATGCTCCCGGTAAACTGGTAGGTGATTCCGTTTACATCCTTAACATGCGCTATATACGAATACACTCCTAATTCACATACTTGGTTACCGCTCATTGCGTGACCATCCCAATAGGCATAAAAGTCGTTCGTATTCCATATCATCTTGCCCCACCTGTCATATATGTAGCATTGATAATCTGTATTATCTACACCTGTGCCTTCCGGCCTCCATCCCGGATTATAGGCATCGCCATTGGGAGTAAATGCATTGGGATAATATATAGTGATATCCTGGTTGATAAGTACTTCTTTTGATATACTGTCTGTACATCCATTGACACTTTCTACAAATAGTGATACTGTGTAGTTCCCTGCATTGCTGTATGAGTGCTCTGGGTTCTCTGTACTGGAAGTATCGCTCGTAGAGCCCGGATCGCCAAAATTCCATGCCCATGTATAGGTATTTACTGAAAGGTCTTGAAATTGTATCTCCGGTGCTAAAGCTGTTGAGCCCGGCTGTGGTGTCATACTGAAATTTGCTACAGGTGTTTGATATACATCTATCATGCTCATATTCGTATAGCTTCCAGAACAGCTGTCTGTAGTAATTACTGTTAACGAAATAGAATATATCCCAGGCAATGAAAACAAGTGATAGGGGTCTTGTATCGTGGATGTATTATTTGTCCCTGACATGGGGTCGTTAAAATCCCATAACCAGCTTCCTATGGCAGGCGTGCTAAGGTCTGTAAATTGTACACCCAAAGGTTCACATCCGCTAAGAGTGTCTGCCGAGAATTGAACTACTGGCAACGGGTAAACTACTATTTGAACTGAATCTATTGCCAATGGTGAATTGCAATTATCGGTCACGGTTACCGGATACCAAGTCGTTGATGTTGGGGTTACGGTTATGGATGCTGTGGATGTGTCTATCCCCTGTCCCCATACATAGGTATATAGTCCGTTGCCGCCATTGGCTGCTGCTGTAATTATAGAGCTTCCTCCGATACACAATGAAGGTGGATTAGCTGTGACATTTACCGATATCGGTGGATTCACTGTTACTGTTACCGATAAAGGTGGCGGTGAACAGTTGTTTTGGTCTGTCACTGTCACTGTATATGTTGTTGTTGTTGTCGGGCTGACAGTAAAACTGCTTCCATTGCCTAATGCATTATTCCAGGCAAATGTATAAGCGCCTATTCCTCCGTTGGCAGTGGCGCTGATAACTGTACTTTGACCTATACATATAGTTACATTGTTGCTCACATGCAACATTATCTCCTGTGGCTGTCCAATCGTGGCCAGTGCAGTGGTATCACATCCGTTATGATCCGTAACAGTGATAAGGTAATTGCCTGCGGCTATATTGGTTACACAGGAGTCGGTTGACACATTGGGATTCCATGTAAATGCATAGGGGGATATTCCTCCCGAAGGATGGAAACAAATATCTCCGTTTCTTCCTCCATAACAAACAACACTGTCTGTAGTAAACGTATAGGTCAGCAATGGTGGCTGCGTAATATCAAATGTGGTATCCAAAGTACAGCCATGCAGATCCTGTATATCTAATGTATAGGTTCCTGCCGAAAGTGTATTTACCGTATTGGCATCTCCGCCTGTTCCTGCCGGTAACCATGAATATGTGTAGGATTGCGTGCCTCCTGTTACAACTGAATTGGCTATTCCGTTATGTCCGTTAAAGCAGCTTACAGCTTGTGTAGTGAATGCCATTGCTAAAGGGGCCGGTTGTGTTAATGTTATGCTCTGGGTGGCGGAGCATCCGTTTGCATCTGTAACGGTAACCGTATAGGCAATATTCGCTGAAAGATTGGTGGCAACCGTGCTTATCTGGTTATTGCTCCAGTTACACTGGTATGGCCATGTTCCTGCCGGCGTTACTGTTACCTGTCCATCGCTTACTCCGTTGCAGCTTATTGAATCTGTTATGGTCAGCGGGGCGGTTACCTGTCCTACCACAACAGGTACTGTTGTTACTGTTGATGTACATCCATTTTGTATAACTGTCAATGTTATATCATATGTGGCTGGTGAGGACCAGCTAACCTGGTAGGGTCCTTGTCCTGTCCCGCTTATTACTGTTCCTCCGGGAAAGTTCCAAAAATAGGTTGTACCTGCTGTTCCTGATCCTGTATATACTATGGTCGACGATGTCTGTCCTGCACATAAGGGGCTTGTGGCCGTAAAACTGGATGTGGGTACTGGGTTTACATTAACGATCATATCACTGGTATTTGTACAACCGTGAAGGTCAGTCACAGTTACCGTATATGTTGTTGTATCTGCCGGGTTGGCTGTTGGATTGGATATTGCTGTATTGCTTAATCCCGCAGGGGGGCTCCAGATATAAATAATGCCTCCTGTAGCATTTAAAGTAGCGGATTGCCCGAAGCAGATGGTTTGGTTAGCTCCTGCTGAAACGGTGGGTTGGGGGTTGACCGTTAGTACCATGGTGTCTTTTGCAGAACATCCGTTTACATCTGTCACTGTAACAATATAGGACGTGGTGGTGGTAGGATCTGCTACTGGATTGGAAATAGTGGAATTGTTAAGACCTGTTCCAGGACCCCATACATAGCTAGTTCCTCCGCTTGCATTTAGGTTCGCACTAAGCCCTATGCATATGGATTGATCGGGGCCTGCATTAGCGGGTGGGTCTGGATTTACATGTACTGTTACATTTGCGGTAGCTGTGCAGGCGTCTACTCCTGTTACTGTTACTGTGTAGGTAGTAGTTGTTGTTGGAGATATATTGATGCTTTGTGTGCTTGCTGATGTACTCCACGAATAGGTTCCGCCTCCTGAGGCTGTCAAATTGACATTCTGACCATTACAAATTATTTGATCCGTTCCTGCATTTGCTATTGGTAGAGGATTTACTGAAACTGTTATATTTGAAGTGCCTATACAACCGTTTACATCAGTACCAGTAACATTATAAATAGTTGTTGTAGTGGGCTTCACAGATAAAATGTTTAATGTACCCAAGCCACCACTCCATGTGTAAGAGTTCGCTCCGCTAACAGTCAAGATCGTTGAATCACCAGCACAAATAGGGCTTGCTGTAGCTGTAACACTAAGAGTTGGGCCGGAGTTTACATTTACTATGCAGGATGCAGTATCTGAACACCCATTCGCATCAGTACAGGTAACAGTATAAATTGTTGATATTGTTGGATTGGCAGTAGGATTGAAAATAGTTGAAGAATTTAAGCCAGAGGTTGGACTCCACGAATATAAAGTACCTCCGCTTGCAGTTAATGAAACTCCAATACCCGAACAGGTTGAAGATATAGGAGGATTAACACTGGCAACTGGTAATGCATTAACAACTACCTGGTGAGATACCATTGTAGTGCAAGGCACAGTACTTGTAATTGCCAGGTTTACATTAAAAGTTCCTGATGTTGTATATAAATGCGACGGATTTTGAACTGTTCCATGAGCTGTTCCATCACCAAAATCCCAATCCCAAGAAGTTATCGTAGCAACAGAAGTAGACTGATCAGTAAACTGCATCGGATCTCCTATGCAAACATTTGACCATGTATACTTTGCAATATCAGATATTGGACTTATAGGAGAAAGATTGTCTATCATAATATACGGTACATCAGTACAACCAAGACTATGCCCCATAAATAAAATATCTGTCCATGCCTGAGTAGCAGTAAATGAACATGTATATGATTGCCATGTCAAGTTTGTGACATTCCCTGAACTCCAGCATAAAAAGGATTCGTCACATCCGCTGTTTCCTCCCATATTTGCCCACACCTGCATTTCTACACAACCCGGCGTTATTCCACCATCAGTGGAATTGGTAGTTGCCAGATCCATTGTAAAAGTATATGTTGTTCCCACAACCATAGGGCTGCTTAATTGCTGACCAGCACCTTCTGTCCAGTTTTGACTTGGCTGTTCGGCAAATCCCAAGTAACTATTTCCATCTGCAGCTGGGAGAGTAACACCCCAGCACCCAGGTTGAACATCAGGAGTTTTTCCAGGTTGACAAATATTCCATGAAGGAGGATAAATACCTTGATTGCAGCTTGGAGGAGTTACTCCTTCAAAAGAAGGGTTAATCCAATTTAATACTGAACCCCCTGAGCATTGTGCTAATAGTTTTGATCCAGAGGATAAATAAAGAATGGCAAAAAAAATTACTCTAAAATAGAAAGTCTTAAAAATTTTAATTCTTCTGATCACAAAAATAAATTAAAAAACATTTTTATCTAATCAATGTAACTCGCCCTCTCAATGTATGTGTTTTACCAGTATAATCCTTAAGAATAACAATCCAGACATAAACGTCTTGAGGAGCTAGTTCACCATTTGAAGTTCCATCCCACTGATCAGAATAATTGGTGGTTGCAAAAATTTCTCCGCCCCATCTGTTATAAATATTGAATCTGTAATTACTTAAATCCCATCCCTGTCCCTTTGGATAAAAGAAATTATTGCCACCATTTTCGCCCGGAGCAAATGCATTAGGCATATAGAATGTGAATATCGGATCAATAATTATTTGCGATTCAGTGGAATCAATACACCCATATTGACTCAAAACAATTAATGATACATTATATGAACCCTGGTTTGAGAAATTATGCTGAGGAGATTCTATGGTAGAAGTATCGTTAACCCCGGTGCTTGGGTCATCAAAATTCCAGTTCCATGTAACGCCACCAATGGAATGATTTGTGAATTGAATAATTGGATATAGAATATCAGAAGGAGAAGGATCAGAAGTAAATTGAGCAATTGGTGAAGGATATACCGTAATCATGTTCTGAAACGTATAACTCCCTGAACAACCATTAGTAGTAATTACTGATAAAGAAACATTATATATTCCGGAGGTTGGGAATAAATGCAATGGATCCTGTAGATTCGAAGTATTATTAGCACCTGTTGAAGGATCTCCAAAATTCCACAACCAGCTGGCAATAGCAGGAGTTGTTGAATCAGCGAATATCACTTTCAAAGGTACGCATCCATCTAAAGTATCTGCAGAAAATAGGATATTTGGCAGAGGATATACTGTAACTTTTACCGAATCTATACCAGCAGGAGATCCGCAATTATCCGTTACAGTTACCTGATACCAGGTTGTGGCGGTTGGATTAACAGATACGCTCTGTGAAGAAAACCCAATGCCTTGTCCCCATGTATAGATATAACTTCCGGCGCCTCCATTTGCTGATGCTGTAAGAATAACACTTCCGCTTCCTAAACACAATGCACTCGGAGTAGCAATTAAATTAACATGAATAGGAGGAGAAACAAAAACGGTTAACGATATAGGAGCAGATGTGCAAGAATTGCCGTCTGTAACATATACAGTGTAGGTAGTGGTTGATACAGGATTCACTGTAAAAGAACTTCCATTACCTAAGCCATTATCCCAGGTAAATGTATAGCTACCTGTTCCGCCAGTAGCTGAAGCGCTAATAACAGTACTTTGGCCCCTGCAAATATTTATATTCCCGCTCGTAAATAAATTCAACCGAGCAGGTTCACCAACATTAATTGAGGCAACTGTATCACACCCGTTATGATCGGTAATCGTCACCTGATAGACACCTGGTAAAATGTTTGTAGCATATGCTCCGGTTGATACCATAGGATTCCAGGCATATGCATAAGGAATAGTACCTCCAGTTGTGCTTATATTTATTGATCCGTCCGAACCAGAGAAACATTTTACACTATCAGCGATATATGTAAAAGTAAGCTTTTGAGGTTGAGAAATAATAAACGTAGTATCAATGTTGCAGCCATGATAATCATAAACTTTTATTGTGTATGTTCCTGCAATTAAGGTACTGTCATAATTGACATTACCCGCTGTTCCATAAGGCAGCCATTCATATGAGTATGGCGGCGTTCCACCAAAAATGTGCTCGTTCGCAATTCCATTGCTATTACTAAAGCATGTAACATGGCGCGATGCAAAGTTCATACCTAATGTAGAGGGTTGGGTCAAAGTTATGTTTTGGCTTGCAGAACATCCGTTAGAATCCTTGACTGTAACTGTATATTGAATATTTGGACTTAAGTTAGAAGCAATTTGAGTAGTTTGGGAATTACTCCATGCGTATTGAAAAGGTGCTGCACCTGTAGGAACTGACATTACCTGCCCGTCATTCATCCCATTGCAGCTAATTGAATCAATAATGGATATGCCGGTAGTTGCTAATCCCACTATTTGCGGAACTGATGTAGTCGTTGAAGTACAGCCATTTTCTGTAACAGATAAGCTAACAGTATCTATAGAAGGAGTAGTCCAACTAATTTGATAAGGTCCGGAACCAGTACCATTAACAATATTCCCCCGCCAAAATTCCAATTATAAGAGGATAAGGCGGAACCTGTTCCTGTATAAGTTATTGTAGATGTTTGCCCCAAACAAATAGGGCTGCTTAAAGTAAAGCTTGAAGTTGGAATAGGATTTACTGTGATAGTGGTACTTTCTGTTTTTGTACAACCGTTACCATCATTTACAGTTACCGTATAGGAAGTTGTGGATGCCGGATTTGCAACAGGGTTATTAATACTTGTAGAAGACAGTCCTGTTCCCGGACTCCATGAATATATTGCGCCTCCGCTTGCAAGCAAATTTGCACTTTGGCCAGTACAAATAGATTGATTTGCGCCAATGGAAACAAACATTTCAGGGTAAACGGTTAGTGTCATATTGCTTGTAGCTGAACAACCGTTTGTATCTGTTACCGTAACTGTATAAGATGTCGATGAATCAGGAGTTGCAATAGGATTGGCGATATTTGGATCACTTAATGATAGAGATGGACTCCACGAATAAATAGTTCCACCACTTCCGGCTAAATTTGCTGTAGAGCCATAACATATTGCCTGATTCGGACCAGCATTTGCCGGAGGTAGATTGTTAACCTTAACCGTCACATCACTAGATGCGGAACAACCACTTGCAGTTACAGTCACTGTATAAATTGTTGTAGTTATTGGAGAAACATTAATGCTTTGCGTTGACTGGCCAGTGTTCCATTGATATGTCCCACCTCCAAAAGCTGTCAGGTTTGCACTCTGGTCTTTACAAATAATCTGATCAGTGCCTGCATTAGCAATTGGATTAGGAGTAACATTTACAGTAACATTATCAGAAGCAGTACATCCTAATGAGGAAACAGTCAGTATATATGTAGTAGTTATTGTTGGATTAACAGTAATGTTTTGTGTTGACTGACCCGTGCTCCATTGATATGTTCCACCTCCTGATGCATTTAATGTTGCATTTTGGCCATCGCATATTGTCTGAGCTGAACCAGCATTTGGTGTTGGCAATGGGTTAACTGTAACAACAACAGAATCCGTACTATTACAAAGAGGCGAAAAAGCAATATCATCAAGCGCAAAATCGTTTCCATTAGCAATTGTATTTTGATTCAAAATACAAATATTTGCTGTTGTATTGCTTCCTGAATTCCAAACTTCAAAAAACTGATTCCAGGTACATACAGATGGTACGCCAAAAGGAGTGCTAAGAGGTTGCCCGTTTATCGAAAACTGAAGCAAAGCTAAATTACCACCTGAAGCATCTAAATTACAAACCCAGGTTGAAAAATTATAATTTGTATTTGGAGAAACAGAAACAGATTCGCACCACACATCTGTATTGGCTGTTGGTGCTCCATTAACTATCATCATATTGCTGCTTCCAGTTGTATGGTCAGGACAAGCATTGAAACCACCATTACACACACTGGGATTTGTTCCTACATAATAAAATCCCTCAGGACTAAGATCTATAGAATAAAAATATTGACTAGAAAAACCCGTATTTCCGGAGTTAAAATCGCCATTAATAATCATATTGCCAACAGGAACAATAGAATTAGCATAATATGTTGTAGTAACAGATGGGTTAGCGACAGGATTGCTTATAGATGCATTACTAAGTCCTACAGCAGGGGACCATAAATAACTTAACCCACCGGTTGCATTAAGTTGAGCAGTACTTCCATCACAAATGGCAACATTGGGCCCGGCATCAATTGGAGTAGGAACCAATGATGTAATAGTTACATCAGCAGTACTATTACATCCATTCAAAGAAACAGTAACAGTATAAGTAGTAGTTATACTTGGAGATACAGTAATAGTTTGTGTTGACTGTCCGGTATTCCACTGATAAGTACCTCCACCGCTTGCAGTTAGAACTGCGGAAGATTGAGAACACATAGTTTGAGGAGAACCTGCATCGGCTGTAGGTAATGGATTTACATTTATTGTAATACTTGATGTACCAGAACATCCAGATGAAGTACCTGTAACCATATAAGTTGTTGTAGAAATCGGTGTTACAGTTAATGGGTTTGCAGTACCCAGTCCCCCACTCCATGAATAAGTTGTTGCTCCGCCTGCTGTTAAAGTTGTTGAAGCTCCTGCACAAATCGGGTTTGTCGAGGGTGTTATACTTACAGCTAAATCTGGATTAATATTAATTAGGATACTTGCAGTGCCTGTACATCCTGACGTTGTCCCTGTAACTGTATACGTTGTTGATGAAGCTGGTGAGACAGTAACTGGGTTTGAAGTACCCAAACCTCCGCTCCATGAATAAGAAGTTGCTCCACCGGCTGTTAAAGTAGTTGAAGTGCCAGCACAGATGGGGTTCGCTGATGGCGTAATATTAACAGTTGGGTTTGGATTTACAGTAATTGTAATATTTACTGTTTCCGAACATCCTGCTGTAGTTCCGGTCACTGTATAAGTAGTAGTTGAAGTGAGTGATACTGAAACTGGGTTTGATGTGCCAAGGCCTCCGCTCCAGGAATAAGTAGTTGCTCCGCCTGCCGTTAAAGTTGTTAAAGTACCTATGCAAATTGGATTTGCAGTGGCTGAAATACTGACCACAGGGTTAGGATTAACATTAACTGTAATGTTTGAAGTATTTGTACATCCATTGATATCAGTACCGGTAACAGTATAAGTCGTAGTAGATGCGGGTGATGCGGTAACAGGGTTGCCTGTACCTAAACCTCCACTCCAAGAATAAACTGATGCCCCGCTTGCTGTTAATGTTGTTGAGGTACCTGCACAAATTGGATTTGCTGTTGCTGTTACACCAATTGTTGGATTAGGATTCAAATTGATAGTTACATTCGCTGTTCCTGAACATCCTGCAGAAGTACCGGTTACTGTATAAATTGTTGTTGAAGCTGGTGTAACAGTTAAAGGGTTTGCAGTACCCAAGCCTCCGCTCCAGGAATAATTAGTGGCGCCACTTGCAGTTAAAGTAGTTGATGCTCCTGTACAAATAGGATTTGCTGATGGTGTGATGCTAACATTCAGATCAGGATTTAAATTAATTGTGACACTCGCACTACCCGTACATCCTGCCGTAGTACCGGTAACAGTATATGTTGTAGCAGAAGCAGGTGTAACAATAATTGGGTTTGAAGTACCAAGTCCTCCACTCCATGAATAAGTAGTAGCACCGCCAGCTGTCAAAGTTGTCGATGACCCCACACAAATAGGATTTGCTGAAGGTGTAATACTAACAATAGGATTAGGATTTACTGTAACTGTAATATTTGCTGTTTCAGTACAACCAGCCTTAGTGCCAGTTACTATATATGTAGTAGTAGTAGTTGGAGACACAGTAACAGGATTAGCAGTTCCCAATCCATCACTCCAAGAATAAGTTGTAGCTCCACCAGCAGTTAACGTAGTTGAAGCTCCCTCACAAATAGGATTTGCTGTTGCTGAAATATTAACTGTAGGGCTTGGACTAACAACAACATTCATTTGATCTGTTACAGTAACCTGCGAAGCATCACAATCAGTATAAACAGCTTTTGCTGTATAAGTTGTAGTTGAGGCAGGACAAACGGTAGCACTTGTTGTTGCAGAAATCTGGGTAGCACCCTGCCACCAGGAAGTTGTATAACTTGCTGCACCATTAGGTGTGAATCGATAGGCGTCGTTAGTAGCAGTCCAAACTGTGTTATTTCTCCCAGGAACAGTATAAGCTACGGAGCCAGCTGCATTTTCAATTCCTTCTATACCCATACCATTATTCCATGCAGGAAGATCTTCTTTGTTTTGGATATAAATTTCAATTGCATTTGTAGTTTCATAAAGAACAATCTGGCTTGTAGCATATAATGAAGATGACGTATAACAACTCGCACAAACACTATTTGCATCTCCGTAATATGGAATCTGATAAAATGAAACTATTAACATCCGGCATGGTGCACTACCTATCAATTGCCAATAAATATCCCCTTTATTTGTTGGATCAATATCCTCATATACACCCATAATGCTATTTTCGGCTGTAGTGTATTCAGTATTTGGAAGCGGATTAGCATCTTCTATGTCCCAAGCACATGATCCACCTACGTCAACAGATTCACTATTGAATGTGATTAATCCATTAGCACCAACTTGACATTGTGTATAGTTGTTTCCAAAAAAGCAAAAATGAAAAGGCAAATTAATAACACTGCTCCATGCATCATCAATATGTACAAGAATAGGAGTGCCGCTATTATAAGGGTTTGGTGGGGCATAAGGGATAGCCGAAACAGTGTAACTTGTTGTAGCGCCGGTAGCAAATGGAGTAGCTGTAAGGTTTGCACAACTCCCGGCACATATTGTTTGGTCATTTCCGGCATTAACTTCCGGACAACCGGGTTGTGCTTCAATAGTAATAATTCGAAAGAAAGTAAAAAAGAAAATAAGTGTTTTATAAATATGCATATATTTTAAAAACATACTATTAAAATTTATTTTTCTGTTTACTGATTGATTTCGTCATTTTGGTGAAACTATTTTATAGACGTTTAAATTTAAGAAAAGTTGTCTGTAATATTTAATTTCTGATGTAAATATACTGAATAAAAACATTTAATCCCAATAAACTAACAATTAATACTTCATTATTTTTCAACAATATTTAATCCTGGTTGGGATGGAAAAATATTGTCGATTGCATTGAATGTTGGAAAACCTTAGAACACAAGCAAACCAGCGCTTAAATTGTAACTATTTATTGTTTTTTTAAATGATAAAAATAAATGTGCTTAAAACTGCAATAAATCAACGGCATACGTATAAAAACTTAAATAAATAGGTGGAATTACCAGTAAGTTTTATCACGATAGAAATTGATATGACTGTGTATGATAGCAGTTGCAATTTATATACTATTGATGAAACAATAGAATACACAGTGCAACAATGCACATGTACAGTACAAATGTGTGAATGCACAGTGCAAGCTATACAAATGCACAGTGCATTAATGCGAATACACAGTACAACAATGTGAATGCACACTGCAATAATGTAAATGCACAGTGTTCATGAGATCATGTACAGCGCTTGAAGTGACATGTACAGCACATGAATGTACATGCACATCACATTAATGTAAATACACATTGATTGATTGAGAATACGCAGTACATCAATGTGAATACACAGCATTAGCCAGCAAATTCACATAACATATTAGTGAATTGAATTTAGTTGTTTGTGAAAGTGATAGGCAGGAATTTAAAACTTATTAATTCCTTAAATGTAGGTAATTCAATCTATAAATCAATTTCCCGAAGCCAGTATATCGGCAATGTGAATAGTTTTAATAAGCAGGTTATGTTTTTTAATATAGCCTTCCTGGTGCAAAAGGCAGGAAGATTCAGTGGAAACAATATATTCAGCGCCTGTATCAAGGGCATTCTGTACCTTTTGTTCAGCCATAGCCGTAGAAATAGCTTCATGTTTAACTGAAAATGTTCCACCAAAACCGCAACAAACATCAGTATTTTTCATTTCAATCAGTTCGAGGCCTTTTACATTCCGTAACAAACTACGCGGTTCATCTTTTAGCCCATAATCTCTCAAGGCAGAACAGGCATCATGATAGGTTACTTTGCCATTAAAACTGGCGCCAACATCTGTTACTTTCAAAATATTTACCAGGAAATCGGTAAACTCGAAAATATTCCGTTGTAATTGTTTACATTCGTTATGAAAAGCAGTATTGTGAAACATTTCGGGATAATAACTTCGAACCATACCTACACAGGAAGCTGAGGGGGCAACAATATACCTGTCGTTCGAAAAATCACGGATAAACTTTTCTGCCACACATTTGGAATGATCCCAAAAGCCACTGTTAAAAGCCACTTGGCCACAACATGTTTGTTCAGGATTATAATTAACCGATACATTCAACTTCTCCAAAACCTTGATCATGTTGAATGCTGTTTGAGGGTACAACTGGTCAATAAAACAAGGAATAAAAATATCTACGATCATAATAATTCTCTAATTGCGTCAGAAAAATTCGAAAAGCAAATGTACGTAAAAATTTAAAACTCTTGGCAACAGTTTGTTCAATTTGATTAGGCTTAAATAATATTAATACTTTTGGCAAATTGTTAGAGAAAAAATAATTTTAATGAAACAATACAAACACATCTTCTTCGACTTAGATAAAACTCTTTGGGATTTTACTGCTAATAATAAAGATACTTTTATTGATCTCTTTGAACAATTTAATCTAATAAATAAAGGAGTTGAAAGCCCTGAAATCTTCCAGCAAAAATACAATGTACATAATGATATCTTATGGGATTTATATAGAAAAGGCAAGGTTGAAAAAAGTTTTCTAAGTGTTGAGCGATTTAGATTAACTCTTAACGATTTTGGCATTATTGATAATTTGCTTGCGGCAGGTATTTCAAGTGAATATGTTCGTTTAAGCCCGTTAAAAACAAAGCTAATTCCACATACTATGGAAACGCTTGATTATCTTTTCCCAAAGTATCAGCTTCACATTATTACAAATGGATTTAAAGAGGTACAGTATATAAAGATTGAGAGATCGGGGCTTGCAAAATACTTTCAGCAAATCGTTACTTCAGAAGAAGCCGGATGCAATAAACCTAATATGCAAATATTTCTTTATGCACTTGAAAAAACCTCAGCAATTGCTTCTGAATGCCTTATGATAGGTGATGATTTGGAAGTAGATGTTCGGGGCGCAATGGATGCAGGAATGGAAGCGGTCTTTGTAAATCTTGAAAACTGTGTACATAATAAATCAATTGATTTTGAGGTAAAATCATTGAGAGAGTTAAGGGATATTTTATAGAATTATTCCCTTGCAATAAATTAAAAATCAGGCAAGCTCAGCTATAACAGTCTTTCCGGCTCTTACAGTTTGCCCAAGCTGAACTTTAATATCTGCTTTTAGAGGCAATAGCATATCTACACGCGAACCGAATTTAATGAAACCAAGTTCCTGCCCTTGTTTTACGTGAGCTCCTTCCACTGCATTGCAAACAATTCTTCTTGCAACAGCTCCTGCAATCTGGCGTACAAGAATAAATATTTTTTTATTGTCTTCTATCACCACTGTAGTGCGTTCATTTTCTTCCGACGATTTAGGGTGCCAGGCAACCAAGTAGGAACCGGGATGATATTTATAATACTTCACTGTACCTGAACACGGATACCTGTTGCAGTGAACATTTAGAGGTGACATGAAAATAGAAACCTGTATGCGCTTATCTTTGAAATATTCAGATTCCAGTACTTCCTCAATCACCACGATTTTCCCGTCGGCAGGAGAAATGATGTATTCATGGCTAAGAGTCATATCTCTTCTGGGCGAACGGAAAAAATAAATGATAAGCAGGAACAGCACTGCAAACCCGCCATACAATATATATTTTATCCATTCGTATCCTGTAAAGAAAAAGTATAATAATGTTACAACAACAGAAAGTATCAGGAAAGCAATTAAAATAGTCGTATATCCTTCTTTATGAATCTTCATTTCTAAGCAAGTTCTAGAATTTTTAAATAAACAAATACAAATGGCGCTGACAACAAAACAGAATCAAACCTGTCAAGTATCCCGCCATGTCCTGGAAAAAACTTCCCCGAATCTTTACAATCCATACTTCTTTTTAACATAGATTCTGCCAGGTCGCCATAAGTTCCAAACACAACTATTATTGTTGCCAGTCCTAACCATTCTGGAAGATTGAGAAATTTAAAATAAACTGAAAAGACAATGGCTAGAATCAAAGTAAATATCAATCCCCCTATTGCGCCTTCCCATGTTTTTTTTGGCGATATTCGTTCAAATAACTTATGCTTTCCTAATTTCATTCCTGTAAGGTAAGCAAAAGTATCATTGGCCCAGAGCATAAAAAAATATAATACAGGGAATGTAAAAATACTGCAACTTCCTTCGGCATATTTATTAAATGATACTAATATTATGAAAGGTATAGTAATATATATTATACCGAGAAGAGTAAACGCAATATTTTGAAATGGTGTTTCCGATTTCTTATATAATTCAATAAAAAATACAATGCCGCAAAAAACGAATATTAATAAAGATAAAATATCTGAGTATTTACTGTCTACTCCTTTAATGTTTAAAATAGAAACGGCATATAATAAGAAACCTATTATGACGCCAAATATTTTTTGAGGTTTGATGTTCTTTCGCTCCACCATGCGGTAGAATTCCCAGATACCAAAAATAACAAACACTCCAAATACAACAGCAAATGCCCAAAAATTCCATATTGCAGAGCCAACTATTATTATTACAAACAGCGCAGCAGTTATAGTTCTTGTAATGAAATTATTCAAATTTTTCTTTAATTAAAATTTGTTTAGCTTCTAATACATCATTAGGATGAACATGCAGTTCTATCTCTCCAAAAAGATACGCGGAATCCTGTTTATTCACAACAACACTGTCAATATTATTATCAAGAAGGACGGCTTTAACAATTTCCACTTTGTGAATATATTTGGAACTATATATAGAAACCCAGTTTACACTCATTATACTTGAACCTATTCGTAAACTGTATCATCAATAAGAAAGACATAGATCTCTTTTGGTCCGTGGGCTCCCATTATCAATGTCTTTTCAATATCGGCAGTTCGACTGGGGCCGGTAATAACAGAAATCATGGAAGGAATATTTTCAGCATATTTTTGCTTAATCCCTGCTAATGCCTGTTTCAGGTCGTTGACCAGTTGTGAAGTATAAGCTAATACAATATGTATTGGTGGATAAACAAACATTTTTCTTCCGCAGTGCTGCCTTGATGAAACCATAATACTACCAAGCCTTGCAATAAGATATTCGCATTGAGTGATACCTACTTCAATTTCATGAAAATCCTTATCCTCCGAAAGGAATGGGATATTACCTGTTTCAAGAATCTTTTTAACTTTATCTTCTTTGCAAAAAACTTTTGTCCATTGATTTTCACTTATCAATGACTTCATGTTTTCAGCAAATTCATTTTCTGATTCGCAATACACGAATTTGCCTGCTACTTTGATGAACTCTTCGGCAAAAATTACCTCGGGTGAATCGGTCATTTCTTTATAAACGTTCGATTCAAAATCGGGGTTTGGGAAAGGGTTATCGGTCTTATATATTAATGCATTCCGAACCCGTTTCAATATTTTTTCCCTCTGAGTGCTTTCTTCCATAAATCAGATTTTAGGGTTTTCATCTTTTGGGATACTTGCCACAATACTTCCTTCACTGGCAACAACATCAGCTGGTCTGTCGGTATCAGGTTTTTTTTCTTCTTTTGGTTTTTCAGCATCATCTTCATCATACGGACGCTTACCAAAAATTTCTTCAAGGTCTTCTCTGAAAATTACTTCTTTCTCAAGCAAGCGCATAGCAAGCTTTTCCAATTTATCCCTATTCTCAAGTAATATACTTTTTGCCCGCAAATAAGCGCTCTCAACCATTAAACTTAATTCTTCATCTATCGTTTTCGCAGTAGTTTCACTATATGGTTTGTTGAAAGAATATTCACTTGCGCCTGTAGAGTCATAGTAGCTAATATTTCCTATTTTTTTATTCAGACCGTAATAAACTATCATGGCATAAGCCTGCTTAGTAATTTTCTCGAGGTCATTCAAAGCGCCGGTTGAGATCTTTCCGAAAACAATTTCTTCGGATGCTCTTCCGCCTAAAGTTGCAGTAATATCATCCAGCATTTGTTCGTATGTGGTTATTTGTCTTTCTTCAGGAAGATACCAGGCTGCACCAAGAGCTTTCCCACGTGGGACAATGGTGACTTTAATTAAAGGATGTGCATATCGAAGCATCCAGCTTACTGAGGCATGACCGGCTTCATGGAAAGCAATAACTTTCTTTTCATCCTTTGAAATTATTTTGCTGCGCTTTTCTAGTCCACCAATAATACGGTCAATAGCATCGAGGAAATCTTGTTTCTCAATTATTTTTTTATTGCCGCGTGCAGCAATCAAAGCTGATTCATTACAAACATTGGCAATATCAGCACCTGAGAACCCGGGTGTCTGTTTAGCCATAAAATCAGTATCAACTGCAACATCAAGTTTCAGTGGACGAATATGAACTTTAAATATTGCTTTCCTCTCTTCAAGGTCGGGGAGTTCCAAATGTATCTGTCTGTCGAAACGTCCTGCACGCATCAATGCGCGGTCGAGGATATCGGCACGGTTGGTAGCTGCAAGTATTATAACGCCTACGTTAGTTCCAAAACCATCCATTTCAGTGAGCAATTGGTTCAGCGTATTTTCGCGTTCATCATTTGAACCTGTAAGTTGGTTGCGTCCCCTGGCTCTGCCAATAGCATCTATTTCATCAATGAAAATAATACAAGGAGCTTTTTCCTTCGCCTGCCTGAAAAGGTCTCTAACTCTTGAAGCCCCAACACCTACAAACATTTCAACAAAATCGGAACCTGAGAGCGAGAAGAAAGGAACTTTTGCTTCGCCAGCAACAGCTTTAGCAAGTAATGTTTTCCCTGTTCCCGGAGGGCCTACAAGCAATGCGCCTTTGGGGATCTTTCCTCCAAGCTCAGTATATTTTTTCGGATTCTTAAGGAAGTCAACGATCTCCATTACTTCAACCTTAGCTTCCTCCAATCCTGCTACATCATTGAAGTTGATATTTACCTGTGTATCCTTATCGAACAATTGCGCCTTTGATTTTCCTATACTGAATATTTGTCCGCCACCGCCAGCGCCACCGCCCATTCTGCGCATAATGAATATCCAGATAATGACCATTAACCCGATTGGGATTATCCAACTGAGTATTTCATGACTCCAGTTGCTTTCAGTATCACGCTCCAGTTTGAGGTTATCAAATGCATATTTGATTGTCTTTAACTGCTTCTTAGTCCTGCTAACAGTATCTGATAAAATATAGGTCTCTTCTTTTTCAAGTTCAGTAGCAAAAGTTTCATTCGAAATATCAAAATTATAATGAGGACCACTGTTTGAAGAACCGCCTATTCCCTTGCTGATATCTTTATATTCCTTCTTTTTAAGGCTGTCCTTTTTCAAATATACATCAGCGCGTTCTTTGTTCACAATAACGATCTTATCAACATCGCCCCTTGAGAGCATGGTAACAAAATCTTTTAAATTGGTTTTTTCAGAAGCTCCGTTCCAGTTCATGAACTGAATTCCTAAAAACACTACTGCCAATATTCCATATATCCAATAAAAATTAAAACCGCCTTTAGTTTTCTTGGGGTTAATACCGGGCTTGAAATTTGTATTCTTTTGTGGGTTTCCCTGGTTATCTGCCATTATCCGTTTATTTAATCATTCATCGCCTGAAAAGGTTCGAGGCGTAATTTTCTTTTATTAAATTATTTTCTTAGTTTATTAGTGTTGTGTTAAGGGTATTGTATCAAAAAGATTGCTTCATCCTCCTTTGTCGGATTCGCAATGACGTCATTGCGAGGAGGAACGACGAAGCAATCTATATGAAATAATATTGTTAACATAACATTAGTTATCCGATGCAACATTAATAGTTTCGGCATCAGCCCAAAGTTTTTCTATCTGGAAGAAGCTGCGTGTGTTTTCCTGGAATATATGCACCACCACATCAACATAGTCGAGCAATATCCATTCGGCATTCTGAACACCTTCCCTGTGCCAGGGTTTTAGCCCAATGGCATTCCGCACTTCATCTTCCACCGATTCGGCTATAGCCTGAACCTGTATATTTGAGGTGCCGTGGCAAACAATAAAGTAATCGGATACCGCATGTGGTATTTCCTTTAGTTTCAGACTTACAATATTCTTTCCTTTTTTATCCTGTATTCCTTTAATGATGATCTCCGTCAATAAATCAGAACTTTCAGCTTTCTTTTTCCTTTTAGCCATTCAATATATATATATTTGTAACCTGCAAAAATAAGAAATTTATTAATATAAATCATTGCTTATTCCTTTATTCTATAAACTGCTTATCCACTCGGTCAAGTAAAATGAAATATAAATAGATTACTATATAAAAAGATTAAAAACGTGAAATTAAGTTTACCACATAGTATCATAGGAACATAGGTTTCACATAGATTCAATAAGGACAATGAAGCAATTGGTATTATCGGGCTATGTGTTTTACTATGTTTCTACTGTGCCTATGTGGTAAAGTAAACTTGTTTAAAGGAGATAAGCAGTTTCTATATATAAGAAGTGGCGAATATTTCAATCAAAATGATAGGACAAAATATTATATACCTTGATGAAGCTGAATCGACCAACCGCTATGCCTCGGAAATGATGAGTACCACAGGCCTTGACGAAGGCACTGTTGTTTCGGCAATGTTTCAGCTTGCTGGCAGAGGGGCAGGGGATAATAGCTGGGAAAGTGAAGCAGGCAAGAACCTGTTGATAAGCATTATCCTGAAACCGGAGTTCCTTCCGCTTCATAGGCAGTTTATGCTAAACATAGTTGCATCGCTTGGCGTGCACGACATGATAGTGCAACTATGCGGAAACACTGCCGCCATTAAAATAAAATGGCCCAACGATATTTATGCCGACGACAAGAAAATAGCCGGTATGCTTGTTGAGAACGCTATAATGGGCGATACGTTTATGCATACAATACTTGGAATAGGACTCAATATCAACCAGGAAATATTTATAAGTGATGCGCCCAACCCCATTTCGTTGAAGAATATCACAGGCAAAGAATATAATTTAGATGAATGTCTTTCGTTGCTCTGTTCGAAGATAGATGAAAGGTACAAGCAGTTAAAAGAAATGCAGTACAAACAATTAACAGCCGAATATCTTTCTTCCCTTTACCGCAATGGCGAAGAAGCAAAATACATTTATAAAGAACAAGTGATATTGGCTACAATAATTGGTGTTTCTGACGAAGGCAAACTAATGCTTAAAACCCCGAACAGCGAATTAATTAAATGCGATTTTAAAGAAATTGAATTTGTTGTTTAGGAAGTAAATTATTATCAGTGATCTCGGGGCGATTCGAACGCCCGACCCACAGCTTAGAAGGCTGTTGCTCTATCCAACTGAGCTACGAGACCAGTAGTGTTTAAGAATTTAGTTATTCATTCAAATAACAAAATTCAAAACAACATTTATTATGTTTCAAAGAGCAAAACGGCTGCAAATATATAAGATTTTTTAATAACTGAACGTAAACTGTTAATGAAAAAATAGAGCAGGTGAGTGCATACTGCAATAATATCAGTCGTTTTCCCATTTCCTTGAAGGGCGTCCGGGCTGAGAATATATCTTGTATTTATTTTCCTTAGCTATCTTAAACATTTTATTACGTAGCTTTTTGGGATAAAAGTTTGAAATGATATTCCCCCATTTTGATCTTATTTTAAACAACCCTATCTGGCTCAATAAATCATATGCCGCCGAAGCACACCTCATCCCTATAAAAGCATAATCGTAGGGCGTTTGAACGTACAAATAGTTATTGATTATTCCTTTTAATTTTACATACTGACTATCGGCAAGGGGGACTTCAAAAGTTGTATATTTAAATGTGGAGGAAATCCTTGCGAAACTCACTAATGCCTTTTACTTTATAAATTCCTTTCAGATTCTTTTTGCGCGCAAATATGTGAAACCCGTTATTATTAGTAAAGCCAACAATAGAAGTATCAATGCCAATGCTTACATGACCACCATGTTTTCCGCCGAAATAAGGATCTTCGTGATACCTGTGCCCGTTAGCAGGCTTGGAGCCATAAAGAAAATAAACTTTAATAAACTTCCCGGACTGTCCAAATGAAATTATGGATAAGAAAAGAAGAGTAAAGAATATGATGAATCGATGCTTCATGAAGTGATATATAACTTAAATATATCTCCTGATTATGGATTCAAAAGTAAATAATAACTATATTATCCCAAAACTTTTAAATGCTAATTTGTGTTAAATGACAATCAGGAAACAAATAAGTAAAGCATATATAAAGATTGTTAGGCATATCCCTGTTCTGAAATCTTTCTTTAATGATGAATGTCATTTTAACTACTTTTGCATTTACAGACAATGAAGGCAATTAAAATATTAACAGCTACTTTACTGGCATTTATTCTTCAAATTTCCTTTTCTTATTCGCAGGAAAAAGATAAAGTAAAAGGTGGATTCAAAGCTTGCAATGCCTACCAGTTCCAGTTTAAAAACGGAGTATTGGACTCCAGTTCAAAGTTTAAAATGGAAGTTAATAAGTATGATGATAAGGGGAATAAACTTGAAAAGATAGTATATGCCACTAAGGATTCTGTTGATTCGAGGACAGTTTACAAATACGATGAAAAGGGAAATGCAATTGAAAAGACCGATTATAATGCCGATGGTTCGCCATGGTCGAAAGACACTTACAAATACGACAACAGGGGAAAGCTTACAGAGCATGGCACCTTTGATGCCGATGGTTCGGTGGTTACTTATTTCACTTACGATAGTAAAGGGAATTTAACTGAAAAGGAAGTGAACAGCGCTAAAACATCAGTCATCACTAAATACAGTTACTCTTATAATGACAAAACCGATGCGTATGAAAAGATAGTTTATAATTCCGACGGGACAGTTAATTCAAAGTATGTGTACACTTATGATGATAAAGAGCATCTGATAGGCGAAGTTGTTTACAATGCCGATGGCTCGCTGAACTCGAAGTATATTCACACATACAATGACAAAGGAAATAAAACTGAAGATGTTGTTTATAATGCTGTAGGCTCAATTGAATCATCTTCCAAATTTGATGATAAGGGTAACAGGATTGACAAGGTTAGCTACAATGCTTTCGGAGTAGTTACTGAAAAGGATACTTACAAATACTATGATGCAGGGAATATATCTGAAGATATTCGCTATAACAAGATGAATAAGCCTTTCCTGGAAATAGAGTATGTTTATTCCAAATAGATATTTAATGTTACTGGTTGCTGGTTACTTGTTACTTTTAACATGAAACAAGAATCCAGCAATGGATATTAGTCACTGGTCATTAGTTACTGTTTGCCGGTTAACTCCTCCCCTTTTCCTATAATCTCACCAATTGAATACTGCGGTTTTTTATTTAATGTAAGGAACATCCTTCCCAGGTATTCGCCTATCAGGCCTATCGACATGAGCAGGATGCCACCAATGATAAGCAAAGTAACAATTAACGAGGTCCATCCTTCCACTTCATAATAGGTGATGGTTAAATATTTTATCAGCAAATATAGCGCAATGATAAAGCCTGTAATGGCTGTGATAAAACCAATGGTGGTTGCTATGCGCAGGGGAATTACAGAGAAGCTTGTTACTGTTTTAAGGAACACGCCAAACGACCTGAAGAAATTATAATTGCTTTTGCCTTTATGCCTTTGGTAATGTTCAACATCAACATAAGTTACATTAGTTGTGAAATCGAGTATCAAACCGTCGATATAAGGGAAAGGGCCGGGATATTGCAGCAGCGACAAGGCAACTTCTTTCCTGATTATTTTAAATGGCGACATATATATGCCTTTGGGTTTACCAAGCAGCCAATAGGCAAATACGCCATTAAGCCAGCTTCCGAAATCTTTCCACATCCGTTGATGCTTACCCGGAAAATGGGCATAGCAAACATCATATCCTTCGCTGCATTTATTGTAAAGCTTCAATATATCGTAAGGCGAATGCTGCAGGTCGTCGTCCATAATCACTATGTAATTGCCAGTGGCACGACTGATGCCTGCCATTAGCGCATTATCCTGACCAAAGTTGCGGCGTAAATTAATGGCAATGATATTATTGTTTTCAACAGTAGCCTGCTTAATAACATCCCAGCTTTTATCGCGGCTGCCATCGTTAACGAATATCACTTCAAACGAAAAATCTTTAAGCGCATCCATAAGCTGGCGTGATAATTCGGCTATATTGCCTTCGCTGTTGAATACCGGGATTATGATGCTTAGTTGTTTCATCTTTTGGCTGTGGTGCGGGGTAAAATTAAGATTTATTTATTACATCATAACGGTTAAGCATTGCTTGCAGTGGCGGACTGGTATTAAATAACAGAAAACAGTTAACAGCTAACAGTAAATAGCAAATTGAAAAACTAAATATAAATAAATATTTTCTCTTTTCTGTCATCTGTTTGCTGTTTGTTGACGTGTCCGCCTTGCTATTCCCTGATAGCTATCAGGGTACACTGCGCTGCAACGTCTGTCACGCTGAGGAGTCCCGCTTTCCTTCGAGACGAGACTTTGTCTCTCCTCAGGATGACGCGGGACGTCTCGAAGCGCACCCGCCATTGAAGCAATGCTAA
>CAWHOW010000038.1:0-111064 GCA_963831005.1 uncultured Bacteroidota bacterium
ACAAAAATAAAAAAATAATTAACAAGATAAGGTTAATAAAAAAATATTTTTAAAAGAGTTTCTAAAATTAATTGTATTTGCTTTGCCATATATATGGCAGGCTTTTTAACACAGAGCAAATTAAAGCATATAAATAAATGCATAAAAACCAAAAGTGTTAAAAAGAGCGGATAGAATAAAATCAATATTACTTCTTAACAAGGGATTTAGTTATGAAGAAATAGCAGAGTTTCTATTAATAGATGATGGAACAGTGAGGAGATGGCATAAGATATTTGAAACAGAAGGAATGAAAACATTGCTTGAAGATAACTACACTGGCGGGATAAGTAAATTAACTTCTGCTGAAAAGATAGAATTAACAGCACATTTAGAAGAAAATATTTATTTAACGGCAAAAGAAATATGTGCTTATGTTCATGCAAACTATGGAGTTAAATATACTTCAAAAGGTATGACAAGTCTTTTGCATCAAATGGGATTCAGCTACAAAAAGCCTAAACATATTCCGGGCAAAGCAAATAAAAAAGCACAAGGAGAATTCATTGAAAAATATAACGAGTTTAAAGAGACCAAATCAGCGGAAGACCACATATATTTTATGGACGGAGTTCATCCGTTACATAACTCACAACCTGCTTATGGCTGGATAAAGAAAGGTAAAGAGCAAGTGCTTAAGACCAATACTGGTCGCATGAGAGTGAATCTTAATGGAGCATACAATATAGAGGAACATAAAGCAATTATTCGTGAAGACGAAAGTATAAATTCTCAATCAACTATAGCGCTATTAGAGCAAATGCTAAAAGAGCAACCATTAGGAATACTTTATATAATATTGGATAATGCAAAATATTATCGTTCACAATTAGTGAAAGAATTTTTAGGAAAAAACCAAAGAATACAGTTTGTGTTTTTACCGCCATATAGTCCGAATCTTAACCTTATAGAACGATTATGGAAGTTTTTTAAGAAAAATATAACATATAATGAGTATTACGAAAAATTTGCAGTTTTTAAGGAAAAGTGTTTGAATTTCTTTGATAATATTGAAAAGTATAAAAGTGAACTGAAAAGTTTAATGACTGAAAATTTTCATCTAATTCAGGCTTGATTTTTTGCAAACCCGTTTTCCTTGAGTATAATATTGCAAAAATATAATAAATAAATCATACCTAAATCGTTTCCATATAAAATAATTATTAACTTCTTCCATTAGATAGTTATAACTGAAGAAATATTTGGTTAAAGCTATTATTGTTTAAATTTTACCGATTAATATCGTGTTATATAAGTTATTAACACTTACTAACAAAAAAGAGCGGCTTTATCAAGTCGCTCTTTTAAATTATTATTTCATTGCTTATGAACCTAACGTGGCAACCATAACTGCTTTAATGGTGTGAAGCCTGTTTTCAGCTTCATCGAATACCACCGACATAGTTGATTCAAATACTTCTTCGGTAACTTCCATACCATTGAGCCCGTACTTCTTGAAAATATCTTCGCCAACTGTTGTTTCCCTATTGTGGAATGCAGGAAGACAATGCAGGAACTTAACTTTTGGGTTTCCTGTTTTCTTTACTGCTTCCAGATTAACCTGGTAGGGTTTCAGCAATTTAATTCTCTTTTCCCATAGTTCAGCAGGTTCACCCATAGATACCCATACATCAGTATAAATAAAGTCAACGCCTTTAACTCCTTCGTCAATATTTTCTGTGAGTGTAATCTTAGCTCCTGTTTCTTTTGCTATTTCCTTACACTGTTTCACAAGCGATTCATCAGGCCAGCATTCTTTGGGTGCAGTTGCCCTGAAATCCATTCCCATCTTAGCTGCGCCAACCATTAATGAATTGCCTACATTATTCTGCGCATCGCCCATAAAAGTGAAAGCCATTTTATTAAGCGGTTTATCACAATGCTCCATCATGGTCAGAAAATCAGCAAGTATCTGTGTAGGATGGAATTCTGTTGTGAGTCCATTCCATACTGGAACTCCTGCATATTCTGCAAGATCTTCAACAATACTTTGCCCATAACCACGATATTCAATACCATCATACATTCTGCCAAGCACACGTGCAGTATCCTTCATAGATTCCTTTTTACCTATCTGTGACCCACTGGGCCCAATATAAGTAACATGTGCTCCTTGGTCAAGAGCTGCAACTTCAAAAGCACAACGTGTACGTGTTGAATCTTTTTCGAAGATCAGTGCGATGTTCTTATTCTTTAAACGCTGTTGCTCTGTGCCATTGCACTTAGCTTTTTTAAGGTCAAGAGAAAGATCGAGCAGAAATTTAATTTCCGTTGGTGTGTAATCAAGAAGTTTTACAAAACTCCTGTTCTTCAGATTGAAAGCCATAGATTCCTCCGTGGATTATATAGGTTAATACTAAATTATTTCGTTGCAGGCAAAGATAGAAATAGATTTCGAAAAATAAATTCTTTTCAAAAAAAATATAACCTTAGTGAGTCAAACAATTAATTTTTAATACCCGAAGTTAATGGTATTAATAGTATAATGTTTTGCATCATAGGTTTTAATAAGGTTAGAATGAGCATTTTCAGCTTCTGTAAAAGAACAGTATTTATTAACAATTATATTGTCAGCAAACAGATTCCATATTTTAGGATATTTAACCATGATAGCTTTTTTGAATTGGTTTTTGGCGCCTTCTTCATTATTATAAGGAACCTTAGAAACAACAACATCTGAAACTATAGCCGTCCATTTTGAATTCACTATTGTAAATGATTGGGCTACATAATAACGAGTAGGATCGCTAATATTTGTATTGGGTTTTATCGAATTATCTTTTGAAGGAATAGTACTCCTTAAAGCTTCTATGTCTATGCTTCCATTATACTGCAAAAAAGCAACAGTGCCAACGCCAAGCACAATTAAACCTATAACTATTATGATAATAATCCATCCTGTTCCAAGACCTTTTTTATTAGGTCTCTTTGGTGTAAATCCTGGCAAAGGTTTCTGGCTATTTACGGGAGGTATTATAGGTGGAACAAGCGGCGGCACAATGGGAGGAGGAGGTGGTATAACAGGAGGTTTCGGAACCGTAACAGGCGGCGGAACAACCGGTGCTGCAGTTGTTTGATTAACCGGATTTATTTCTGCCAGTTTATATCCACATGAAGGACAAAGAATTTCGTCGCCATCAAGCTTAGCTCCACATTGAGGACAAAATAAAAGATCGTGCTTCTTTTCCATTATGATTCTTTTTAATAACTAATTTCAAATACAAATGTAATGATTATATGAAAAATCAATAAAGTCAGAAAATCCGGCTTTATTATGATATATGAATAATTAATATTTAAAATTAAAATGTCCCGGCCCAACTGCAAATACTGACATAAATATAGCACCCAGCGCTAATGACAATACGAAATAAACAACAATAACAATACCCAATGTTGCAAAGAAATATCCAATCTGGCTTTCTTTAGCAGGTTTCATCGTGTATTCCATACCAACATACAGAAGATATAATCCATAAATGCCTGCAAGCAGAGCTATAAAAGCAAGAGGCGGATAAAAATTTAATACTCCTGCTACCCACATAGGTGTGAATGAATATGCAACAAGTTGCATAGCTCTTCCAAAATTCTTCTGACTTTTAAATGAAGGAGCAAGAGCATCAACGATAAGTGATGTGATATACACACCTGCTATTGCTGAAATAAAAGAAGTAATGCCAACTTCCAGACCCCATGTCCAACTGCTGAATCTAAATCCCCAACCATAACTAACACCAATAACACCATAACCTATAATGCTAAAGATGGCAGGGATTAACGCTAATGGAATAGCATAACCAAATAAGATAGACGATGTATTAGGTGTTTCAGCACTTACAGCCTGCCATTCGGCTTTTGTTTTAAACATAATGTTTGAGGCACGTGTAAAAATGTTAGATGCAGCTGCTTTAACGTTAGCTTCATTAAAATTCCGAAATGTATTGTGTTGTGGTTGTTGAGGTGGTGTCTGCTGCTGTTGAGGCGGCGGAGGAGTAACAGGTGCTTCGGTTAAATTAAATCCGCACACATGGCAGAATTTTGCGCCAGCTTTCAACTCGGCGCCACATTTTGGACAAAACATAGTAAAATAATTTTAGTTAAACAATATTATTTCTTAATTGATAGTTTTCAAAGATAAAGATATTTTTCAGATGAGAAATTTCATTAAATTTATTTCAATATTATTTCTTATTACCTTTGTTTTATACTTAAATTCATATTCATGGAATACATTAAACGTATTTATTTTGAAGTTATGTTAATATTTAATATTCTTTACATTGTAACTTTTCTTAATTCAACGACTTTTTCTCAGCAAGCTTCTGTTCTGAATGGGAAATGGGATTGCCAACAGCAAGAAATTCATGAGAAAGGATTGATGACGAATAAATCACATAACACTTCAGGACATTCTTACGATGTATTAAAATACAATATTAATGTTGACCTGTTTAATTGCTACTACAGTCCTTACCCCCACTCCTTTTCCGCTGATGAAATCATTAGTTTTAAAATTGATTCTGCTTTGAGCTCTATTAATCTTAATGCTGTAAATTCCTCTCTTATAATTGACTCAGTGAAAATGTCTGGTATTTCATTTACACTAGTTAGTAACATTCTAAATATTAAACTAAACAGAGTGTATAATCCCGGCGAAATATCCAAAGTAAAGATATACTATCATCACCTTGATGTAAGAGATTCTGCTTTTTATACAGGTGCAGGATTAGTTTATACTGATTGTGAACCCGAAGGCGCACGCAAATGGTTTCCCTGTTGGGACAAACCGTCTGATAAAGCTTTGTCGGAGATCACAGCCAAAGTTCCGGTTGGTGTATTGTTTGGGTCAAATGGAAGTTTGCAGGATTCTATTGTCAAAGGTGATTCTCTTTATTATCACTGGGTGAACAACGATCCAATAGCTACATATTTAATGGTAATGACAAGTAAAATGGGTTATAAGCTTGATATAAAATACTGGCATAAGCTCACTGATTCCACTCAATTAATTCCAGTACGATTTTATTATAACAAGGGGGAGAATCCTGAACCCAGTGAAGACATTATTGGCAACATTACAACATTCTATTCAAGTTTGTTTGGTGAGTATCCATTTGAGAAAATCGGATTTGCCACACTTGATACACAATTTACGTGGGGAGGAATGGAGGACCAGACTCTGATAAGCCTTTGTCCCGGCTGCTGGCAGGCCGATCTTATTTCTCATGAATTTGCACACCATTGGTTTGGAGACATGATTAGTCCCGCCACGTGGGCTGATGTTTTCCTTAACGAAGGATTTGCCACTTACTGCGAAGCGCTTTATGATGAGCATTTAGCCGGCCATGAAAGGTATATATTTGACATTTTTACAGATGCCTACCGTTATCTCTTGGGTAACCCCGGATGGGCAATATATAATCCTTCTTGGGTACACAGGACTCCAAATACTGATACCTTGTTTAACGTCGCAATTTCCTACTATAAAGGTGCCGGCCTTCTCCATATGTTCAGATGCTTAGTGGGCGATTCAGTGTTTTTCACGGCTATAAAATCATATGCCACCGATACAGTGAATTTCAAATACATGAATGCAACTATCCCGGATTTTATTACAAAGATGAACCTATGTTGCAAACAGAATCTTAACTGGTTCTTTGAAGAATGGTTAAAGCAGCCCAATCATCCCGTTTATGAAAACACTTATAATATTGTACATAATAGCAACGACACGTGGATAGTGAATTTTACAGTTAATCAGGTGCTGACAAATGCAGGCTTTTTCAGGATGCCTGTTGAGTTAAAAGTTTTATTTGGAGATCTAAGCGATACCATAATTAAAGTAATTAATGATTCAAATAATCAAGTGTTTTGTCTCTCTTTTTCAAAGCAACCGGGCTTGGTGGAATTCGATCCTGATAATAAAATTGTACTGAAACAGGCTAATTTATCAGAGGGAATAAAAGAATACAACAGCAATGATGCCCAGGTAAACTTATATCAAAACTCACCCGAGCCTTTCAGAGGTAAAACACAAATTGCATTTGAGCTTCCTTCTGCAATGTCGGTAAAAATTACCATTTACGATGTTTATGGCCAGACAGTTTGCGAATTAACTGATAACAATATGACTATAGGAATACATCAGGTTAAATTTGATGCAAACGGTTTAAAAAAAGGTATGTATTATTATAGCCTTGAAACAGGCAATAGAAAAATAGTAAATAAAATGACGGTGATGTAAGTTATACCGTTATTTGACTTCTTAAATAAAGCATAGCCTACTTATTTTTAAAAAGAAGTCAAAAGAACAGATATTTTCGTTACTCATGCCTTCACTTCTAATTTTTCTATTAGAGATTTTTTAAATTATCTCATTAATTAAAGCAGAAATACCCGGGAACAATACCTACCTTGAACGAATCAACCACTGTGCCTGTGGTATTGTAGCGCAGGAACCAGCCAGGGTCGGTATAATCGCCTGCATTGGTAGCATAAAGGTATTTAGTTGTATTGTCATAACCCAGCCCAAAGAATGAACGATTAATAAGCGGAGAAGAGTTCAAAGCGCTTGCAGTAATAGGAAAAGCGTAAACCTGGCTATTGCAGATGTAATACAAATTCTGCAAAGCGCCGTCAATTACAGTATTCGAGGGATGATAGCCTGTTCCCGGGAAAACAAAGTTCTTCACTATAGTGTCACTTACAGGGTCAATGCAAACAAGGCTACCGGGGGTATAAAGCGATGTATTTGGCCAACCATCATATCCGCCACAGGTAACCCATATTTTGCCGTTGGCGTCAATGTTAAGGCTGTTAGGGCTGTAATTTTTTAACTGTATAGTAGCCGCTACTGTATTGGTCTGAGTATTGATAACAGTAACTGTGCTGTCTGTACCCATCCCTCCGGCATTAGAAGCGTACAAATAATTCCCTGAAATAACCATTGCGCCTGGTGAATGCCCTGTATTTATCTTACTTGTAAGAGTATTGTTGCTAAGGTTAACAACACCAATAAACCCATTACCGCTGCTTCCCCAATCAGAAACATACGCAGTGGATGAATTTAGCACAGTTAAGTAATAAGGATAAACAAAACCCGTAATGGTTGCCACTGATTTAAAAGTGGAAGCATTAACTACTTCTACAACCGCACCGTTATTCACCACTATATAACCATTACCGTTATTTATAGTCATCGACTCGGCAGCATTTCCCAGCGGACGACCATTAACACCGGCGAAAATATCGTTTGAAACAGCTTTGGTGCTTCTGTTAAAGAAGCTTACTGTTCCCGCACCACTGGGATAAGTTCCCTGGTTTACAATAAATACTCCTGCACCATAAGCGCCTGTTGGCGGCGTTGTGGTTGTTTGGGTTACCGGCGATGAATCTTTTTTACAAGCCGTAACCATTGCTGTTAGCGCAATGGCTGCAATTGCTGTTTTGATGATTGTTGTTTTCATTGTTTTAATATTAGTTATTGGTCATTGAGTTATTGTTCTCGATAAGCTTCGCTACTCGAACTGACATTGATAATTAGTTGTTATTCTTCAGTCTAAATCTTAATTCGTAAATTAACTGCCTACTGCCCCTGCCCTCTTTTCCCTGCTTCCCCCATTCCCCGTTTCACTTCTTCCTTTGAATTTTTGACTTGGAGATTGAGACTTGGCTCTTCCTTTACTGCTTACTGCTCCTGCCAACTTTCTTAAATTCCAATCCCTATCGTGAGCATATAATTTATTTCAGGCATAGGCATCCATTCAATAGGGTAATAACGCTCACTCCAGATGTTCAGAAGAGAGAGTTGTATATTTGCTTTAATTCTACTTATCTTTATTATTGCCCCCGCATTAATATTGCCAATGGTATATGCCGGAAGAAACGCAGTATTATCTTCTTCTGTAAATCGTTTACTAGTGAAATTCTGATTATAAGAAAAATAATAATTCTTCTTATAGCTTACGCTGAAAGTCCCGCACACGTCATTCCGTGGAACGTAGATTAGCTGTTTATGCAGGCTGTTATCGCCGGGGGTAACTTCATTCTCGTAAGTAGAATGCGCATAAGTATAACTTGCATTCAAAGAAAACAAGAAGCTTCCTTTAGCAAATGATGCTTTTGCCGATGATTCCACTCCCCTGCAATTTACTTTAAGTACATTCCCGGCTTCCGAAACATCTGCAGAAACAGGCACCCAGAGGATAAAGTCATTGATCATGGAATTATAAACAGTAGCGTTTAACTCAATATGAAATGCATTCTTCTTTATCGAATAGGTTAAGCCTGCTTCTTCATTCCAGCTTGTTTCAGGCTTAAGCTGCAGGTTGCCCCCCGGCTGATAATACAATTCATTAAACGTAAGCGACCTGTAGTTCTTTGAAACACTCCCCGAAAACATAAGATTCTTAATTAGCTTACCTTCTATACCGAGTGAAGGTGAAAAGGGAGCATTATAACCTTCAATTGCTTCCTGGCGCAAATTAACATTCAACGACCAGCCAAAAGAGAAACGATGGATATAGGAAAGAAAAGCAGCTCCTGAATATTGTATCTTTTCCGAGTTATATGCAGCAATATTTGCAATATCTTCTTTCCCGTTTATGCCAAAATAGATTTGATTATTGCCAAATGTTTTATTCGCTTCTGCTTCAGTAATGAATGTTTTTGTTTTGTATATTGAATTAATGTTAGCAATGGAATCCACATAATCATAATAATCATTCAGGTAGGCTGCTTTTATCTTAAAAGAAAATGCAGATGCATTAATTTTCCAGCTCAGCAAGGCTTTTTCAGCTTTGTCAACCTGGTAAGCTTTGCTTATACCGCTAACAAGTGTTGCAGGGATATTGCGGTCGCTGTTTTCGTACCATATAGAGATTCCCAGCAACTGGTTTTTAGTAAGCCTGATATAAGTGTCGTTCATCAAACCATATTGCATCACCTGATCGTTTTGCATCCGTTTGCGGGGAAGGGAAAGTTGGGCATAATCAGTATAAGGGAAATCATTAACAGCGCTTTTCCTGAAGAAACAAGTCTTTGAGAAAATACTATTATTAGCAATGTTGAATGAACCATTGGTGATATAAGTACCAAAGCTTCCAAACGACTGGTTGATCAAAGCGCTCAATTGTTTAGTAAATACAGGTTCATTGCCAAAGAAAATGCTTCCGCCAATGTTTCCGCTTCCATAAAGCGATGCAGAGCCTCCGTGTTTTATTTCAATTGTGTTAAAGAAAGAAGCGGGAATAAGCGATATATCATAAAAGCCCTGATTAGGGGTGTTTACCTCTATTCCATTCCAGAAGATGCCCGTATGCTCGGCAGCTGTTCCCCTGAACATAACAGAAACAATATTATCCAAACCATAGGATTTAATATATACAGAAGTGTATGAGGCAAGAAGTTCGGCAGCATTTAGTGTTCGTGTTTCAGCAAGAGTAAGTGAATCGAGGGTATCTACTTTATAACCGATAGAACAGGCATTCAAACGTTCGGCAGTTACAGATACTGGAGAAAGCTGATGAATTGTATCAGTAATATTCTTTTGAGAATAGGCAGAAAAGCCTATAAGCATCAGGAAAAAAGATATGCTTATTTTATTTCTTTTAAAGGCTTTCATTCTTACTCTGTTTCATTAGCTGTATAAAATACTAATTGCAACAATGTGCTTAAGCTTATAGAAAGAAACAAAGGAATAAAAACAGATTAAAGTTTGATTTTATCCACGCCTTTCACCCGAAAGCATTGCACTAATATGTATTAAAATGGCAGGTCTTCTGACTTGTTCAATTTCCGGATGCCTTCCCATCCGCCAGCAGGCGGACAGTGACAAAAGATTTCCGAAAAAAGTAAAGAACTTACAGCAGCGGGTACTGTTCAGGACTTGCACCTGATTCCCTATTAAAACTTATTCCTGAATGGAATATGTTTACCAATTCGCAGCAAAAATAATTATTAATTTATAAATTGATTAGAAAAAAGAAAAAACATATTAACACAACAGGTTAATATGTTTTCAACATATGGGAGATGAATTATTTGTTGTCGGGAGTCTTATTCGTATCCTTATTATTATTCTGATCTTGATTATTGTTGTTTGGAATAGGATTCGCATTTTTATTGGAATCTGTAACAGGCAGTTTAGTAGATTGCGTTTTTGATTTCTTTGATGTTGTTGAACCTGAAGAGGCTTTTTCCTTTAATTGAACAACACCATTTGCATATTTGCTTGTTGAAGTAACTTTACCATCGGAATCATAGGATACCCAATCTCCTTCTTTTATATCATTGGCATATGTACCCGATAATGTTTTCACGCCTTTTATATCATAATAAGTCCAAACACCGTCTTTTTTATTATCCAAATAAGTTCCTTCCGATTTCTTTTCACCAGAGGATTTATTATACGTGGTCCATTGACCTGTTTTTCTCCCGTTTCTGTATGAACCTTCAGAGTTTAGCTGTCCATTGCTATAATAGTTTTTGTAATCCCCGTCTTTTTGCCCGTAATAATAATTTGCTTCTTCTTTCAAAACACCATTTGACGGGTAATACTTGGTGCAAGCACCATTTTTAATATCGTTCTTGTAATTAATTTCAGATAATAAAATTCTTTCTCTTGAATATGTTTTCCAGGCACCCTGCCTACCCTTGGCATCTGAAACATTTTTATGCTTTTCGCCATGAGGGGCATACTTTGGTTTCTCGGCAATCTCATCCTGCGAATAAGAGATAACTGGGAACAATAAGCAGGTGAATAAAAATAAAAGTATGTTCTTGTTAAAACTCATTCTTTTAAATCAAGATGTAAAAATAATGAAAAAGAATTCCAATATCAAATTAAAAATAAAATTTATTATGTTTATACACTTATGAATTGATTTAGTTACTCATAAATCTACCTTACTCTTAACGTTCGGCCAACATTTAATAAGGTTGACGGCCTTATCCCATTCAGTGAGCATAATGCAGCAACTGAAGTGCCATAGTAAAGTGCAATTTTTGATAATGAATCGCCATTCCTAATAGAATAGTATCTGGCATTAGCAACAACCTTTTTAACTTCCGGATAATAATCAAATGTTTTCTTGGAAAGATAAATAGTATCTTTCTTTATTGAAAAAGTACTTAAATCAATAAGATTATTTGGATTGATAGGAACACCTTTATATCTTATTTCGAAGTGCAAGTGCGGACCGGTGGAATGCCCTGTGCTTCCTCCTAAGCCAATTACATCACCTGCTTTCACCGCCTGGTTTGGAACTACCTTTGTTGCAGATAAATGACCATATAAAGTCTCTAGTCCATTTGGATGCCTAATCACAATTACATTGCCATATCCCCACGACCTCTGAAACTTTGAAACACGCACTATGCCGTCGAAGGCTGCCCTCACCGTATCGCCTGTATGAAGGCCAATATCTACACCATAATGGAAATACCATCTCTGCCAGCCGAAACCACATGTAATGATTCCCTGTCTTGGCATATAGAAACAGTGTCCTGCATTATCCTGTAAAACAGTAAAGATAGAGTCTTCCATTTTAGAAGGGTCGAAATCCTTGCTGAAAAGGAATAATTCATCGTTGCTCCAATCGCCGTCATAAGCTTTAGTGAGAGAATCAGAAGAAAACGCTTTTATAGGGGAAGAGTATACAGAATCATTATTAAAGAATAGCGTACCCAGCGCATCATAAGCATCAAAATAGCCGGATGTGAGATTGGAACTATCGCTTAAACTTTCGTATACATTATTGGAATCGTTGCTATAAAACTGGGCGTAATCGGATTTAAAAGCAAACAAAAAAAACAACAGTAACGGTAATTGTGTTAACGCTTTGGAACGATGTGGAAATATGTTCTTAAAAAAAATCACCTGAATAAGTCTCAGTAAATAATAAAATAAAATTAGGTTTTGGGGGCTAAAGATACTACTATCGGTTTAATTGCCAAACGGGATTATTCATTTTCTTAAACAAATGTATTCGGATATGTTGAAAATGAAGATATCAGTTGTAAATAAAAGATTAAGAATTTTCTACCTTTGCAACCTCTAATTATAAATTCATTATCCCGATCATTATTAACGATGGATGCCGTTATAGAAGTAAAAGATGTTCATAAATCTTTCAAGACAGTACCGGCTGTTCGGGGAATTGATCTTGCAATTCGCAAAGGACAGTTCACGGCTATACTTGGACCTAACGGAGCAGGCAAAACCACCCTCGTGGAAATGATTGAAGGCATCCAGAAACCTGATAAAGGCGATATCTTTATCATGGGAAAGAAATGGGAAGGCAACGAGAATGAACTTCACCATATAATTGGTCTGTCATTGCAAGAGACTTATTATATTGACAAGTTGAATGTGTGGGAAACGCTTAAACTTTTTGCAAGTTTCTACGGGCTTAAAAGCGAACGTTGTTCGGAAGTTATGGGATTGGTTGGGCTTGAAGAAAAACGGAAAGCTTATGTAGTGAATCTTTCTGGAGGACAAAGGCAACGCCTTGCACTTGGCATTTCATTGCTTAATAATCCGCAGATATTGCTCCTGGATGAACCGACAACAGGTCTGGATCCTCTGGCACGCCGTGAGATATGGGCGATACTCCAAGACCTTAAAAAGAAATCGCAGACATCGCTTATACTCACTACTCATTACATGGAAGAAGCGGAACAGCTTTGCGACAACATCATTATTATTGACCATGGGAAGATACTGAAAGAAGGAACGCTTCGCCAATTGCTTGAAGATAATAAAGGCGAAAATATTATTTCTTTTGCTCTTGAAGATAACAGCTCTGCCTCCGTTGTTCTTCAATCCGATAAACGTTTTAACATTAAGTGGGATGAAGTACAGGGACAAGGAACGGGTGTGCTTTCAAGCCTGGAGAATGAACTGCCGGAGTTCCTGAATTTTCTTCACACTAATAATCTTCGACTGAAGAACCTTGAGTTTAAGCGCAAAACCCTTGACGACTTATTCACTAGTTTAACGGGGAGGCATTTGCATGAATAGCATTATCCGTTATAAACAAATGTGGCAGTTGATTGCGGCTAATTTCAAGGAGATATTCCGGGAACCGGCTGTATTGTTCTGGGGCATCCTATTCCCTATCCTGATGTCGGTAGGGCTTGGATTGGCGTTCACAAACAAACAAAATGTTACGCGCAAAGTAGCGATAATTAAAGAATCGAATGCAGGTAAACCGGAAGCTGACAGTACACATATTATATCTGATTTCCTTCAACATAAAACAATCATAACGCCAGCCACTACAAATACTGAGACCAGCTATTCATATATCATAAAGAATGAAAAGCTTGGGAACACTACATTTATCTTCACTGAAAAGAATTGGCAGGAAGCAATGGTGTGGCTTAAAAGAGGGTATATAAGTTTAGTAGTGGAAGAAAAGAATGGTAGTATAGCTTATCATTTCGACCCATCAAATGCCGATGCAAAGCTAACGTACATACAGCTTTCGGGGATATTTGGCAAAAAAGACATAAACATAAAAGTAAATGAAGATAATATAAAACCGCTAACACTAAAAGGGACACGCTATATTGATTTCCTGATACCCGGTTTGATCGCTATGGGCATCATGATGTCGGCTATGTGGGGATTGAGTTATACGGTTATTGAACGCAGGTCGAAGAAGCTACTGCGAAGGATGGTTGCCACGCCCATGAAGAAATCGCACTTTCTGATAGCGCTCATAGCTGTGCGTGTAGCCATGAACTTTGTTGAAGCATCGTTGCTTTTCCTGTTTGCATATTTCGCTTTCGGCATAAGCATACAGGGCAGCGTACCCGCCTTGCTGCTGTTGCTGGTAGCAGGCAACATAGCCTTTGCAGGAATTGCCATATTCGCGTCGTGCAACACCTCGAAGACCGAGATAGGCAACGGCCTGATAAATGTGGTGGTAATGCCCATGATGATACTTTCGGGGGTGTTCTTTAGTTACCACAACTTCCCCGACTGGAGCATACCAGTGATACAGAAACTTCCGCTTACCATGCTTGCCGACGGAATGCGAAGCATATTTATTGAAGGCGGAGGGTTTGCCGAAATAGCCCTGCCCTCGCTGATACTTACCGCTACGGGGGTTTTCTTCTTCGGGCTGGGATTGAAGCTGTTTAAATGGCATTAGAAAGCCGATGCGCTGAACGAGGAATCAGAAAAGTAGGCAGTAGGCAGGTGGCAGTGTGCAATCATTCATTGACAAATTCTGGTAATACCGATACGGTATCTGTAATAGTCCAATAAATTGTACTATAACAGCAACTCTATCGGCATTATACCAAATTTCATTGGAATAATTTTTAAGAATAATGGTATAAGTTCAGATTTAATAATTTCTTAACATTCCCAATTATATTTATGCAATAAATTTATGTTAGAAATGCATTATTTATCTATGTGGAAAAAAAACCACTTTTAACATATACCTTTTCGGAAGTTGTAATCCTATAACAGATATATGATATTACTATATAAGCAATATTAATTTATCGTTAAGCCGTTGCAGATTGAATTATATTGAGTTTTTCTACCTATCTTCGCTTATTCGTTCTTTTATCGTTTTATTTTATTTCTATGAATTATTCCAACACATTTTTTAAAAATGATGTTTACGGGGTAGAGAAGGAAGAAGGAAGAAGAACCCTTAATCATCAGTGGAATCAGTTGCTTGACGGATTGCCCGGCTTGCCACGCGGCAGGGAACATCCCCATTTTTATTATACACTATATAATAAGGTATCAGCCTTTTTCAGGAAAGGTAGTTGCATGATATACCTTGATCAGGCTGTAAGCGGTCATCTTACCCAGCGACTCAGTCATTCGGTTCAGCGGCTCAGTCATTCAACTCAGTGTCTCAGTCATACGACTCAGCGGCTCAGTCATGCGACTCAGTGTCTCAGTCATTCAACTCAGCGGCTCAGTCATTCAACTCAGCGGCTCAGTCATTCGACTCAGCGGCTCAGTCATTCGACTCAGCGGCTCAGTCATTCAACTCAGCGGCTCAGTCATACGACTCAGCGGCTCAGTCATTCGACTCAGCGGCTCAGTCATTCGACTCAGCGGCTCAGTCATTCGACTCAGCGGCTCAGTCATTCGACTCAGCGGCTCAGTCATTCGACTCAGTGTCTCAGTCATTCAACTCAGCGGCTCAGTCATTCTACTCAGCGGCTCAGTCATTCAACTCAGTGTCTCAGTCATTCGACTCAGCGGCTCAGTCATTCGACTCAGCGGCTCAGTCATTCGACTCAGCGGCTCAGTCATTCGACTCAGTACACTTTTTACAGAACTTTCAGTATCACCTAAATAAATAATTATTAACCTAAACTATTGAAAATGAAAAAGAATCAGTTCCATTTAGTACCTGCGCATATAGGTTATGGCAGGATTATTATGCTTGCGCTCCCTGTAGTGCCAAAAACTAAGGAAAAACGCGCCCGTGCGGTGTTACACATGGACAAATTAAAAACATTCGGCGATTTCGACAAAAAGATGAAACTCATCCGATCGGATATGAAGACAAATGCGGCTACTTTCACTGCGCCTCCAATTACCGTTGTCGACGGTGGAATTTTTGACAATGACATAAAAGCTTACGAATCGGCAGAAACAGTGGCTCTTACAAAGGTAACGGGTTCGAGTACCGCTCGTGACGTGACTTACGATACAGTTATTACCGATGCCCACCTGTTGCAGGGTTATGTACAGGGGCTTGCCGACAACCTGCATAATACGCTAAAGGCTATTGCGCTTATTGAAAGTTCGGGTTTTGATGTAAGCCTGCACACACCGCATACCAAGAGCGATTTTTCGGCTAAGCCCACTAAAATAAGCGGCCAGTTAAAACTGGCTATTAACGTTAAAAAAATGTGCATGGGCGAAAAACGCTATTCTGTAAAATGGCAAAGCAGCCCCGACGACGGTAAAACGCCGCTTGATTTGCCCACAACCCTGAAAGGAAGTACACTGGTATCGGGTTTGACTGTGGGGACATGGATGTATTTCCGCTTCCTAGTAGTACTTAAAGATGGCGAACACGGCTGGAGTGCATGGTTAAAAGTGCTGGTGCAGTAAAAATAAAATAAAAAAAAACCGGAGCGGGCTTGCACACCCGTTTCCGGCTTCTTGAGCAAGAAAAATATTCAGTAACTAAACCAAATATGTTGCAAAAATACTATATCTAAATCCTTTAAGCAAGTGTTTTATAAAAGCATGAACTTAACGCATGGTATCCGCCAACCGGCGGAAAATACCGCGAAAGTGGGGAAAAATTAAATTTTACTAATCACAAAACTATAGTTATGAAAAAAGTAAATTATTTAAAATTAGTTATTGCGCTGATAGTTACTGCAACTTTCAGCATTTACAAAGTGCAAGCTCAATCAACTTATGCAAGCGGAGCACAAACTAACGGTTGCGCTAATCTTGCCGGAACAACCGGTACAAATTTTGGTTGTGGTGCCGGTAATGTAAATACAGGTTCTTACAATGCATTTTTTGGCGACCATGCCGGTTTTAAAAACACTTCAGGCGCCGGTAATGTTTTTTCAGGTTATGAAACAGGATATTGGAATGTATCAGGAGTTAGCAATACTTTTTATGGATTGGAAGCCGGCGAAAGCAATACTGATTCATATAATACTTTTATTGGTGCCAATGCTGGTTCAGCTAATACATCAGGGGATGAAAATACATTTCTGGGTTATACGGCAGGTTTTAATAATAATACTGGTATTTATAATACTTTTTTAGGGACATTGTCGGCTCATGAGAACACTACTGGAAGTAGTAATGTTTGCTTAGGTCTAAATGCAGGTTACTATAATCAAACAGGAAGCAGCAATGTTATACTGGGTAATCATGCAGGAAATGGTTCAAGCGGCAACTCATACGATGACAATTGTTTTATTGGGTTTAAGGCAGGTTTTTCAAATACAACAGGCACTGCAAACGTTTTCTTAGGTTATGAGGCAGGTTATGCAAATACATCTGGCGGGGGCCTAAACAATACTTTTGGAAATACTTTTATAGGGTATGATGCAGCAAACGGATGTACAACCAGCTTCGATAATGTTTGTGTTGGGTTTGGTGCAGGTGTAACAATTACTGATAATTTATCCAGTGAAAATACTTGCATTGGTGAAGGTGCAGATATTGGAGCTAATACTTATTCAAATGCTACTGCAATTGGATATGGAGCAGTTGCTGGTAACACTGATTGGGTAAGAATTGGAAATTCTTCAGTTACACAAATTTGGTGTCAACCAGGTATTTGGAATAACAGTGACAGACGCATTAAAAATAATATAAAAGAAAATGTGCCGGGGCTTGCTTTTATCAATTTACTAAAACCTGTTACTTATAATTATGATATTCACAAAGAAAACAGTATGCTTGGGTATCATAAAATAACTACTATTAATCCGGCAATAAAAGATTCTTTAGGTAATATTATCAACCCTGCCAGCTCTGTTACTACTATAGATACAACTTTTTGGAACGGGAAATATGATATAGAAAAGATAAACTATACAGGTTTAATTGCTCAACAAGTTGATTCTGCAACTCAGAAACTGGGATATGATTTTAGCGGAATTTATAGACCTAAAAACAGCAATGATATCTATGGTTTGAACTATGCACAGTTTGTTGTTCCTCTTATAAAAGCAGTACAGGAACTAAGCAAAACAGTTGATAGTTTAAAAGCAACCATGCAAACTACAGGCGCCGTCCAGCGCACAAGGAACAATAGTAATAGCACCGATCCGGATAACGCAACAAGCATAAATAATATTGAATTAGCTAATAATGCTGTCCTTTATCAGAATGCACCCAATCCTTTTGGAAGTGGTACAACTATTAAATATTTTGTGCCTGATAATGCAGATGCCCAAGTTGTTTTTTATGATGAGTTTGGAACCCAACTTAAAACCTTCAAGATAGCAGAAAACGGAACTGGTCAATTAAATATCGATGCAAGTAATCTTTCCACAGGAATATATTCGTATTCTCTTATTGTAAATAGAAAAGTAGTAGATACAAAGAAAATGATCAAGCAATAATCATGATAATGCAAAAAGCTCATGCTCTTTTTAAGTATGAGCTTTTTGTCCTTCTTTAAATATAGCTACTTTTGTTACTAATGAAAAGAATAAAAAAATGAATAAAATCTTATTATTTATCCTTATTGTATTTGTAATAAATGCAAAGGCGCAGATAACTTTTGAACATGATTATGATAGTGCTTCTACTTATGCAAGTGGTAGCCCAGCATTATCTGATCAATTAGAAATAATAAACTTTGTTGTATCAGGTGAAAAATATGTGAAAATAAACAGACATGGTGAAAAAATTATGATTTATAACTTAAATCATTCATTACTAGAAACAATAGATTATTCTGGGTTTCCTCAATCATCCCCTGCTTATGTATATATATTATATCTTTCTGAAAATCTATTTGATACAGACTCGAAAATAGAATTTATGTATTTAGCATCTGGAGGTATTAAACCTTATACAGGTATATACAGAGATGATGGCTCTATAATATTCTCTGATACTGGAGCTGCAGTAATTTTTCAGGAATTTCCTCCTCAACAATATCCTATTTATAATACTTCGGAGGGAACAAAAATGATATTAAGTTATAATAACGGACATGCGAAGGTATTCAGTTTGCCTGGTACATTATCTTCATGTTGTAATACAGAAAATATTGTTTCATTAGCTATGCAAAGGCAAAGCGGCTTATCTAATCCCTACCCCAACCCAAACAATGGCAGTACAAAAATAGATTATACCTTGCCGCCGGGTGTAAACGAAGGAGAAATTGTGTTTTATAATTTAATGGGCAACGAGGTAAAACGCTTTAAAGTGGATAAAACATTTAATACCTTGCTAATTTCCACAAAGGATATAGCGGCAGGAACGTATTATTACCAATTGCAAACCACGGGAGAAAGTAGCGGAGGGAAGAAGATGGTGGTTATTAAATAGCAAATTGCAAATAGAAAATAGCAAATTGCAAAATTAATAAGAACCGAATTTCTGCGAAGCAGAAAAAGAGCGTAAGCCCGAAAATCCGACGAGCGTGTGTATGCTTGTGTGTAGGCAGTTTCGGATTTTCTTGATTCTTTTGTAACTTTTCTCATCAAGGAGAAAAGTTAATAAAACCAATTGCAAACGGCAGGGGAAAGTAGCGGAGGGAAGAAAATGGTTGTTATAAAATAGCAGGCAGTGGCAGTATGCAGTCAACTTACGACTAATAACTTAATAACCCAATAACTCCTAACTTACTGATTAATCCACCTGTTTGGTGTTCTTCATTTCCAGCATTCTGCGTTTAGCTTGTTCGGCTAACTGGAGGTATTTGTCGGCTTTAATAAAATCGTGCTTGGAACGGAAATAGTTGCTCAGACGCATGTAGGTCTGGTAATTCTGGGGGATAAGTGCAACGGCTTTTTCCATGTACGCCATAGCCATAGCCGTGTCGCCCCTTCGCAGGCTATAATTGGCAAGATTAATATAAGGCACATCGGTGGCGGGGTCAATATGCATTATACGGTTATTGACAGCCACGGCGCTATCGACATTTTTGAATTCGTAAAAATAAATATTGGCAAGGTTGCCCATGGCTTTAATATAATCTGGCTTCAGGGCAATGGCTTTTTTATAATTCATCACAGCGCTCAGAAAACAACTGTTTGCTTCCATGGTCAGGCTGCTGTCCTTTTTATTTCGTCCCAGCATTTCAAAGGAATAAGCAAGGTTGTAATAGGCTTCGACATAATCTGCATGTATATCCAAGGCCTTTTTAAAATACCATATAGCCGTGGGGAAATCCTTTTTAATGGTGAAATATACGGAGCCAATATTATTGTATGAAGAATAATACTGCGGATAAATGGAAAGGCAACGGTTATACAACAATATGATGCTGTCGGCTTTCCTGTTCATATCGGGGGGAATTAGGCCTTTTACAAGTTTTTCGGTCAATTCGGTATTCATCCTTCCTGCTATAAGGGCATTTGCTTTAGCGGAGTTTTCTAGGTCAACAATATCGTGTTTATATAAGGTCATGTGGGTATCCCAATTCCTGTTCCTTACAATTGTTCTTGCAGAATAAGGAATAAGGATGAGAAGAGATACAATGATGATAATTGTTATATCCTTAGATAAGAATGATGTTGCGCGGGGATTCTTCTTCAATAAAATAAATATGCCGTAAGCCAAAGCAAGGCAGAATGCAACTGAGGATGCATAACAATATCGTTCGCCAACAATGCCCATAGCGGGTTTTACAAGATTGGAGAACATGGAAATGCAGATAAGGTAAAAGAGAATGATAAACGACATGATGTATTTTTGCTTCAGCTTCATTACTGCAAAAACAAACAAAGCTAAATGCACTAACAGCGAGAATATGGCCATTGCATTGGTCAAAGGAACTATGGGGATGGTGTTGTAACCATAATAAAACAATAGCGGATGTGGGAAAATAAGTATCCTTAAATAGAACAAGAGCGACATCATTCCTGTTCCAAAACGCCTTATCAAACCGGGGTGAAAGCTAAGGGGATTCTCGAAGAAGAATACCTCTCTTTCGGGCTTGGGCAAATAAAGTTTGGGTGTATATCGCGCCAGGATCAAAGCGACAAATATCACAGCAATAACTATAATCAGCTTTTTTGGCGAGGAATTGGTAAAGAAATAAAGAGTAAGCGGAAAAATAGCAAGGAACACTATGGCGCTTTCCTTAGAGAAATATGCCAGCAGATAAATAATAAACGCAACTGCCATATATATCCACTTTGATGATTCGACATATCTGATCAGGTAATACAAACAAATAAGACAGAACAGAAAACTTAACATTTCATCGCGGTTCTTAAGGCTGGCTATTACTTCCGTATGCACGGGATGCGCTATGAACAGCAAGACGGTAATAATGGGGAAAAGAGGATGGAAATCTTTTAACAGCTTTTTCAATACATAATAAAGCAAAAGGCTGGTAAGAATATAGATCAGGATGTTGATGAAATGACTGACATGAGGATTGGTACCGAAAACCTGAGATTCAATGGCAAACACAGATTTTACCACAGGGCGGTATTCGTATTTTAATTTCCCTTCCGAATACAATGATGTCCAAATGCCGGGTATAGCTTTTATTCCTTCTGAAACACGCTTGTTTGTGTTGGTAACAAGTTCGTCATCCATAGAATAATGATTAGGTATGGTATTACCGTAAAGGATGAAGCAAAGACCAATAATCACTAAAGGAAACCAGTCTATCTTCCGTTTAGGCTTTACAACTGCCTGTTTGGATTTTGGCTGTGGTTTTATTTCTTTTTTATTTGGTTTCACAATAGTTAGAAAAGACGCAGCAAGATAATACTATTGGAAATAACAGCAAAATAATAATTATTCAGTTTCGACAAAGTCCAGTTCAACCCTAAGATTATCAATGATAAAGTTCTGCCTGTCGGGGGTGTTCTTTCCCATGTAAAAGGATAACATCTCCCCTATGCTTGAAGTACTCTTCAAAATCACGGGATCAAGGCGCATGGAAGGGCCAATAAAATGTTTGAACTCATCGGGCGAAATTTCTCCAAGTCCTTTAAAGCGTGTTATCTCAGGCTTGGCTCCTATTTCTTTCAAAGCTGCCTGTTTCTCTTCGTCAGAATAGCAATAGATGGTTTTGCTCTTATTTCTCACCCTGAATAAAGGTGTTTGCAATATATACAAATGACCATATTTAACGAGATCAGGAAAAAATTGAAGGAAGAATGTGATAAGCAATAAGCGAATATGCATACCATCCACATCTGCATCAGTTGCTATTACAATATTATTATAACGAAGGTTTTCCAGATCTTCCTCTATATTCAAAGCCGACTGCAACAGGTTGAACTCTTCGTTCTCGTAAACTACTTTCTTATTCATTCCATAACAGTTCAGAGGCTTTCCTTTCAGACTGAAAACAGCCTGAGTGTTCACGTCCCTCGATTTTGTTATAGAACCACTGGCAGAATCACCTTCGGTTATGAATAATGTAGTATCAAGTTTTCTTTCGCCATTACTGTTATAATGCACCCTGCAATCGCGAAGCTTTTTATTAAACAAACTTGCTTTCTTCACACTATCTCTTGCAATCTTTTTGATACTGGCAAGATCCTTACGTTCTTTTTCTGATTGAAGAATTTTATGCAAAAGCGCTTCTGCTGTTTCAGGGTTTTTATGCAGGTAATCATCCAATTGTTTTTTAACAATATCGCCCACATAATTCCTGATAGAAGAACCATTGGGTTCCATATATTGCGAACCAAGCTTTGTTTTTGTCTGCGATTCGAAAACAGGTTCCTGTATCTTAATACTTATAGCCGCAATTATCGAAGAACGGATATCCCCCGCTTCAAAATCCTTCTTATAGAACTCGCGAATAGTTTTAACCACTGCTTCTCGGAAAGCACCCTGATGAGTACCACCCTGTGGTGTGTAAGTACCGTTTACAAATGAATAGTATTCTTCACCATATTGACTATGGCTATGCGTCATTGCAAACTCGAAATCGTTATCTTTAATATGGATAATGGGATAAACCATTTCTGTCCCATTAATATATTTTGTAAGCAGATCGAGCAGGCCGTTCTCAGCAAAATAACGCTGCCCATTAAAATATATTGAAAGTCCTGTATTTAAAAAGCAATAATTCCATAACAGGTTATCAATGTATTCTGTAATGAAATGATAGTTTCCAAATATAGTTTCGTCGGGGATAAAAGTTATTATGGTTCCGTTCCTCTGGTCAGTTTTTTCTTCTTTACTTTCTTTTAGCAATTCGCCGGCACCAAATTCAGTGTATTTAGTTTTTCCTTCTCTAACAGATTGTGCGTGAAAATAGGAAGAAAGTGCATTAACAGCTTTAGAACCTACTCCGTTTAACCCGACAGTTTTTTTAAAGACTTCCGAATCATATTTTGCGCCAGTATTCATTTCCGAAACACAATCTTTCAATTTACCAAGTGGTATTCCGCGTCCATAATCCCTGACACACACTTTCTGGTCTTTGATAGTGATTTCAATCTTTTTACCAAAGCCCATGATGTATTCATCAACGGAGTTATCAATAATTTCCTTGATAAGCACATAAATACCATCATCGTGGGAAGCGCCATCGCCAAGCTTGCCAATATACATACCAGGGCGCTTCCGTATATGCTCAGTAGGGCTTAAGTGAACAATGCTATCTTCTGTATAATCAACTGACATGTGTTATATTTTAGGCAAATTTATGATAAAAGAGATTCACAAAAACAAATAGCAAGAATGAAATATTAACAACGGGGTAAGTAAATTGTTAATCGTAGGCTATGAAAGGGTTTAATTAGCAAGAGCAAACACATTACATTTCACTTTATGCGTTCTGAAATCCATAGAACCTGTACCGCACAGTTAATGCAAAATCGTTGTTTTTGTATTCTGCTCCTGCAGCTGCAATCAGATTATTGGATGTATAATTTATATCCAGCCCAATGAAAGAACTTAAAGCAAGCTCCAACCGATTCTTTGATACAGAAAGGCAAAAGAAAACCTGATTATTAAATGAACTAAAACCTTCAGTATTATTTGTATTAACCAGACTAACTGGATTATAATCAAAAGTAGTAACATTTGATGGCTTGCCATTTGGAGTAGAAACAGAATTATAATAATATTTCCCTGTAAGAAAACTATTCCCTCTCCATCCACCGAAAATGGAAAGATGAACTTTAAATAATGGAAATGTTACACCCACAGATAGTGGGATGCATAATTTCTGAAAGGTTTGATGTTGTTCAACAGTTCCAGTAAATGGAATATTTGGCGGAACAGTACCTGTTTCATTTTCTGTGTAGCGCTGCCCGGATATTTCATATTGAAGGCCAGTATTAAACAATAATATTTTATTTATTATCATTTGTCCATATATGCCAACAAGCGGGCCAAATAATGGATCTGTTTTTTCCTTTAAGGAAGTTATATTTGTAGCAGTTGAAGAAGTTGATTTTGGCAAACTGGAAATACCAACTCCAAGTTCAGGACCAAAATTAAAAACGACTTGAGCAGACAAGTACTGACAAATAAACATCCCTGCCAACAGTAATAATATATTTCTTTTCATTAACCGATTTAGTTTAAAAGTATTAATAAACGTTCAGGAAAATCGAAGTAAAAATATAACATTTCTGTCAATGGTAAAAATATTGTTTGAAAATTATAGCCTTTGTTGATAGTTCGTTAACATATCTATTCAAAAATCAGGGCTAAAGCCTGAACATATTGTTCATTTCATTTAACCCCAGACTTAAGTCTGGGGTTAGGCTAATCGACACAAGAATAAAGGACTTTAGTCCTGAAATATATTTATTTATGAATTAATCTTGTTTAAGCCGTCAATGCAACTTACGATAAATTTCAGCTCAGGTCATTTTACAAAATTATAGTACATTTAACGCTTCAATTAAGCTATATGAACAAAGCGATATTTTTCTTCTTCATCCTAATTTCTTCCTTTTCATCACTTTTCGGGCAGAACAACAATACCAAGAATTGTTTGGTTTATGATAATGGTCATTTTGTTGTTTTAAAAAGCGATAGTTTAATAAATTGTATTTCTATTTCTGGCATTGATACTAAACAAACACTGGATAGTATTTTCTTAATTGTCGGAAACAGAAAAGACATCAAGAAAGAGAATATCAAAAAATTAGAAATTCATAATTACACCGATAAAGCTATTCCTTCCAGTATTAGAGAGTTCACAAATCTTAATGAATTAGTGCTGGATAACTGCCCGAATGTTAATTACAGCAAGCTTTTCAAATATATCAGCCATCTGAATAAACTTACCACACTTGATTTAAATGATAATGGAAGGGCTGAGCTTGGTGCGAATATCAGGAAACTTAACAACCTCACAAAACTCAGCATTACCAATTATGATTATGTGGATGCCGATGATCTGTTCAATAACCTTATGCTGCTAGCTTCTTTGAAAGAGGTTTCAGTATCTTCTATTGGTGAAGTCAACCTTACTTCCACTTCTTCTATTCCCAAAGGCTTAAGCACTCTTGAACTTGCAGATGATGGCCTTAGTATTTTACCTGATGATATTTCAAAAGTCAGAGGGTTGCATACGCTTGACATTTCCGATAATACTTTTTCCGATATGGAAAAGATAACCACTCTTATTGACAGCCTTCCCCTGAAATCTTTCTCTGTAACCTGCTTCGACAGGAAAGATTCATCCTTAATTGTTAAAACTTTTCCCCGCATAAATATTAAAGTCACCATTTATCATGAACTGCCAAAAGCTACTGTTTACGCTAAAAGCAGGATAAACGAAACCAATGCAGTGGTAAATAATTTCTACAGCAAAACAGTGAAAGCAAAGGTGGGCAATACGGAGAACGACAGAAAGAAATTCACTGTTCCTGCAAGACAGAAGACTACTTTATACTACAATTCAGGAACAAAGCTCAATATACCTGATGATGCTTTTGTCGATTCCACGGGTAATGCTGTTAAAGGCGATGTGGATGTTTATTACCGCGAGTATAACGACATTGTTGATATTTTCGCCAACGGCATCCCTATGAATTACGACAGCGCAGGGCATAAATGCTTCTTCCGTTCGGCGGGGATGTTCGAGGTGTATGCCACGCAGGGCAACAAACAGGTGTTTCTTGCTCCCGGCAAAAAGATCTCTGTCGATTTTGCCGCTACCGATACCAGCGCCGGTTACAAGCTTTATCGCCTTGATCAAACCACCGGTCATTGGACTTACTCGGACACCATAAGCAACAAAGTGAAGGTCACCAAAAAGAATCTTTCGTCCGCTTTCAGGAATTATTCAAGCCTGTTCAAAATGAATTTCGATACCACGCTTTTCGATGGCAGGTACAAGGATCCATCGTATGCAAGAACTACTAAATTATCTGTCGATTATCAGAAAACCATTAATGCATTGCCTTACGATTTCTTCAAAATTAAAAGGGTCTATCACGCTACTAAGGATAAGGTTTTCAAGAAACAACCCAACTTTATTCTCGATATTAATAAATATGCCGCTTACAGGGAACTTACCAACTACAGGGGTTACACATGGGTCTATACGGGCAAGCTGAGTAAAAAGGATTTTAATAAAATGTACATCACAAAAAAGAAATGGACCGATACCCGCGTCAGTTACGACCCTTCGGCTAATGCATACAACATTGAATTAAAATCGCCGCACGAAGTGGTGAGCATGGATGCCGTGCCTATTAAGGCGAATTACAAATCGGCTGTGGATTACGATAACACTTACCTGAAACTGGATACTCGCTACACCAAGACTTTGAAGAAGCTGCAGGCGAGGTTCGACAATTCTATAAGGAAGAAAGTTAAAAAGTATTTCGACAGCCAGTGGCAAAACATAGTGAAGCTGATGAGCGCCGAAGAAAAGGCTATGACTAAGGATGAATGGATAGCTTATGCTAAAAAGAGGGTTGAACTGGAACAGGACAGCGCCAATAAAATTAATACCAGCGAATATTCCATTACAAGGAATTTTGAAATTGAAGGTTTCGGCATCTGGAACTGCGACCAGCAGTTAAGGCTTAAGCATCCCCTTAGCATTGCCGCATCGTTTAAGGATATTTATAATAAACCCCTTGAACCTGCAATGGTTTATGTTATCGACAGCAAGATAAACGGCGTGCTTTCGTATCCTTATTTTGCAACTATAGGCGCTGTTATCCTCGATCCCTCTTCCGAAACCGCCATGTATATAGTGGAAATTAATGGCAACGTGGCATTGGTTGACAAGCAAACCATTAAAAGCAGCATGGCAACCCTGAATGCCCAAAACAATTATACCTTCAGGGCTTACGAGGTGAATCCCGCTACTATTTCTACCGCTTATTTAAGGAAATCGCTGGGGTTGGAATGATGAAGTTTAATGTTTAAGGTTTGAGGTTTAAAGTTTTTTAAATTTTCTTTTCTATTCCTCCCCTAGCTTCAAATGTTTTATTAAAGGAACGAGGGGGACAAAAGTGATAGTGAGACTATTAATTTATAATGTTTCCTTCCATTCTTCGCCCCTTATTATTTCATCAAGTTCGTCAAACTTTTTTTTATCATCTTCATAGTCTTTATCACTTGAGCAGAGCATTCTTTTTCCTAAATCACAATATGTACGTGCTTTATTAATATTATTTAATTCTAAATGTATTTCACTTAAAAAACCAATCAAATAAACGACACGATATTCTTTAGAACGGAAGTGAGAAATGGTAAATGCAAAATCTCCATCTACTGCTGCATTGTATAGTAAACCATTTTCTGCAAAAGCAACAGCACGTTCAAAAAACAAATCAGTTTGGTTGGAGTATAAATTGCCAAATTTTTTAATTATTTCTTTACGAAAAGTATAGAAATCTCCTTTAATATCAATAGGCTCTATTTGATTAAAATAATTTATATTAAAATCAAAACCAGGGAAATTCGCTCTTATGTAAGCATTAAAATATAATTGCAGTGATTGAGAATAAGCCCATAAATAATTCATTGAGTAATTAGCGCTTTCTAAAAGCAATTCAAACAAATTTTCAGCTTTTTTTGGTGTATAGCCATTTAATTTTGTTCTTTTTATAAAATCTGCTTTAACTTCAACTATCTTATGTTTTGAACCCATTTTCTTTCTAAAATAAAGAGCTTCTTGTTCTGAACATTTTGTAATTAATTGAATGATTTTTTCTAATTGCTCATGATAAAGTATAATTCCAACAGTATCTTTAGTGAATTCTAAAATTTCAGGAATAACATTATCAATTTTTTTGGAATTTTTTCGTTTTACATAGGTTTCAAAATAAGCATCAAATATACTAGGTCTGCAAATTGAATTAAGGTTAGGAATATCAATAAAAGAAAAGTGTTTTATTTCCTTGTAATATTTATTAACATCTTTTTCCCATGAAAAGTTAACATAAAAAGGAAGTTTACCAGATTTAATATAATCTAATGTTTTAGCATCGTTTAACTTAATTGATTTTTGTAAAATGGGAAGCATAATATTTATTTTTATTTACGGTTAAATTTCATTTTTTTCTATTATATATCTTTCTTGTAAATAGTCAATCCATTTTTTAAATTCAACATTAGTATAGTGCTTATTACAAGCTATAAGAAAATCTTCATATGTTAGTGGAATAAATTTATTTTGATTGCTTACAAGCAGTTTAATATATTCTTCGCTTGTATCAACAAATGAGAATTGTCTTTTGGAAATATAGTCAATGAGGTAAAGTGTTTAAACTTGTCTTTGTCTTTTTGTAAAATGCTTTCTCCAAGAATGTGGTTTCTCCATATTTGTCTGAAATCATCTTTTACTAAATCCATATGATGTTGTTCTTTATATAACTTGCAATTTTTCGTTACATTTAGATATATCGAATCGCTTTTTTGATTTTTATAATTCTCTACATCTATCCACGCTTTAGTAAGTTCTTTTTACCAGTTTTTTTATTTTTTTTATATTTTATCAATGTGTATTCTCTTTCGGTATATTTTACTTCAATACCAATTATACCTTTTGTATTATCTAAGTGTGTATATTCAATATAAGTGTCAAAAGAAGTACCATCGTTTAAATAATAAACGTTTGGAGAAGGTGGAAATTCAATTTTAATGTTATCTTCATTATCAATAATAGTTTTCTTTTCAATTGATTTTATACAACCTCCTAAAAACTCATTAAAAACATTTTTACAAAAGTTTAAATCTAACTTAAATGGGGGGAAGAAATTAAAAGGAATATGTTCACTTCTTAACATGTCAGCATCTCGCTTCCTAGAATATTTAGAATATCTTTTTTTTAATTCACAAATAACATTTAAATCCTGATAATAATTTAACCATTTTTGAGCATCATCATCTATAAGACGATTACCATATAAATTATATTTTTCTAAATGAAGTGAATCTAATCTATATATAGATTGATGACGTCTTGCTCTTTTTTTAAAATCATCATCAAGATGATATTGATTCCCATAATTTTTCATAGCCTTTTATTTTTAAGTTTTTCCATTTCCCCCTTCAAAAATACTCAAATTTCAATACATTAATAAACCATGTATTTTCAAAACATAGGCAAATATAAAGAATCCTATTATCAACGTATGTTTTTTTAATTTGTTATTTTATTAACAAGTTCCTACCGGGCAAACATTGTTGTGATACCTAAGCCTTGCAGGATAATATGTTTTTAAAAAGCCAATAAAAATTCATTTTCCAAAATAATAAATATTTTTTTGTCGTTTATTTAATATACTCTTGTGCAAGTTATTCTTAAATCTGAATTCGTAAATCATAAATCTCAAATCTCAAATCATAATTCTAAAATCAACATTATGGCAGCCAAGAAAAAAGTAACTAAAAAAAGCATTCCTATTAAAGTTATTATTCGCAAAGCAATTGCCATTCGCAAAAAAAGCAGCGGAATTAACGAATATATTAATAATGTAAAGGGCAATTATAAATCAATGAGCGCCACTACCAACCCCTGGTTCCCTGCATCGTCGCTAAGTATGCCTTTGAGTACATTTAATACTAACATAGGTTTATTAGATACTGCCGAAATTTCGTTTACTTCAAACCCTCCTACAATTACAAAAGGTGTTCGCGATGCCGCTAAAAAGCTTATTGAAGAAAATGTTACCGTTTTGCTTGCCGACGTTCAGCGAATTGCTAACGCTAACCCTGTTCACGCTATTGAGATCATTGAATCGGCAGGTTTTGAAGTGGAAACCAAAGCGGGAAAGACTGAAACTTCGGGCCCTGAAAATACCGATGTACACGGTACTATACTAATTAAAGCTATTGAAGGTGGTTATCACGAATGGGGCCAAAGCCCTGATAATGTTAACTGGACCCCGCTTAGAAGTACTTCGGGACGGGAAAGAACTGTTACAGGCTTAATTCCTTTGTCGAAATGGTATTTCCGCAGCGCCCCTATACTGCGAAATAATACCGGAGTTGAAGGCGCTTGGACTGTGTATCCTATTTTTACAGTTACCTAGAATATCCTTATTTTTAGTTTTTTTAATAAAAAATACCATAAAAACCTGCCTGAAACGGCGGGTTTTTTTATTTTAAAGAGGAAACTTATCAAGAAAGATGTATCTCTTGTTAAGTGAACAACCATTCTTGTTAAGTGAACAACTATTCTTGTTAAGTGAACAACCATTCTTGTTAAGTTAACAACTATTCTTGTTAAGATAACAACCATTCTTGTCAAGATAACAACCATTCTTGTTAAGTGAACAACTATTCTTGTTAAGATAACAACCATTCTTGTTAAGTGAACAACTATTCTTGTTAAGTGAACAACCATTCTTGTTAAGTGAACAACCATTCTTGTTAAACTATCAGTTAGTTTGTTAAACTAACACATATTCTTATTAAGATATCACCCATTCTTGTTAAACTATCACGTTAGTTTGTTAAACTATCACATATTCTTGTTATACTCAAGGAAAACAGGCAGGCAGTTATCAGTGTTCCATTTAAAGAACAAAAATCAGTAGGCAGTTGGCAGAAGCAGTCAGCAGTGTAGAGATATATACTTTGCTTGGAGATAAAATTTCCAATTTACCGATTACCGATAACCGTTCACCGATTACCATTAACATAGCCAATTTTCCAAGCGGGGTGTATATTGTAGAAGCGAAAACGGAAAAAGGAATAATGAGGCAGAAGTTTGTTAAAGAGTAAAGTGCAATTGAACCAAGAACAAATTTACTCCAAACTCCCAACTCCTAACTAACGACTTTCTTTCTCAATACAAACAAACCCACAAACATAAGAAAGCCATTTAACACTATCAGTTCAAAGCCAAACTTGTAGCCGTTAAACAGTGTTTCGGAATAAAGGCTAAGCACATAACAAAGAACAGGGGAGAGGATAGCCGCTATCCAAACATACTTATCTTTCACAGCAAACTTTGTAAACAGCCCGAAAGCGAACAGGCCAAGCAGCGGCCCGTAAGTATATCCAGCCGCCGTATATATGGCATTAATTACGGCTTCGCTGTTCAGCGCCCTGAAAATAAGAATAACTATTAGCAGCACTGTAGCAAAACAGATATGCACATAGTAGCGTATCTTCTTTTTTTGCTTTTCATCAAGATTGCTTTTGTCTTTAAAGCCAAGGAAATCCACGCAGAACGAAGTGGTAAGTGCCGTTAATGCACCGTCGGCGCTGGGGTAGGCAGCCGATACTAGCCCTACCATGAATATCAGTCCGGCTAGCGGACTTAAATGATTGAATGCAATAAGGGGAAACAGGTCGTCGGTTTTCTTCGGTATGGCAATGCCTTTGGACGAGGCATACATGTATAGCACCGCACCCAGTGTAAGGAACAACAGGTTCACTACCACCAGTATCGCGCTAAAGGTGAACATATTCTTTTGTGCAGCCTTCAGGTTGCGGCAACTAATGTTCTTCTGCATCATTTCCTGGTCGAGCCCCGTCATCACTATGGCAATGAAAGCCCCGCTAAGGAATTGTTTCAGGAAAAAGTTTTTGCTTTGCCAGTCGGTGTTCCACACCCTTGTATAGCCTGCTTGCTGTATCTTTCCGAAGATATCTCCAAGCCCTATTCCCAGTTCTTTTGATATAAAGTAAATGGAACATACCACACCCAGCAGCATGAATGTTGTTTGAAGCGTATCTGTCCAGATAATGGTTTTCACCCCGCCCTCAAAAGTGTATAAAATAATAAGTATCATAAACACGGCAACCACCAGTCCGAAAGGGATGCCCCACTGGTCGAATACAAATGTTTGCAGCACATTTACAACTAAGAACATCCTGAATGAAGCGCCTACTACACGTGATAAAATGAAATAGAAAGCACCTGTTTTATACGACCAAAAACCGAAACGTTGATTAAGATATGAATAAATGGAAGTAAGGTTCAGCCTGTAATAAAGGGGGAGGAGTATGGTTGCAATTACAGTATAGCCGATAAGGAAACCAGAAACAATTCCCATGTAGGTGAATTGCTGCGTTCCCACCAATCCAGGCAACGACATGAATGTAACTCCTGACAGGGATGCGCCTATCATTCCATATGCCACTATGTACCATGGTGATGATTTATTACCAACATAATAGGAATCATTGTTCGATCGCCTTGATGTGAGCCATGTAACTATAAACAACAGTATTGTGTAAGCGATAAAACAAATAAGGATATATGCAGGCTTCATTGAATTTGATTAATTCATAAAATGATTTAATGATTGTGAAAAAATAATGTCACATCGAGTAGCAAAGCGTATCGAGATGAGACTATAGATGCAAGTCTGTTCTCGAGTAGAGATTGGCTCTGAAATAAGACAATCTCTACTCGAACTGACAATTGCTGTCTGTTTAAAAGAGCTCATAAATATTTCTCTCAAGCACAGTTGAAAAAAGAATCAGTGAATAATTATTCTTTTTATAATGTTAATAAAACAAAATTAGATATTCTTTCAGCTTAATGTCAGAGCTAGAAAAAAACATATTAACTTTGCACTGTAAATAACGCTGCTGTGTATAATTATCCTTCAAAACTTTTAGAGAACGCTGTTGCAGAGCTTTCAAAGCTTCCTGGGATTGGTAAAAAGACTGCTTTGAGACTAGTATTGCATCTGCTGAAACAGGACACTTCAAACACTGATGCCTTGGGGCAATCTATTATAAAGCTTAGAAGGGAAATTACCTATTGCAGGCAATGCCACAATATTTCTGATTCAGAGACCTGCCTCATTTGTTCCAATCAAAACCGCGACCATAGCCTTATTTGTGTGGTTGAAGATGTGCGTGATGTGATGGCCATAGAAAGTACAAGTCTCTTTAAAGGTGTTTATCATATACTTGGAGGAATCATTTCTCCCATGGATGGTATAGGCCCCAGCGACCTTAATATTGAATCGCTGGTGAACAAAGTTGCAAAAGGAGATGTTCAGGAAGTAATCATGGCTCTCAGTGCAACTATGGAAGGCGACACTACTAACTTTTATATATATAAAAGATTAAAAGAATTTGGCATTATAGTAACTACCATTGCCCGTGGCATAGCTATCGGCGATGACCTTGAATACACTGATGAAGTAACGCTTGGTAGATCTATTCTCAATCGAACAGTTTACGAGAACTCTCTTGTAAAGTAATTATTTCTTTTCAAAGACCCACGCAGCCGGGTCATCTTTCTTTATGATCAAAAGATCATGATTCGCATCTTCTGAAGAAGTACATCCTTTATAACAAACCAGCCAATTACCTCTATCGTTTTTTTCAATCACTTCTGCATCAGGAAAACCATTGGCTTTAAAATCTTTTAGAACATTCGATGCCTCCTTTTCCGATGAAAAAGTACCTGCAACGATATAATACTTCTTTGTGTTATTAGTACTAGCCTTATTCTGAACAGTGGCGCTTGCAGGTGGATCTACAATAATGGCAGCTTTTGCAGTGTCTTTGCTAAGGCTGGTATTTACTGGCTGAGTAGTATTTGGTATGATTGGTTTGTTTAATGTATCTGGAACAATTGGAGCATTTAAGGTATCTGTCTTATTTGTATTAGGAATAGTTCTTGACGTACTTTCTTCTTCAAAAACTTTATTTACTGCATCCGCTAGATTTTGAATGCCGGTTATGCTTAGACTATTTGCCGTATTGGTGATATCCTTTTTAGTTATAGTATCTGTTTTATTTACAGAGCTAGTAGTATCTTTATTATTGATTTTAGTAGTATTAGTATCATTAGTTTGCTTACTCAGTGCAATTTTAACTGTTGAAGTATCTTTAAACGGATTAACCCATTCAACGTATTCTTTTTTCTTTCCTATTTTGTACGTTAAACTTACTGCAACGAAACTATAGCGGTCATTGTATGAGTTTTTATATGACCATGCATCCAGTTTGGTAGTATTAGTTAAGTGCATAGTTAGTTCAAACCCGACATCAATTTTAGGATTGGCTTTTAACTTAATACCGATGCCAAAAGGAAATACTGCTGTGCTTTGCAAAGTTGTTTTGACTCCTGTTGAGTCATAACCGTAAGCTGCAACAAAATTATTATCATTGTAGGTGCGTACAATTGCTCTGTATCCCAGCATCCCGAAACCTGCAAACATATATATATTGATGATCTTATCCTTCCTGGGATAATAAGAAATAAGGTCATTCAGATTCACAACGCCTAAAACGCTTAATTCCTCAATTCTGCTGTTAAAATGTAGACCCAGGTTAGGTGATGAACCTGCCAGATTTCCTATAAGCAATTGTACCTTTGCTCCAAATGTCTGATTGAAGTCTTTTATACCTTCAAAAGCAAGACCGGTGTTCATCTTCCTGTAAGGGTCGTCAGCGCTGTATTTCATTTGCCTTACGTCACCGTAAAATGGAAGTGTGCCGAACTTAAGCCCTGCTGCCCAAGTATTATAATCAGACGGGTTCAGGGTTTGAGATAATGACCTTTCAGAAAATATGAAAGCTATCAAAAGAAATAAGAGAATGATGTGTTTGCTTATTCTCATCAAAGCGGTTAATTTTCTATATGCAAATATACATTAACTTTTAGCATATTTCAAATCTTGGTTTTTAATTTATAAGCTTAAAGAAATTATTATTATTATTGTAAAGAAATAATAAAACAGCATGCTTACACAACGACAGCTCTTTCTGCAGCATCTTGCACAGACAAGCGATATGCCTCTTGCGCTCGAGATTGAACGTGCAGAAGGAATTTATTTATTTGATATTAATGGCAAGAAGTACATTGATTTAATTTCTGGCATTTCCGTTAGCAATACAGGTCATTGTCATCCTGTTGTTGTAAAAGCTGTGAAAGACCAACTTGATAAATATATGCACCTGATGGTTTATGGTGAATATATTCAAACACCGCAGGTGAAACTTGCCACTATGTTGGCTGACTTATTGCCTCCTTCACTTAACTGTTCTTATTTTGTCAATTCAGGAACCGAAGCCACAGAAGGGGCTTTGAAGCTTGCCAAACGATATACAGGTCGCTGTGAGATTATTGCTTTTAAGAATGCTTATCACGGAAGCACTCATGGTTCATTGAGTGTGATGGGAAATGAATATTTCAAACAAGCTTTTCGCCCTCTGCTTCCTGACATTCGCTTTATTGAATATAATAATCAGGAAGATTTGAAGTATATAACAAGCAAAACTGCCTGTGTCATTGCCGAGTCAATTCAGGGAGAAGCAGGAGTTATTGTTCCTGATGCTTCATACATGCAAAGCTCTTCGCAAACAATGCAGTGATAAAGGCGCTTTGCTGATACTTGATGAAGTTCAAACAGGACTAGGAAGAACAGGTAAAATGTTTTGCTTTGAACATTATGGTATCATTCCTGATATTATTACACTGGCTAAAGGTTTTGGTGGTGGCATGCCTTTAGGAGCGTTTATTTCTTCAAATGAGATTATGTCAAGTTTGACAAACAATCCTTTTTTGGGTCATATTACAACCTTCGGCGGTCATCCTGTTAGCTGTGCTGCTGCTATTGCAAACATTGAAGTAATAAAACAGGAAAAATTGATTGAACAGGTTGAAGAAAAAACAAAGCTGTTTCAGAAGCTTTTAAAACATAAGTCAATTAAATCATTCAGGGGAAAGGGTCTTTTAATGGCTCTTGAATTTGAAGATGAAAAGACCAACATGTGTATAATTAAAAAGTGCATTAATAAAGGTGTTATCCTTGATTGGTTTTTATTCGCGCCTCAGTGCATGCGTATCGCTCCTCCGCTTATTATTACGGAAGAAGAAATTAATACGGTATGTGAAATTATTATTTCAAGTTTGTAAACAATCATTAAATTTGTATTTAAATACTTTAGGATGGATTCATATAAGGAACAATTCATGGCAGAGGCTATTCTTTTGGCTGTGGAGAATGTAAAATCGGGAAAGGGCGGTCCTTTTGGCGCTGTGATAGTGAAGGATGGTAAAATAATTGGCAGTGGAGTTAATCAGGTTACATCAAACAATGATCCTACTGCTCATGCGGAGGTGATTGCTATTCGTAATGCCTGTAAAGACCTCAGTTCATTTCAGCTTGATGGTTGCGAAATATATGCAAGCTGCGAACCATGTCCCATGTGTCTTGGAGCTATCTATTGGGCAAGGCCTGATAAGCTTTATTTTGCAGGCACGAAGAAGGACGCCGCCGATATTGGTTTTGATGATTCTTTCATTTATGATGAGATCAATATACCGTATGACAAAAGAAATATTACCACTTTTCATATTAAACATGCGGATGCACTGATTCCTTTTAAAGAGTGGAAGAATAAGGAAGATAAGATTGAATATTAAATTGTATAACCTATTACTGAATTAAACAACAGCAGTATGTTCGGAAGAGAAAAAACGGCTGAGACCAATGTAAAAAGATTCAAGTTCAAAGAACTTAAAGTATATAGTTCTGATGAATGGATGGCGGGTTCAACCAAGAAATACCGCACTGTTTTCGACAGGCAGGAAACAACCTATTTAAGCACTGAACTTTCTTTCTATAACAAGCTTTTTGATGAAACAACCTGGGATGCAAAGGTCAGTTTGAAATCCTTTGCCCTTGATGGCAGCAACAGGAAAGAACTGTGCAACCTGGAATCTCAGCGTACTATCAACACTGATGATAATATCGTTTTCATCCGCGACGGATGGGGAAATGCTACTCCCGGCAATTACTGGACAAGAGGCGATTATTTATGGGAAGCATATATTGATGGCGAACTGATAGGTTCAAAAAAGTTTTATGTGGAAGACGTCGGGCTTGTTACGGCTAATGATAATCCTTATTTCTCCATCGAAAGCCTGAAATTTTATAGTGGACCTGATAATGATGTGGAAGATGGAAAGCGCAAGTATGTTACAACTTTCAGCAAATCCCAAACTCCATATGTATGGTTTGAACTTAAGATAAAGAACAAAACATCTAAGGACTGGTTTTGTGAGCTATTTCATACTTTCTATGATGATTGCGGCGGTGTAAAAGGCAAAACGGATTCGTTCCGTTATATAGAGAAAGGCAAAGAAGGATACATTTATACTTTCACTGCAGGCTGGGGCAGCAATACGCCCGGTTCATGGAAGGACAACGACTACAGGCTGAATATAGTCTTTATGGATACATTGGTTGCTTCTGTTAATTTCGATTTCGCGGAAAATGAAATTGAAGGTGTCTTCGATCTTTCTTCAAATGTTGTTGCAGGCGAAAAGAAAACTGTAGCTGCCGGAACTACCGCTCCTGCTGAATCCCTCGAAGATGTGATGAAACAACTTAATGAGTTGATTGGTCTTTCTCAGGTTAAAGATAATATCAGAGATCATGTTAAATATCTTGATTTTATTAAGCTCAGGACCGAGAAAGGTTTTCATGATTCGGAAAAGATGTCGTTGCACAGTGTATTTACTGGCAATCCCGGCACAGGCAAAACCACTGTGGTTACTCTGCTTGGAAAGATTTACAATAAAATGGGACTTCTCTCCAAAGGACAAGTCCTCGAAGTGGACCGTAATGACCTTGTAGGTGAGTACATCGGGCAAACTGCTCCTAAAGTAAAAGCAAAGATAAACGAAGCAAGAGGTGGTATTCTTTTTATTGATGAAGCATACATGCTTGCTCGTGCTGATAACGATTCCAAGGATTATGGAAAAGAAGTGATAGAAGTGCTGCTAAAAGAAATGTCGGATGGGCCGGGCGATATAGCCATTATGGTTGCCGGCTATCCAACTGAAATGGAGCATTTCCTCGAATCGAACCCGGGGCTGCGATCACGCTTTGGTTATTATTTCAATTTCGAAGATTACCTTCCTGACGAACTGATGCAGATAGCCGATTGCGCCTGTAAGAAACGTTCTGTTACGCTTGCAGATGATGCAAGGAAATATATCAATGAAATGGTGATAGAGGCATACCGCAACCGCGACAATACATTCGGCAATGCGCGTTTTGCATATTCCATCATTGACGAAGGCAAAACCAATCTTGGTTTGCGGTTGATCAATAATCCCGAGCTGAAGGACCTCAGCGACGATGTGCTTTCAAGGATCGAATTAACCGATGTTCAGAAGATATTTGGTTCTAAGCAAAAAGCCAAGATCGCTTTAAAGGTCAACGAGAACCTGCTTAAAGATTCACTGGCTGAGCTGAATGATATGATAGGAATAAAGAATATCAAGGACGAGATTAACGAACTTGTAAAGCTGGTACGTTATTACAACGAACTTGGCAAAGATGTGCTTAATAAATTCTCTCTTCATAGCGTGTTTACCGGTAATCCCGGAACAGGAAAAACCAGCATGGCGCGTATCATTGGTAATATCTACAAGGCGCTTGGACTGCTTGAACGCGGGCATGTGGTGGAATGCGGTCGCGAAGCTTTGATAGCTGGCTATGTAGGGCAAACAGGTATAAAGACAAAAGCCAAGATTGATGAAGCCAAGGATGGCGTTCTGTTTATCGACGAAGCCTATTCGCTGGCAGAAGGTGGCGAGAACGATTTCGGCAAGGAAGCCATTGAAGTGATATTGAAAAACATGGAAGATATGCGCGGAAGGCTTGCAGTTATTGTGGCAGGTTATCCCGAGAATATGCTTAAGTTCCTTGAATCTAATCCCGGCTTGAAATCGCGCTTCGACAGGACATTCCAGTTCAACGATTATAACCCTGAAGATATGATGGCTATTGCAAAGCTCATGCTGTCAAAGGAAAGCCTCACTCCAGATACTGCGGCCGAGGAACACCTTTCGCAATATTTCAGCGCATTATACGATGCAAGGGACAAGTTTTTCGGCAATGCCCGTACAGTAAGGAATGTGGTTGCCGAAGCGGTTAAGCGCCAGAACCTGCGGCTTGCCTGTATGGATGCTTCCAAACGCACCCCCGAAATGATAAACACCTTATGTATTGACGATGTTGCCGATTTCGAAGTTAAAGAAAGGCAACGCAGCGGTGTGGGCTTTAAACTGGGAAGTAATTAGTTTAAAGTTTAAGGTTCAAAGTTCTTAGTTGATTGTTCTAAGGTTCTTTCATACCGAATAGAAGCTACCTATCTTAATATTTATTAAGTATTTCCCTACCCTGTTGTGATTTGCTTTCAATTCGTATCTTTGATTTCTTGATAAACAACTTATTCTGTACTGCAAACCATGTGGAATAGTTGTGATTTGCTTTCACCTGCGAAGCATGTATGAACACCTTTAATGTAGCATAAGATAGTGAATAATTCGTATCTTTGATTTATTGATAATGACCACAACAAACAATTGAACAATGAACCTTTTGAACGACAAAAATCTTAAACCCCTTCAACATGAAAGACACAGACATTATTCGGAAAATTAAAAAAGAATTCAAAATTTCAGATACAGACGGAATTATTACCGGAAAGCCCACTTTCACTTATTATTTATCAGACAACAAGAAGGAGTTTGCTATTAAATTTTTTGATTGCAGATTCGGTAATTTCGAATACCTGGTTTCACTTCTTGCCGGTCTTAAAAGCCTAACTGAGATTTGTTTTCTGGACTGCTATATCAAAGATATCTCTGCTTTAAAACAACTTACGGGAATTAAAGTTTTTGAAGCGGGCGGAAAGAAATTTTCTGATATCTCGCCTCTTGCTTTTATGAAAGGCTTGAAAGAAGTGAATATAGGCGATACTGCGGTGAGGGACCTTACACCTTTAAAAGATCTGAAAAACATCAGGAAGCTGAATTTAAACCAAACGAAAGTCACCGATATTTCTCCCCTGAAAAACATGAAAAATATTGTTGAATTTGAGATGGTGGAAACCGGGGTTGAGGATATTTCGGCAATAGCAGGCATGACCAAGGCAAAGACACTTTTTTTAAATAAGAACAGGATAAAGGATATTTCAGCGATTGAAAACCTGATCAATCTTGGAAATGCAGATTTTGAGGATAACCAGATTGAAAAAATACCCTCGTTTAAAAAGCTTTTAAAACTCAAAGATATCGAATTGTCCGGAAACAAAATTTCGGATATCTCCGGTATCTGCGATGCTCCAAATCTTTACATATTATTGATTTGTGATAACAAAATTACAGACATAAGCCCTCTGAAAAAATTAAAGAAATTAAAAAGACTGTTCCTGTCCGGGAATAAGATCAGCAATATTGACGTTTTTAAGTTCCTGCCCCAACTGAAAGATGTTCATTTATCTGAAAACAATATCAGCGATATTTCCGCTCTGAAATACCAAACAAATATTGATTATCTTGATCTAAACAATAATAAAATCAGAGATATTTCAGCATTGAAAGAATTAAAAAAACTATGGAATATTGATCTGGATCATAATGAAATCTCAGATATTTCTATCCTTGCGGGTTTAAAACACCTGAATTTATTATCCTTGCACAACAACAAAATAATGGACATCTCAGCACTGAAATATCTTAAAAAACTAAATCGTTTATCTTTAGATCATAACAACATCAAAGATATTTCTCCATTAAAAAACCTCGGTGGACTATTTCAGTTGTTCATTTCACTGTCGGGAGTTAAAGATATTACTCCTTTGAAAGATATTTCCCGTTTAAGATATATTGATCTTTTTGGACCACCTGTAGACCTTACTCCTATAAAGGATCTTTATCATAATAATAAGTTTAAACTGATCTACCATGGAAAGGTAAACATTAATATCCCGTTAAAAATTGCAATGGGGGGTGTGGAAAAAATGAAAAATTATATTGATAATTATGATAAAACAGGTGCGCATAAAAGGCGCTCATTTTATCTGCAATAGTAGAACCTGTTCCGCCAGTTTTGACAAACTTCAACCTGGTCTGCTTATCAACGTTGCTATTTCTTTTTTACTTTGATCTTAACAAGAGCAATATGCTCTTTCCTCACATTTATCACCCTGTCTTTATCAATGTTGTGATTTGCTTTCACCTGCGAAGCATGCATGAACACCTTTAATGTAGCATAAGATAGTGAATAATTCGTATCTTTGATTTATTGATAAACAACGCGCATATTGCGCTGAAAGGGGCGTACATAGTTGTGATTTGCTTTCAATTCGTATCTTTGATTTATTGATAAACACCTTATGTATTGACGATGTTGCCGATTTCGAAGTAAAAGAAAGGCAACGCAGCGGTGTGGGCTTTAAACTGGGAAGCAATTAGTTTAAAGTTTAAGGTTCAAAGTTTAAAGTTCGTTAATTCAATTGTTCTTTAATAGGAACGCTGATGACACTGAAAATACTGATTTTCGCTGATTTTTAATTATTGTCATTTACTTCTTGTCATCGTTGTCATTATGCTTCGCTGTCATTTGTTGACATTCATAGTTACTGCGTATTAAAAACAATGAATGCCTAATGACAATAAATGACTTTTAATTACACTGCCTCCTGCCTACTTTATCAAAGTGTCAAACTGATTTTAATATTTCAGTCCTCTATTGCCTCAATACCAAGTTGCTTAGCTCGCTCAATGTTATCCTTCATTGCTTTAACTTGTTCTGGTGAGTGTCCACGCCAAATAGTAATTTCGCCAACAACCTTAAACGGATGTTTTGAGCGGTATGACATTGTTGGATTACCCGGGAATTTTTTGTCGGTTAAATTGGGATCATTCTCAATATCGCCTGTTGGCTCTACTAAATATATTCTTTCACGTCCTTCGCCTAAAGCAAGTTCAGCGCCCCAAATAGCAGCATCCAGGGTAGCAGTCAGATAGATATATTTCGCTTTTTTCTTTTGTCTATAGTTTGAGTTAACACCAATTTTTATAAGTTCGCCAATCTTTAGGTTAGCCTTTGTGCCATGGAAGAAAGTCTGAGAAAAAGGGCTTTGACCTGGTTCATTCGATTTTCCCTTACTTATGTTTATTTTCATTGCCATTATGTTTTTTTGTGTCCGCCTTACTAACTGGCTACAGCTGCTTCTTACTGCTAACTAACACGCAGTCGGGCGTGAATTAGGAGTTGATAATCTGGAAGTAATATAATATCCCGAAAATACAATCTAATAATTAGTGTATATATGCTTTTAATTGTTTCCTTGATAATTCAGCATCAATATCCCGAAGCCATTCTTCAAGATCAACAATAGTCATATCGAGATCATTATCTTTCCGTCCAACTTCGGTAATCTCAGTCGCAATAAGCTTTTTTAATTTGGTTAACCTTTTAAGTTCAATCTTTATGTTATCCTCTTTATCTATATCCATTTTAAAAACTTCCTTTCTTATCATATTGTAAAGTAAAGAATTTTATTAATATGCTACTGTTAAATATCGGTTAAAATAGGATTAGAAAAGGATTAAATATGAAAAGGTATTATGCTGCAATAGTTATCAAATATGGGAATTATTAGTATTAGATTGCATTATAAATCATCAAAAAATCAATTAATTCTTATTAGTAAATAAAAATCCCCTTACCTTTTAAGTAAGGGGAAATGTCAGAGTGAATACTAAAAATAGCAGCTTATTTATTTATCAGCTTTTCAAGCTTATCTAACCTTGCTTTCAAATCATTAATTTCAGCTTTTTGCTCTTCGTTTATTTTTGTTAATTGCTGAATGCCTACAAGTGCAATACCGCTGGGATCAACTGTGCTGATGTGTTTATCATCAATACCTGTATTAAACAATCTGTGAAATTGTTCTGCAAAAGGACCTATATGATATTCCTCTGTTTCTTTATATTTCCATCTTGCCACTTCCAGTTTATTGATTTTCTTCAGTATCTCGTCGCCATCTACTTCTGTAATATTGTCTTTATAGGTACGTGATGAACCATTGGTCCATGCACCACCAGTGGTAAGGTATGCACCGTTGCCATTAGTTGTATTTGTACCAACCTGAATAGCATTTCCTGAAGAAGGTGCAACACCAAAGCCCCATCCTATAACAGACGAATTCCCTAATACCATATTATTGCTTGCCGTAACACTTGCATTATAACCTATTGCAGTGGCATTTGCAAGAGAGCCGGAAGCTACATCAGCCATATAGCCAATTGCAGTATTATTATTACCATCTGTGTTGCTCACTAAAGCACCATAACCTACAGCAGCATTACCTGTTCCCATGGTACTTGCATAAAGAGCGCTGTCGCCAACGGCTGTATTGTAATTGGCTGTGCTTTTAAATAATGTCCAGTTTCCAAGAGCGGTGTTACTCTGTCCTGTCATATTCTGAACAAGAGTGCAGAATCCATATCCCACGTTGTTTGAACCTGTTGTGTTCATAACAAGTGAATGGAATCCGGCAGCAGTATTATAATTACCCATAGTGTTATCTAACAGTGATTGCATTCCAATAACTGTATTGTTGATACCTGTAGTATTTGCTGCTAATGCTTCGTAACCAACAGCAGCATTACCTGTTCCTATAGTGTTTGCATAAAGAGCGCTATCACCAACGGCTGTATTGTAATCGGCTGTATTTTTAAACAGTGTCCAGTTTCCAAGTGCTGTGTTACTTTGTCCTGTTAGATTTTGAACAAGAGTGCAGAAACCATATCCCACGTTGTTTGAACCTGTGGTGTTCATAACGAGTGAGTGAAAACCGGCTGCTGTATTATAATTTCCCATAGTGTTATCTAACAGAGACTGCATCCCTATTACTGTATTATTAATACCTGTAGTATTTGCTGCTAATGCTTCGTAACCTACAGCAGCATTACCCGTGCCCATAGTGTTTGCATAAAGAGCGCTATCACCAACGGCTGTATTATAATCGGCAGTGTTTTTAAATAATGTCCAGTTTCCAAGTGCTGTGTTACTTTGTCCTGTTAGATTTTGAACAAGAGTGCAGAATCCATATCCAACATTGTTTGAACCTGTAGTATTTTGAACTAGTGAATGAAAACCGGCTGCTGTATTATAATTTCCCATAGTGTTATCTAACAGAGACTGCATCCCTATTACTGTATTATTAATACCTGTAGTATTTGCTGCTAATGCTTCGTAACCTACAGCAGCATTACCCGTGCCCATAGTGTTTGCATAAAGAGCGCTATCACCAACGGCTGTATTATAATCGGCAGTGTTTTTAAATAATGTCCAGTTTCCAAGTGCTGTGTTACTTTGTCCTGTTAGATTTTGAACAAGAGTGCAGAAACCATATCCCACGTTGTTTGAACCAGTAGTGTTCATAACGAGTGAATGAAAACCGGCTGCTGTATTATAGTTTCCCATAGTGTTATCTAATAAGGACTGCATACCTATTACTGTGTTGTTGATACCAGTTGTATTAGCTGCTAATGCTTCGTAACCTACAGCAGCATTACCTGTTCCCATAGTGTTTGCATAAAGAGCGCTATCACCAACGGCTGTATTATAATCGGCAGTGTTTTTAAATAATGTCCAGTTTCCAAGAGCAGTGTTGCTTTGCCCTGTTAGATTTTGAACAAGAGTGCAGAATCCATATCCAACGTTGTTTGACCCTGTTGTGTTCATAACGAGTGAATGAAAACCTGCGGCTGTATTATCTTGACCAGTTGTATTAGCATTAAGTGATTGCATACCTACTACTGTGTTTTGAATACCCATGTCAGCAGGAACATTTCCGCCTTCATATCCCAGGAATGTATTACCCGAAACGGAATCTATTCTGCCTGAAGGTTTATTGTTCATTCTTATATTAAATGGTACATTATCTGTAGTTCCTTCAAAGTTAACACCATCAACAGTACCTGCGTTTCCTTTTAAACCCCATCCATTCATAGTAGTGCCTGAAGTACCTGCATATAAAGCATAAGGTACGCTAAGCAACTGGTTAGTGCCAGAGATAGTGTAAGAAGTGCCCCCTGCAGGATCTATTTGAGTCTCTAAATAATAGGGACCCATAGCCCAGTTAATGGTGCTAAAATCACCTGACACAAGAGTTCCACTTCCAATTTCAATTGAAACCAGCCCGTCTGAATTTGAAGTAGGCATTTGGGTTTCAGCATAAACAACCGTACCGGAAGAAGACCCTTGTAATATACTTATTTTCATTCCAACAGCCTGAGAAGTATCAAGCATATTATTGGCTTTACGAATTACTGCCTGGTAGCTCATTGTTTGAGGAGCCTGTGCCCATGTATTTATTGCAAAAGCAATTGATATGATACTTAAAATAATAATCTTTTTCATTTTTTTTTGGTTTAATTTGATTAATAATTTCCGGTTATTTTTTTAATTAGTTTTAACGATTTTAAATGTTTTAATTATTTTGCTTGAATTGATCACTTTTAAAAAATAAATGCCACTTGTTAATGATGTCATATTAATCATTGACACGTTTCCGCTTATAGATTCCTGCGTAATATAACTTCCATTTTGGTCAAACAGTTCATAGTTTAATTGACCTTTGATGGTGTTGCCTAATTGCAGTTCCACATAACTGGAAGTTGGATTAGGAAAAACTACCGCTTTTACATCAGCACTACTTACTTCATCTATTCCTGAAATGACCTCAAATATTTCAAGCGGCTGTTGTACTCCCTCGGTCGCAATACCCCCGGAGCCTTTAATTGTTGTGTAATCTATTTGTCCGACGGAATAACTCGCGGTACCTCCCGAACCGGACACATTTCCACCCGAAGCATCAGTATGATTTTGGGCATTAAGTGCTGTTGCTATCAATAAAAGAAAGCAACAGACGAATACCATTTTTTTCTTTTTCATGTTGTTGATTTTTTTAATGTTTTTAATAAATAATGAAAAGTGTGTTTACAAATAATTTTGAGCAAAAGAATAAAAACTGGATAATTCAGGAATTAAGAAAAAATGAAGAATGGATTAAAAAAAGATTAAATATTAAAGGCATTTATTTTAAAGCATTGATGACGGGCAGTTAGAAACCGTGTAACCATTTCCCCATTCACTCGGTTTCCTTAGTATCTAATTGTTATTTCCAGGTTTCTGCAACACTTAATTAAGCTAGTGCAACAAAGGTATAAGCTATACAAACGTTACATTATGCTAATGTAACATTACATTACACTATACAAACGTTACACTATGCTAATGTAACATTACATTGTGCTATACAAACGTTACACTATGCTAATGTAACATTACATTATGCTATACAAACGTTACATTAAGCTAATACAACATTACATTATGCTATACAAACGTTACATTAGGCTAATACAACATTACATTATGCTATACAAACGTTACACTAAGCTAATGTAACATTACATTATGCTATACATGCGTTACATTAAGCTAATTAAACATTACATTGTGCTGTACAAACGTTACAATGCACTAATCCTTATTATCTTAGGTCTAACATTATGTTAAATGGCATAACTCATAATAATGAGATTTTATTGTGCTACCTCCCTATTATTTTTTTAATGTAAGTGATAATTCCAAACAGAATGATAACCATTCCATAGGAATGTGAAACATCCGGGTAAGAATGATAACCATTCCATAGGAATGTGAAACATCCGTGTAAGAATGGTAATCATTCCGTAGAAATGATAATCACCCGGCAGGAATGATAATCGGCCTAACAAGGAAAATAATCATCCAAAGAAGGATGATAATCATTCCGTAGGAATGTGTAACATCCCGGTAAGAATGATAATCATTCCGTAGAAATGATAATCACCCGGCAGAAATGATAATCACCCGGCAGGAATGATAATCACCTGGCAGGAATGATAATCACTCCGTAGGAATGTGTTACATCCGGGTAAGAATGATAATCATTCCATAGGAATGTGAAACATCCGGATAAAAATGATAATCATTACGGAAAGAAGTTATGAGGCTGTTCAAAAAGGCAGTTCAATAGACTTCTTCGGAAAATCATTTATCTCGTCATTGCGAGGGCTCTTTTCCCGAAGCAATCTTAATTCAGGTAAGAGATTGCTTCATGGAGTTTATCCTGAGTGCTTTTCCATTTAAGATTGCTTCCCCTTCGCTTCGCTCTGTGTCGCAATGACGGCACGAAGGGTTCGCAATGACGTATCTATTTTCCGAAGAACTCTAATGAAAACCAGTCAATCCCCAACCCTTTCAACAGACTAACGACAGGCTCTAAACAGAAAACTTATTTTCCGGTAAGGAAACATACTTACTAAAGGGGACTTCTAATAATTCTTAAAAACAAATTCTAAATACTAATTTCTAAACTCTAAATAATATCAAATACTCAAATATTAATGTTCAAAACTACAGCTAATTCAATGTTTGGTGCTTTTCTCATTTGAATTTTGAAATTATTTAGGATTTAGGGTTTAGTGCTTAGGATTTAAAAAAAACAAATTTTTAGAACCCACATTAAAATAAAAACAGTCCCCAAAACTTTGAGGACTGCCTTTACTGTATTAAATTAAGTATTTTAAGCTGATTATTTTGTGAAAAAATACATATCAACCGGATATAGCCAGGTTTGAGCTCCTCCCCTTTTCTCGCTGAGTGAAATCCTGCCACGTAACCACAGCTTAGTTCCTATAGCTTTGCCATGAGTAAATTTGTAACGACTGTCGGGCGAAACTTTAACCGTTACAAAGTTAATACCATCGGTGCTTTCCTGCAGTTCGTAACAGACGTGTAAACCCCTGGTGGCAGCAAATAAGGTGAGGGTTGTTCACGGCCATTTTAACACGGCTCATGCAGCTTTCTATTGTTTTTTCTCCGCCGGTTTTGAGCCATACTGTGGCGCTGTTGCCATTGCCTTCCATACGTGTTACCACATCGCCCTTCTTTATATCTTGCAGCAGGGCTTTAATACCATATAGTTTTCCCATAGATAATTAATTTTTAGTTTGATTGTTTTACTCATGTTATGCAGAATTATATTTTTCTGTTTTTAGATTCCTCATTTCACAGCCCGCCTTGTCAGTTGGCGGGTGTTGCATTCGGAATGACATTGTTAGTATGTGAAGCAGGGTGAGGAGCAGGAGCGGGGCGGCGTAGCCGCCCCGCTCCTGCTCCTCACCCTCTCAAATCAATAGAATTGTCATTCCGATCCGCCGACTGGCGGAGAGGAATCTCATTAATATTGTTATTGCGTAACATCAGTGTTTAATAATTCAAGACTAAAGTTCTTAAATTATTGCATGTTTATATAAGCCAAACTCGATGCCTAATGCCAGGCAGTCTCTTATCAATTCTGGTTGCATTAATACAAGGCATAATTCCGGAATTATACTGTAACGTATGCCATGCTTCGAGACGACCACTGAAATATGGTCTCATCAGCATGACTGTCACATTGAGGAGGAACGAAGTGACGTCTCGAAATGCGACTAGCGCTATTCTTGGGTTAAAGTAACAGATACTAACAAATGGACTTTAGTTTCTAATACTAAAAGACCAGAGAAGTATTTTTATTCTGTTTACTGTATAAAATTATTTTTATAATTTTGCAGTGGCGATGGAGTTCGCCATTAACCGCCATAAGTGCTGATAACTCCTGCTTTTATTGTTTTATTAACTTAAAGTAAAATCAGCTTGTATGATAAAATTAATCTTCATCATAGGTACAGGTGGCTTTCTGGGGAGCGTATCCCGGTTTTTTACCACCCGTTTTGTGCAAAATTATTTCTCATCGCCTTTTCCTTTCGGTACTTTTGCAGTAAACATATTCAGGATGTTTTTTGTTAGGGCTGTTTTATGGAATATCCGAAAAGGGTAACCTGATGAATAACGAATGGCGCATGTTCCTTACTATTGGATTTTGTGGCGGCTTCACAACATTCTCCACATTTGCCGGCGAAAACCTGGCGCTGATAAAGGAAAGCGAATTCTTTTATTTTCTTATGTACACAGGCTTAAGTATATTTCTTGGCCTTCTGGCAACATATTTAGGAAGCATAATAATTAAAATCATATAATATTATGGAAAATCAAAGCGAAGCTAATATTGTTGAGGATTTTTATAAGTTCAATCGATAAATTTAAGCACAGACCCCTTTACGAAGTAATTGTTTTCGCGGCAAAACGATATGGGCTTTCGGGAGCTACTGTAATAAAAGGCTTTATGGGATTTGGTGAAGGCAGCGCTGTATATTCGCAGAAATTATGGGAATTATCGAAAAGATTCCGTTAATTAGTTGAGATAATTGATGAAAAGGCAAAGATTGAAGCATTCACCGAAACCATCAAGCCTTATTTTGACAAAGTGAAGAACGGGGGAATGATAACCTCAGAGAAAGCGAATATCATCCTTCATAAGATATAAAAATGAGGCAAGAGCAATTAATAAGTATCTATTGTTTGAATAATGAAATATTAATTCAATCAATAAAACCTATTAGTTATACAGAAACTCAGCTTTACTTTATTGCTGCTTTTTAAACTTCTCTGTCAGCATTTCACCGCCGGTAGCAAAGCTCTCAGCAGGTAATTCATAAAATCCTATTACAATTGCATCTTTCGGAATGTTAGTTATACGATGGATATCGTCGGTAATAGCTTTCGACATTTCAGTTTTCTTTTCCGCTGTTTGCGGCAAAATTGTTATTTGAACGATTGGCATAATATTTCCTCCATTTTTAATTTATAATTGTAGTTTAACTATCTATTTCTTTACTATTCTTTGGAAATTCAGATCCTGGAAATCATAACTGAAATCAATACTGGGAGATATGCCTTTCATTTTTATGCCTTGCGCTTTTCCTTCTTCATCAAGGGAAAATATGGCAAAAGCATCACAATCATCTTCACGGTCTTTCCACTTTATGGCAAAAGTATTGGCTTTATAAAAGAACATTGGCCCTATCAGTTTAGGCGAACGATATGATTTAAACCATAACTGCTTATCCTTTTCAAATACCTCCACCTTTCCAAACCACCCATCCTGATAAATACCAATATAATCTTCGTTATTAATTTTTGTGTTCTTTGCTGCATTAACAGTTGCCCAGGCTTTCTTTATCACATCATCTGCCGTACTATCCTTTTTACTAAGATAATTTTGATAATATTTAACCCAGTCAAAATACTTCAATCCGATATAACGGTCAATAATTGTTTTACTGATTGCCATCATGGCGCTTGCTCCGTTGTCAGTATTTGTAAGAACGACAACACCGAGATTTATATCGGGTATCATAGTAACCGCAGACAACATACCGGTTAAGTCTCCTGTATGTGATACTTTTAAATATCCTTTAACATCAGTTAGGTCCCATCCAAGTCCATACCCTCTGAAATGTGAATTATAACGAGGGTCACGGCTTGCATCTTCTACTGTGTGTATCTTCCACATTTCTCTCTGACTATCCTCTTTAAAGAGTTGTTTTTGCAGATCATTCCCGTATTTCCCTTTGTTCAGGTGAAGCAACATCCATGTAGCCATATCATTGGCATTTGATAATATACCGGCAGCACCACCATTCACCATATCTTCAGTCGGTCGTAATGCTTTTAAAGTGCCCGATTCTTCTACATGCGGCATGGCAAGATTGCTTTTGTCTTTCATCGCCGCTATAGAACTATATGTGTTGTTTAATTGCAAGGGTTCTAATATCCTCTTTTGAACGAAGGCTTCATAACTCATCCCGCTTACCCTTGCTATTACTTCACCGGCAACCAGGTAAAGCAGGTTGTCGTAATCCCATTTGGTTCTGAATGCCGATACAGGTTTAAGGTATTGAAAGTTGTTTAAAATATCTTTCATCGTGAAGTTAGTGCTATCAGGAAATATCATCAGGTCACCGGCACCTAATCCAAGTCCGCTGCGATGTGTAAGCAGATCCTGTATAGTGAAGTTATTTTCCACATAATCATTGTACATTTTGAATTCGGGGATATAGTCCTTCACTTTATCATTCCATGATAATTTACCTTCTTCCACTAAAATAGCAAGTGCTGTAGTGGTAAATGCTTTACTATTGGAAGCAATTGCAAAATCAGTATATTCGTTCACAGGCTGCTTTGTGATTACTGATTTTACACCAAATCCTTTTTTGTAAACAATTTTGCCATCTTTCACTATAGCTACAGATGCTCCCACAACATTGAATTTTTTCATTGTATTTTCGACCAAAGAATCTACTCCATTGGAGCTAATCTGGGCATAAGTAGCACTGCTTTCAAAGAGAAAGCATATTATGAAAAGCAGCAGAAGTGATTTGATATTTTTCATTGGATATTTAATTAGGTACGTTATTTATAAATAATATTTAAATTTTTTACTCTAGTTATTTTGTATTCAATGCTTGTGAAAAACATAATGCGAATGATAATGCTTATGCACTTCTTCGCCATGTTTATGTACATGCTCATGCACTAGGTTCACACTTATTAGGAATTTTTCGTCGGTAAGAATTTCAGCAGCTGTACCTGTTTTTTCTATAGTATGATCTTCTGAAAGCACTGCAACACGTGGTTGCAAATGGTCAACAAGGTCAAGATGGTGAGTAGTAAAAATAATGGTTTTTCCTGAGCGGTTAAGTTCAAGGAGAAGTTCAATAAAGAATGTTTGTGTCTTGGGATCAAGCCCTGATAGGGGTTCATCAATTAATAGTATTTCTGGATTCATGGTCAGCACTGATGCAATGGCAACTTTCTTCTTCTCACCACCCGAAAGCATATACACAGGGCGGTCTTTAAGATGAGTAATGCCAATATATTTCATGGTTTCTTCTGCACGTTCTTCAGCATTATTAAGAGGGATGTTCATTTGTAGCGGACCAAATAGTAGTTCATCAAATACAGTAGGACAGAATAGTTGTATATCTGGATTCTGGAAAATATATCCCATGCTTTGTCTTAGTTGCAGGTTAAGGTCTTTATCACGAAGCGATTGTTCACTTATAGGTTTTCCTTTAAACAGAACTTCTCCCGATATTGGAAAAATAAGAGCATTGATTAGATTCAGTATTGTTGATTTACCGCTGCCATTTTGCCCTATAATGCAAAACATCTCGCCTTTATTTACCGACAGATTGATGTTTTTAACAGCAGGCACATCACTGTAATAGGAATAATGAACATTTTTTAACGAAATAATTTCTTCCATGATTTAATATTTAAGCCTCGCTAATTCTTCCATTTGGACTAAAGTCCAATGCAGGAGTTTATTATTTGCCCCGACCTTAAGGTCGGGGCCATTTAAAATTTGCTTTATAAAAGGGCTTTAGCCCAAAATAATTAAGAGCTTCCAACCTATTGTTATATAAATAATATACTAATGCCAAATGCAATTACAATAAGAAGTGCAACGATATCTTTATCATCAAAGCTTTTCTCTGAATGAAGGAATATCTTACCTGTATAACCCCTCGAAACCATTGCATAATATGTATTTTCATAATTGGTCTTCGACCTCCTGAAAATAAAGAAAACCCTTCCGCTTATCAGTTTTCTGGTATTCCTGTTTTTAATATTTCTTATAAGCCTTGATTTTAAAGCGAAATAAGTTTCTTCAATGGTCTTTGATAAAATAAAAATGTATTTGTATGCCAGCATGATTATCATAAGGAAAGTGTCGGGAATGCCAAACAGCTTGAATGATTTAATTAGTCCTGGAAATGAAGTGGTAAATACAATTAATAATGCAATGGAAATAGAATTCAATACCCTGAGGAAAACCAACGATACTATATGTATCCCTTCTTCGGTAAACCCTATTTGTTGCGGAATATGATATATCCAGAAATGCGACGGCTTATCAAATGTAATAAGGTTGCAAATGATCTTCCCCGGAGTTATTACATTAAGCGAAGCTGGCAGCACCACTATAAATCCGAAAATAAATGCAAGAAGAAATATCTTTTTATACACACTAAGGATTTTTAAACCTGCAAAAATGAACAACAAAAGAATGAAAGCTGTAATAATTATTTGTGCTGTTATATGATGAGCCAAACTGATAACAATAACAAGCCAGAGCAATGAAATTAGTTTTATATAGGGATTGAGGCTGTGTATAAAGTTTTCTTTCGAAGCATTTTCAGCCTGTATATATATAGATTTTACTGTTGTTGCGGCATTGCGTATTGTCTTGTCAAGAAAGGAGAACCTTGCTTTGCTTGTTTCATGCAGTTCTCCATGCGAAGGTTCTTGTAGTAATAAATATGAAGGAATATTATTTTCCATTCTTTACAATTAATTTAGAAAGGAGAAGCATAGCCACATACGCAATAGTTGCACCTATAATCCCCGACACTATATAATAACCCGACTGATGCACCACTGAAACATCTTTGCTGTTAACAGTATAATCGGGTAGGGGAGCTTTCCACATTTCATTGTATTTAGCCAATCCGTGAGGCACGTAGCCAATTAATTCCTTCATCGTTTCAGCCGACCATTCGCCCCATGCATCGCCTGCATTGAAGAACATGGGAAGCAGTATCCCTACCGGCGTTAACAGGCATACTATGATAAGCACAATTAATATTTTCTTTTGAAGCTTATTCATGTTTGCCTTTGTTTAAAGCATATATCATTCCTGCTTCCGATTTGAAAAAATATTGCACTATAAATGCCGTTATCAATCCTTCAATGATGCCGAACAATAGTATATGTCCTGCGACCATGGCAGGAATAGCAATGGAAAGGTCGTAAGGGCAATACAAGGGTTTGCCATCGGCTGATGTTGCAATAAGCGGTTGTATGCCTAATTCTGTTGCTGTTACTATTGAGGCAAGTACCAGACTTAAATATCCCGAAATAAATGCCGCAATAAATAACCGTACTGGTTTTCTTGATCTCAGATTAATGAGTTTGAATATAAAATATGATGCAAACGACATGAATATAGCCATGTTGAAGCAATTAGCGCCTATGGCTGTAATACCGCCATCGCCAAAAATTAATGCTTGTATTATTAATGCTACAGATACAGCAAGTATAGCAGCCCAGGGGCCAAAGATTATTGATATAACTGCCGTTCCAACTGCATGTCCTGTGGTGCCTCCGGGAACAGGAAGGTTGAACATCATTACAAGGAAGGAAAAAGCAGAAGCCATTCCCAGGTAAGGGATGCTTTTTACCGAGACTTCTTTCTTTACTTTCTTAACGGCTACTGCAGCAACGGCAACAAACACTCCTGCCAAAGGAATATATGTTTGCGGACTTAAATAGCCATCGGGGATATGCATGATGAATTTTAATTATTTGCAGTAAAATTAAAAATATTAATTCATTGCTTTGTTTTTGCTGCAATATATAAGTACTTCAACAGAGTTGACCCTGTGTTTTTAACATCATGCTCTGTGTGAGGAGGACAATAAGCTACTTCACCATACTTTAAATTAAATGCCTTGCCTTTGGCAAACATCATTTGTCCTTCGCCGCTGAAAACCACAAGCATTTCTTCGTAATCATCGGTATTATGGTCGCCAACTGTTTCGCCCGGCTTAAGCGTTACCAGTCCCGAATGCATGGAAACTGTTTCAGGCGAGCCCTTAAATATACTTTGATAATTAGAGGAATCAAGGTTTAGTTTGATAAGCTTTGGTTGAAGTAAGGTTTTGCTTGTATCATTCGCCTGTGCATTAACACTGATTTGCGACGTGACACATAATGCAAATAAAATAATTCCGAAGATATTTTTTTTGAATAGATTTCTCACTGTGTAGTATTTTTTATCGTGTGTCAAAAATAATAATTTATACTTCCCCTGAATAATCTTGGAGCGCCGGGAGTAAAGCAAAGGTCGTCGTAGCCACCTACAGGCTCAAGCACGCCATTCACTTTAAGACGGGTAGTGGTATCAAACTCAGCTTCATTCCAGTTCACATTAAATATATTCTGAACAGATACGCTGAATTCATACCTTTTCACCCTGTATTTCGCTACTGCATCCACCAGGAAATATCCCAAAGCAACAACAGTATTCTGATTATTCGCCGGACGATTATCAATGTAACGGTAACGCAGGCTGCAACTGAAACCCTTATCCTTTACAGTTATTCCTGCCACACTGGTAAAGGTAGGGGCGAGGGGAATATAGGCATTACCTTTGGCAGAATCGGTGAACCTCCCATGACTGTAATTCAAGTCTATATCAAAAAATAAAACCTTAGCAATTTGCTGGCGTATGGACAGGTCAGCGCCAAACCTTTGTGTGGGACCGTTAATCACATCCTGTGCAATATCCTGGTCGTAAGTTAATTCATTTTGCAAATGTATTCCCCATAACGCTACATTCACCATCATGCTTTTAATGGGTTTAAAAGTGCTGCCAATTTCATAACCAAGTGCAGTGGGCAAGGGATCCACACCAGGATGTGTAACTACTACCCTTGCATCGTTTGAGTGGAAGCCAAAACCGGAACGTATATACAATTGCACATCTGGAGAAGGGTTGTAATACAGGTTTAATTTAGGACTCACCTTTGGTGTGGTTTTCGTGCCACCCAGCGAATCATACATTTCTCCTCTTACATCGTGATAACTAAAATAGAACAGATCGGTGCGGCAACCGGCATTAAGAACAAGATTACTGCTCAGGTTGTATGTTTCATCCAGGTACAGGCAGGCATTTTGCTCGTAAAGCTTTCCCAAGGTGGCAGTATCTAAAATAACCCTCTGTTCCTGGTGCCTTAATCCAATTATCCCGTCATCACCGCGTGTTGTAAGGCCGATAACGCTTTTAAGGTTATTTCCTCCCCAAATATTATTTATTTCATAAGAACCATTATAACCGAAAATATTCCTGCCTTTGTCCCACTGATTGATACCATCGCCATGAATGGAATCAACAAGGAAAAAAGTGAAATCGGTAAATAAATTAAGCTGGTAATAGGAGTAATACACCTGGTTTTTCAGTATGCCTCCATTATCGAAAGTTGTTTTAAATATGGTGTTCACATTGCTGCGGTTTGTTTGTCCACCTTCGCTTGGGTCAAGAGCGCCAAACCTTGTAATTAAATCCTCTGTAATTGCCCTTGTAGGAACCTGTCCTGAACCATACCATGCAGAATTAAAATATGAACTTTCAAAAGTAAGTGTGGTTTTGGGAGATATTTGTCCGTCATATTTCCCGAAAACAGTTAAGCGTTTATAATTCTGCGGATTTATGAAATACGTTGCAGCATTGTAGGACTGCTCGGCAGAGATATAAGCGTTTTCCTTGTATTTTGATAAGAAATGCTGATCCTTACCCAATAGGTTAATAACACCCATCACCCTGTTATAGCCATAGTTTCCGTATTCCACCTTTAACATGTTATCAATACTATTTTTTGAGGTGAAACTGGCTACACCCGTGGTTGCAAAATCACCGAACATGGTATTGTAAGTGCCTTTGAATACATCAAGTTGGTCAATGGTTTCGGGTATCATAAAATGGTCGTCGGCATATCCCTGTCCGTGAGCATGCGAAGGCATATTCACGGGAATACCATCCCAGAAAACAGCGAAATCGGTTCCATGGTCGCAATCGAATCCTCTTAAAAATATTTGTTCTGCCTTACCGCCCCCCTGATGTTGTGCAAGAAACAAACCGGGCACCATACGCATCAGATCCTGCGCTGAATTGACAGGACGTAACAGCAAATCCATGCTGTTTATTGAATTCATGGTTTGCCCTATGTTCTTAGAACCTGTAACTTCCACTTCAGACAGCAAAATTGTACTATGATTGAGTTTTATTAGTAAAGGAATATTATTCTCTTTATCGTTTTTAACATCAGCAGTAATTATTTTCCGCTCATACCCCATGCAAAAAAATATAATTTGATATTGGGCTTCTGCCAGTTTTGTAAATTTAAAATTTCCCAACTCATCGGTGAAAGCAGTTTGCTTAATGTTATTTCCTTCCAGCATTATGCTGACAAAGGGAACAGGATTGGAAAGCGAATCTGTCACTATTCCTTTTAAAACTCCATCCTGGGCAAATGCAGAGAAAGAGGTTAGGCAGAGAAATAGTATGTTGAATAAAATTAGATTCTTTGGGATAATAGCTTCGTCATTGCGAACGAAGTGAAGCAATCTCCATTTGATACTAAGATTGCTTCGGGTAAAGAACCCTCGCAATGACGAAAGATGCGATTTTTCAAAGAGATTTATTCTTTTCTTCCTGCTTTTTACTTCATTGCATTCAGGTAATGCCGCCTCATTTAATTGTGTAGTCTTCATAATTAATTTGTTTTTTTGGTATTACTAATTTATATAATCGTGTTACTCATTATTTAAAAAAAATTACTCTATATCTGTCATTACCAGTTTGCCATGCTTGATGCCTTTAGTGCCAATTATTTTATCAGCATAGCGTTAACAGCATCTGGGCTTTTCCTTTTACTGCTATGGTTTCTAGACAAAGGTCATGGGCAAGATGAACATGCTGGGTGGATAAAATAAGTTCGTGGTAAGTCATGCTGAACATTCATTAGTTTATTGTTCAGTTCCCGCCGGTGATGGTCATAAACAATAACAATAGCTCCTGCAACTATTTTGTTTTTATCAACTTTTTCAGATACCAGTGTTCCTTTGATCAGGTTACGGATAGCCTGCGAGCGGTTAGGGAATTTGTTCTTCTTTACCAGTTCATCAAGAGATGTAAGGATGTCTTCTTCCAGTGATACGCCAAAACGTTTTACCTGCATAGTGTTACTTAGTTTAAATAAGGTGGCACAAAATAAATAATAATATCTGAGAAAAAGAAAATATTATTTAATAATGGTAGAAAAGACACAAATATACAATAGAAATTGTCTCAAAACACGCTTGAAATGAGAAAATGTTGGTGGTAACTTTGTAATGGAAATAATTCCTAAAAACTAAAAAAAAGTAAAAAAAATGAAAACAAAAATGAATTGGATAAGCCGCTGGATAGTTCTGGCGATTATCATTAAAAATTTACCATTTATCGTGGTGTTGTTAGCCAAAAAAACATGGAGTACTTTAACCTTGTGCGATGATGCCCAGCACATACATGCGTCATCAAATCCGCTGACCAATACGTCGCCTGTAACCGATGCAGCCCTTCACCAGCAAGCAACGGTAACATTGAATACCTACGATGCCTATAAGGCAGTTCCACCCACAGCTACCAAATCGCAGGTTACCACTCAGAAAAACATATTAATAAACATGTTCAACAAGGTGGCTCTTTATGTTCAGAGTGTGGCAAGAGATGCAGCCATAGCCGCCGGCGATGTTACCGCCGGCGTTACTGTGGTTAATGGTGTTGGGTTTAAAATTAAAAAACCTGCAGTTAAACCGCCAAAGATCTTCAAGGTAGTATCTAAAATTGTTGGATCGGTAGATGTTACTACTAAAGTAGTTAATTCAAGAGCAAGTTATATAAGAGTATATGGATCTACTCCTACCAAAGGGGTTCCGCCGACTACTTTGTCGGAGCCTGTAATTTCGTTAGAAACCAAGGTACATATTGATAACCTGAAAAGCGGCACTATTTACGGGTTTCGCGAAGCTATTGTTTTACCTTTGAAACGCAACCCTGTAAATCCGGATGCAGTACTTACTACCGGAAAAACAGTTAAGGAAACAGCTTCATTCAAAGGGAATAATGCCTATTTTACCGAAGGAGTCACTTCGCACTATGTTTGGAGCGAATGGATCTATGTAGTTGTAATCTAATGCGCAGGCATTAAGTAATAATGAATAAGGCTAACATCAGAAAGCCTGCTTCGCATCATGGCAGGCTTTTATATTGCTTTATAAACTTCAAAAACAAAGCTTACCTACTTCAAATACAAATAGGATAAAGTCGTTTTCGGACGGTAAACTATAAATATACGACCGTTAACTGTCGTTATCGGACCGTTTACTGTCGTTATCGGGCTGTAAACTATTGTTATCGGACCGTTTACTGTCGTTATCGGACTGTAAACTATTGTTATCGCACCGATAACTATCGTTACCGGACTGATATCTATCATTATCGGACTGATATCTATTATTATTGTATCGATATCTATTGTTATCGGACTGATATCTATCGTTTTCTGGCCGATATCTATTGTTATCTGGCCGATATCTATCATTGTCGGACTGATATCTATCATTATCAGACCGATATCTAATGTTTCCGGACAGTTTTCGAAATTTATCAGCCTGCTATGGATTTTGGCTGATGCGAAGTTTGGAGGATTTCGGTGCTATTCTACAGTTATGTTAGGTACATCCTTTGCAACTCCTCACCTATAAATGCAATTAAGAAGTTTATAAAAGAATAATGAATTAACAACCTACTATCACAGCCTGCTTCTTACAATTTCCTATTTGCTGTTAACTATCATCTATTTTCTTATTTTTGTAAATGAGTCGTAAATTGCGAATAAAATTAATGACATGAAGAAAATTATCTTAATTTTTATTTATTCGTTTATTATTACAAGTTGTTATTCTCAGGCAGCAGATGGGTATAACAGGTTAGGAATTGCATATGAATCAACAGGTAATTATAATGAAGCTATTCATAGTTATACTAAAGCAATAGAATCAGACTCGGATTTTGTAAATGCTTATTATAACCGTGGACTTATTTATACTGAACTAGGCGATAATGATGAAGCAATTAAAGATTATAGTAAAGTTATAAAATTAAATCCGCAGGATACGGATGCATATTATAGCCGGGGACTTGCTTACCATACACAAGGTAAAATTGATGAAGCTATTAAGGACTTCAATAAAACCATAGAATTAGATCCAAATTATGCAGAGGCCTATTGCAGTAGGGGATTTGTTTATTTTATTTTAGATTATGATGATAAAGCCATTGAAGATTTCAATAAAACAATTGAATTAGATCCAAATTATATAGATGCTTATTATTATCGGGGATCTGCTTATTATATGCAAGAGGAGACTGAATTATGTATTAATGATTGGGTAAAAGCAGCAGATTTAGGAAATTATAAAGCAAAAGAAAATTTAAAAAAATATTTTGATATTGATTATTAAGGAAAGATGTTTGTGAAGGAAAAACGAACTGCCTATCCGGCTGCCGTCAGTCAGAGGAGTCCCGCTTTCCTTCGAGACGTGGAATTTATCCTGACGAATGAAGGGCTCCTCAGGATGACGCGGGACGTCTCGAAGACAAGGCAGACTGCTTACTTCATGCAATCTTCAAACCTGTATTGGCTAGGTTAAACATCCGCCCTTATAGTAAAAGCTTATATTTGTAAAACAATATTTGCATAGAATAAAATGAAAGCCTCATCCCTCAGTGAACTTAAAAATGAATTGGGTGAACTCTCTCCTGCTAAAGTACTGGCTCTATGCATGCGCCTAGCAAAGTTTAAAAAGGAGAATAAAGAGCTTTTAACCTACCTGCTTTTCCATGCCCACGACGAGGAAGCTTATATTGAAAGTGTGAAGAACGAGATAGATGAAAAGTTCAAAGAGATTAACATGAGCAATGTTTATTATATAAAGAAAAGCCTGCGCAAGATACTCAGGAGTACCAATAAATACATTAAATATTCAGGCTATGCTCAAACAGAGACAGAGTTATTGATATACTACTGCAAAAAGATAAAGAAAGAAAAGATACCATTAGGTAAAAGTGTTGCATTGGACAATATCTACCTTAATCAAATTAAAAGGATAAATAAAGCCATGTCCACATTGCATGAAGACTTGCAATATGATTACAAAATTGAAATGGAATCTTTGTGATATAGGTGACAATTGCATAGTGTTAAAGAAGTTTGTTAAAGAAAAACAAGAGGCTGTTTCAAAAGTCAAAAAAATATAACCACAAAGCGCGCTAAGAAATCGCAATGAACGCAAAGAAGTTTGATAATAACTATTTCCTCTTTGCGAACTTTGCGAAAACTCTGTGTCCTCTGTGGTAAAAAACTTTTACAGTAACCTTTTAAAATATTAATTTCCAGATACTATTAGCTTAGAAGGAATATTCAAAGCCTACACAGAAAGTCAGCATTGAAATAGGAACTTGTACAGAGGTACTTGTTGTAGGATTGTTAGCCATGCCACCATTATTATCAATTGTAGTATTTACTGTGGGTTTAGCTGATGAATAATCTACACTGAATATGAATCCCATTGTTCTTACTTTTCTCCAGGGGTTTACCTCAACATATTTGTTCTTGGGATTGATGCGAAAATCTACACCTATATCATAAGCAAATGCTGAACTACCGGTGGGTGTATCAGTATAGTTGGATGTTCCTGCATACGGATAATAGCTGGAATTATCTGTTGTTTCATAATCAATAGTTGGCATGTGGCAAAGTGCTATACCTCCCATTAATTTAAAATCGAATGAAAAGTTATTTACAGGAATTGTTGTATATAATCCACCCATAATTAAGCCTCCCGTGTAAATATTACCCCCTATAGAAGGTTGATAAGTTTTAGTAGGATCTGAAAACTGAAGAGTGTTCACATAACTTTTGTTGTCAAATGAGTTAAGGAACCAGCTTCCTTTTAATGCAATGCCGAAATTAGAATGTTTGATAGGAATGCCAAACGTATAATCCATATCAAAACCGGGTTTGGCATAACCACCATAACCGATTCCTGTTTTATCGGCAAAACCACCAACAGGTACACCCATTCCATAGTTCATTGCAAAATAACCGCTTGGTGCTGTTGTATTGTTATCGGCAGTTGTCCCCGGCTGGTAATTCAATATACATGAAGCATTAGATTTTACTTTATTGATCTCTGATTTTTTTAGTTCGTAATCATAATAAGTATCACCCAATAAATGTGTCCTTATAATTTGTATCCCGTTGTCGGCAATTTCCTGGAATTGCTCCTTTGTAATGGCATATGATAAACTGTAACCCTCATAATTCTCAACAATGTTTGATTCAGCATCATATACAGATGCGAGCGTCATAGTACTTCCGTTACCAAGTTTTAAATCTAACAAACTCCCAACTGGCAGGAAATAATTTTGCCATTCAGTTCCTGCAACGTAGGATTCTATCCTGTATGTTTCTCCTTTTCTGTATAACCCCATGCTAAAAATGTTATCATACTGGGTATTAATACGAAGTTCTGTTTCACCTGTAAAAGGGTCGGTTTTAACAAGGTCGAAATTGCAGTTTTGTGCAGATGCATAGCTCAAGCCAAACAAGGCGAGCACAACAATGAGAAATAGTTTTCTTTTCATAGTTTTGGGTTTTTAGGTGATGGTTTGAACTGATTGGATTTATATAAATTATTTTCTCTGATTTCAGTTTTAACAAATCCAATAGTTATGCCATCAACTTGTATTAATATGTTAAGATTGTTAACAGTTAACATTCATTAACAAACAGTATGAAAACAAAGCCATATTATTCTTTTAGATTTTCCACATAAGCCATTAATGAATATGTTTTTTATTACTTTTGGTAAGAATTGATTGGATGAGCTATGCCCAGATATTTTATTAATCTCTCTTACGACGGAACAAATTACCATGGTTGGCAATCGCAGGATAATGCTCATACTGTTCAGGAAGAACTGGAGAATGCATTAACAGTTATATTGAAAGAAAAGATATATCTAACAGGAGCAGGGCGTACTGATGCAGGTGTGCATGCAAAGAAATATATAGCTCATTTTGATGTAGAATCAGTGTTTGATAAAGAACAAATTGATGACCTGATATATCGATTGAATTCTATTCTTCCATTAGATATAGCTATTTTGAATATTTTTTCAGTTAAGAATGAATCTCATGCCAGGTTCACTGCTATATCAAGGACTTACCGATATTATATATGCCGTTCAAAAGACCCTTTTAATAATAATTATGCTTGGCGTGTATATGGCGATCTTGATATTAATGCAATGAATGAAGCAGCTAATGCTTTATCCGATTATATTGATTTTACAAGTTTCTCAAAATTACATACTGACGTAAAGACCAATAACTGCAAGATAATTCATGCTCAATGGACTGAAGAATATAATTTATTAGTTTTTACTATTACTGCCGACCGTTTTCTAAGGAATATGGTTCGAGCAATTGTTGGAACTCTTATAGATGTTGGAAAAGGGAAGATAAGTGTAGAGGAATTCAGAAAGATTATTGAAAGTAAAAATCGATGTGATGCAGGTTATTCAGTTCCAGCTAAAGGATTATTTCTTGAAAAAATTGAATATCCTATTGATATCATTTTGTAAAAAATATTTTTCTTTCCTAGTCAAATCTACAGTAAATTGCAAACTCGGCGGTCAATGTAATTGTATTGAAAGAATTATATTGGGCAAACCCGCCCATAAGGTCAAGTACAATACTTCTTTGTGAATCCCATTCAAACCCAGTTCCTATTCCTGTATTCCACTTTTCCGTTGCTACATAATTGGTGACATTTGTATTATAATTATTATTTGGCAGGTTGCTATACAAGTAACTATTTGCAAGATATAAATATAAGTTGATTTTTTTAGCCTCAACTATTTTATGTAATAAAGTAACTCCGGCACTCACCAATTCTGTCCTATTTGATTTTTCTATTAAAGGAAAAAAATTTATCTGAACTCCATTTTTTTTCCCGAAATACCTGTATGAAATACCAAACCCTGTTGTAAATCCTGCACCAAAGCCAATTGAATTTGAGAATCTCTTATTTGATACTGCTATAGAATCCAATTCGCTTCTGTTTTGACTATAAAGTGTCAAAGAAAAAGTTACTACTAATAATAAAATGGATAAGAATTTAGCTCTCATAATGTACTTTATACTAATTATTCTTTTCTTTTTAAAACAGCCACTCTTTTCTTCAATGATTCTTTATGTTCTTCATCCGTGGAATTCGGATCTTTCATTGTGACAAAAGTCTTGCATGGCAGTTCTGCACAAGCACCGCAATCTTTATGATTCCTTTGGTTAACAGCACAATCATAAAGAGGACAGGTTTTGGCAGGCATCATTTCCATTGCCCAGAATGTTTGACCTTTTACAGCTTGACAGCCGGTACATTTGGTCCCGAAGAATTCGCATTCATCGCAAACCAATCCACATGTTGAAATATTCATTTTATTTTTGATTTTGAACAATCAAAAATAATGAAATATTTAAAGAGAATAAAATTAATGATAAAAATTAATGTTTTTCCAGCTTCTTCTTTTCTTCCAATTTTTTCAATACATCCTCTTGAATAGCTTTAGGGGTGGGAAAGTATTTAAAGAATTCCATTGAATAACTGGCACGTCCGCTTGAGCTGTTTCTTAATTGTGTGGCATAGCCGAACATTTCCATTAAAGGAACAAAACCATTCAGTTTCTGCGAGCCTTTTCTAAAACGACGCATAGATTCAATTTTGCCTCGACGTTTGTTTAATCCGCCAACCACATCGCCAATATAATCATCTGGCGTGTTTATTTCTATCTTCATTAAGGGTTCAAGAAGAATGGGATTCGCTTTCAGGAATGCCTGCTTAAAGCAGATTGACGCACATGTCTGGAATGCCATGTCTGATGAATCTACCGGATGGTAGGAACCATCAAGTAAAACTACTTTAACATCTACCACAGGGAATCCAGCAATAATACCTGCTTCCAGTGTTTTTAATATGCCTTTTTGCACGGAAGGTATATATTCATTCGGAATAGCTCCTCCTTTTATCTTATCAATAAATTCAAAACCTTTACCATCATTTGGTTCAATTCTTATTTCCGTTCTTGCAAACTGTCCTTTACCCCCCGTTTGCTTAGAGAATTTGTAATCGTGTTCCACTTCTGTGGTAATAGTTTCCCTAAATGCTACTGCAGGTTCTCCAACCTGTACATCAACGTTAAATTCATGCTTAAGCCTGTCTATTATAATTTCAAGATGTAGTTCACCCATACCTGAAATAACCGTTTCTTCAGTTTCTTCATTAAAGCGAACCCTGAATGAAGGGTCTTCATTTGCAAGTTTACCTAATGCTTCTCCCAGTTTCTGTTGATCTTTTGGTTTTGGGGGCATTATTTTCAATTCAATAACTGATTGTGGAACGTGAATAGATTCAAGCAATAGAGGTTGATCATTATCACATAATGTATCACCTGTTTTAGTAAACTTCATGCCTATTAACGCAACAATATCTCCAGGACCTGCTTCAAATACTTCTTCTCTTTCTTTAGCTTTTATACGGAGAAGTCGCCCTATCCTTTCATGTTTGTTTTTAGAAGAATTAAGAATTTGTAAACCGCTTTTAATAGAGCCAGAATAAACTCTTACAAAAGTCTGTTGTCCAACAAAAGGGTCATGGATAACTTTAAAGGCAAGAGCCGAAAAAGGTTCATGCAATGATGGGTTTCGCATACGGGCTTTTTCAGCATCATCAATATCAATGCCCACAATGGCCCCTTTATCAATAGGAGAGGGGAGATAATCAACTACTGCATCAAGTAAAAGCTGAACACCTTTGTTCTTATAGGCAGCGCCACAGAATACTGGCGTCACTAATAATTTAAGGGTTGCTTCTCTTGCTGTTTTCTTCAATAGCTCGTTTGGGATTTCCTTTTCATCAAGGAAAAGCGACATGATGTCTTCATTAAAATCAGCTAATTTCTCAGCAAGAATGTTTCTCGCTTCTTCAGTTGCTGCTTTGTATTCATCTGGAACACCTGATTCGATTATTTCTTTATCTGTAAAAGTGTATGCCTTACGTTCAATAACATCTATCATTCCAAGAAAATCATTTTCCGCACCCATTGGAAGCTGAAAAGCCACTGCTTTTGCATCAAGGTTTTTATTCAGTTGACTTACAACACTGCTGAAATCTGCTCCAGTTCTGTCCATTTTATTGATAAAAGCAATACGCGGCACTTTATACCTGTCTGCCTGGTTCCAAACAGTCTCGCTTTGCGGTTCTACTCCACCTACTGCACAAAACACGGCTATCATTCCGTCTATTACGCGTAGTGATCTTTCTACTTCGATTGTAAAATCAACGTGCCCGGGTGTGTCTATTAAGTTTATCTGGGAATCTTTCCATGTACATGAAATAGCTGCTGAAGCTATAGTGATACCGCGTTCCTGCTCCTGTTTCATAAAGTCCATAGTGGCTTGGCCATCATGCACCTCACCTGTCTTACGGTTCACACCGGTAAAAAATAAGATACGTTCTGTTACTGTTGTTTTGCCTGCATCAATATGAGCTGCAATTCCAATGTTTCTGAGTTTAGTTAAAGGCATTATCTTCTCTTAGTTTAAATTATTTACTATTGCCGTTATCTGGCAAATTTATATTACAGAATACATTATTCTTCTGAAAGCAATGAATGGCAAAGGATTTTCCGGTAGGATAAATTGCAAGCCAACTGCTAAATATGGCTGCAAAGATACTAAAATGCTTATTAATAAAGCAATTCAGGAAAACTTAATAATTTAATAATGTTAGAGTCGCTTTTAATTTGGAATAAAAAGTCTTTCAGAATAGCTGTAGTTTTTGTTCTTAATATTCTGTTTTTCTGAAGAAACTTTTATCAACTCCGCAAATAGGGCAATGCCAGTCATCGGGGAGATCATTGAAATCAGTTCCTGCTGGTATGTCATTAGAAGGGTCGCCCTCGTTTGGATCATACAAATAACCACAAGAATCACATTTATAAGTGTCAAATTTAACAGATGCACTTTTCTTAAGAAGTTTCTCGGGGTCAATATATGTTGGTGAATTCTTTGGCGCCTTACCTTTCTTAACATCGCGGTAATAGGAATAGGTAAGGGGCTCCAATGTATCATTCAATATATCTCCGTCAATTATTTTTCCAATGAATATAACATGAGTGCCAACATCGTATTTCTGAACTATTTCACTTTCGAAATAGGCTATAGTATCATCTAGCAAAATAGGAACACCCGTTTTACCTATCTTGTATTTAAAGTTTTCAAACTTATTAAAGTCTTTGCCTGATTTATAACCGAATGTTCCAATTATTTCCTGGGTAGTTTCTCTTTGCAGCAGAGAAATTCCGGCAGCATTGCTCTGACTGATTAGGTTGGTTGTAAAATTATTTTTGCTGCAAACAATTGCTAATTGGGCGGGCTCAGCAGTTACCTGAAAAACGGTATTTGAAACAAAGCCACTCAGCTTATCGCCATATTTTGAACTTACTACATAAAGTCCATAAGTAATTTTAAAAAAAGTTTCTGGATTCATTTTCCATTTATATTAAAGAAAGTATAAAAATAATACATTATTTTGAAAGAGAACTTAATTTGCTTTTTGTTATGTATGAAATCAGTAGTATATTTGTGTTTGTGAAATTTAAAAAATGCATAAGATAATTTTTTTACTGTCGGTACTGTTATCTTTTATTAATGAAAATCAGGCACAAACATTTGTTCCTGTTTCTTTTAATAACTCTATATTCGGGCAAACACAAAGTCGGGAAGAATGTACAATTGGGGTGGCCATAGGAAATGTTACTGCCGATGGAAGACCATTGCTATGGAAAACGAGAGATTTCGGCTCATCACCAAATAACGAGGTGAAGTATAATACCTCTTTTAAATATAAATTTATTTGTGTCAGCGATTCATCAACATCAACGCTTTCATGGATGGGTGTTAATGAGCATGGTTTTGCAATTGTGAATTCCGAATCAACAGATTTACTTACAAATACTACAGGACCCGGTGATGGTACTTTAATGAGGGATGTGTTAGGCAACTGTCTTACAGTTTATGAATTTCAGAAATATCTTGATTCAACAAATGTTACTGGTCGTTCCACTCAGGCCAACTTTGCTGTTATTGATTCCGCAGGTGCTGCTGCAATATTTGAAACAGGAGGGAATGTTTATTATAGATTTAATGCTGATACGGCTGCTCATGGTTACCTTATAAGAACAAATTTTTCAGTAAATGGGGGAGGTTCTGAGGGAATTCAAAGATATAAAAGATCGTCCGTACTTATCAATAATTTTTACAAGGGTGATACTCTTGATTATAAAAGTATCCTAAGATATCAAATGCGCGATTTCTCTGATTCAAATAGCAATCCAATTGCAGTTCCATATACTGGTGTGTGGGCAAGTGGAATTCCTTATGACTATATATATTCGGATTATAGCATTTGTCGTGAAGCTTCGGTTGCTGCTGCAGTAATACAGGGTGTGAAACCGATGGAATTTCCAGGCTTATCAACCATGTGGACTATTCTTGGGCAACCTACAACCAGTGTGGCAATTCCATATTGGCCTGTTGGAGCTACACCTGCTGATGCAGATGGCGCTAATACTGCACCTTTGTGCAATGAAGCGAATGAGATAAGAGCAAAGCTATTTAATTATCCTGCAGATGTAAATTATATCAGTACCTATGATCTTCTCAATGGTATTGGGGGTGGATTATGGCCATGTTTATTCTCATTAGAAGATTATATTTTTGTGGAAAGCCAGCAGTACATTGATAGCTTGAGATTGCTGACCGCATTACCTGTAAGTTCTATGCTAAATAAAGAAACTTATAATGCTTCTTATGTATTGTCTCAACTTCAGAACTGCAAGAATTCTATTACTGGAATTGCTAATGAGAATGAGCCAAATAATCAAATGAAAGTTTATCCTAATCCGACTAGCGAAAAGTTGACTATTGAAACAGGCGACCTAAATGAAAAGTGTTACAATATAAGAATATTTGATGCTCTTGGTAAGTTAGAATTTGAGAAGAACTTATTTCATGATAAAACATGCATCGATATGTCAGCATTTCCTTGCGGAGTATACTTTATAGAAATAATAACCAACAACAATTTGCTTGTTAAAAAGGTAATAAAAGAATAAGCTTATTCTTTTACTTTTAACTAACAATTCAGAACTGACAGCTTTTAGAATTTGTAATCGTTATCTTCGATCAGTTTATTAGCAATTCTTCTTCTGGCTTCTTTAATATTAACGGGTTCAAGAGTAGTGAAATATCTCAAACCTTTCTGTATCTTAGTGAATTCTTCGCCAGTTGCAAATGAATTCAAAGCATCCATAGCGGATTTATATAATCTGGCTGCTGCTTCGTAAACGAAAACATCGCAAATATCTTTATAGACGATGTATTGTTCATCCTTCTTAAATGATTTTAGTTTTTCCACCCTCAAAACAACTGATTCTGCTGCATACAATTGAATCAGCATATCAGAGATGCTCATCATTATTTCCTGCTCATTGTTGTATTGTTTACTAATTGATTCATATGCTTTCCCAAGCATCAGAAGAACTGCTTTCTTCATATTCTCAATGTAGAAGTATTTCTTTTCAAAGAAATCATTTAATGAAGTTGAACTGCCATTTAAGCTTCCTAAGCTTTCGTAAATAGCCTTAGACTTATTGAACACTTCAGAATCAGCTTTTTTAGCCATCTTCAGGAACATATCAGAAGCAACCAAACGGTTTATTTCATTGGTTCCTTCAAATATCCTGTTTATACGTGAATCTCGATAAGCACGGTCAGCAGGCATTTCAGCAGAGAAACCCATGCCGCCATGTACCTGAACAGCTTCGTCAACAATATAATCAAGAGACTCAGAACCGAATACTTTCAGAATAGCCGCTTCCATAGCATACTCGCCAAGGGCTTCAAGGTATGCCTGTATTTTTGTCATACCTTTTGCAATATTCATTTTAATGGCATCATCAACAATTTTGCTTGTACGATAAACTGCTGCTTCAGCTGTAAATTGTCTGATAACCTGCTCTGCCATTTTATACTTAATTGCGCCAAAATTTGAAATCAACGAACCAAACTGTTTGCGTTCATTAGCATAATTAACGGAATGCATTATACCGCGCCTTCCTGCACCAAGCACATTTGCACCAAGCTTGATACGTCCTATATGCAGTATGTTCAATGCTATTCTGAAGCCTTCACCTCTCTTGCCCAGTAAATTTTCAACAGGTACTTTACAATCATTAAAGAAAATCTGAACCGTAGAAGAACCTTTTATTCCCATTTTCTTTTCTTCAGGATTAAAAGTTACCCCGGGAAAATTACGCTCTACAATAAATGCGCTTAAAATCTTATCATTATCAATTTTAGCAAAAACAGTCAGCACATCAGCAAAACCACCATTTGTAATCCACATCTTCTGACCATTAAGAATATAGTGTTTTCCGTCTTCTGATAACACAGCTTTAGTTTTCCCTGAATTTGCATCAGAACCGGCATTGGGTTCTGTTAAACAATATGCACCGGCATATTCTCCCGATGCTAATTTTGGTAAATATTTTTGTTTTTGTTCTTCAGTACCATAATATAGAATTGGTAAAGTTCCAATACCAGTGTGAGCGGAATAAGCTACTGCATAAGAATAACCGGCACCAAGAATATCAGATGCTAACATTGAAGTAACAAACGACTGACCAAAACCACCATATTCCTCAGGAACAGATATTCCAAGCAAACCCAATTCACCAGACTTAGTTACAAGGCTTCTCATTAAACCGGGTTCCATACCATCAATTTTATCAAGATTAGGAAATACTTCCTTTTCAAGAAAATCCTGGCACATACCGGCTATCATCTTCTGTTCTTCATTAAGCTCTTCCAGAATAAATACATCTTCTGCTTTAGATTTTGTTAGAAGAAACTCTCCGCCCTTTAACACATTATTATTTTCCATCAGTTTATTTTTAATCAGGGTGCAAAAATAAGAGTATTCTTTTAAAAAAAGCAATCCTTATTCATTTTCTGTTAAATCAATATTAACAATTCAATTTTATAAAAAGAAAGAGGCTGCCATTAAGCAGCCTCTTTCTTAGATATTCATTATAATTTGCTATTTAATGATCTTGAAATTTGCAGCATTACTGTTGTTGGTATTTATTCTTATAAAATACATACCTGAACTCAGATCGCTCATATTTAAAGCCAGATTATTTGAACCTTCAGGCAATGAATAACTATTTCTCATTATCTCCTGTCCTGTTATATTTAAAATTGAAACATCAACCATTGCATTTTTCTGAAGATTGAGAACAAGATTCAGGTTGTCCTTAACAGGGTTAGGATAGTAAGTAAGTGAACTTAATATATCGTAATTTATCTCTTTAACTGATGTTACGATATTATGTACCCCTATATTAATACTTACATTATTTACCGTTGGGTTTGCTGCTGTAAGTGAAATAATAGGCGAAACAGATTGCAAACTGGCTTTTTCTGCATTTACAGTATAACCCTGATAAACTAAGTTTGAGAATGCAAAGTCGCCATTATCATTAGCTAGTGCCCAGTCAAGTATATCTCCATTGGTGTTCTTAAGGAATACAGGGATATTCTTTCCTGCAATTGTACTTGAACTTCCTTTTCCAAGTGCGTTAAACCAATTTTGACCAAAAATATTGACTTCATAGGTCATATTGTTGTCAAATTGAACAGTACCACTTATACTACCATTATTCGTCAAAATCTTCAGGTGACCTGAAGCGCTGTCTAACGGAACAAGGTGAATATTGACATCATATGTATTAGCATTAATATAAAGTGAATCGTATGCATTCTGCCAGTATAATACATCTCCAAAATAAGTTGGAAGGTAATATGGCAAGGTAGTGGTATCAGGAACGGCCCATAAAATGTAATGACCTTGCCTTACATTATTAAAGATAAAAGCGCCTGTAGAATCAGTTATATCATAATTAACAGCGTTGTAATAAGTGTAATCAGTATTATAAAGTATTACTGCTGCTTTGGCAGCTGCACCACCGGCAGATACTTTACCATGAATCGAGTATGTTGAATCAGGGAAGTTATAAATATACACCCAGTTGCAATATGTGCTTGAGCAGAGTACATTCCCATTTGTATCAACATCGCTTGCAGTTAAGCAAACCATATATTGTCCACTCCCTGCAAAAGTGTGAGTCGGATATTGAAGAGTGGAAGTGGTGCTATCGCCAAATGACCATAACCATGTATTGACACTTCCACTCGAATAATTGTAAAAGTAAAATGAATTAGAATGCGCTGTGTCTGCATAATATACATAGTAAGCCTGACAAGCTATAGGCTGTGTACCAACAACAATAGTTGTACAATAATGATTTGAACAAATTAAGGTGTCGCCTGAATAATCAGCTGCAAATAAGCAAACATAATATGTCCCTGCATTAGCATATGTATGAACAGGGTTTTGAAGACCTGAAGTTGTGCTATCTCCGAATGACCATGACCATGAATTGGTATTTGTGGAATAATTAACAAAGTCAATCGTATTAGTATGTGTAGTGTCTGCATGATACCCAAAATATGCATGGCAGGAATCCGTGGGAATACCTACAGTAATATAAGTGCAATAATAGTTATAACAGATAACATGACTGCTTGTATCAACATCATAGCCTGTTAAGCAGACATGATATGTCCCGCTGGCGGCATAAATATGTGTTGGATATGGAGCAGAAGTATGCGTACTGTCGCCAAAATCCCATGTTAAATAATTTATATTACTACTTATATAACTTGTAAAATTATAAGTATATGTGCTTGTACTGTCATAAGAGAAATATACCTGGCAAGTTGATGTATTATTTACAACAACAGAATCACAATATGTGTTTGAACAGGTCATATTTCCTGCTGAGTCAAGATGAGCGGCATATAAGCAAACGTAGTATGTTCCGGCAGTGGCATAAGTATGAGTTGGATTTTGATCACCCGACCCTAAGCCATCTCCAAAAGACCAAGACCATGAATTTGTATTTGCTGATGAATAATTTGAAAAATATATTTTGTTTGCATTTATAGTATCAACAATATGACTAAAATATGCATGGCAATCTGTTGGCGAGCTTCCTATAAAAATAGTATCGCAGTAATGGGCATAGCATATCACAGTACCTCCTGTTGCAGTATCGTATGCCATTAAACAAACATCATATTTGCCATAATTTGCATAAGTATGAGTTGGGTTTTGAAGTGTGGAAGTAGTTTCATCACCAAAGTACCAGTTCCATGAGTTGATATTCCCGCTTGAAGTATTGCTGAAGTAGATCTGTTTTGAATTTGATGTATCAGGATTAATATTGAAATATACTTGGCATGCTGTTGGCTGTATATAAGTGGAAATAAAATTTCCGAATGCATATGGTCTATTACCAACTGGAATTGTGTCCGAAACAATATTGGTAGCTGAGTTTATTACACTTACTTCATTAGCACCTTGATTCGCAATATATACTTTACTTCCGTCGGGGCTTACAGATACACCTATAGGATTAGTACCAACCGGAATTGTAGCCGTAACATCATTGGTAGCAGTATTAATTACACTTATTGTATTTCCACTATAATTTGCAACATATACTTTACTTCCATCGGGGCTTACTGATACTCCAAAAGGTTCAGTGCCAACTGCAATTGTAGCTGAAACAGTATCGGTAGCAGTGTTTATTACACTTACTGTATAATCAGCTTCATTCGCAACATATACTCTACTGCCATCGGGAGATACAGAGATGCCTATAGGATATCCGCCAACATTAATCTTAGTCGTAACGCTATCAGTAGCGGTATTTATTACACTTACTGTTCCAGAAGCATTATAATTTGCAACATAAATTTTAGATCCATCTGGGCTTATACATATTCCTTGAGGATTATAACCAACTGTAATTGTATCTGTAACAGTATTTGTAGCTGTACTTAATACACTTACTGTACTTATACTAAGAGCAGAATTTGTAACATATACTTTGCTTCCATCGGGGCTGACAGATACACCAAATGGATTAGCTCCAATCGGAATAGTAGCCGAAACAGTATTAGTAGCAGCGTTTATTACGCTTAATGTATTAGATAAATTATTCGCAACATATACTTTGCTTCCATCGGGGCTCACTGATACACCATAAGGACTGGAACCAACCGGAATTACAGTCGTTACATCGTTTGTAGCAACATTAATAACAGATACAGTGTTATCATAACTATTCGTTATATAGGCAGTTTGTGCTTTTGCAAAGCTAATAAGGCCTGCAAATAAGATAAAAAAGATGATCTTTTTCATAGTTTTAGGGTTTTAGTTTAATGAATCTTTTAATTAATTTTAGGTTTTTTAGATACCTGTAATCCTGAATTCAATTATAAGACTCAAAAACTTAAAATGGTTGCATGCTTTTTGGTAAAATAATTTCAATTAAAATTTAAAACCTATAGAAATCCCCTTCCTGTCAATGCTTTGCGAGATGGAAGATTTTTTTTGCAGAAGCGAAGTATAGCCTTCCTGGAAATAAGGAATTATCTCAATTCTTGTATTCTTACTCACTCTAAATGCAATATTAAGACCCAGGTAACCTGATAAAGAAGTGCTGACAAAAGGATAGTTTGATAAATTAATGAATGTTTGGGTTCCATTATCGGAAGTAACTATCTCGCCTTTGCGATAAACCAAAAACGAAGTGATAACCCCTGTTTTTAATTCAAGGCTAAATCTCTTATAATGTAAGAACTCATATCCGAATACCACCGGTACTTCAATAAAACCGCAATATTGTATGCCTTTTTCTATTTGATTTTGTTTAGTTGTCAGGGTTTTCTTTAATGAATCGTATACAGTAATCTTATGATGCCCCCAAATAGTATCCATGGTGGTATCTGTATTTGTTACCTGATAATATACATCTATAATATATGGTATAGTTTCTATTTTAGTAGTATCCTTGTAATATGTGCTTTGTTTTTCGGTCTGGTATGGATAGCTATAATTATTTTTCAATAAACTGAATTGTGCTCCTGATTGTATGCTCCATCGGTTAAATTTATATTCGGGCAATAAGGAGATAGTAAAAGAGGGCTGGGGCTTTTCATTAGCTTTCATGTAATCAATTAAAGTGTTTGCTGATGCATCGTTTCCTTTAAAGATGTTAGTATAAGTAAACGGGGAAACAAGAAAATCAACAAAGAAATGCCTTTCAGTTTTCAATGATGTTGTATCAAGTTTTGAATGAATACTATCATGTGCATGAATGACAGATTTGGCAGTATCTGGCTTTCTCGCTGAAGTATCTGTTTGAACAATGGTATCGTGCTCAATAATGGTTTTTGTCTGGTGAATGGTATCAACCTCGTAAATTATCTGATATTCACTTGTGTCGGGAGGGGTAGGTTGGGTGTGAGGAATATTGGTGTTTTGTGAAAAAGCAATAACAGGGATAATAAGGAACAGCAATAAACATAGAATGGAATAAAAACTTGTATGTCTTAAGTTCCAAATTCCAAATCTCAAATTCCAAATTCCAAATTCCAAATTCCAAATTCCAAGTGCTTTGGTTTTGGGGCTTGAGGCTTGGATATTGGGTCTTTTGCTAAGACTGTCAGCCGAATATCTCCTAGTATTGATTACGTGAGCCAAAGTAGAAATTAAAATAAAGCAACAAAGTTACTTATTTTTCGGATTGGAAATTTATTGCCAAAGTTTGAACTGAATACATAAAAAAGGCTTCGCATTGCGAAGCCTTTAGTGATATTGTCCTTACTAAACTTATTTTGTTAATATCATTCTTTTTGTGTCTATCTCTTTACCATTAGCTACCAGCGAATACATATACATTCCGGCATTTAATTCTCCACCGTTTATTATAATGCTTCCTTTTCCTGTATTTGATAAATTGACTGTCTTTAATAATGTTCCTTGCATATCGAATATATATATTGCAGCGTTTGTAGCCCTTTCATCTAGGTAATAGTTTATCGTAGTTGAAACACTAAAAGGATTGGGATTGTTCTGAAATAATACCGAATTGGCAACACTTTCACTATTTGAATTAATACTACTGGTTTGATTTGTGCTATCTGTACTTCTTGTATTCTTAATACTTCCGGTTGTGCAGCAATTATTAATTTGTTGCTGAAGACCAGTAGTGGTTGTGTTAAATTGTTTTTGCAAATTTGAAATAGTAGTTGAATCAAGCTGCTTGTTTGTAATAAGTTGTTTTTGTAAAGATGTTGCAGTTGAATCGAGTTGCTTTATTGAGTTGAGCATGGCGAATAATAAACCATGTATGTTAAAGGAGTATACACTTACTACAGCCATTGACTTACTTGAGTCCTGAAAAGTTGAAATAACATCACTGCCGAAAGCAGATGACTGAGCTTGTGTCATTATCAATTTATCCCTGCCAATACAATAAGGTGCAATAGGCTGAACATCTTGTGCTATTACACCTATATTTGTTGTTGTAGTAGGCAAGCCACCCACACCTGTATATTTATAAGTAATAGGATTAATTTTCCTGATTACATTAAGTCCATCAGTAAAAGGGGCAATATTTGTTTTTAATCTTTTATCCGAAGGATGCGACCATGTACTTGTTGAAGGTTTTGAAGCTGAATCAACTGTTGTGTGTAATGCTCCTGCAAAATATCCGGCATATTTTCCGGGAATAGCTACATCGCCAATACTACTAGTAGTACCATATACGCCTGCACCAGAATTACTGCCTGAAAGCATTCCATAAACTCCATAATTATATCCTGTAGATGCATTACCTGCCAACCCATAAACACCGTATTGTCTGCCACCTCCAGATGAATTTTTAGAAGCAACACCATAAACGCCACAGGCATAATTACCGCCGCCTGAAGTATCGTAACCAATAATACCGAAATTATGACCATTGCTTATTGATGTTGTAACAGTTGCAAAAAGACCGGCAGTACCTGTTGCCGTTGATGAATTATAAAAATATCCTGTATAATTAGAGATGCCAGCTCCTCCAACGCTCAACTTGGATGATGGCGAAGATGTACCAATACCTACAATACCGCTTACAATCAAACCATTGTTAGGAGCTGCATTAATACCGGCATAACTGCCTATTGTTACACCGGGATTACCATTGCTGGCAATATCAAATGACGATAATGGTGTAGTGCCTGTAGTACCAACATAAACATAAACTTTTCCACTAAGATTATACAATCCAATTTGTGCATTTACACTAATTGTTACGCTTGTAAAAACAAGCATCATTATAAATATTTTCGTTTTCATGATTTTTGTGCTTTTTAGTTATTTAATAAATGTTTTTTTGTATTAACCCGCATTACTATTGGGTGGAGTTGTGCATAAGCATTTTATATGTATAAGATACTGGCATAGGCTGTGGAGCAAGATTGAAATATTGTACACTGCTATTGCAATCAGTAACATCAAAAAATGTATTTGCGCTTCCATTAACAGTTACCCCACTATTTAATAAAATATGATCGGAGCCCCAAAAACTTTGATAGTTTGTATTGTTTATTGTCATTGTAGTAGTAGGAGTCATAGTTATTGAATGGTATAGAGCATTTTTATATGTAGAAGCGCTATAGCTGGTAAGCGTGGTATCAATAGATGGATTTGAACATCGGGGTTTTAACTGCCACACTTTTACATATTTTATTTGGTAATCGTATGGAAAAGCACTGGTTGAAACGAATGAGTCGCAGAAATTCATTGCAGGGCTGTTGTTTTCAATTATTATAGGCATGGGCAGCAAACTATCTATTTTAATGCTGTCTTTGGTCACGCTGTATATCGGTTGATTGTCTAAATAATAGGTTATTTCGTGGCTTGTCCATAAACACCCTGCTGTATGCACACCCGGTGATATTGTGCTGCCTAATGTATGCCCCTGGTTGATTAACTGGTTAAATTGAGTGTGTGGTGAGTGCTCATAATGCACATTACTGGTATATAAATTATTATATGCCCAAATTTCGAAAATATCAATTTCGCTATAGTTTATATTATGAGTAGAGTCGTTATAGTCGGCATACAACCAAAAGGTAGGCCCACATGAATATTTTTTGCCGGATGGCGCTGCCGCAGGCAGCTTAAATTTCATTTCGAAATACCCATACCGGAACCTATATTTACTTATTAATAGCGCGTTGGTATATGCGAATTGCCTGTTTTGGGTATGCAAGCATAAAGAATCTGTTGGATTGCAATATCCTCCATTACAAACAGTAGGACCTCCGCAATGGGGAAAAGTCCAGCACGAGCCACTGTAAGTTTCTTTGCGCGACCATAAATTAAGTGTATCGCCTTTAACCTGGAAATTAGTTGTATCAATATAAAGATGATTGTCGCCATGGGTAGGCTCGTACCATTTTTTATAAGCAACATCAGTATGTATGGAAGTGTCGCAATTCGGTACTACCGAATCGGCCTGGTTCCAAGGCCACATCTGATCCCATTTGGAAGTATCAATTTTTACACTATTTGGCACTATAGTAGGAAAAGAATCAACAAATGCCAAATAGTAGGCAGGGTCAGTACTCGGTAGTTGGGCTTTAGCAATTTGAATGCCGAAAAGCATTGTAGTCGCTATAACAATAATCAATGTTTTAAAATTTCTCATACTATTTTGTTTTAATTAATAATAATTTTTTTTGATAGTGTTTCTTTTTCAGTTCTTATTTGTAATATATATATACCGCTTTTCAAATCACCCACATCTAATGTTATTATCCCATTTTTAACTTTTGATTCCTGGCTTTTTACTATTTTACCTATTGCATCTGTAATAATTATTTCCGTTTCTTCTTCATTAATCTTACATTCAATGGTTAATATTCCATTACTAGGACTTGGATAAATAAATAATTGTTTATTATTTATTAACTCATGTATGCTAGTTATCTTATTGTTTATCCTACTGCCATAAAAACGAATTGACCAAGTTGTAGAACTTGGTGGTGGGTTTGGAATATTATCATCTATTGTATTTATACTATCGAGAGAATAAAATTTTACATAAAAATTTGTTGGCAGGGAAGAAATACAGTAAGAATAACTTTTAAATAAAGTGTATTGTATTCCTCCATAATTTCCACAACCACCATATAATATTGTTGTACAATTTACGGTATCAATACTTGTTACAATTACAGTATCTGGTGTGATAACCCACGGGCTTGTAGCTGGACTCGCATACCAACATTGCCCGGCATAAGTACCCGGCAAAGAATCGGCAGGTACTTGGGCATAAGAATGGTAAACAGTGAATAGTAAGCAGTAAACGGTAAATAAAATTGTCTTCTTCATAGTTAAAGATTTTGGTTAGTAGTTTTGTTTTTCATGTTTCATGTTTTTGGATTTTAAGTTGCCGCAGTAGCTCCAAATGCAGTTAATATATTATAAAAAAAGCGTGGAGCTATAACTTATCCGCCTTTGAGGTTCTCGCGAAACCCGACTAACAAAATAAATTAAGCCCACGCCACGACGTGAGCATTAATTTATTATACCTTGTTAGTCTTAAAATTTGCGAGATTCCAAAGACAAGAACAATAATTAACGCTTTATCTCAATAATTAAAGAACGCTTTTTGACAATTAATTACCACAAATATACAATATTTATTATAAGCAATATTTTTAGTAATATATTAGCTTCCTTTCCAGTTTTTCTCAACACTATCACTTTGGTTCCAACCCCATATCTGGCTCCATTTAGCAGTATCGATTAATCCGCTGTTTGGCACAAGATGCGGAAAACTATCTGCCCATGCCAGATAGTAAGCGGGGTCAGTGCTCGGCAGTTGGGCTTTAGCAATTTGAATGCCGAAAAGCATTGTAGTCGCTATAACAATAATCAATGTTTTAAAATTTCTCATACTATTTTGTTTTAATTAATAATAATTTTTTTTGATAGTGTTTCTTTTTCAGTTCTTATTTGTAATATATATATACCGCTTTTCAAATCGCCCACATCTAATGTTATTATCCCATTTTTAACTTTTGATTCCTGGCTTTTTACTATTTTACCTATTGCATCTGTAATAATTATTTCCGTTTCTTCTTCATTAATTTTACATTCAATGGTTAATATTCCATTACAAGGACTTGGATAAATAAATAATTGTTTATTATTTATTAACTCATGTATGCTAGTTATCTTATTGTTTATCCTACTGCCATAAAAACGAATTGACCAAGTTGTAGAACTTGGTGGTGGGTTTGGAATATTATCATCTATTGTATTTATACTATCGAGAGAATAAAATTTTACATAAAAATTTGTTGGCAGGGAAGAAATACAGTAAGAATAACTTTTAAATAAAGTGGATTGTATTCCTCCATAATTTCCACAACCACCATATGATATTGTTGTACAATTTATGGTATCAATACTTGTTACAATTACAGTATCTGGTGTGATAACCCACGGGCTTGTAGCTGGATTCGCATACCAATATTGTCCGGCATAAGTACCCGGTAAAGAATCGGCGGGAACTTGAGCATAAGAACTGCAAACGGTGAACAGTAAACAGTAAATGATTAATAGAATTGGTTTCTTCATGATTACCTCCTTTCTTTTAGTTTTTAATTAATTTTCTAGTTAAAGTAGTTTTAGAAGTTCTAAATTGCATAAAATATACTCCCTTTTTTAAATCGCTTACATTCAACTTTATTTCTTTATCTACTAGTATATCTTCATTTTTTATTTCTCTGCCAAGCATGTCAATAATTATTAACTGTACTTCTTCATTTAATATTTTACATTCAATATTTAATATATCATTGCATGGATTAGGATATATCTTCACTTGTTTACTATCCCCTAATTCTCTTATGTTTGTAATTTTATTACTTATACGTTCGCCGTAAAAGCGATTTGAAGAAGTTTGATATGGAGGGGGTGGGGTAGCATCATCACAAATTATGCTCAAACTATCTATGCTATAAAATTTGTCACAACAATTTGGAAATGTACCACAATTTGACAAAGGGCTACAGGAATAATAACTAGTATAAAAAGTTAAATCGCCGCCTCCACATTGCGCTAATATTAATGCAGTACAATTTACGGTATCAATACTTGTTACAATTACAGTATCCGGCGTTATAGTCCAAGGGTCTGTATCGGGACTAGCATACCAATATTGTCCTGAGCAAAGTACCGGGTAAAGAATCGGCAGGAACTTGGGCGTAAGATTGGTAAACAGTAAACAGTAAGCAGTAAATGGTAAATAAAGCTATTTTTTTCATAGTTTCCTCCTTTCTTTAATTAAGGTGGGTTCTAAAAATTCAGTTTTTTAAATTTTGATTCAAAAAAATCGCAGAACCTGTTTACCGATTTCTTTAAATCAAAGCAATATTACAATATTTTCTTGAATTTCTACATCTAAAAATTCACTTTTTTACAAAATTATTTCTATCTATCTATCTATCTATCTATACGCTATTTAACTTTCAAAATATTTAAGCGAACAACTTGCATCAACTCGGGTGTGACTTGCACCAACTCGTTAAGGACTTGCACCAACTCGTTAAGGACTTGCATCAACTCGTTAAGGACTTGCACCGATTCCTTAAGGACTTGCACCAACTCGTTAAGGACTTGCACCGATTCCTTAAGGACTTGCATCAACTCGTTAAGGACTTGCACCGATTCCTTAAGGACTTGCACCAACTCGTTAAGGACTTGCACCGATTCCTTAAGGACTTGCACCAACTCGTTAAGGAGTTGCATCAACTCGTTAAGGACTTGCACCAACTCGTTAAGGAGTTGCATCAACTCGCTATAGAAAAGTATGTATTTGGTAAAAATTCGGAGGCAGTGCAAAAAAAAACCTGCCGAAAGGCAGGTTCTAACTCCAAACTCCCAACTTCAAACTCAGAACTGTTTATTGAATCACCACATAAATCCAACCGTCCCAGGTATAAGGGTCGGCAGAAGTGAAACTGAATGAGGGATGTTTTTTCTTGCTTGCCGCCAATTTGGTTGCTTTTTTTAATTTCAAAGGTGTAATCACGGGTGTTTTACTGCTATGCCCCACCGGTAATATACCTGAATGGTTTATAGCCAGTATAGTTCCGCTTGTAAGGTCGGTAATTTCAATAGTACATTCCAATGAAACATAGTCAGTACAACTTGCTTTTGCAGGGACTATTCCTTTAGCAGTAACTATACAGCACCTGAAAATATGACCTTCCTGTCCTTTTACCACTTTCCTGGCATGGATCACCACCCAGCCGGGTCCGGCAGCAGTAACCGCAAAATCGGGCTGAGTACTTGCTGTTTTCTTGGCTATCCTTCCCCCGCAGGTATTAGCCAGTGTAATTCCTGCCGTAACATCACCTACTGCCTCGGCAGCATCGTTGCAGGCGCCCTTCATAAAACTTATCACCTTGTTATACAATTCAACAGTTATTTTTTTCTGCCCCAATACCTGGTTGCTGGTATAAAGCTGCGGTTTAAGCAGTGTACCGTTCAACATGGTTTGAAGCAAATTCGCAGCATTGTGTACCATAGTATCGGTAGTTGTACAGCCCGCCATTGCTGCCACACCGGTGGTTTTTAGCCCCAAGCTTTCCTTGATAACTAAATCAGTCGGATTACTTATTTTAAGCAGAATAAGTCCGATCTTGGGGAGGTTTTTTGTAACTGACATCAGGATAAACGTCATTACAAATCTTTGTCCATAGCTCATTGGCTGTGGTTTTTCAATTGTTGTTTCCATAACTTTAAGTTTTTTAGATTAATGAATGAAAAAAAGTTGATACAAAGGTACTTTGACATTTTAGACATTTATATAAATGTCATAACTACCTTTTTGTCAGATACTGATAAACCAGGTCGTATAGCTCGTCAATAGTGTGTTTCGGGTGATGGGGTTCCGTGTATTCTTTATTTTTATCAAGCAAAGAAATATGGAGGGGAAAGCGTTTTTCAATAAGCTGGTTCCAGTTTAGTTTGCCTGTGCTGGCATAAAGTGCAAGCACATTGCGCATAGTGCGCCTCGAAGAAAGAGGACAGTAGTTCTTTGACGAGCTTTCAATGAGATGGTGGACGACCCACCGGAAGCGACTTACAGGAGTAGCTTCCAAACCACTTTATGGTGCTGTAATCAAAAGTTATGGTGCTGAGCGATAAAGAGCAAGGTTTTGCAGCAAGCAAAATCAGGTAAGGTTAAAGGAGATGAACGAAAGTAAACCTCTGAAGAAGTGTCGAGACAATGCAACCCGTTGACAAAACTGCTGATTTTGTGCTATTGGCAGGAAGAGTATAGCAGACACCTGTTTACCGGCTATGCGTCAACCGATATTAAGGAGGCATGACCTTTAATCAGGCTCATTGAAGGAACGAGGGAAACCTCCCGATGATGTTAGGTTGTCACTATAAGGCTACCGCTTGAGGATTCGCTGGACAATCAAAGAGAAACGGCACAAGTGAAGCAACACGAGGCTAAAATATTGAAGCATCGAGAGGAGACGGACTAAGTAGTAGTAGTGAAGATAATCATGGAAACATGAAAGGAGCGAAGGACTTAGGTCATTTAGTAGAACAAGTTTTAACAATCCCAATTAACGGAGAGGATTAGAATGAGTGAAACAAAACCAATACCTGTAACAAAACAGATGGTACGGGTAGCATACAAAAAGGTGAAAGCCAACAAAGGCTCAGCAGGAGTTGACGGGGAAAGTCTTAAAATATTTGAAGAAAGACTATCCGGCAACCTGTATAAAGTCTGGAACAGGCTTTCATCGGGTACATATTTTCCGCCCCCAGTAAAGGAAGTAGAGATACCAAAAGAAGACGGGAAAACCCGAAAGCTTGGCATACCTACGGTAGGGGACAGGGTGGCACAGATGGTAGTAAAAGATTATCTTGAACCAAGAATGGAAAGAATCTTCCACGAGAGCAGTTATGGTTATCGTCCAAATCGCAGTGCACATGATGCATTGGCAAAGGCGAGACGAAATTGCTGGCTGTACAGTTGGGTGGTAGATATTGACATAAAAGGTTTCTTCGATAACATCAGTCATGAAAAGTTACTCCTTGCTTTAGACAAGCATGTGAGTGAAAAGTGGGTTAAGATGTATATTAAACGCTGGCTTAATGCACCTGTGCAAAAAGAAGGCGGAGAACTGATATACAAAGAAGGAAAAGGGACACCGCAGGGCGGAGTCATAAGTCCTTTGCTTGCCAACTTGTTTCTGCACTATGCTTTTGACCAATGGCTAACAAAGCGCTTTTGGGGTGCGAAATTCGAGCGTTATGCCGATGATATCATTGTGCATTGCCGCACCAAAGAGCAAGCGGAAAAACTACTTGAGAAACTTGAAGAACGAATGCAGAATTGTGGACTGGAATTACACCCTGAAAAGACGAAGATTGTTTACTGCAAAGACCACAAACGAACCGAGAATTATAAACATGTGAAGTTTGACTTTCTGGGGTTCACCTTCAAACCACGAACATCAAAGGGGAAGGAGGATGGATATAAGTTTCTGGGATTTGATTTAGGGATTAGCGTAAAATCAGGGAAACGTATTTTAACAACGCTACGACAAAGCCATTTTCATCGGTGGACATCAAACACCATTGAAGGTATCGCAGCAGAACTGAACCCCAAATTTCGGGGTTGGTTGAATTATTACGGAAAGTTTCGGAAATCAGCAATGTCATTTATTTTTTATAATTTTCATCGAAGGCTACTTAAATGGATTATGAACAGGTATAAAGCAATAAGAAACAATATTGGCAAAGCCTACGGTATGCTTATGCGTATTAGAAAAGCAAAACCTACATTGTTTGAACCCTGGAAACAAGGTTTCTTTGTCAAAGGTTTAAAAATGACAAAAGCCGTATGAAGCGAGAGTTTCCCGTACGGTTTTGTGAGAGGCTTGGGCTGAAATGCCCTTGCCTACTCGACTCTTTAGTGGCGCCATGGGGAGTTTTTAAATTAAGCGCCCTTTTCACCATGCACTCTGTAACACCGTGAGCGAATATGGCATCAAGTTCGGGGTAACATCCCCTTTTATCATCCATAAAACTAGTTATTGACTTGGTAAGATCGTGAATATATCCGAAGCTTCCAGCTCTTCTGCTTCGTTTTCCTTTGTTATTGAAAACATTCAGTATGTACCTGCGAATATCATCGGGTAATATTACAGATGTGGCGTTTTTCATGGTTTTGAGAGGATTATTAAATGTTTATACTATATTTTACAGGCGTTTCAAAAAATTATCACAAACAAATATAATGAAATAACTTGATATTACAGCATAGAAATGGAAAAATAGTTATCAACAGCTTGATTTTACTGTGAAAAAGCAACAATGCATTCTTGGGTCACAGTAATATCAATAGAAATAGATGTTTGCGATTTCTGCCTGCCGTTAGACAAGGTTAGATTTAAGAAAGGCAATTAATGACAATGAATGACAGCGAAGCATAATGACAGTAAGTATAGAAGGCAGTAAACAAGTAATCAGTAAACGGTAATCGGTTTTTACTGATAACTGATTACTGTTCACTGATAACTCTTTCATGTTTTCTTACCTGTTTGTTCAAAATGCAGCTAAGTATTCAATGAACTACCCCGCTGCAAGCAGACGGGGTATCAAAGCCGTCATTGCGAGGACAAAGTCCGAAGCAATCTGGCAAATTGAGATTGCTTCACTGCGTTCGCAATGACGTAGTCGCTGCAAGCAGCGGGGAATTAACCCCCAAAAAGATTAAATCCTCCTGTTTTTATTATTAACTGTCATCATCCTGCCTTGCCGGTAGGCAGGTTAGCCTTCAACTGTAGTGTGTGAAACAACAACTGTATACAGTTGTTCGCGAACTGTGTACAGTTGATTACGAACTGTGTACAGTTGTTCATCAACTGTTATAAGTTGTGAATCAATTTTGATGAAATTAACTTCAACTGTGTACAGTTGATCATTAAGTGTGTACAGTTGTTCATGAACTGTGTACAGTTGATCTTTAACTGTGTACAGTTGGTTTATAACTAAGCACAGTTGTTCACTAAATGTCTACAGTTGTTCATTAACTGTATACAGTTATTCCTGTTCATTGCAGGGAAAGGCGAGTGTATATAACACTTTTGCAGTAAATTACTACCTTTTAAAGCAGGAATGGCTAAATTGGGTAAAAACCTGGCAGAATCAGCTTTTCATTAATGTTTGAAAAGCGAGTAATTTGATGTGTTTTATTTGGGAGATACTGTTTTTTTAATTCTAACAGTATCTTTCTTGCGAATGGTATCTGTTACCACATATTGTGTTTTAATAACCTTTACTTTCTTCTGTTTTTTGGGATTGCTATCTGCAGCAGCAGGGGAGGGCTTTTCGGAATTTCTATTAGAAACAGCGCCTGAATTTGCATCAAATGTTCCCGATACCTGGCTTTGTATATTATGCCCGCCTGTATTGCCGGTAGCGGGCTGGTTTACATTCTGAGATGAAGCAACTGATGATTCGATAGCATTATTGTCCTTAGATTCCATTTGAATGCTGTCCTTTACAGCCGGAACGGTTTGAATAGAGTTATTATTTAAAGGAGGAGTGTTTTTAGCGCCGGTGTTATTAATTAACAGGTATGTAGCTGATGATATCGCGATAATTATTAATACTGAGTAATAGATATTAAAGTGGCTTAATGAAAATCGTAAAAAGCCTTTAAATCTCAATGTTTTGTCAATGCGATCCCACAGGGCTGCATCCTGAGACCTTGTATCCTCCTGGGGAAACAATTTCCTTACAAGATCGTCTATATAGTTATTTGCAGGTTCCATTTTATTAGGTTTTGATACTGTTCTTTATATATAATGTGAATGTATATTGTTATTAATTTACTATGATGTAGTCATTACTCTTGTTTTGCATAATTCCATTAATTTCTTTTGCAAAAGTTTCCTTGCCCTTGATAACTGCGATTTTGAAGTGTTCACATCTATATTCATTTCTCTTGCAATTTCATTGTGCTTGTAATTTTCAAAAACATATAAAAAGAATACCATTTTAAATCGTTCGGGCAATAAGTTAACTGCATCCGAAATTTCCTCTTTAGTAAAGTTGGCATTCAGTATATTTGAACGTATGTCTTCACTATCTTCATCAGGTTCAACTTCATCTTTATAAATTCCCGAATCTTCTAAATTTTCAATTTTTACAAAACTGTCTGATAAGTTCTTATCCCTGCACCAGTTAATACAGGCATTGATTATTATCCGCTTCATCCATCCTTCAAAAGAACCATTGCCGGTAAACTGGTCAAACTTTGTAAATATCTTGATAAAGCAATCGTGCAGTATATCGTTCGCATACTGGGTATCGTTGGTATAACGCTTGCAGATAGCCCTGAACGTTGAAACGTATTTTTCATAAAGGGCTTTTTGAGCGTCCTTTCTGAACTTACGGCATCCTTCTATGATTTGTTCTTCGTTCATTGTTGTTGCTTTTCACTAATAAGACTGTAAAATTAAAAAAGGTTGCATGATAATTTAAAAAATATTTTCAATTAACTATTTTATCGTTGTGATATTTGATCTTTCTAACCGGTTTACCATCCGCATAATCAGTAAAATAGCCATTGCGAACACCATCTTTATACGATTCTGTGCTTTTAAGCATTCCTTCTTCATCAAATATCTTAAAAATGCCCTGTTTTTTCCCGTTTCTGTCATAAGTACCTTCAATAAATACTTTTCCGTTAGGATATGTTGAAGTCCATACATAATCCTTCAATACATCATTCTTATAATTCTGGTAAAGAGTAACCCTGGTTTCAGGATCAGATTCTTTCCATGTTTCATCCTTCATGCCATCCTTATAAGCTCCCTGCGAAAGGATAAAACCAAAATCATTAAACTGCTTATAAGCCCCGTCTAATATTCCATTCTTATAATGCCTGATAAAAGTAATCATTCCTTTATCATTATACTCGGTCTCTTCTCCATTCTTAAGCCCGTTCTTAAAATTCGATTTGAATGCTTCTCTTTTGTAATTTGCATTATTGATATGATAGCCGATAAAAGTGCTGTCGGCTTTGCCATTCTTCATAAAGCCCTGCATGAACAGTACAGAATCGCCAAGATAAAATAATACAGGACCATCAAGAATCTTGTTCTTGACAGATGCTTTAACTATGATGTTGCCTTTTTCAATATGCTGAGAATTGATATTCACTACTGAATCTTCTTTTAATGTTAAAAAGTTATAGTAATAAGTGCATTTGAATTGTATTGTTGAATGATTAGAAGTAAAAATACCGCTGGTATCGCAGAAGAAAATTGTCTGCGAAGTACAAGTAAATGAAAGAATAATTAAAATGAAAAGAGCAGTAAACTTTTTAAATAGTAGCGTTCTTCGCAAAATAGATGCGTCATTGCGAATAGAGTGAAGCAATCTCTTATCTGAACTAAGATTGCTTCGGGAAAAAAGCCCTCGCAATGACGAGAATAATGATTTTCTGAAGAAGTCTATTAAATTAATCACCCTCTAAACCTTTTGAGGATATAAAATTAAACTAATTTATGGACAAAACAAAATGCTTATTCACTTAAAGCAAGTTTACTTTACCACATAGGCACAGTAGAAACATAGAAAAACACATAGCTAAATATTCTCTGGGCTTCATTAAGCGTATGAATCTATGTGAAACCTATGTCCCTATGATACTATGTGGTAAATATACTTTCATTATACTTGCCCAAAGGGTATAAGCAGTTAAAACAAAATGCTTATTCACTTAAAGCAAGTTTACTTTACCACCTAGGCACAGTAGAAACATAGAAAAACACATAGCTAAATATTCTCTGGGCTTCATTAAGCGTATGAATCTATGTGAAACCTATGTCCCTATGATACTATGTGGTAAATATAATTTTATTTTACGCGCCCGAAGGGGATAGGCAGTTAAAACAAAATGAAGTTAATTATGAAATATCAGTAGGGCCTGCAGGAAATTCATTGCTTTCAAAGCTCTTATTATACATCTGCATAGCCTTTAAGCTCATACCCATACTTGAGAAACCTCCGTCGTGATAAATGTTCTGCATGGTGATCTTTCTTGTAAGGTCAGAGAACAGCGTGATGCAGAAACTGCCAAACTCATCGGCAGTGGCGTTTCCAAGTGGCGACATCCTTTCGGTAAAGTCAATAAGGTTACTCATTCCTTTTACTCCTCTTCCTGCTGTAGTAGGAGTAGGCGATTGCGAAATAGTATTTACCCTTACATGTTTTTCCCTGCCATAAATATAACCAAAGCTTCTGGCAATTGATTCCAGCAGTGATTTCGCATCGGCCATATCATTATATTCAGCCAGTGTACGCTGTGCAGCTATATATGAAAGGGCAAGTACAGAACCCCATTCATTGATGGCATCCAACTTTTTTGCAGTTTGTAATGTTTTATGAAATGACAAAGCTGAAATATCAATGGTCTTGAAAAAGTATTCATAATTCAGTCCGTCGTAAGGAAGCTTCTTGCGTACGTTTGGCGACATGGCAATAGAATGCAAAATAAAATCCAGCTTTCCTCCAAGTATTTCCATGGAACGTTTAAACAGGTTCTCCAAATCCTTTACACTGGTTGCATCTGCAGGGATTACCACTGTATTGCATTTTTCGGCGAGCTTGTCAATATCGCCCATCCTGATTGAAATGGGAGTATTGGTAAGAATAAAAGTGCCGCCTTCTTCATAGGCTTTTTCAGCAACCTTCCACGCAAGCGACTGATCATTGAGGGCTCCGAAAATGATGCCCTTCTTGCCTTTTAATAAATTATACATAGTTACGATTTAGTGAAGTTAAGTTTATTCCTACGTTTAAAGATTGCTTCATCCTCCTACGTCGAATTCGCAATGACGTCATTGCGAGAAGGAACGACGAAGCAATCCAAACAACATATTATTGTTATTATAACATTAATTTTTCAATAATGCTTTTGCATTTTCAAGCGCTGCCTTAGTGAGTTCGTTCCCACTAAGCATTTTAGCTATCTCTGAAATGCGTTCCTTTTCTTTAAGCACAGCAATGCCCGTGTGTGCAGACTTGCCATCCGATTCTTTATAAACAAGCAGGTGAGATGAACCTTTTACAGCAATCTGCGGAAGATGTGTTATTACTATTACCTGCATGGTTTCCGACATGGTCTTCATAATATTGCCAACTTTATCAGCTATGTCGCCTGAAACACCCTGGTCAATTTCATCAAAGATAATTGTAGGCAATAGCTTTTCAACGGATATCATTGATTTAATGCTCAGCATCAATCTCGATAATTCACCTCCTGATGCTACCTTCGACAGTTCTTTCAATTCACCGCCCTTATTAGCATTGAACATGAATGTCACGCTATCCTTTCCATTGATATTGAATTCAGGCAGATCAGTGAAAGATATGCAGAACACGGCATCTTTCATTGCCAGCTTCTTCAGCACATCTGTAACGCCTTTCTCTATTTGTGTTTTTGCTTTCTTCCTGTGCTTCGAAATCAGAGTTGCAAGATCATTCAGTTTATCTTCTTTTGCTTTGATTTCCTTCTTCATCTCTTCAATCTTCGTATCCAGAGTAGATATGGAATCAAGCTTAACAGCAATGCTATCCATTAATTCAATCAGTTCCTTTACAGAATTAAGCCTGTGCTTCTGCATGAGATGATAAATAGTATTGAGCCTTTCATTGATTTCTTCAATACGGACAGGACTGAATATTACTTTCTGTTCAGCTTTTTCAATCTCGCCTGCAATATCTTTTATCTCTATATGGCAAGCTTCAATGCGCTTTGAAATATCTTCAAGCCCGGGATGAAGCGCTACCGCTTTTAGCAATATATTGCTCACTTCCTTTATCATCGCCGTAAGGCTGTACTCCCCAGACGACATTGCATCCGTGGCTTTGGCCAGGCTTGATTTTATTTCCTCGGAATGGTTCAGCAATTCAAGTTCTTTCTCCATCGTTTCCTGCTCGCCATCTTCAAGCTTTGCTGCATTCATCTCGTCGAACTGGAACTGGTAATAATCCTGGTCGGCTTTCGATTGTTTTTCTTTTTCAGTTAAAGCAGATAACTCCGATTTAAGATGATTAAACAGATGGAAATCCTTTCTGAAATCAGCCAGCAACTTATCGTGACCTACATAAGCATCAATAAAGGCAAGCTGGAACTTGGCATCCTGAAGCGTAAGGGTTTTGTGCTGTGAATGAACATCCACCAGCATTTCGCCCAGATACTTTACCTGATCTAAGTTGACAGGCGTATCATTTATAAAAGCCCTCGATTTGCCGTTGGGGTTGATTTCCCTACGTATCACAGTAGTATCTTCATAATCAAGTTCGCTTTGTTCAAAGAAATCTTTCAGCTCGTAATCTTTAATGCTGAATGTGCCTTCCACCACGCATTTCCTTTGTTTATCAAGCAATGATTGTACATCGGCACGCTGACCGAGTATCAGTGAAAGCGCACCAATAAGTATGGATTTGCCTGCACCTGTTTCGCCGGTTATAATGGTCATCCCTTCCCTGAAATCAATTTCAAGTTCGTTAATCAGGGCATAGTTGCTTATGGAAAGATGTGTTAACATACTGCGATTTGCGCTTGCAAATTTAAGAAATTAAAATAAAAATACAAGACTTAATTAAATAATTTGGTATTGTTAAGCTTAAATAGACCTTTTTGAAATTATTTTCAGCATTACATATTTAATGTATAATTTCGCATATTCTAAATCATACTCTATTTATTCATAACATGACTCATTCTATTTATAGCAAATTCAGTTATTTACTATCCTTTTTAACTGTCATTATTTTTAGCCTTATAAGTTCTTATAGCCTGAAAGCGCAGGATGGTTGGGATAATATTAAAAAGAACGATAATATTGCTGCTAAGAAGGTATTTATTGAAACACTTAAAAAGGATAGTACTGAGATCAATGCATTGTACGGCATGATATACCTTGCCGAACTGGAACAAGATGACTTGTCATTTGAGAAATACTCAAACACTTTAATTAATAATTATAAGAGGCCGGAACATTATCTATTATTCAACAACCTGTATGATGGCGATTTTAATAAGCTTACGCTTGCCTCTGATTCTGCCCAGATTGCTACAACTGATCTTGCTGTTAAAAAAGCCGACGACCTTTTTACAAACAGAAAGTTTGATGATAGTAAAAAAGCTTATACAAATATTATCGGTGATTATAACTGGTCTGTGATTGGCCCGTTCAAGAACATTTCGGGTTATGGTTATGTAAAGGAATATGAAGTTGAAAAGGATAAATTCAATGCAGATAAGGCATATGAGAACGGTTACGACCTGAGCTTTAAATGGCTCAACAGGAGCATCCGCAACTATAATGGCATTGTTAACTTTTCCGACAACCTTAACAATGATTATGCTGATGCTGTATATTTCGCAAATACTTATATTACTGTTCCCGAAACTGTAAAGGCGCAGTTAAGAATTGCACGTAATACTCCTGTGAAAATATGGATTGATGATGATCTTGTTTTTCAAAATAAGGATAACACCAATTTCATGTGGGATAATGAGATTGTAACGCTTACTTTAACCAAAGGCATGCATCGTTTATTAGTAAAGTGTGCCACACTTCCAAAGAATAGCGATGGTAATAACTTTCTGGCATATTACGATGGGGGAGGGTATCATTCTTCCAATAATTATAATTACAGTGATTATGATATAAGTTCTCTTTTAGGCAGTTATTCTAATTATGATGTCCAGTTTGCCATTCGCATCACCGGCATGGACGGATCTATGTTGAAGAATATCCAGTCGTCTTTCACCGGAAATTATTCTGCTTCAACTTTCGACAGCAAATTACACAGCAACGACCTTGTTGGTTTCTTTAAAAAAGCTATAGACAAGAATTCGGGTAACCAGATGATGAATTATTTCTTACTGATGAAAGCTTATATGCAGGCACAGCAGACCATAGACGGCGAAGAATATTTTGTGAAGCTGTACAGGAAAAATCCTGATATTCTTTTCTACAAATATCTTGCTGCTAAGATGTATGCTGTGAACGGCAAAAGCGAAAAAGCTTACCTGATACTTAATGACATTGATGAAGATAAAACTCCATTATTTGCGCTGATGTATGAAAACATCAACAAGCTCGACAAGGATGCCGATGAAAAAGAATATTCAAAACGGCTGAACATTTTGGATAGCCTTTTCCCTTCAAACATGTCCGTTATTAAGGATATGATTTCTTATTTCCAGAAGAAAGGCATGAGCGATGAGAAAAAGGTATATGTTAAAGCTAAAATAAATAAATACCCTTCTTATAACGAAGAACTCACGAAATATCTTGAGGATGACAATTATAAACCATACGACGACAAACCCGAAACTGATAAAGAAAGAAAAGCAAAAGCTAAAATTGCCATTAACGACCTGAAAACAAAATTTGATGAGTGGGATTATTCAACGGCAATTGCGCATTACAAGAATATTAACAAGCCGGATAAAGCTTTAAACCTTTATGACGAGCTTATTTCCATCCAGCCTTATGTTATTACACACCGGACTGATAAGGCTGATTACCTTTACATCCAGGAGAAATATGATGATGCTATTTCAATTTTAAATTCGGCTCTTTCCATGTCGCCTTATTCCACCAAGATCATGGAATCCCTTGGCGATATATACTCTGATAAAAAAGATAAGGAAAAGGCCCTCGATTATTACAAGCGTGTTCTTGTTACTAAATCATCGGATTACGACAGGAAGGCCATTGAAGAAAAGATTGAGAAGTTGCAGGAGAAGGATAATTTTAAAGATTATTTCGTAACCAAATCTTACGATGATATATTGAAAGACGATGGCTGGAAGAATGCATACAGCGATGAAAAGTCAGTGGTGCTGATGTACACGAAAGATGTTATTCTTGATAAGCAGAAGACTACCCACATCTTCCAGAAACTGATGGTGAAGATACTTACCGACGATGGCGCCAAAGTGTGGACTGAAAGCGATTTCAGCTTTATGGGTGAACTTAATTTTGTTAAGGTCATCAAGAAAAACGGGGCTGAAATAAACCCGGATAAGCAGAACGGCTACGTGGTGTTCAAAGACCTTGAACCAGGCGATATCATACAGATGGAAGGGAAGTATTCCGGTTCAATTGACAATGAAATGAAGAAAGCATTCTTCATGCTTAACTATCTTTCGTTCAATGTACCTGTGTATTATGCCAAGGTGGAAGTAATAGTGCCTGAAGACATGCCCTATAATTACGATTATCATAAAGTTCCTGATAATGTGGTGAAGAAGAAGGAGAACGGCTACCAGTATTATACATGGGAATTCAACAAGATTGACAAAGCAGAGGACGAGGATGCCGTATATGATAAGATTGACCCTTATGCCTATATTTGGGGAACCAGCATTCCCGGTTGGGGCGAATTTGTTGAATGGTACAAGGAAAAGACCTACCGCAAGCTCGACCCTACTTATGAAGTGAAGGAAGTCCTTGATACCATCATTAAGCCCGGCATGACACAGATGCAGAAGGTGGAAGCCGTTTATAACTACATCACATTAAAGATAAATTATTCCTATGTAAGCTTCCTGCAAAGCAATTACATTCCCAAGCGTGCTGGCCTGACATGTTCTGCAGGTATTGGCGATTGCAAGGATGTGGCTACGTTGATGATAACTATGCTGCGCTATCTTGGCATTGAATCGTATTATACGCTGGTGAAGACCAATAAATATTTCCATAAGTTCATTATGCCTTCCATGCTGTTCGATCATGTGATAGTGGCTTATGTTATTGATGGCAAAATGTATTGGGCTGATCCAACTTCCAGCTATTATCCTTATTATTGTCTTAACGAGAACGATGCCAACTCTCATGCCCTGCTGATTAAAGATGGTAATACAAGCATTATGCATCTGTACGATTTTTATACGGATACGCTTAGCAATACGCAGGAGATTAACATTACTGCCGATGTAAAGGAAGATAAATCTGTTTCTATTGATGCCGATGTTATCACTAAAGGCATAGAAGCAGGCTACCTCCGGTTGACCATTAATCCTAAAACTTTGGAAGAACAGCGCAAGTTCATCCCCGAATACTTCGGCGAGCAGGTTTTTGAAAACCTGAAGATAGAAAGCTTTGATTTCGGCAACCTGAAAGATGTTTCAAACCCGCTGAAATCTACCTTTAAGCTTTCGGCCGAAAATTACTGCGACAAGGTTACCAGCATGCTCATATTCCGCATTCCCCTGATGAAGACTGTTCTTTCGAACACGTTGTTCAAAAAGGAAAAGCGTTACAGCGCTATAGACCTTGCACGGGTTGTAGGCATTACGCCTGTGGTGCAAAAGGTTCACATAAAGATACCCGCAGGTTATAAGCTTATTGAATGCCCTATGGATGTGAACGTCGAAAGCCGATTTGGTAAATACAGTCTTACGTTTAAACCCGTTGCCGACGGCATAGAAGTCACCAAGAAACAGTATTTCAGCAACCGCGTTATTGAAATTGAAGATTTCGACGCCTTTAAGCAGTTCTACCTTAAGATACAGGACGCCGACGAAACCAAGCTTTCGATTAAGAAAGGGTAATGATAATTGCTGAATGTGTGATTTAGCTTTATTGCCTTAAGTATGCTTCTCTGTAGCTAAGAATCACACGCTTTATACCATAGTATAGGAACGGTTGTTTAAAGTTTCCGTAGCGAAACCAGAAGTTATCATGGTTTTACCTGAGGTCTACACGACGGGAACTAAAGTCTTCATGTTGTGAACTGAAGTTTTCATGCCTTGAACTAAAGTTTTCAAGCTAACACCTTAAGTTGTCACGCTGATAACTAAAGATTTCACGTTGTGAACCAAAGGAATAATCTTATTCACCATAGGTATCAGCATGAAAACTTAGGGTAACGCCACGTAACCTTAAGACGTAACTCCGTAAACTTTCAGAATTGCTGTTTTTTCCGCCAACCAAAAGTTATGACTTTTAGCTTAAATACTCCAGGTTGTAAGTCCTGCAGTGGTAAAGTCGTAGCGTTTGGCTTGTCCGCCATATTTCATTAAGGCAGCTATAACTTTATAGCGTGTATTGCCAGGGCAATAAAAGAAAATAAACCCACCGCCACCCGCACCCGATATTTTACCCCCTGTGGCGCCGTTCTTCATAGCGGTTTCGTATAAATTATTAATCAATGTGTTTGAAATGCCCTGTGCCATTTGTTTCTTAAAGCGCCAACTAAAATCGAGTATCTTCCCTATTTCATCCAGATCTCCCTTAAGCAGGCATTCTTTCATTTTAATGGCCAGTTCTTTCAGCTTATGCATAGCTTCCAGCGATTTTTTGTTCTTCGCTTTCACGTTCTTTTGCTGGTTCTCAATGATAGCCGATGATGAGCGGCTGGTTTCAGTGTAATACAACACAAGGTTGTTCGATAGTTCATTCAGGTATTTCTCCTTTATCCTGAGCGGGTTTACTATTACTTTGTCATCCTTTGTAAATTCCATGAAGTTCACGCCGCCGAAAGTAGCGGAGTACTGGTCTTGCTTTCCGCCGGCCATTCCAAGGTCAATGCGTTCCACTTCAAATGCAAGATGAGCAATATCGTATTCGCCCAAAGGTAGTTTAAGCCATTCGGCAAAGGCGCCTATAATAGCAACCACTAAAGTTGATGATGTGCCAAGTCCGGAGCCGGCAGGAGCATCAACAAATGTAGAAAGTTCAAATGATAATGCTTTCTTTGAAAAATCTTTTACAATGCGGTTGTAAACTCCTTTATGTAAGTCAAGATTCCCATCAATGGCAAGTTTAGTAGCTGATTTAAAAGAATACTCTTCTTTTTTATCAAGCGATTTAAAAACGATCTTGCCGTTGGTCGTAGGTTTCAGCGTAGCATACGCATACATGCTGACTGTGGCATTTAAAATGGCTCCGCCGAAAATATCTGAATAAGGAGCCACATCGGTTCCGCCTCCTGCAAGGCCAAGGCGTAAAGGCGCTTTACTGCGAATAAGCATAATTTCTTTTTTTCAAAAATACATTAATAATACAAATCAGAGATTAAAGAATTGAAATAAAAAAATGGAACACTGATTATACTGATCAGACTGATAGTCACTGATTCAATCAGTGTAGATCATAAAAATCAGCGTCATCAGTGTTCTATCAATAGTATTGGTACTTTGGTTGCGTATTAATAACAAATCTCAAACACCGGCAAGTTGTTCAACTGCTTCAACCATCTTATCCCACGAATACTTTAACTTCTCTATGGCAGCATTCTTAGAGAATTCTTCTTCCCTGTTTTCTTTATAGAATTTCACAATGGCAGCGGCAATCTCGGAAACAACAGGCTTAACAACATATCCCACTTTGCCGTCGGGAATAATTTCAGCAAGTCCGCCAACATTGGTAACTATCATAGGCTTGTTGAAGTGATAAGCTATTTGTGTAACCCCGCTTTGCGTAGCATCCTTGTATGGCTGAACCACTATATCGGATGCACAGAAATAGTCAGCCACCTTTTCATCAGGGATGAAATCGTTATGCATTAAAACATAGTTCTCGAGTTTATGCTTCTTGATCAACTCGAAGAAAGGCTTGGAATCAGAGTAAAACTCACCAGCCACCAATAACCTGATGGAATTGTCGGCTTCAATGCATTTTGGCATGGCTTCAAGCAATAGGTCGAGTCCTTTATAATCCCTGATGAAACCAAAGAAAAGTATGTACTTCGAATTAACATCAAGTCCTAATTTTTGTTTGGCAGTATTCTTTTCTATTATACCGCCGAAGTTATCGTACAAAGGATGCGGGCAAAATATCTTGGGTTTGTTCTTGTCAAAAGTTTCTAAGTCATTCAATACTGACCTCGACATAGCCACAAAGCCATCAACGGTTTTTACAAAATAGTTAGCCAATAATCTATCCCCTTTTCTTTTCTCATGAGGGATGATATTATCAATAATAGAGATTACTTTAGTATGCTTATTCTTCCTGATAATGCGGGCAATCTTCCCGAAGCATGGCGCCATGAAAGGCATCCAGAACTTAATAATTACAATATCGGGATTTTGTTTGCGTATCTTCTGTCCTACTTTTAACCAATTAAAAGGATTGATGGAATTGACACTAATATTAATATGCAAATCAGCAGGGGAGGGACTTTCGGAATATTGTGTCTTACCGGGAAATAAGAAAGAAGGATACTGTAAACTAAATGTTTCAATAGTAACATCAAATCCTTTTTGAATAAAAGCGCGTGCAAGCCTTTCATTATATGTTGCAAGACCGCCACGCAGTGGATAAGCTGAGCCGATGATTACAATTTTACCGGTTGCCATTACATTTCCCTTTATTATTTTGGGCTGAAGCCCTAAAATCTATTCTTCTATTTAATCCACGACCTAAAGGTCGTGGCAATTCATAATTTAAAAGGTAATTGTGTTTATATCATTAATGGAACATAGCGAAAGTGGCAAATAATACTACTTACCAAAGCCAAGTTTTTTTTCAATAAGATAGGTATTTCTGTCAGTAGAATTGCGGGAAACCATCTCGGCAATAAAGCCGGTAAGAAACATTTGAGAACCAATGATCATGCATAAAAGACCTAAATAGAACAAAGGTCTTTCAGTCATTTTATATGTTTCAAGCGCGATCTTAGCATATGCAAGATATCCTGCAATAACAAAACCAATAATGAAAAGCAAAGTTCCCCACAGACCGAAGAAATGCATGGGCCTTTTGCCGAATTTTCCAACGAATGAAATGGAAATAAGATCAAGGAATCCATTAATGAAGCGTTCCCAGCCGAATTTAGTTTTGCCATACTTACGTTCACGATGCTGAACGACTTTCTCTCCGATCTTTGAAAAGCCTGCCCATTTGGCGATAACTGGAATATAGCGGTGCATTTCACCATAAACTTCAATGCATTTAATTACATCTTTCTTATAAGCTTTCAAACCGCAATTAAAATCATGAAGTTTTATTTTGGTCATCCTGCGGGCAGCCCAGTTAAAGAGCTTGGTGGGAATTGTCTTTGATATGGGATCGAATCGCTTTTGCTTCCATCCAGAGACAAGATGAAAACCCTGCTCTTTTATCATTTTATATAAATCAGGAATTTCATCAGGAGAATCCTGCATATCAGCATCCATGGTAATTACAACATCACCCTGCGCATCCTGGAAACCACAGTTCAATGCAGCCGACTTGCCATAGTTCCTTCTGAATTTAATGCTCCTGAAGTTCGGATTCTTTGAAGAAAGAGCTTCTATTACTTCCCATGATGTATCAGTGCTACCATCATCAATAAAAATAACCTCGTATGAGAATTTATTTTCATTCATTACCTTAACTATCCATTCGGAAAGTTCGGGAAGCGATTCTTCTTCGTTATATAAGGGTATGATTACTGAAATATCCATTTATAATTATCTGAAGTTTGACTCAAAAGAGCTGTCCTTTTTCTGCGTAAAAATAGAAATAATAAGCGATGCAATAAACGACATAAAGGTTAACCATATTGTACTTGTTATTGCCATAATGAATGGGTTCATGAATTTACGTGTCCAGCTCATAGCTATATCAAGCTGTTCATCAGTCATGGTTGGATTTCTCTCAAGCATGCTGTCGTGTGCTTTATTAAGAATTACATTAATCATGTCGGGATCGATGAATTTGAAGAAGATAATAGTATAAATGGAAACCAATATTGAAGAGAAAAGTCCTATCAACACACCTGAACCGAGCGATTGACCATAAGAAATAAAGCCTCCGTTTATCTTGTTCCTGTAATTTAATATGCCGATAACAATGCCTGCAATTATTATAGCCAGGCTAAGATATTGTACAAATGTCTGGTCGCTTAAATTTAATACATATAAAAGCAGCGAAACAATTACCATTACAATTCCTGTAGCTGCACCATAATTCAATGAATTGCGGGCTACGGAAGTTTTTTTCTTAGCATTAATGTCTTGTTCCATCATTTAAATAATTAATGTTTGTACTGCAAATTTACTATTTTAAGAATAGTAACGTAATTTTAAAAAGGAAATTGCAGGAATTTTAGATTTATGATTTTAGATTTGAAACATGCCTGCCTTTGTTTAAATGATGTGAATTATTATCTAATCGTTTGGAGATATTGTTCAAATGATTAGAGATATTGTCTATTCAGGATAGACTATTGTCTATTCGTAATAGAGTGTTGTTTATCTGTTTCTGACTTGTGGCAATAACAGATTCTGAGATAAGCCAGTCGTGGTGAATGAAAGTTCGGGGTTCGGCATGCCAACGAAAGTTAATTATTTCATTCAATAGACTTCTTCGAAAAATCATTTTTCTCGTCATTGCGAGGGCTCTTTTCCCGAAGCAATCTTAATTTAGTCAAGAGATTGCTTCACTCCGTTCGCAATGACGTATCTATTTTCCGAAGAACTCTAATATTTAATAATCAACTCTCAATGTTCAATAAACAAGTTAATAATTACTTGAAAAATTGAGAATTTTAAATAAAGGTTTAATTATTTCACTTTCTTCACATAATTCACCAAACCTTTGGCATCGAATATAGCCATGAGTTTAGAAGGTAAAGGAGAAAATTTAAAGATTTTAGTATTAATATGCATTTCACCTTTAGCAAAATCAATATCAACTTTGTCGCCTTGCTTGTAGGCATCTACCACCTGGGGAACAACAAGTATAGGCAAACCCTGGTTAACTGATGAGCGATAGAAAATCCTGTTAACCGATTTGCAGATAACGGCTTTAACCCCTGCAAAAGCAAGCCCTACGGAAGGATGTTCGCGAGAACTTCCGCAACCAAAGTTAGCTCCTGCAATAAGTACATCGCCTGCTTTAACCCTTTCTGTAAAACTATCATCGAATCCTTTGAATAGATGAGGCATTATTTTTTCGGCTTCCGAACTATTTACATTATAAGTAAGATTTCCTGCAAACATCTGGTCGGTATTGAGATTATCAACATCGGCATAATTCCATGTTCTTTCACTTAACCTGTCTTCACCTTTCTTAATAAATACTGTATTGCTCTGTGGGATTTCATAAGGGAATTTATCATGCGCAGTAATTCCTCTCGGATCAGTAATGCAGCCATTTATTGCTGATAAGGCAACAGCAGCAGGAGAAGCTAGGTAAATATTAGCTTTCTCATTTCCCATCCTGCCAAGGAAGTTCCTGTTTGCAGTAGAAATCACATTGTATCCATCAGCAGGTATTCCCTGTCCGGTACCAAGGCAAGGGCCACATGAAGGAGCAAGAATATTAGCGCCTGCTTTTATAAAAGCAGTGATAAGACCTTCTTCCATTGCCAGCAGATAAATGATCTGTGAGGCAGGAATAATAAGCAATTGAACTGTCTTAGCTACTTTTTTACCTTCAAGTATTTTAGCGGCTATCCTGAGATCTTCCAAACGACCATTAGTGCAGGTACCTATCAACGCCTGTTGAATAACCACTCCCTGAACATCGGATATTGATTTTACATTATCAACATTATGAGGAGCGGAAACAACAGGGAAAATATCATTCAGATTAATAGTATATTCCTTATAATATTTAGCATCGGCATCAGCCCAAGTGCCTTTTGCTTTTTCACCCAAGAATTTTTCTAAGACTTCATCGGAAGGAAATACAGCATTCTTTGCACCCATTTCAGAAGCAAGGTTTGCAATGGTCATCCGGTCGGCAATAGACAATGTTTTCACACCTTCACCATGATATTCAATTGACATATAATCTGCGCCGCTGGAACCCATCATCCCAATTATCCAAAGAGCAAGGTCTTTTGCATAAACACCGTTTTGTAATTTACCATTCAATGTAATCTTAATTGATTCAGGAACACGGAACCATGTTTCGCCCTGCTTCCATAAACCGGCTGTTTCAGTCCTGTCGATACCGGCAGCAAATGAATTGAAAGCTCCTGCTGTGCAGGTATGGCTGTCGCTGCCAACCACTATCATATTTGGTTTAGCATAATAGGAAACTATCTGGTGGCAAATACCTTTTCCAACGTCGTGGAACTTGGTTATGCCCTGCTTATCAACAATATCTCTTGTTTTCTGATAATCATTAGCAAGTTTCGCATTGGTTGGAGGTGCATTGTGATCAAGCACAATAAGAATCTGATCCGGGTCGTTAACTTTATCGCCACCCATCTTCCCGAATGTAGCAGCTATACTTGCAGTATTATCATGCGATAAAACAATATCCGGTTTCTTAAAAACTATTGCACCGGTTTCAGCACCAAGGATCTTTTCAGCAAATGTCTTTCCCATATATCTATTTTTTATTAGTTATTAGAATATCAATTATGAAGCAAAATTAAATAATTTCGCTATTGAATTATAACCGAAAGCGTATTTTTGTATTTATCACTTATTTTATAGTAAATTCATAATACTAGCGAAATGCGATATAGATTAACCTCTATATTTCATTATGAGCCATCTAAATGTTATATTTAAGATTATTTTATGTTATTGATAAGGATGGAATGACAATGCGATATTTTTGGGTAACTTAATTTTGTTACAAATAATTTAAACAATTTTTGTATTTGATTACGAGGAACTTCTAATAATAATCTAAAAAAGAATTGAACTTTTAATTATTGTGTAGCTAATTAAATATTTCTATATTTGCCAAGCTTAGTATATACCAAAACTTAATTACTTTTAAAACGTATAAACTGCATATCAGAATTGGTTTTAATAAATTATCAGATTAAAGTATCATAAATATGAAAAAAATTACATTATTGTTTTTAGGGATTATATTAGTTAATTTACTTTCAGCACAGCAATCAATGACTCTTTTGCAAAAAGCTGATTCAGTATATTCGAAGAATAAGGATTATACAAATTCAATTAGTTTATATAACAAGGCTTTGAAAAAAGCTACTCCCGACCAGGTAAAATATATTAATTTCCAACTGGGCGAATGTTATAAAAGCATTAATAACTATACCGAAGCAATTAGCTGGTATGATAAAGCAATTACCAGTGGAACAGATACTGCTGTAGTTTATTTGCATCTTGGAGAAATGCAGATCATGTCGGGCGACTTAACCAATGCTAAAGCAAATATTGAAAAATACATCAGTTTAAAGCCCGATGATAATATTGCCAAAATACGACTTGAATCAGTTAAATTAAATATGCAGGGACTGAAAGATAAACCGCTTTTTGAAATAAAAAATCAAACAGAACTTAACTCTCCAAATAGTGACTGGAGTATATCTTATTTTAAAAACAATAAAGTGATAATTTCTTCAACAAGAATGGAAGGAAGCGGTAAAAAAGACCCTTCAACAACACAGGGTTTTTCTAATATGTATGAATCAACTTATGATCTCCAGAAAAATGAATATGGTAAACCAACTAAGTTACTGGGTACAATCAATACAGATTTTAATGAAGGTACTTTTACTTTCGATTCAATTAATAAATTTGGGTATTATTCGCAGTGCAATGGGAAAACGGGTAAGGATAGGCAATGCAACATAATGTATGCTCATTATAATGAATCTACCAATACATGGGAAGACTCTAAATTATTCGATTTTAACAGCCAGGATTTTCGTACACAGCAACAAGCGGTAACATCTGATGGCAACACTATGTATTTTGCTTCTGATATGCCGGGAGGTATAGGCGGTTCCGATTTGTATGTTATTAAAAAGGTTGGAGGTGTATGGGGGAAACCTGAGAATTTAGGCTCGACTATTAATACCATTGGAAATGAATGTTTTCCTTATATTTCTGGTGATACATTATTGGTATTTGCATCCGACGGATTACCTGGATTTGGAGGATTGGATATATTTCGAGTGTTCAATAAAGAACGGAAAGCTTTCCAAACCTGTCAATATGATGCCTCCTATCAATTCAAGCGCTGATGATTTCGGGCTTGGTATTTAAAAATTCAAAAAATGTAGGTTTTTTCTGCAGCAACAGGCCAGGCGGATTGGGAGATGATGATATTTATACCTATGATTTGATTCCTGTAATATTAACTGCTTCAGGTTCTGTTAAAGACAAAGCTTCCGGCAAAGGTATTGATAATGCTATGGTAACTTTCAGGGGAAGCGATGGAAGTGTAGATTCAGCTTTCACGGATGCAAAAGGAGATTATGTTTTTTCCAAGCTTAAAGCTAATGTAAAATATTCCCTAAGGGTTACAAGGGATGGATATTTGAACGACAGTAAAAAACTTCAGGTTGGTAATGATATTTATTCAAGAGCATATAATAAATCAACAGGTAATGATTTGATTTTGCGTTGATAAAGATTACCAAAGAAGAAGTAAAAATTGATAATATCTATTACGATTATGATAAAGCTGACCTTCGCGAAGAATCAAAAATTGAACTTAACAAGCTGGTGAATATTCTGAAAGAAACCCCGGATGTTAAATTACAGATAAACTCACATTCTGATGAAAGAGGTGAAGCAAATTATAATAAAGAACTTTCTCAGAGAAGGGCACAATCAGTTGTTGATTACCTTATAGCAAAAGGCATAAACCCTGACAGGCTAATTGCAAAAGGTTATGGTTTTGAAATGCCATTGATAAAACATGCTAAAACTGAAGAGCAGCACCAAAAGAACAGAAGAACAACTTTTAAAATCCTTAACTCGATCTGAAATCAAGAAATCAAGTTCAACGTACAGTTATACTCCTCCCGTAAACGATCAAATTCAGGTGAATACGACAACAAGTGAACTACATCGACAACTTCCTGTATCTTCTACTGTTCCTGTTAATCCAGTAACAACCAATACTCAGGTAACCACTCCTCAAACAACTACATCAACGTTGCTTCTACTAACACTTCTACTGCAAATACAACTTCTGTTACAACAACACCTGCAACTTCAGCTGCTCATAAGTTCTTTGTTATTGCAGGTTCTTATCCTTCTCAACAAAGTGCCCAGGATGCAGTGGCATTATTGAAAACTACAGGCTTTTCAAATGCTGAATTAGTTGGTATGTCGCCTTCTGGAAGCTGGCGTATAGCATTTGCAGGCTATGTAACGAAAGCAGAAGCTATGGATGAACTTAATAAAATCAAACAGACAAACACTTCAGCCTGGGTTTATGAAAAGAAATAATTTTTTGTTAGTATAATAAAATATTTTAACTTTGTAAAACCATAATAAATCAAAATATGAAAAAATTATACATCACCCTGTTATTCTTGTTTTCATTGCAAATGGCGAGCATTGCTCAAAATGATATTCAGTTTAGTAATTATATGTTTAGTGAAACTACATATAATCCTGCTATGGTTGGAAATTCAGGAACACTTGATGCCACACTGCTTGACCGTATGCAATGGACAGGTTTCGCACAGGCTCCCGAAACTCAATTGTTTAGTGCGAATTGCTATGTGAATAAATTATCAGGTGGAGCTGGGCTTAGCTTTATCAATGATAAACTAGGTTTCGAGAATAGCCAGAACCTGAAACTTATGTATGCATACCAGTTAAGAGTTACTGACCACAGTCATCTTTCTTTCGGACTGGCATTTGGTGTATTAAATTATACATTACAAGGTTCACAACTAATCTATAATGATATGAATGATCCGAATGATGTACTAACAACTCAACATAAAGCAAAACCTGATTTTGACTTTGGAGTGGCATACAATTCAACAAATTTTGCAGTAGGGTTGTCGACCACACATATTGATCAATCATTGTCTAGTGCAACGGTATTGGAATCGCCAAGGCATTACTATCTTTATGCAAAATACAAAATAAAAGCATCAGACAAAATAAATGTCATTCCATCTGTGCAAGTAAGAAGCGCTATGTTTATTTCACAATTCGAAGCATCAGCATTGATGTATTATGCAAACAAATTCTGGGTGGGATTATCATACAGGCCGAATGATGCTTTAGTAGGACTTTTAGGAGTTGAGATAACCAAGAATTTCAGAGTAGGATATTCCTATGATTATAATTCAGGGGCAGTAAAATCATTCAGTGGCGGGTCACATGAAATATTGGTCATGGGTTCATTTGACGTATCTCCAAAGATTATTCCTACTAAAACACCTAGATTTTTTAATTAAATTTTGTTTTTATTCTCCTTTTTCATATTATGATTGGAGAATTCTTTGCACGTGCAAATATTTTGGACCAGCTATATCGAAATTTAAGGCGCAGCAGTAATTCTGCCATAATATTCATGTTTAAGGCCGTTCAGGTCGGTTAACTTTATCCTGTAAACATAAACATCCATTACCACATTGCCCCAGGAACCTGTATTGTTTAAAGTCCCTTTCCATCCCTCTGCATACCCCTCGTCATCATGCTTTATGTACCATTTATTGGTCTGGAATACTAAATTCCCCCAGCGGTCATATATTACCATGCTGAAGTTGTTCGGGTCTACATTATTTCCTGTTGGCACGAAATAATCATTCAGGCCATCGCCATTAGGCGTGAATGCATTCGGTACATAAAATGTGTAATAATCCTTTACTTTTACCGTATCGTTTATCGTATCGGCGCAACCGTGATTGTCTTTTACTATCAGCGTTACTACATATGTACCTATATTTGTGTACTGATGCTGGAAGTAAGTGCCACAGCCAACGTTCCCGTCGCCAAAACACCACGACCAGCTTATTATAGTTCCTCCTGTTGAGGTTGAATTATCTGTAAATGTTACAGGGCCGTCTAACAATGTAAGTATTTTTGGCTGTTCAAAGAAGCTGGCTGTCGGGCCCGGAAGGTTGGCAACGCTGATTGTTGCTGTTATTGCACAATTGCTGTCATCTGTCACTGTTACCGTAAATATGCCCGCAGACAGGTTGGTATCGGCTGCTGCTGCTTCTCCGTTGTTCCATAAGTAGCTATATCCTCCCGATCCGCCTGTGGCTGTTACTGTAGCTCTCCCATTGCCTTCTCCGCAATATTCGTCCTTTTCTGCTATTGTATCTGATGGGGCATTTGTTGTCGGAACAACTGCTGTGGCAGTAGCATGGCACCCATTGGCATCTGTTACGGTCACATCATAGCTGCCTGCCGGAATATTCAGTGCCGTTGAATCGCTTTGTGGCGGGTGGGTATCCCACACATATAGGAATGGGCGTGTGCCTCCGTTTACCGTTACAGTAAGCGCTCCGTCTGATTTATTGCATTTTGCCCCTACTATAGTTAATATGGTATCTGTCGGGCTTGGGAATGATAAAATGGTTACTTCGTTTGTTGCTGTGCATCCATAAAAGTCTGTTACTGTCACATCATAATTGCCGGCCGGAACTCCGTGCATGATTTGTGTGGTTTGAGGAGGGGTTGAATTCCACGCAAAGGTGTAGTTGGGTGTTCCTCCCGTGGGAATTACCGTTGCGCTTCCGTTGGGCAATCCGCATAGCGAATTCAGCACATTGGCAAATGATGCCGATGGCCCGGGTGCATCTATCACTGTGGCGCTGGCTGTGGCAGTGCAACCTCCGCAGGTTACGGTTACCGTATATAGGCCTGCCGAAATATTGGTGGCTGTTTGGGTTGTCTGTGCAGGAACTGTGCTCCAGAGATAGGTGCATGCTGCTGTGTCTGTCGTTAACGTACCATCTGAATGTCCGCAATGTTCTTCTGTTGATGTCACTGAAACTGTCAGTACGCCTACAGTTTCCACCAGTGATGCTGAACCGGAACAACCGGATGCGTTGGTTACTGTTACATTATATGTCCCCGGTGTGTTCACAGTTATTGTTTCTGTATTGGCAGCCGTACTCCATAAATAAGTGGAATAGCCTGCACCAGCATCTAATGTCCCTGTCGTTCCAGTACATATGGAGGTGGGGCCCGTGATTACCGGCGTTAATGTAGAAGTTACTGAGACTGTTACACTATCAATTGCTGTCTGGTTGCATTTATCAGTAACAGTAACAGAATATGTTGTTGTATTAGTTGGCAGTACGTTGTAGGTTGAATCGGTCCCAAGACTATTACTCCAGTTATAACTATATGGATTTACTCCACCACTGTTAGTGACGCCAATAGTCACTGAACCTCCAAGGCAGATTGAAGTGTTTCCTGAAGTTAATGGAGTCATTGGTATATAAGGAACAATATTGATAGTATCATAAATTGTGTCACATGTTGATAAAGTACCTATTATTACTGTACCAGAGAAACCATTTAGTAGAGGCTGAATTGTCACAGAAGCTGTATCATATCCTGTTTGTATAGTAACACTATTAGGAATTGTGAAATAATCAACACCATTTGTTGCAGTACCACTTATCAAATAATTAATAGTTAATGGTGATGAAACTGGTGCAGGTGAAGAGAACAGGAATATACCATTGGAGCATCCTTTAATAGCATTATTGCCTACTGCCGCATTGGAATAATTTGAAGAAACATTTACCCCGCCTGCATTAAAGCTATTTGCTCCAAGAAGCACACTTGAATCATAAACTTCATCTCCTACATCACAAACTGCAATTTTAATATGATACATCTGGCAAGGAGTAACACTATGAGTGGCTGTTAAAACTTTTGTCATACCACCAAAAACAATACTCGGATCAGAGGTGTTATCAACATATAGCGAAGAATAGGCTAATGAAATGCATCCACCTGTTGTTCCAGAACTTCCAGCTGTACCGATATTAACAGTATTTATTGCTACAGGAAGTGGGGGGGAACTACCTGGAATAAGAGCAATATTAATACTGTTATTTGAATATGGTCCGCTAATACCTGGACCACTTAAAAAGAAACCAAAAACATCATTGAATTCTGAACATACAAAATCAGGATATTCTTCTGATCCGAAAACATATGTAAAAGAAACAGTATTGGTGGTTGGAATAAAATCGAATTGTAAAACACTCGCGTCATAAGTCCCAGCTGATCCACCTGTTAATGAATCTAAATCAATGTCACCAGGTGTACCCGTTGCATCACTCATATTACCATTTGCATTTCCTGCACTAGGAATATCAGTAACATATCCGGAAGATAAAACAATTCCTGAGGTTAATCCAAGATAAGTTGTACTAGCATTAGTAAAAGATCCAATTTGAGATGTTGTGCTACCAGTAGCACCAGTAAAAGTAACATTACTAATTGAAAGGCCGCCTTGAATTAAAATATTCTGTACAAGTTGAGTAGGTGTTAATGAAGCATTGATGGTAAGTTGTCCGAAAATATTAATACAAGATGTAATTAAAGAAAAGAAAATTATTAGTCTTTTAAAAACCATAGCTTGTATTAGTTTTATAAAATAATAATCTCTGCTAAATGCACCATAATTGTAATGAAAAAGGAATAAAATTATTATTTAATTAGCGTTACATAACCAGATCTTTCTTGAAAAATACCATTTTTATCCTTCATTTTGATTCTCCAAAAATAAATGTCTGGTTGTGCATCATTATTTGAACCTTTTATTTTACCATCCCATTTTAAATTTAAATCATTTGTTTCAAAAACTGATTTCCCATTTTTATTATAAATTATAAAATAATAACCATCAGGATTTAGGTTATTCCCTACTGGTCCAAAATAATCATCTTTGCCATCACCATTAGGAGAAAATGCATTTGGAATATAATAAAAATCTTTCAATTTGACGGCAACTTTATTTGAATAGCTATCAGTACAACCAAAAGCATTTTTTATAGTTAATTGAATATCATAAGTGCCATTTTTAAAATATTCATGTTGAGGATTCTGTTCCGTGGAGAAAGAATTATCCCCAAATGACCATAACCAACTAACTGCATCGGAAGAATTATCAGTAAAAGAAATGGCATCACTTTGTGTATCGTATGAATAATCGAATATAGCTGTTGGAATATTTTTTACATTAATGATATTTGAATAATGTATCTTTTGCGTAAAGTTGGATTTAATAAATGTTATAGTTAAAGAAACATTATAAGACCCTGCTTTATCAAATACATGTACAGGTGATGAGATTGTAGACAATTTGCCATCATCAAAAGTCCACAAATATAATATGGTATCAGAAGCAATCAAAGGACTGAATTGTACTTTAAGAGGTGCACAACCTTCATTTACATCTGCAGAAATAAATTCTTCATTTAATTGAAAAGATTTACTTGAACTAACTTTTGAATTATTCTTTACAGGTACATTTACAACTGGGTTTCCAAAGAAATTGTTCTTATTGCTTATTTTTTGATTATCTGTTTTTTGAGATATAGGTGTACCGAAATATGTATTTACTGTATTTAAAAGAGTTTTAGGTGTATTATTTTTGTTATTATTGGCGATATTGTTTTCCAAATGATTTGTTATGATATTGTTGTCTTTATTATGATTTTCATTTTCTTGTTGGGTTATCTTTTTATCAATTGAAGTAATTTCTTTTTTGTTTGAATTCTTTGAAGAGTATAGTAGAGTTGCAATTATAGGTATAACAATAGCAGAAGCGACAATAAAAAACTTTAATATATTTTTAGAAGAAAAAACAGAATGATTTAATTTGGGTAAATCTTCCTTAAAATCTTCCCAGTCCTTATGGGTATAAGGTGATTCGAAATTACTGAATTTATCTTTCAGCATTTTTTCGAATCCTGAATATTTATTGTTTATGTTCATCTGAGTATTGTTCAAATAAACTGATTAAATTTCTTTTTGCTTTTGCGTAATTTGATTTAGATGTTCCAATATTTATATTAAGTTGTTCTGCAATTTCTTTATGAGACAGTTCTTCAAAAACATATAAATTAAATACTATTTTGTACATTGGACTCAATTTCTGGATGAGAGTCATAATCACCTCAACTTTCATCTGATTGTATTGTTCATATTCAATATTTTCATTATAATCATCAATAATACCTTCATAGTTCCTATTCTCTTCCAATTCAACCATTAGAAATTTTTTCTTCCTGACAGCATCAATAGCCGTATTTGTAACAATTTTTTTAATCCAGCCTTCTAATGACCCCTTAAATTCATATTGTCCCAGATTTGCAAAGACCTTTATAAAACCATCATGAAGAATATCTTTTGCTTCTTCTCTGTTATCGGCATATCGCATACAGACTGGCATCATTCTGCCATAAAACGTCTGATAGAATTTCTGCTGACTTCTCCTTTCTCCATTAATACATGCTTCTACAAGTTGCTTGACCTTGCCGATATCAGACAAATCTATCATGAAGCTTTAAAGTTAAGACGGTTATTTATCAAATTGGTTGCCTAAAGTAAAGAGAAAAATTGAAATAATAATGATTTTGAGATACTACCTAAAAAAAGCTGCACTTTGAGGCAGCTTTATATAATAAATTATAATAAGAGGAAAGTT